>NZ_CP058529.1:2452410-3678615 GCF_013401515.1 Halorarum halophilum | reverse complement strand
TCCAGTGTTGCCCGGTTCGGACGGACCCCATCTCGGTCTTCGATCGTTCGGCTTGATCTGGTAGGTACCCCGAACGGCCGCCTCCCGGTCCAGCGCAGAACACCGTGAAAGGCGCTTCGCGCCTTTCGAACGACAGCGACCGACCGAAGGGAGGGAACGAGACGCGCAGGCGGTTGGGGAGGGTGAGGCTAAGGGCGGGACTGAAAGGGGCCGTGGCGCTCGACGCTGGCGCGGACCGACAAGCACCGCAGCCGAACGAGCCGCGCGAGTGAGGCGAGGAGCGTGGTTCGAGACGCCTTCGGCGTCTCGTCATCACGAAAGGCGCTTCACGCCTTTCGAACCACAGCGGCCGCACCGAGTCGAGCGCCACGGGGGCTTTCAAGGCATTCCGACCGTCCACAGAACCACAGCCTCCGACGACGACTCCGAACTCGAACACTCACGAACTCAGAACGGACAGAATCTCGGGCGCCTCGTACACCTTGTTCCGCTGCTTCCCGGTCGTCTCCAGGATGGTCCCCTCCGATTCCAGCGTGTCGATCGCGCCGTACACGGACGGCTTCGACCGGCCTGTCGCCTCCACCGCCCGCGGCCCCGTCAGGTACGGCTGCTCGAACAGGTAGTCGACCAGCTCCCGCGTCGTCGCCGACCCCGGGAACTTCCCCCGGTACTCCTCCCTCAGCCCCTTCAGCCGGACGCCGCAGTCGTAGCCGTCGATGGCCTGCTCGGCGATGGCGTTCAGCACGAACGTGATCCAGTCGTCCCACGCGCCGTCGGTGCTCACCGCGAGCAGCTTCTCGCGGTACTGCTGGCCGAACTGCTTGAAGTACGCGCTGAGGTAGAGGTACGGCCCCGGGAGCAGCCCGGCGTCGTACAGCTGGAGCATAATGAGCAGCCGCCCGAGTCGACCGTTGCCGTCCCGGAACGGGTGGATGGCCTCGAACTGGTAGTGACACAGCGCCACGTCCAGCAGCGGCGGGTACTCCCCCCGCCGGGCGTACGAGAACAGCTGTTCGAGCAGGAGCTCCACCAGGTCCGGTTTGGCGGGGATGAACGTCGCCGAGGTGGGGTCGCTCCCCCGCGCGCCGATGTAGACGGGGACGTCGCGGAGTTCGCCCGGTCGGTCCTCCTCGCCCCTGACGCCGCCGAGCAGCACCTCGTGGAGGTCGCGGACGAGGTCGATGTCGATGGGTTCACCGGCGTCGAGCCGGGCGAACCCCTGTTTCACGGCGTCGACGTAGTTGTACGCCTCGCGCACGTCTGCCCCCTCCGCGGCCGAGCGCGCCGGCGTCGAGCCGACCTCGTGCTGGTAGATGTCCGAGATGGTGACGTTCGTCCCCTCGACCTGCGAACTCATCGCGGCCTCGCGGTGGACGAACGGCGCGATGAGCAGGTTCGGGTTGTCCAGGTCGCGGTGCAGCGTCGTCAGCCGCCCCAGCGCGTACTGGGCGTCGCCGTACACCCGGAGCAGGTCGTCGCTGTACGCCAGCTCCGGCGGGAGGCTCGGCGGTCGGTAGCACGGTAGCCCGTCGTAGTCGTCGACGCTGCCCGGGCCGTTCGCGAAGTCCGCCGGATCCATGGTTAACGTAGCCTGGACCAGGCGCGCCATAAGTTAGGTGGTTCAAGTTTCTCCTAACTATGGCCCCGCCACAGATGGAGTAGGTAAGAGTAGAGGCGGTGAGTCTAACTGAACCGGGGCGGTTTCTGCGATAAGTAAGGCCGTTCTGCCATGTCCATCGGCCGAGCGGGACGTCCGAGCGCGTCACCTTCACCCCGTGACAGTTGTTTTCGTCGATCGCACCAGAGATTGTATCTACATTCCCCGGAACTGCTACGTGCAGCATGGGCCACCCGTTCGACATCGTGTCACGATCAGCCGAACCGACGACGAACGACACCTCGACCGCTCGCCGGGGCGTGCTCCGGGCGGGCGCGGGAGCGGCGGCGACGGCGGTGGGAATCGCGGCGTTCGGCGGGCTGGCAGCCGCCCACTTCCCCGCTGACCTCGACATCGACGTCGCGCCCGGGAGCGACGACGCCCCGATCAATCCCGACAGTCGCGGGCTGATTCCCGTCGCGGCGCTCGCGACCGACGAGTTCGACCCGACGACCGAGGACGTCCGCTACCGGTTCGGGGCACCCGACGTCGTCGGCGAGGGGGGCGGCGCGCGGCCGGCGCACGGCGGGCACGTCGAGGACGTGAACGGGGACGGGCGGGACGACCTCGTCCTCCACTTCCCGACGGGGGAGACCGGGTTCGACGGCGACGAGTCCGAGGCGAGACTCGAGTGGGAGCGCGATGAGGCCGGGGAACACGGACTCTCGGGGACGGACACCGTCACCATCGTCGGCCGGCGCTCGGACTGACCCCGGCCGACGCTCTCGCGACCCGACTCCCGCCCCCGACTCCCGATTCGGCTTCCCGCTGACTCACTCCTCCAGGCGTTCACGCCACTCCTGCACCGTCGCCATCAACTCGACCGGCGGCACCTCGTTCACGTCCGTCCCTTTCAGCTCCTCCAGCACCGACTCGGTGGCCGGGTCCAGGGGCTTCGCCCCTCCCCCATCCGCGCTCGCAGAACCCCGGAACTGCCCGCTCCCGAGGTCGAACACGGTCTGTTTCGTCACGCCGTCTCCCCTGTCGCTCCCGCCCGCCGATCCGCGCGCCTCGATCGCCTTCTCGTCGCGGAGTCGGTCGAGCACGTCGCCCGCGCGGTCGACCACCGGGCCGGGGACGCCCGCGAGGTCCGCCACGTGGACCCCGTAGCTCCGGTCCGTCGGGCCGTCGCGGACGCGCCGGAGGAAGGTGACGCCGCCGTCGCGCTCCTCGGCGGCGACGTGGACGTTCTCGACGCGGGGGAGGTGTTCGGCGAGCGCCGTGAGTTCGTGGTAGTGGGTCGCGAACAGCGTCTTCGCGCGCACCTCGTTGTGCAGGTACTCCGTCGCCGCCCAGGCGATGGAGATGCCGTCGTAGGTCGCGGTCCCGCGGCCGACCTCGTCGAGGATGACGAGCGATTCTTCGGTCGCCGAGTGGAGGATGTTCGACAGCTCCTGCATCTCGACCATGAACGTGGAGCGCCCCTGCGCGAGTTCGTCGAGCGCGCCGACGCGGGTGAACACGCCGTCGACGAGCGGGACGCGGGCGGCGTCGGCGGGCACGAAGCTCCCGACCTGCGCGAGCAGCACGATCAGCGCGCACTGGCGCATGTACGTGGACTTCCCGCTCATGTTCGGGCCGGTGACGACGAGGAACCCCCGGTCGCGGTCGAGTCGGAGGTCGTTCGGGACGAAGTCCGTCGTCCGCTCGACGACGGGGTGCCGACCGGCCTCGATGACGAGTTCGCCCCCGTCCGAGAGGTCGGGGCGGACCCAGTCGTTCGTGGCGGCGTGCTCCGCCAGCGATGCGAGCGCGTCGAGTTCGGCGAGCGTCCGCCCCACGTCCTGCAGGAGTTCGGCGTGCTCGACCACGCGCTCGCGGAGTTCCCGGAACAGTTCGTACTCCAGGTCGCCGCGGGCCTCCTCCAGCCTGAGGACCGTGCGCTCCCGGTCCTCCAGTTCGTCGGTGACGAACCGCTTCGAGTTCTTCAGCGTCTTGATCTCGCGGTAGTGTTCGGGCACCCCGTCGGCGACCGAGCGGCCGACCTGGATGTAGTAGCCGTCGGTGGTGTTCCGGTCGACCGTGACGTGCGAGAGGCCGTGCTGGCGCTTCTCCCGGTCCGCGAGCGTATCGAGCCACCGCTCCGCCTCCTCGTACTCCGCGACGAGTTCGTCGAGTTCCTCGTCGTAGCCGCGAGCGAGGATGCCGCCCTCGGTGACGGTCCCAGGCGGGTCGGCCGCGAGCGCCTCGTCGAGTTCGTCGTGGAGGCCGCGCGCGGCCGACTGGTCCGGCCGTGCGAGGACGTCCGCGACAGGCGAGTCGGCCAGTTCGGTGCCCTCGATGGCCGACGCGAGGCGGGGCAGGCGGCCGAGCGCGTCGCGGACGGCCGCGAGGTCGCGCGGGTCGGCGCTCCCGCTCGTTGCGCGCGCGGCCAGCCGTTCGAGGTCGGCGGCCCCGTCGAGTTCGTCGAGCAGGCGGTCGCGGGCGAGCGCGGCCGACGCGAACGCCGCGACGGCGTCGTGACGGCGTTCGATTTCCGCTCGGTCCCGACGCGGGCGGGTGACCCACTCGCGGAGCAGCCGCGACCCGGCGGCGGTCTCGGTGTGGTCGAGCGTGTCGAGCAGGGTTCCGTCGCGGTCGCCCCCCATCGTCTCGGTCAGTTCGAGGTTGCGCTGGGTGGTGGCGTCGAGCGCGACGCGGCCGCCGGGGTCGAGGGTGCCGAGGCGGGTCATCGACGCGAGCACGCCGACCCCGGTCTCGTCGACGTAGTGGAGGACCGCGCCGGCCGCGGCGACCGCGGCGTCGGCCACCAGCCCGACGGCGTCGAGCGTCTCGCGCCCGAACTGCTCGCGGAGGCGGTGGCGGGCGCGGCCCGGCGCGAACGCCTCCGTCTCGTGGAGCGTCAGGTGGGCGTCCGTGTCGTCCCGGAACGCGGCCAGCAGCGCGTCGTCCTCGCGCACGCCCGGCCCCGGGAGGATCTCGACCGGCGCGAAGCGGTGGAGTTCCGCGCGCACGTCGTCAGCGGAGTCGACCGCCGCCGCTCGGAAGCGGCCGGTCGTCACCTCGGCGAAGGCGACGCCGTACGCGCCGTCGACCTCCTCGACCGCCGCGAGGTAGCGGGCGGCCGAGCCGTCGGGGTCGACGACGGTTCCGGGCGAGACGACGCGTTCGATCCGGCGGGCGTGGCCGTCGTCGGTCTCGTACTGCTCGGCGACGGCGACGCGGAAGCCGCGCTCGACGAGCGCTTTCAGGTACGGGGTGAGCTCCGAGAGCGGGACGCCCGCCATCGGGTACGTGGAGCCGTGGGAGGACTTCTGGGACACCTTGAGGTCGAGTTCGTCGGCGACGAGTTCGGCGTCGTCCGCGAAGAACTCGTAGAAGTCGCCACACTGCATGGCGAGCACGTCGGCGTCGGTGGACGCCTTCAGCGAGAGGAACTCGCCCACGATGCCGCCCGGCTCGTTCGACATGGTGGAGAGTGGGGCCGTGGGTCGGTAAAACGCTACGGGTTGGTCGGCGGACGTAGTCCGTTCCCCGCCCGGCCGGTCACTCCGCGGGAACGACGCGGTGGAGGCCGCCGCCGTTCTCGCCGATCCCGAGCATGTACACCTCCCCGGCAGCGTCGCGGCCGAACGAGAGGATTCTGTCGAGTTTCTCGGCGTCGTCGTCGGTCACGGGGATCACCTCGGTCGACCACTGGCCGCCGTCGTCGGGGCGGGACGCGACGAACAGCCGACCCCCGGCCCCGAGGTCGCCGAAGACGTACCGCCCCTGCAGCCCCGGCATCGCGGATCCGCGGTAGATGTGGCCGCCGATCACGGAGACGCCGCTGACGCCGTCCCCGGAGTGGGGGTACTCGACGATGGGGTCGACGAGGGGTTCGCCGCCCCGGACGTCCCCCGGCGTCGCGTCCGGACAGGAGTCGGCCTCGAAGCAGTGGGTCCCCTCCTTCACGTTCCAGCCGTAGTTGCCGCCCGCCTCGACGAGGTTCACCTCCTCGTAGTGGTCCTGACCGACGTCGCCGACGAACAGGTCGTCGCCGTCGAAGGAAAACCTCCACGGGTTCCGGAGCCCCCAGGCGTAGTGCTCGTCGAGTCCCTCTCGCCCGACCAGCGGGTTGTCCTCGGGGACGGCGTACCCCTTCCCGTCCGACGCCTCGCCGTCCACGTCCATGCGGAGGATGCTCCCCAGGAGGTTCTCGGTCACGTCCTGGCCGTTCCCGCCGTCGACGCCGTCGTACCAGTCGTCGGCGTGGCCCGTTCCCCGGTCGCCGGCGCCGCCGCCGTCGCCGACGCCGACGTAGAGGTAGCCGTCGGGGCCGAACGCGAGCGACCCCGCGTTGTGGTTGCGCTGGGGTTCGGGGATCTCGAGCACGACGCGTTCCGAGTCCGCGGTCACGCCGCTCCCGTCGTCGGTCGCCGTGAACTCCGAGAGGACGAACGTGTGGCTGTAGGAGTCGGGCGTCCCCTCCCGCGACGGCGCGCTGTACCGGACGAACAACCGCCGGTTCTCCGCGAACTCCGGGTGCAACGCGATCCCCAGCAGCCCCTTCTCAGACCCGCCCTCCACGGAGTCACCGAGGTCGAGGAACGGCTCGTCGCGGAGCCCACCCGACTCGTGGACGTAGACGAAACCGGGCTGGTCCACGACGTACCGGCGGTCGGCGTCGGGCGCGAAGGCGATGTCGACGGGCGCCTCGAGGCCGGTGGCGAGCGTCTCGAGACCGACCGAGTCGGGCGGGTTGGCCGGGGACGGGGTGTCCGTGTCCTCGTCCATGACCGTGTCGGTCGGCGACGGGTCGGACGACCGGGGGGACGCTGTCGGGGACGGCTCGGTTCCGGAGGTCGCCTCCCCCCCGCACCCGGCCATCCCCGTCGCGCCGCCGGCGAACAGCGCGGCTACGACTCGCCGCCTGCTGGTCTCGTGGTCCATATCGGGACTATTCGAGCGCGAGACGGATATACGTGGATGCGAAGTTACGCCGCTCGAAAACACGTCCGGGCCGCCCCACCGACCGCTCGGTCGCATACGACGGTCGGCGACCGCCGCGCGGACGGGCGGGGGTCCCTACCCGGTAGCCGCCCTCCCGCGCGACGGTCGGTTCCCGCCGGCGTGGAGGCTTCTATGTTACGCTCGACCGGGGCCAACGATGGCTGCATCGGGACCGACCCCCGACGTCAGAGTCGAAAGAGCAGGCGTGCGACCCCCGCCCGGACGCCGGGGAACGCGGCGTTCTCGGGAACGAAGGCGACGACCGTCGATCGGTCGATGCCCGTCTCGGCGCCGGTCCAGTGGACGTCGCCGGTCGAGCCATCGGCCCTCCCGTCGTCGCCGGCGACGGCCCGGCCCTCCGGCGCGTGGAGCGCGACGGCGTCGGCGCCGAGGTAGATCGGCCCGGGGCCGCCCATCGCGAACGGCACGACCGGGCCGTTCTCGTGGAACGCGGTGAACAGCAGGACGCCCGTCTCGCGCTCGGTCGCGCCGTCGACGCGGTAGGAGACGACGAGCGTGTCGTCGTCCACCCTGCTCGCGACAGCACCCGGGTCCGCGACGGTGCGGCGGCGCGCGTCAGCCACCACCGCCTCGCGAAGCGAATCGTTCCGCAGCGCCTCGGCGCCCTGGGCGAGGGTCACGTGCGCGGTCCAGCGCGTCGAGCCGTTCTCCGCGACCCGGATCGTCAGATCCGAGCTCGCGCGTTCGAGCGCGACCCCGCGGTCGGCCGCGGCGTCGTCGAGCTGGTCGGTACACACCCCGCAGACGGCCTGGGCCGGCGCGCGGGCGTCGACGGCTGCGGGCACCGCGACGAGGGACGCGACGACGAGGAGGGCGAGCGCGAGTCGGGCGGTTTCGGTGGAGGGCGGCACGGGGCATAGCTCACAGCCGTCCGACAAGTACTTTCCTCCGTCGGGTGGGTTTTTCCCGGAGACGGGCGAAGGGCGGGGCATGAAGAAGCCGACGAGCGCTGTGCTGGGCGGCGCAGCGGGGAGCGCCGTCCTGTCCGTCGCGCTGTTGCTCATCGAGGTGGAGACGCGTTCGCGGATCGGGCTGTTCGAGGTCGCCGCGCGGTTCGTGGGGGTGCCGGGGAACCAGACGCTCGGGTTCGTGCTGTTCGTGGCGGCGGGGACGTTCGCCTGGCCGCTGCTGTTCGTCGCGCTGGAGGCGTACCTCCCGCTCGGCCCGGACCCCGCGATCCGGGGGATCGGGTTCTCGCTGCCGCTGTGGGTCGCGTTCGTCCTGCTCGGGCGGGGCGACCTCTCGGGCGCCATCCTCATCGTGTTCGGGGTGCTGACCCTGTTCGCCCACGTCGCATACGGCTTCACGCTCGGCGCCGTGTACGGCCGGCTGTCCGGGGAGACCGACGCGCGGCGCCCGATGCCGGCGTACCCGGAGGAGTGAGTCGACGGTGATGGGGACCCACTGTCACGGACCGGCGAGGCCTCGAACGGAAGGGGACCGCACGCCGAGATTCCGACCCGAAACGAGGGACGGCGCGACGACGCTGGGGACGGACGATCGGCCCCCACGGATAAGTCACGAGGGGGTGAACCCGTGAGCATGCTCCCTGCTTTTCCCGCTCCCCTCTCCGAGTCGGTCGGAGCCGCGGCCACGGCGGGCCTGTTGCTGCTCGGCGCGTGGTGGCTCTCCCACCGGGTCCGCCGTGATGCGCGTGGCTCGGGGCGACGCGTCCCCGATCGGACCGACGAAACCCGACCCGACGGCGGGACGCAAGCGTCCAGACTGACGCGACTTCGCGCCGCCCTCCCGTACGACCCGGTCAGGTGGCTGACGACCGTGAACCACCGCGACATCGGGATGCTGTACTTCGCGTTCGCCCTGGTCGCGGCGCTGTGGGGCGGGACGGACGCGCTGATGATCCGGACGGAGTTGATCACGCCCGGCGCGACCGTCTGGGACGAGGAGACGTACAACGCGCTGTTCACGACCCACGGGTTGACGATGCTGTTCTTCTTCGTGACGCCGGCGTTCACCGGCGTCGCGAACTACTTCCTCCCGCTGTTCGTGGGCGCCGACGAGATGGCGTTCCCCCGGGTGAACGCGCTCGCATTCTGGCTGCTG
The DNA here is from genome assembly GCF_013401515.1 of Halorarum halophilum. Lineage (NCBI taxonomy): Archaea > Methanobacteriati > Methanobacteriota > Halobacteria > Halobacteriales > Haloferacaceae > Halorarum > Halorarum halophilum. Next base: position 3,669,941 of record NZ_CP058529.1, on the reverse strand, counting down.
CCGCCGTCGCTGATGCTCGTCCGAGCTGGCCTCGTCACCGAGGTGTTCGGGAAGATGATCGAGGCGGTCGGCCCGCGTATCCCGGTGCTGTTCCTCCTCGAACCCCCCGCGACCGGGTGGACGCTGTACACGCCGCTGTCGATCGCGATCGAGAACCCGCAGATCGACCTCATGCTGCTCGGCCTCCACCTCTCGGGTATCGCGACCGTGCTCGGCGCCGTCAACATCATCGTGACCGTCTTCACCGAACGCGACCCCGACGTGACGTGGGCGAACCTCGACATCCTCACGTGGACGCTGTTCACCACCTCGGGCATCATCCTGTTCGCGTTCCCGATGCTCGGCAGCGCGCTCGTCATGCTGCTGCTCGACCGGAACTTCGGGACGACGTTCTTCCTCGTCGAGGGCGGTGGACCGCTCCTCTGGCAGCATCTGTTCTGGTTCTTCGGCCACCCTGAGGTGTACATCCTCGTCCTGCCGGCGTTCGGGCTGGTGAGCCTCATCCTCCCGAAGTTCGCCGGCCGGAAGCTGTTCGGGTTCAAGTTCATCGTCTACTCGACGCTGGCGATCGGGGTGCTCTCGTTCGGCGTCTGGGCCCACCACATGTTCGCGACGGGTATCGACCCACGCCTGCAGGCGTCGTTCATGGCCGTCTCGCTCGCCATCGCGGTTCCGAGCGCCGTGAAGACGTTCAACTGGATGACGACGATGTGGAACGGGAAGATCCGGCTCACCGCGCCGATGATCCTCTGTATCGGCGGTGTCGGCCTGTTCATCGTCGGCGGGGTGACGGGGGTCGTCCTCGCGTCGATCCCGGTGGACCGCGTGCTCCACGACACGTACTACGTCGTCGGCCACTTCCACTTCATCGTCATGGGCGTCATCGCGATGATGACGTTCGCGGCGTCGTACTACTGGTTCCCGCTCCTGACGCGCAGGATGTTCGACCAGCGCATGGCGCGTGTGCAGGCGTACACCCTCGTTCTCGGCGTCCTGGTCACGTTCTTCCCGATGATGTTCCTCGGCATGGACGGCCACCCCCGTCGTTGGGCATCCTACGCCATCGCAATGGACACGAACCCCCTGTGGATGTACCTCCACTGGGTCGCGACGGTCGGCGCCGCGATCATCGGGGTGAGCGTTACGCTCTGGCTGTTCAACCTGGTCCAGTCCGCCCGGATCGGTGCGCCGGTGACGACGGGGGACCCGTGGAACCTCAAGGAGACCGGACAGTTCTCCCGGGAGTGGGAGTGGTTCGAGGAGCAACTGGAGGAACGTCGTCGCAGGACGACGTCGGGCTTCGAGGACGAGTAGGGCTCGAGGCCGACTGGGGCCTCCGAACGATAGGGGGTGGGTCGTCGGTCGACGCGGGACTGTCAATCGTGTCCGATTGTCCCGCTCAGAGCCGCGGGATGCCGGTCGCGGAGAACCCGCCAACCCCGAGGCCCGCGAGCACCGAGAGGACGACCGCCGCCGCGATCCAGCCGACGAGCGCGATGCCTGCGGCCGTGAGCCACCCGCCGCGGTAGCGGGACTTGATGACCGCGAGGTAGGCGAGCCAGGTGAGGAGCCAGCCCACGACGCCGAGCCAGCCGAACAGCGCGTCGACGACGACCCAGACGAGCGCGCCGATCAGCGCGGTCCACACCGCGCGACCGTAGCTCCGCGACCCGGCCAGCAGGGCGGCGCCGACGTAGATGCCGAGCCCCCCGATGAGCGCGCTCACGACGAAGACGACGAGGCTATCGATGATCGCCATGGGAACCGGTTCCGCGAGCGCGGGGAAAAGGCTGGTCGCCAACTGGCGACCAAGCGGGAACGACGACCGGAGCTGGTCAGGGAGACTGTGAGGGTGGGACGGCTACTGCCGACGATTCCGTTCGACCGCCCCCTGCCGAACGTCCGCCTCGCGCTGGACGTCCTGGAGGGCGCGCTCCTGCTCGTCGCGGGTCAGCCCGCCCGACTCGACGTGCCGACCCGAGTACTGCCAGGACGGGATGGCGTTCCAGACCGAGCGGGTTCCGTCGCTCCCCCGCGACGAGCGGAGCTTCGACAGAACGGCGGCGACGACGACGACGATCACGGCCGCCAGCAAGGGCCGCCAGTAGAACAGCGCGATCGCCGAGGAGCCGAGGAGCAGGAACAGGGCGAGGACGACGAACGCCCGCGTCCACGCCGTTCCGGGGAGTCGTTCCCGTCCCATGATCGGTAAGATCGGCTACTCGCTGTTAATCGTTCGGCCCGAGTCCGTGGACGATGGCCAGGGGAACAGCGACGGGCGTCAGCCGACCCGTCGGCGGACGGTTCGAAGGGAAGCGGGAGGTCACCTCACTCGTCGTCGGCGTCGACCCGGAGGTCGTCCAGGTAGGCGTGCAGCGACTCCCTGATCGCCGCCGACGCGTCCGACCGATCCGTCGTCGCGCGGCCGAACATCCCGCCGGCGAGCGTCGCCTGGAGGTGCTTCGCCGTCCGCTCGAGGTCGACGTCCTCGACGACTCCCGCCTCGGCCGCCTCTTCGAGCAGGCCGCGAACGTGGGCGGCGAAGCGCTCGTCGCTCGCCGTCATCCGTTCTCGGAACGTCTCGTCGGTGACCGCCTGCATCCGCAGTTCGGTGATCGCGCGCTGCGCGTCCGCTTCCTCGCCGTCCAGTTCGGCCGGCAGCACCTTGTCCACCAGCCCGTGGAGCGACTCCATCGGATCGTCGCCGGTCTGCGCCTCGAGGTCCGCGAGGAAGTAGTCGATGGCGTACCCGAGGAACTCGGCGAGGAGGTCCTCCTTCGAGTCGTAGTGGTAGTACAGCAGCGACTTGCTCTTGTCGAACTCCTCGGCGATGTTCGCGATCGAGAGGTCCGCGTAGCCGTGCGTACACAGCGCACGGAACGTCGCGTCCATGATCTCCCGCTCCGTCTCCGAGGGGTTCGCCGCGGCCTCGTCCGTCACTCGACGCGCCCCCGCCGCTCGGTCTCGTCCTCCTCGTCCGGGGCGGCGAACTCCGTCGTACACCACTGACAGAACTCGAGTTCCTCGTCCACCTCGCGCCCGCAGTTCGGACAGACGACCGTGCCCTCGCCCGCGGCCGCCCGGAGCGCCTCGTCGCGCTCGGCGCGCGCGAGCAGATACGCGTCCGCGACGCTCCCGAGCGCGACGAGGAGCGGCGGGACGAACACCAGCGGGTCAACGGACGGCGGGAGCGTCGCCGATCCCCCGCGGATGCCTTGGGCAGCCACCTCGACGGCCTCCGACGGCACGAACAGCGCCAACGCCGCGTACACCAGTGCGAGCCAGGCGAACGCCCGGCCCCAGCGTCTGAGGTAGGCGTGGCCCAGGCCGGTCACGGCGAGCGCGAGCAGCGCCGCGAGCCACGGGCGCTTCGGGGAGCGTGTCTCGCCCATGGCCCTGACTGAACGGTCAGGTGTCAAAAGGTCGTCGGTCAGAGAACGTGTGGAGGTCGGGAGCGTGGGAACGGGGTATCGATAACGGATCCGACCGGCCGAAAACGGCGCTGTTCGGGACGTCGATCCGCCGTCGGAGGTATGTAAGATAGAAAGTAATTAAGCCATACCAGTCGAGCTCTGGACGGGTTGGTTCGGAATCATGTACTGGCCGCTGTATTGCGATTTTGCCGGTTCCGTACCTCATCGAAATCCGGTACTGTTTAATTCTCGGCTTTCGAGCATCTCGGACAGTCAACGCCAATGGCAATAGAATTCGCACACAGTCCGTTGTTGACGTTCGTCCTTGCGCTCGTGGCGGTGATCCTGTTGCTGGTCGTGCTGGACCTCCCTGCGTTCGTGGGGTTGATCATCGCCGCGTTCTTCGTCGGGATACTCAACGTCGCGTTCCTCCCGGACTTCGCCCCCCCGCAGGCGGCGGAGGAGGTAGCGGCCGCGTTCGGTGAGGGGATGGCGGGCATCGGCATCCCGATCCTGATGGCGGCGATCATCGGGAAGTCGATGCTCGAGAGCGGCGCGGCACAGCGGATCGTCCGGGCGTTCCAGAACCTCCTCGGCGAGGAGAACTCCGACATCGCGCTGTGGGGGAGCAGTTCCGTGCTGGCGATCCCGGTCTTCTTCGACAGCGTGTTCTACCTGATGGCGCCGCTCGCGCGGTCGATGCGCGCCCGCGTCGGTCGGGACTACACGCTGTTCATCGTCGTCGTCGGCGCCGGCGCAGCGACGACGCACGTGTTCGTGCCGCCGACGCCCGGCCCGCTCGCGGTCGCGACCGAACTCGGCGTCAACCTCGGCATGACGATCCTCGTCGGCATCGCCACGGCCATTCCCGCCGCGCTTGCCGCCGGACTCCTGTACGGTCGGTGGATCAACAAGCGGCTGGACATCCCGCTCCGTGACGCGATGGCGACTTCGACGGACGAACTGGAGGAGCTCGCCCAGCGGTCGACCGGGCAACTGCCGTCGGTCCTCGAGTCCGCGGCGCCCATCGTCCTTGCGGTCGTCCTCGTCGGCTCGCTGACCGCACTCGACACGTTCGAACAGGTGTACCCCTCGCTCGGGGTCGTCAGACCGTATATCAGCTTCCTCGGCGACAAGAACGTCGCGCTGACGATCGCCGCGCTGGCGGCCGCGTGGACGTTCTACCGCTACAGCGCCGAGGACCGCGAGGAGTGGACCGACGAACTGACCGAGGCGCTGAAGAGCGGCGGGAACATCGCGGCCATCACCGCGGCCGGCGGCGCGTTCGGCGCGCTTCTCGCGGCCTCGGGGATCGGCGACTACATCACCGGCGCGCTGAGCCAGGTCGGCATCCCGCTCATCGTCAGCGCGTGGCTGATCGCCGCCATCGTGCGGGTCGCGCAGGGGTCGGCGACGGCCGCGATGCTCACCACTGCGGGGATCATGGCGCCCCAGGTCCCGGAACTCGCCGTCCACCCGGCGTTCCTGGCGATGGCGATCGGCGCCGGCGGGAACATCTTCTCGTGGTACAACGACAGCGGGTTCTGGCTGGTGAAGGAGATCGGCGGGCTCACCCAGGCCGAGACGCTGAAGACCTGGACGGTCCTCACAACCATCATCTCGGTCACGGGCCTCATCGTGACGCTGGTCTACACGACGGTCCTCCCGATGGCCTGATCGGTCGGGTCGTCGGACCGAATCACTCGTTCTCTTCGTCCCTCGAAACGTACCGCGGAGTTACACCGACGCCCGCGTCAGGTCCCCTCGACCAGGCGTTCGAGGTGCTCCGGCGGAACCGCGCCGCGCGCGGCGTGATTGTCGTACACGAACGTCGGGACGCCCGTGACGCCCCGCTGCCGGGCCTCGGTGAACCGCTCACGTACCTCCTCGCGCAGGGTCTCGTCCTCGAGGGCCGAGCGGATCTCGTCCCCCTCCACCCCAGCCTCCTCCGCGAGTTCGACGAGCACGTCCACCTCGCCGATGTCCCGGCCGTCCTGCCACAGCGCCTCGAAGACGGCGACGTCGAACGTCAGCCACGTCTCGTACGGGTAGTGCTGGTCCACGTAGTACGACGCGACCTGCGCGGGAAGCGAGTCCACGTCTGTGGAGAGCTCCTGCGTCATCTCGGCGTCGTATCGCTCCCGGAGTCTGCGGACGTTCTCGGCGGCCTGCTCGTAGTAGCCGTCGTCCTTCCCGTCGTCGGCGTCGTGGTCGATGGTCCCGTCCGGACCTCGCTTCCCGGCGCGCAGGTCGAACGGCCGCCACTCGATGGCGAGCGGCTCCTCGCGCGTCTCCTGGTACCGACGGAGCGACTCGCGACCGAGATAGCAGAACGGGCACACGTAGTCCGAGTAGACCGTGATCGGGTCGGGTGAGGACTGACTCATTCGCGCTCCCGTTCGGACGGCGGGTACTTAAGGGGCCGATCGTCGTGAGCGCCGGGCGCACGACCGCGCCCGTCGAGAATCAGATCCGAGAAACGGACGCGTAGGTTCTTCCGTGGACCGGGCGAGGCCGCATCTATGAGCGCAAAGAAGGCGCGGGTTCGCCTCGGCTTCGCGACCGTCACCGTGCTCGGCGTGACGGCGACGGCCGCGATGGTGCTGGCGAGTATCGCGATCTAGGTCTCGGGGAGTTCCTCGCTCGGCGGGACGCCCTCGGCGGTCACCGTCTGGCCCGTGAGGTACGACGAGGCGTCGGCTGCGAGGAACTGCGCGACGTCAGCGATCTCCTCGCTCGTGCCGATGCGGCGATCCACGTCCCCCCTGTCGATGTTCTCGGCCGAGACGCCCATCTGCGACTCGACGCCCGGGGTCGCCACGTAGCCCGGCGCGATGCAGTTGACGCGCACGTCGCGGCCCGCCCACTCCACCGCGAGCGTCTTCGTGAAGTGCTCCAGCGCGGCCTTCGCCGCGCCGTAGTGGCTCATGTACGGCGCCGCACGCTGGCCGGCGACGGAGGCGACGTTGATGACGGTCCCGCCGTCCTCCGCGAGCGGTTCCGCGGCGGCCTGGGTGCAGTGGTAGGCGCCGTGGAGGTTGATGTCGACGATCGTCTTCCACCCGTTCTCGGAGATGTCCTCGAACGGCGCCATGAACGACGCGCCGGCGTTGTTGACGAGGACGTCCAGCCCCCCGAACTCCTCGACGGTCGCGTCAACGAGCGCGCCCACCGCGTCGGCGTCGGTCACGTCGCACTCGACCGCGAGACACCGGCCGGTGTCGCCGTGCTCGGCGTCCGCAAGGTCGAACGCCTCGCCGGAGTTGATCCCCTCGGCGACCGGGTCGACGTTCCCCTGCTCGCGCGAACACACCACGACGTCCGCGCCGCCGGCGGCGAACGTCTCCGCGATGACCCGCCCGATCCCGCTGGACGCGCCGGTGACGACGGCCGTCCGTCCCTCGACCGAGAACCTGTCGAGACTCACGCGCTCCACCTCGTCCGCCCGCGGTTCGATCGCAGTGACTCCATCGACCATGTGTGGGTCCGGGACCCATATCAAACCCAGGTGAGATTCCCGACGTGACTTTACAACGTTAACTTCTCCCCGTGGAGTTATGCCTGCGGTCGCCCATCGGTCGTGTATGCCGAGAGACGGGATCGACCACGTGACGGTTCTGGGCGCCGGGAACATGGGTCACGGGATCGCCGAGGTCGCCGCCATCGCCGGGTACGACGTGACGATGCGCGACATCGAGGAGGGTATCGTCACCGACGGGTACGGGGACATCGAGTGGAGCCTCGGGAAACTCGCGGAGAGCGGGGATATCGAGGAGTCCCCGGACGCCGTCCTCGATCGCATCGACACGACCGTCGATCTGGCCGAAGCCGTCGACGGCACGGACTTCGTCGTCGAGGCCGGACCCGAGCGGATGGACGTCAAGCGGGACATCTTCGGCGACCTGGACGAGTTCGCGCCCGCCGACGCCATCCTCGCGACGAACACCTCCAGCCTCTCCATCACGGATATCTCGGATGCGACCGACTCTCCGGAGCGGGTCGTCGGCACGCACTTCTTCAACCCGCCCGTGCGGATGGAGCTCGTCGAGGTGATCTACGGCGCGGAGACGAGCGACGAAACCGCGGAGACCGCCGCCGCGCTCGTGGAGTCGTTCGGCAAGACGACCATCTACGTCCGGAAGGACGTGAACGGGTTCGTCGTCAACAGCGTCCTCGGGCCGTACATGCAGGAACCGGCGTGGATGGTCTCGGCCGAGGAGGCGACGGTCCGGGGCGCGGACGCGACGCTGGTCCACGAGCGCGACTACCCGATGGGTCCGTTCGAACTCGGCGACCTCACGGGAATCGACATCGGCTACCACGTCCGGCGGGAGGCCGGGCGGCCGGTCCCGCCGATCATCGAGGAGAAGGTCGAGGCGGACGACCTCGGCCGGAAGACGGGGACGGGCTACTACGAGTACGAGGACTGTCCCGGGACCGACTACACCGCAGAGGACGCCGGGGAGTTCGACTGGTTCCGCGTCGAGGCCCGGATGGTCAACGAGGCGGCGAAGCTCGTCGGCGACGACGTCGCGGCCCCGGAGGCCGTCGACACCGGGATGCGACTCGGGACGGGCTTCCCCGAGGGGCCGTGTCGACGCGGCGACCGCCTCGGACTCGAGAGGGCCCTCGAGACGCTCCGCGCCCTCCACGGCGAGACGGGCGAGGACCGATACGAACCCGCCGACCACCTCGTCGAACTCGTCGAGTCGGGGAACACCGGGGAGGAGGCCGGCCGGGGGTTCCACGGCTACGACGGGGGGACGTAGGGCGGGATGACGTACGCGGACCGGACCGTCGGCGACTCGTGGGAGACGGCGGCGCGGACCGTCACCGAGGCCGACGTGGTGAACTTCGCGGGCGTCAGCGGCGACTTCAACGACCTCCACCTCGACGCCGAAGGGATGGCGAACTCCGAGTACGGCGAGCGCATCGCCCACGGCGCGCTCGTCTTCTCGGTGCTCACCGGACTCGTCTGGCAGGGCCGGCCCGACGCCGACCGCGAGGACCTCGTCGCCCTCTACGGCGTCGACGACCTCCGGTTCCGGTCCCCGGTGTTCGTCGGCGACACGGTCCACGTCGAACTGGAGGTGACCGACAAACGGCCGAATGACCACCCGATCGCCGAGGGCGTCGTCCACACCGACGCCGAGGTCGTGAAGGCCGACAGCACCGTCGCGCTCTCGTGTACCCTGCTCTCACTGGAGAAGTGACCACCCGCAGCGACGATACCCGGCCACTGGCTGACGACGACGACCGTCCATCCTTCGGGCGGGAATGAAAGGGGGCCGGGCGCTCGCGAGCCGCAGGCCGCGAGCGCCCGGGGGCTTTCGCGGTCGTCGCGGACAGGTCATCCGCACCGCTTCCCTCATCAAATCCGTCCTCGACGCGACCGGCGACTCAGCCCGACTCCTCCCGGAGCGTCCGGAATATCTCGGGGTCGGTCCGGAACTTGATGACGTTGTGGACGACGTGGTTCCGGAGGTTCGAGACGACCTTGCCGTGCTCCTTGTAGAACTCGTGGATCCACCGGGACTCCGACTCCCGCGTCGGGAACATCATCACCGACTTCCACTGGTACTCGCCGTCCGAGAGGAAGTAGAAGAGGGTGTGGGGGTCGTCGCGGATGTACGCCATCGCGTCGCGCCACTCCTCGGCGAAGTGGGTCGGGTCGAACTTGAACTCGAACAGTCCGAAGATGAAGTACTCCTCGTTCGGGACGATGGCGTCGCGGAACACGCCCTCCTCGCGCATCTTCCGGATCGTCTCCGAGACGGTGACGTGCGAGACGTCGATGCCGTACTGCGTCTCAAGGACGTCAGCCAGTTCGCGGGAGGAGATGCCGGGGTTGGCAGCGAGTTCCTCCAGGATGACGACGTCGCGCTCCGAGAACTCCCAGTCCGGGGCCGCTTCGTTCATACGAGTGAGGTCTGTCGGCCGAGTGGGGTGTCGGTTTCGGTTGTCCCGACTCAGCCGAGCAACTGGTCCGCGACGATGTTCTTCTGGATCTCGGAGGTCCCCTCGTAGATCTTCGTGATGCGGGCGTCGCGGAAGAACCGCTCGACGGGGTGGTCCGTGACGTAGCCGGCCCCGCCGTGGACCTGGATGGCGTCGTCCGCGACCTCGACGGCGCGCTCGGAGGCGAACAGTTTCGCCATCGAGGCGAACCGCGCGGCCGCCTCGTCCTCGCCCCCCTCGACGTGGGTTGCGGCCCGGTACGTCAGCGACCGCGCCGCCTCCACCTTCGTCGCCATCTCCGAGAGCATGTGACGGATCGCCTGGTACTCCGAGATGGGCTGGCCGCCCTGCTCGCGTTCCAGGGCGTACGCCTTCGCAGCGTCGAGCGCGCCCTGGGCGGAGCCGACGGCCTGCGCGGCGACCGAGGTGCGACCCTCCGCGAAGAACGCCATCAGCTGGTAGAACCCCTCGTCGATGCCGCCGACGACGTGGTCCTCGGGGATGCGCACGTCGTCGATCACGATCTCCGCGAGGTCCGACGCGCGGATGCCGAGCTTGTTGTCGATCTTCGTCGGCTCGAAGCCGTCGCGGTCCGTCTCGACGAGGAACGCGGTGATGCCGCGGTGGCCCTCGCCGGGCGACGTCTTCGCCATCACGACCGCGACGTCGGCCACGGTCCCGTTCGTGATCCACATCTTGTTCCCGTTCAGCACCCACTCGTTCCCGTCCCGCTCCGCGGTGGTCTCGATACCCGCGACCTCCGAACCGTGTCCCGGCTCGGAGATGCACGAGCAGGTGGCCGACTCGCCGGACGTGACGCGGGGGAGCCACTCCTCCTTCATCCACTCGTCCCCGAACGCCTCGATCATCGTCGACCCGAACCCCCGTGAGCCGATTGCGCTCCCGATGCCGCCGTCCGCCCGCCAGAGCTCCTCGGTGACGATCGAGGATGTGAGGAGGTCCATCCCCGCGCCGCCGTACTCCTCGGAGATGCTCGGCGCGACCAGGTCGTACCGGGCCGCCTGCTCGACGAGGTCGTGGGGGTACTCCCCGGCTTCGTCGTGTTCACGTGCGACCAGCCTAATTTCGTTCTCGCCGAACTCGCGGACCACGTCGCGGATCGCCTCCTGCTCGCTCGTAAGCTGGAACCTCATATCCCTCCGTTACTTTCCAATGCTAAGTAATCGTCGACGGCGCGGGTGACTGGCGCCGCCATGGTGTCCGCGAACCGCCCACGGATTCCGCCTCAGTCGGACAGGAAGTCGAGCAGGTGCTCGCGGTACGCCTCCGGTCTATCCTGCGTGACCCAGTGGTACGCCTCGTCGAGCGCGACCACCTCGCCGTCGCCCGCCGTCTCCGCTACCAGTCGCTCACCGTTCTCGGCCGGCTGGAGCACGTCCTCGCCGCCCCAGAGGCAGAGCAGGTCCGCCGTGATGTCGCCGTACTCGATCTCCGTGGTGTGGTTCGTGTTCGTCGATACCGCCGCCCGGGCGAGGGCCGTCCGTCCCCCGTCGCGCTTCCAGGGCGCCTTCATCCCCGCGAGCCACTCGGGGTCGGCCTCGTCGTAGGCGCCCTCCGCGAACAGGAAGTCAAGTTTGTCGTCCAGTTCCTCGTCGTCCCAGCCCTCGGTCTCGCCCGGCACGCCCAGCGAGTTGACGAACTCGACCGGCCAGGAATCGAAGCAGGCGGCGTTCGAGAGCACCATCCGCCCGACGGCCTCGGGTCGGGCGGCGGCGTATCGAAGCGCGACGGCGCCGCCGATGTCGTGGGCGACGAAGTCGACGTCGTTCCCCGGCCGCTCGGCGAGGAAGTCCGCGAGCGCGACCGTCTGTGCACGCACCGACCGGTCGAAGCCGTCGCGGTTAGACGAGTTTCCGTAGCCGACGAAGTCGGGTGCGAGGACGTGCCGGTGCTCGGCGAGCGCGGGGGCGGCGTCCCGCCAGAGGTACGACCACGTCGGGATGCCGTGGAGGAACACGACCGGCGGCCCGTCGTTGTCCGCCCCGGCCTCGTAGACGGCGTAGTCGAGGTCGTGTCGGTCCACCGCCACGGTCCTCTCGACCTGCGCGTCCGCCCAGTCGTGATGGTCCATACCACACCATCGACGGCGAGGGGCTTCAGCCCGGCGGCGGGCGGGGAACGCACGACGGTTTCTGGACGACGGGACCGCGGGTCAGCCGTCGTAGCGCGTGACGTTCGCCAGCTCGTCGGGATCGACGTCCGCGAACGCCTCGCGGGCGACGACCCGCCTGTGCACCTCGTCGGCGCCGTCGACCAGCCGGAACCGCCTGACGGCCTCGTAGAAGTCCGAGATGGGGAGGTCCTTCCCGATCCCGTTGGCGCCACACGCCTGGAGACACGTGTCCACCACGTCCTGGACGACGTTTGCGGCGAACGTCTTGCTCATCGAGACGTGGACGCGCGCCTCCTCGCCCCGGGCGATGCGGTCGGCCGCGTCGCGTACGGTCGTCCGGACGGCGTGGAGCCGCGTCTCCGCGTCGGCGACGTCGTACCGAAGTGACTGCTTCTCGGCCAGCGGGCCGTCGAACCCCTCGCGCTCGCTGGCGTACGCCGTCGCCACGTCGAGCGCGCGCTCGGCCATCCCGGAGTAGCGCATGCAGTGGGTGAGCCGCGCGGGGCCGAGCCGCTCTTGGGCGTGTCGGAACCCCTCGTTCAACTCGCCGAGGAGGTTCTCCTCGGGTACGCGCACGCCGTCGAACGTGATCTCCGCGTGGCCCGTTCCGGTGACGCCGCCCCCGAGGTGGGGGATGTCGCGCTCGACCGTGAGCCCGTCCGCGTCGGCGTCGACGAGCAGCAGCGAACAGCCCGCGTAGGGGTGCGCGTCCGGGTCGGTCCGAGCCATCACGATGAGGAAGTCCGCCTCCGTCCCGCCGGTCGTCCACCACTTGTGGCCGTCGATCACCCACTCGTCGCCCTCCGCTCTCGCCTCGGTCTTCAGCATCTTCGGATCGGAGCCGGCGCCCTGCATCGGCTCGGTCATCGAGAAACCCGAGGAGAGTTCGCCGGCGACCAGGGGGCGGAGGTACTCCTCCTGCTGGTCGTCGGTGCCGAGCAGCTCCAGCGTGTGCATGTTCCCCTCGTCGGGCGCGTCGACGCGGCAGGCGGCCGGGCCAAGCAGCGAGCGCCCGGCGACCTCGAACATCGGGAGCGCGTCGCGGAAGTCCACGCCCATGCCGCCGAACTCCTCGCCGATCTGCGGGCAGTAGACGTCGTACTCGCGGGCCACTGCGCGGAGGTCGGCCACCTGCTCGGCCGTGACCGGGTCGCCGCCGAGGACCTCGCGCTCGACGGGGATCACCTCCTCGTCGAGGAACTCCCGCGCCCTGTCGGCGAGTTCGCGGGCGGCCTCGCTGTCGTCGTAGCTGATGTCCATACGCCGGCCTCGGACGGGCCGGACAAAACGGTATCCCCGGACCGCGTCGGTCGAAACCGCGATCCGTTCCACGCCTGATCCCTTCGACCACGGACGCACCCCGGGCGTTTTTGCGGCCGCCCGCGGAACGAACCCACATGACCGACGAAGCGGACGGCCGCGACGACTACCTCGCCCGGCTCGTCGACCCCGAACGCCTCCGCGAGTTCCTCGATGCCGAACTCGGCCCCGCGGCGGAGTTCGCGGTCGAGCGCCACCCGAAGGGCCACTCGAACGAGACGCTGTTCGTGACCCACGGCGACCGCGACCTGGTGGTCCGCCGGCCGCCGCCGGGGGAGACGGCCGACACGGCCCACGACGTGCTCCGGGAGTACCGGGTCATGGACGCCCTGCAGGACACGCCGGTTCCCCTTCCGGAGACGGTGTGCGCCTGCGAGGACGAGTCGGTGCTCGGCGCGGAGTTCTTCGTGATGGCACGGAGCGAGGGCGACGTCCTGCGCGACGCGGAGCCGGAGCGGTTTGCGGCCCCCGAGCACCGCCGCCGAATCGGCGAGGAACTGGTCGACACCCTCGCGGCGATCCACTCGGTCGACCCCGAGTCGGTCGGCCTCGGCGACTTCGGCCGGCCGGCCGGGTTCACCGAGCGCCAGGCCGACCGCTGGTCGAAGCAGTTCCAGTGGGCGTTCGAGGTGACCGCCGACGAGCGCGAGGTGCCCGCCATCCACGAGACGACGACGTGGCTGAAGGAGCACGTCCCAGACACGCACCCGGAGACGCTGGTCCACGGCGACTACAAGCTCGACAACGTCATGTTCGGGCCCGGCACGCCACCGGAGCTGGTGGGCGTGTTCGACTGGGAGCTGTCGACGCTCGGGGACCCGCTGACGGACCTCGGCTGGATGCTGTCGTTCTGGCGCGACCCCGGCGATCCGGAGCCGGCGACCCCCGAACTGCGGTCGACGTTCATGGAGCGCGAGGGGTACCCCCGCCGGCGCGACCTGGTGGACCGCTACGAGGCCGCGACGGGGATCGAGTACGACCACGACCGCTTCTACCGGACGCTCGCGGTGTACAAGCTCGCGGCGCTCGGCGAGATGTTCTTCCGGCGGTACCTGGAGGGGAACAGCGACGACCCGGTGTACCCGAAGATGGAGGAGGGCGTTCCTGCGCTCGGTGAACGGTGTCTCCGGATCATCGACGGTGAGGAGGGTTTGTAGGTCGGCCTCTCACGCCCACACTTCGACGCTCCTTACCCAGTGAACCAGTAGCGGATAGCTGATCTCGTCAGTGGCCGTCGTCCGTTGCCGTCTCCGTCTCCGTCTCGTCGTCGTCCGTTGCCGTCTCCGTCTCACCGTCGTCCTCCTCGGACGAGTCGGAGACGATGAACTGGCTAGCCGCTTCGAGCACGGCGTCCCTGGGCAGGGGTTCGTCGAACGCGTCGGGGAACCCGATCTGTCCGCCGAGTTCGCGCACGAACGAGGCGTGGCGGGCCTCGACGCTGTGGATGCTGAGGGCTGGCGGGACGAGATCCTCGTCCTCGATCGATGGCGCGGCGCCCGCGTACGCGGCGACGCCGGTGTCCTCGAGCACTGCAGCGGTTCGGATGAACTCGACTGGCTCTTCGACTGCCGACCCGAAGTCGAACTCCGGTTCCTCGGCGGGTTCGCCACCGAGGTCGGTGATCACCTCGGTGAGGAACTCGACGTGGATCTCCTCGTGTTCCTGGATGACGGTGAGTTGCTCGAAGATCCGCTCTCGGACCGACTCGGGCAGTTCGTCGAGGCGGTCGGACAGCAGGTCGTTCCGGTTCAGATTGTCGAGGGCTCGTCGGTAGAAGGCCGCCTCCAGATACTCGAGGGTCAGTGCGTAGTTGAGGATGGCGACGTCGTCCTCGAACGCATCCTCCGTCTGTTCTTCGGTGTCAGTCCCGTGATCGTCGCCGCTAGCCAGCACCGATTGGGCGCCGAACGCGCTCCCGAGTGCCAGGGCACCGATCGCGCCTGCGGAACCGGTGAGAAATCGTCGACGGCCGTCGTCGGTTTCCGATCGTTGCGTCTGCTCGTGCTCGTCGTCTCGATTTTCGAGAGCCACACCGCATCTACCGGCTTAACCGGCTTTGTAATTAGACCGATACGCCGAATCGGTGGTTGGTTTATATACTGAAATTGAGGTATGACGATCGCCATAACCCCGTCGTGTGCGGCGGAGTTACCTCGTCTGGGACGACTAAGATGGGGTTAGGTCCGAGTAATGATACGCCAGATAGATGGTTGCCAGGGACACACGAGCCCGAGACGGCGTGAGGGTGGATAGTACAGGATCGACGACCGGAATCGCCGGAGGATTCGAACTTCGAAGGCAGCTATTCGTCCCTGTACGAAACGTCGTGTACGAGGGCAGGTATCCGGGAAGTCGACCGAACCTGTATCCCGGCCAGTCGCGAAGCAAGCACCACGGGAGCGAGGCGGAGTTCTCGTGAGCGATGCTCTCCCGGACGACGACGAGGTCCCCGACGCGATGGCCCCGAGGCTTTCAGGTACTCCTCGTTGGCGGAGTCCAGTGAGGAACGAGACCTCGGAAGAAAACCTCGAAGTCGAATCGCTCTAAACGTACGTGAACCAGTCGTCGTGCTCGTCCGTCCGGCGCTCCACGAGGTCGAAGAACGCCTGCTGGAGTTCCTCGGTCACCGGCCCGCGCGACCCGTTCCCGATCACGACGTTGTCCACCTGGCGGATCGGCGTGACCTCGGCCGCCGAGCCGGTGAAGAACAGTTCGTCCGCCGTGTTCAGTTCGCCCCGCGAGATGCTCGTGGTGTCGTTGACCTCGTAGCCGCGCTCCTCGGCGAGCGTGATGACCGTGTCGCGGGTGATGCCGTCAAGGATGGACTCGCTCAGGCCGGGCGTGTAGATGGTGTCGTCGCGCACGAGGAAGAGGTTCTCGCCGGGACCCTCCGCCACGTTGCCCTCCTTGTTCAGGACGATCGCCTCCGCGAAGCCGTTGCGGCGAGCCTCCTCGCCCGCGAGCATCGAGTTCACGTACAGCCCCGTCGTCTTCGCGTTCGTCGGGATCTGGCTGGAGGCGTGCTTGCGCCACGAGGAGACCATCACCTCGATGCCCTCCTCCAGCGCCTCCTCGCCGAGGTACGCGCCCCACGGCCACGCGGCGACGACGACGTCCGTCGGGCAGTCGCCCGGCGAGACGCCGAGGCTGTGGTAGCCGTAGAAGGCGATCGGCCGGACGTACGCCGACTCGAGGTCGTTCCGGCGGATCGTCGCCAGGGTGGCCTCGGTGAGTTCCTCGCGCGAGTACTCGATCTCCATGTCGTACGGCTTGGCCGACTGGTAGAAGCGGTCGAGGTGCTCGTCCCAGCGGAAGAGCGCGGTGCCCTGTTCGGTGTCGTACGCGCGGACACCCTCGAAGATACCCGTTCCGTAGTGGAGGCCGTGCGTGAGGACGTGGGTCGTCGCGTCGGCCCAGTCGACGAACTCGCCGTTCTGCCAGATGACCCCGTCCTCCGCCATCTCCTCGAAGACGGTCATACGCGAGGGTAGCCCCGTCCGGACTTAAAATCATGAGAAACGCGCGGGGTGGGACTGGCGGTGTCGGACGGGGGTCGAGGAGGCCGGGAGCCGGAGCACCGCGCCCGCATCGAAGTCGACCGGGGCGGCCTACGAGAGCGCCTCGACGAGTTCCTCGCCCTCGACGTAGGGGACGCCGGTTCGACGGGCGTACTCGCGGGCGGCGTCCGGGGAGAGCGCCGCGCCGCTCTCGTCGTCGAGCATCTCGCAGACGACGACGGCGGGCGCACGCCCCGCCTCCGCCGCGAGCGCCAGGCCGAGTTCGGTGTGGCCGACCCGGTCGGCGAGGAGGCCGGGCGCCCCCCGCAGGAGGTGGACGTGACCCGGCGAGCGGAACTCGGCGGCGAACTCCTCGGGACCGTAGTCGACGCCGGCGTCGACGGCGTCCGCCATCGAGGCGAGTTCCGTGATGGTGCGCGCGCGGTCCTCGTCGGTGATTCCGGTGTACGTGTCGCGGTGGTTCACCGGGAGCGAGAACGACGACCGGTCGTCGTAGCCGAGGTCGTGGTCGCCGGCCGCCGGGTGGTCGACCGCGTCGTCGAGGAAGGGGAGGTCGACCGCACGGGCGACCGCGTCCGAGAGCGCCAGGCAGACGAGGCCGCCGGCGTCGTTGCGCATTCGCGCCACGTCGGCCGGCGTGACGGCCTCGGCGGGGTAGACGATGTCGGTCTCGCCCTCCCGGTCCGCGAAGTCGTGGATCAACACGGGGTCGCCCGCGCGGAACGCCGCCAGCGCGCGGTCGAACTGCGCCGCCTGCTTGCGGCTCATTCGTGCGCCCCCGGGCCGGACGCGTCCGCCTCGTTCGTCGACGTCCCGGTCGACGACGCGCCGTCGGTCTCGTCCGCAAGGATGACGGTGAGTTCGTCACCGTCCTCGAGGTCGAGCTCCTCCCGGAGCTTCAGCGGCGCGATGATCTCCAGCTGCTCCTCGTCGTGGTGGGTCCGTTCGGGGACGATGACGTGGGTCGGCTCGAACGAGCCGTCGCCCGTCTCGACGCGCGCCGGGTAGCACGTCGCCGGGCCGAACGTCCGCTCCTCGTCCTCCCATCCGTCGATGTGGATGCCGTCCACCGAGCCGAGCCCCGCGACGGCCCGCACGGACGCCTCCGTCAGTTCGACGTTCAGCGTCCCCGGGAACGGCTCGTAGCCGAGGCGCTCGCGGAACTGACTCATGTACCCGTCGAGGGAGATGTAGTGGCGACCCTCGCCCATGCCGCCGGTGACCGAGCCGGTGAGCGTGAGGCCGGTACCGTCCTCGAACAGACGGCGGTAGTCGGCGTACTCGGTGCGTAACCGACGCTCGCCGCGGTCGGTCACGGAGACCCACTGGCCGTCGCTCACCACGTCGCGGTCGAGCAGGCCCGCCTCGTCGAGCCGCTGGAGGCGGCGGGAGGCGGTCTGGCTCGACGCGCCGAGTTGCTCGCCGAGCGCCGAACAGGAGACCTTGACGGGCTCGCGCAGCCCGCCGCGGAGGGCGACCGTCTTCAGGGCGGCCACCTCGTCGTGGCCGACGGTCCTCGCACTGGTTGCCATTACTCGAAATTCCGCCCCGACGGACTAAAGCGTATCGAAGGTGAGACGCGTTCCAGAATCGTTACGCACCGTCCCGGCTTCGTGAAGCGTACCGATACGGAGGCGCTCCGCCGTGAAAAGTCGCCGGGTCGCGGCGACCGGCGGACGACCGGACTAGTCGGGTCGGTCCGGGCGACGCGTTCGTCACGGTGGGCACAGGAAGCACGGTCGGCGGGGTCCCGGCAGTCGTCGCGGACGGCACGGTTCGGAAACCCCTTTATCGGCGGCCGCGGAAGCCCCGCGCATGTTCAGACAGTTCCGGTCGGCCGTCGAGGCGGCGCTGACGGAGGCGCTCGCCGACCTCGGGTACCCGACCGACGACCTCGGCATCGAGGAGCCGCCGGGCGACGTGGACGCGACGCTCGCCTCGAGCGTGGCGTTCCGCCTGGCCGAGGAGGCGGGCGCCCCGCCGCCCCGGGTCGCCGGTGAGGTGGCGGATGCGCTCGACGTTGAGGGCACGGAGTACCTCGCGCGCGTCGAACCCGCGGGGCCGTACCTCAACTTCTTCACCGACGACGCGTACCTCGCGGACACGCTTCTGGCCGCACGCGCCGACGACTTCGGTTCGCTCCCCGACCGGGGGGAGTCGGTCGTCGTCGAGCACACGTCCGCGAACCCGACCGGGCCCGTCCACGTCGGCCGCGCGCGCAACCCCATCGTCGGCGACGCGGTGGCGAACACCCTCGAGTACGCCGGGTACGACGTGGAGCGCCACTACTACGTGAACGACGCCGGCCGGCAGATGGCCGTGTTCACCTGGGCGTTCGAGACGTTCGACGAGTCCGACCTCCCCGACCCGGACCGCGACAAGCCCGACTACGACCTCGTGCGCTACTACCGCAAGGGGAACAGCTTCCTCGAGGAGGGCGACGAGGACGAGGTCACCGAGGCCGAGGCGGAGATCGAGACGATCATGCGTGGGCTCGAATCCGGCGAGGAGGACGCCCACGAGCGCGTAAGCGAGGTCGTCGACACGGTGCTCTCGGGGATGCGGGAGACGCTCTCGCGGCTCCCCGCGGAGTTCGACGAGTTCGTGAAGGAGACGCGGTTCATCCGCGACGGAAGCGCGGCCGAGGCGGTCGAGCGCCTCAAGGACAGCGAGTACGCCGAGATCGACGACGGCGCGTGGGTGCTCGACCTCTCCGAGTGGGACATCGACAAGGAGTTCGTCTTCCTCCGCTCGGACGGCACCTCGCTGTACACCACCCGCGACCTGGCCCACCACGAGTGGAAGTTCGACAACTACGACCGCGCGGTGACGGTGCTCGGCGAGGATCAGCGCCTGCACGCGAGCCAGCTCGAGGCCGCCCTCGAGGTCCTCGGCAACGATACGGACCGGCTCACCTCGATGTTCTACTCCTGGGTGAACCTCCCCGGGGGCGAGGGGATGAGCACCCGCCGCGGCACCGGCGTCGACCTCGACGACCTGCTGGACGAGGCGATCGACCGCGCCCGCGAGGAGGTCGAGACGCGGATGGACGACCGTATCCGCGACGACAACCTGTCCGAGGCCGACGTCGAGCGCATCGCGGAGCAGGTCGGCGTCGGCGCCGTGCGCTACGACATCGTCTCGAAGCAGCCGACCAAGACCATCACGTTCGAGTGGGACCACGCGCTCGACTTCGAGGCGCAGTCTGCACCGTACGTCCAGTACGTCCACGCGCGTTGTTGTGGCATCCTCGACGAGGCCGCGGCACAGGGCTCGACCCCGGCGGACGACGTAGACGCGTCCACGCTCTCGACGCCCGAGGAGCGGGCCCTGCTCGCGACGATCGCACGCCTCCCCGCCGTCGTCGAGGAGGCCGCCGAGGACCTCGAACCCCACCGCGTGGCGACGTACACCCGCGAGTTCGCGGAGACGTTCAACGCGTTCTACCGCGAGTGTCCGGTCCTCACCGCCGAGGACGAGGCGACCCGCGAGGCGCGCCTCGCGCTGGTCGCGGCCGCGCGGACGACGGTCGCGAACGCGCTCGACGTGCTCGGCGTCGCGGCTCCCGAGTCGATGTAGACTCCGATGGCGGCGTAGAACTGGGACCGTCCGGGCGGTTCAGGCGATGAGGGAACCGCCGGAGGACGTGATGGCGTACGCGCCGAGACCGAGCGCGAGCAGTACGAAGACGATGACCCACCACAGCGGAACGGAACCGTTCTGGGCGCGACTCATGGGTTCGGGTCGAGTCCGCGCGATGAAGAATGCCGCGGTTCGCCTCGGACGTGTTCGAGTCCCCTCGTTACGGCCGCCTCCTCAGCGGAACAGCCGACCGAGGATGCCACCGCGCTTCCCATTGTCGTCCTCGTCCACGTCGTCGTCGTCGCCCTCCTGCCCCTGCTTGGCCTGCTCGGAGCGCTCGCGGTTCTGCTCGGCGAAGGGGATGACGTCGTCGCCGATCTCGGCGGATTCGCCCGACTCGGCGTCCTCGACGGTGACCGGACCGTCGTCCTCGAACTCGTCGTCGCCGGGCACCGTTCGGCGCGCCGCCGCGGCGGCCCCCTCCTCGTCCGGCGTCTCGTTCTCGATGATGACCGCGTCGTCCGTCTCCGTCCCCCCCGTCTTATCCGCCTCCTCCTCGCCCGTCGCCTCCCGTTCCTCGGCATCCCCGTCACTGGTGGACTCGTCGACGTCGTCCTCGTCGGGAAGTTCCCCCACGTCCGTCGTGGGTTCGGCTTCGGTCACCTCGACTTCGCCGTCTTCATCGACGTCGTCCTCCTCGGCGTCGGCCGTCTCCGGTTCGTTCGCGTCGGCTTCGTCGTCTCCCGCGTCGTCCGCGTCGACCGCGGTCGCCTCCGCCTCGTCGATCTCGGCCCCGGCCGCTTCACCCTCGTCAACCTCGGCTTCGGCTGCTTCGTCCTCGCCCGCTTCAATCTCATCCCCTTCACCCTCGTCCGCTTCGACCTCGTCTTCCCCCGCGTCGGCTTCCGGTTCGACGGATTCTGCCTCCGTCTCGTCGGGCTTCGTCGGCTCCTGTTCACCCTCCTCGACCTCGTAGGAGAGCGGCGGGCGGATGGGCTCGCCGGTGAGCGAGGAGGCCAGCGAGCGGTACGCCGCCGCCGCGTCGCTGCCGGGGGCGTACTCCGTGAGCGGCTCCCGCGCCGCGACGGCCTCGGCGACGGCGGGGTCCTCGGGGATGCGCCCGAGCACAGGGACGTCGAACTCGTCGGGATCGATGTCCGCGGCGGCGAGCGCGGACGCGAGCCCGTCGTCCGGACCGACGCGGGTGAGCGTCAGGCCGGCCACCTCGCCGCCGAGTCGCTCGGTGAGCTGGAGCGTCTTCCCCGTGTCCACCAGGGCGTCGCGGGTCGGCGTCGAGACGAGCAGAACCTCGTCCGCGAGCGACAGCGGGAGCGCGCTCTCGTGGGTGAGTCCGGCGCCGGTGTCGACGACGACGTAGTCGGCGTTCGTGATGGAGCCGAGCACCTCGCGGATGCGGGAGGGGTCGGCGGACCGGAACGCCGAGAGCGACTGATCGCCGGGGACGACCGAGAGGCCGTGCGGGCCGGCGTACGTCGCGTCCTCCGGGCTAGCCTCGCCAGCGAGGACGTCGTGGAGCGTCGCTCCGTCCTCGGGCACCTCGACGCCGAGCGCCGGCGCCAGGTTCGCCGTCCCGACGTCGCCGTCGACGGCCACGGTCTCGAACCCCGCGGCCGCCAGCGTGGCCGCGAGGTTCGCGGCGGTCGTCGTCTTTCCGACTCCCCCCTTCGCGCTCGCGACGGCGTATGTGGTAGGCATTTGCGAGGAATCGGAGGCACGGCGTTATAAAGGTGGGTCCCACTGCCGGGCGGTCGCACGTCGGACGGCCAAAATCGACCGTTTCCGTGCCGAGTCGCCGGGACGGAAGTCGGCTGCCCCGCCGTCGACCCCTCACCGCGGTATTCAACAGTTACTTACACGCACACCGGCGATAATCAGGTAATGAGTAGCAACGCCGAGGACGGGAGCGACACGCCCTCAGAGGACCGACGGAAGTACGAGTTCCGGAAGGTCCTCGACGAGCTCGACGAGTACGAGGGCTCGGGAACCCAGCTCGTCACCATCTACATCCCCGAGGACAGACAGATCTCCGACGTGGTCGCCCACGTCACCCAGGAGCACAGCGAGGCGTCCAACATCAAGTCGAAGCAGACCCGGACGAACGTCCAGGACGCGCTCACCTCAATCAAGGACCGCCTCCGCTACTACGACGTCTTCCCGCCGAAGAACGGGATCGTCATCTTCTCGGGTGCGGTGAACTCGGGCGGCGGCCAGACCGACATGGTGACCGAGGTGCTGGAGTCGCCACCGGAGCCGGTGCAGTCGTTCCGGTACCACTGCGACTCGGACTTCCTGACCGAGCCGCTCGAGGACATGATGGCCGACAAGGGCCTGTTCGGGCTCGTCGTCCTCGACCGCCGGGAGGCGAACGTCGGCTGGCTGAAGGGGAAACGCGTCGAGCCGGTCAAGTCGGCCTCCTCGCTCGTCCCCGGCAAGCAGCGGAAGGGTGGCCAGTCCGCCCAGCGGTTCGCCCGCCTGCGGCTCGAGGCCATCGACAACTTCTACCAGGAGGTCGCGGGGATGGCGAACGAGCTGTTCGTCCCCAAGCGGCACGAACTCGACGGCGTGCTCGTCGGCGGTCCCTCCCCGACGAAGGACGAGTTCCTCGACGGCGGCTACCTCCACCACGAGCTCCAGGACAAGGTGCTCGGCAAGTTCGACGTGGCCTACACCGACGAGTCGGGCCTGCACGACATCGTCGACGCCGCACAGGAGGTGCTCGCCGACCAGGAGGTCGTCAAGGACAAACGGGAGATGGAGGAGTTCTTCGAGAAGCTCCACACGGGCGAGGAGGCCACCTACGGCTTCGACGAGACCCGCCGGAACCTCGTGATGGGGTCGGTCGACCGCCTGCTGCTCTCGGAGGACCTCCACCACGACGTCGTCCCGTTCGAGTGCCCGAACGGCCACGACGAGTACGAGGTTGTCGAGCGTCGCCACTCGACGCCCGAGCACACCTGCACGACCTGCGGCGAGGAGGCCGAACCGGGCGAGCGCGAGGACGTGGTCGAGCACCTGATGAACATCGCCGACCAGCGCGGCACCGAGACGAAGTTCATCTCCACCGACTTCGAGAAGGGCGATCAGCTCATGGACGCCTTCGGCGGCATCGCGGGTATCTTGCGCTACCAGACCGGCGTCTAAACGCGGACCGTTCTCCCCGACGCCAGGGGGCATAATCGCTCGACAGGCACTGCCACGTCCCGGTCAGGGGGTGTCGAGACTGACCGAGGTTCCGCGGGTTCCGACGGCGATGGTCCCGTTCCGACGGACGCTGACCTCGAACCCCAGGAGGGCGAACTCGAACATCACGTCGTCGCCGGACCCGCCGTCGCTCCTGACCGAATCCTCGACCGAGAAGGTGAGCGCCTCGATCGCCGGGGTACCGCCGGCGATCGCCGCGAACGCCTCGCCCGGCACGCCCCGAATCACCCCCTCGACGGTGAACGCGATCGCGCCGGGAGTCGCGTCACCCGGGTTCGGGGCGCCCTCCGCCGCCGAACCGATCGAATCCGCGCCCGGAACCAGATCGTCCGGATCGGGTGTTTCCACTCCCACGTCTACGGTCTCGAGCCGGAGCGATGCCCCGTTCGAGAGGTCCACGTCGACGGTCCGTGAACCGTCGACCGAGAGCGAGACCTCCCCGGGGGTCAGCGTCGTTCCCTCGAACGCCCCCAGCAACTCCTCGGTCATCGTGAGGGTTCCCTTGGCCGTGAACGCGATCGTATCCGGCAGCCGCGTCCCGACGACCTGCTCCGTGAGGCGGATGGTCCGGTCCTCGGCGACGTTCACGGTCACGCTCATCGGTGTAGTTCGTCCGCTAATTTCCAGAATTCGCCGGCATGAAACCTTATCTAACGGATGACGTTCGAACGGTGGCCGGATAGTGACCGGCAGAGCACGTCCCCCGATTACTCTCTCGCAGTCTGGACCAGCACGACGCCGGCGAGGATCAACCCCGTCCCGAGGAGCATCTCGGGCGTGATCACCTCGCCGAGGAACGCCGCGCCGAGCGCCACGGCGACTGCGGGTTCCACGGTCGAGACGACGCCCGTGCGGCTCGCGCCGACCCGTTTCAGCCCGGCGAAGAACGCGAAGATGGCGAGCGCGGTGGTGACGGTGCCGAGCGCGAGGACGACGCCCCACCCGAACGGTGTCGTCGGAAGGGAGAACGTCCCGGTAGCCGCGCCTACCGCACCCATCGACGCAGCCGCCGCGGGGGCGACGTAGGCGGTCAGCACGCGCTCGTCCGCGGTTCGGAGCGCGACCCGAGAGGCGGTGATGTAACAGGCGTAAAGGAGGGCGGCCGCGAGAGTCGCTCCGGCGCCGAGCGGGTCGAACGCGGCTGCCCCGGTCCAGGAGACGAGGCCCACGCCGGCGAACGTGAGCACGGCTGCGACGGCGGTCCTGCCGCCGACTCGCTCGTCGAGGAATGCCGCGGCGAGCGCGACGACGAACAGCGGGTACGTGTACAGCAACACCGCGGCGAGCCCCACCGACGTCCGTTCGACGCCGACGAAGAAGCCGTAGCTGACGCCGGCGTAGCCGACGGCGCCGAGCGCGACCGCGACGACCCCGTCTCGCGTCGGGAGCCGCAGCCGGGGGTGGGGTGGCGAGGTGAGCAACCGGTGGGTGCCGAGCGCCGCCCAGACGACGGCCCCGCCGACGAGGAACCGGAGGGCGAGCGCGGCCGGCACCGAGAGCCCCGCGCGGAAAGCGAGTTCGCCGAGCACGCCGAGCGTGGCGAAACAGACCGCCGAGACGAGGACCAACAGCGTGCCGACGGTCCGGCTGTCGAGGCGACCCATCCGTCGTCGGCGATGCGGGGACGACGTATATCGCCCCCGGTACCGACCCGACGTTCGCCCCCGGTGCGGCCCCGCGCTACCCGAGCAGCGAATCGAGCTGGCTGACGCGCCGGTCGAGTTCGAAGTGCGGCTCGACGTCGGCTCCGACGAGCCTGTCGAGCGTCAGCGCGACGTCGACTCCCGCGGACTCGGCGCGTTCGCGCAGTTCCGCGATCGACGGCTTCTCGAGGGTGAGCTTCGGGAGTTTCCCGAGTAGCAGCGCGAACGCGACGCCGCCCTCGCCCCGCGGGAACGCGTCGTCGACGCGCCCGAACGCGGCGTCGGTGTCGGCCCCCGCGTTGACTCCGTTGGCGTCCGCGGCCGTGACGCGGAGACAGCGCGGACAGATGGCAGCCGCCGCGGCGCCGTCGGGCGCGTGTTCGCGGAGCGACTCGGGGACGGCGAAGACGACGAGGTCGACCTCGCAGTGTGGACAGGTGGGCATACCCGACGCTGGAGGGCGGGACCGAAAAAGCGAGCGGGTGAGAACGGGAGGGCGGCCGAGGTGGGCGGTCGGAGTCGAGGGCGGCGAATCGAGATGGGAGGGGAACTGCCGGCGGTCAGTCGTCGGCGTTGACCTGGCCGGGTTCGAGAACCTCCTCGGGGTCGCGGGCGGCCTCCTCCGCGGCCTCTTCGGCCTCCTTCTCCTCCTTCTTGGCCTTGATCTTCTTCAGCCGGAAGATCTCCTCGCGCTCCTGCTCCTCGAGCTTCTGCTCGATGTACTCCTGGTTCTCGTACAGCGTGGGCAGCAGCGTGAACTCCAGCGCGTTCACGCGGCGCTTCGTCGTCTCGATCTCGGTGAGCATCTTCTTCATCGCCGTCTCCACCTCGGCGGCGAGGATGATGGACTCGAGGAGTTCCTCGTAGTCGTCGGCCGCCTCGTCGATCCGCGCGGAGGAGCCGAGCAGGCCGTAGCCGCGCTCTTCGAGGTTCTTCCTCACCTTCGAGGACTCAATCTGCGGGACGACGACGCCCATGATGTTCTTCGACTGCGTTGTGATCTCGGGGTGCTCTTTCAGCGCCGCCGCGGCGCCGCGAACGGCCACGTCGCCCTCCATCGCGCGGGCCTTGTTGATGGTGTTCTGGGCGGACTCGTAGTCGGTCTCCAGTTTCGAGCGGACGTCCTGTGCCTGGTCGAGGATGTCCATGAACTCCATGATGAGCCCGTCACGCTTCTGTTCGAGCGTGTCGTGGCCCCGCTCGGAGAGTTCGATGCGGTCCTCGATCTCCATCAGGTTCTTGCGAGTCGGTTTGACGTCCTCGGCCATGGCTCTTGGTGGAGGGTAGCCCGTGGAGGGTGTTAATGCTTGTTAGTCCGCCCGCGATTCGCCGCGCCGGACGGCACCGAGTTCACCGGTACTCGGTCGATGACGACCTGGAAAGGTCCCTCGTGAGCTGCCGAGCCGATCGCCCCGAACATATCTCGACGAGCATCCGAACGGTGGTTTTTCGGCGTGACACGGAGTTGCCACCACCGTGACCCCTCCACCCCGCCTGGTCCACCTCTCGGACCTGGAGACGCTGTTCGACCGGCCGGCCGACGTCGGCCGGGTGGCGAGCGCCGTCGAGGCGCTCCGCGACGAGCGCACCATCGTCGTCGGCACCGGTGATACCACCGCGCTCGGGTCGCTGGCGCTCGCGACCGAGGCGGGCCGCGGCCACGCCCGCCCTTTCCTCGACGCCGTCGAACCGGTGGCGGACACGTTCGGCAACCACGACTTCGACCCCGGAATCGAGTGGGCGGCCGACTGGGCGCGCGACACGCCCGGAACCCACCTCGCGGCGAACCTCGACGGGTTCGACACGGACGCGTTCGAACCGGGCATCGTCGTCGACGTCGGCGACGTGCGAGTCGGCCTCGTCGGCGTCGTCAACCCCGAGACGGCGACGATCTGCCACGCCGCCGGGGCGCTGACGTTCACGGACCCGGTCGCTGCCGTCCTGGAAGAGACGGCCGCACTCCGCCAGCGGGGCGCCGAGCGCGTCGTCGTGCTCTCACACTGCGGCGAGGCGGACGCGGACATCGCCCGTGAAACCGACGTAGACGCGGTACTCGGTGCTCACGACCACGGGCGGGTGAACGAGGTCGTCGCGGGCACGCTCGTCACCCGGACACGCGGCGGACAGGCCGGCGAGTTCGGGGTCGTGACGCTCGGCGAGGAACCGGCCGCGGAGGTCCGCGACGTCGTCGACGCTCCGCCAGACGGCGCGATCACGGCGGAGTACCGCGATCGCCGCGAGGCCGCCTGCATCGACGCGGAGTTGTGCTCGTTCCCCGCGCCGCTCCCGGAGGGGGAGACGGCCCGGGCGGTCGCCGAGGCGTACCGGTCCCGCGGAGACGCCGACGTGGGCGTCGTCCTCGCGGCGACGGTCCGGGGAGGCCTCCCGGCGACCTGCTCGGCGTCGTCCCCTTCCCCTCGCACCTCCAGACGCTCGAGGTCCGGGGGGAGGACCTCGCCGCCGCCGTCCGCGCCGGTCGGGAGCAGTTCGACGACACCCACGGCCGGCTGTTCGTCTCCGGAGCGGCCGTTCGGTGGGACGACCCGAACGGGACGGTCGCCGTCGACGGCGAGGCGGTCGACCCGGACCGGACGTATCGCGTCGCCTGTACGAGCTACCTCCCGTCCGTCGGCCTCCCCCCCGGGTTCGAGCAGGAGTCCGTCGTCGAGGACCGCGGCCCACAGCATGAACACCTCCTCACGCACGCACGCGACGGGGAGTTTGGCCCCGCTGGGGAGTGACGACACGGTCAACGACCGCAGAATACTCCGTAGTCCGGGAGCGACGCTCCACGTCCCATCCAGAGGGCGGGAATGGAAGGGGGCCACAGATGCCTCCAGGCCGTTCCTGTCGACGTCGTAACACCCCAGGAATCGAGCCGACCCGAAAAGAACCGAAGCGAAAAACCCGACTAGTCCGCTGAGACTTCCTCGGCCGACTCCTCGTCGCCCGGGACGTCCCGGCGGTAGTGCTCCTTGATGAGGTCCTCGTCGATGCGGTTGAGTTCCTCCTCCGGCAGCGTCGAGAGGAGGTCCCAGCCGATCTCGAGGGTCTCGTCGATGCTGCGGTTCGTGTCGTACCCCTGCTCGACGAACTCCTCCTCGAAGCGGTCCGCGAAGTCGAGGTACTTGTTGTCGCGCTCGGAGAGCGCCTCGCGACCGACGATGTTCACGAGGTCGCGCAGGTCCTCGCCCTCCGCGTACGCCGCGTACATCTGGTCGGAGACGTCGCCGTGGTCCTCACGGGTGAGGCCCTCGCCGATCCCGTCGTCCATCAGGCGCGACAGGCTCGGCAGCACCTGCACCGGGGGCTGGATGCCCTGGCTGTGCAGGTCGCGGTCGACGTAGATCTGTCCCTCCGTGATGTACCCCGTCAGGTCGGGGATCGGGTGGGTGTCATCGTCGCCCGGCATCGTCAGGATGGGGATCTGCGTCACCGAGCCCTCGCGGCCCTCGATGCGGCCCGCGCGCTCGTACAGCTGCGCCAGGTCGGTGTACATGTACCCGGGGTAGCCACGCCGGCCCGGGACCTCCTCGCGGGCCGCGCCGATCTCGCGGAGCGCCTCGCAGTAGTTGGTCATGTCCGTCAGGATGACGAGCACGTGGTACCCCTTGTCGAACGCGAGGTACTCGGCGGTCGTCAGGGCCATCCGCGGGGTGACCGTCCGCTCGACTGCGGGGTCGTCCGCGAGGTTCATGAAGACGACGGAGCGCTCCAGCGCGCCCGTGCGCTCGAAGTCGTCCATGAACTCGTTGGCCTCCTCCTGGGTGATGCCCATCGCGCCGAAGATGACGGCGAACTCGGACGCCTCCTCACCCTCCTCGGCGGCCTCCTCCGGCACGGTCGCCTGTCGCGCGATCTGCAGCGCCAGGTCGTTGTGCGGGAGCCCCGACGCCGAGAAGATGGGGAGCTTCTGGCCGCGCACCAGCGTGTTCATGCCGTCGATCGACGACACGCCGGTCTGGATGAACTCCTCGGGGTACTCCCGGGAGACGGGGTTGATGGCTGCGCCGACGATGTCGCGCCGCTCGTCCGGGACGATGTCCGGGCCGCCGTCGATCGGCTGGCCGGAACCGTCGAGAACCCGACCGAGGAGGTCCTCGGTGACGGGCATCTTCAGCGTCTCGCCCAGGAAGCGGACGGACGCGTTGCGGTCGATACCGGTGGTCCCCTCGAACACCTGGATGGCGACGATGCCCTCCTCGCTCTCGAGGACCTGGCCGCGCTTGGTGTCGCCGCCGGGGGTCTCGATCTCGACGATCTCGTCGTAGCCAACGGGTTCGTCGACCTCGGCGTACACCAGGGGGCCGCTGATCTCCGTGATTGTCTGGTACTCTTTCATTGGTCTAGTAGAGCGAGCGAAGCTCCTCCGTGATCTCGGCTTTCAGCTCCTCGACGTACTCCTCCCAGTTCCCCTGGGTGGCGATACGGTTCAGCCGGGGTGCCGCGTCGATGCTCTGGATGTCCTCGACCGGGACGCCGGCGTCGAGGGCGTCGAACGCCTCGTCGTTGAACGTCTGGATGGTGGTGAGGATGGCGTACGTCTTCTCGGGGGGACAGTACATGTCCTCGTCGACGAACGCGTTCTGCTGGAGGTAGCCCTCGCGGAGGTAGCGCGCCACCTCGAGGGTGAGCTGCTGGTCCTCCGGTAGGGCGTCCTTGCCGACGAGCTGGACGATCTCCTGCAGCTCGCCCTCCTCGTCGAGGGTGTCGACGGCCCACTGGCGCTTGTCCGGCCAGTCCTCCGCGACCTCCTCCTGGAACCACGGGTCGAGCTGGTCCTGGTACAGCGAGTAGGACTCGTTCCAGTTGATCGCCGGGAAGTGCCGGCGCTCGGCCAGGTCGGCGTCGAGCGCCCAGAACGTCTTCACGATGCGCAGCGTGTTCTGGGTGACCGGCTCGGAGAAGTCGCCGCCGGGCGGCGAGACGGCCCCGATGACCGACACCGACCCCTCCGTGCCGTTGATGTTCTCGAAGTAGCCGGCGCGCTCGTAGAACTCCGCGAGCCGAGCGGAGAGGTACGCGGGGTACCCCTCCTCGCCGGGCATCTCCTCCAGCCTGGAGGAGATCTCGCGCATCGCCTCGGCCCACCGCGAGGTGGAGTCGGCCATGAGCGCCACGTCGTAGCCCATGTCGCGGTAGTACTCCGCGATGGTGATGCCCGTGTACACGCACGACTCGCGCGCCGCGACGGGCATGTTCGACGTGTTCGCGATGAGGCTCGTCCGGGCCATCAGCGGGTTCCCGTTCGCCGGGTCCTCCAGCTCGGGGAAGTCCTCGATGACCTCGGTCATCTCGTTGCCGCGCTCGCCACAGCCGACGTAGACGATGATGTCCGCGTCGGCGAACTTGGCGAGGCTGTGCTGGGTGACCGTCTTGCCGGAGCCGAACGGCCCCGGAATCGCGGCCGTCCCGCCCTTCGCGATGGGGAACAGGCCGTCGAGGATGCGCTGGCCCGACACCAGCGGGGTGCGCGGGGTGCGCTTCTCGACGGACGGGCGCTTCTCGCGCACCGGCCACTCCTGGCGCATCGTGATCTCCTCGCCGTTCTCCAGGGTGACGACCGGATCCTCGACCGTGAGCGATCCGGACTCGGTGCGCTCGACGACGCCACCCTCGTAGTCCGGCGGCACCATGACCTTGTGGTCGATGGTGACCGTCTCGGGCACGACGCCGACGATGTCGCCGGGTTCGACGACGTCGCCCGCCTCGACCTCCGGAGTGAACTCCCACTCCTTCTCGAGGTCGATGCCGGGCGCGTCGACCCCGCGGTCGAGGAACGCGCTGCCCATCTTCTCTTCGAGCACGTCGAGCGGGCGCTGCACGCCGTCGTAGATGGCGTCCAGCATGCCAGGGCCGAGGTCGACCGACAGCGGCTCGCCGGTGTTCTCGACCGGCTCGCCTGGGGCGATCCCCGAGGTCTCCTCGTACACCTGGACGGTCGTGACGTCGCCCTCGATCTCGATGACCTCGCCCATCAGCCCCTCCTCGCCGACGTAGACGACGTCGTTCATCCGGGCGTCGAGGTCGACGGCGGTCACGACCGGACCACTCACGCTCCTGATCCGTCCCGTTGTCTCCGTGACTTCTCGTTCGGTTGCTTGACTCATTGTCTAGTTGTCTTCCTCGTCGTCCTCCGCCATCAAGTCGATTCCGATGGCGCGCTTGATCTGTTCGCGCAGGCCGCTCCCGGCGCCGCCGCCGAGCGTGACGAGCACGGGCTCGACGCTCCCCTCGGCGGACCGGCGGACGGTCCGCGAGAGGTGATCGAGGTCCTCGTCGCGCATCACGACGATGCCGACGTCGTCGTCCTCGAGCGTGCGCTCAACGGCGTCGTCGAGCCGCTCGTCCTTCTCGTCGTCCGCGACGTTCTCGCACTTGCGGACGCCGGCGAGCCGGAAGCCCGTCGTGAACTCGGGGCTGCCGATGACCGCGATCTCCTGACTCATAGGATCACCAGTTCGTCCTCAATCTCGTCCTCGGAGAGCCCGGCCTCCTTCCCGCGGGCGATGGCGCGGATGTTGTCGACCTCCCGCTCCTTCGCGAGGATGTACGACACCACGGGCGTCACCGACAGCGGGTAGACGTGGCCGAGCGAGTCCGCGTACTCCAGCAACGCGGCCTCCAGTGCGTGCTCGAAACCGATGAGGCTCTCGGCCTCCTCGAGCTCCGTCAACGCCGCCGACAGGTCCTCCCCGTAGCGGCTGTCGCGGACGCGCTGGACGAGTTCGTCGGGGTTGCTCGCGAGCACTCGTAGCTCCTCGGCCGAGAACAGGACGCCGCCCTCGATGTAGTACTCCGAGGGGTCGACGTCGGCGCCCGACCGGGCGAGCCGAAGCGCGTTGATGGCGTTCCGGAAGTCGATCTCCGACTCCAGGAACTCGCGGTACTCGGCGAGCGCCTCGCCGGAGAGGTCGCTCGTCGAGAGCAGTTCGTAGTACGCGCGGTCGACCGCGTTCTCGAGCGGGACCAGCACGTCGCTGGACTCGTAGTCGCTGTACGCGTCCTCGAGCCCGGGACCGAACGGGGTGTCCGACAGCACTTCGACGGCCTCCTCGATGGTGCCGACGTCGAGCAGTCGCCCGATCCGGGCTTCGTCGAACTCGCCGGCGCGGATGAGGTCGGCCTCGACCGACTCGCGCTCCGCGTCGGCGTACAGCCCGCGGAGCACCGTCTTCACGTTCCACGCGTCGAACTTGCGGAGGTAGCGGGCCACCTGATCGTACAGCCGACCCTCGCACCAGTCGAGGATGTCCTCGAACTGCTCCGCGAGGTTGCGGTTCAGCGCGTACTCGATGAGGTCGACGCCGGAGTACCGGGAGCCCAGCTCGTTGATCTGCTCCTCGTAGGCGGAGTCCTCCATGAAGCGGGCGATCTCCGCGGGGCTCATCCGGACCAGCTTGCGGTAGTCGTCGTTGTCGTACAGCGCGCCGCGTCGGGAACGGACGCGGGCGTTCACGTACTCCGGATTGGACGTCCCGGCGCTGCTACTCATCGTCGAACAGTCGGTCGCTCAGTTCCTTGAGGTTGTCCTCCCAGACGCCCTCGAGCACCGAGTCGAACGTGTTGTTGACCCGGACGCGGGACTCCTCGCTCTCGACGACGACGCCGCCGAGACAGTCCCGGTCGCCGGCGTAGGACCAGCCCTCGTACTCCGAGAGGATCCGGGTGAGCAGTTCCTCGTCCTCGGCCCGGCCGTAGACGGAGACGGTCTCGTCCCCGTCGAACTCCCCGGCCGCCTGGTCCAGCAGCTCGCGGGTCAGCTCCTCGCGCCGTTCGCCCTCGAGGGAGGCGATCGCGGCCTCGACCTCGTCGCGAACGGACTGGAGCGCGTCGCGGCGGGCCTCGAGGCGCTCCTGCTTGGCCTCGAGCTTCGCGCTGGAGAGCGCCTGTTCGCGCTCCTGGGCGATCTGCCGCTCGACGCTTGCCTCGCGCTCCTCGCGGATGCGCTCGGCCTCGGCCTCAGCCTCGGCGACGATCTCGTCGGCGCGGTCCTCGCCCTCTCCGCGGATTTCCTCCGCACGCGCGCGGGCTTCTTCTCGAATGTCCTCGACGACAGTATCCAAACTCATGGTAAAGGAGGTGGTCGGGAGTTACACCAGGAAGAAGGTGACCAGCGCGAGGATGACGAGAGTCTCCGGCAGGACCGTGAAGATCAGGCCCGTGACGAACAGGTTCTCGTCCTCCGCGACGGCACCCACCGCGGCGGAACCGATGCCGCGCTCGGCGTATCCCGCACCGAAGGCAGCGAGCCCGACTGCGAGGGCGGCTGCTGCGGTCGGCGGGATGGCTGCTGCTCCACTGTCCTGCAGTACGACGTTTGCCAACTCGGGAATAGTGTCAATCATTGGTTTGTTTTGGCGGTGTGCCTGTCTCCGGACAGTCGGAATTTGCACCTACGGAGGCCATAAAGCTTCCCAATCACGTCGACCGAGGCGGCCGAATACGGGGGTCTAGGAGCAGTTGCTGCCCGCACCTGCGACGGAAAACGTGTCCCCGATCGAAGTTATTCTTCGGCGGTGTGGCTCCGCTCGTGACCGAACGGTTCGTACGCGGTGCCGCCGCCGTCGAAGAACTTCGTGAAGAACTCGTAGTACTGGAGACGGACGGCCTGCAGGCCGGCGGACGTGACGCCCAGCGCCAGCACCAGCAGGTGGCCGATGACCAGGATGAGCAGCCCGCCGACGAGCGACGCGACGCCCCCGTGCATGAGCCCGGGGAACATGACGCTCGTCACCTCGTGACCGTGGTACATCTCCCCAGGGTGGTACATGTGGCTCGTGGCGAAGTGCCACTCAGCGTGGTCGCCCGTGCCGGTGACGAACACGCCGAAGAACAGGAGGTTGACGACGAACGCCATCCCCGCCTTGGCGAGCAGCACCGCGGCGATCCGGGTGTACGAGAGCACGTTGACGAGCACGTCGAAGATCTCCAGCAGCTCCGCGGGGGCGCCGAGACCGAGCAGCACGGCGCCGCCCAGGAACATCGCGAGGCCGACCCAGCCGACGACGGCCGGGAAGCCCGTGAAGCCGAGTTCGAACGCGGCGCCGCTCCCCTCGTTGAACACCTGGAAGATGAAGTCGGGCTTCCGGCTCGTGAACAGCCGGCTGAACACGAACAGCCAGAGGCCGTTCATGCTGAGCAGCCACGACCCCTTCTCGGTCAGGGCCGCCCAGAAGCCGTGGAACTCTAGCTCCTCGATGAAGCCGAAGACGTACCCGATGTTGAGGTGGATCAGCGCGAGCATGACGCTCACGACGAGCCACGTCTGGGCCCAGTAGATGTTCGCCGGCTGGAGGCCCTTGTGGATGGGCGCGCTGCCGCCCCAGACGTACTCCGCGATCAGGTGGAGCCCGAAGACCTCGCCGTAGAGGATCCCGAACAGCATTGTGAACAGGCCGGAGGCGATCGTGACCCCGCCCATGCTCTTGAACGCCTTCGAGTCGAAGTTGCTGTAGAGGTAGTACCCGATGAGGGTGTAGAGCGCCCCGTAGCCGAGGTCCCCGATCATGAACCCGAAGAACGCCGGGAACGTGAGGAACAGGATGACCGTCGGGTCGAACTCCCTGTACTGGGGCCGACCGACCGCCTGCACGAGCACCTCGAACGGCCGGACGATGCTGGGGTTGTCCTGCACCACCGGGGGCTGGTCGTTCCGCATCACGACCGCGCCGCCGGAGCCGTCGGCGACCGCTCGCTGCGGCTCCTCCTCGGCCTCGTCCTCCTGCTCCTCCGCGTGTTGCGGCTCGCCCGCTTCCGTCGGGACGTCCTCGCGCAGTTGGACCTCGCCGTCGGCGCCGAACGCGGCGCGTTCGAGCTCCTCGACCTCGGCGTGGCTGCCGACCGCGTCCTGGATCGCGCTCGCGAACTCGGTGTACCGCTCGGTCGGGATCCACCCCTCAGCGACGAACGAGTTGTCGGTCGTCGCGAACGAGAGGGGCGCCTCGGTCTTCTGGACCTCGATGGTGAGCTGTTCCTCGGCGGCGAGCAGGAAGCCGGCCGTGTCCCGCTTCACCGTCTCGAGTTCGCCCTCGACCTCCTCGAGGTCCGACTCGAGTTCGCGGCGGCGCGACTCGAGTTCCTCAAGGTGCGCCGCGGGACTGACGCGCTCGCCCGTCACCTCGGGCACCTCGACGGTCGCGAACTCCGCGCTCACCAGCGCGTCGGCCAGCGCGCCCTCGTCCGCGGACGGCGTGGTCCGGGCGAACACGGCGATGGTACCGTCGCCCTCGTACACCTCGAACTCGTCGATGGCGTCCGCCTCGAGCAGCGTGCGCTCGACGGCGTCCCGGTCGCCCTCGCCGACGGCGACCTGCAGCGTGTCGTACCCCTGCAGGAGGTCCAGGTCGATGTCGAGGTCGGCGAACGGCTCGACCGCCTCGACGCGCTCCTCCACGTCGCGGAGTTCGCCCTGGATGCGGTCGCGTCGATCGTCGAGTTCGTTCACGCGCTCGCGGACGTCCGCGAGTTCCGACTCGAGCGCCTCGTCGTCGAGGACGCGGGCCGGACCGGCCTCGTCCTCGTCCACGCCGAGGATCGACTCGAGCGAGCGGACGGTCACCAGCTTGTCGGCCGCCGCTTCCGCGCCCTCGACCGGGTTCCCGGGTCTGAAGCCCTGCCACGAGTCGTTGTAGTCGGTGACGTGCAGCAGGTTCAGCTCGTGTACGGCCTCGATGACGGACTCCATGACGCGTTTGGAGCCGGTCACCGAGACCTTGCTCATCCGCTCAGGTCTGAGCATGTACCGCCTCCTCGAACCGCTCGACCGCGAACGCGACGGCCCCCTCGGTGTTGTCCTCGGCCTCCGCGACGAGCTCGGCCCGCCGGCGGCGGCCCTCCTCGAGGACCTCCTCGCGCTCCCGTTCGATCTCCTCGCGAGCCGTCGCGAGGCGTTCAGCCTCCATCTCCTCGGCCTCGCGCTCGGCCTCGGAGACGATCGCGTCCGCCCGTTCCCGGGCGTCCGCGAGCCGTTCCTCCCGATCGGCCTCCGCCTCCGCCACGATGTCCTTGGCGTCGGCTTCGGCCTCTTTCACGCGTTCGAGAACTTCGGGTCTCGGCATAGGTATTCGTCGTTTGGGGATTGTACGACCTGCGTATAAGGTGTTTGCGGAACTCCCCCGGTGCCGTCCGGCGGGCGGACGCGAATCGACGGGGGAGGGGACCGGACGTCAGCCCCAGGAACCGCGGACGCGCTCGAACGCCTCGAGCACGCGGCCGCGCGCCAGCACGAGTTCGGCGACCAGCCACCCGAGCACCACGAGCGCGCCGAGTACCGCGGAGACGAACGCCCACGGACCCATCCACACCGGGCGGATCCACGGCGTGACGTGTGCCCACGTGGTGGCGAACTCGGACGCGACGCCCGAGAGCGGCGTGCCTGCGAAGGTGTTCCGGACCGCCGCCGAGAACGTCATCGAGTCGCCTGTTCCGGCGATCAGCCCCGCGCTCCCGTGGATGCGGTACTCGCCGGAGACACCCTGGTCGGACATCGTCGGGCCGTTCGACCCGCCGCCGTGGGCGACCCGTTCGGCGTCGTACGGGCCCCACGTGGCGTAGTACTCCCAGACGATCCGCCCCTCGGGCGTCACCTCGATGACGCGGTGGTTCAGCGAGTCCGTGATGAGCGTGTTACCGTTGGGGAGCCTGTCGGCGTCGCGCGGCCACGAGAGCTGATCCGTCCCGACCTCCCAGACGCGTTCCCACTCGTCGCCCCGCTTCTCGTACTCGACCACGCGGTCGTTCTCCGAGTCGGCGACGAGGATGACGGGGTTCCCCTCCTCGCTCAGCAGCCAGTCGGGGTTGTGCTGTTCGTTCATCACGGAGTGGTCGCCGTCGGAGCCGAGCTGGTAGTCGATCTCCTTCGTCGACCGGTTGATGACGATGGCCTGGTCGAAGTTGCGCGGCGAGACGAGGTACTGGCCCTCGGCGATGCGCTCCACGTCGTTGACGTGGGTCCAGTCCTCGCTGTAGCCGCCGTCGGTCGACTCGGGGTAGTGGTTACGGAACGTCCACTCCCAGTCGATCTCCTCGGTCGAGCGGTTGTACACGAACACGCGGTCGTCCGACCGGCCGGTCGACTCGTTCCACTGGCGCATGTTCGCCACGAGCAGGTCGCCGTTCGGGAGCTTCTCTACGTCGTGGGTGTCGTGGATGTCGAACGTCTCCGTCCAGGCGCGCTCGCGCGTCTCCGGGTCGAGTTCGAAGACGGTCGTGCCGCGGGGGTTCGTGGAGACGACGAGGAGGTTCCCGTTCGGCAGCGGGTCGACGTCGTAGAACCACACGGCTCCGCGGCTCGTGCCGTCGTACACCCACTCTGTCGAGCCGTTCGGGGCGACCGAGACGAGCCGCGCGGGCTTCTTCGTCGACCCCTGGCCCTCGAAGTGGAAGCCCTGGATGCCGACGACCGTCGAGCCGTTCGCCTCCGACTCGACGGTCCCCGGTTCGAGGCCGACGGTGCCCGGTGTCCCGGACTCCTCAGGGACGACCGCCTGGCCGAGCGCGGGGAGGAACAGTCCGAGAACGCAACAGAGCACGACGACTCGCACGAGATTACGGCGCGAGACCGAGCGGAGGTCCATCGATACCGGAAGGGCCGGCGTCGGATGAAACTCTTGTGCTTCCCGGTTAGACGGCCGACGTGAGGACGCCGCCCGTGCGGACGACGAAGTAGAGGACGAACGCGCCCGCGAGCACCCAGTGGCCGGGACGCGTCTCGTCCACGCGGCCCGCCGCGAGCTTCACGATGGGGTAGGAGATGATGCCCGCGGCGATGCCGTAGGCGATGGAGAACGTGAACGGCATGACGAGCACCGTCATCCCCGCCGGGATGGCGTGGGTGAGGTCCTCCCAAGCGACCTCGACGACGTTGCGCAGCATGACGACGCCGATGACGACGAGCGCGATGTGGCTCGCGTACAGCGGCACCGCGGAGGCGAGCGGGACGATGAGGAGCGAGGCGAGGAACAGCGCCGCGACGACGAGGGCGGTCATGCCGGTCCGACCGCCCTCCTCCACGCCGGAGGCGGACTCGATGTACGTCGTCACCGTCGAGGTGCCGAGCATGCCGCCGACGGTGGTCCCGATCGCGTCGGCCATCAGCGGCCGCTCGATGTCCGGGAGGTTCCCGTCCTCGTCGAGGAAGCCCGCGACCTGCGAGACGCCGGTGAGCGTCCCCGCCGTGTCGAAGAAGTCGACGAAGAAGAACGTGAACACGATGAGCGAGAAGGCGAACGCGTCGACGTTCGTCAGCCCGCCGACGAACGCGCCGGCCAGCGGCGTGATGTCGTAGGTCGCGCTCGCGGAGAGGTTCCCGACCAGTCCGGCGTCGGCCGCGACCGGCCCGAACGCGGTGACGGCGTAGCCGAACAACGTGGTCGCGATGATGCCGATGACGATGGAGCCCTTCACCCCGCGGGCGTACAGCCCGAAGGTGAGGAACAGCCCGACGACCGAGAGGATGGCGATCGGTTCGGAGGCGACGTTTCCGAGGGTGACGTACGTCGCGGGGTCGGAGACGACGATGTGCATCTCCTCCAGGCCGATGAGCGCGAGGAAGAGGCCGATACCGGTCCCGACCGCGAGCTTCACCGGTTCCGGGAACACCCGGATGATGTACTCGCGGGCGCCGACCACGGTGAGGACGATGAAGAGGAGCCCCTCGACGACGACAGCCGCGAGGGCCGTCTGCCACGGAACGCCGAGCGCGCCGACCACGGTGAACGCGAAGAAGGCGTTCAGTCCCAGCCCCGGCGCCTGGCCGAAGGGGCGCTTCGCGTACAGGGCCATCACGAACGTCGCAACGGCGGCGGCGATGAGGGTGACGACGGCGACCATCTGGACGGTCTCCGCGTAGGACGCGCCCTGGACGATGATGCCGGGCTTCGGCCCGCCTTCGGCGCCCTCCCGGATGCCGACGAGGATGCTCGGGTTCACCACGACGATGTAACTCATCGTCAGGAACGTCGTGATCCCCGCCACGACCTCCGTCCGGAGGTCCGTGCCGTTCTCAGCGAAGTCGAAGTACGACGACAGCGAATCTGACAACGCCATATTGCACGCTTGTGAACACCATTCTTAAGCGTTTAGGTCCGCACCGACCATCCTTGCACAGGTGTGAGCAAAATTACGGGATAGAGCGGGATGAATCCCCCATTACCCTCACGTTCGTGCCCAGAACCAGGCTATTCGAACCGGGTCAGCGCGCCGACCGGCGCGTCGGTCATCGCGGCCGCCCGCTCGGTCCCCTCGTCGCCGACGGCGATGAGCGCGAAGACGCCGGTCACGTTCGCGTCCGCCTGCGCGGCGATGTCCAGCAGGAGCTCCTGCGTCTCGCCCGAACGGATGAGGTCGTCGACGACGAGCACGCGATCGCCGGCGTCGATCGCGCCCGCGGGGAGGTAGTACGTGAGTTCGATGCCCGAGGCGAGCCGCTGGCGCGACTCGATGAACTCCTGGACCGCGGTCTCCTTCGACTTCTTCGCGTACGCGACGCGGGCGTCGAAGTGGGATGCCATCGCGGCGCCGAGCGTGATGCCGTCCGTGGCGGCCGTGAGCACGACGTCCGGGGCGTCGAACGCCAGCGACTCCGCGGCGACGGGGGCGACGAGGTCGAGGAACGGCTGGTCGAAGACGACGCCCGAGTTGTCCACGTACCCCTCGTCGTCGAAGGCGACCCGCGCCTCGAGTTCCTCGGCGAGCGTCTCGCGCCCGATGCCGCCGACGACCTCGCGGGCCCGCTCGGCGCCCGGGAGGACGTGGCCGTTGACGTAGCGGTTCAGGTCCCCCGCCGGAAGGCCCGTGACCGCGGCGAGTTCCTCGTACGTCCGCGTCTCCTTCAGCGTCCGCAGGACGGCGACCGCCTGTAGCTGGAGGGCGGCCTTCTCGGCTCTGTTCATGACGGTATGCTCGTTCGTGCAAGTATGAACACTTCGGATTCGAGCGTGTGGCCGATGCGCAGAAACGTGTAGGGCCTCGGCTCCCGTCAGGCAGCGGCGAGACGGCCACTCCCCGGCAGTGACGAGGCGGTCACTCCTCGGCGTCGGCGAGCAGCTCGGAGGCCGTGAGCAGCGCATCCAGTTCGACGTCGTGGTCCGCGAGCAGTTCGGTCGCGCCCTCCTTCCTGTCCACGACGACGAGGACCCGGTTCACGACGGCGCCCGCCTCCCGGAGCGCCTCGACGGCGTCCAGGGCGGACTGGCCGGTCGTGGCGATGTCCTCGACGACGACGACCTCCTCGCCCTCGGCGAGTTCCCCCTCGACCCGGTTGCCGGTGCCGTACTCCTTGGCGGCCTTCCGGGCGATGACGTACGGGAGGCCCGTCTCGACGGCCGTGGCCGCCGCGAGGGGGACGCCGCCGAGCGCGACGCCCGCGAGTTTCGTCCCGTCGACGCGCTCGGCGAACGCCTCGGCGACGAGCCGCAGGCAGCGCGGGTCGGTCTCGAACCGGTACTTGTCGACGTAGTAGTCGCTGGTGCCCCCGTGTGAGAGCTCGAACTCCCCGAACAGCACCGCGTCGGCGTCGCGCAGCGCGGCGAGCAAGGCCGCGTTGTCGGCGTCTGTCATGGGCGAACCGCGGACCGCTCGGGGCGAAAAGGTGCCGGTCCCGGGTCGTGCCGGGATCCCGGAGCGGGGGCGGTACGGGTCAGCCGGCCGCCTGACACCGTTCCACGACGCTCGCCGGGATGGGGGCGGTCACCTCGTAGCTGTCGACCGTCTCCGTGGCCCGCTGGCCCTCGTAGACGACGGTGATCGTCGTCCCTTGGCTCGGGCACGCGACCGCGGAACTGCCGGTGACCTCGGCGACGCCGGGGTCGGTCTCGAGTTCGGTCCACGGGACCTCCGTTCCGGCGTCGTCGACGACTGACACGCGGTCCGCGTTCGGAACGGGACCGTCCTCGTGCGTGATGACGATGGCCGCAGTGTCGCCGCCGCGGTCGACCGAGAACGCGAACCCGGTCGGCCCGTCGTACGGCGTCTCGCCGAACCCGGTCGCGACCGCGCCGCCGAGCGCCGCCACGCTGACCGCGGAGGCGAGCATGAACCCCAGCGCGAGGATCGGGAGGTTCGCCCGGGCGCGACCGCGGATCGTGCTGGGCGATCCGTCCTCGTCGTCCTCGTTCAAGTCCCACTCCACCATGTCTGTCGGGACGGGCGCCCGGCGGAGGGTAAAGCCCGTCGGCCCGCGTATCAGCCCTGAGAACTCACGGTCGGCTCGCCCGGAGGCTCACCACGGCTCGGCCTTCAGACCGGCCGCGTACGCGACGACGTTCGTGCCGACGTGGAGCAGCGGCGTGACGACGACGACGACGGCGATCCGGGCCAGCGAGAAGGTGTCCGCGAACCACACCGGGGCGAACAGCACGGCGAGCGCGAGCGCGCCGGCGACGAAGTCGAGCTGGTCGAGCACCGGGAACGAGGCGCCGCGGTCCCGGCCGGTCCGGCGCTTGAGGAACGACGCGGCGATGTCGCCGAGCATCGCGCCGAGCGCGAGCCCCAGCCCGGCCGCGATCGGGAACCCAGGGAGGCCGATGCCGAGCGAGGCGCCGATCGGCTCCGCGACGGCGTCGAGGAGGAGCGCGAGGGCGACGCCGGCGAGGACGCCGATGGCGGTGCCGCGCCACGTCTTCCCGTCGCCCAGGAGTCGTCGGCCTTCCCACGTCCGCCTGCCGTCGATGGGCCGGCCCCCGCCGGCAAGCACCGCGGCGTTGTTGGGGACGTAGGCGGGGAGCATCGCCCAGAGCGCGCCCACGACGAGTTCGAGCATACGCGTTCCGTCACCGCAGTTGGGTTTTGTCTCTTCGGTTTTTCGTGAGGGGTACTCGGACGTTCGAGTCGACGGGGACCGTGACCACCTCGAAACCCCCCCAACGACGAGAACCCCGATGTCTGTGAACCAAGCGGAGCGAGCGAGCAGGATCGTCTTCCGTAGCGCGGGAGCCGAGCGCCGGGGGGCTCTCGCGGTCGCTACTAGCGATACCCACGCTTGCACCGAGACGAAGGCGTCGACAGGAGACTCGCCACCTCGGGGCCCCACCGATCGGAACCGCCAACACTCAAGACCGGAGGGGGGCAAGCGTGCGACCAGATGATACCCCCGATCGCGAGCCGGTTCGTCGCGGGCGAGTCGCCGGCGACGGCGTTCGACCACGCGCGGCGGGCCAACGAGGACGGCGTCAACGTCATCCTCAACCTCCTCGGCGAGCACTACCGCGAGCGCGTCCCGGCCGACGAGGACACGGCCACCTACGAGTCCCTGATCGCCGACATCGGCGCCAGCGACCTCGACGTCTGCGTCTCGGTGAAGCCGTCCCAGCTCGGCCTCGACGTGGGCGAGGGCGTGTTCCGCGAGAACTTCCGCCGGGTCGTCGAGGCCGGGCGGGAGCACGGCGTGTTCGTCTGGTGCGACATGGAGGACGCCACCACCACCGACGCGACGCTCGACGCCTTCGAGGACCTGGCACGAGAGCACGGCGGCGGCGTGGGTCAGTGCCTCCAGGCGAACCTCCGGCGCACGCGCGAGGACCTCGACCGCCTCGACGACGTGCCAGGAAAGCTCCGGCTGGTGAAGGGGGCCTACGACGAGGACGAGTCGATCGCCTACACGGACAAGGCGAACGTCAACGAGGCGTTCCGGGAGGGGCTGGAGCTCCTGTTCAGCCGGCGGGATGGCGGCATCGCCGTGGGGAGCCACGACCCGACGATGATCTCCTACGCGAAGGAGCTCCACGCGGAGCACGGGGGCGACTACGAGGTCCAGATGCTCATGGGCGTCCGCGAGGAGGCCCAGCGCGAGCTGGCGGCTGAGGGCGTCGAGGTGTGGCAGTACGCCCCCTACGGCGACAAGTGGCTCTCGTACTTCTACCGGCGCGTGCGCGAGCGCAAGGAGAACCTCCTGTTCGCGATGCGGGCGGTCGCCGGCGTCTGAGCACCGAACGAGCCGGAACACGGAGTTCCGGAACGACCCACGAGTCGGGACGGGTTATCGGAGCGCGGCGAGCTGACGCTTCGATACGCGCTCTGCGCTCCGTGTAGAAGCGCTGATAAGCCCCCGCCCCGCAGGGGCAAGCAAGTACAACTATGTCTACGTGGAAGCGGGACTTCGCCAGCGGGCTCGTTGTCGTCGTTCCGTTGCTGGTCATCCTGTTCGTCGCGAACTGGCTCTACACGCAGCTCCTTGAGCTGCCGTTCGTGCCGACAGTCCACTGGGATTCACCGCCGCCGGGCATGGCCGACTGGCTCGTCGTGTTCGTCGTGAACCTCCTGCAGGTGTTCATCGTCCTCGTCGTGTTCGTCCTCGTCGTGTTCGCGGCGGGGTACATGATGCGGACGACCGCCGGGCGCTTCGCGGAGGGGTTCGTCGACGGCGCCATCAACCGCGTCCCCGTCCTCCGGGTGCTGTACAACGCCTCGAAGCTCGCGGTCGAGACTGCCCTGACGGGGACCGACGAGCTCCAGGCGCCCGTCCGCATCGAGCCCTGGGAGGGGATGCGCATGACCGCCTTCAAGACGGGCAAGCGGACGGAAGACGGTCGCGAGGTCCTGTTCATGCCGACCGCGCCGAACATCACCACTGGCTTCGTCCTCGAGGTCGAGTCCGAGAACGTCACCTACACCAACGAGCGCGTCGAGGAGGCGCTCACCCGCATCCTCTCGGCCGGCTTCGGGGAGGGCGACGGCGGGCCGGTGAGCGCGAGCGACCTCGGGGGGGCCGCCGCCGACGGCGAAGCGAGCGGGAACGGGACGGGCGACGCGGCGCGCGAGGACTGACGGGCCGGACCCGGCGCACTTCCGAACGGTGAAGTAGCGGCGCGGCCCGCGTTCCCACATGAGCGACGACGACCCGTTTCCCGAGCTGGACGCCGACCACGTCGACCTGCTGCAGTCGTTCATCGAGAGCCACGGCTTCCTCTCGTGGCTGAACCTCCGCGTCGAGGACCTCGACCGTGGCCGGATCGTCATGTCCGTGCCGTACGACGAGAAGCTCGTGAACCCCGGCTCGCCCGTCGGCTCCATCCACGGCGGCATCGCGGCGACGCTCGTCGACACCGCGTCCGGCTTCGCGCTCCGCTCGACGTTCGACGACCCGACGGACGGCTCGTTGGCGACGACAGACCTGAACGTCACCTACCTCCGCCCCGCCACCGACGACCTCCGCGTCGAGGCCGAGGTGCTGCGGGCCGGCGGCTCGATGGGCTACACCGACACCGTCGTCTCCAGCGTCGACCCCGAGGGCGAGGAGAAGGACGTCGCGGTCGGCCGGACGTCGTATCGGCTGTTCCGGGAGTAGTCGAAAATCGGCGGTGGACCAGACGGCGGCGCCGTCATCGTCTACACGCGTCGTCAGT
Organism: Halorarum halophilum; assembly: GCF_013401515.1. Lineage (NCBI taxonomy): Archaea > Methanobacteriati > Methanobacteriota > Halobacteria > Halobacteriales > Haloferacaceae > Halorarum > Halorarum halophilum. The sequence goes on along the minus strand of NZ_CP058529.1, from coordinate 3,625,808 downwards.
CCTCGTCCGGCGTGTCGAAGTCGTGGACCGGTTCGCCTGCCTCGTCGCTCATGATCTGGAGGGCGGCCGCGCCGCCGTCGCCGGCGGAGACGACGGCCTCCCACTTCTGGTCGCGGATCATCGATCCGACCGCGAAGGCGTCCTCGACGCTCGTCCGCATGTTCAGGTCGACGTCGACGAGTCCGCCCTCCGTGAGCTCGCAGCCGAGCTCCTCGGGGAGTTCGGTGTCCGTGCCCGTCGCGAAGACGACGTACTCGGCGTCGTATTCGCCGTCGTCGGTCCGCACGGTGAACCCGGAGCCGTCCCGCTCGACGTCCGTCACCTCCTCGCCGACGCGGAGCTCGGCCTCGAAGCGTTCGACCTGGTCGCGCGCCCTCTCGATGAACTCGGTCCCCCCGATGTCGTCGATGGCGAGGTAGTTGTAGAGGTGGGCCTTGTGCATCCACGTCTCGTCGGTGTCAAAGACGACGGTGTCGAGGTCGTTCTTCGCGGTGAACAGCGCGGCGCTCAACCCGGCGGGACCCCCTCCAACGATGGCGACTTTCGGCATGGGCTCAGTTTCAGCGGCTGGACTTGTTAACGCTCGGCCCGCGTTCCATCCTGCCGGTTCGCGGCCACAGACGGGGGGCGACTCCGCGAGCGCCACCCGTCGCCGGAGGACGCAAGCAACCCTTTTCCACCCACCCGCCGAATCGATGGGCGAACGATGACCCGCGAGGAGCGCGTCGAGTACGAGCCGACCTCCGTGAAGGCCGTGCTGGCGGAGATGAAAGACACCGCGGAGCTGCTCATCGACCTCTCGTACTCGGCGGTCCTCCACGGGAGCGCCGACCTCGCAGGGGAGGTGCTGGAGCTCGAATCGCGGATGGACGAACTCCAGCTCCAGGCCCGGATGAGCGTGATGATGGCCGCACGCTCGCCCGAGGACGCAGAACAGCTCGCGCCGGTGCTCGGCGTCATCGGCGCCGCGGAGAAAATCAGCGACGCCGCGGGCGACATCGCGAAGGTCGTGCTCGAGGAGGTCGGCCTCCCCGACGCCATCCGCGCCGCGCTGCCCGAGGCCGTCGAAACGCTGGTCCGGGCGGAGCTGTCCGCCGACTCGACCTACGTCGGGCGGACGCTCGCCGAATCGAACGTCGAGACTGAGACCGGCGTCCGCATCATCGCCCTCCGTCGCGGGAGCGACTGGCTGCTCAACCCCGACGCGGGGACGACGCTCCGGGCCGACGACACGCTGTTCCTGCGCGGCGACGAGGACGGCCTCCGCGCCGTGTACCGGACCGCGACCGGCACCGCGTACGAACGCCCGGACCCGTCGGTGCCGAGCGTCGACGACCTCGAACGCGCCGTCGACTCGGTAGTGCTGATGAAGAACATGAGCGAGCTGGCGGTCGACCTCGCGTACGGGTCGGTGCTGTTCAACAGCGAGGCGGTCGCGAGCGAGGTCGACGAACTCGAGATGGAGGTGGACGCGCTGAAATCGCGGTTCGAGGCGTGGACCTTGCGCGCGGCCGCGCGCGTTGACGACCCGGTTTCGCTCCGCGGACTCGTCCACCTCGCGTCCGCGACGGAGGTCATCAGCGACGCGGCCCTTGAGATCAGCGAGGGCGTCCTCCGCGGCATCGACGCCCACCCGGTCATCGCGGAGGCGGTCGAGGCCTCCGACGAGGTCATCGTCCGCCTTGAGGTCGCCCCCGGCGCGGACCTCGCGGGGGAGACGCTCGGGGAGCGCCGGGTGAAACAGGAGACCGGTATGCGGGTCATCGCGGTCAGGCGACCGGCGGACGAGAGGGACGACGGGGAGTGGGTCATCTCGCCCGGTCCGGAGACGGAACTCCGGGTCGGCGACGTGGTGCTCGCGAAGGGGACCCGCGCGGGCGCCGAACGGCTCTCCCTGCGCCTGGGCGATCCGCGCGAGTTCGAGGACTGAGTCGGCGGCGGACTACACCTCGCGGCGTGCCAGCCGAACGGCCGAGACGACCGTGAGCGCCGTCGCGACGAGGAGCGCCGTCGCGCTCGCGAGCACGAACCCGAGCAGCAGGAAGTAGCCCTCCGGACCGAGCACCGGGTACTCGCGGGTGCCGAGGTTCGGTCCGAGGAGTTCGAACACCCGAACGAGGTAGACGACCACCGCGAGCGTCAACCCCACCACGCCGCCCGCGAGCGCGTTCCGCCGCACCGAGAGCGCCTCGAGGAACGCGGTCCGCGGGGGCCGGTCGGGTGTGCCGTCGGGAGCGCGCTCGGCGCTCGCGCCCGGGTTGTCCCCCGTCCCGGCTTCCGACGTGTCTCGCGTCACGGCCGGCGTTTGGCGGTGGGAGCCCAAAGCCCCATCGCACTTCGCCCGGCCTCCGGTTTTCGTCGATCGACGTTCTCACGTGACGCTCACGCGTAGGCGGCGAACTCCTCGCCGCGGACGAGGAAGTACCCCGTCCCCACGATCCCCACGACGGTCGCCGTCGCGAACGCGGCCGGCGGGGAGACGCCGTAGATGAGGCCGCCGGCCGCTGCGCTCGGGATCGTGACCGCGTTCCGCACGAGGTAGTACGTCCCCGTCACGCGCCCGCCCGCGTCCCGCTCGGCCGGGCCGACGATGAGCGCCTTGTGCGCGGGGAGCCCGGCGAACCGGAGCCCGGAGAAGGCGAAAAGGAGGGCGAGGACGACCGCGGGCGAGAGTTCGAGGACCCCGACGCCTGCCAGACCCGGAACGCTGACGACGAGGGGCTCGGCCGGTGCGGAGATGAGCAGGACCGGGAACACCGCGTACACCGCGAAGCCGATGGCGACGACGGGCTTGAGGCCGACACGCTCGGCCAGTCGGGCGACCGGGACCATCGTGAGCAGCGCGGCGGCCATCTCGATCCCGAGCAGGACGCCGAAGAACGCCGCCGGGGACAGTCGACCGACGACTGGGAACGTCGCGCCGACCGAGAGGAAGTCGACGACGACGATGACGAAGAACACGTACACCATCCCGTTGGCGAACCGGACCAGCGTGTCCGCGACGAGCAGCGGGCGGAGGGGCGAGGGGAGCGACCGGAGGTCGCTCACCACCGTCCCGAGCCCCTCGAACGACTTGCCGAACGAGTCGTTCGCGGCGTCGTAGAGGACGTACTGCGCGACGGTGGCGAGCGCGCCCGCGCCGGCGGCGACGAGGAGGAGGACGCGGAACCCCTCGGTGAACTCGAACAGCGAGAGCGCACCGGCGGCGAGCAGCGGGCCGAGCAGGAACGCGGTCCGGCGGAACGTCTCGGTCGCGGCGAACCCCGACGCCAGTTTGTCGTTCGGCACCGACTGCTTCACCACGGCGAACGTCGCGCCGAGTCCGAACGACTTCCACGCCTGCGAGAGGAACAGCCCGAGGAAGATCACGACGACCGCGAGGTTCGTCGGGCCGAACCGGACGGTCGACAGCGGGTCCGCCGCCCACCAGACGACGAAGCCGAGCGTAGACGCGACGCCGAACAGCGTGAGCGCCGAGCGGGAGCCGATGCGATCCGAGAGGGCGCCGCCGGGGTACGGGAAGACGGCCGAGATGAGGTTGCCGACGCTGCCGTACAGGCCGATGACGACGCTGCCCGCGCCGAGCACGGAGAGGTACTCCGGCAGGTAGCGCCCCGTCATCTGGAAGCCCAGGCTGAACGCGAACATCGCGAGCGAGAGGACGAGCACGTCGCCCGGGAGCGCGAGGAACTGCCGGAACGCGTCGAGTGGATCCGGCTCGGGTTCCCCCTCCGCCTCGGACGCGGCAGACATGGCCGAAAGCTCGGACGCGGTCGTGTAAACGATTCGGGTCCTCCCGGAGCCTGGCTGTGGAGTACCGGGTGATCGGGAGCCGAAACGGCAGAATCGGACGATGTAACGCTCAACTGCTCCCGATCACGTTCGGTAACGACGTTGCCGGCGGGAACGGGACGCCGGTACCGAGTCGCTGACCGGGTTTGCAATGGTCATAGAAGCCGCCTAAAACCGCATCGAACCTGAAGGACTTTATTCGTCCGGGGAGACGCGAGGTGTATGGGACTGTTCGACCGGCTGCGCGGGGCCGACAACCCGCGCGTCGCGTTTATCGGCATCGACGGCGTGCCGTACTCGCTGCTCGATGACCACCCGGAGGAGTTCCCCAACTTCGCAGCGCTGGCGAGGGAGGGCGCCGGCGGCGCCATCGACTCGATCGTGCCGCCCGAGTCCTCCGCCTGCTGGCCCGCGCTGACGACGGGCGTGAACCCGGGTGAGACGGGAGTGTACGGCTTCCAGGACCGCGAGGTGGGCTCGTACGACACGTACGTGCCGATGGGCAGGGACGTGCAGGCGACCCGCGTCTGGGACCGGGTCGCCGAGGAGGGACTCGACGCCACGGTGATGAACGTCCCCGTGACGTTCCCGCCCCAGCGCAACGTCCAGCGGATGGTCTCGGGGTTCCTCTCGCCGGGCGTCGACAAGGCGGCCTACCCCGACGAACTCCGCGAGTACCTCGAAGGGACCAACTACCGCATCGACACGAACCCCAAGCTCGGACACAAGGAGGACAAGTCCGAGTTCATCGAGAACGCCCACGAGACCGTCGACGCGCGGTTCGAGGCGTTCTCCCACTACATCGAGGAGGACGACTGGGACCTGTTCTTCGGCGTGTTCATGACGACCGACCGGGTGAACCACTTCCTGTTCAAGGACTACGCCGAGGAGGGGAAGAACTACGACGCGTTCATGGAGTTCTACAGGAAGATCGACGACTACATCGGTCGCATCCGCGCGGCGCTCGCGGACGACGTGACGCTCGTCGTCGCCTCCGACCACGGCTTCACCGTCCAGAACTACGAGGTCGAACTGAACCGATGGCTCCAGGACGAGGGCTGGCTCGAGTTCGAGGACGACGACCACGACAGCCTCGACGACATCGCCGAGGACGCGCGGGCGTACTCGCTCATCCCCGGCCGGTTCTACATCAACCTCGAGGGGCGCGAGCCCCGCGGGTCCGTGCCCGAGTCGGAGTACGAGGCGGTCCGTGACGAACTGAAGGCCGACCTCGAGGCGCTCGAGGGGCCGGACGGGAAGAAGGTCGCCGCCCGCGTCGTCGAGAAGGAGGAGGCGTTCCGCGGCGAGCACGACGACATCGCGCCGGACCTCGTCGTCATCCCGAACCACGGCTTCGACCTGAAGTCGAAGTTCAAGCCGCACGACGACGGCGTGTTCTCGCAGGGCCCCCGAAACGGCATGCACAGCTTCGAGAACGCGACGCTGTTCGTGGACGACCCCGAGGCGACCATCACGGACGCCGACCTGCTCGACATCGCGCCGACCGTCCTCGACCTGATGGGGATGGAGTACAGCAGGACGGATTTCGACGGCGCGTCGCTGGTGTAGGGTTCGTCGGTTCGGCAGCTTTTCGAAGCGGAGTCGGGCGGGAAGCTGGCTGTTGCGTGAAGCGTCTCCTAGTGACGACTGTGGGAGCCCCCGCGGCCCCTGCCATTCCCGCTCTGCTGGTTGGCCTGCCGACGGTCGGAGGGATGCGGCGGGCGCACCGCGAGCGACTGACGGGAGCGAGCCACGCCCGCCGGGGAGGCCCGGGGACCACCGCGATGACGGCTGACCGTCCCACGGGTGGGACTGAAAGGGGCCGGCTTCTCGACGAAGGCGCGGACCGACGAGCACCGCAGGCCGTGAGCGGAGCGAGCGGCCGAGGAGCGTGGTTCGAAAGGCGCAAAGCGCCTTTCGTCATTGCGGGAAATCAAATATTTCCCGTTAGCGGTCGGATTCGACAGAATCCGACAGCATCACGAGAGAGCGAAGCTCTCTCGAACGACAGCGGCCGCACCGAGTCGAGAAACCGGGGGCTTTCGAGGTCGTCTCGAACAACCCACCGAAACCCGAGACGCCCATACTAACACCAGCCTCCACCGATCCTAGCCGAAACTCTCGATCTTCGCGCCCTCGACGTCGCCCCCCGCGGCCACCAGCGCCTCCGAGGCGTCCTGGATGAAGTCGTCGAAGCCATAGACGAACGAGCGTTCACCCTCGTCGCCGGTGATCGCGTCGGCGACCGCGTCCTCGATACCCCCCTCCGTGACGACGACGCTCGCGCCGCGTTCCCGGAGCGCGTCGAGTCGTTCCTCGTGGGCCGGTTCGTCGTCGCGGTAGACGATCGCCGCCTCGTTGCCCGCGTCGAGCGCCGCCTCCGCGATCGCCACCGCGGGGCCGATGCCGGGGCCGCCGGCGAGGACGACGGCGCGCGCCTCACCTTCGTAGTACTCCTCGCCGAACGGGCCGGTCATCTCCACGTCGTCGCCCGCTTCGAGCGAAGCGAGGCGCTCGGAGAACTCGCCTCCGTCGAGGCCGACGGTGGTCTCGAAGCTCCCCTCGGTGTCCGGCGAGGAGATCGTGTAGAAGCGCGATTCGTCCTCGCCGTCGACCTCGGCCGTGAGCCTGACGAACTGACCCGGCTGCCCGTCGAAGTCGGCGGGCGAGTCGAAGACGACCGCGACGGTGTCCGGACCGACGTCGGCGACCGATCGGACGGTGATGGTCTCGTCCATGGGGCTTCATTCGGGGCGGGGGAAGGGAAAACTGTCGTTCGTTCCGCGAGGGTACGGACCTGCCTAACCGGAGGCACTCGGCGGGTAACGAACAGGGGCTGGTGTCGTCGCCCGGCTCACGGAGTCGGCCGTCCGCGGCGGGGTGGGTCGGTGTCGTTCTGACGGCGGGACGGCGCGACCTGTTCGCCCCAGATACGGACGAACGTCGAGTTCCCTGCCGACGAGGACGGGTTTGTTCGGTGAGCCCTGGACGATCGGGTCAATCGTCCGCATATTCGAGCGTTCTCCGGGTCTCCCCCTTTCAGAAGGCTTTTCCTCCGACCGCGGGTAGCACCGACTAGTATGCCAGCGGACTTCAACTGGGCCATCGGCGGCGAGGCCGGCGATGGGATCGACTCCACCGGGAAGATCTTCGCGCAGGCGCTCTCCCGAGCGGGTCGACACGTGTTCACATCGAAGGACTTCGCGTCCCGTATCCGCGGCGGGTACACCGCCTACAAGGTGCGCACGTCCGTCGAGGACATCCAGTCTGTGGTGGATCGGCTCGACGTGCTCATCGCGCTCACGCCCCGGACCATCGAGGAGAACCTCGACGAGCTCCACGAGGGCTCCGTCATCATCTACGACGGCGAGCGCACCACGATGCAGGACGTGGAGATCCCCGAGGGGATGGTGGGTCTAAACGTCCCACTGAAGGGGCTCGCAGAGGAGGCCGGCGGGGCCATCATGCGTAACGTCGTCGCGCTGGGCGCGGCGTGCGCGGTCACGAACTTCCCGATCGAGAACCTCGACTCCTCGCTGAAGAAGCGCTTCGGCGACAAGGGCCAGGCGATCGTCGACAACAACAAGAAGGCGGCCCGGAAGGGCCTCGAGTACGTCGAGGAGGAGTACGACGAGGAGGACCTCGACTACGACCTCGACACGACCGACAACGACTACGTCCTCCTGAACGGCGACGAGGCGATCGGGATGGGCGCCATCGCGGCCGGGTGCAAGTTCTACGCCGGCTACCCGATCACGCCCGCGACGGACGTGATGACGTACCTCACCGGCCGCATCGAGCGGTTCGGCGGCCACGTGGTGCAGGCCGAGGACGAACTCGCGGCCATCAACCTCGCGCTCGGCGCCGCACGCTCCGGCGCCCGCTCGATGACCGCGACCTCCGGACCCGGTATCGACCTGATGACCGAGACGTTCGGCCTCGTCGCGACGTCCGAGACGCCGCTGGTCATCTGCGACGTGATGCGCTCCGGTCCGTCGACCGGGATGCCGACCAAGCAGGAACAGGGCGACCTCAACACCCTGTTGCACGGCGGACACGGCGAGGTCCCACGGTTCATCCTCGCCCCGACGACCGTCGCGGAGTGCTTCTGGAAGACCGTCGAGGCGTTCAACCTCGCGGAGCAGTACCAGACGCCGGTGTACCTCACCTCGGACCTCGCGCTCGCGGTCACCGAACAGACGTTCGAGCCGGACGCGTTCGACATGGACGCGGTCGAGATAGAGCGCGGCAACGTCGTGGACGAGGAGTCCATCGGCGACCACCAGACCGAACAGGAGCAGTTCAAGCCGCACGAACTCACCGACGACGGCGTCAGCCCGCGCGCGTTCCCGGGGACGGCCGGCGGCGCGCACATGTCCACCGGCCTCGAGCACGACGAGCTCGGGCGACGGACCGAGGACACCGAGATGCGGGTGAAGCAGGTCGACAAGCGCGACCGGAAGGTCGAGACCGCCCGGGAGCGCGAGGACTGGAGCCCCCGAGAGTTCGGGAACTCCGACGCGGAGAACCTCGTCGTCTCCTGGGGTTCGAACGAGGGCGCCCTCGTCGAGGCGCTCGCGTTCCTCGAGGAGGACGGCGTCGACGTGCGGGTGCTCTCCGTTCCGTACATCTTCCCGCGACCCGACCTCTCCGAGGAGTTCGAGGCCGCGGAGGAGGTCGTCGTGGTCGAGTGCAACGCGACCGGGCAGTTCGCGGACGTGCTCGAACACGACACGCTTACCCGCGTGAAACGAATCAACAAGTACAACGGCGTCCGCTTCAAGGCGGACGAACTGGCGACGGACATCAAGGAGACCCTCAGCGCATGAGTTCCCAGGTCAGATTCACGGACTTCAAGTCCGACAAGCAGCCGACGTGGTGCCCCGGATGTGGGGACTTCGGCACGATGAACGGCATGATGAAGGCGCTCGCGGAGACGGGGAACGACCCCGACAACACCTTCGTCGTCGCCGGCATCGGCTGTTCCGGCAAGATCGGCACGTACATGCACAGCTACGCCATCCACGGCGTCCACGGCCGTGCGCTCCCGGTCGGCGCCGGCGTCAAGATGGCGAACCCGGAACTGGAAGTGATGGTCGCCGGCGGCGACGGCGACGGCTACTCCATCGGCGCGGGCCACTTCGTCCACGCCGTCCGCCGGAACGTCGACATGTCCTACGTCGTGATGGACAACCGAATCTACGGGCTGACGAAGGGCCAGGCGTCCCCGACCTCGCGCGAGGACTTCGAGACGGCGACGACGCCCGAAGGGCCGAAACAGCCCCCGGTCAACCCCCTCGCGCTCGCGCTCGCGTCCGGGGCGACGTTCATCGCCCAGTCGTTCTCCAGCGACGCGCTACGCCACCAGGAGATCGTCCAGAAGGCGATCGAGCACGACGGGTTCGGCTTCGTGAACGTGTTCTCGCCGTGCGTGACGTTCAACGACGTCGACACGTACGACTACTTCCGCGACTCGCTGGTCGACCTCGCGGACGAGGACTACGACCCGCACGACCGCGAGGCCGCGAAGGACCGCGTCCTCGACGCGGAGAAGGAGTACATGGGCGTGCTCTACCAGGACGAGGACTCCGTCTCCTACGAGTCCCAGCACGGCCTCGACTCGCCGATGCACGAGATCGACGATGGCGCCCCCGAGGGCGCGATGGACCTCGTTCGCGAGTTCTACTGAACCTCTTTTAGCGGGGGTCCTCCTCGCTCGCGCGCCTCCGGCGTGCTCGCTCGTCGAACCCCCGGAAAACCCGTTCATGCTGTGGGATTCCTTCGGAATCACACTGCTGACGGGAAATCTTCGATTTCCCGTAATGCTGCCAGAAACCGACGGTTTCTGGCCGCAAGACGAGCTTCGCTCGTCAGTGCCAAAATCCCGCTCGCTAGGGCGCCCCCTTCGGTCGCGCCTTCGCTCGCGGTAGGAAACTGCGTCGACCGATTCTTCGGTCGGATTCGTCGTTCGCGACTAGCGAGTCGCCCGGAGTCGCCGTAAGGCGCAGGCGGGGAACGGCACCTCGAGGTGACTCGTCCGGCCGTCGTCGCTGACGCGCCGGAGGACGCCGTCCTCGGCGAGTTCGTACAGGAACCGCGTGACCGTACCCTCGGCGAGGTCCGAGTTCGCGGCGACGGCCGCGGCGGCGTCCGCGATGGTCGGCTCGGGGTCCTCGAGCGCGATGAGCTCCTCGAGGACCCGCTTCCGGTTCTCCGGCAGGGCGAACACGCGGGCGAGGTGGATGCCGTCCCGGGGGACGGCGTCGAACGCGAACGCCACGTCCTCGTCGCGGATGCCGTCGGCTCCGTCGGCCTCGGCCCTCGTGGCGGCACAGCAGAGCGCGGCGAGCGCGTCGTGGGCGTTTCCGTCGGCCCACTCCGCGATGGACCGGGCGGCACCGTGGTCCAGCGCGTTCCCGGCGAGCCCGCGGGAGGCACGGTCGGTGATGACGTCGACCAGCGCGTGCGAACGGTAGGGTTCGACGGCGGTGGTGCGGCCCGCCCAGTCCATGGGGGCATCCCGCGCGACGACCCAGGGAACGACCGCGTCGCGGACGGGGGCGAGGTGGTCCTCGAGGTCGTCGATCGAGAGCGTGCCCGGTTCGTCGACGTGGTCGACGGCGACGACGGCGCGCCGGTCGCCGTCGAGTCGGGCGGCGAGTCGCGAGCGGAGGGTGTCGGTGCCGACGCCGCGCTCGGGGACGGGGTCGTCCGTGAGCGAGTTCAGGAGCGCGCGGTAGAACTTGAACGCGCTGTCGGTGCCACGAGCGTCGACGTAGACGAAGCGGGTCTCGCCGCCGACCTGGCTGCGGGTCGAGGTGCCGATGGCGGTCCGCTGGCGGCCGACGGTGGCGTCGAGCGTGTCGAACAGCGCGGTGACGACGGCGGACTTGCCGACGCCGAACGGGCCGATGACGGCGACGCTGGGCGGGAGTTCGTCGGCGAAGACGGGGGCGAGGTCGTCGAGGAGTCGCTCGAGGAGGGGACCGCGGTCGACCGGTTCGGCGACGTGTGACGTGGGATCGAACGCGAGCGGATCGACGATCAGGTCGGTCCCGTCCACGGTATCGCGTCGTCGCGCGATGCGTTCGCTCAGGTCCATCGACTGCACCCCTCAGCTACCCGCGGCCGTGCCCCGGTCGACGTCGAGCGCTGCGGCGATCACTTCCAGCGTGTGTCGGACGTCGTACCCCGTTCCGTGTTCCATCTGCATCGCGCAGGTCGGGCACTCCGTGAGGCCGACCTCTGCGTCCGCGTCCTCCATGTGCTCGAACATCTCCCGACCGATCTCCATAGATGTGTCGTAGTTCTCGGCCTTCCAGCCGTACGTGCCCGAGATCCCGGAGCAGGAGTCGCCGACGTCGTGCGCGTCGACGCCGTCGAGCCGGTCGACGACCTCGACGGCCTGGCCGTCGAGCCCCTGGTTCCGGGCGTGACAGGGCGCGTGGTACGCGAGGTCGGGGGAGTCCACGTCGTCCGCGTCGTCGAGCGCGCCGTCGAGGTCCTCGAAGACCCGGAGGTACTCGACTGCCTCGTACGTCGACGCGGCGACCTCGGCGGTTCCCTCGAACTCGAACAGCTCCGGGTACTCCTGGCGGAGCGCCATCGAGCACGACGTGCACGAGCAGACGACGTCGTAGCCGTCCTCGACGAGGTCGCGGAACGTCCCGACGTTGAACTTCGCTGCGCGGCGGGCGTCGTCCATCATGCCGTTCGCGAACATCGGCGTGCCCGAGCAGCGCTGCTCGGGCACGGCGACCTCGTAGCCGAAGTGCTCGAAGACGCGGACGAGCGACTTCGCGACCTCGGGCGTGTTGTGGTTCGCGTAGTCGCCGTGGAAGTACGCGACGCGCTTCTCGTCGCTCCGGACCTTCGCTCCCCCTCGCTTCTCCCACCAGCTCCGGAACGTCTGCTCGGCGAACGTCGGGAACTCGCGTTCCGCGCTGATGCCGAGGACCTTCTCGTTGATGGACTGGACGAGCGAGTTCCCCATGACGGCGTTCGTGAGTCCGGGGAACGCGCTCCCGAGTTTCGCGAGCCTCCCGTAGTTCGCGAGGACCCTGTTTCGCCAGTACTCCACCGAGAGCTTCGACACGTGGTCGTCGACGTACTCGGCGCGCGCCGTGTTGTGCATCTGGCTGAGGGGGACGTCGGAGGGACACGCCCCGTCACAGCGCATGCAGTTCGAGCACTTCATGACGGACTCGTCGACGTCGTGGTCGCCCTTGCGTTTGAGGCGCCACTGCTCGGGGCCCTGGAACTTCGGCCCGGGGAACTCGTCGTCGACCTCCGCGACCGGGCACGACGTGTCGCACGTCGAGCACTTGTAGCAGGAGTCCGCTCCCGGCCGGAGGTCCATGTCCTCCGATTCGGGGAACACCTGCACGGGGTCGAAGTCGTCGTGGCTGTCCGTCGCGTCTCCGTCGGCCGGATCGTCGGGTGGGGTCTGTGCGTCGCTCATGGTGATCAGTCGGTGGGGGTGTCGGCGCGCGTCGCCTCGCCGGCCCGCGTGCCGGCGGCGTGGCCGGTCGCCAGCGAGACGCCGGCACCGGACTTCTCGGCGGCGAAGTCGACGCCCGCGACCACGGCGCCGGCCGCGCGGAGGTTCTCGTACTCGGCGGTTCCGTCGGCGTCCGTCGGTCGGAGCGCGTCGTCCACGCGCACGCCGAAGCGCGCGAACGGGTGGTCGCCGAACGCCCCCTCGGCGAACCAGTCGTAGCGGTCGTCGGGGTGCGGGACGTGCAGGCCGAAGACTGGTTCGGCCACCCTCGAGCGGTCGGACCGGATTCCCTTCCCGACGAGGCCGCCCGTCGCGAGGACGACCTGGTTGGGTTCGTACGGGATTCGCGCGCCGTTTCGCTCGACGTACAGCGTCTCGACGCGCCCGTCCGCGGCGTCGAAGTCGACGACTGGATTTCCGGTGGCGACGCGGACGCCGGCGTCGTCCAGCGCCCCGCGCAGTCGGTAACGCAGTCGAAGGCCGGGGAGACTCGGCGGACCCGTCGGCACCTCGAACACGTCGACGCCCAGGTGGCCTTCGAGCGACTCGCGAACGTCGGTCGGGTGGTCCCGCCCCAGCAGAGCGGGGAAGCCGACGCGCCCGTGGCCGTCGAGGTGGGGTTCGACCGCGGCAGCAAGTTGGGCGCGAACGCCCACGTCGCCGGAACGGTCGTCCGATTCGACCGGTTCGTCGGCGTCGAGCGCGTGCGCGTACCGCGTGACCTTCGCGTCGTCACGGAGGTCGAGCGGGAAGGGGACGGTGACGCCGTCGACCTCGAACGGAACTCCCGCGTTCTCGAGGTGTGCGGCGGCGCGCTCGGCGTCGAAGTCGGTCGTCGCGGGGAAGCCGACGAGGAGCGCGTCGCGGTCGTCGCTCGCGAGGCCGGCGGCGGTCGTCCGCGGGTAGCGCGCTGTCGGCTTCACGGTCCCGCCGTGGGTGGGCACGAGCGCGTTCCGATCGGTGTGTCCGCCCGCGTACGCGTCTCCGACGACGTCGTCGAACAGCGCGAGGCCGTCGCGGATCGCCTCCTCGCCGACGACGCGGTACGGGTGGTCGTCGGGGAGCGCGTCGAGCGCGTCGAACGGGGTCGCGACCGGGGTGTCGTCGCCCGGGCGATAGCCGAGCACGTCGACGAGGCCGCTCGCGCTCTGGAGGGTGCTCTCCTTGTGTGAGAGCACGCGGACGCGTGCATCCGGGGCGGCGCGTGTGGCCGCGAGCGCGGAGACCATGCCCGCGAGGCCGCCGCCGACCACGAGGACGTCGTCACGAATCGCCACGTTCGCCTCCGGTCCGGCGCCCGTCGGTGTGGCTCGGCGCGTCGCTGCCGGGGTGGGTCGCCGTCCCCTCGCCGGCGTCGAACGCCGAGAAGTCCACGTCGGCGTCCATGTCCGCGGGGTCGCGGTCGCGGTTCATCGTCGTCGCGTGGAGCGCGTAGTTGAGCGCGGCCTGCGAGAGCTGTTCGCCCCAGAGCGCGTGGCGCTCGCCCTTCCAGCGCTCCTGGAGAAGTTCGTCCCATGACGCCCGGACGGTCGGTTCGTCGTAGTCGTCGGCGAGGACGTTCGCCATCCGGTGACAGCAGAAGCCGCCCTGGCAGTTGCCCATCGAGGCGCGCGTGCGGATTCGGACCGCGTTCAAGTCGGTGCCCGACTGCTCGACCGCGTCGGAGATCTCGGCGCGCGTGACGCCCTCGCAGTCGCAGACGACCGGGTTCGGGCCGTCGGTGTCGAGGACGTCGTCCGCGCGCGACCCGAGTCGCTGTCTGCTCCGGCGCGCGACCGGCGAGCGCAGGCCGTAGTCGTCCATCGCGTCCTCGAGCACGGATTCGTCCTCGCTCCCGGGGAGCGGGACGTCGGCCGTCTCGCACGAGGCGCGCACGCCGAGCTTCCCGCAGACGTGGTCGCTGATCTGCTCGGCCATCATGCGGTAGGTGGTGAACTTCCCGCCGACGATGCTCGTCAGCCCGCCGACGTCGTCGCGTTCACGGTGGTCGAGGAGGAAGAAGTCGCGCGTGATGTCCGTGGGGTCCTCGCTCCCGACGTCCGGCGGCTCGTACAGCGGGCGGACGCCCCAGAACGAGCGGACCGTCCGCGCCTCCGAGAGGATGGGGACGAGTTCGGAGAGGGTGTCGATCATCTCGTCGACCTCCCACCCCTCCTCGGGGTAGTCCTCGGGGTCCGCGACCTCCTCGTCGGTCGTCCCGAGGATGGCGGTGGTCTCGTGCGGGACGACGATGTCGGCGTCGCCCTTCGGACGGCAGCGGTTGACGACGGTGTCGACCTGCCTGACGTTCATCACGACCATCACGCCCTTCGAGGGCCGCACCTCGACGTCGACGTCCGCCATCGCGCCGAGCTGGCCCGCCCACGCGCCCGTCGCGTTCACGACGTACTCGGCGGTGATCTCCTCGGTCGTCCCGGGCGTTCCGTGCGTCCGGGGACCCTTGCCGGACTCGTGCCGGACGCGCGCGCCGGTGACGTCGCCGTCGTCGAGCAGGAGGTCCGTGACCTCGGCGTGGGTCTCGATGCGGGCGCCGTGGTTCTCCGCGCTGATCGCGTTCGCGACGCAGAGTCGGAAAGGGTCGACCGCGCCGTCGGGCACCCGTATCGCCTTCTCGACGTCCTTCGCGAGGTAGGGTTCGACCGCGCGCGCCTCCTCGCCCGAGAGTACCTCGGCCGGGATGTCGCACTCCCGACAGCCCCGGAGCTTCTCCTCGAAGTACTCCTCGGCGTCCTCCGGACGCTTGACGAACAGGCCGCCCGTCATCTCGACGCAGTGGCTCGCGATGTCCCGGAGGACGCGGTTCTCCTCGATGCACTCGGCAGCGCTCGCCTGGTCGGAGACCGCGTACCGACTGCCGCTGTGGAGCAACCCGTGCATGCGCCCCGTCGTGCCGTTCGTGAGGTTCCCCTTCTCGACGAGCGTGACGTCGACGCCTCGCATCGCGAGGTCGCGGGCGATGCCAGTGCCCGTCGACCCGCCGCCGACGACGAGTACCTCGGTGTCCTGTGCCATTCGTCGTCTCCGACGAGGAACCGCGCTCACTTTAACGTTACCGGCACTCGGCCTGTGGCAGTAACTCAGAATGGACGACAGGAACTCTCCGCTCCACCCCTCCCCCGGTTCGTCGTGAATCCCTCGATTTCGTGCCATAGAGCTGACCGGCGGGGGAATTTTTATAACGATAGTCCACACTGTTTACTGTCAACGCGCCCCCGACAGTAAACGGCGGGTTGCGCGGTCGGACGTGACGTCCGACTCGATCGAAATCACGGGAGAATCCATGACACAGGACACCTACGTTGGCGCGGTCGACCAGGGCACCACCGGAACCCGATTCATGGTCTTCGACCACGACGGGGCGGTCGTCGCCAACGCGTACGAGAAGCACGAACAGATCTACCCCGAACCCGGCTGGGTCGAGCACGACCCGATCGAGATCTGGGAGAACACGAAGTCCGTCATCTCGGAGGCGCTCCGTGAGGCCAGTCTCGACCCCGACCAGCTCGAGGGGATCGGGGTGACGAACCAGCGGGAGACGACGATGCTGTGGGACGCGGACTCCGGCAGGCCCGTCCACAACGCGCTCGTCTGGCAGGACCGCCGGACCACGAGGCGCGTCGAGGAACTCGAGGACGACGGACGCGTCGAGGAGATCCGCGAGAAGACCGGGCTCGAACCCGACGCGTACTTCTCCGCGACGAAGGCCGAGTGGCTGCTCGACAACGCGGACCCCATCAAGCTCCAGCGGTCGCGCCCGGAGGACATCCGCGACCGCGCGGCGAGCGGGGAGATCCTCTTCGGCACCATCGACTCGTGGATCGTCTGGAACCTCACGGGCAACCACATCACGGACGTCACGAACGCCTCGCGGACGATGCTGTACAACATCCGCGAGACTGAGTGGGACGACGACCTCCTCGCTGAGTTCGACGTCCCCCGGGAGATGCTGCCCGAGGTCCGCCCGTCCAGCGACGACGACTACTACGGCTACACCGACGCTGACGGCTTCCTCGGCGCCGAGGTCCCCGTCGCGGGCGCGCTCGGCGACCAGCAGGCGGCGCTGTTCGGGCAAACCTGCTTCGACGAGGGCGACGCGAAGAACACCTACGGCACGGGGTCGTTCTTCCTGATGAACACCGGCAACGAGGCCGTCAAGAGCGACCACGGCCTCCTCACGACCATCGGCTTCCAGCGCTCGGGCGAGCCGGTCCAGTACGCCCTCGAGGGCGCGATCTTCATCACGGGCGCGGCGATCGAGTGGCTGGAGGACGTCGATCTCATCGACAACCCCGCCCAGACCGCCGAACTCGCTCGGTCCGTCGACTCCACGGACGGCGTGTACCTCGTCCCCGCGTTCACGGGGCTCGGCGCGCCCCACTGGGACCAGCGCGCCCGCGGCACTATCGTCGGGATGACCCGCGGGACGGGCAAGGAACACATCGTCCGCGCGACCCTGGAGTCCATCGCGTACCAGACGCGCGACGTCGCCGAGGCGATGGAGGCGGACTCCGGCATCGAGATGGGGACGCTCCGCGTCGACGGCGGCGCGGTCAAGAACAACTTCCTCTGTCAGCTCCAGTCGAACATCATCGGCACGGACCTCGTCCGGCCGGTGGTCGACGAGACGACCGCGCTCGGTTCCGCGTACGCCGCCGGCCTCGCCGTCGGTTACTGGGAGACCGTCGACGAGCTCCGCGACAACTGGCAGGTCGACCGGGAGTTCACGCCCGAGATGGACGCCGAACGGGCGGACAGGATGTACAGCCGATGGGACGACGCCGTCGAGCGCGCCAAGGACTGGGCGCGCGACGAGGAGGAGTAGTATGGTCGCGGTCGCCCCCCTCCAGGTCGTCTTCGGACTGACGACCACGGACATCCTCGTCCTGCTCATCGCCTCGTTCGCCGGGGGCGCATTCGGCGCCTCGCTCGGCGCGCTGCCCGCGTTCATCTTCACCGGCTTCATGGTCATCGCCGGGGAGGCCGCGAACGTTCTGGCGGCCGAACTCGCGGGCGTCGGCGTCATCGACAGCACCGAGGCGCTCTCCGTCGGCATCACCGGCTCCGTCGGGTTCGGTCCCGTGTTCGGCCCCCACGTCGCCTTCGCGGGCGGCGTCGCCGCGGCCGCCTACGCGGCGAAGAAGGGCTACATGGACACCGGCTTCGACTACCACGAGTCGAAGAACATCGCCCATGCGCTCGGGACGAAACCGGACGTCCTCGCCGTCGGCGGCCTGTTCGGCATCGCCGGCATGCTCATCCGGCAGACCTCGGCCGGCCTCGGCGCGCCGTGGGACCCCATCGCCATGGGCGTCGTCCTCTCGGCGCTGTTGCACCGCGTCGTCTTCGGCTACTCCATCATCGGCTCCGTCCGGTCGGGCGGCATCATGGACCTCAGCCCGTTCGAGCGCGACGAGATGCGCCAGACCGCGGAGGGTGGCGAGGCCATCGCCGACGGCGGCGCGCGGACCGACGGGGGAACCGCCGTCAAGCAGCGCCTCGTGGTCGAGCCCTGGCTCCCCCACCAGTACAAGTGGTCCGGCGTCGCGATGATCGGCCTCGCGGTCGGCATCCTGGGCGCGTACATCGGGCTCGTCACGGGCAGCTACTTCCTCGGGTTCGGCATCAGCGCCGCGACGCTCGTGTTCCTGAACTGCGGCGTCGACCAGATCCCCGTCACGCACCACATCACCCTGCCCGCGAGCACGGCCGCGCTCGTCTGGGTCGGGCCGTCGAACCCCGAGGTCACCGTCGGCGCGCTCCTCGTCGGCACGGTGTTCGGCATCCTCGGGGCCCTGCTCGGCGAGGTGTACGAGCGCATCTTCTACGCGCACGGCGACACCCACTGGGACCCGCCCGCGACATCCATCGTTACGACCACGTTCGTCATCGCGCTCCTGTACTTCGCCGGCGTCTTCGCGACCGCCGGCTGGGTCCCGATTCCCTGACGTCGAGACCCCGAACTCCACCCTTCTCGCCCCCGGTACGACCCCGATTCTGCCACACCAGTCCATCCCGTCGACGCCGCACTTCGTCCGGGGAGCCTTCGAGGAGTCGCATTCGGTACCCTCTTTGGTCCCCCACCCCGACGGCGGTGTAATGGAGTACCTGGAGCGCCGGGTCGCGATGGTGGACGACCGGCTGGCGGAGGTGACGGGGTCGGTCGAGCCGGCGGAGCTCTCGGCGGAGCTCGAACACGTCGCGCTCGCGGGGGGCAAGCGCGTCCGCCCCACTGTCACGCTCCTCGTCTGCGAGACGGCCGGCGGCGACCCGGAGGACGCGGTCGACTTCGCGGTCGGCGCGGAACTCGTCCACAACGCCTCGCTCGTCGTCGACGACATCATCGACCGGTCGGACGTCCGCCGTGGGACCTCGAGCGCCTGGGCGGAGTTCGGCTACGGTCCCGCCATCGTCGCCTCCGACGGCATGCTCGGCGAGGCGTTCGGGCTGTTCTCGCGGGACGAGCGGGCGATGCAGGTCGTGGCGGAGGCCATGGTCGAACTCGGCGAGGGGGAGGCAACTGAACTGGTCGCCCGGCCCACCAACGAGGAGGAGTACATGGAACTCGCCCGCCGGAAGACGGGCGCGCTGTTCCGCGCGGCCGCCGAACTCGGGGCGGTCGCCGCCGACGCGGACGGCTTCACGGTGGAGTCGTTCGGCGAGTACGCCGAGCGCGTCGGGATCGCGTTCCAGATCCGCGACGACGTGCTCGACGCGACGGCGGATGCCGAGGAACTCGGCAAGCCGACCGGACAGGACGAGGCTGTGGACCGACCGTCGCTGCTGCAGGTGACCGATCTCACCCCGGAGGAGGCCGACGAGCGCGCCCGCACGGAGGCCGACCGCGCGCTGGAGGCCCTGGAGACGGCGACCATCGAGGACTCGGAGGCGTCCGAGTACCTGCGCGACCTGGCGGAGTTCGTCGTCGTTCGGGAGCGGTGAGCGGGAGGACGGACGTCGTCCTCCCGATCCTCACGAACGCTTTTCAGCCGACCCCGAGAGGGTGGCGTATGTGACGACGTGCCCTCCTCGCCGCCGTCGGGAGTTCGGCGGCCGCCCTCACCGGCTGTGCAGCTCTCTCCCCGGTAACGTCCGCCGACGGCGTGACGGTCACCCGGGACGGCTGTCCGCCACGACACTACGAGCGAGTCTCCGAACCGTCGGACGCTGGCGTCGCGTTCGGGTACGGCGCCTCGGAGGGCTCCGACGGCTAGCAGGAGTACGTGACCCTCCGCAACGACTCGCAGCGTCCGACGAACTTCTCCGGGTACCGCGTCGGATTCGACGAGTCGGGGGGCCACGTGTTCGGGGACCCTACGCTGATTCCCGGTGAGGCAGTCCACCTCGTGACGTACGGCAACCCCTCGGTCCCCGGTACGGCGGAGTCGTGCCCACGATACGGGCGACGATACGACTTCGACCTCGACGAGCCGGTACTCCGAGACGGGGCGACGACGGTGTCACTCGTCGCTCCGGACGGAGGCCACGTCGCCTCAAAGCGACTCGCGCTCTCGGGGGAGTCGTAACGGGGACACCGGCTTGGTACCGTGAGCGAGCCACGGATCGCTGAGCGAGCACGTGCCGCTCCCGCTCGGCTGCCCCGTTCAGTCAGAACTGCTCGGCCGTGTCGACGCCGATGACGACGCCGACCTCGTCCGCGGCGAACCGGTCGTCGCCGTCGACGGCGTCCGCGAACATGAGCCGCGCCTGTTCGGTGTGCGCCTGCCCGACCGCGGCCGCGACGTCCTCGTCGAACCCGAACCCGTCGAGCAACTCGCCCCACGTTCCCTCGTCGACGCGGTACGCCCGCACGCCGTCGACGGTCACGTACTCGGCGGACCGTTCGAGTTCGGCGTGCCGGCCGACCAGTTCCGCGTTCGTCTCGACGAGCGCGTTCGCGAGCGCGTCCGCGTCGACCGGCCGTTCCTCGACGACGCGCGCCGCGACGGCGCCGTCGATCGGTGCCTCGCCCGTCCCCGGTGTCGAGTCGTCGTCTCCCATCGGTGGTACGCGGGACGAGGGATGCCAGCGGTTTCGTGTTTCCGGCCGGTCGTCATCGGTTTGTCGGATTTTCTGGGTAACAGCCAGGACCCCGTGTTGCACCAGTGTCAGTACCGCGAGCGAGGCCGACGGCCTCGCTCGTGGAGTTTTGGCATTACGGGAAATCGAAGATTTCCCGTCAGCAGTGGGATTCCGAAGGAATCCCACAGCATGAACGGGTTTTTGGCGGGGGTCGACGAGCGAGCGAAGCGAGCGAGGAGGCCCCCGTGAAAAAGAGGTTCCTGGGAGAAGTTCCTCAGGAGAATTGCTCGATCAGCGCCGGCACTACGTCGAACAGGTCCCCGACGACGCCGTAGTCCGCGATGTCGAAGATGGGTGCGTTCGGGTCGGTGTTGACCGCGATGATGGTCTCCGCGCCCTTCATCCCCGCGACGTGCTGGACGGCCCCGGAGATACCGATTGCGAGGTAGACGTCGGGCGTCACCTGCTTGCCCGACTGGCCGACCTGGCGGTTCTTCGGGAGCCAGCCGTTGTCGACGATGGGGCGCGAGGAGGAGAGCGTGGCGCCCGTGATCTCGGCGAGTTCCTCGACGAGTTTGAGGTTCTCCTCCTCCTCGATGCCGCGGCCGATGGAGACGAGGAACTCCGCGTCGGAGATGTCGACGTCGCCGCCGCCGGCCTCCTCGAAGCCCTTGACGCGCGAACCCGCCGCGTCAGCGTCGAACTCGAACTCGAACGGCTCGATGGCCGCCTCGCCCGGCTCCTCCGTCGGGTTCCACTCGCCGCCGCGGATCGTGACGGCGAACGGCGTCTCCTCGACGGCGATGGTCGTCTCGACCTTCGAGGCGTACATCTCGCGAGTCGCCTCCAACCCGCCGTCGTAGTCGAAGTCGACGGCGTCGGAGACGTACGGGAGCCCCAGCGCGTTCGCGACCGCGGGAGCGTAATCGAGGCCGTTCACCGAGTTCGGCATGAGCAGCGCGGCCGGTTCGAGGTCCGCGAACAGCGCTTCGAGCGCGCCGTGGTACAGGTCGTGGTTGAACTCCGCACCGTCGGAGACGGTGTGGACGACGTCCACGCCCTCGCGGTTCAGTTTCTCCGCGAAGTCGTCCACGTTGCCGGCGATGACCGCGAGGTGGAGTTCGCCTCCGAGCGCGTCCGCGAGTTGGCGACCCGCCGAGATCACCTCGAAGCTCACGTCGCGGAGGTCGCCGCGACGGTGTTCGGCGACGGCGAGCACGTCGGCGCTCATTCGCCGACCACCCCCTTCTCCGTGAGCACGTCGGCCAACTGCGCGGCCTGCTCGTCGGCGTCGCCCTCGAAGTACACCGCGTCGGACTCCGACTCCGGCTCGTACATGCTCGTGCGCTCGATGGGCGAGGCGACCGCGTCGGCGTCGAGGCCGAGGTCGTCGAGCCCCTTCGCCGCGATCTCCTTCGACTGCGCCTGGCGGATGCCCCGCAGGCTCGCGTACCGGGGCTGGTTGAGGCCGGTCTGGATGGTGAGTACCGCCGGGAGGTCGACCTCGGTCACCTCGTCGACGCCGCCCTCCAGTTCGCGGTGGACGTGTGCCGTCGAGAGGTCCTCGGACATCTCGAGGTGGTTGACGACCGCGGCCCACTCGAAGCCGAGTTCGTCGGCGAGCGAGACGCCGGTGGCGCCGAAGCCGTCGTCGTTCGCCTGGACGCCGGTGAGGATCAGGTCGGGGTCCTCCTCCGCCGCGACCGCCGCGAGGAGTCGCGTCTTCGCCGCCACGTCGAGGTCGGCGGCGGCGACGTCGTCGTCCCAGACACGGACGGCGCGGTCGACGCCCTTCGCGAGCGCCATGCGGATCGTCTCCTCGCTGCGCTCGGGGCCGATAGTCGCCGAGACGACCTCGACGTCGTCGAACTCCTCGGAGAGCTGTACCCCGGCCTCGATGGCGTAGTCGTCCCACTCGTTGAGGTCGTACTCGAGGTACTGCTCCCCGATGTCCAGCCCGTCGATCTCGAAGTCGTCGGCGGCTTCCGCGACCTCCTTCACGGTCACGAGGATCTTCATCACACCCGAATTGCCGCGGTCGGCGGTAAATCCTTTCGAAACCCATCACCCGTCGTCCCGGATTTCTCGCGTCCCCGGGGACGGCGGACGCGATCGGCCGGAACACCCGATTCGCCGGGAGACCGCACCGGTCGACAGTCGTCAGCGATCGTCGCCGTCCGGGTCCCCGTCCTCGCCCTCCTCGTCGGGCAGCGAGATGAGGTTCTCGCGACCGAGCCGGAGTTTCTCGACCTCGCCGTCCTCCGCCATCGTCGAGAGCAGTTGTGACACCTTCGCGTCCGACCAGCCCGTCTCCTTCACGATGTCGGCCTGGCGCATCCGGCCCCCGTTGCGGTCGAGCAGGCGCTCGACGCGCTCCTCGTCAGAGAGGAGTTCGGGGGCGGGTTCGGGCGCCGGTTCGTCCGGGTCGTTCGCTCCGCTCCCACCCCCTCCCGTTCCGTCGCCCCCGTCGTTCCCGTCCGCACTCGCGGCGAGCGCGCTGGCTTCGCCCGGGGAGTCGCCGGGCGGGAGAACCTTGCTCGTCCCGCCGTGCTCTGTGTGACCGCGACCAACCCCGTTCCGCCGACGCGAAACGATGTACACGGCCGTCACGAGCAGGACGAGCAACCCCGCGGATCCGAGGAGGACCTGTGTGTCCTGCCAGAACGGCTGGGGCTGGCTCCCTGGCTCGTACGTGATCGCGATATCGCCGTCGGCGAACGTGTACGGGTCCGAGATGACGATATTCCGATTGACGATCCGGTTGCGCGCGTCGCCGACCGACACGTTGGTCGTGGTGTAGCCTGGCGGCGGCTGGATGACGACTCGCTGGCCGGCCCCGAGCGTCCGGAACCACGTCTCCTCCGACCCGCTGACGAACACGTCCCCGAGCACGTACTCCCCGGTCGATCGGCGCTCGAGGAAGTCCGTCCAGGTGAAGCGGAGGCGGAGGACGCCGGCCGTCTCGTTCCGCAGTTCGGCGGTCCGATTTACGCTCCGAACGGACATCTCGCGATTCGTCGTGTTCGAGGCCACGGAGGCGGCGTTCCGGAACACGTCCGCCGACGGTCCGGTGGAGGAGTCGCCGGACTCGTACTCCTCGGCGTACGTCTCGAAGGCGCTCTGGGCCTCCTCGTCCTCGAACCGGTAGAGGACGGCGACGGTCCAACGAGCATCGCCGTCGCTCTGGAGCGAGATGGTGAAGCTCGTCTCCGTGGCTTCGAACGGGGTCGCGACCGCCGGCCGCGGGGCGTCGTGGGCATCGCCGTCGGTGGCAGCGGACGCGCCGACGACTGTGAGTGGGGCGAGGAGGCAGAGGACCGCGAGGAGGAGGGCTACGTGCCGCATTCGTGGAATTGGTCACGGCGCCCCGGCAAAACGCTTTCCATGCCCAGAGAGGGACGAACGGGGTACGCGGTTTTTTAATGTTGGCGGTGAAAGCCGCGCCCGATGAGAGTCGCCCCCGTGGTCCTCGCCCTCCTCCTCGTCTGCTCCGCCGTCGCCGGTGCAGGGGTCGCCCCCACCCTCCAAGACGACGGTGCGGACGCGGAGACGACGCCTCCGACCGATTCACGGACCGTCGGCGTGACCGCCGTCACCGCGAACGCGACGAACGTCTCCGGCCAGCACCGCATCCTCTCGCTCCCCGAGTCGAACGTCTCGAACGCACGTATCGACGAGGCACGACTCGACGCCGGCGTCGCGGTCGACGTCGATGCCGGCGTCGCCGCAGAACGAATGGAGACCATCGCGCTCCGCCAGCGCGTCGAGGCGGCCGAGACGAACGACGAACGGCAGCGTCGCATCCTCGACGGGATGAACGAACTGGAAAAGCGGGCCGTCACGCTTCGGTCGAATCAGCGGACCGCCATCTCGGCGTACGCTGCGGGCAACATCGACGCCCGGACGCTCTACGTCCGACTGGCGCGAGTCCAGGCCGAAGCCGATGCGTTGGAACACCGACTCGAGGTACTCACCGCGCTCGCCGAGGATACCGAGGGGACCACGATCGACGGTGGTCGAACCGCGGCACTCAAACTTCAACTCCGCGAGTTCGACGGCCCAGTTCGCCAGCGTGCGAGCGGAGCGATCCGTGGCAACGAACCACCGACACGTGTCTACGCCGCCGCGAGCCGGAATAGCATCGTGTTGACGACCGTCATCGACGGCGAGTACGTGCGTGAAGTATATCGCGGCGACCTTCGGTCGCTGTCAAGCAGCACCATTCCGTACAACCTCCAGGAGAACATCACCTCGCGGAGCTACCCGGAGATCTGGGCCGAATCGGGCAGTTTGGATAGCACTGACTCCGGGGGAACAGCAGTCATCGATGTTCCGTTCGCGGCCGGACATCTCACGGCCTTCATCGATGGCGGAAGTGAACGCGTGTTCAAGGAGCACCAGCGCATTCACCTCGCGAACGTGTCGACGGGCGAGGTTCGGGAGCGGACCATCGACCTGACGCTCCGGGTCAACAGAACGTATGCGGGCGGTCCGCTCCGGATCGAGGTGCTCGACCCCGATACGGACGAACCGGTCGACGCTGCGATCCGGATCGCGACGAACGGGCAAGGGAGCACCAGGATCGGCGCGACCGGTGACGACGGGGTTCTCTGGACGGTCGCCCCGCGCGGGAACTTCGTCGTGACCGCCATCGACGAGGACTCGGACGACCTCTCGACGATCGAACTCTCGTCGGGCACTCCGCTCACCGTCGAGGACGCGTACCAGCCGAACGCGAGCGACGGCGTCTCGTAGGGAGGGCGAGCCCATTTCTACGATGACGGGGGCATGGTCCCCGTGTCGTCCGGTCGTGCCTCCGCGCCCGCCCTGGGCGTCGCACTGCTCCTGCTCGTCGCGGTGAGTCTCTCGGCCGCCGTCGGAGCCGCCGCGTTCGGTACGGTCGGAGCCACGACGTCCCCTCCGCCGACAGCGAGCATCGCGCTGGAGGTCGAGGACGGGACGCTCGCGTTCGCCCATCGCGGTGGCGACGCGCTCGACGTCCGAACCCTCCGGTTGGAGGTCGAAGTGGACGGAACAGCCCTCACCCACCAGCCGCCGGTACCGTTCTTCGCGGCGCGCGGGTTCGTCTCCGGACCGACCGGACCGTTCAACGCGGCCACGGACCCGATGTGGACCGCCGGCGAGCGTGCGACCGTGGAACCGGCGGGGACGAACGCGCCGGACATCGTGCGGGGCGCGACCGTGACGGTCGACGTCTACGCCGGCGATCACCGGCTGGTCAGGCTCACGGCGGTCGGCTGAGTGGGCGCAAGCGGACCCTGGACAGAAGGCGTGTGAGGGGCGAGCCAGTCAATCGTCGGCCGACGTGTCCGCCCGTTTCGCGCTATCTGCCTCGACGGACGGGTCGTCCTCCGGGACGGTCGCGACCGTCGTGATGGCCCGCGGTGTGCCGACGTGGCGCTGCTGGATGTAGTGGTTCATCTCCGCGAACCCCGCCTCGCGGAACATCCGCTCGGCCTCCTCAGCGTCGTAGAACAGCATGATAGCGTCGGCGAGCCGCTGGAACGGCCTCGTCTTCGGGTAGTCGGGACCGACGACGAGGACCGTGCCGCCTGGCTTCGTGACCCGACGGAACTCAGCAAGCGCGTCGACCGGGTTCGGCCAGTACTCGATGGAACCGGAGGACCACAGCTTGTCGAAACTGTCGTCCTTGAAGGGCAGCCGTTCGGCGTCGCCGCGGTAGAAGCGCACCTTCCCGTGTTTGCCGAACTTCGCGAACGCCTGCTCCATCTGCCCCATCGACTGGTCGAGGGCGTGGACCTCGTCGACGTGGTTGAGCAGGCCCTCGGTGGCGAAGCCGGTACCGGAGCCGACGTCAAGCACCCGGTCGTCGCGGTCGGCGTCGAACCACTCCAGCGCCCGATTGCGCATCCGGTCGTCCCAGACGTACGGGTTGACCGTGTCGTAGATCTTCGAGAAGTACTTGTAGAACAGGCGTGCCCTGGCCTTGTCCTCGAGGATTCCCATTGGCGGGAGTTCTCACCGGTCGGTCATAATGCCCACGGGTCGCGAGCGGCGTCCCCGGCCGGAGGGGGCGCGTGAATCCGAACGGTCGACACAGACGACCGCCGGGCTACAAGTCGGTCGGGGCCCCACGGCCGCCATGGAGCTGACCGAGGCGACCTGGACCGAGGTGCGAGCGGCCGCGCCCGACGCCGCGCTCCTCCCGGTCGGGAGCACCGAACAGCACGGTCCCCACGCGCCGCTCGGAACCGACTCGCTGACGGCCCAGGCCGTCGCCAACGCCGCCTCGGACCGTGCCGGAGACGGGGTCGTCGTCGCCCCGCCGGTCCACGTCGGCGTCGCCGAGGAGCACCGGGCGTTCGACGGGACCCTCTGGGTGTCGCCGGATACCTTCCGCGCGTACGTCCGCGAGACGGTGGAGAGCCTCGCGTACCACGGCATCGACCGGGTCGTGCTGGTGAACGGTCACGGGGGGAACCTCGAGGCACTGGCCGAGGTCGCCCGCCGCGTCTCGCGCGACGGGTCGACCGGCGCCTACGCGGTCTCGTTCACCTGGTTCAGGGCCGTCGGAGAGCACTCCGCGGAGATGGGCCACGGCGGGAAACTGGAGACCGCGATGCTCCGACACGTGGCGCCGGGACTTGTTCGCGAGGAACGGATCGACGAGGCGCGCGAGGGCGGGACGGATCGGTGGGGGAAGTGGGTCCGCGGCGTCAACCTCGCGCACGACAGCGACGAGTTCACCGGGAACGGCGTGGTCGGGGACCCGGGTGCGGGGGACGCGGCGCTCGGTGGCGAGCTGCTCGACCGGGCGAGCGACGCACTGACCGAGGTGCTCGCGGCGGTGCGAGAGCGGTAGACCGGACGTCGAGCGGCGCGGGGACTACGCCTCCGCCTCCTCCGCGTCGGCGTCGTCCGCCTCCGCGTCGGCGCCCTCGGCGTGCGCCTCCTCGAGCTGGCTCCGGAGTCCGGGGATGGTGCTCGTGAGTTCGCCCACCTGTTCGTGGGCGTCCTCGATGGTCCCGAGGAGCTCCGTCACGTCCTCGATCTCGGCCGCGAGTTCCTCGTCGTCCTCGAACGCGCCCGCGCGTTCGCCCATGACGTAGCTCTTCTTCGCCTGGCGGAGCTCCTCGGTGGCGTCGCCCGTGTCGAGGGCGGAGCGGAGCCCGTTCAGCGCGCCGAGAACGTTGTCGGCGTCGGTCTCCCACACCGCGTCGGCCGTGGGGAGCGCCGCCTTGGCGTTCCGGAGGTGCTCCTCGACGTCCGCGCGGGCCTCCTCGGTCGCCTCGCCGAACAGCTCGTCCTCGTCGAACGTGGTCTGTGCCATACACGCTATTCGGCCCGTTTCCGTTTAAACGGTCGCCCGAAAGTGAAAGTGAAGCGCGGCGGCTCAGGTCGTCTCTCCCCCGTCGCCGCCCTCGACGCCGATCAGTTTCATCAAGGGGTAGCCTTCCTCCATCTCCATGCGCGTGCGGACGGTCGTACCCCGATACCGGATGCGCATCTCGACCTCCATCAGGCGGCCCGTCAGCTCCGTGTATCCGTTCTCGTGGTCGATCGCGTCCGCGACGGCCACGTCGTCGATGCGGACGACGACCGACTCGCAGTGCGGCTGGTTCTCGATGGCCTCGGCCATCGCCCGCTCCAGCGACCTGGCGCTGTCGGGCGAGACGGGCGTCCCGGCGAACTGGTGGTACAGCGACCCGAACTTGATCCCCGCCTCGAAGCACGCCTGCTGGGCGTCCGTGACCATGGGTCGCCCTACGTATCGGGCGCCAAAGGCGTACCGGGCCGCCACGACGGACGACGCCGCATGCCGCGATGCCCGGTTCCGACTCCCGATAGCGACCGACCCATATTTACCCCCGCCCGACCCACTCCCGGCCGAATGGACGATCCGGTGCTTCTAACGGGTGCGGGCGGCCGCGTGGGGCAGGCCATCCTCGGGGGCATCGGCTCCGAGTACGACTGGCGACTGCTCGACCGCGAGCCCCTGGCCGAGGAGGACATCCCGGACGGCGTCTCCGACGACGACGTGGTGATCGGCGACGTGACCGACGAGGAGGCCGTCCGGGAGGCGGTCGACGGCGTCGGCGCGGTCATCCACCTCGCCGGCGACCCCCGCCCGACCGCCCCGTGGGACTCCGTCCTCCGGAACAACATCGACGGCGCGCACACGGTGTTCGACGCGGCCGCCGACTCCGGCGTCGAGCGCGTCGCGTTCGCGTCCTCGAACCACGCCGTCGGCGCCTACGAGACCGACGAGCGCACGCCGGACATGTACCGGGCGGACGACGAGTACCAACTGAACGGGAGCGAACTCCCGCGCCCGTCGAACCTCTACGGCGTCTCGAAGGCCTCGGGCGAGATCATCGGGCGGTTCTACCACGACGAGCACGGCATCTCCGTCGCCTGCGTCCGCATCGGGAACCTCACAAAGGGCCACCCGCCGAAGGAGTACGAGCGCGGGCAGGCGATGTGGCTCTCACACCGGGACTGCGCGCACCTGTTCGACCGCTGCCTCCGCGCGGAGTACGGCTACGAGATCGTCTTCGGCATCTCCGACAACGACCGGAAGTACTACTCCATCGACCGCGCCCGTGAAGTCCTCGGCTACGAGCCCCAGGACAACTCCGCCGAGTTCACCTTCGAGGGCGACCCGAAGGACGGCGTCTGAGTCAGCTTCTCCTGCGGAACGCCGCCCCGTCTCATGTTACACAACAGTTCGGCGGCCCGCCCACGAGCCCGCAGTCGTCTCCCGAGGCCTCGCTATCGCTCGGCCTCGCGCTCCTCGAACAGCCCGGCCACGTCCTCCTCCTCGCGCCGCTTCCGCTCCACGTGTTTCTCCAGCCGGTCGAACACGAACGCCCGCGTCGGCTC
Source organism: Halorarum halophilum (assembly GCF_013401515.1). Classification (NCBI taxonomy): domain Archaea; kingdom Methanobacteriati; phylum Methanobacteriota; class Halobacteria; order Halobacteriales; family Haloferacaceae; genus Halorarum; species Halorarum halophilum. The sequence continues at coordinate 3,596,632 of NZ_CP058529.1, read as the reverse complement.
CCCGTCGAGGAAATCGAACAGCATCGCCGCGAACCGTGATCGGCCCGTTCCGAACTCCTCCCCGGCGTAGTCGACCGCGTCGGCGATCACCTCCTCGTCGAAGCCGTACTCCTCGGCGAGCACCTCCGCGGCGACGGACGCCGCCTCGAGATCCAGGTCGGCGTACGCCAGCGCCTCGCCCTCGTGGGTCAGGACGGGCGGCGGCGCGCGCTCGACGCGTTCCGGGTCGCGTTCCAGCGCTCCGAGGGACGTCCGAACGGCCGCCACGTCGACACCGCGGTACTCCGCGGGGAGGTCGGCGAGGTAGCCGAGGGCGCTCCCCGCGAGGCCGACGGCGCCGCTCCAGTTCCGTCCGTGTGCGTGGTGGAGCGCCGCCGTGAACTGGATGAGCCCGTGGAGCAGCCGCTCGTCGTCGGTCCCGGATTCGAGCGGCAGCCACGCCGACTCCCACGGGTCGTGTGCGGCGTGGAACTCCCCGGCGTCGTACAGCGCGACGCCGGCCCGGAGCGCGGCACGGAACTCGGTCACTGTGCGGAGTTCGGGTTTGTCCGGTAAAACGTGTGTCTCTCGTCGCGAGGACAGCGTCCGCTAGAACCTCAGTGTACGTCCGGCCGAACGGAGCAGACCTTCGCTCCGCTCGTCGAAGTTGCGGCGTCAGAAACGTCCCGACGGAGATTTGAACTCCGGTCACTGGCTCCGCAAGCCAATAGGATGGTCCACTACCCTACCGGGACTCATCAAAGCGTACAGCCGAACCACGTAAGACTGTTACGATACGCCGACCCCCCTGCGCCGGAGGCACAAACGGCACTTTGTGTCTACCCCGTTCTTTTCTTCCACCCACCCCATGGAATCGACATGGAAAGACGAGGGTTCCTCTCCGGACTCGTCGCGACGACCGGGCTCGGCGTCACGGCCGGCTGTCTCGGCGCGGGCGGCGGGGGTGGCGACGGAGGCGGCGACACCGACACGCCGACGGATGCACCGACCGACACGCGAAGCGAGACGCCCTCGGAGGACCCGGACGGGACGCCGAGCGGCACCGGGACGCCGGACGACACCACCGGGACGCCCGGATCGTCGCCCGTGCTCTCGGACAGTGCGTTCGAGACGACGGGTGACTGCGCCGCCGAGGAGGCCGGCACCGCCGGCATCTCCTTCGGCTCCGACGCCGTGACCTGCACCGGCTGTATCACGGGCAAGAACGGCTGCCAGCAGGCGACCCTGGCGAACGCGGAGTACGACGCTGGGGACGACCTCCTCACCATCGAGGTGACGACGACCGCCGGCGGGGACACGCCGGAGTCGTGCACCCAGCAGATCGTCCACCGCGGCTACGAATCGACCTTCACCTTCGAGGGCGGCCTCCCGACCGAGGTCAGCGTCGTCCACGAGTCGATGGGCGAGCAGAGCGAGGCCGCCCACGCCACGCGCGAGTGACGACAAGCGTGACGACAGCCCGGGGGACGAAGCCAGAGTTTATTGGCGAGGACGGGAGCAGGGCGTACCATGTTTCCCCTCCCTCGCGGTGGAGTGGTCCGCCGCGTCCGCGCTCGCGACCGGCCGGGCGCTCGACCGCGCCAACCGCCCGATAGTCCCGCCGTACCGACCGAACGACAACCCTTAAGCGACGCGTCCGCCGAGAACGCAACAGGATTATGGGCGTGATCGAGGACGTCTACGACGACGTGGAGACCGACGTCCCGTTCGAGGAGTTCGAGGCCGCGGTCGAGGACAAGGTGGAGCAGATGGGCGGACTCGCGGACGAGGAGACGGCCGCCATGCTCATCGCGCACGAACTCCGCGACGAGGAGGTGAACTCCGTCGCCGACATCAAGCCGGGGATGGACGACGTGAAGTTCCTCGCGAAGGTGATGAAGGTCGGCGAGGTCCGGACCTTCGAGCGCGACGGCGAGGACGAGGACGGGCACGTGCTCAACGTCGAGGTGGCCGACGAGTCCGGCCGGATCACCATCTCGATGTGGGACGGGATGGCCGTCGACGCCGCGGAGCGACTGTCCGCGGGCGACGTGCTCCGGATCATGGGTCGGCCGAAGGAGGGGTACAACGGCCTGGAGGTCGCCGTCGACAAGGCCGAACCGGACGACGACGCCGAGGTCGACGTGGAGGCGATCGAGGAGTACCGCGTCGAGGACCTGACGCTCGGGGCCTCCGACGTCAACCTCCTCGGGAAGGTGCTCGACACTGACTCCGTCCGGACCTTCTCGCGCGACGACGGCTCGGAGGGCCGCGTCGCGAACCTCACGCTCGGCGACGAGACGGGGCGCATCCGGGTCACCCTCTGGGACGAACAGACCGAGCGGGCGGAGGAGCTGGAGGCCGGCGACACGGTCGAGGTCGTCGACGGCTACGTCCGCGAGCGCGACGGCTCACTCGAACTCCACGTCGGCAATCGCGGCGCGGTCGAGGAGGTCGACGCCGACGTGGAGTACGTCCCCGAGACGACCGACATCGCGGCGCTCGAACTCGACGAAACGGTCGACATCGCGGGCGGCGTCATCGAGACGAACGAGAAGCGGACCTTCGACCGCGACGACGGCTCGGAGGGCCAGGTCCGGAACGTCCGCATCAAGGACGGGACGGGCGAGATCCGCGTCGCGCTCTGGGGTGAGAAGGCCGACAAGGACATCGACCTCGCGGACCGCGTCGTCTTCACCGACGTGGAGGTCCAGGAGGGCTGGCAGGACGACCTCGAAGCCTCCGCGGGCTGGCGCTCCACCGTCTCGGTGCTCGAGGGCGACGGGCCGACCGGATCGACCGGAACGGGGGCCGGCGACGGTTCCGACGAGCGCGACGCCGGACAGGGCGGCCTCTCGTCGTTCGGCGACGAGGCGGCTGCGGTAACGGCGGACGACGACGCGGGCGGCTCGACGGACGACCAGGACAGGTCAGATGCGGACGACGGCGGCGGCGTCGTGGAGTTCACCGGGACCGTCGTGCAGGCCGGCGATCCGATCATCCTCGACAACGGGACGGAGACCCGAAGCGTCGAGACCGGCGCGAAGCTCCGCCTCGGCGAGGAAGTGACGGTCCGAGGCGTCGAGCACGACGGCTCCATCGACGCCGACGACGTGTTCTGAGGGACCCGATTCGGAACGCTGTGGTCTGCAACGTCAGAATTAGGCGGATCGAGCCACGTGTGTCGGACCGGTCGGACCGCCCCACCCCGACCGAACGGACCTATCCCGGCAACGGAAAGCGTTATACAGCCCACAGACCGGCGTATGTGTATGAGTGTCGAGCTTCCGTTCGCGCCCGTGGACGAGGTCATCCGTCGGAATGCGGGCGACCTCCGGGTGAGCGCCGACGCCGCCGAGGAACTGGCCCGGCGCATCCAGATCCGCGGGGCGGAACTCGCAGCAGACGCCGCGGAACGGGCGGACGAGGACGGCCGCAAGACCCTGATGCCGTCGGACTTCGGGGTGGAGCAGCTGGTCGATCGGGCGGATCTCACGCTCCCGATCGCCCCGGTCGACCGCATCGCGCGCCTCGACATCGACGACACCTACCGCGTCTCGATGGACGCCCGGGTCGCGCTCGCGGACATCCTCGAGGACTACGCCGACAACGTCGCCCACGCGGCGGCCATCCTCGCGCACCACGCCGACCGACGCACCGTACAGGCCGAGGACATCGAGACGTACTTCGCCCTCTTCGAGTAGATGCGCTTCGGCTACAGCGAGACCTGTCTCGACCACGACACCGGTACCCGGCACCCGGAGAACCCCGACCGCCTCAGGGCGATCAAGGAGGGCCTCAAGCGCAAACACGGCGTCGAGTACGTCGAGGCCGACCCGGCCTCCCGCGAGGCGGTCGCCGCCGTCCACGACGACGACTACGTCGACGAGATCGAGTCGTTCTGCGAGTCCGGCGGCGGCAACTGGGACCCGGACACCGTCGCCAGCGACGGCACTTGGGCCGCCGCGCTGGCCGCCGCGGGGCAGGCCCAGTGGGCCGCGGAGCGCGCCCTCGCCGGCGAGGACGGCCGGGACACGCCGTTCGCACTCAGTCGCCCGCCGGGCCACCACGCCGTGGCCGACGACGCGATGGGCTTCTGCTTCGTGAACAACGCCGCCGTCGCGGCCCAGTCGGCCCTCGATTCGAGCGAGGACGACGGGCTCGGAGCGGACCGGGTCGCGATCTTCGACTGGGACGTCCACCACGGCAACGGCACGCAGGACATCTTCTACGAGCGCGGCGACGTGTTCTACGCGTCCGTCCACGAGGACGGCCTCTACCCCGGCACCGGCGACGCGGCCGAGACTGGACTCGGTGACGGCGCGGGCACCACCCTGAACGCCTCGCTGGGCGCTGGCGCCGGCGACGCCGACTACCTCGCCGTTCTGGAACGCGCCGTCTCGCCCGCCATCGAGCGCTTCGACCCCGACCTGGTGCTCGTGAGCGCCGGCTTCGACGCCCACCGCCACGACCCCATCTCGCGGATGCGCGTCTCGACCGAGGGGTACGCCCTCATGACCGACCGGATGCGAAGTCTCGCTGACCGGACCGACGCCGGCCTCGCGTTCGTCCTGGAGGGCGGCTACGGTCTCGACACGCTCTCCGAGGGCGTCGCGGTCGTCCACGAGACGTTCGACGGCCGGCCGCCGATCGAACCCGACGAGGACCCGAAGGACGACACCGTGGCGGTCGTCGACGACCTTCGCGACCGGTTCGACCTCTAGACGCGCGGCTCGAAGTACTCGCGCAGTTCCTCCCCGAAGCTCTCGGCCAGTTCCCCGACGTCCTCGCCGGCGAGCACCTCGTACCCCTCCCGGAGCGCGGTCTCCACCCGGGCACCCAGCGCGGCCTCGAACAGGAGGTCCGAGTCGAGCAGCGCCACCGCGTCGCGCTCCTCCCGTTCGCGCTCGACCACGTACCGGCCGTCGTCGACGAAGGGTCCGTAGGCGTCCGTCCCCGCGTACTTCCCGTAGAAGCCAGCGGCGTGGTCGTGGACGTGGACCGGCGGCCCCTCGTGGCGCTCGACGCCGGGGAGCGTGCGGTGGGACAGTTCGAGGAGGAGCGCCGCGCGGCGGCTCCGTCCGGAGTCGCCCGCGTCACCTCGCTCCCCGCCACCGCCGTCCTCGTCGCCGTTCGCGTCGGTCGCGGCGGTCGTCGACCTGAGTACTTCGAACCCCCGACCGGTGAGCGCGCGCTCAACCCCGTCGATCGAGCGTCGGAGCTGGGGGTACAGCTGGTCGTCGACGATGTCCGGCGCGTCGAAGGCGACGGCGACGGGCGCGGTGCCGCGCCGTCGGACGTGTTCGCGCACCTCGTCGGCGCCGATCGGCTTGGGCTCGGGCGGGAAGAACACGTCCGCTCGGGGCTCCGCGAGCAGATCGCGCGCGTGGTGCTGGAACCGTGCGAGGTTGTCCGCCGAGAGGACGGCGGCGACGTTTCGCTCCAGGTCCGTCGGGTCCACCACGACGAGCGGGTCGTCGAAGGAGCCCACACCGTGGTCCTCGGGGTCGAAGCGGACCTGCGGCGTCCACTCGGCGGCTGCCTCCATCGTCCCGCGGGCACTCCCGTGTTCCAGGACGAGTAACTCCGCGAGGTATCCCGAGAACCCCTCCGTCCGGAGGTCGCTCCCGTACACGCCCACCCCCTTCAGGAACCGCTTGAAGACCCGGACCTCGCCCGTGAGGTCGTCGTCCAGTCGGGCGTCGAGGTAGGCGTTGTGGAACGGCGTGCGGTCCACGGACGAGCGGATCGCCGTGGCGTCGGGCACGTCGTAGCAGGGGACGAGATCGACGTCGAACCCGTCGTATTCACCCTTCACGTACGGGTGCTCGGCGTACTCCTCCCGGCCGTCGGGGAGCGTAGCGTGGCCGACGCGGAGGCCGTACTCCTCAAGGTCCGCGTTGGAGAGCTCCGTCGGGAAGCGCACGAAGAGGTCGATGTCCCGGTCCCCGGCGAGCCACGTCCCGCGGGCGGTGGAGCCGACCTGCAACACGTCGGCCTCGTCGGCGGGTGCGGGGAGCTCCGCGACCGCGGCGGCGGCGCGTTCCGCGAGGTCGGTCGCCGCCGCCCGGAGCCGGTCGCGCTCGGCCGCGTCGGGCGTCACCCGCTCGCGAACGCGGGCGAGGAGCGCGTCGAGGTCCGTCTCGGTCATTGACCCCTCGTTCTGGCCGACCCGTAACGAGCGTGTCGGTCCCGTCGGGGGGAAACGAAAGCCCTATCAAATACAGTCCGGTATCCAGTACTGCGTGCCGAAGTAGCTCAGCTGGTAGAGCACCTCGCTGTTAACGAGGTTGTCCCAGGTTCGAGTCCTGGCTTCGGCGCTTCTCTACGGACCCTATCGTCCAGAGCCGTGCGGACGTATTGAAGAGGGTAAGGTACTTCACCGTCTCCGGGGAAACACCCGGCTGAGGGCCCTTAGCTCAGTCTGGTCCAGAGCGCCCTGCTCATAACGGGGTGGCCGAGGGTTCGAATCCCTCAGGGCCCAGTTCTCGCGACGCCACGGCGAGGAGTTTAGCGACGAGTCGGCGCCGCGTGATCGGGAGCGAGGGATTCGGAGCAGGGAGTGGAACGATCGAGGTTCGAATCCCTCAGGGCCCAGTTCTGACTGCGTCGCCCGGAACGATCAGCCCAGCGAGCCAGCCGGAAAGGAGGAGCATCCACGCGGCGGAGAGGGCGACGCCGGCCGCGACGAGGGCGACCTGGATCGCGAACGCGTCCTGCAGTGTCGGAACGGCGTTTCCGACGGCGTAGGTTCCGAGCACGACCAGCAACAGCGGCCACCCGATCACGACGCCGATGGCGCTCGCCAGCGCGTCGAACCAACCCGGGAGCGCGACCAGCGAACCGGCGACGATGTAGACGGCGAGCGCCAGCGAGACGGCGGTGAACGTCGCGAGCGCCCCGTTCGAGGGGCTGACCAGGGGGCGCACCCACGAGGGTACGGACTCGGACTCGATGTCGAGTGCCGCGTCCACGAGGATCGCGACGACGCCGCTCACGGCCAGCGCCACGGTGGCGAGCGCGACGACGCGGGGGAGGACGTCGGTCACCGGTCGACCGGCCGCGCCGATACCGGCCTCCCGCATCACGAACCACAGGAGCGGGAACGAGACGAGCACGAACGGGAGCGCGAGGGTACGTCGGGGCCGGAGGGAGGCGGGGAGACCCATGTAATCCAGTTGGGCGAGTGACCTATTCAAGATTTACGAGGTGGGCATCGGCTGGCTGGTACACGGGACCAGAGCCCTACCCGCCCAGGAACTGGGACGACGCGCTCGCCCTGGGCAACGCCTGCGCGTCCCGGTACGTGGCAACCGGCGCGACCGCCGGGCGCGAGATGCTCGTCGCCTGGATCGAGGCGGGAGCGTCAGCTCAGAAGTAGGTGTCCCGGACCGTCCGGGCCAGCAACCCGTCCTTCGCGAAGGCGACGTAGACGACGACGAACGCGCCGTCGGCGGGCCGGAGGACGAACACCTCGCGCTCGGGAGGGTCGTCGCCCTCGTCGTTCGCGGTCTCCCCGCTCCCGCTCTCCCCCTCCACGTCCCCGGTTTGCTCGTTCACCCGCTGGACGAGCGGTTCGACCGGGGTCGTTCCGTTCCGGAACTCGGCGAGGAGGTCCCGCGCCCCCGCGTCGGCGAAGACGTACAGGGCGCCGTTCGGCTCCCCGTCGGTGTCGTGCGTGACCCGCGAGGCCATCCCGTCGCCGGCCGCCCGGGCGTCCTGCCAGGTGTCGCGTGCGGCCTCGAAGAGGTTCTCGACGTCGTCGGCGAACAGGAACCGGCCACGCCGACGGACCGAGAGCGACGCGAACCGCGCGTCCCCCTCGGTCCAGGCGAGTTCCGCGTCGACGACGAACCCCGGTTCGAGTGCCGCGACCGCCTCGCCGAGTTCCCCCTCGTAGCCCTCGGCGGCCACGCGCATCGGTTCGTACGCGTCCGCCGGGTCCTCCGTGGGCGCGAGATCGACGAGCACGTACGCGTCCCCCTCGCGGGACAGGACCCGGAACCGCCCGTCGGTGGTCACCTCCATGTCCCCGAGGAGTAACCGGGGGCACAAGCCCGTGTCGCTTCCCTCGCCCCGGTCCACGGGTTGCACCGCCGGCTCCGCCGCCTCAGCGCGGGGTCCGTCACCGACCCCTCCGACGACTCGGCCCCCGGCGACATCCCTTAGCCCCTCGGGCGCCACTCGCGACCCGTGCCGACGTTCCGCTTTCGCGACCGCGCAGTCCACCTCCCGGAGGCGGATGCGCTCGTCTGTGCCGACCTCCACGTCGGTCGAGCCGAGGCCTCCGACGTCGAGTACCCGCTCGGCGAGGGCGCGGACCTGGAGGGGCGACTCCGCGCCCTGCTCGCGGAGTGGTCGCCGACCGAGGTGGTGTTCGCCGGCGACGTGCTCCACGAGTTCGGCCGTGTCTCACTCGCGAGCGACCGGTCGCTCGCCGGCCTCGCCGACGTCTGCCGCGACGAGGGAGCGACGCCCGTCGTCGTCGCCGGCAACCACGACACCCTGCTCTCGGAGGTGTGGGACGGGACGATCCACGACGCCTACGCGCTCGACGCGGGCGGGGAACGAGTCGTCGTCCGCCACGGCCACGAGGCGCCGCCGCGGGACGAGGACGCTGACTGCTACGTCGTCGGCCACGACCACCCGACAATCGACATCGAGGGGCAGCGCCGGCCGTGTTTCCTCTACGGGCCGGGTCAGTTCAGGGGGACCGACGTGCTGATGCTCCCGTCGTTCACCCGACTCGCCGCCGGCGTGACGGTGAACGGCATGGGGACGCGCGACTTCGACTCGCCGTTCGTGACCGACGCGAACGCGCTCCGCCCGGTCGTCCGCGACGACGACGCGGACGAGACGCTGGAGTTCCCGCCGCTGGGGGAGTTCCGACGGCTGCTCTGATCGAGGGCGTTCGACCGTTCCCCCGTTCGGCGGGAAACCGGCTGTCCGACCGGAACCGATACGCCGTTCGAGCGACACCTGCCCACATGACAGGTCGGGACGGAGCTGACGCGCCGGAGGACCGTAGAGCCGACACGTCAGGGCAGACGGCAGCCGACGCGGACGACCCGATGGGCGAGGTGTACCGCGTGCTCGACGCGGACGGGGTCCCGGTCCGCACCGTACCGGACATCGTGGACGGCGTTCTGCTCGACATCTACCGCGACATGCGGACGGCGCGGCGGTTCGACGAGCGGGCGGTGAGCCTCCAGCGCCAGGGCCGGATCGGGACGTTCGCCTCCATCGCCGGCCAGGAGGCCGTCTCCGTCGCAGCCACCCACGCGCTGCGCGAGGACGACCCGGTGTTCTACCAGTACCGCGAGCACGGCGCCGTCATCGCGCGGGGGTTCCCCCCGGGCTACCTCTCGTTCTGGATGGGTCACGAGGAGGGGACCGCCGCGCTCGCCGACATCGACGTGTTCCCGCTGGCCATCGGCATCGCGTCCCACATCCCGCACGCCGTCGGTGCGGCGATGGCCTTCGACTACCGGGGTGAGGACCGCGTCTCCGCGACGTTCTTCGGCGACGGCGCGACCTCCGAGGGCGACTTCCACGAGGCGCTCAACTTCGCGGGGGTGTTCGACACGCCGAGCGTCTTCTTCTGCACCAACAACCAGTGGGCCATCTCGGTCCCGAGCGACCGCCAGACCGCCTCGGAGTCGTACGCGGCGAAGGCCGAGGCGTACGGCTTCGAGGGCGTCCGCGTCGACGGGATGGACCCGCTGGCAGTGTACGACGCCGCTCGCCGGGCGGCGGCGAAGGCCCGTGAGGGCGGGACCCCCCACGAGGGAGCGGACGACGGCGTCGACCACCGGCCGACCCTGATCGAGACCGTGGCATACCGCTTCGGCGCCCACACGACCGCCGACGACCCGTCGGTGTACCGCGACGAGGCGGAACTCGAGCGGTGGCGGCGCTGGGACCCGCTTCCGCGGTTCGAGGCGTTCCTGCGCGGGCGGGGGTTGCTCGACGACGAACGGATCGACGCGATCGCCGACGAGGTCGAGGAACGTGTGGCCGAGGTGATCGAGGCGGGCGAGGGGGTCGAACCCGACCCCGCGTCGATGTTCGAGCACGTCTACGACCGGCCGACGCCGGAGCTCCGGGAGCAGCGGGACGCGCTGCTCGACTCCATCCAGCGACACGGCCACGAGGCGTTCGACCGCGAGGAGTGAGCAGGCGGCGGGAGCGACCGGAAAGCAAGCGGGAACGTTCCATGCGCGGGCGGCGGGGCCTCACGGCCGAACGGAAGCCACTATGCCCGCCGAGTCGAAGCCGCGGGCATGGAAACGACGGATGCGTTCCGCGGGCTCGGCTGTACGGGCTGTGGCGCGTCGTTCGACGCCGACGAACACGGCCGGTGTCCGGAGTGCGGGGGATCGCTCGACCCGGCGTACGACTACGACACGGTCGACGCCAGGGAGTTCACTGGCGACGGCGGAGGGGTCGGCCGCGCGGACGATCGGCCGGGCCACTGGCGCTTCGACGCGCTGCTCCCGTTTCCCGCCTCGGCGGGACTGTCGGCGAGCGAGGGCGACACGCCGCTCGTCCGGACCGACCGACTCGCCGGCGAACTCGGCGTCGCTGCCGCTTACGTGAAGGACGAGGGACGCAATCCCACCGGAACGTTCATCGACCGCGGAACGAGCCTCGCCGTGACCGCCGCCGCAGACCGGGGGGTCGAACCGCTCGCGCTCGCGGCCGCCGGCAACGCCGGCCAGTCGGCCGCCGCGTACGCCGGTCGGGCGGACCTCCGTTCGTACGCGTTCGTCCCGTCGCGGACGGCGTTCTCGAACAAGGCGATGGTCAACGTCCACGGCGGCGACATGCGCGTGGTTGGCGGCCGCTACGGCGACGCCGCGGCGGCGGTCGACGACCAGCTCCAGACGGAGTACTACTCGCTCCAGGAGTTCACCACGCCGTACCGGCACGAGGGCGCGAAGACCGTCGCGTTCGAACTGTTCGCGGACGTCGGTGTTCCCGACGCGGTCGTCGTTCCGGTCGGCACCGGCGAACTGCTCGTGGGGCTCGTGAAGGGGTTCGGGGAACTCCGGACGGTCGGGGCCGCGGACGCACTCCCCTCGGTGTACGCCGTCCAGCCGGAGGGGTGTGCGCCGATCGCCGCGGCGTGGCGGGCGGATGCCGACGCGGTTGAACCGTGGGAGGGTCCGGACACCATCGTCGGCGAACTGGAGATCGAGGACCCGGCTGGCGGTGACCGAGCGCTCGACGCGCTCGCGGAGGTGGACGGGGACGCGCTCACCGTCCCGGACGGCGACGCCCTGGAGAGCGCCGTGACCGTCTGCCAGTCCGAGGTGCTCGAAGTCGGCGGCCCGGGCGGCGTCGCGCTCGCGGGCGCGTGGGCGCTGGCCGAGGACAGCGAACTGGACGAGGACGACGAGGTCGTCGTCGTCAACCCCGACGCCGGCGCGAAGACGCCGGACGTGCTCCGGAGCCACCTCATGGGACAGGGGATCTGACCCGTTCGGTCCGCCAAGCATAAGGATTAGACGCAACTAATTCGGGACATGCTGAGCGACGTGATGGAGGACTACCTGAAGGCGATCTACGTCCTCCAGACCGAGGACGGTCCCCCCGTCTCAACCTCCGCTATCGCGGAACGGCTGGACAAGACGCCCCCGACCGTGACGAGCATGCTCGACACGCTCACGGAACGTGGCCTCGTCGAGCGCGAGAAGTACAAGGGCGCGGAGCTGACGCCGGAGGGGCGGACCGTCGCGCTGGAGGTCATCCGGCACCACCGACTGCTCGAGGCGTACCTCGCCGAGCAGCTCGACTACTCGTGGAGCGAGGTGCACGAGGAGGCCGACATCCTCGAACACCACATCAGCGAGGAGTTCGAGCGGCGCGTTGCCGAGGTGCTCGGAAACCCGACGATCGACCCCCACGGCGACCCCATTCCGGGCGCGGATCTCGAACCCCCGTCCGACTCGGACACCCGACCACTCACCGACTTCGAGGTGGGTGACGACATCGTCATCGCCCGCGTGAGCGACCGCGACGACGAGGAGCTCGAGTACCTCGAACGCGCGGGTATCACGCCCGGAACCGCCGCGACCATCGTCGACGTTGCGCCGTTCGGGATGGTTACCGTCCGGGTCGCCGGCGAGGAGCAGAGCCTTCCCGACTCGGTCGCCGCGTCCGTGCGCGTTCGGTCCGAGTCCGGCGACGAGGCCTCCCTGAAACCCAGCGACGCGTGACCGGCTACCTCGAACTCGTGGTCGTCGCGGCGGTCGCCCAGTTGGCCGTCCTCCCCGGTGAGAAGGTGCAGTTCATTATCGCCGGACTGTCCACCAGATACCGGCCGGCCATCGTCGTCGCCGCCGCCGGAACCGCGTTCGCGGGCTGGACGGCCGTCGAGATCACCTTCGGCGCGGCGATCCAGGGAGTCCTCTCGCAGTTCCTCCTCGACGCGTTCACCGCCGGGATGTTCCTCCTGTTCGCGGTCCTGCTACTCCACTCGACCCCGTCACCGGGTACGGACGGGCGCCCCGCCGAGACGGACGGCGGGACCTCGCTGCTCGGCGCCATCGACGGCGAGGTGACGCTGCTCGGAAAGGAGTTCTCCGGGCGGTTCGGGAGCTTCCTCTCGATCTTCGCGATGATGGCCGCGGGCGAGTTCGGCGACAAGACGCAGCTCGTCACCATCGGACTCGCCGCGCAGTACGGCGCCACGTCGGCCATCTGGGTCGGCGAGATGCTCGTCATCATCCCGGTGAGCCTCGCGAACGCCTACCTGTTCCACCGCTCGTCGCGGCGGTTCGACGTTCGCAAAGCCCACCTCGCTGGGGCCGCGCTGTTCGCGTTCTTCGGGCTCGACACGGTTCTGTCGATGGTCGTCGGCTTCTCCGTCTGGGAGAGTCTGGTCGGCGCCGCATCGCAGGTCGTCCTCGGCCTGTTCTGAGCGCGTGTCGCGCCGTTTAAGTCGGGTGTTCTCCTTCGCCGGGACGTGTCGGCGACCCTCCTCTCCCTGCTCGCCGGGATCCTCTTCGGCCTGGCGCTGGCAGCGCCGCCGGGGCCGATGAACGCCGTCATCGCCGAGGAGAGCGTCGTCCGCGGGTGGACCGCCGGCGCGAAGGCGGGCCTCGGCGCGGCGTCGGCGGACCTCGTCTTCTTCCTCCTCGCGCTCCTCGGCGTCGTAGGCGTCGTCGAGCGATATCCGCTGCTCCGCGGCGTCATGGTGGGCGTCGGCGGCGTGTTGATGTGCTACTACGCCGTGGGCGCGGCGCGGTCGCTCCGGACCTCCTTCGTCGCCGCCGACTCGGCGCCCGAGGAGTCGGCGGGGTTCCGGAAGGCGTTCGTGCTCGCCCTGACGAACCCCTACCAGGTCCTGTTCTGGCTCACCGTCGGCGTCGGGCTGCTCGAACCGGGAGCCGTGGACGTGTTCGCCGAGGCCGGCGTCGCGTCGCTCGCCGGGTCGGTCGTCGTGGAGACCGGGAGCCCGGCGCTCGTCGTCGGCTTCTTCGGCGGGATCGGGCTCTGGGTCACCGGCTTTCCCGCCGCACTGGTGGCCGCGCGCCGACGGGTCGAGACGCTCGCGCCGGTCGTCGCCGGGCTCTCGGCCCTGGTGCTCGCCGGGTTCGGCGTGGCCTTCCTCCTCGACGCGGCGGGGACGCTCGGTCGGTTCGCGGGCTGAGGGTCGCGGCGCGGCTGGGGAGTCACGGTTCTGGCTGGCAGGCGGCGGGGGTGCCGTCCCGGACGCGCCTCGGCCGCGCGATCGCTGGCGGCGCGTCCGGCGATTCTCAGGTCACGCGGCGTCTGGTCCCGGCTTCCCAGGTAAACGTTCGCCTCGACGGTGGATCCGATCCGAGACCCGTCGCGTGCGGTCACTGCTCGACGAGCCGCTCCTGCTCCGCGAGGACGCGTTCGTGTTCCTCGACGGCGTCCGCGTGCGCCCGATCGTCCCCCGCCTCGCGACCTGCCAGTTCCTGCAACCGGTCCTCTTTCCCGTAGAGGACGACGGTATCCCCGGGTTCGATCCGGGTGTCGGAGTCGGGCGCGCCGACGTATATGTCCCTGCGTACGATCCCGAGGATCAACACGCCCTCGTCGCCGAGACCCAGTCCACTCGGGGTCGCGTTCGCGAGCCAGTCACCCGAACGGACGTCGATCTCCGCGATCCGATACTCCCGCTGGAGCCCGATGATCTTCGTGTAATCCCTGATGCCGAGGTCGGTCGTTCGTCTGAGCGACCACGTGATCGCGGGCGTGACCAGTCGGTTGAACCACCGGCTGCGTGCGAGGAGGACGAGCAGGACTACCCCGCTGACGATGTATATCAGGTTCAGTAGGTTCGCTTCCCCGCCATCGTTGAACGACAGGACGATCGACGGGATGACGCTCACGAGTCCCACGCTGCCGAGGCGGATGAGGGTCTTGACCACCGCCCGTCGTTCGGGCGTCGATACGACGTGTTCGGCCTCCTCCGTGGTGTAGCCGGCCCCGGAAAACGCGGACGCCGACTGGAACGAGGCTACGTCGGGCGAGAGTCCGGTCAACTGCAGCGCCACCGATCCGATCCGGACGACGAGCATCGACAGCGCGAAGATCACTAGCAACGAGAGGACGGGATAAGTCGCGACCATGGCCCGGGAGGGTTCGTCCGGCAGCGCGTTAGTTCCATCGACAGTTCGTGGCCACGGGACGTCGTCGGCCGTCGACGCGCCGCAGGGGACGATGTCGCAGGGGCGACACGACACGGGAAACCCTTTGGCCCGGTGTCCCGAGATGCGCGGTATGTTCGGGAAATCGACGTGGATCAAGCTCCCGCGGAACGTGCTCGTCGGCCACGGCGTCGTGGACCAGGTGGGCGCGGCCGTCGAGGAGCTCTCGCTCGCCGGGCGCCCCCTGCTGGTGACGAGCCCCTCGCCGGATGACATCGCCGGCGACCGCGTCCGCGACCAGTTCGACGACGTCGCGACGACGACGGTGAGCGACGCGAGCTTCTCGGCGGTCGGCGAGGTGATCGAGGCGGCCGAGGCGGCCGAGGCGACGTTCCTCGTCGCGCTCGGCGGGGGCAAGCCCATCGACATCTCGAAGATGGCCGCCGACGAACTGGGGCTCGGCTTCGTCTCGGTTCCCACGGCGGCGAGCCACGACGGCATCGTCTCCGGGCGGTCCTCGATCCCCGAGGGCGACACCCGTCACTCGGTCGCCGCCGATCCGCCGCTCGCTGTCATCGCCGACACGGAGCTGATGGCGAACGCGCCGTGGGAGCTGACGACCGCGGGCTGTGCGGACATCATCTCGAACTACACCGCCGTGAAGGACTGGCGGCTCGCCCGTCGGCTGAAGAACGTCGAGTACTCCGAGTACGCCGGCGCGCTCTCGGAGATGACCGCGGAGATGCTCGTGGACAACGCGGGCTCCATCAAGCAGGGGCTCGAGGAGTCCGCCTGGATCGTCTCGAAGGCGCTCGTCTCCTCCGGCGTGGCGATGTCCATCGCCGACTCCTCCCGGCCCGCCTCGGGCGCGGAGCACCTCTTCTCGCACCAGCTGGACCGAATCGCCCCGGGCGAAGCACTCCACGGCCACCAGGTCGGCGTCGGCTCCATCATGACCGAGTACCTCCACACCGGCGAGAAGGGCGCCTGGCGCGACATCCGCGACGCGCTCCGGGCAATCGGCGCGCCGACGACGGCCGCCGGGCTCGGCATCGACGACGAGACCGTCGTCCAAGCGCTCACCACCGCTCACGAGATCCGCGACCGGTACACCATCCTCGCCGGGGGCGTCAGCGAGGAGGCCGCCCGTGAGGTCGCGTCCTTCACCGGCGTCGTCTGAGGGGCTCTGCCGCGGTCGAGTTCTCGATCGGTTCGGATCCCGTTCCCGCAACGTCGTGTTCGTCGAGGCGTTCGATCCGCGAGACGAGCGACGGGTGTCTGGAGAACCACCCGCCTTCGGTCACGTGCCCGGCGTCCGCCAGGGCGACGAGCGCGGCGGCGAGCGAGGGCCCCGACCCGGACGCGCGTGCGAATTGGTCCGCGTCGTGCTCGGTCCAGCGCGAGACGCGAACCGTGAGGAACGCGGCCGGGAGGACGAGCGCGGCGCCGACGAGGAACCCCGGGTCGGGCGAGAGCGTCGCGCCGACCGCCCAGGCGAGCGCGAACGCGACGGGGACGACGACGCGCACCGGGACGTGTCGGCGCGCGAGGTGACCGTACTCGTGACAGACCACGGCCGCGACCTCCTCCGGCGCGAGGTCCGCGACGAGTCGCTCGGAGACGAACACCCGGCCGCGGGTCGGCGAGAGCCCGGCCGCGAAGGCGACGGGGCCGCGACCGCCCGCTAACACTCGAACGCGCTCGGCCGGCACGCCGGCGCGCGCGACCGCCTCGGCGAGGGCGGGGTCGAGCGGCCGGGTCGATTCGGTTCGACCGACGACGGCGGGCGCAAGTCCGGTCCCGACGACGCCGGCGAGTACGACCGCCCAGAGCTCCCACCAGTCGAGCACCCATGCGGCGAGCGTGGCGTGGACCTCGCTCATCGGTGGAGGACGGAAGGGTGGAGGGGTCGACGGAACGGCACATGCGTGAGTCGCGCGAGGGTGGTTGTAGGTTTTTCCCCGGGACCTGCACGGTCGAACCGGTCCCCAACGGGGACGCGCGGCACGTGACTCGTCGCCGGGAGACCAGAACCCGAAGACGAAAGGCGCCCCGTTCCATACGCCCGCGTATGGCAACTTCCGACGTGGGTGGGCTCCGCGGGGCGGTCAAGTCCCACCCGCGCGCCTTCGTCGCCGCGGTGTCGGTCGTCGGGTACGGGCTGGTCATCGGGACGTTCGCCGGGGTCGTACCCCAGTCCGTGTTCCCGTCGCTCACCGAGGCGGAGGTGAACGTCCTCAGCCACGCCATCGCCGCCGTCAACACGGTGACGACAGCCCTCCTGCTCCTCGGCTGGAGGTGGATCCGGGCGGACGAAGTCCGCAAGCACGCCGCCGCGATGAGCGCCGCGTTCGGGCTCATCATGGTGTTCCTCGTCATGTACCTCTCGAAGGTGGGCGGCGGGCCGGGCGAGAAGCGCATCGTCGTCGAGTCGGGGATGTTCCTCGGCCAGTACGCGGGCGCCGTCGAACTGGGCTACCTCCTCATGCTCGTGGTCCACATCTTCCTCTCGGTCGTCTCCGTGCCGGTGGTGCTGTACGCCATCACGCTCGGGGTGACCCACACGCCGGCGGAACTCCGTCGGACGCCCCACGCCCGCGTCGGGCGGGTCGCCGCGACGGCGTGGATCCTCTCGCTCGTGCTCGGCGTCGTGACGTACTTCCTGCTCAACTGGGTGTACGGATACGAGTTCGTGCGCGTCTCCTATTAGGAATAAACGCCGGTCAGGCAGGAACTGTTAGGGGACACCGTCGATACATCCTGAGCCCGCGAACTCGAGCCGCACACACCCGAGATATGGGACTCTGATCTCGGCGGTGCCACGGATTCACTCCGGTTTGACTGGAGGGGCGAGTCCCGTCGCCTGGTCGTAGGCTCGATTGTCGTCCCCTTTCGTTACGAACCCCGAGTTCGGGGCCGCACAGTTCCGGAGTTCGGAACAGTTCTCGGCGTCCACGTACCCGGGGTCCGTCTTCCCGTACCAATTCTCACCCGCTTCGACCCAGAAACGCGACCGATGGATGATCGGGGACCCGCTGCGACCGGGTGGCTGGTAGACGATCACGGACCCATAGGAACCGAAGTTTCGAACCCCCATCCCCTTTGCCGTTCGATAGGTGCTGATTCCAGTCGAGCCGTACTCGGCATCCGAGGCGAATCTTCCGGGCTCGCTTATGACGACCAGGTCACCTCGCGTCATGTGCGGCTGCATACTCCCACTTTCGACGGCGACCATCGGGGGCCACACCCCCGTAACTGCGAGGAGAACCAGTCCGAAGAGCATCACGTACCCGACGCTGGTCGCGAACTCCTGACGAGAAGTAGCGGGCCAGCGTCCGCGGATTTGACCTCCTCGTACGCCCTCATGGACGTGTGGAGGACCACAGAATCGTCAGGCTCCGCGGATGGCTCTCTCGAAGCCTCCGACGTACGCTCCGCGTCCCCGGACGAGTCCTCGTCGGTCACAGTACCCACTCTCCACTGAGGCACTTGAACTGATGGATTAACCCCAAGTTGGTCAGAGAAAACGAAGTGGCAGCCGTTCTCCGCCTGTTTCACGGGAAGTTCCCTTCGCGGAGGACCACCGACACCGACCCGGACGAACGGACCGACTCCCGAAACGCTTTCTCCCGTGGCGCGGAGCCACACCCGATGACCGACCTCACGGAGCGGACCGACTGGATCGGCGAGACGTTCACCAGCACCGCGGGCTGGGACCTGCTGGAGGACCTCGTCGACATCGGGAACAGGATGGCCGGCCAACCCGGCGAGCGCGAGGCGCTCGAACGCGTCCGGGACGCGCTCGCGGAGGCCGGCTGCCGGAACGCCCGGATCGAGGAGTTCGACCTCCAGGGCTGGGTCCGGGGCTCCTCCCGGATCGACGCGCCGGGCGGCGAGCAGGACTGTATCGCGCTCCCGCGCTCGCCGTCGGGGACGGCGACGGGCGACCTGCTCGACCTCGGCTACGGGCTCCCGGAGGACTTCGAGAACGCGGACGTGGAGGGGGCCGTCGTAATGGTCTCCTCGACCGTGCCGGACCACTACGAGCGCTTCATCCACCGACGCGAGAAGTACTACTACGCGGTCCAGGAGGGGGCGGCTGGGTTCGTGTTCCGGAACCACGTCGAGGGGTGTCTCCCCCCGACGGGGTCGGTCGGGACCCCCGGGGCGCCGATCGGGGACATCCCGGCGGTCGGCGTCTCCGCGGAGGTCGGCGCACGACTCGCGCGGCGGGCCGAGGGCGACGAGATCACCGTCGAGGTCGAGTGCGAGACGCCCGACGCGACGAGCGGGAACACGATGGCCGAACTGGGTCCCGACACCGACGAGGAACTGCTCGTCACCTCCCACGCCGACGCCCACGACATCGCCGAGGGCGCGATGGACAACGGCGCCGGGACGGCCACGATCGTCGAGGTCGCCAACGCGCTCGCGGCGAACGAGGACGCGCTCGACACGCGGGTCAGGTTCGTCGCCTTCGGCGCCGAGGAGGTCGGCCTCGTCGGCTCCTCCGTCGAAGCTGACCGCACCGACCGCGACGCCGTGAAGGCGATCGTCAACGTCGACTCGAACGTCTTCGGTCGCACCCTCAAGCTCCACACCCACGGGTTCGAGGACCTCACAGCGGCGGCCGACCGGGTCGGCGAGCGGTTCGACCACCCCGTCGCGACCATCCCCGAGCAGAACCCCCACAGCGACCACTGGCCGTTCGTGCAGACCGGCGTGCCGGGGTACATGGTCTCGGGGAAGACCGAGGGCCGCGGGCGCGGCTGGGGCCACACCTTCGCCGACACGTTCGAGAAGCTCGAGGTCCGGAACCTCCGCGAGCAGGCCGTCCTCCTCGCGGCGCTCGTGGCGGACCTCGCGGACGACGACACCGACGTCGCCCGCCGGGACCCGGCCGACATCGCCGCCGCCGTCGAGGCACAGGACCTCGCCGAGGGGATGAAGGTGACCGGCGACTGGCCCTACGACGACGACGGAAACCTGGCGGAGTAGCGGCGACTCGACCACTAGGGCGACGTCGACTCGTCCATCCGCCGAACGACGCTCGGCCAGACAGCGCTCCGGGTGGGAATGGAAGGGGCCGATCGCTCGGCGAACCCCGGCGCCGTAAGCACGCGAGGGAGCGAAAGCGACCGAGCGCGCGCAACGAGCCGCGGGAGCCGAGCGATCGGGGGCTTCCACGGTGGTCCTCGCGGTCGCTGTCGTGAATGCAGTGCCGAAGGAAGCACCGAGCCTCCCGACGACCGATGATCGACCCACGCCGATTAAGTCCCGCCCCGTGAAACGACCGACGATGAGCGAACTCCGGGTCGCCACGGCGGGCGACGACGGGACGGTCGGCGCCGCCGTCGAGGCGGTCGGGGGGGCGGTCGTCCCCGCGAGCGAGGCGGACGCCCTGGTCACGTTCGGCGAGGACGCGCTCGTGGATACTGCGCTCGCGGACCCGGAAGTCCCGTTGCTCCCCGTCGACGCCGGGCCGGGGAACCACTCCGTCCCGAAGCAGCGGGTGGACGAGGCGCTCGACGCGCTGGCGTCCGGCGAGGGCTGGTTGGAGCCCCACGCGATCTTCTCGGTGGCGGTCGGCGACGAGCGGGCCGCCCGCGCGCTGCTGGACGTGAGCCTGATGACGAGGGAGCCGGCACGCATCTCCGAGTACTCCGTCCGCGCCGGCGCCGAGGAGGTCGACCGCTTCCGCGCGGACGGCGTCGTCGTCGCCACGCCCGCCGGGTCGGCGGGCTACGCGCGCGCTGCCGGCGGGTCCGTGGTCGTCCCCGGAGGGGGGCTCAGCGTCGTGCCGGTGGCGCCGTTCGAGACGATGCCGGACACGTGGGTCCTCGACGCCGACCTGACGCTGGTGGTCAAGCGCGACGACAGCGACGTCGACCTCGTCGCCGACGGCCGGGTCGTCGGGTCCGCGCCGGCCGGGACGCCCATCGAGGTTGCTCGCGACGGACGCGTCGAGTTCCTGCGGGTGCCCGGCGTCGCGGCGACGCGGTAGGTGACGCCGCAAGGGTGACGCGAGAGGGTACCGCCGACGGGGCGGTTGCTCGACGGCGCAGCGGGACGACTCGCGCGGATTGGAAACCTTCTAATGAGTCGTGGACGGAGTACCCCGCATGCAACCGCTACCGCTGCAGTTCGCCCTTCCGGTCGGGGCGCTCGAGGCCGTCGCGGGCGTGCTTCCGTACGTCATCCTCGTGGTGGTGCTGGCGAACCTCGTGACCCGGATCCTCGCCCAGCGCAACTACGCCCGGCAGGCCGAGGAGGAGGACGTCGACGACGATGCCCCCCTCTCGCGGTACCTTCCCCACGAGATCATGAACGTCGTGCTCGTCCTGCTGACGTTCGCGATGACGATCGTCCAGCCCCACGGCGGACTCGTGCTGGCGACGCTGGTCGTCGGCCTGTTCATCTCGGACTTCTTCGAGTTCGAGGCGCGCTGCGTCGAGGTCCGCAACGGGATGGAGATCGAACGGCCGAACAGCGCCATCTTCGCCTCGGGCCTGGTGGTGCTGTACGCCGGCTTCCAGGCGCTGTTCTTCCTCATCGAGCCCTACTGGGGCCAGGTCATCTGAGCCGACCGGTCGGGCCGACCCTCACGTTCTTCACGTTTCTCGCCGACGCCCCCGTATGTCCAGTTCGTCTCCCGGTGGAAACGCCCTGTTCGTCGGCGGCACGCGCTTCATCGGCCGGCACGCCGTCGACCTGTTCCGGGAAACCGGCTACGACGTGACGACGATGAGCCGCGGAACGCACGGGTTCCCCTTCGACGGGGCCGTCTCGCACGTCGAGGGCGACCGCACGAACCGCGAGGACCTGATCCGCGCCCGCGACGCGGCCGACCCGGACGTCGTCGTCGACATGGTCGCGATGCACCCCGGCGAGGTCCGCACTGCGACCGAGGTGTTTTCCGACGCCCGCTACGTGTACGTCTCCTCGGGGAGCGCGTACGACGCGGTGGACGTGCCGATGCGCGAGGACGCGACGCAGCTGCACCCGTGCGGGCCCGATCAGGAGGACGACGACTCCGTGGAAACGTACGGCCCGCGGAAGGCCGAGGGCGACCGCGTCGTGGCGCGGGCCGCCGAGGACGGCGTCGAGGCGATGGCCGTCCGCCCGATGCTGGTGTACGGCCCGCATGACTACACCGAACGGTTCGGCTACTGGGTGAACCGCGTGGCGACGTACGACCGCGTCCTGGTCCCGGGCGACGGCGGGTCGCTGCTCCACCGGGCGTACGTCGAGGACGTCGCCGCGGCGCTCCTCCGGGTCGCCGAGAACGGCGCACCGGGCGAGGCGTACAACGCCGCGGACCGGAACACGTTCTCGCTGGGGCGCTCGCTCGAACTGATCGCGGACGCGCTGGACACCAATGTGGAGCCGGTCCACGCGAGCGAGCGCGAACTGGCGGAGTTCGGCGTCGAGCCGACGGACTTCCCGCTGTACACGCCGCGGCCGGCGGTGGTGTCGACGGGGAAACTCGCGGCGCTCGGCTGGGAGTCGACCCCACCAGCGGAGGCGGTCGCGCGCACCGCCGAGGCCCACGTCGACGCCGGCGTGACCGGGCCGGAGGACGCGCTGGACCGCGAGACGGAGGAGCAGGTGCTCGATGCGCTGGGCGAGCGCACCCGGTAACCGGAAAGGGCACCCGCAACCACCGGACGAACCGGCAACCGGGCCGGTGACCGCGGCTGTTTTCCCCGCCGCAGCCGACTCGGCTCGTATGACCGACTCCGCGCTCGTCGTCGGCGGCACGCGCTTCATCGGCCGGCACGTCGTCGAGGACCTGCTCGACAACGGTTACGAGGTGACCATCTTCAACCGCGGGAACCACGACAACCCGTTCTCCGGGAACGACGACGTCGCACGCGTCGAGGGCGACCGCACGAACGACACCGACCTGCGGGCGGCCGCGCTCTCTGTGAAACCGGACATCGTCGTCGACTGCGTGGCGTACAGGCCGGCCGACGTCGAGGCGGCCGTGGAGATATTCTCGGACGTTGATGGCTACGTGTACGTCTCCTCGGGGTCTGCGTACGCCGCCGAGGAGATCCCCAAGCGCGAGGGCGAGACGGAGCTGTGCGGCTGCACGCCCGAGCAGGCCGAGGACGACTCGATGGACAGCTACGGCGCGCGGAAGGCCGAGGGCGACCGCATCGTGGACCGGGCCGCCAAGGACGGCGTCAACGTGATGTCCGTCAGGCCGTGCATCGTCTACGGTCCCCACGACTACACCGAGCGTATGGACTACTGGCTCGACCGCGTGCTGAACTACGACCGCGTGGTCGTCCCCGGCGACGGTCAGCACGTCTGGCACCGCGCGTACGTCGAGGACGTGGCGTCGGCGCTGCGGATCGTGGCCGAGGAGGGCGATCCCGGTGAGGCGTACAACGTCGGCGACCGGCGGCTCGTCACGATCGAGGAGATGGTGGACCTCGTCGCCGACGCGGCCGACACCGAGTGCGATGTCGTCCGGGCGAGCGAACGAGAACTCTCGACCGGGGGGCTCTCGACCTCGGACTTCGTCCTCTACCGCGAGTACCCCCACGTGCTCGGCACGGCCAAGCTCGCGGCGCTCGGCTGGGATTCCACCCCGCTGTCGGAGGCGATGGCCCGGACGCTGGCGGAGCACCGGGAGTCGGACCGCGACGGGAGCGAGCACGACCCCGGCCGCGAGGCCGAGGAGCGCGTCATCGGCGTGCTCGATACGGTGTAGGTACTCGACACGGTGTAAGCCGAGCCCTCGCGGCGGTTGACTGGACACTCGGGCGCAACCGCTCTGCCTGGCTCGACGTCGGAAACCGCCGCTCGCGACCGCTCCTCGAGCGACCTAACAGCGCGGGACCGTCCAGGTCAGACCCCGGTCGGGTCCTCGCGGTCCCACTCCATCTCCGTCACCTCGTCCTCCAGCCACTCGCGGAACCAGCGCACGCGCTTGAGCCGCTCGTGGGCGATGGACTCGGCCGTGTCGGACTCGATGCGGGCGATGTGGTCCTCGCCGCGCTCCAGCACGCGCTGGACCATCTGGGCGGCGTCCATGTGCGTCCGGGCCTCGTACCCCATCCGCAGGAGCATCAGCGCCGTCCCGTTCGCGCCGACCTTGTCGAGCAGGTCGGCCTCGATGAGACACTGCGTCTCCAGCGAGAGGTCGGTGAGCGGCCCCTGGTACGAATGCTCGGTGATCGACGCGCACACCTCGTCGACGAACGACTCGGGGTACTCGCCGCGGCTGAGCAGGTACTCGCGGGCGACGCGCGCCCCCTCCTCGGCGTGGACGTCCTGGTCGGCCTCGAGCTTCGAGACGTCGTGGAACAGCGCGGCGACGCGGACCACGTCCGTGTCGGCGCCCTCCCGCTCGGCGATGCGCTCCGCGAGGGACACGACGTTCAGGATGTGGTTGAAGCGGTACTCCGCGGAGTGCCAGGGGTACCAGCGCATCCGGCCCCCGTCGTCCTCCGACTCGACGGACGCCGTGAGGTACTCGCGGACGAACTGCTTCATGTCCGCGAACTCCTCGTCGGCGACGCTCGAGCCCTTTATCTCGACTCCCACATGGACCACCCCCGATGACGATACGTACGAGAGACGTGCGTAGTTCTCATTACGGGTATGTGAGGTGTGTTTCGTTCTTAGGCGTTACGACACCCGTACTACTGCGCGCGGATGCCCGGGAGGCGGCTGCCGGCGGGCGAACCGCTAAATAGGCGGGCCGGCTTCCCTCCGGCGTGACCGAGCAACTGTACCTCGCGGACAGCACCGTCCGGGGGTTCGAGGCGACCGTCGAGCGCGCGCTCGACGACCGGGTGGTGCTCGACCGGACGCACTTCTACCCGACGGGCGGCGGCCAGCCGAACGACACCGGAACCCTGCGGTTCGACGATGGGGAGACGACCGTGACCGACGTGGCGAAGAAGGACACCGTCTACCACCACGTCGATGGACCGGTTCCGGCGGAGGGGGCGACCGTGACCGGCGAGATCGACTGGGACCGACGGTACGCCCACATGCGGTACCACACAGCCCAGCACCTGCTCTCGGCCGTGCTCCTCGAGGAGTTCGACGCGCCGACGGTGGGGAACCAGCTGTACGCGGACCGCGCGCGGCTCGACGCGAGCCACCCGAAGTTCTCCGAGACGGACCTCGCGGACGTGGAGGCACGGCTTAACGAACTCGTCGACGACGACCTCCCGGTGCGCCACTACACCATGGACCGCGAGGTCGCCGAGGCCGAACTCGACACGGAGCGGACCCGCATCGACCTGCTCCCGTCCTCGATCTCGGAACTCCGCATCGTCGAGGTAGGCGACGAGTCGGACCCCTTCGACCGCACCGCGTGCGCCGGTACCCACGTCGCCGGCACAGACGAGGTGGGCGAGGTGACCGTGACGGGGCGGACGACACAGGGGAGCGAGACCGAGCGGGTCGAGTTCACGCTCGGGTAGGCGGACGCGCGGTTCCCGTCCCGCAGACCGTTTTCACGGCTGATACGCGGGGGCGAACCCCTATATGTCGGCTGGCGAATCCGACGAGTAGCGGCACAGGGAGTGCGGACGAACGAATATGCTCAATCCGAGCGATTACGACCCGGAGGAGTTGCGGGCGCTGGCGGGAGCGGCAGCGCCGACGCGTGCGGGCCCGGAGGGGGACCGGTGGGTGACGCCGGACGATTTCCTCGTGCGGGCCGAGGCGCGCGTCCGATCGGCGCAGGTCGAGGACGCGTTCGTCCTCGGCGCTGCGACCGACGGCACGAGCAGACCGTACCTCCCGAGTCTCCCCGACTCGGGGGTCGGCACGCGACTCGTGCTCGACTGGTTGCGATTCCTCGTCGGCGTCGGCGGGTGCGAGGGCGCCCGCGACGCCATCGCCTACTACGGACGGGTCGAGTGGCTCGGGGCGGACGCCGAGGAGGCGCTCGCCGCCCACCTCGAGACGTTCTCCGACGCGGAGAACCGCCGGGTGGGCCCCGGTCACCACCGGACGAGCCTGTTGTTCGTCGCCCGCCTCGCCGCGCTCCGATAACCATGGCAGCAGAATCAGACGCGAACGACGACAGTTTCGAACCCGGAGAAGCGACCCCGGTCGGCGTCAAGCTCGGCTCGACCCGAACGGTACTGAAATACCCCGACCAGAACGGCGAGCTCACGACGGTCCGCTCGCTCACCTGCCTCGCGACGTACGAGGACGCGATCACGGGGAGCGAGAAGGCGCTGTTCGGCGAACGCGCCGCCGCGGAGTACCCCGACCGCGTGGAGTACATGCTCCGCTCGGGGCTCCCCGAGGACGACGAGCGCGCGGAGCTCGCGGACCGCTACTTCCGCGAACTCATCGCCGCGAACGGCGTCCCCGAGGAGAGCACGGTGGTGTACGCCGTCCCGACGATGGAGAACGACGCCGGGCTGGAGAACCTCACCGACGTCATCGAGTCCTCCGCCATCGGCGGCGTCGAGATGCGCTCGTACCCCGAGTCGCTGTGCGGGGCCATCCCCGCGCTCGGCGACGGCGTCGAGGCGGTGGACGAGGTGTTCATCGCGGTGAACATGGGCTCGACGAACCTCGAGGCCTCGGCGTACCGCCGCGGCGACCAGCTCGTCCCGTTCTCGACCGGGTCGGTCACGGGCAACGACGTGGACCGGCGCATCGTCTCCAACGTCGAGGAGGAGACGCAGGGCCGCGTCCACGTGGACCTGACGACCGCCCGCGAGTACAAGGAGGAGCACGGCGACTTCGACGCGTTCGAGCCGTTCTCGGACGTGGTCCAGCAGCCCGGCGGCGGCTCCCACGAGTTCACCATCGAGGACAGCGTCCAGGAGGCGCTGAACTGGTACCTCGACGCCGCGGTCGACGCGGTGGCCAACGAGTTCCTCCCCGAACTCGCGAACGACTACATGAAGCCGTACCAGCTCGCGCTGGCGAACCCCATCGCGCTCACCGGCGGGATGGCGTGCATCCCCGGGATGACCGAGGAGTTCGAGAAGCGGCTCTCGGCGGAGCTCGACCGCGACGTCGAGGCCGTCTCGCCGGACGAACCGGACCTCGCCGCCGCCGAGGGCGCCCACCGCATCGCGGAACGCCTCGCGGGCCGGTAGACGCATGACCGGGGGTTTCGAGTTCGGCGCGGACTCCCCCGACGACACGCTCGGTTCTCGACTGGATCCGACCGCGAGCGACGGCGACGACGCCGCGAACGCGTCGGTCGACACCCACCACGGCACGGACTCGGAATCGGTCGCTCCCACCGACCTCATCGCCGAGGCGGAGCCGGGAGCGACGTCCGACCCTGCGGTGGATTCGAATCGAGCGACCACCAGTACTGCCTCGGCGAACGCCGACCCCGCGGCCGACGACCCCGAACTGACGAAGCTGTTGTACGACGGTGAGGTCGTCGAGGCGAGCGTCCCGGTCGACGGCGGTCGCCTCGTGCGGACGAGCCACCGGCTGCTCGTCCACACGCCCGGGACCGACGGTCGGACGCTCGCCGTCGTGCAGCGTCCGAACGTCGAGGGGATTCGCGTCGTCGCGTCCGGGCGCGGCGGGTACGTCGCGCCGGCGCTGAAGGCGATCCTCGTCGGTGGAGTCCTCGTCGCCGCCGGCGCGACCGTGCCGCTGGACGGGATGGCCGACGTGGCCCCCTCCGCGAGCGGCGCGGGCGCGACCGGGATGGGCGGAACGGTCGCGCTGCTGGGGAGCCTGCTCTCCGCGATCGCGCTGCTGGACGACGTCCTCCGGGTGGTCGGCGCGCTCGCCCTGCTCGTCGGGGTCGCGCTGCTCGGGCTGTATCTGCGGTCGCGAAAACGGGAGATCGTGGTGTCGGTCGCGGGCGACGAGGACCTCCGCGTGTCGGCGGCGGACGTCGCGGAGGGCGATGTCGCTCGACTCGTGCCGGAGTCGTAGCCGGGACGTCGCCGAGGTACGGACTGTTCGCCGTGTTCCGCCGGGCCTCAGAGCTCGCCGAGTTTCCGGAGGAGCTGCCCGCGGTACCGCTCGTCGGCGACGACGCCCTTCAGCTCGAGGACGTTCCGCTCCAGTTTGTCGAGCGCGACGTGGAACGCGTGCTCGGCGCCGTACCCCTCCCCGGATCCGGCGACCTGCCCGTGCGTCGTGCGCAGGCGGATCTGGGCCTGGATGAGCGGGGTGCCGCGGAGCTTCTCCTTGTGCTCGTGGAAGCGGACGTGCGCGTGCATGACCTGCATCTCCTGGTACTTCTCGGCCACCTGGCCGATCGACTCGCGGACGTCCTCGCGCGTGATGGTGCTGTCCATCAGCTCCACGTTGGTGATTTGGACGTCCATCGCCTCCTCCTGGGTGAACGTGAGCGCGCGGAGCACGTCCGTCTTGGTGACGACGCCGGAGACGAAGCCGTCGTCGTCGGCGGGCGTGACGACGAGCCCGTTCACGTCGTTGTCCATCATCGACTCCACGGCCGCGCGGACGGTGGTGCCGGGGGTGGTCGTGAACACCGGGCTCGACATCAGGTCGTACACCGGGAGGTCGAGCATCCGGTCGAGGTCGCCGCTTCGGTCGCCCTTCCCCTGTCGTTCGTCCTCGCGGACGACGAAGTCGACGATGTCGTGCGTGGTGAGGACGCCGGTCAGCCGGCCGTCGTCGGTGACGACGGGTAGCCGGGAGATGCCGTGTTCCCGCAGGCGGTTGATCGCCTGGCCGACCCCAGCCCCATCGCCGATGGAGACCACGTCGGTGGTGTAGATGTCCTCCACGGTGAGCGCGTCCAGGTTCTCGAGCACCGCGTGGAGGATCGCGTCGGCGGTGACGATGCCGTAGAGCTTGCTCCCCTCGTACACCGGCGCCACCTTCACGTTCCCCTCGACGAGCACGCGCGCCACCTCCCGCACGTCCTCCCGGCGGTCGACCTCCGGCGCGTGGTTCATCAGCGCCGCCGCCTTGGTGTCGTCCTCGACGCGGGACCGGACGAGGTCCCGCTCGCCGATGACCCCCGCGTACTCGCCGTCCTCGACCACGATGATGCCCTTCGGGTTCTCGCGTTCGAAGAGGGAGCGGATCTTTCCGAGTCGCTCGTCCGACTCCACCTCGACGAACTCCGGCACGGCGATGTCTTCGATATCCATAACTCCGTTGCGGAGGTACGCCGCCTCGCGTCTTGAAGGTTGGTTCCACGCGACAGGGTCGTTCCGGTGGGCGACGCGGTCGCGGACGCCCCCGACCGGGGCCGTTGTCGTCCAGCCAGGGGACTTATCCCCGAACGCGCCAGTCGCCGGCCGCGCGGATGCGGCCGAGCAGCGCCTCGGTGTCCGAACGACGCGCGAGCGTCACGCACAGCGCCGCGAGCAACGCCCCCGCGACGACGTCGGTCGCCCAGTGGATGCCGAGGTACATCGTCGCGACGACGACGCTCGCGGCGAGGGCGGGTGCGATCACCCCCCAGGCCGGGTACGTCCGGCGCGTTCGCACCGCGAACGCCGCGGTCGTGAGGGACAGCGACGTGTGCAGCGAGGGGAAGACGTTCGTGTTCGTGTTCACGTGGCTGACCAGCGTCTGGTACTCCGGGTAGGTCGAGTACAGCAGCGGTTCCACCTGGTCCACGAGCAGGTTCCGCGGGCCATAGGCGACGAAGACGGCGTAACAGACCAGCCCGATGGCGTAGTTCAGCCCGTAGGCCACCGCGAGTTCGCGGAGGTGGTCGGGGTCGGGGTGGAGCAGGTACGCGAGCAGCGGGAACACGAGGAGGAAGGTGTAGCCGAACACGTACACGAACGAGAAGTACGCCGTCGCCGCCGGCGTGGCGAACGACTGGACCCACGGGACGAACCCGCCCTCCAGCGCGTGGATGTAGCCGGTGATGTTCACGCCGATCAGCCACGAGACGTCGGGAACGCGCTCGCGAACGAGGCCGTTGAGGAGGAGCATGGCGCCGAGCGCGAGCATCGCCGGCCCGACCTCCCTGATCCGGCGACGGCCGTCCGTTCGGAGCAGCGCGACACGGCCCTCGCGGGCGAGCACGATGGCGCCGGCCAGACAGAGCGCCGTGACGACGACGAACACCTGGACCAGGACGGCGACGAGCGTGCTCATCAGTGGCGGAGTCGGCCCTCCTCATCGTATCGATACCCCGCCTCGCGGAAGGCCGTCCGGGCGCGCTCCACGTCGAGTTCGCCGTTCCGGCCGTGGAAGCGCTCGTTGCGCGTCTCCTGGTCCCACCGGAGTTCGGGCGCTTCCCACTTGCTTCCGGCAAGCGGCGTCGCGGCCGGCCGCGCGTAGCCACCGAACTGCTCGTTCGCGACCCGCTCCGCGTCGAGCAGCCGGGAGATCGCCCCCCGGAAGTGCGGGTTCGACAGCGGCGAGCGCCGCATGTTGAACCCGAGGTGGTAGAACGACCACGACCGGGAGGAGACGAGCCGCAGTTCGTTCGTGCGGCCGATCCGCGGCACCGTCGACGGGTTCAGCTGCGAGATGGTCGCGTCGACGTCGCCCGCCGTCGCGAGCTCGACCGCGGTCGAGTCGGACGGGGCCGCCTGGACGAACAGTTCGTCGAACGCCGGCTTGCCGTGGAGCCGCTCGGGGAGGCCCTCCGGAGGTTCGTCGGAGGCGAGGAAGTGCTCCTCGAAGCGCGAGAACAGCACCGACTCCCCCGCCGTCGCGCGCTCGAACTCGAGCGGGCCGCTTCCCACGGGTTCGGGGTTCGCCCAGACGAGCGCCTCGGTGACCCCCTCGGTGCCGAGCCCGGGGACGTCAACCTTGCCGGTCCGTTCGGTCCAGACGTGCTCGGGCAGTATCGGGACCGTGAGGGCGCCGGCCGCCACCCGCCGGTTCGTCGTGTTGAACCGCAGCGCCAGCGTCCGGTCGTCGATCGCCCGGGCCGACGTGACCAGCGAGGACTGGCCCCGGAACCGAGGGGCCGGGACCGGCGACTCCAGTTCGCCCATCGACGTGTCGGTCAGGAACTCGTAGGTGAACGCGACGTCGGCGGCGGTGAGCGGCTCGCCGTCGTGCCAGGTCAGCCCCTCGCGGAGTCGGACGATCGCCGACAGCTCGCCCTCCCCGGCCTCGATCGTCACGGTCCCGTCCGCCTCCTCTGTTCGCTCGGTTCCCGTCTCGGTCCCGTTGCCCGCCGTGGGTTCGGCGACCCCGGTACCCGTCGGGGTCCCCGTGCTAGCCGGGGTCGCCGCGGTCTCGTTGCCCGGTGTTCCGGCGGCCGTCCCGTTCCCCGGCGTCCCCCCGCCGGACTCGGTGCCGTCCGTGCGTACGGTCCGCCGACCCTCCGTCTCGTCCTCGCCTGGCCACTCCCAGCTGGTCGCGAGCCACGGGCGGATCTCGTCGGTGAACTGCCTCGCGAGCGAGTCGTACACGAGGCCGGTGAACGCGCCGGTGTTCCGGAACTCGACGGCGACTGGATTGCGGTTCTCCGTGACTCGCACGTCTGTCGTCGCCAGCCGGAGCCGGTCGGGGGCGGCCGCCTCGTCCCCCTCCGACGCGTCCACGGTCGTCGTTACCTTGTCGAGACCCAGCAGGCCGAGGGGCGTGTCGAAGCCCTCAGCTGTGCCGATCCACCCCTCGTAGCGCCCCTCGCGGACGGCCGAGAGGTCGTCCGGGAACGCGAGCACGGAGAACGGGCGCACGTCGTCGATCGCGCCCTGGAGGTCCGTGACGGCCGCGTTCCGTTCCTCGCCCGTCGTCGTGCGCTGCCGGTCGAGCAGTTCGTCGATCGTCAGGTCGGTACAGCCGAACGGGTTCTGCCACCCCGCCTCGCCCGTGAACCGGGAGTGTAACAGCGGGTAGAACTCGTCCGGCCCGATGACGGACGTCGTGGGGTAGCGACCGACGTAGACGTCGAAGTCGTTGTTGATGAGCACCTGCCGGTACAGTTCCTCGATGGCGACGGGGGTCACCTGGGAGGCGATACCGACCGCGTGGAGGTTCTCGGCCAGCGTGCGTGCGATCGCGATCGCCATCGGGTCCTCGTCGGCCGGGGGGGCCTTGATGTCGAGCGAGACCCGCTGGCTCGTGTTCCGGCTGGCCACGCTCCGGAGCTGATCGAGACAGCCGCCGGTGAGGGCAGTTCCGGCGGTAGCACCGAGCGCGGCGAGCGTTCGTCGGCGCGTGGCGACTGGGGACGGTGTAGCCATCGACTCCTCGGATAATTCGCTGCAGAACCGTTTAATCGTTCCGCGACGCGGATTGCATCGCGCCGGACGGGGACCGAGGCTCCGATTGCGGGGCGATCGGCCGTCAGCGGGGCCGATCCGGGCCATTGCTGACGGGCGCCGACTCGGGCGACGATCGGGACGCCCGGACTGGATGAGAAGCGTTTTTCCGCTCGTTCGCCATTGTACGCGGGTGAACATGGGGAATCGGCGCCGCGTCACGCTCGGAGTGCTCACACTGTTGGCAGCGGCCGTCCTCGCCGGTGGCTTCGCGTCGGCCCAGTTCGCCGGCGACAGCGTGCGGGGCGACCCGTCGGTCGAACAGGCGTTCCGCTCGGGTGACACCGGGCAGGTGGTCGGCGAGCGTGACAACATCACCATCGTCGGCACCGACTCGACGGCGTTCGTGGGCGACGAGGGGTCGGGAGCCCGTCAGCTCGCCGAACTCGTCGCGTTCGCTCCGGACGGAAGCATCTACTACTACGACAACACCCACACGCGGTACTGGGACGTCGACCCCGTGGAGGGGACGAACGCCACCGTCGAGTACGTCTACGCCGACCACCTCACCCCCGAGGACTGCGGCTCCGAGTCGGTGTGCACCCGGAACGGCGTCGAGCGGGTGAACCTCACCACGGGCGAGACGACGCACGTGTACAGCCGCATCACGCCCGGCAAGCACTCGACCCGGTGGCACGACGTCGACCGGATCGACGACGAGCGCCTCCTCGTCGCGGACATCGACCGGGATCGCACGTACATCGTGAACGCGACCACCGGGATCGTCGAGTGGGAGTGGGACGCACAGAGCCAGTTCGACCCCGAGAGCGGCGGCCCGTACCCCGACGACTGGACGCACATCAACGACGTCGAGGCCGTCGAGATCGACGGCCGCGAGGCCGTGATGGTGAGCATCCGGAACCACGACCAGGTGGCGTTCATCGACCTCGAACGGGGGTACATGGAGGACTGGACGCTCGGCGCCGACGACGACCACAGCGTGCTGTACGAGCAACACAATCCCGACTTCATCCCCGCCGAGCGGGGCGGCCCCGCGGTGCTGGTCGCCGACTCCGAGCGCGGTCGTGTCGTCGAGTACCAGCGCGTGGACGGCGGCTGGGAGCGGAGCTGGGTGTGGGCCGACCAGCGCATGACGTGGCCCCGTGACGCCGACCGCCTGCCGAACGGGCACACGCTGATCACCGACTCGAACGGCGACCGCGTGTTCGAGATCGATCAGGAGGGCGAGATCGTCTGGACCGCCGACGTCGGCTTCCCGTACGAGTCCGAAAGGCTCGGCACGGGCGACGAGAGCGAGGGCGGGGAGAGCGCCGACTCGCTCGGGTTGGAGTCGAACGAACCGCCGGCAGCGAGCGGGGAGGGCGACCTGATCTCCCGGCTCGCCGCGAACCTCCCGCCCTCGGTCGTGAACGCCATCGCGTACGTCCTGCCGCCCTGGATGGGCATTCCCGAGATCCTCGCGGCCCTGACGCTCCTCGTGGTCGCGCCGTGGTGGCTCCTGGTGGAATACCGCCTGAGTTCGTACCGACTGTCACTCCGGACGCCGTTCACGCTGGGGAGACGATGAGCGGCGACTCGGCGGGCGGGAGCGACGATTCGACCGGGAACCCCGGGGACGCGACCGGAAAGCGCAGCACGTCGACGGGGGAGCCCGGCTCGTCGGTCGTATCGAACCGGGAGCAATCCGGCGCGTTCACTCGGGCGTTCGCGGGCGCACGCGCCTGGCCGGACGCGCCGTTCTCCCGCGCAGACGCGCCGTGGGTCGGTGGTGTGCTGGCGGTCGGCCTCGCGGTCGCGGCGACGTACGTCCTCACGAACCCGTACCCGGCGTTCGGCGCCGGGCTCTACACCGTCATCGCCGACGGCATCCGGGCGTCCGGGTACGGGCTCCCCGCGGGCGTCTCCGGCTACACGACCGAACCTGTGCCGGTCGCGTACCCGCCGCTCGGCTTCTACGTGCTCGCCGTCCTCCGCGATCTCGGGGTCGGCACGTTCGCCGCCGCGCGGTTCCTCCCGCCGCTGGTCACCGCCGCCGCGCTCGTCCCGGCGTACCTGCTCGGGCGCGACCTGCTCGACGGACGGGCGCAGGGCTGTGCTGCCGCGCTCCTGCTCGGGGTGAACCCGCAGGTGCTGCAGTGGCACATCTCGGCCGGCGGGGTGGTCCGCGCCCCCGCGTTCCTGTTCGCGCTCTCGAGTTCGTACGCGGCGCTCCGCCTGTTCCGGGACCGCGACTCGACGTGGCTCCCGGCCGCCGTCGTCCTGTTCGCGCTCACGGTGCTCACGCACCCGACCTACACGCTGTTCGCCGTCCTCACCGCCGTGCTGTTCTGGATCGGCTTCGACCGGACGCTGTCCGGACTGCTCCGGGGGACGGCGATGGGGCTCGGCGGCGCGGCGGTGACCGCTCCGTGGTGGGTGACCGTCGCCACGATCCATGGCCCGACCGTGTTCGCCGCCGCCGCCGGCACCCACGGCGGCGTCGGCGGCGGGCTGTTCTCGGGCGTGTCCATCTGGACGTTCGTCCCCCTCACGGCCGCCGTCATCCTCGCGCTCGCGGGGCGTCGCGTGCTGCCCGCCTGGGTCGTCGTCGCGGAGATCGCGTTCGCCCAGCCGCGGTTCGTGTACACCGTCGGCTCGTTCGCGGTCGTCGGCGTGGCGGTCGAACTCGCCCGCCGGTTCCCGAGAATCGTCCCCGACCGACCGGGGGCCCGTCGGGTCCTCGTGGCGGCGATCCTCGTCACCGGCGCGATCGCCGGGGTGGGCCAGCTCGGCTACTCGTTCGCGTCCACGACCGACAGGACGACCCCGGCGTTCGTCGACGACGACGACGTGGCCGCGATGGAGTGGGCCGCCGCGGAGACCGAGCCGGACTCCACGTTCGTCGTGCTCGGCGACGCGGCCGAGTGGTTCCCGGCGGTGGCCGATCGCACCATCCTGGTCGCCCCCTGGGGGTCGGAGTGGCGGACGCCCGAGACGTACGCGCGCCACCTCGGCGCGTTCAAGAACGCCTCGGCCTGTGGGACCGCCGGGTGTCTCGACGCGTCGCTCGCCCCCGTCGACCCCGACCCGGACTACCTCTACGTCCCGCGCGGCGGGTACACGGTTCGGGGGTTCCGGTACGTCCAGTTCGGCACGCTCGAGCGGTCGCTCGAACTCACCGGGCGGTACGAACGGGTGTACGCGAACGACGGCGTGGTCATCTATCGCGTTCGCGACGACGACGCGTGACGACCTCGAGCCGACCCGGACCGGCTCCGAGATCGCGAGAACCGGCCAAGTATTACGTTCGTAACCGTTTCCGCCCGTCGACGGCGGGGTAATTGATTCATAACAATCAGGATCGGCACGAACGATTAACGGCGTGGGTGCCCAAGCACCGCTGGGAATGGTCTCCGTATCACCCGAAACCTGGTTCAAAAACGCCGTCGTGTACGCGGTGGATGTGGAGGCGTTCAACGACTCTGACGGCGACGGAGTCGGCGACTTCCAGGGACTGACCCAGAAGCTCGACTACCTCGATCGGCTGGGTGTCTCCGCGCTGTGGCTCCTCCCGTTCTATCCGACGCCTAACCGCGACAACGGGTACGACGTAAGCGACTACTACGGCGTCGACCCGCGGCTCGGCACGCTGGGCGACTTCGTCGAGTTCATGGACGAGGCCGAGGCCCGCGGGATCCGGGTCATCATCGACCTCGTGGTGAACCACACGTCCGACCAGCACCCCTGGTTCAAGGCGGCCCAGGAGGACCCCGACTCGAAGTACCGCGACTACTACGTCTGGGTGGACGAGCGACCGCCGCCGGACCCCGAGCGCGCCACGGTGTTCCCCGGGGAGGTCGAGGACGAGCGCGTGTGGACGTACGACGAGGAGGCGGACGCGTACTACTACCATCGGTTCTACCCGTTCCAGCCCGATCTGAACCTGGCGAACCCGGACGTCCGCGCCGAGATCTACCGGATCATGAAGTTCTGGCTCGAACTCGGCGTGGCGGGCTTCCGGGTCGACGCGGCGACGCTCATGATCCAGCCGAAACACCCCGACGCCGAGCAGCTCGACGACCCGCACGAGGTGCTTCGGAGCCTCAAGCGCCACGCCGTCGCGCGCCGGAGCGACGCGGTCCTGCTCGCGGAGGCCGACGACGCGCCGGGTGAGCTGGAGTCGTACTTCGGGGACGGCGCCGAGATGGACCTGCTGATGAACTTCGTCCTGAACGCCCACCTCGTCGCCGCGCTCGCGACCGAACGCGCGGCGCCGCTCGCCGAGGGGCTCGAACGCCTCCCGCCGGCGGACGTCGGCCAGTGGATGAACTTCCTGCGCAACTACGACGAGCTCAACATCGGCCGGCTTCCGAAGGACCTCCAGGACGAGGTGTTCGAGCGGTTCGCTCCCGACACGGACATGCGCATCTACGGTCGGGGAATCCGCCGCCGCCTCGCGCCGATGCTCGACGGCGACGAGCGGCGGGTCAAGCTCGCGTTCAGCCTGCTGTTCTCGATGCCCGGGACGCCGATGCTGCTGTACGGCGACGAGATCGGGATGGGCGAGGACCTCTCGCTCCCCGGCCGGACGTCCGTGCGGACGCCGATGCAGTGGACCGACGAGGAGAACGCCGGCTTCTCGACGGCGTCCGAGGACGACCTCGTGCTCCCGGTCGTCTCCGGCGGCCGGTTCGGCCACGAGGAGGTGAACGTCGCCGCCCAGCGCGCCGACGCGGAGTCGCTGCTCAACTGGATGGAGCGGCTCATCGCGACCCGCCGGGAGAGCAGGGAGATCGGCGAGGGGTCCTTCAGCGTCATCGACGTGGACCACCCGTGCGCGTTCGCCCACCGGTACGACTTCAACGGGAACGCCGTCGTCTGCGTGCACAACCTGTCGGACGGGAAGTGCTCGCTCGAGTTCGACCTGGATCTGGTCCAGGGGGACGCGCTCTACCCCCTGCTCGGGAACGCCGACCATACGCGCCACGACGACGGTAGCTGCGAGATCACCCTCGACGACTACGGCTACATCTGGCTCCGACTCCACCGAACCGGCGCGGGTGCGAGCAGGCGGTCGGCCTCGGAGAGCGGCCAGCAGAGTCGACCGGAGGGCCCGCGGGCTCAGTCGGAAAGTCGGTAGGGTCGATCGGGGAGTCAGTCGAGCCGGTAGACCCGGGCCTCGTAGGGACGCAGGTCGAACGCGTCGGGCGGGGCCGGCCGTTCGACGTCGTAGTTCGCGAGCAGGAGGTCGGCCTCCCCGTACTCGATCGACTCCGGGAGGTCGAACCGGGGCTCGTCGCCGAAGAAGTTCAGGACGACGAGCGCCCGCTCGTCGCCGAGGCTCCGGAGGTACGAGTAGATCTGCGGATGCTCCGGCGCGACGAGGTCGTAGCGGCCGTACACCAGCACGTCGTGTTCCTCGCGGAGGTCGGCGAGTCGACGGTAGTAGTGCCAGACGGAGTTCGGGTCGGCGCGCGCGTCCTCGACGTTCACCTCGGGGTAGTTGGGGTTGACCGCCAGCCACGGCTCGCCGGTGGTGAACCCGCCGTTGGGCTCGTCGGACCACTGCATCGGCGTGCGGGCGTTGTCGCGACTCCCGTACCTGACGGCCTCGCTGATGTCCGCGAACCCCTCGACGTCATCGCGCTCCAGCATCCGTTCGACGTACCGGAGCGTCTCCACGTCGGCGAACTGCCCGGCGCTCTCGAACGGGACGTTCGTCATGCCGATCTCCTCGCCCTGGTAGACGAACGGCGTCCCCCGAAGCGTGTGGAGCAGGGTCCCGAGCAGCTTCGCCGACGTGACGCGGTACTCCTCGTCGCCGAAGCGGGAGACCATCCGTGGCTGGTCGTGGTTGTTGAGGTACAGCGCGTTCCACCCGTCCTCGGCGAGCCCGGTCTGCCAGCGCGTGAACGTCTCCTTGAGGTCGGAGAGCTCCCAGTCGCGGAAGTCCCACGCGTCCCCCTCCCCGGCGTCGAGGCGCATGTGCTCGAAGTGGAACACCATGTCGAGCGGCCCGTCGCTGACGTACTCGCGCGCGCCGTCCACGGAGACCCCCGGCATCTCCCCGACCGTGACGATGTCGTCGTAGTTCGAGAGCACCCGCTCGTCCATCTCGCGGAGGTACTCGTGCATCCGGGGACCGTTGATGAAGTGCTCGCTGCCGGTGACCACGGACCCGGCGTCGCCGTCGGGGAACCCCTCGGTCTTCGACAGCAGGTTGACGACGTCCATTCGGAAGCCGTCGACGTCCCGGTCGAGCCACCAGCGCATCATCTCGTAGACGTCCTCGCGAACCGCGGGGTTCCGCCAGTCCAGGTCGGGCTGTTTCTCGTCGAACAGGTGGAGGTAGTACTCCCCGCGGACCTCGTCGTAGGTCCAGGCCGAGCCGCCGAACAGCGACTCCCAGTTGTTCGGTGGGTCGCCCGACTCTCCCTCCCGCCAGATGTAGTAGTCGGTGTAGGGGTCGACCTCGCGGCGGGACTGCTGGAACCACGTGTGTTCGTCGGACGTGTGGTTCACGACGAGGTCCATGACGAGGCGGATGTCCCGGTCGTGGAGGCCGTCGCGCACCCGCTCCCAGTCGTCCATCGTGCCGTACTCGGGGAGGATGGAGCGGTAGTCCCGGATGTCGTAGCCGAAGTCCGCGAGCGGGGAGTCGTACACCGGCGTCAGCCACAGGAGGTCGACGCCGAGGTCGTCGAGGTAGTCGAGTTTCTCGTAGATGCCGGGGAGGTCACCGACGCCGTTGCCGGTGGAGTCGTAGAAGCTCCGGGGGTATATCTCGTAGGCGGTCGCCTCCTTCCACCACTGCCGATCGACCTCCTCCGATTCCGTAGCACTCGCCGAGGCTGGGGGATCCATTCGATAGAGTCTACGGGACGAACGTACGAAAGGGTTGAGTCGGTCGCCTCAGAACCCGCCCCACCGGAGGTACGCCGTGACAACCTCGGTAGGGACGACGACCGCCTCAGACGAACTCGCCCTCCGGCTCGTACACCGAGGGGTCGTCCCGGTACTTGTTGGCGATCGCTTCGAGCGTCAGGAACTCGACGCCGGAGTGACCCATCACGTACTGGATGAACTCCTCGAGCAGCGGGATCATGTGCGGCTTGCCG
This sequence comes from Halorarum halophilum, assembly GCF_013401515.1. Taxonomy (NCBI): domain Archaea; kingdom Methanobacteriati; phylum Methanobacteriota; class Halobacteria; order Halobacteriales; family Haloferacaceae; genus Halorarum; species Halorarum halophilum. The sequence continues at coordinate 3,557,788 of NZ_CP058529.1, read as the reverse complement.
TGGACGTCGGGATGGATGGTGAGCGTGTAGACGCCGGCCCCGCGCCGGTCGTACAGGAAGTCGAACTGCGCCTTGTACAGCTCCTCGTGGATCATCTCCGGGCTCGCGTACCCCATGTTGTAGTAGGGGTGTTTGATGAACATCATGGGCGGGATGTCGTCGCGATACCAGCTGATGGGGACCTCCACGACGTCGAGTTCCTCGCCGTATCCGTACGGCTCCATCCACGTCTCGGGGTCCTCCTCGTAGTCGATCTTCTCCCAGCTATCGCCCTTCCGGACCTGTCGTGGTTCGAACTCGCTCTCCATCAGGCTGCTGTCGTAGAGGAAGTCGTACTCGTCGAGGAGTTCGGCGGTGTTCTCGCTGAACTCCCACCAGCTGGCCCGGTGTCCGACCGGCCGGGAGCCGGTCACGTCCTCGACGAGGTCGATCGACGCCTCGATGATGGCTGCCTCCTGGTCACGTGAGAGGTCGGTCGGGTTCTCGTGGGAGTAGCCGTGAATACCGAGTTCGTGGCCCGCGTCCGCGACCGCTTCGATCTCCTCCCGGAACGTCTCGATGGTGTGACCCGGAACGTACCAGGAGGTGTCGATTCCCTCGTTCTCGAACACGGTGAGCATCCGCGGAACGCCCTCGTTTCCGGCCGAGAGCCCGCGCGAGAGGTCCGCCCGGGAGTCCTCGCCACCGTACGATCCCAGCCAGCCAGCGACGGCGTCGACGTCGACGCCGATCGCGATGTCGATGTCTCCCATAGGTGCGTGAAACAGTACCACAGGGAACGTCGAAAAGGTTGTCCGGGGGAGGAGCCACCCGCCAGCTCGTCGGCCCCTGCGAGCCCCCCTCAACTCCCCCCGGTATCGGTCCGGTCGTCCGACTCGTCGGGTTCGGCCCGCCAGCGGAACGACACCGCCCACTCGTCGTGGTCGCCCTCACGCGAGGTCTGTTCGATCACCTCGACGTCGCCCACGGGTCGGGGGTACCGACCGTCACCGCCCGCGTCCTCCATCGGTCGCATCCCCTCGTAGTGACCGGTGAGCCCCTCGCGGAGCCCGCGCAGGTACTGGGCGAACTCGTCGCGGCTCATCCCCTCCTCGTGCGTCGTGTCGAACCCGGCGGCCCCCTGCCCGACGCCGCCCGCCTTACCCGACGCGTGCCCGCCGAGCACCGCGTTGATGACCGCCCCGAGGAGGAGGACGAGGCCAGAGAAGTACAGCCACGTGATGACGACGATGACGCCGCCGAAGAAGCTCCCCGTGCCCCCGCCCGTGGACGCGATGTACACCTGGAACAGCGCCTGGAGGACTGCCCAGCCGACCGCCGCGAACACGACGCCCGGGAGGACGTCGCCCCAACTCACGTCGGTGTCCGGGAAGCGGTAGTAGATGGGGAGGAACGCGACGACGAGGCCGGCGACGAGAACGAGCGGCGTCAGGACCCCGACGAACGGGATCGTATCCGAGAGTCTCGCGAAGACGACGGTGACCCCCACGGTAGCGGTGACGGCCACGAGGATGGCCACGAGCACGACCAGCCCGTCGACAAGCTGGTCGGGGAGTGAGTTCTGTCCCTCCGTCTCGTAGATCTCCGAGAAGGCGGTGTCGAGCCCGCGGAAAATCTTCAGCGTCCCCCACAGCAGCGTGAGGAGCCCGACGGCCGACGCGCCCGCCGCCACGTCGTTCCCCTCGAACACCTCCGCGATGACGTCGGCGATGGGGCCGGGCAGGGCGCCCCGGGCGAGTTCGACGATGCGGCCCTCCAGCCCGCCCCCGAAGGCGGTGACCGTCAACAGGAGCACGAGCAGCAGCGGCGCGAGCGAGATGAACGCGTTGTACGCGATGCCCGCGGCCATGAACGTCACGTTCTTCCCCGAGAACTCGGAGAAGATCCGTTTCCCCGTTCCCACGACGCCGGAGAGACTGACCATGCAGTGGAGTTCGGGAGAGGAACGGAAAACGGACACGGGCGATTCGCTCGCCGTCGACCGTCCGGGCGGAGCGAGTCGGCCGGGTCCGCGCTACACCGTCGAGAGGACGAGCTCCTCGGTCGCGGTCGCCCCCTCGTCGTCGGTGACGCGGAGCGCCACGGGGAGTTCGCCGCAGAACGAGAGCGTCACCTCCGCGGTCTCGTCGCCCTCCTCGAACTCGTTCGTCCCGTTGACGTCCCACTCGTACGTCACGATCTCGCCGTCCGGGTCCTCGGAGGCGGAGGCGTCGAGGTTGACCGTCTCACCCTTCGAGAACACCGTCTCCTCGGCGTTCTCCGGGTCGGTCTCGATTCGGGCCACGGGGATCTCGTTCTCCTCCTCCGGAGCGTCTCCCCCGTCGTCCGGGTCCTCCGGGTCACCCTCACCGGGGGTGAGGAGCTCCTCCCAGACGAGGCTCCGGACCACCCTGGCGTGCCAGTGAATCCGGGTCGAGAGCTCCGGCCCGTCCGATACGGTCTCGGCGAGGAACGCCGTGGCGTCGGTGTCCCGGGCCGCCTTGTGGACGAACATGTTGGGCGTCTCGCTCGGCGGCAGGGAGAACGGGGCCACGGTGAAGTCGTACGTCGAGTCGTCGACGTAGTCCTCGTTCAGCGTCTCGGCCGCCTCCTGGGCCTCCTCCTCGGCCCGGACGTCGCGCGAGTGGAAGATGGCCTGGCCGACGCCGTCCTCGACGTCCCCCTCGTACAGCTCCTGCGACTCGTGGAGGTCGATGACGACGTCCGGTTCGTACTCCTCGACGACGCCCCAGAGCGCACGTGCGAGCTCGGTGCTCGGCTCCTCGTCGGTCGGGAACTGGCGGTTCAGGTCGGTCCCGTCGGCGCCGATCCGAGTTCCGCTCTCGATGGCCGTGGCGTTCGCCCGCGGGACGGTCACGAGACGCCCGCGTTCGAGCTCCATGTCGGACACGTTCGCCGCCGCCTCGTAGCCGGCGACCTCGTTCCCGTGGAGGCCCCCGACGACCAGGACGGTCGGCCCGTCCGCGTCCGCGGTCTGGACGTAGCCGGTCGTCTCGTACTCAGTTCCTTCCAGAAGAGTGACCTTTTCGTCGGCCTGTGCGGCGTTCGCGCGTTCGGACGTGGCGGCGATCCCCGCACCGGCGAGGGCGATCCCTCCGACCGCTGCGAGAAACGGCCTCCGCCCCGTATTTGATGGCATAGCGGGAAGAGCCTCGTCCGACCCGTGATTAACTATTATCTCTATAAGCCGGGGATGTTCCGTCGAACGAGCCCGAACCTGTTTCCATCATATCACTAATGTGGCAGGGGAAAAACGTCCGAGGAAGGAGGTCGTCGGGGAGGAGAGGGAGCCGCCCCCTTCGTTCCCGAGATCAGGGACTGTAGTCGAGCGACTGCGCCTCGATCGTGTCCGCGACCTCGTCGAGTTGCTCGCCGACGGTGCTGACGTGGTCGTCGACCGTGGCGATGCTCTCCAGCTTCCCGTCGTCGTCGACCACCGGGAGCCGTACGTTGTGCTCGCCGATGGTCCGTGCGATCTCGACCTGCATCTTCCGCTAGCTCGTCCGGCTCAACTCCACGAGCCGGACGACTCGTGCTCGCCGTTACTCCCGCTCGTCCACCGGGTGGTCGGACTCGAACGTCTCCCGCATCTCCCGGAAGTGCTCGGCGCCGGAGATCTCGTAGAGCTTGTCGATCTGCGCGACGTGAACCTCGTGGTACGCGGCGTTTCCGCGGTACGGCCTGGCCGGATACGTCTCCGTCATGCCGCGCTCCCAGTAGAAGTACCCGTCGAGCCCGTAGTAGCTCACGTCGTTCGGGGCCCGGATGTACTCGAGGGAGTGTTCCAGCGTCGTGAGGGCGGCCTCCAGCAGCAATCGGCTCCGCTCGGAGCGCACGTGCATCCAGTAATCGTAGAGCCCCCAGAGGCCGACGCAGTAGCCGTTGAAGACGTGCGTCGGCGGGTCGGCCGGGTACTCCTCCACCCAGTAGTGGCCGTCCGGGTCGACCATCGACGTCCACGGACCGTCCGTGTCGCGCGCGAGCGTGGTGAACGTCTCCAGCACGCGATCGGCTGTCTCGAGGTGCTCGTCGTCATCGGTCAGTTCGTGGAAGTAGGTGTACGCCGACAGCGCGACGCCCTGGCACATCCCCGAGTACCACGGCGCCTCCATGGAGGCGCTCGACCCGCTCTTGTCGATCCCGTACGGGAAGTAGATCCCGCCGTCCTCGACCTTCGTGGCGTCCGCGAGGAACGCCCCCGACATCTCCTCGGCCTTCGAGAGAAAGCCGTCGTCCCCCGTGACCCGATAGCAGTGGAGCAGTCGGAGGAGCCAGCGCGCCGTCCGGAGCGGGAAGTGGCCCGTCTGACCGTCGACTTCGGCCATCCGCAGGTTGTCGATATCCTGGACGGCCTCTACAGGGTACGAGCACTTGGGCTCGGACTGTCGGTACGGTCCGAAGAACTGCGGACGCTTCTCGTACGGGAGTTCCCGCAGCGAGTACCGTCGACGCTGGACGGGGACGTTGCCGATCCGTGGCTGTGACGGCGTGGGGGTCGGGGACGGCGTCGAGGGTGGGGACGGCGTCGGAGTCGATGCCTCGGCGGCGGAGCTGGAGTGCCCCTCGAAACCCGTACAGCCGGTCAACCCGACGGCCGTGGCGAGTGCGAGGAATCGGCGTCGTGAATCGGCGGACGAATCGTCGTCGGAGGGCGCTGCCATCGATGTCCGACACGTCGAGCTTGGAGTTGTTATAGCCGACGTAAACGGTTCGAGCCGCTCGGAGCGGTTTCCACCGAAGTTCGATCGGGGAAGTCAGCTCGGCCCACAGATATGAATGCGTCCGGAGCGCAGGGACGGGATTTTTCCACAGTTCTCCGGCGGCGTGGCTCCTCGCTCCGCTCGTCGCAATACGCCGCAAAAACATGGGTCGGGGCGGATTCGAACCGCCGGCCTGCTCCGTGTGAAGGAGCCGTCATAACCGGACTAGACCACCGACCCGGCACCCCGAACTACCCCAGTGGGAGACTTAACCCTTACCTCTCGCCACGGGGCGACCACCCGACGACCGGCACCCCGCAGCTCAGTACGTCGGCCGGTCTTCGGGTTCGCCGTCGCGCTGGTTCACGACCCGCGCGAAGGTGAACAGCGCGTCCGAGAGCCGGTTGAGGTACGCGATCGCCTCCTCGTTCACCGGCTCGTCGTTCGCCAGCGCGACCGCGCGGCGCTCGGCCCGCCGGGAGACCGTCCGGGCGTGGTGGAGCTTCGCTCCAGCGTCGCTCCCCGACGGGAGCACGAAGTGCCGCAACGGCTCCAGTTCCTCGTCGAGTTCGTCGATCCAGTCCTCGAGCTGTTCGGTGTGGGCCTCGCGCACGGCCGGGTCGTCCTCGTCCGGGTCCGGGTTCGCGAAGTCGGCCTGGACGACGTGGAGATGGTTCTGGACCGTCCGCAGCATCTCGTCGACGTCGTCGTACCCGGTCGGTCGGACCGTGCCGACGAGCGCGTTCGCCTCGTCGACGGTGCCGTACGCCTCGATCCGCGGCGACGTCTTCGACACTCGCGACATGTCGCGCAGGTCGGTCTTCCCCTCGTCGCCCCGCCCCGTGTACACGGGCATGATTACGCGAGCGTCCGGTCGATGTACTCGAGGATGTTCGCCGACTCGTTCATCGTCACGCCGTGCTCCTCGTCCACGAGCACCGGCACGGCGCGCTGGCCGCTCACGCGCTTGACCTCGTCGCGTTCGGAGTGGAGCCCGTCGGTCCACACCGTCTCGTACTCGAGCCCCTCCTCAGAGAGCGCGTCGTGAACCTTCTCGCACCACGGACAGCCGTCCAGCGCGTACAGCGTGATGGACATGTCGCGGGGTAGGGCCAGGTCAGGGAAGTAGCTTCGCCCGTCGCGCGAGAACTCCGAATCGGCCGGCGAAGCGAAATACTGTCACCAAGATGTCCCTATCGGTCGGAAATCGGTCTCAGAATGTCGTCTCGGGGTATCGAACGGGAGAACAGTACGCCCCGCGCATGACGTTCGTCTGACTTTTCGAGTCGTTTAATATCGCTGAAAGAAGGCACCGGCCACAGCATGGAGCGGGGCGACGGAACGCGGGAAGTGGACCGGGGCAGCGAGACCCTCGGCGAGGGGGCGCTCCCCGCGAGCGTGGAGCGGCTGGCCGAGCGCTACGACCGAATCATCCCCGAACGCGGTCGGTACGTCTGGACCTGGCTCGCCGAGACCCTCCCGACGTTCCGCCTGAGTTCCGTCGCCCCCCGTCATCGACCGCGGGCCGACGAGGGTCGCCTGCTCGTCTCGGTGTTCGTGACGGCGCTCAACGACCTCTCCGACCGGCGCGAGGACGACGCGGCGTTCGAGACCGCAGCGGGTATCCCCGAGGGGAGGACGGATCCGGCCGAGTCGAACGACCCCGGCGTCCGCCTGGCCGGCGACGCCTGGGACGCCGTCGTCGACCGGCTGGAGGGGGCACCGCGTTTCGAGACCTACCTGGACTCGCTCCGGCTCTCCCTCCGGTGGACGGCACGGGCCCAGCGCCACGCCGCGTGGTCGGCCGAACACCCCGCGAAGACCACCTACGAGGAGTGCCTGCTGGAGCAGTCGCCGACGATGTGCATGGACGCGCTCGCGTCGGTGGACCTGATGTACTCGCCAACGTTCGACCCCCGCGAGGAGCCGGCCGTCAGGGAGGCCGTCGGGCTCGCGGAGCCGCTCGGTCGCATCGGCAACTGGCTGACGACGTGGGAGCGGGAGCTCGAGGAGGGGGACCTCGCCAACGGCATCGTCGTGAAGGCCGTCGAGGACGACGCCGTCTCCCCCGAGGCGGTCCGTCGAGCGCGGGTCGAGCCGACCGTGCGTCCCGCGTTCCGCCGCCGGGTCCGTGAGGCCGGCGTCGAACTGGCCGTGGACAGCGACTGGCGGCGCCGGTACGACCGCGCGCTCGCCCAGGACTGGAACGCGGAGACGGTCGACCTGGACGCGTTCCTGGCGGCGATGGCGGGCGTCCGAAGCCGACACGAGGCCAGTCGCGGACGCAAGTAGCGCCCGAGCCACGGGGGTTCCCGTTCCCGAACGGTGAAGTGGGCGCTCTCCCAGCCCACCCCATGGACGACGGCATCGATCCAGAGAAGTTCTACGACCTCCGCCTCCTTACCGACGTTACCCTCTCGCCCGACGGCGAGCGCGTCGCGTTCGTCGCTAGCGAGTCCGACCCGGACGACGACGAGTCCAGGACCGGCCTGTACGTCGTGCCGTCCGACGGCTCGCGCGACCCCCACCGGCTCACCCGTGCCTCGACGGCCTCCGCGCCGGCCTGGGGACCCGACGGCGACACGCTCGGCTTCCTCGCCGCCCGGGACGGCGACCTCGACAGGCGGGCGGGCCGGCGCCGGGACGAATCCGACGACGGTGGCGATGAGGACGGTAGGAACGGTGGAGACGGCGGAGGCGGCGGAAACGGAAGCGACGGCGGCGAGGGGCCGAAGCCGCAGGTGTGGACCTTCGACCTCGCGCTCGGCGGCGACGCTCGCCAGGAGACCGACTTCGAACACGGCGTCCGCGAGTTCGACTTCGGCCCGGACGGCGACCGTCTCGGCGAGTTCGACTTCGGCCCGGACGGCGACCGTCTCGTCGTCTCCGCGCGCGACCCGACCGAGGAGGAGGGGGAGTACCTCGACCGGCGGCGGGACGACGGGCCGATCGAGGTCACCAGGCTCCAGCACAAGATGGACGGCGCCGGCTGGCTCGACGACGTGACGACGTACCTGTTCGTCGTCGACCGCGAATCGGGCGAGACCGACCGCCTCGACGACGCCTACGGCGCCGGCTCCGCCGAGCCGCTCATGGGCCTCCAGCCGTCGTGGGGTTCCTCGAACCGCATCGCGTTCTGCCGGTCGAACGCGGAGCACCCGGACGACGACGGGAGCGTCGACGTGTTCACGATCGCGCCCGACGGCGCCGACCTCCGGCGGCTGACCGACGGCTCGATGCGCTGTATGGTTCCGACGTGGTCGCCCGACGGCGACCGCCTCGCCTTCGCGGGCGGGAACCACGAGAACTGGTACGAGCCCACCGACGCGTACGTCGCCCCCGACGACGCGGACGCGGAGTACGAGTCGCTCTCGGCCGGCCTCGACCGAACCCTCGCCCGCGGCGGCGGGCTGGCGTGGCTGGACGGGGAGACGGTCGTGGCGCCCATCGCCGACGAGGCGTGGACCAGGCTCGCGGTCCTGCCGCTCGATGGGGAGCCCCGCCGGTCGTACGAGCGCCAGGGACGCCAGCGAACCATCTGCGCGTTCGACCTCGCCGGCGACACCGTCGCGCTCGGGTTGACGACGCCCGACGACACCCCGCAGGCGTTCTCGCTCGACGCCGGCGAACTCCGGGAGGACGACACGGGCGGGCCGATCCGCCGGCTCACCGACCTCAACGCCGACTGGGTCGCGGACGCGCCGCTCCCGGACTGCGAGGTGGTGAGCTACGAGAACGCTGACCTCGAGGAGGTGGAGGCGATCGTTTATTACCCGGACGGCTTCGACGCCGACGCGGACGGCCCTGCGCCAGCCATCTGCTCCATCCACGGCGGCCCGATGAGCTACGACGCGCCAGAGTTCCGCTTCACCGTCGCGTACTGGACGAGCCGAGGGTACGTCGTCGTCAAGCCGAACTACCGCGGCTCGACCTCCTACGGCCGCGACTTCTCGGAGGCGCTGAAGGGAAGCCGGGGCGACCTCGAGTCCGACGACGTGATCTCCGCGATGGACCGCCTCGTCGCCGACGGCGTCGCCGACCCGGACCGGCTGTTCTGCACCGGCTTCAGCTACGGCGGCATCACGACCGCCCACGTCGTCACGCGGACCGACGAGTTCGCGGCCGCGGCCCCCGAGCACGGCATCTACGACTTCCACTCGAACTTCGGCACCGACGACAACCACAACTGGCACGAGTGGGAGTTCGGGATGCCCTGGGAGAACCCGGAGACGTACCGCGACATCTCCTCCATCTCGCGCGTCGGGGAGATCGACACGCCGCTGCTCGTCACGGCGGGCGAGGAGGACTGGCGCTGTCCGCCCACGCAGGCCGAACAGCTCTACGTCAGCGTCCGCAAGCGCGGCATCGACGCCAAACTGGTCGTCTACCCGAACGAGCACCACGACATCGGCGACCCCTCACGGGCGACCCATCGGCTGGAGGTATTGACGGAGTGGTTCGAGTCGCACGATCCAGGCGAGGCGTGAGCCGGGTGCGGTGAGGCGAGATCCCCGGTCGGTGATGGCGTCGAAGCGAACCGGCGGCGAATTCGGATTCGGACCACTCGTCCGTTCGAGCAGTCGCCGTCCCGCCATCCGCACTCGATCTCCACGAGCGTTCAATCCAACTACGCGAAACAGCATCCACGACATCCACATGTCTATTTCCATCTCCTCAATCCAACTGTTCGTCCACATCTCATCGACAGACCTAGTAGGATTCCAGTGATTAAAGGTATATCACCCCATTCGTCCTATTTCACCAGTACTCTTTTTGTCGATCGGACACGATGGGCTCCCATGGCAGCGAGCGACGTGTGGAGCGACCCGAACCGTTGTCCGTTCTGCGGCGCCGGCCTGCGCAACCCCGGGGACGGGTTCATCGACCACATCGAGGAGGCGTCCGACTGCGCGTCGCGCTTCGGGCTTTGGCGCGACCGGATCGGGGACGACATCCAGGGGGACTGGAGCGGGTGACGGGCAGCAGGACGGACTGCCCGAGCGCCGAGCAGGCGGAGCCACGGCACTCGTTCCGAACTGACCCGGACGAACTCGGATCGGTTTGCGAGCCGACCACCGCCTTCCTCCGGGCGGCCGTCGACCGGAGTGGGGCGGACGGCGTCGTCGTGCGACTCCGGGGGTGACGTCGGATCGACCGTGACGGCGGCGCTCGGTGTCGACCCGGAACTCGTCGAACGCGTGACCGCTCGCCACGCTGGCACGCGACACAATCGACATCGGCCCCGACACCCCGGGCGGGCCGAGGCGAGTTCGGAGGAGGCGTGAGGAACCGTTCGAATACGTGAACATTCGCCTCACGGAACTCGAACGGGACGTTCGGTCACCCGTTCCCGGAGTCGGATATGGAAGGAGAGTACTTTTCCTCGGACCTTTATGCGAACGACGACCACCGACTGTATGAGCCAGATCGAACTGAACGACGTACAGAACCGGATACTCGCCATCCTGGTCGAGGAGTACCAGTCGAGAGAGTCACCGGTGAAGGGGGAGTTCGTCGCGGACGAGGTCGGCCGCTCGGCTGGGAGCATCCGGAACCAGTTCCAGAGCCTGAAGGCGCTCGGTCTGGTCGAGGGGATTCCCGGGCCGAAGGGCGGGTACAAGCCCACCGCGAGTGCATTCAACGTCCTCGATTACCAGAACCTCGACGACCCAGAGCGGCTCATCGTCGCCCACGACTACGAGCGCGTCACCGCGACGGTCGACCAGATCGACCTGCTCACCGTCAGGGAACCGGAGCAGTGCCAGGCGCGGGTCCACTTTCAAGAGCCCATCGAGGGGTTCGGGGTCGGGGACCCGATCGTGGTCGGGCCGACGCCCATCTCGGAACTCGTCCTCGTCGGCGAGATTGAGGAGATCGACGGGACGACGAACCACGTGGTCCTCGACGTCAGTTCGATGGAAGCGCCGTTCTCCGAGGAGTAGTCCCGTCGCACTCGGGCGGGGTGACGTGACGACGGCCGGGATTCCAGCCGACGAGTCCGAGCCGGCGCAGGTTGCGTAATCCGGTTCGGGGATTCTTCCGGCACGGGAAACCGCCCTGGCAGTCGACCGCGCCGGGTCCGTGACGTCCGAGCCTACAGTCCGAGCCGTAACGCCCGGTTCGCGCCGAGCAGAAGCAGACAACAGCCGAGCAGGCCGATGACGGTGCCGAACGCCAGCGGCCACCCGCCGACGTCCGCCAGCACGCCGACCACCACGCTGCCGCTCGCCGCGAGGAACATGTACGTCGTGCGGATCAGGCCGAAACCGTAGCCGCGCTCGGCAGCGTCGAGTCGGTCCATGATCCGCGCCTGGACGGTGCCGGGCCAGGAGATGCCCGCGCCGACCACCGCGGTCCCCGCGACGAGGGCGACGGTTCCCGACCCCCAGACGAGCGTGCTCAGCCCGACGGCCGTGAGCGCCGCGCTGCCCGCGATGGCGGCGTCGCGCGTGTACGCGTCCGAGGCCCGGCCGGCCAACGGTTGCGCCACCGACGAGAGCGCGAACGCGGCGCCGAACGCGAGCCCGGCGGTGCCCGGATCGAGCCCGCGGTGCTGGACGAGGAACGTCGGGAAGAACGACGAGAACGCCTGGAACGTGAACCCCGTGCAGACGGCGACGATGGTAGTGTACGCGAGGTCGGGGCGCGTGAGGAGGCCGGCGAGGCGGGCCGGATCGCCCGCAGCCACGAGGTCGCGTTCCGAGTTCGCCGGCGGGAGGCGTGGGAGCACGACGAGGATCGCGCCGAACGCGGGGACCGTCACGATCGCGCCGAGGCCGACCGCGATCCGCCAGCCGAGCGCCTCCGCGAGGAAGCCGCCGACCGCCGGGAAGGCGACGCCCGCGAGCGCCCCGCCGGCCGTCAGCGCGCCGAGCGCGCCGCCGCGCGCCTCGAAGAGGCGGGAGAGCAGCGACGACGCGGGGGCGAAGAACAGGCCGGCGCCGGCGCCGAGCAACACCGCGGCGACGCCGAACAGCGCGACGGTGGGCGCGAGCGCGACCAAGCCGGTTCCGACGGCGGCCCCGCCCACGCCCGCCAGCATGATCGGTCGCTCCCCGTAGCGGTCGGCGAGCACGCCGCTCGGGAACTGCAACAGCGCGTAGGCGGCCCACATCCCGGTCAGCGCGAACCCGACGACCGACTTCGTCGTGTCGAGTTCGAGCAGCACGAACGGGACGACGGCACCGAGGAGAAGCCGAACCCCGAGCTGGCTGAAGTTCGCACCCGCGACCACGGCCAGGACGCGCCGCGAGCCCCTCGGACCCTCGTCGTCGCTCACGGTCACCCGTCCGCCCACCAGCAGCATAACCTCGGGGCAGGGGGCAATGCTGGCCGGCGGGCTCAGCCGTCGAGGTGGCGTTCGAACGCCGCGCGGACGTCCTCGGGGAGCGGGGTCGGGTCCCCCTCCTCGTCCAGCATCACCTGCACCGACTCGGCCGTCGCGACCGTCTCGCCGTCGCGTCGGAGTTCGTACGCGAGCGTGGCGCTCGTCGTCCCGAGATCCGTTACCCGGAGCTCGACCGTCACGTCGTCGAGCCCCTCGATCGGCCGGCGGAACTCGATCGAGAGCGCCGCGAGTGCGGCGTTCGAGTCGTGGAGTTCCACGCCCACCTCCTCCCTGAAGAACGCCGTCCGGGCGTGTTCGAGGTAGGTGGCGTACACCGCGTTGTTGACGTGGCGCATCGGGTCCAGGTCGCGATACCGCGGCTCAACGGTCGTCTCGAAGGTCATCGTACGTGCCTCGTCCGGCGGGGGCTTTTGCGTACCGCTACGTCGACGCCGGCCCGACACGCTCGGCGACGGCCGACACGGCGTGAGCTAGGTTTGCCGACCACGATGTCGAGCGCATCCACGCTCGTCGGGAACAGGCCGAGCGGGAGGGTGAGCGTCGTCCGTATCGGAACCGAACGATTCGGGAAACCTAGCTCCCGCCCACAATCGGTGTGTTGAAAGGTCCGCCGGCCCGAACGCAGAGCATGAGTCTCGAGCTGGAACACGAGTGTCCGCGGTGTGAGGGGAAGCAGACGTTCTGGCGGACCGCCAGCATGGAACTCCACCTCGGTGAGAAGACGAAGTGGCGCTGCCCGGAGTGCGACTACGGGTTCATCCGCATCAACGACGAGGCGGACATCGACTCCTCCCGCATCGACGCGTAGACGCCCACGTTTCTCGCGGCACTTCCCGGCTCTCCGGTGCGACCGTCCGTCACCCCGGCAGCAGGTCGCCCAGCGCCGCCCCGACCGCCATCGGCACGAGCGCGGCGACGACGTTGCCGAGCGCGATCGTCGGCTCCGCCCAGCTGATCCGCCCCCAGGCGGTCAGTCCGAGGACCGCCACCACTACCGCCACCCCGAGCACCCCGACGAGTCGGCGCGGGACGACACCCAGGATGGGGTTCTTGACGCGCACGTCCTGGAAGTCCGCGACGTAGATGATGCCGACGACGACCGTAACGGTGAACGCGGCCGTCCCGGCCATGTACGCCGGATGGGCGGCGAGGAACTCGCCGACCTCCTGCGTGCCGCCCTCGACGAGCATCGGGACGCCGAAGATGACGCTCCCGAGGAGCGCCTCGGCGATGTCGCCGCGGTCGAACCCCCGGACGACCCGGCCGAACACGGTCGGCCGCGAGAGCTGCGTCGCGGTCCGCATGGCGTCCCGGACCTTCTCGACCTCCTCGGAGTCGTCGACGGTCTCCTCGAGCGTCTCGAGCTGGTCGAGCAGGTCGTCGACCGTCGGTTCCTCCCGCCTCGTCCGGTCGCCGCCGTCGGCCGCCGTCGGGTCGTCCCTCCTCGGGCCTGGACCGGCCCCCGGGTCGTCGGCTCCGCCGTTCATACCCAATCGGCTCCCGCCCCCGACGTAGTTCCGCCGGTCGCGGCGGAGCGGCCATCGGACCCTCCACCCTCCGAACCGAACTCCGGGTGATGCCCGATGACCCCGAGAAGCAATCGAGCGACGAGGTCGACGTGAACCAGATCCAGCAGGCGCGCACCGAAGGCGAGGCGTACCAGACGTCGGTCACCTACATGGCCGAGACCGTCGAGACGACGTTCGAGGGAATCGAGGTCGAGACCGGACAGGACTGAGTCGGGCCCGTGGTCGGGTCCGAAGTCAGCAGTCGGTAAGACGGGTTCGGTACTCGGTCCTCGTGTCGGAACGAAGCTGATCGACGTAGTAGGTAGTCCTGCTTCCGTATCGACCGCCAACAAACCTACAATCCTTGATACGGCGTTCCCGCATGGCGATGTTTCCGGCTCGACCCCCGTTCCCCGCCGAGCACGAGATGGTACTCGGCATTTTGCTTCTCCTCATCGCTGTTCTCTACAGAGGATTCCTGTTCGGTGAGGAGGTATCGCCACGAGTACGTCAAGGACTTGCCGTCATGCTCCTCGTCGCCGTCGTTCTTCTTCTGTTCTCCCTCATCGTTCGATTCTACCGATAGTCCGTCACCCTGTACCTAGCGAGTATTTGTGTCCTTTCGAGTTCGAGGAGGTCAGCCGGATCTGTTCTGGCTCGATGTTTAGTTGACCGGCGAGAATGGTCACACATGCACTGGCGAAGACGGCGCGACTTGGAAGGCGGAAAGGTACTGGGTGCCTGGTTGCTCCTCGATGAGGGGACTGTCGAGGAGGAACTGTACGTCGAGTCGCACGAGTACCGGGGCGGCGATTTCGACGTCTATACTACCTCTTCCGACGGAGAATGGAAACACAGGGGTACCTTCGATACGGCCGACGACGCCTTCGATGCCGCCCTCGCGTACATTGACGAGAGTCAGTCCCCTGTCGAAGGGAGGTGACGTTCACTCAGCTGCTCGGGGGGTGGCTCCAATCATGGTACAGGCATCCTCTGTAGTCAGCACACTCCTTTTGACAGGAATCGAGTAAACCGTCGAGAGCGTGCTGCATACGGAGCGCGTATCGGGCACGAGAACGAGATGATGTGACGGTCGATTGTATCGCTAAGTACAGGTGGACTACTGCTCGATTTCGTACGGATTCCGACAGTAGTAGACCGAAAGTCCGGCGTATACAGCGAACAGTGCGAGGAGAACTGCAAGAAGGGGTAATACGTCTGTTGAGGCTGTTTCGCCCCTGTTCGTGCCTGGAGAAGGGGATTCCAACGACGCTGGTCTGGACAGACGGGCTTCAAGCGAACCGACGATCAGAGTACGACCAGCGGATCGCTGGATGCTGCTCGGTCACTCATCGGGCGTGTATGTGGCGTTCACCGTCGCGGTACCGTAGACGTCGTCCCACTGTGAATCCTTGTCAAACAACACGACCAGGAGTTCGACCTCGCCCGCCTCCGTATCGGCCGCCTCGAACGCGGCCTGGGGGACGGTGAGCGTGAACGTCCCGTTCTGCTCGAAGCGGAGCTCCGACGAGCGCTGGACGGGCGATCCCGTGGCGATGTAGAACCGGGGGTCGTACCTCGACTCGTTGGTGAGTGAACCGTTGGCGTATACGAGGAAGAACGGCTCGCCGCGCACGGTGCCGTGTTCCGGGGGATCGATGTTCCGCAGCGACGTGTTCGCGGCGATCCGTAACTCGACGGACTCGCCGCTGTCCCTGACCTCGACGGACTCGATGTGGTTCGTGACTCCCTCCTCCAGTTTGTTCTCGAATGGCTTGTTCGGCGGCTGTGGCGTCGACCACGCCTCGGTCGTCGACTGCGTGGCGGTTTCGGTAGTCGGTTGTGTGGTGGTCGTCTCCGTCGTCGGTCCCGACGTTGGTTCGGTCGTCGGCTGTGCGGTGGTCGTCGGCGATTCCCCGGTCGTCGTGGGGGTCGACTCCGAGTTGGCACCGAAGCCAACACACCCCGCGAGTAAAACAACACAGACGACACCGACTGCCCGTAGCACTTCTCCCATTGCCCGACCCATGTACCTTCGGCGTTTTCTTATACACTTCCTAAGAGGACTCTCAGATGGCTGTGCCGAACCCCTCTCCGAATCTCTGAGTCACCTCCCCGCTCGACCCAGTAGTTTCGAATGCCGAACTTCGTGCGGTGGAACGATGCAGGTTCCGATGGCGAGGAAGGGAACCGGATGGGAGGACTGGGATGTAAACATACTGCCCTGATCTGTCTCCTCTGGAGCTGACGCCAGTTATCGTGCGGTATGGGGACTACCGAGATTCGTACTCCATCTCTCGGTCACATCCGGTTGGCTATAGCATGATCCCTGAGCTCGCTACAGTAAGTTCGCAGTTTCTTCTTAGCAGCAGATTCGTCGCTGATAGCCGGAAGCGAACGACGACCGTCTACTGCATACATTCTCTGTATTCAGCACGCGGTTCTTAACGGGTACTGGGTAGATTGCTGACCGGTGCAGTACTCCGTTCCCCGACTCGATCGAGCATTTCAGGCTCGAGTCGGACGAAGAACCGGATCGTCAACGTTCGAAGGGAGCGGTGACGGAATGGAGTTCTCGGAACGGAGTGATCCGGCGCGAGAACGCCGACCTGATGGCCGGCGCCCTCGCCCGCTCGTTACCGGTGGGAGCCTCACCGTCTCCGACCGCGGCTCAGTCGTCCGTCTCCGAAGGAACCGGCTCCTCCTCGCTCTCGGAGGAGATGGGGTCCGACCGGTCCTCGCTGAACCCCTCCGAGGACTCGATGCGCTCGCGCGCCTCGGGGTCGAACCGCGTCTCGATGTCCTGGAAGCGGTCGACGAAGGAGAGCTCGTGGTGGCTCTCGGTCTCGTGGCCGAGGTATCGCCCCTCGAGGTCGAACTGCGCCTCCTCGTCCGCCTCCGCGAGCTTCGCGAAGTCCTCGTACACGCTGTGGGCGCCCGAGTGGAGCCCGAACAGCGTGATGAAGATGTACTTGTACCCCAGATCGCCCAGCTCCCGGAACGTCAGCGGATCCTCCTCCTCGCTCCACGCGAACGACGAGGAGTAGTTGAACGCGAGCTTCTGGTCCGGGTGCGTCTCGTGGATCGTCTCGGCGTACTCGACGGCGTCATCGCGGGACGGGTCGGGCATCTCGGGCCACACCAGGTCGACGCCGGCGTCCGAGTAGATGCGGCCGCGTTCGAGGTGCTCCTCCCAGTCGCCGTTCGCCGAGCCGTAGGCGTCGGTGCGGGCGATGACGACCGTGTCCTCGGACTGCCGGGCGTCGACGGCGGCCTCGAACCGGGAACGGGCCTGCTCCCGGGGGACGATCTTCTTGCCCGCGATGTGGCCGCAGCGCTTGGGCGTCGTCTGGTCCTCGATGTGGACGGCGGCGACGCCGGCCTTCTCGTACTCGCGCACGGCCCGGCGGACGTTGTGGGTCCCGCCGTAGCCGGTGTCGCAGTCGGCGATGACGGGGAGCGACGTCGCCTCGACGATGCGCTTGGCGTTCTCGACCATCTCGGTCATCGTCACCATCTCGAGGTCCGGGAAGCCAAACTGGCCGAGCACGGTCGAGTAGCCGCTCATGTAGGCGGCGTCGAGCCCCGCCATCTCGGCGAGGCGGGCGTCGAGCGCGTGGTACAGGCCGGGCGCGAAGACGAACTCCTGATCGTCGAGGAGGTCGCGCAGCTCGCGGCCCTTCCGGTTGTCGATGTCGCGGACGTACGGATCGGTGTCGAGTTCTGTGGGGTTCATTCGGAGTCCTCCATGAGTTCGAGTTCGAACGGGTCCGGGCGGCGCGGACCGCGCTCGGTCGTGTGCCCGCGGCGGCCGAGATCGGGGACCAGCGGGGCGTCGGTCTCGTCGCGGGAAGCGGGCGTCGGGTCGATGCGCCGGCGGGGTCGTCGGCTCATTGGGAACCCCCGCGCGTCGGAGCGGCGGGTCGGCGGCCGCTTCGAGCCGTGTCGAATAGGCTCAGCTCTCGGTCGTCGATGCGGTCCAGGTCGGTGTCCGGGTTCGGGTCGAAGGTCAACTGCATTCTCGTGTGGGTGGTATCGGTGGGTCGCGTGGTTCGCGTGTGGTCGGGTGCGCGGTGCGTCCGTCGGCGGATCGGTGGTGTACGCCCATCTGTGGCACCTCGTCCTGGCAAACCGGGAAGAGGGACATAAAGTTAATGAACTATAATGATAATATTCTTTAATTCGTTTTCGGGCTCGAAGGGCATTAAAATGGGGCGCTATGGCGTACCACGGTCAAGCAGTCGAAATCGACGTTAGACGCGGTCGGCAACCCGCGTTCCGACTACGCGTCGCGTCCGGGCTCTCCGGGAGCAATGCCTACGGCGATGGCGCACCGGGTTTCGAGCGTGACCGACTCCCGACCCGGCCGCGACGACGGGCCGACGGACCTGGACGGCGAGTCGTACCGACTCGCCGCGCCGGGACCCTTCGGCACCCCGTGGACCCGCGCGACGCTCGGGCCGAGGGGGCTGACGCTCTCGGGCGACGAGGGGCGGACGGCGATCAGATACGAGGACCTTCGCGCCGTCGATTCGGTCCCCGTCCGCGACGAGCACGGGGAGGCCCGCATCGCCGTCGACCTCGTCGTCCTCGGCGCGACCATCGTGCTATCGGGCGGGGCCGCCCTGGCGCGTCGGCTGACCGACGGCGACGTCGCCCCGCCCTCCGGCCTCTCCCGGTACGCGAACGAGGTGGTCGCGACGGACCCGCTGGTCCGCCTCCGCCTCGCCACCGACGACCGCGCGTACTACCTCTACGCCGACCGGGAGACGGCGACGTCGCTCTCGAACGAGCTGCGCGAGCGGAGGAAGCTCGAGGGGGAGGAGTGACCGCGACCCGGCGGTCGCGGGGCTCGAATGTCCCGCTCGCTACGAGTCGTCCGGCGACTCGCCCAGCGCCTGCCAGGAGAGCCGCGGGTTCCGGGCGGCGTCCGCCTGGTCGATGCGGCGGGCCGTGGTCTTCGAGGGCGCCGTCTCCAGCTCCTCGACCGAGTCGGCGGCCGCCGCATTGAACGCCGCCGCGAGGTCGTCGAGCGAGGACTTGCTCTCGGCCTCGGTGGGCTCGGTAAGCATCGCCTCGGGCACCATCTCGGGCCACTTCGTCGTCGGCGGGTGGACGCCGTAATCGAGCATCCGCTTTGCCACGTCGGCCGCGTCGCGGTCGCCCGAGGTCGCGGCGAACTCGTGGTGGAACGGGCCGTACGGCACGTCGAACTCGACCCGCTCCGCGAGGTAGTTCGCGTTCAGGACCGCCTTCGCGGAGGCGTCGAGCAGGCCCTGGTCGCCGAGGCGGTGGATGTACGCGTACGCCCTGACGAGCACCAGCCAGTTGCCGAGGAAGCCGTGGACCTTCCCGACGGAGCGCTCCGGATCGAAAAGCTCGTAGCCGTCGCCGTCGGGGGCTTCCCGCACTTGCGGCCGGGGGAGGAACTCGGCGAGTTCCCCGGTGACGCCGACCGGCCCGGCGCCCGGACCGCCGCCGCCGTGGGGCGTGGCGAACGTCTTGTGGACGTTGTAGTGCATGATGTCGAAGCCCATGTCGCCGGGACGGGCGCGGCCGAGCAGCGCGTTGAGGTTCGCGCCGTCGTAGTAGAGCAGGCCGCCAGCGTCGTGGACGACCGTCGCGATCTCCTCGATGTCGCGCTCGAACAGGCCCACCGTGTTCGGGTTCGTAAGCATCAGCGCTGCCGTGTCCTCCGAGACTGCGGCCTCCAGCGCCTCCACGTCGACGCGGCCGTCCTCGTCCGAGGGGAGCTCGACCACGTCGTAGCCGGCCATCGCGGCCGTGGCGAAGTTGGTACCGTGGGCCGAGGCCGGGACGATGACCTCGCTCCGGTCGTCGCCGTTCGCCTCGTGGTACGCCTTCGCGACGGTGATGCCGGCGAACTCGCCGGCAGCGCCCGCCGGCGGCTGGAGCGTCACCGCGTCCATCCCGCCGATGTCCGCGAGGTACCCCTGGAGGCCGTGAAGGAGTTCCAGGTTCCCCTGCACCGTCGCTGGGTCGCGGTCGGGGTGGACGGCGGCGTTCGGGTCGGCCGCGACGACGTCGGTGAACGAGGGGTTGTACTTCATCGTGCACGAGCCGAGCGGGTACGGCCCGGCCTCGACGCTCCAGTTCATCTGCGAGAGCCGGGTGTAGTGCCGGGCGAGTTCCGGCTCCGACAGCTCCGGCAGTTCCAGCGAGTCGCGCGTCAGGTCGTCGGGGAGGACAGACCCCTCGCCCGGATCGACCTCCTTCCCGTCCTTCTCGGAGAGCAGCGGCTCGTAGCGCTCGTCGTCGCCGTAGCGTGCCTGATCGTAGTTCACGCGAGCCACCTCCGTGGCGAGCGTGAGCTCGTCAGACGTGGTCCGACGTAGTTCATCGGTCCGTCACCTCCGCGAACGCCGCGACCAGCCCGTCCCTCTCCCCGGCGTTCAGGTCGGTGACGCACACCTGGAGCGTCCCGTCGTCGAGCACGTGGACCGCGTAGCCGCGCTCGCGGAGGCCAGCCGCGACGGCGGGCGCGTCGTCCACGCCGACGGCGAACTCCCGGAAGTGGTGGCGGTCGTGCAGCGGCGCGGTCACGCCGTCGAGGTCGTCGAGGTCGGCAGCGAGGTCGCGGGCGTTCCGCACGCAGTCCTCCGCGAGGTCGGCGAGCCCCGACGCGCCGAGCATCGCGACGTGCATCGCGGTCCGGAGCGCCACCCACGCCTGGTTCGTGCAGATGTTGGACGTGGCTCGCTCCTTTCGGATGTGCTGTTCGCGCGTCTGGAGCGTCAGGGTGTACGCCCGCATCCCGGCGGCGTCCTCGCCCGCGCCGACGAGCCGACCCGGCACCTGCCGGAGGTACTCCTCGCGGCAGGCGAACAGCCCGAGCCCCATGCCGTAGGCCGTCGGGAGGCCGAGCGCGCCCGCCTCGCCGACGACGACGTCCGCGCCGGCCGACGCCGGTTCCCGCAGGAGGCCGAGCGCGACGACGTCGCTACCGACGCAGAACAGCGCGTCGTTGTCGGCCGCGACGTCGCCGACAGTCGCGAGGTTTTCCTCGATGGCGCCCGTGACGGTGGGGTTCTCGGCGTAGACGTAGCAGACGTCGTCGTCGACGCGGTCGCGGAGCGCGTCGAGGTCGACGACCCCGTCGTCGTAGGGGTACGTCGCGACCGAGAGCGACGAGCCGTCGACGTAGTTGTCGAGCGTGGAGCGCTTGCCGTCCCGGAGGTCCTCGGGGACGAGCACCGTCTCGCCGCTGGTCGAGCGGACGCGGTCGGCGAGCAGCGCGGCCTCCGCGAGCGCCGTCGCCGCGTCGTACATCGAACAGTTGGCGACCGGCAGGCCCGTCAGTTCGACGAGCATCGACTGGTACTCGAACAGCGCCTGGAGGAACCCCTGGGTGATCTCCGGCTGGTACTGCGTGTAGCTCGTGAGGAACTCGGAACGCGACGAGAGGTCGTCTACCAGCGCGGGGACGTAGTGGCCGTAGTGACCCCGACCGAGGAACTCGGTGAGGTCGTCGTTGCGCGCGAACGTGTCCCGGAGGTCACCGATGACCTCGCGTTCGCTCCTGGCCGGGATGCCGAACTCGCCGTCGAAGGCGACCGCGTCGGGGATGTCGAACAGTTCGGCCTCCTCGTCGACGCCGACCGCCGCGAGCATCTCCGCGGTCGTCTCCGCCGTGTGCGGGGCGAAGGGTGTGCCCTCGGACCGTCCGCTCATCGCTTGGGGAACCCTCCATCGTCACGTTCGTGCCACCCGAGACCCGAATCGCGTGCACGCCTGTCCATGAGTGTGCCAACGAGCGGGCGGTCAAGAGTCGTTCGCTCCCGGTTCGCCGTGCCGGAGAGCAGACGGTTTCCGTGAAGGGTCCGGGCGACCGACTAGTCAGTCTGCCCCCGACGCCCAGGAAATATATAGATTATAGAGTATAACAATATTTTTGCCGTTGCTCTTATATACTCACCGGTGGCAAGAGGACGGTAGGAATGAACGCCCGGGAACTCGCCGACCGACACTCGTTCGCCGAGGACGAAACGCCCCACGACGTCGCCTACGACGCCCTCACGACCGACGAACAGCACGCCGCGCGCTTCGATCGACCGCGGAGCGCGGTCCCCCTGCGTCTCGCCGTCGTCTCCGATCCACACGTCGCCGGCGACGAGCACGGGACGTGGAAGATGCTCCACCGGACCCGCGACCGCTTCCGCGCCACGCTGGCGGAGGTCGAGGCGCTGGGGGTCGACGCCCTCCTCCTCTCGGGCGATCTCACGAAGGACGGCGAGGAGGAGAACCTCGACTGGATCGAGGCGGCGCTCGATGACGTCGACATCCCGGTTCTCGCGGTCCCCGGTAACCACGACGTGAAGGAGTTCCCCGTCTCGGCGTTCGCGGAGCGTTTCACCGACGACGGCTTCCCCGTCCACCTCCGCCTCGACGGGCTCGACGTCATCGGCCTGAACAGCGCGATGAGTCCGGCGGAGACGGAGGGGGACGATCCGGAACTGGACGTCGTCTCCGAGGACCAGCTCGACTGGCTGGAGGCGACGTTACCGGGGACGACCGACCCGATCGTCGTGTCCCACCACAACCTGCCGGGGCTCGTGGAGCACATCGGAAGCGACGGGTGGGCGCCCCACCCGCCGGTCGGGAACGCCGACGCCCTGGTGGACGTCCTCGCCGCCCACGACGTTCCCCTCCACCTCTCGGGGCACGTCCACCTGCTGTCGCTCACACGCCCGCGCGGCGTCCGGGGCCTGATCTCGCCGTCGCTCGCCTCGTTCCCCCAGTCGTACCTCCTGCTGGAGATCGATTTGACCGGCACGACGGTGCGGTGTCGGACCACCGCGACCAGGGCGGACGTCGAGGAGTCGTACGACGAGGGGCGAGCACACTCCGCGCGCAGCACGCTCATCTCCGATCTCAACGCCGAACAGCTCCGCGCCCTACCGCTCGTCGACGAACGAAACGGCCCGTCGCGGGGGATCGATCCGATCCGTCCCGATTCGGTGGAGGCGAGTCGCGACGACGGTCACACTGACTAGTTCAGTCGCGCCACGGGGCTGGTGACGCCCCGTGAGAATCCGCGGGCGACCCCCGGATGGAATCGTCCGTCCGCGGTTACTCGATTTGGTCCCGGTAGTCCTCCGGAGGGAGGAGCGCGTCGAGGTCGTCCTCGTCCGAGGGTTCGACCTCCAGCATCCAGCCGTCGCCGAACGGCTCCTCGTTCACCAGTTCCGGCCGGTCGAACAGGTCCTCGTTGACGGCCGTCACCTCGCCACTGACGGGAGCGTACAGGTCCGAGACGGCCTTGATGGACTCGACGACGCCGAACTCTTCGCCGGCCTCGACCGTGTCGCCGACGTCTGGCAGTTCGACGAACACGACGTCGCCGAGTTCGTCCTGGGCGAAGTCGGTGATGCCGACGCGGTGGGGCGCCTCGGTCGAGATCCACTCGTGCGACTCGCGGTAGCGGTTTCCGTCGGGTACGTCGAAGCTCATGGTGAGGTGTTGCCGAAGGTTACCGAGAGTGGAGCAAAAAGCCCCACCCTTTCGGCGAGTCAGACGGCACGCGGAGGAGGTGCCCGAGTTGTCCGGACGGTCAGCCCGGGACGCGTCCCGTCACTCTGGTCCGACCACTTCGACCTTGAGGCCCTCCGGGTCCTCACAGTAGAGGGCGTAGTAGCCGCCGGCGAACGGGTGGCGATCCTCGTACAGCACCGACGCGTCGTCGCGCTCGCGGACGCCCGCGGTGAGTTCGTCGACCTGCTCGCGCGAGGCGGCGTGGAACGCGAGGTGGTTCAGCCCGGCGGCCCGCCGGTCGAAGGGGAGATCCGACTCGTCGGCCCGCGCGAGCACGACGTACGTCGGTCCGTTGACCCACGAGCGGCCGGCGTCCCACTCGTTCTTGGGTTCGTAGCCGAGTTCGCCGAGCAGCCACCCCCAGAAGTCGACCGACGCGTCGAGGTCCGACGCGTACAGTTCGACGTGGTGGAGCCGTCCCGCATGCTCGGGGTCGGCGTGGTCGTACTCCATGGTCGGCGTGCTCGGCACGGGTACATGACGAGTTTGCTTTCCCGCGTCACCGCGGGCGCGACGTCACCGAGGGAGCGGCGTCACTCGAACGGCGTGGCCACTACTTCCGCGCGCTTCGGCTCGCCCCGGACGACGACGTCGACGGCCGTGCCGGGCTCGGTGAGGTCGGTCCGGAGGTAGCCGAGCGCGACGGGCTTGCCGAGGGTCGGGCTCATCGTGCCGCTGGTCACTCGGCCGACGACGGCGCCGTCCTCGTCGGTCACGTCGTAGCCGTGACGGGCGACGCCGCGCTCCCGGAGTTCGATGCCGACGAACGACTCCTCGACGCCGGCGTCCGTCTGCTCGGCGAGCGCGTCCCGGCCGACGAACTCCGTGTCGAGGTCCACGACGAAGCCGATGCCGGCCTCGTACGGCGTGTGCGGCTCGTCGTCCGGGTGGAAGTCCTGCCCCGAGAGCAGGAACCCGTACTCGATGCGGAGCGTATCGCGCGCGCCGAGCCCGCACGGCTGGCAGGCGTCGGCGAACGCCGACCAGACCGTCTCGGCGTCGTCCCACGGGCACAGCAGTTCGAAGCCGTCTTCGCCGGTGTAGCCCGTGCGGGCCACCCAGCACTCGACCCCGGCGACATCGGTGAACGTCGCCGTGAACTTCGAGAGGTCGAGCACGTCCGCGTCGGCCTCGTCCGCGACCAGGTCCGGCGCGTCGGGTCCCTGCACGGCGAACATCGCCCAGTCCTCGGTGGCGTTGCGGACCTCGGCGTCGAGGTCGGCGTCGTCGCGGTGGGCGACCCAGCGGTCGTACGTCTCCTCGTCGTGCCCAGCGTTCGGGATGAGCAGGTACGCGTCCTCCCCGTCCTCGTCGGGCAACCGGTAGACGACCGTGTCGTCCAGCATGACGCCGTCCTCGCGGCAGATGGCCGAGTACTGCGCGTCGCCCGGGGCGAGCGCGGTGACGTCGTTGGTGGTGAGCCGTTGCATCAGCGCCGTGGCGTCCGGCCCGACGACCTCGATCTCGCCCATGTGGGAGACGTCGAAGACGCCGGCCGCCTCGCGCACGGCCTCGTGCTCCGCCCTGATGGAGTCGAACTCCACCGGCATGTCCCAGCCGCCGAACTCGGTGAACGACGCGCCGCGTTCGGCGTGGACATCGCGCAATGGCGGCTTCCGTAGGATCATGGTTGACCCGTCGACTGGTGGCAAGTAATGTCTTTTTACTCGCCCGAATGCAGGTGCTCCCGGTGGCGCGGTACGGGTCAGGCGTCCCGCATCGAGGCGGGCCAGGGCGGCACGTATGGGACCCTCGACGTCAACAGGTAGGCGCTCTTCCGGACGGCGCCCTTTGTGTACTGGCGCGCGCTCCGGTGGATCGGCGTCCGCTTGCCCCGTACCCGGGTCTTCCCGAACCGCAACGCGTCGATCACGTCGTCGACCGCGATCTCGGCCGGCGGCGTCCCGGCGTCGACGTCGGGGAGTTCGAGTTCCGTGTACGCCCGGCCGACGTTGCGGATGTGGTGGGCGTCGCTGGCCCCGAGTTTCGAGTAGCCGAGTCGCTCGGCGAACGAGTTGGCCCGGCGGTTCCGGTAGCCCGTGAACACCATCGAGTTGTACACCTCGATGCCGTCGCAGTCGTCGATCCAGCGTTTCCGCACCCCGTGCCGGCTCCGCTGGAACGGGTGGGGGATGACCGCGACCCCGCCACGGTCCCGCACGGTTTCGATGGTCTCCTCGAGCGGCCGTCCCTTCTTCGGCCGCTCCTCGACGCCGATGGCGAGCAGGTGGCCGGCGGAGGTCGAGACCTCCACCCCCGGGATGCCCACCAGCCCGTACTCGGGCGCCAGTTCGGCGGCACGCAGCGACTCGTCGATCGAGTCGTGGTCGGTGATGACGACCCCGTCGAGGCCGATGTCGCTGGCGTGCTCGAGGACGAGTTCGACCGGTTCGTGCCCGTCGTAGGAGTCCTCCGAGTGGACGTGCGGATCGATGCGGAGCACGGTTCCCTCGCCCGTCATGTGCCCGGCGTACTCCCTCCACCACCAAGAACTCGCCTATTCATCACCGGTTACGAACCGTAAACTGTCACGAATGGTGGGACCTTGGTACGTTCCCGTGGCGTCGAGATCGGGCAGGGCGGGGAACACCGACGAACGCGGCCGACTCCGACGGATCGGGCTGATCGGGACGGATCCGGCTGACCCCATCAGTTCGAACGACGGGAAATCGATTCCCATCCAGGTTCTCCCGCTACGCGGACCGAGCGCGCTCGGTCGAGAACGCCCGGGCCGGTCGGTGACGGTTACGACTGCTTCTTCGTCTTGATCTGATCGATCGTCGTCTCCACCGTCGAGCGTTTCTCCCCGATCGTCGCGCCCACGAGCGCGCCGACGCCGGCCGCGGTACTCGCGGCGTTCCGGCTGACGAGTGCCCCCAGCGAGGCGCCGGCGGCCGCACCGATGGCTGCGAACTTGACGCGGTTCAGCGTCCGCTTGATTCGAGTACCCATGCTCGTACCGACGTGAAATAGTCGGATAAAACTACCCCACTGCCGTCGAAACGTGTCGTAACACTGCCGTTTCCCGAGGAATTGGGGAGATCCGGCCCTCCAGAACGCCCGCAGTTCAGTCCGCGCTCGCCCCGCCGGCCGCACTCCCGGCGGCGTCAGCGGGAACGGTGCCGTCGGGCGTCCAGCCGCGGACGCTATAGTACTCGTCGAGCGCCTCGTGGAACCCGTCGAGCGAGTACGGCAGCGTGTCGTCGGCGCGGTCGAAACCGCGCTCGTTGTTGAACCGCCGTTCGAGCGTGACGACGCGGTCGCCGACCGCGAGCAGGTCGTCGTAGTCCGCCTCGAACAGCGCCTCGAAGCGCTCGGGCGTCATCATGCCGCGCGAGAACCGGCAGATGATCCCGCAGTCCTCCAGCGCGCGGGTGTTCTCGACCTCAACCAGGCGTTCGACCTTCTCGGGCGGCAGGCCCTCGGGGTCGAACGCTTCCTCCTTGGCCACGAGCGGGTACTCGTACGCGTAGAAGGTGGCGTACATGTGGTCGGCGCCGCGGTTCGCTACCGCGAACGAGAGCCCCTGGCCGTTGAGGGTACGACCGTCGTGGGCGGGGAAGTCCATCCCCTTCACCGTCCAGTTGTCGACGCCGAGTTCGCCATGGACGCGGTCGACGCCCTCCGCCAGCGTGTCGCCGATCCCCTCACGGTGGGCGATCTTGTCGACCAGTTCGTGGATCAACTCCGTGTCGCCGAAGGCGTCCTCGCTGGCCAGGTAGGCGGCGACGGTGTCGCCCGCCGAGATGGTGTCGAGCCCGTAGCGATCGCACTGCTCGTTCGAGCGCATGACCTCGACGATGTCGTCCTCGTCGCAGTTGCCACCGAACGACATCACCGTCTCGAACTCCGGCCCCTCCGTTTCGACACCGGCGGCCTCGTCCCTCGTCGGGAGCTTGCAGGCGAACGCGCACTGCGAGCAGGTCCCCTTCTTGAACTTCTTGTCCTCGACCGCGTCGCCGTTGATGGATTCGGCCTTCTCGTAGGACGTCTCGGAGAAGTAGCGCGTCGGGAACGCCTCCACCTCGTTCGCGAGGTCGGTGACGCTGGTGGTCCCCTGGCGCTTCATGATGTGCTCGCTCGTCGCGGCCTCGCGGTGGATGTCCATCGCCGTCGCGTCGACGTCGATCTCGGGGGCCGCGTCGCCCTCGAAGGTGAGCACCTTCACGTTCTTCGCCCCGAGGACGGCGCCTAGGCCGCCGCGGCCGAACGCGCGCGTCTCGGAGGTCATGACCGACGCGAACCGGACCCGGTTCTCGCCCGCAGGGCCGATGCAGGCGAGGTTCTCCGCCTCCAGGTCGTGTTCCGTCTCGGCCCACTCGGTCACCTCGGGCACCTCGGCTCCGGCGAGGTCGGGGACCGGTTCGAACTCGACCCCGTCGTCCCGGACGTGGATCGCGAGCAGTTCGTCGGCGGCGCCGACGAGTTCGACGACCGCGTTGCCGGTTCCGGTGAAGTTCCGCGAGAGGAAGCCGCCGGCGTTCGACGAGAGCAACCCGCCGGTGAGCGGCGAGAGCGCAGTGGCTGCCATCCGGCCGGTGAAGCTCATGCGGCTGGCCTGCATCGGCCCGGTCGAGAGGTAGACGCGGTTCTCCGGTCCGAACGGGTCGGCGTCGAACGGGATGCGGTCGTACGCGAGCGCCGTGTTGACGCCCCGACCGCCGATGAATCGGGCGAGCGTGTCGTCGACGTCATCGGTCGTCGCCTCCCGCGCGTCGAGGTCGACGGTCAGGAGTGGCCCTTCGGCGTGAAGCATGCTCGAACGTCCGACCCCCTAGGTGAAAAAGGACACCGCTGTGGGAAACACGAGGAACGGGACGACCGGAACGCTCACGCCCGACCGAGGGGCGCGCCCGGCGTCAGTTCCCTTCCACGAACGCCGCCATGTCGAGCAGGCGGCACGAGAAGCCGTACTCGTTGTCGTACCACGTCAGGATCTTCGCCAGCCCCTCCTCCCCCACGACGTTCGTCGAGTTCAGGTCGACGTACGAGGAGAACGGCAGCCCGACGATGTCGCGCGAGACGACCTCGTCGTCGGTGTAGCCGAGGACGCCCGCCAGCGGGCCGTCGTCGGCGGCCGCCCGGAACGCGTCGTTGATGGCCTCCGCGTCGGGCGAGGACTCCAGGTCGACGACGAGGTCGGTGATGGAGCCGTTCGGGACCGGCACGCGCATCGCCATCCCGTCGAGCTTTCCCTGTAGCTGGGGCAGGATCTCGGTGGCCGCCTTCGCGGCGCCGGTCGAGGTGGGGACGATGTTCTCGGCGGCCGCGCGGCCGCGGCGGGTCTTCCCCTTCGGGCCGTCGACGAGGCTCTGGGACCCGGTGTAGGCGTGGACCGTCGTGAGCATGCCGTGGTCGATGCCGAACTCCTCGTCGAGCACCTTCGCGACGGGCGTCACGGAGTTCGTGGTGCAGGAGGCGTTCGAGACGACCTCCTCGCCCTCGTACTCGGTGTGGTTCACGCCGTAGACCAGCTGTTTCACCGGTTCCTCCCCCTTCGGCGGCGCCGAGAGGACGACCGTGTCCGCGCCCGCCGTCACGTGTCGCATCGCGTCCTCGCGCGTGCGGAACACGCCAGTGCACTCGAGGGCGACGTCGACGTCGTACTCGTCCCACGGCAGGTCCGCGGGGTCCTGCTCGTCGAGCACGGGGACGGCCGTGTCGCCGATGGCCAACTCCTCGCTGGCGTTGTCGTAGGAGAGGCCGTCGAGCCGTCCCATCACCGAGTCGTACGAGGCGAGGTAGTGCATGTCCTCGCCCGACATCACGTCGTTGATGCCGACGAGTTCGATCCGCGGATCCTCGAGCACCGCGCGGAAGACGTTCCGACCGATGCGGCCGAACCCGTTCAAGCCGACGCGGACCGGGTTCGTCACGTCGTCCCCCGCCGAGAGGTTCGATTTACTCATAATCGAAAAACAGTCCGCGAGGGCCTTAATTGTTGTAGTCAAGACTGGGTGCGGCCTGGAATCGAGACCGAGACTCGAACGAGTTGACATGTTCCCTATTTCCGAGATATCGGCGGGGGTGAACACCACCTAGAATATTTATAACTGATTTGGTGGCCCATGGTTCATCTACATATTCTGATGAGCACTGAGAAAACCGGGGCCGGTCCAATTCGGCGACGGCCGGCGAGAAGCCTGACGAAACGACACGGAGTTCGATTCCTCGTCTCCTCCACGACTCTCCGGCCGAAGCGGGTGGTTCGGAGCACGCCGTGAAGCCATTTGAGCCGCGAGTTCTCGTCCAACGTGCTTCACGGGCGAGTCGTCCCTTCGCTACCAAAGTCGGGTCTCATGGGGGGTCAGACGAACGAATTCCTACCGGCCGATCAGACGGAATCGGATGAAGGGATCGTCGGCTTTCGACGTCCGATAACGCTCTTCTATCGGTTATCAGTTTAGTATTGTATATTGGTATATGCGCCCCTCTTCTTTCGCATCCGGCTGTCGGGTTTCGTTGTCGGTTGGAAGAGTAGAACAGGGGATTCGACAAAGCAATCTCCTACGGCCACCCTCGGAGGAACGAATAGTTTAACAGATTAGTGTGTTAAGCAACGTTGCACGATCCCGAGAACCTGTTCGTCGCGGACTTCATCGGCTCCCCGTCGCCGAACCTCTTCGACTGTCAGGTCGCCACGAACGGCGGCTCCGTCCGCCTGGAGAGCGACGAGTTCACGCTCGAACCCACGCCCGAGCAGGCCGACGCCCTCCGCGACCGGGCGGGCGACCACGTCGTCTTCGGCATCCGCCCCGAGTACCTCGACCTCACGACGGCGACGGGCGACTTCGAGGCGGCCGTCGACGTCGTGGAACCGCTCGGCGACCGCGACGCGGTCCACCTCTCGATCGGGGAGAAGCCGCTCTCCGCGGTGACACAGCAGGGGCAGGTGTCGCGGGGGACCGATCGCCTCGCGGTCGACGTGGACGTCGGGGAGGGGTGGGTGTTCTCGCCGGACGGCGACCGGCTGGTCTGATTCGTCGGCGTTCCCCGCCGATCGGCTCCGCGCCCCCGATATTTCACCAGACGAAACGGGCCCGGTGTCCCCATCGCGAAGCTATTATATCGGTCCCAACTCCACTCCTCGACCATGCAGCGCCTGGAAAGCAGCCCGCGCCTTCTCCCCCGAGATGACTGACCTGGTGACGTTCGGCGAGTCGATGCTCCGCTTCTCGCCCCCCACCGGCGAGCCGCTCGAACGAACGGACACGCTCGACGTCCACGCGGCCGGCGCCGAGAGCAACGTCGCGGTGGCGGCCCAGCGTCTGGGCCTCGACACCGCGTGGCTCTCGAAGCTCCCGGACTCGCCGCTCGGCCGTCGCGTCCTCTCGGAGCTCCACTCACACGGGGTCGACACGGACGTCGTGCTGGACGAGGGCCGCCAGGGCGTCTACTACATCGATCGGGAGAGCATCACCGAGCGACGGAACGTGATCTACGACCGGGACGACGCCAGCGTCCGGACGACCCGGGTCGAGGACCTCCCCCTCGACCGCGTCAGGAGCGCGGACATGTTCTACACGACCGGCATCACGCCCGCGCTCTCGGCGACGCTGTTCGACACCACCAGCGAACTGCTCGACATCGCCGGCGACGCCGACGTCACGACCGGGTTCGACGTCAACTACCGGTCGAAGCTCTGGACGCCCGCGGAGGCCCGCGACACGCTCGTCGACCTCCTCCCGTCCGTCGACCTCCTGTTCGTTCCCGAGCGCGACGCGGAGCTGATCTTCGAGCAGACCGGTCCGGTGGAGGAGCGGGCCGCGTACTTCGCCGACGAGTTCGGTATCGACACCGTCGTCGTCACGCAGGGCAGCGACGGCGCGACCGCGCTCCGCGACGGTTCCGCCGTCCGGGCGGACACGTTCGAGGTGGAGACGATCGATTCGATCGGCTCGGGCGACGCCTTCGTCGGCGGGTTCCTCGCGCGCTACCTGGATGGCGACGATCTCACCACGGCGCTGCGGTACGGCTGTGCCACGGCGGCGCTCAAGCGCACGATTCGCGGCGACCTCGCGGTCACGACCCCCGAGGAAGTCGAGTCCCTGCTCTGAGCCGGGGATTGACCCGTTCCCGTTACGCGCCCCGTTCGGCCATGTGGTCGGCTGTATCGGTTCTCTCCTCCGAAGTGGTTCGACCCGATATCGCGTGGGAGCGGTAGTCCAACTCACTCGACGGGGGAAGCGAAATCCGCCTGGGGTCGATCGGTTCGAGTCAGTCGTGACGTACTGGTTTCTATTATCGAAATTTTATATTTCCCCACTTCATCTGATTCCTGGGCGGGAATCTCTGCCGGCACGGATAGAGATGCTCTCGGAAACATCACATCGTGAAAAACCGCACTAGTGGGATAAAGAGACCCCATCGCGAGAGACTGGCGTGTCGGAATTCCTGTCCATCCGGCCGGCCGCGACGATGGTCCGCTTGGGGACGATCAAGTTCGAATCGGCCGACCATCAGTCGAGAGTCCGTACGATATATCGTCACCAGCGCACGAGTTTCAGAGCTATATCATCTTTAGACGTGGGACATCATCGACCAATCCTTCGGCATCGGTGGAGGATTCGTTCGCGCCGCCCGACCCCTGCCGGGGGGAGAAGGCTTATCGGCACCACCGAGCAATGACGCCTCATGCGGGACGACCGCGACGACCCCTTCGGCGACATCTTCGACGAGATCGAGCGGATGATGAACCAAATGACGGGCGCGGGATCCCGGGGCGGCGATGCGGGCTTCGGCAGCGAGACGCACGTCTCCGTCCATCACGACGATGGGCAGGTCCGGCTGGTGGCCGACCTCCCCGGCGTCGGGAAGGACGACATCGACCTGAAGTGCGACGGGCGGATGCTCACCATCAGCGCCCACAGCGAGACGCGGCGCTACGACGAGCGCGTCCGGCTCCCCGTCCGCGTCGACGAGCACTCCGCCTCGGCGTCGTTCAACAACGGCGTCCTCGAGGTGACCTTCGACGCGCTGGAGCCGTCGGCGGACATCGACGTGGAGTAGTACTCAGGTCCGGCCGCCGTCCGCGGTCCGCCGGACCAGTCGAGCCAGGTCGTCGTAGAACCCCTCCTCGTACTTCGTCGCCTCGTCCACCGTCGGCCGCGCGTTCGTCTCGGAGACGACGAGGCGCCCATCGGTCTCCAGAATATCCACCCCGAGCAGCGGGACGTCCAGCACGTCGGCCGCGCGCTCGGCGAGCCGTCGGTGTTCCCCGGGCGGGGATACGCCCTCCGCGACGGCTCCCCGGTGGACGTTGTGTTTCCACTTCCCTGCCGCCGTCTCATCGTCGGGAAGCCGGCGCTCGACGGCGCCGGCGAACGCCCCGTCCACGACCATCACGCGGTAGTCGCGCGCGTCCGGGAGGAACTCCTGGAGGAGGTACGACTTGTCGCCAGTCGCCCGGTAGTCGTGCACCAGGTCGAGGTAGTCCGTCGAGCCGAGCAGCGAGTCGGGGTCGGCGACCTTCGTCACGCCGACCCCGCGGGTCGTCGAGTTCGGCTTGAGGACGAGGGGGTAGCCGATCCCCGCGGCCGCGTCGAGCACCGCGTCCTCGTCCGCGGGGTTCGACACGAGCGTCGTCTCGGGGACGGGCAGCCTCGCTTCGCCCAGCGACGCGAGGACGCCGGCCTTGTTCCGCGAGGCGAGCACCGCGTCGCGGCCGTTCACCCAGGGGACGTCGAGGTGGGCGTCGAGCACCGCGCCCTCCATCAGCCGCGACGGGTACACCCAGCCGACGTCGGCGTCCGGGAAGCCGGGGTCGGCGAGGGGAAGTACCCGCTCGGTCGGGTCGGCGTGGACGACCGCGATACCGCGCTCCGCGAACGGCCCCCGGATCCGCTCGAACGTCTCCGCGCGGGTCGTCACGGCGAGGCGGAGGTCGGCGTCGGTCACGGTTACACGGTGTGTGCCGGGAGAGTATAAGAACCGCCGGTACCCCGAGTTCGAGGGTCGTCGTGTCGGGGGATCCGCGCCCAGCGTGTCGGTCGCCTCCGACACCCCACGCCTCCGTGGCCGAATCGCTCGACTGAGTCGCTGTATCGCACCCGCACCGTCCCTGGAAAGCAGCAGCCTCTTGCCGTTCCCGGGCTGAATTCGTCACCCAATGCTCGGAGCGTACACGGTCGGGAAGAAGGCGGTCAAGTTCGGGTACAAGCGATACGGTCTCCCGGGAGCGGTCGCATCCGGGAGCGTCGCGATGGCCGGATACGTCATCGTGCGACGGGCCCTGAAGTCGTCCACGAACTCCGATAACGTGGATTCGGCGATCGACGCGGGGACGATCAAGGACGCGGTCCGGGAGAGGGGCCTCGGAGCCGTGACGGACAGGGGGACGCTCGACGACGCGATCCGGGAGGACGAACTGGGAACCCCCATTGACATCGACGAGGTCCAGTCGTCCGCGGCGGAGGAGTCCGA
Organism: Halorarum halophilum; assembly: GCF_013401515.1. Lineage (NCBI taxonomy): Archaea > Methanobacteriati > Methanobacteriota > Halobacteria > Halobacteriales > Haloferacaceae > Halorarum > Halorarum halophilum. Next base: position 3,524,258 of record NZ_CP058529.1, on the reverse strand, counting down.
CGAGATGACCGGTTCGGGGACCGAGGATCAGGACCAGGATGAACCGGACGACGGGCAGGACGGATCGAACGACGGGGAGTAGGGAACGGCCGTCTCGAGCCCCGCCCGTCGGCGCTTTTCCGCACGAGTTCACCATGTAGTCGGCAGGACCGCCTGACGGCTCTCGCGGGTGAGGACCGTCGGGGACGATCAGTTCCCGCTCACCCGCGGTCGTAGGTGACGGTCCGACCCCAGCTACTCTTCTTCCCCCAGAGCCCCGACCGCATGCACTCGAGTTCGACGATCTGGGAGTTGTCGACGAAGAGGTTGACGTTCGGGCCGAAGTTCTTGATGTACCACTCGAACACCGGCGGGTCGGCCGCCTCGAACACGCAGTGCTCGATCCCCACCTCGTTCGCGATTGCGAACGCGACGTCCGTCCGCCACTCGCGGACGCGCTCGGTGATCCCCTCCGACTCGACCATGATCTTGTACGCGCCGGCGTCGAGGTGTCGCTCGGCCTCCGCGATGGCGCTCGCCGGGTCGATCGCCTCCTCGCCCTCGAGTTCCTCGACGCTCGACGCGCCGCCCGCGCCGAACTGGACGTTGATCTCGGGTTTCGGCTTCATGCCCTGGTCGTCGACAAGCTCGGTGAGCCCCACCATGTCGTCGACGTCGATCGCGAGGAACCCGCTGGAGATCTCGACGATGTCGAAGCCGAGATCGCCGGCCTCCTCGACGTACCGTTCGACCTCGTCGTGGTCCCGGACGAGCACGTTCTCGATGAAGCCGCCGGTCGACACCTCGACGTCGTACTCGTGGCAGACGTCGATGAGTTCCCGAACGGCGTCCTCGGGCATCAGCGCGAAAGAGCCGCCGGAGAACTTGTAGATGTCCACGTACCGGCCCATCGTCTCGAGGATGTCGCGGAGTTCCCGGGGGCCCATCGGATCGTAGTACGGGCCGCGTATCTCGGTGATCCCCTTCTCGCGCGGCTTGTCCGGCCGGTGGTTCTGGTGCAGGAAGCCGAACGCTCTCTCGGAGTCGGGCATGGCTCGTGGAGAGACGGCCGCGATTTCCTTAGGGGTACCCCCGGCGTCAGCCGGTCAGTCGAGGAGGCCGACGAGGTCGGCGACGTCGTGCTCCTCGAGGTCCCGGATCGTCTCGACGATCTCGGTCCGGCGGGCCTCGTCGTAGCGCCCCTCGGCCATCGTCGCGAACTTCGCCTCGACCCCCTCCCAGGACATCGGCTCCGACGGGTGGCCGCCGAACGCGTCCTTCTCGATCCGATGGACCGTGCCGTCCGCGAGTTCGACCTCGATACGGGCGGGCATCTCGCCGTCCTCGAACCGGTCGGTCAGGGCCGGGTCCTCCTCGACCGCGACCGTCCGGAGCAGCGTCTGCACGGCGTCGCGACGAATCCGCTCGGGTTCGTACGCCGCGTTGGTCATCTCCCGGTCGATGAGCGACGCCGCGAGCATGTACGGGAGCGAGTGATCCGCCTGCGCCTTGGTCTCGACCTCGTACCGCGACCCCTCGCCGCCGCCGATGATGAGTTTCGCGCCCGCGAACGTCTCGAGGCGGATCGCCTCGACCGCCTCGTGGTCGATCCGCTCCCGCTCGGCGAGTTCGATGATCCCCTCCACCGCCGACTGCGCGTACGTCTCGGCGACGTACCGCTTCGTCATCGTGTCGAACACGTGCTCGCACCCGGGGTCGAGATCGACCTCGAACTCCCCGGAGACGACCTCCTTCCACCCCTTCTGACCCTCGAACAGGTCGACCGGCCCCTCCATCCCGTTTCGGGCGAGCATCACGGAGTACACGGCGTTCCGGGCGGCGTTCGCGCTCGCGATCCCCTTCCACTCGTTGATCCCGCCCGTCCGGGTGACGCGGAGCGCGTTGTGCGCGGTCCCCGCGATGCCGATGGCGTTCCGAAGCTGTTCGTCGGGGAGATCGAGAACCGTCCCGGCGCCGGTGGCCGCCGAGATGACCGTGTGGGTCACGTGGTCGAAGCCCCGGTCCCGGACGGGCGCGTTCCACGCGAGTTCACCCTGGACTTCGTAAGCGACGCCGATCCCCTCGATCAGTTCAGTCCCGGACGCGTCCGCGAGTTCGCCGCACGCGACGATGCTCGCGATGTTGTCGCTCGGGTGCGGCGTCTCCCCGGGCGCGAGGAACGAGTCCATGAAGTCGAGATATCGCGTGAGCGCCGTGTTGTACATCGCCGCGTCGGCCGGCGGGGCGGTCTCCTCGCGCCCCCAGAGGTGGCACGGGCCGTCGCCCCCGAACTCGGTGACGGTGGCCGCGACGGCGTCGACCGGTTCCGCGCCGATCGCCCCGATGCCGATGCCGACCGAATCGAGCACGCGCTTCTTGAGTTCCTCCCGGACGTCCGTCGACAACGACTCGTACGAGACGGAGTCGGCGAACTCGGCGAGTTCCGCTGTCGTCGTCATGCTCTCGTATGGGGCCGGAACGTCGATAGAGGTACTGGTGGGTGGTCCCCCGACTCCGGGCGGTCCACCGCGCGGGCAGAAACGAGACGTTATAGGCCGTGACCCGGTAGGCGACCACATGAGCGATTCCGACGCCGCCGAGCGCGTGCCGGCGGACTGCCCAGGCTGTGGCGCCCGGACGGCACACGAGGTGCTGAAACCGGGCGGTCACGCCACCGTCCGCTGTACGGAGTGCGGCCACACGCACAAGATCGAGATCGAGGCGCCGACCACGGTCGACGTCGACGTCGTCGTCTCCCAGGAGGGGGAGTCGTACCCGACGACGCTCCCGGGGAACCCCGAGGAGACGGTCGAACTCGGCGACGAGTTCGTCGTCGAGACGCCCGAGGCCATCCAGCAGGTCCGCGTCACCGCCGTCGAACTCGACGGCGAGCACCGCGTCGAGGAGGCCCAGCTGGAGGAGGTCGGGACCGTCTGGACCCGCGTCGTCGACAACGTCGGCGTCAACGTCACCGTCCACCCGAAGGACGGACGGCGCGAGGAGACGCGCAGCCTGAAGGTGCACGTCCCGGGTGACTTCGAGTTCACCGTCGGCGACGTCGAGCGTTTCGGCGACGACGAGTTCGAGATCGAGGGCGTGCAGGTCCGGGACGACGCGGAGGGGTACCGGCGCGAGAAGTTCGACCACGAGGGCGACGTAGTGTTCGCGAAGGACGTGAAGCGGGTGTACGCGCGCGACGAGACGACGACCGCCTGGTCCGCCTGGTAGTCACGGTCGTCCGCGGTCACGGCCGCCCGACGGTCACGGCCGCCGGCGATCCGCTCAGCATCGGCGCTGACCGGTCGCCGGCGGGACGGCTGTTTTTCTACCTCCACTCCGTACCCGCGCGCATGGACTTCGAGGTGGCACGGGAGCGGATGGTGGACCGACTCGTCTCCGCCGGGCGGATCCGGCGGGACGCGACGGCCGAGGCGCTCCGTGCGGTCCCGCGCCACGAGTTCGTCCCGCCGGACCGTCGGGGGGCGGCCTACGAGGACCGCCCGCTCCCAATCGGCGGGAACCAGACAGTGAGCGCGCCCCACATGGTCGCGGTCATGTCCGACCTGCTCGCGCCGGCCCCCGACGACGACGTGCTCGAGATCGGGACCGGCTGCGGTTACCACGCCGCCGTCACCGCCGAACTCCTCGATACGGGGAGCGTCTCGTCGGTGGAGTACGAGGGGTCGCTGGCCGCGGACGCGCGGGAGAGGCTCGACCGGCTGGGCTACGACGACGTCGACGTCCGGGTCGGCGACGGCCACGAGGGGTGGCCCGAGCACGCGCCCTACGACGCCGCTTACCTCACTTGCGCGGCCCCCTCGGTCCCCGACGCCGTCTTGGAACAGGTCCGTGAGGGCGGCGTCGTGATCGCCCCGGTCGGCAAGGTCCGCCAGGAGCTCGTCAGGCTGGAGGTGACGCCCGGCGGAGTCGAGCGCGAGGAGCACGGCGGCGTCCGGTTCGTCCCGATGGTCGGTGGATGAGCACGCCGACGCCGGGCGGATCACCACCTCGACCGAACGGACCGGAGCCGATTGGGGGCTAACACTAACACCCGGGGGGCGTCTATCGACGAGGAGAACATGTACGTCGACGAGGCCGAACTCGCGGACGTCGTCGCCTCCTTCCGAACTGGACGGTCGACGCCCGCGTCGTATCTCGACCGATGTCGCGACCGCGTCGAGCGCGTAGACGCGACGGTCCGAGCGTTCCTCCGGGAGGACGATCGCTGGACGCGGGTGACCGACCGTCTGGACGCGCTCGATGGGTCGGGCGAGTCGCTCGCCGAACGGCCGCCGCTGTACGGGGTCCCGGTCGGAGTGAAGGACATCTTCAACGTCGACGGGCTGTCGACGCGGGCGGGCACGGATCTCCCGCCGGAGCTGTTCGACGGCCCGGAGTCCGCCGCGTGGCGGCGGTTGGCGGACGCCGGCGCGGTCCCGCTCGGGAAGACGGTGACGACCGAGTTCGCCTACTTCGAGCCCGGCCCGACGCGGAACCCCCACGACACGACCCGGACCCCCGGCGGGTCGAGTTCCGGCTCTGCGGCGGCTGTCGCCGCCGGGCTCTGTCCCCTGGCGCTCGGTTCCCAGACGATCGGGTCGGTGATCCGACCCGCGGCGTTCTGCGGCGTCGTCGGCTTCAAGCCGACTCACGGCCGCGTCCCGACGGACGGCGTCGTTCCCGTCTCGCCGACGCTCGACCACGTGGGCACCTTCACGCAGGACCTGGAAGGCGCCGAACTCGCCGGCGCCGTGCTCTGTGACGACTGGAGAACCGTCCCGCGGCCGAGGGGGAAACCGACCCTCGGCGTCCCCGACGAGGCGTACCTCGACCAGGCCGAGCCCGTCGGCCGCGAGCGGTTCGAACGCCAGGTGGAGCGACTGGAGTCCGCCGGGTTCGACGTCCGCCGAACGGACGCCCTGCAAGACGTCGAGGAGTTAAACGGGAGCCACGAACGGTTGATGGCGGCGGAGATGGCCCTGGCACATCGCGACCACGGGTGGTACCCCGACCACGCCGACGAGTACGCCTCGGAGACCCGTCGACTCGTCGAGGGCGGGGACGGGACGACCGTGGCCGAACTCGGCGCCGCGAGAACCGTCCGCCGGGACAACCAGCGGCGGTTACGGACGCGCATGGAGGAGGCGGGCATCGACTGCTGGGTGACGCCCGCGGCACCGGGACCGGCACCCAAGGGGATCGACGACACCGGCGATCCCGCGATGAACCTCCCCTGGACGAACGCGGGCTTCCCGGCGGTCACGTTCCCCGTCGAATCGACCGAGGACGGACTCCCGCTCGGGTTGCAGTGCGTCGCCACGACGGGCGCGGACGAGGAACTTCTCAGGTGGGCCCGCCTCGTCGCCGACGAACTCGGTCGGTGATCGATCGCCGGACGTCCCACAGTTTCGAAGCGGGGTATCGGCGGGAGAGCGGGTCGAACAGTTCGTCCCCGTCGGCCCGACTAGGGGACGGATCACTCGCCATCCGCGGCGACGTCGGATCGGAGTCGAGCGCCGGCACCGAGATCCGTGAACCGTGATCGTCCGGATCCAGTTACTCGGTACGTCGGCCGAACTACGCCCGCTTCGCGTCGAGGTAGTTGTTGACGAGCAGCGGGGCGAGGACCCCGACGCTGATCAGGACGGCCCCACCTGCCCACATGGGCGGGTTCGTCACCTCGGCTAGTACGAACAGGAGGAGAACCGCCAACGCGATGAACGCGACGATGACCGTGTTCTCGCGGGAGATCACGTCCGTCGTGTAAGCGGGTTATCTGATAACCCTTCCGACGCGAAAGATAGCTCCGGGATGGGTCCGACGAAACGGCCCACTGCTCCGGAGCCGACGAGTCTGGGTTCGTCGGACTGGCGGATCGGCGGGTGCTCGCAGACCCCCGGACGGGTGGACTTTTCACTCCCGTTCGCTACGTCCGAGCCATGCCGACGCGCGACCGGACCGGACTAGGAACCGCGCCCCTGCTCGCCCTCCGAGCGGCCCGCGAAACCGGCGTCCTCGACGCGCTGATGGACCGCGCCGGGACGCCCGCGGAGGTGATGGCCGAGGCGGGCGTGACCGAGGCGGCAGCCGATCGGATGGTCGACGTGCTGGCGGACCTCGGTTTCCTCGAGGAGGTGGACGGGGAGTACGAGCCGACGAACCGGGCGCTCGGGCTCCTGGCGAAGCGCGACGTCCGCTCCATCGGGGCGGTGCCCCACGCGCTCGACACCGTCGACGCGCTCGTCGACCTCCCGAACACGATGGAGACGGGCGTGCCGCCCGAGGAACCGGACGACGCCACCCTGCACCGACTCGGGTCCCACGCGATGACGGGCGAGGCGGTCGTACGGGCCTGCGTCACGGCCGCGGTTCGCGCCGCCCCGGACGGCGATCGCGTGGTCGACCTCTGCGGCGGTTCGGGCGTCTACGCCGCCGAGTTCGCCGCGCGCGGCCGGGACGTCACCCTCGTCGACTCCGCCGACGCCGTCGTGGCCATCGAACCGATGTACCGCGACGCGACGATTTCCCTCCACGCGGGCACGCCGACGACGCTCGACGGCTCGTTCCACCTCGCGTTCGCCGCGGGGACGGCGAGCAGTATGGACCCTGCCGAGGTTCAGGCGCTTCTCGACGTGACCGCCGGTGTGCTCGACGAGGACGGGACGATCGTGCTCGCGGACGTCTTCTCCGACGGGACGGAGGCCGACGCGAGCGAGGCCGCGGTGACCGCGGACATCGCCGGACTGGCGACGGGCCACGGCGGCGCACACGACGTCGAAGCAGTGCGCGAGTGGCTCCGTGCGGCCGGCTTCGACGACGTCCGGGTCGAGCGGATTCCGGGCACCGACTTGCGGGCCGCGACCGGATGCAAGCGCACGCTTGATTAACGCGGGGGACTCAGTTCGGCCATGGATAGCCCCGACCCGGAACTGCTCCGGGAGGACATGCTGGACGGGCTCGAACACGCGCTCGGCGGGACCCCGAGCGACGCGGTTCGCCAGGCCATGCGCGAGGTTCCCCGCGAGGAGTTCGTCGCCGAGTCGCCCTACGCAAACCGGACGGGGGAGCAGGGCGGGACGGTCGTCCTCGCGCCTGCGACCGTCGCGCGCCTCATCGACACGCTCGACGTGGAGTCGGGCGACGACGTGCTCGTCGTCGGCGCCGGCGTCGGGTACACGCCGGCCGTGCTCGCCGAACTCGTCGGCGCGGACCGGGTCCACGCGATCGACATCGCGCGCGGGATGGTGTACGAGGCCCGGGCGAACCTCTCGGCCGCGGGCTACGACGCCGTCCTCGTCGACCGGGGCGACGGCGCACGCGGGCTCCCGGAGTACGCGCCGTTCGACCGGGTGCTCGTCGAGGCGGCGGCGGTCGAGCCGCCGCGCGCGCTCCTCGACCAGCTCGCGCCGACCGGCCGGCTGGTCATGCCGCTCGGACGCGGCGCCGCACAGACGCTCGCCGTCGTCGAGGCCGACGACGCCCGGGGGTACGAGGTGGTGGACGAGTGCGGCGAGATCTCCCTCCGTCCGCTGCTCGTGGAGGGCGAGCAGGCGGAGGCCCCGGTCCGGAACCGGACCGCGCGGGAGGACGCCGAGTTCGCCCAGCAGGGCTACTTCGCGAAGACCGGCTGGGAGCACGAGTGGATCGACTGGGACGATCGGTTGAGCGGAACGGATCGCTAGGCGTAACGATACCTTATTTGTCGGATCCGAATCGGTACACACTCCACTCAGCCGTCGGCTTCGACGGTCGAGTCGGAACCTTCTTCCGAACTTTCGGACAGAAGGATTCATAACTACGGCGTGCGTTCCCCGAACCATGACGGCAACAGGTGAGAAGCTACCGGACGTCAGCCCGGAGGAGGTCACGGACCTCCTCGCGACGACGCGTGACGGCAAGGCGGTGAAGCGCCTCGTCGTAGCCCGCGAGTATCTCGCGGGACGGTCCCCGGCCGCCATCGAGGCCAGGTGGGGGATCCCCGCACAGACGTGCTACGAATGGCTCGATCGGTTCGAGGAACGGGGACTCGAGGGCGCACTCGAGGACGATACCCCACCGGGGAGAACCCCCGACCTGAGCGAAGACGAGCGGGCGCGGTTCGAGGTGGCCGTCGAGCGCCCGCCGATCGAGTCCGGGTTCGACGCCCCGTTCTGGACGGCGCCACTCGCTCGGGAGTACATCCGCGAGGAGTTCGGCGTCGAGTACTCCCACCGTCACGTCCGGCGGTTGTTGACCGAAACCGACGCGGCGACGGAGTCGGACCGGCGGTGAACACATCGGCGACATTACCCCGGCCCAGGCCTCGTCGGAGACGGCGGACGAGCGAGTCGCCCTTCGGTAGAACGGCCCCAGGAACTATGAATCAATCCGTCCGGTGATGGCCTCGTAGCGGGACTACGGCAACCTCCGCTTCCCCGACAGTAGCAGATTGACTGACGGCCCCGTCCGTCGACGTCGGTCGTCGCTACCGACGCTCGGGGTCGAACTCGGGGGTGCGTTACGGACGTACAAGCGTAATGGAAGCCTCCTTGACGGGATGATGTCGTTCCGGTCGGCTCCGGGCGTCCGTTCCGGGGCAGTCGACCTCCTTCCGCGTCGATACGGGATCTCACACCGCGTTTCGACGTCGGTCTGCTGCGTGACCGTGCGCACGTTCACCTGCTCGGTTAGCGAATGCACCTCCGCTGTAAGTCGGCTCTACCGACCGGCGAGAATCGGTAAGACGGCCTGTCCTGTCCGGAGAGGGCCGTACATCCTCTCTAACCCTCGACCGATGAGGCGACGAAATGGGGGTTCCCTGGCGAGGTGGCTGTCGTTCGCAGGGTCGACCCGACGGACGATTCCGAGGCGTTACTGGACGCGACTCATCACCGACCCCCGGTCCCGGATTCGACATCGTGGTCGCCTTCGGACCACGAACGACTCGAGTACTTTGACCGGAAACCGCAACCGCGCACGTTGGAGGCAAGCCAGACGGAGGGGGACGCCTGCCGGCACGACCTACGGGCCGGGAACTCGACCGAAACGGCACGACCGTGGACTCCCGACCCGATGCTCTCCCGGGAGTATCCGGGAAATCGATACCAGCCAAGTTGGGCGGGGATATCGACTGCAGACGTCGGAGGTCCAGTCCAGCCCACCGCCGTGCGGCGGTACCCTCATCGGGTCAGTCAGATAAAATCGCGCAGTTGGTCGAAGTAGCCGTTCAGGCTGTGGAGGATGACGCCGGTGAAGACCGTGAGAAACCCGGTGAGGATGAAGAACAGGGCGATGAGAGCGATTTCGATCTCGAGGTTGCCGGATTCGACGTAGCTCGCGACGCCCCAGTAGCCGAACCCGAACCCCGTGAGGGTGACGAAAGACCCGGGGAGGGAGAGGACGACCAACGGCCGTTCTCGCTCGATCGTGTTGAGGAGGTTCATGACCAGTACGTACCCGTGCGAGAGCGGGTTGATGGTGCTGGCGTCGTCGACGTCGTAGTCGACGACGACGCCGACCTCCTCGACGTTGAACCCGAGCCGGTGTGCGTGATAGAGGATGTCGGTACTCGCGCTCATGTGGTCGCCGAGCGACTCGGTAGAGGCCAGTTCACGGATGGCCTCGCGGTCGTACGCGCGGAGGCCGCACTGCGTGTCCCTCACCCACGAGTCGGCGCGCAGGACCCCGAAACTGAGGTTCGTCAGCACGTTGACGACGCCGAGCCCGAACTTTCGGTACGGCGGAATCGTGCTCCGTACTCCGTCCGCGAACCGGCTACCGATGACGAGGTTGGCGCCCGTCTCGCGCTGCCTCTCGACGAGACGGCCGACGTCGGAGGGGTCGTGTTGCCCGTCACCGTCGAGCGTCACCAGGTGGTCGACGAGGCGCGTTTCCGCCTCCTCGAAGGCGGTTTGCAACGCAGCTCCATACCCCTTGTTCCCCTCGTGTTCGACGACGATGGCGCCCGCCTCGGCCGCCTCGATCGCCGTGTCGTCCTCGCTGCCATCGTCGATGACGAGCACCGCGTCCGCGTTGGCTCGCGCCGCCACCACCACCGCCCCGATCGTGTCCGCCTCGTTGAACGCCGGGATCGCGACGAGGACCCCGCCGATTTTACCTCTCCCGTCCCCTTCGAGAACCGGCGCGACGGTGAACGTTCCCTCCCGTTCCTCAAAGTGCACCAGCGTCGCGGAGTAGTCGACCCACTCGTCCAGCCGGTCGCAAAAAACGAGTCCCGGGTACCCCAGCGAGGATGCCGCGTCGGCGAGTCGGGCCCTCGAGTTCCCGCCGCCTCCGCCTTCGACCGGGACGATGTCCGCACCGAGCCTGCTCGCGAACCTCACGGCATCGGTCTCCGATTCCGGCCCGCAGGCGATCAGTACCCCGTGACCGAACTGGGTCCCGCGGAGGACGAACCGCACGATCTGATCGGCGTTGTCCGTCGTCGCCACGGCACCGATCGCGGGCTTCTCGAACCGCGTCGACTGTCCCGGCGTGGGCGCATCGACGCTATCGAACCCGTCTTCGCTAGCCATTTGTCCGTCGTAACATCTCTCACCTCCTTTGTTATTGAACCCGTGGATAGAGTAGGACCGAATAATCGAGCGACCGTTTGAAGCTAGTTCGAATATGGCCAAACCTATACAACGGAAGTGCCATTTCAGTGCGTTGTTTCGATATTTAATTCCGAGGAATAGTTCCAGAATCATCCCGTCGAAGTTTCGAAGCTCCCCATCGAATGAAGTGGACGGGACGGTCCCCCCGCATGCAGACCGGCTCGATGGCGTGGGCCGAGGGGAGGTTCACTCGGTCGTCGCGCCGTGACGGCTGCTCGCGGTCAGAAATCGGGAGGGTCGAGCAGGGCTGTTCGCGGCGATGCCCGCCGACCCCTGTCGTGGGGGAACCCCCGATTCCGGCTCGGCGGGAACGAGACTCCCTCGCGAGGCGAGACAGCACCCTACCCATACCTATTTCGGGCCACACGCTGAAACTGAACGATAATGGTCGTAACCCGTGGGGCGATAGTAGCCCCAGTATGTAGCAACGAGTCGGTTTCGCTCCCCATCGCATCCGTCCCTCCCCGCGGGGAACCCTCTTCGAGGGACGTCCCCCGCGGTCGAACGGCCATCCAGCGTCCAGCTCGACCGAGGTAGTATGGGAGGTAGCCTGGAGACCCTGAACACGGTCGAAGTCGACGAACGGATCGCGATCGTACTGGCGCTGGCACTGGCGATCGGCCTTGTCGCGTTCGAGGGAACGACGATAGGGGACGAGTACACTGTCGTCCAGGGGGTGACCGGAACGCTCGCATCGTTGTTCGTTCCGGGCTTCCTGCTGTTGCTCGTCGCTCGAATCAACCGCCCCGCCCCGCAGATGCTCGCATACGCTGTCGGAGTCAGCTGTGCGTTCCTCCTGCTGATCGGCGTCGTGACGAACTTCCTCCTCCCCGGTCTCGGCGTCGAGCGGCCGCTGAGACGGACGCCGCTTGTGCTCGCCCTCTCGCTCGTCGCTCTCTCGGTACTCGCGTACGCCCGCACGAACGTGACGGCAGTGAAACGTCGGACGGTCACCGTCTCGCTCCAGACTCTGCTAGCTGGGACGCTCCTGCTGCTCTTGCCCCTCCTGTCGTTCGCGGCGACCAGGTCGATGAACGTGGGGGGACACGACGCCCCCATGCTCGTCCTCATCGTGCTCCTTGCAAGCGTCCCTCCCCTCCTCATCACGGGGGTGATTCCGCGGAGGTTACGGCCCGTTGCCGTCTGGTCGGTCTCGCTCTCCGTGCTGTTGCAGATGACTCTCGTATCCTCGCACCTCTGGGGGTGGGACATTCACTTCGAGTACGCCACGGCGCGGACGATCTATCAGACGGGAGTGTGGGAGCTCGCCGACAGCTCCCTCCTCACGGTGACGTTCCTGGCCGCCGTCTTCGCGACGGTAACCGGAATCGATCTGGTGTCGGTCTACAAGCTGATTTACCCCGTAATCGCGTCACTGCTCCCCGTCGCCATCTACTATTTCGGCACGCTCGAATTCGACGGAGAGTGGGTCGCCACACTCGCGCCGTTCGGTCTCGTCTTCTACTACGGGTACTTCAAGATCATGCCCGACAAGCAGATCGTCGCACAGCTCTTCCTGGTGCTGGTACTCATCACACTCTTCAGCGAGTCGGCGAACGACGTTCGAAGTCGAACGCTGGCAGTGGCGTTCGGCACGATGCTGATCGTCTCCCACTACATCGTCAGCCTGTTCTTCATCGCGTTCCTCGCGACGACGGTCGTGACCGTCGCCGTCGCCCGTCGGGTCGACGTACTCGACATGGCCGGTTCCGGCTCCATCAGACCCTCGTTCGTCACCTTGCTCGGCGTCGAGTGGGCGGGGTGGTACCTGTTCAGCGCGTCCGGGGGGACCTTCGAACGTGTCGTCCTCAGGGGATACGAGGCGGTGATAGGGATCGGCGGTCCCACCTCGGGTCGCAGCGGCGCGGGCTACGCGACGAAGGCGTTCGGCTCGCCGCTCTGGTCCGTGTACAGGCTGCTGTACATCGCCCTCATCGGGCTCTTCACTCTGGGACTCGTTTGGACACTCTACTCCGCCGTGGTTGGAGAGACCGACGAGACTGACCCGGAGTACGCGGTCTTTTCGGCGTTCGTTCTCGCGTTACTCGTCTCGTCGGTGGTGACCACCTTCGGGATCGGCTTCGACCGGATACTCCTCTTCTCACTCGTCGCTCTCGCACCGTTCGCCCCCGTCGGAGCGGCGGTGGGGTTCTCATTGCTGTCGAGGGTGTCCCGCGGGGTGATCGACCTCTCGCCGAGCGGGAGCGCGAACGTGTTCGCGGCGTTCCTCGCCGTGTTGTTCCTGTTCAGCTCCGGGGGAGCGTTCGCCGTGACCGGTCACCAGGTCCCGACGTACAGTATCAACCTCGACCAGGACGCCGGGTGGCCGGTGTACACTCAGAGCGAAGTTGACGCGACCCGTTGGCTCGCCGACGAGATGGCTCCCGGGTCGAACGTCGCCGTCTACAACGAGTGGAGTACGATCAAGAGTCGGGACGCGATCCTCCTTCGCGAAGTCATTCCCCCTGATCGGATGGTTCTCGTCTCTCCCGCCATGACCGAGTTGGAGGGGGCGACGTACATATACGTCAGCGACAGGCCGATGGCAAGCGTCGGCAACAGGGAGGCGTACATCGACCCCGAACGAACGCGATTCTACGCACGGAACGTCGTCCCGGCGAACCTGGTCTACGCCGGGGATGGCGTCCGGATATACCGGGTTCGACCGTCAGATGAAGGGGGTGACCAGGCTCCGAACTCTCGTTCGAACTCTCCCGATGAACGCCAGTACCAGGATGCCGTACAGTGTGGCGCCCCCGCCGATTGTTAGAACCGTCCAGAGGGTACTCGTGGGGCCTCCTCTCGTAACCCACAGTAGGACTGCCCCCATCATCAGCGCGGCGAGCGTCTCGAGCAGGATCTCCCTGCGCGGAATCGTCAGGTCGATCAGCGACGTCAGATAACGGTACGCCATCAGCGTTCGCACGCTCATCGAGACGGCGGTCGCGACCGCGGCACCTATCCACCCGTACGTGGCGATGGCGACGACGTTCCCGACGACGTTGAGCAGGATGAACATCCCGTTCGCGCGGAACATGAGGTCGGGCCTGTCGAGCGCGTTCACCACCTTCGCGAAGACGTTCTCGTAGCAGTGTGAGAGGCGCGCCAGCAACAGTACGACGAACACGGGGTAGCCGATCGCGTACTCCGAACCGAACGCTGTCAGCAGCGGCCGGGCCATCACGATACCGCCCACTACGCCGGGGATGACCAGAATACCGGTGTAGACGAGTGATTCGCTGACGGCACGGCTGACGGCGTCCGGGCCCTTGCTCTCGAGAAGTTGGTCGACGTTCGCGAAGAGTACGGAGCTAACGGCCATGGAGATGAGGAAGAAGGCGGCCGAGAGGCGCCAACTCAGCTCGTAGACGCCGATGAGCCCAGAGGCGACGAAGAACCCCAGAACGAGCGTGTCGGTCCAGATCCAGGCTCGTTTCTTCATCGAACCCAACCAGCTGTACCGGCTAAACTGGAACAGCCGCTGGAAGTGCCGTCGGTTCGGCACGCGCGGCCGGATCGAGAGGAACTGGACGCCGACGATGACGTGCAGGAGCTTACTGGCCAACAGGCCGACCAGGAGACCGACGAGACCGTAGCCGAGCCAGAGGAGTGCCCCCCAGATCACCACCTTTCCGACGCTGCCGACGAGCGCTGAACTCCGGGAGCGAGCGACCATTTGCTCCCCGTGGAGCCCCGCGGAGACCGTCTCGACGAGCACGACCATTGACACCGTCGCGAGCAGGAACGGCGTCGCGACCGGGTCGCCGATGTAGTCGACGATGGAGTCCTGGAACACCACCAGGAAGAGGAGCACCGGCACGAGGAGCGCCCCCCTGGTCAGGAACGACGCCGCGAGGAACTCCCCACGCGAGTCACCTTCCGCGATGCGTTTGACCGTCGCTTCCCACACCCCCAGGTTGGAGAGCAGGGTGCCGACGTCGTACACCACCACGAACAGCACGTACGTGCCCAGCATCGACGGACCACCGATGGTCGCGACGAGCATGGTGCCGATGAACTCCACGAGCGAGAGTCCGGTCTGCGCGGCGAACGATCCGATGGATGACTTAACGAGCTTCGACATTACAGGAGGGGGATTCGAGTAGTACCAGTCGAACGTACTCCTCGCGCCGACTTAGTCCTGAGGGGCCATCCCCCGGGGAGACGGAATCGGTCGCCCGAGCGGCGACGTCGCACCGAGTCTGAAGGTATCCTGTCGGTTGGTGCCCGTCGTCGATGCGAAGCGGGCAGACGGGACGCGCTACGAGTAACGATTATATGGCTCGTCGTTGGTCTTCCACGGGAGAAGCCAAATGGTGAACCCTCAGCGGAGAACCGTCCTGGGAGCGGTCGCCGGTGCGATCGGGGCCGGTCTGGTGACGGAGGTGACGAACGACCGATCGGCAGTTGACCGCTCGGTTCGGCAGAGCCAGATAGACGGGATCGACGGCGCACACTACGCCGAACCGGTCGAGGGCGTCGCGGGCATCCAGCGCATCATCGACGAGCACGGACCGAACGTCGATATCAAACTCGGCGAGGGGGAGTACGTCGGCGCCGAACTCACGCTCGACCACGGCGTCCAGCTAACCGGTAGGGGACGAAACGCGACCGTCGTCAAACTCGACGACGGCGCAAACACGGATCTGGTCGTGACGCCGAGGCCGGACGAGGACGTGAGGATGCAGTGCCGGTTCCAGGACATCACGTTCGACGGGAACGAGGAGAACAACTCGACGGGTAACATCGTCTACGGTGCGTTCTGGAACGGCCGCTTCGTCGACTGCGACTTCGCCGCGGCGCCGGGCACCGGCTTCTGGCTCGCGGGCTCGACAGAGGGGTCCACGGACGACAACTTCTTCCGCGGCTGCCGGTTCCTCCGGTCCAACGGGGACGGCCTCCGGATGGGGATGAACCGGCAAGCTGGGCCGGCACTCGGCGTGGCCCGGGTCGACACCTGCTGGTTCGGCGGCAATGACGGCCACGCCGTTCGAATGCGCGGCAACGGGAACGTTGTCAGTAGCAGCAAGTTCTACGCCAACGAAGCCGCCGACGTAATAATCAACCGCGGGAAGCGGAACCTGATCCTGAACAACGACATTTCGAAGCAGACCCCCACCGGCCACTGCGTCGTAGTCAGGTCGGCCGACGGCGTGACGTCGTCGGAGAACCGTGTCAGCGGGAACAGTATCTGGGGGGACTTCCAGGACGGTGTGTACTGTCACGCCGATGGGAACGCCGTGGTCGCGCTCCAGGTCCACGACAACACGATTGCCGGGATGACCGACCAGCGCCAGGGGAACCGTAGCGGCATCCGCACTGTGGACGAGCCGTTCTACGCCTGCTCCGCCATGGACAACACGTTCGTCGGGGAGTTCGCCGACTCGGCCATGATACTCCCGTCGTCATGGGAGACGAGCGGAAACGTCAGAGAGAACACATCATCCGACTAGTGTTTTGGTCCTTCCCGTAGAACAAACGCACGAATGCCACCGAACCTCGTACGCGCCTGTCTCGACCCTGTTCGTACGGAGTACGTCAACTGGACGATCACTCGTACGGAGAGAGTCCGAACGAGTCGGTCGAATCAACGGAGTGGCTAGCCGTGTCTGTCGACGTGCCAACGTACCGGTACATCGTTAACAGGATGACCGACACGCTGGACGGTCTCCACCCGACGCAGTCGTGTCGGCTATCCTCGACTGACGGGGACGCCGGGACGAAGTGCCTGCCGGTCGAACCGAGGGATGTCTGAGATGAACCAGAGACGAACCCGCGCGTTCGGTGCCTGGCAGTTGGTCTGGGCAATCTCGTGTGCCGTGATCGCCGGGGTGATGGTGTCGACCCACCAGCGACCGCTCCCCACCCTCGAACGTGCGTTTTTCGTTTGGTTTCTCGGATTCCTCGTCAGCACCGAGTTGTTCTCTCCCCGCCACGCCTCCCCGGGTCTCTGGAGGAGGCTCCGGTGGATCGTGTTCGCCGGGGCCCTCGTGGTCGCGTTCATCACCGCCCAGGCGGTGGCCGAGGTCCTCGCCTGACCGGCAACCAGCGCCGAGTTTGTCCGTATCGGATTAGTCGTCGCGAGGACGGTCCACTCGGGAGGACCACTTCAGTCTTCGGAGCCGTCTCGGATCTCGAGGGAAACGTATTCGACGATCCGATAGCAGTCACGGGATAGTGCCACCACGGTCCCAGCCAGGACGATTAACGCAACTACTACTCGATCATAGTCAGTCGCCGAAGGGAAGGACGTTCAGCACGCCGCGACCGAAGGGGCGTGGGTCGTCCAGCTTGGGATAGTAGAAGTTCGGATGCTCGTAGATCGACGTGAGCGTCTCCCACAGGGCCGTTCTGAACGCCGGACGCGCCGCGTTGGGGTAGTCGTCTCGCACGACGCTGAGGAGGTACTGGAGTTCGCCGAAGAGGAGGTGGGCCGCGAACCCATCCCTGTAGTGCGGCGCGATCCGGTTCCGTTCCCCTCGCGCCAGGAGCCAGTAGAAGTACGGATAGTCGATACCTCCGCGTACGTCGAGAGGGATCGATGTCCAAGTTCTTGGATTGATCTCGGTCAGTTTGAACCCCCCCGTTCGGGCATCCTCGATGAACTGGACCGTTGCGAGCCCGTGCCAGTCGAGATGATCGAGCAACCTCCGACCCATCTCCTCCAGTTCCGGGTCGCGAACCAGCTTGCAGAAGACGCTCGCGCCGCCCGCGTACGTCTTCCCCCGGATCTGCCGTTTCAGGCTCGTCGCCACCGGTTCGCCGTGATCGTACAGTGCCCTGAACGAGTACTCGCGGGCGATCGGAACGTACTCCTGGACGATCGGGGGGTTCCCCCGTAGTTCCGCGGTGAGCGCCTCGCGATCCGGTTCGACGCCCGGTTCGGGGTGGACCGGATCCATCTTCCCCCTGCACTCCGACGGCGAGAGGGAGGGCTCGTACTCGCTCGTCAGGATCGCGTACCGCGGCTTGATGATCAACTCGCGCGACCAGTCGTCGACCTCGTCGAACGACATCGTCTCCGGCACCGGAAGGCCCGCTTCCGTTGCCACCTCGGCGAGGCGCTTCCCGTCGTGGGCCGTTCGGAGAGCCTCGAACGACGGCCAGAGGGGGGCGACGTGCTCGGCAAACTCGTCGTACTTCGAGAACAGGAACGTATTCTCCTCCAGCGAGGGGACGACCGCCTTCACGTCGGGCCGCGATGCGAGGTCCAGGAGCGCGTCCTTGTACGCGATCAAGTCGTCCCAGGGCGACGGGACCAGCACCTGCTCGTCGCAGTACCTGGACGCGAACGCCGGAACCGTCCGTTTCGGGGCTGCGACGACAGTGTGAACTCCACGAGCACCGAGCGATCGAACTGCGGTGAGGCTTTTCGGAGAGAAACCAGCCGGGATCAGGACGGACTCCTCCCCGCTCTGTCGAACCATGGTACTACCGTCCACAGGTGTCGTAATGAAGATACTCCCCAGGTACGTCCCGTCGCACGCATCGCCTCCAGGTGGCTTCGTTCCCGGTGACGGTCTCCACTCCCGACCGAACGCGCCGTTCCGCGAGCGCGCGACGACTCCGACGACTCACGTCTGCCTGGCTGTTCACCTGTACGCCCGGACGAAGTACACGCCCGGTCGTCCGGTCGTGGGCTCTCCGAGGTGTTCGACCGAGTAGCCCGCCTTGCGAAGGTACTCCTCGACCTCCTCGACAGTCGTCCCGTATCTCCCCGACTTCCTCGTGTGCAACTCGGCGTAAATCACGTCGACGCCATCGAGCGCGTCCCCCATCCCGTGTAACGCGTCCAGTTCGGCTCCCTGCACGTCGAGCTTCAACACGTCCGGAGAGGGGTACCCGCGAGACGCGATGCTCTCCCCGCGTCTGGCCTCGACGGGTCGTCCGGCGCCATCGGAGAGGTAGTGGTGGCCGCCGCCGGGCTCGACGAACTCGGACGCCAGCGTCGCCGTCCCATCACGGTCGGAGAGCGCCGCCGGGACGATCTGCCAGCGCTCCGGCGGGGCGTTCGCTCGCAGGTTCACCCGGAGCCGAACCCGGTTCGTCGGCTCCGGTTCGAAGGCGATGACACGACCCTCGGGAAGCTTCTGAGCCGCGAAGCACGCGTACGTCCCGACGCAGGCGCCGACGTCCCAGACGGTTTCGGTCCCGGTGAGGTCCTCAAGGAACGCCTCGAGGACGAACCGTTCCCCGCCGAGCCGCCGGACCCTCCGTCGCTCCGACCTGGTGGAGACGCCGAAGCGGGCAGTCGTGTCGCCGACCTGCACGGTCCCGTCCTCCTTGAGGACCGCGAGGCGCCACCGCCAGTAGGTCCGGTGGGCATCCCCCAGCGCACCGGAACAGTACGTGTTCACCAGCCGGAACGTGGCGCCCACGAGCCCACGACTCGCGGAGCCGCGCAACCTCCCCTCGCCGCGATCGTCGGACGTCACCCGTGACCGTTCGGTGCCGCTCGACATAGTTGTTCGACGGTTACCGGTCGATCGGCTCGGGTAGTCGGTGCGCCACGTCGCCCTCCGAAGGGGGACGCGAATCCGCCGGGTGTACCCCTGCAACGTTCGACAGTTGTGCACTCCGATCCGACGAGCGTACTCACCTCGGACGAGTACGCCATCGTCGGGGAGGAGGATTCCGGGGTTCGTCGACACCTCCGACGACCACGGGAGACGCGTTCGAGACCCGAATCCGGGAGCCATCGAGTTGATCCCCGGAGCCGGATAGCGACCGTGCGTGGACCACCTGCGAGCCGGCGTGTAGCGGTCGAATCGCTACCGGGACCTGCCCGACTCGGTAAGTTCGTTGTACTTCGGATAGGGAGTTTATTCTCTTGTGGCTCTGCATCGCCCCTACAGACGAGTGAGAGCACAGATGGACACGCCACTTTCGGAGTGGACCGACGTGAGCGATGTGGACAACGTCGTGATCTTCGTTTCCGACGCGCTTCGATTTGACTTCCTCCCCGAAGAGGTGCGGAACCTCGGAGTGACGGCCAGGGCCATCGCCCCGAGCACGTTCACGGCGTCGGCGCTGCCGTCGCTACTGACGGGGATGTATCCGGCCACGCACAAGGTGTGGATGTTCGACGACCGGCTGGCGGAGAGCGCCGAACTGCTGAGAGCCGACGGAGTCGACGTCGGGTTCAACGCGGAGAGCGTGTGGATCGGGCTGGAGTCGGACGAGAAACCGCCGTTGCAGATCCACCATCTCGAGACGGAATCGAAGCTCGGAGAGCTGGAACCGCCGTTCGTCCACGTCGTGCACGACGTCGGACCCCACGCACCGTACGGCTTCGGGAACGAGGCGTTCGAGTCGACGGAGGAGTTCTTCCGCGAATACGAGAGCAGGCGGAGCCGGTTGATCGATCTCTACAGGCAGGACTGCCACAACTCCGCCGAGCGGTTCCTCGACGTGTACGACCAGCTCGCCGAACGGGACCTCCTGGACGAGACGCTCGTCGTCTTCACCAGCGACCACGGCCAGTGCCTCGGTGAGCAGCGGAACGGGGGCCGATTCGGCCACGGACACCCGATGTGTCCGGAAACCGTTGAGATCCCGATCGTCTTCCTGGGGGCGGGACTTCCGAAAGACGAGACCTACCCGTCACTCCTCTCGGGCACGGACGTCGCCCCGACCGTTCTCTCGGCCCAACGGGGCGCGGCCCCGGACGGGGTCGACGGGGTCGACGTCTGGCGGGAGGGATCCGACCCGAGCAGGAAGCCCCGGTCCGACGTCTGGCAACACCTCGAAGTCGAGGCGCGAGGCCTGTCGACGGAGTTGTCGGTGTACGCGGCGAGCGGCGTCTGGAACGCGACCGGCGGACACGTTCTCCACCGGAAGTCGAGCGTCCAGCGATTGGGCGCGCTACTGTACGACAACCTGTTCAGAGGGTACTCCCCCGCGTGGCGGGACAACGCCTCCCCTCGAAAGGTGGCCAGCCTCGTCAGGCTCTCCCTGGCTCGCACGCTGACGTTCGGCGACCCCGACTTCACCACGGCGGACGCCAGCGCGCTGGTACCGGACGAGTTCGAGGAGGGAGCACACCAGTTCGCGGACACCACACTCAACGAGGACCAGGAGTCGCTGTTACGCGATCTCGGCTACCTCAAGTAGGCGCGAGATGGTATCCTCGAAACAAGACCGGGCAGGTGGCGGACCGTGGGTTCCGGGCGCATCAGCCGCCGAACCACGGCACCGTCGAACAGGGGTCCACCCCAGCGTCCGACATCCCATCACCCCCGCCCCCCCATGATCCCGTGGGCGCACGCCGCGATCGGCTACCTGCTGTGGTCCGCTTCGACCCACTACTGGAAGAAACGTCCACCAGGTGACCTCGAAGCATGGTGCCTCCTCCTCGGGACTCAGTTCCCCGACCTGGTCGACAAGCCGCTCGCGTGGACGTACAACGTGCTCCCCTCCGGGCGCTCGCTCGGTCACTCGCTCCTCACGGTCCTCGTCATCTTCGCGATCGGATACGCCCTGAGCAGGCGATGGAACCGCACAAATCTCGTCGTAGCGTTCAGTGTGGGCCACCTCAGCCATAGCCTCGCCGACACGTACCGACTGCTCTTGACCGGCCAGTACGAGGACCTCGGCTACCTGCTCTGGCCGCTTCTCCGGGCTCCGACCTCCGACAGTCAGAACACCTTCGGCGAGTACCTCCGGGAGTTGAGCGTGAGCAGCTTCATCGGTCCCAAGTCCCTGATCGGCGTCCTGATGCTCGTCCTCTGGGTGTACGACGGGATGCCCGGCGTCCCGTCGCTCCGGTCCCGGAACGCGTCGACCGAGGACGTGACGGATCGGGAGTGATCGTCGTCACGGACGTCGGGCGATTCCCGGTCTGAGACGCCCCTCAGCGCTCCGATTCGCGGACGCACCCGGTTTCACCGACCTGCGCCGTCGAGGACGCGTTCGTACACGTCCACGTACTGCTCCGCGACGTTGTCCCACGAGAGCCGATCCGCCATCCGACTGCTGCACGCACTCATCTCCCGTTTCGCGTCCTCGTCGGTCAGGAGCCGGATGATCGCCGACGCCAGCCGTTCGGGGTCCTCCGGGGGGACGACCAGTCCGGAGCCCGTGTCCCCGACCAGCGACGTGAACTCCCCCGCCGTCGAGGCGACGACCGGTTTCCCGAACGAGAACGCCGTCGCGAGCGCGCCGCTGTGGCCCTTCGTTCCGCCCTGGTTGCGGTACGGCAACGCCACGACTTCGGCGCGGCCGAAGATGTCCTTGACCTCCTCGTTCGGGACGAAGTAGTTGTGGACCTCGAAGTTCCCCTCGTGGGCCTCCATGATCGCCCGGGATCGTCGTGGGATCTTCCCCTCGCCGGCGATGATGAGCTTCACGTCCGGGATCTCCCGTTTGACCAGGGGGATCGCCTCGACCAGCGTGTCCAGCCCCTTCGGGGTGACGATGTGGCCGAAGAACAGCAGACAGTTCCGCTCGGGGTCGACATCGACGTCGGTATCGCTTCCGAACACCGAGTACGCGCCGTGGGGGATTATCGAGATCCGGTCCGCTGGGACCCCGCGGTTCGTCATCGCCCGTCTCTGCTTCTCGGTGTGGACGACCACCCGGTCGAGGTCGAGGTCGGGGATCGCGTAATCGAGCAGTTCCTCGACGAGCACCGGCGGGCGAGAGAACGACAGACGGCGCTTCGAGACCTCGTGGCGGGTCACGACGAGCGGGAAGCGGGCGTCGATCCCGTGGCGCTTCGCGAACAGTTTCACCTGCGGGAACAGGTCAGTGGTGTCGTGAACGACGTCCGCGTCCACGTCCTCGATCTCGCGTATCGCGTCGTACGAGAGGAACCCCCGGACGAAATCCAACGGATTGACGTCGAAGCTGTACAGCTCCGGCATCGAGACGCCGAGGTGGTCGAACGCCGTGAGCAGTTCGACCTCGTCGTCGAACAGTTCGTCCGCCGTCGTCTCCTTCGGCTTCATCACGGTCACGTCGGCGTGTTCCGCGACTGCGTTGGCGAGCTCAGCGGTGTAGTGTGGGAGACCACCCGTGCTCTGCCCGACGATGTAGAGGACCTTCATTCGCGATCAGAGGCTGATGCCCTTTCGAATCCTCGGACCGACGACGCGAGTGAGCGGGATGGGCAGTCGCTTCCACGCCCGTTTGATGGGGTCGTACGCCTCCCGTTCCGGGTGTGGGAGCTCGGTTTCCCCGCTCGGGAAGTAGTGGCTATCGTCGTACCAGGTCTTCTCGCCCCCGAAACTCTTCTTGAACAGGTACACGCCCGATCCCTCGCGGGTACGTCCCATATCGTACACCTCGCACCCCTCCTCGGCTGCCCGCTCGAGCGACTTCCAGAGGGCGAGGCTTCCGCCGTTCAGGTCCCGGTGCTCGTAGTCGGTGATCACGCCCCACTGGTGGACGCTCGACCCGAGCGAGAGGTCGATGATGCCGTTGATCAGCGCGCCGTCCTTCTCGACCATCCCGAGGTGGAGGTGACCGTCGTCGGCGAAACGGTCCCAGAGGATCCGGAGGAAGTCGAACGAGTGAGGCGGCGTCCCGTGTCCGCGCATCGACTTCAAGTACAGCCTGTAGTACTCCTTCAGGTCGGAGAGCCGCTCGCCGACGCGATACGTCAGCGTCGCGTCCTCGGCCTGTCGAACCTGTCGCTGGCGGCTCTCCTTCACACCCTCCCAGGTGGACTCCGCACCGTCGCTCAGCGGTATCCGGAAGGTCACGAACCGCGAGCTCCCCGTGAATCCATGCCGGTCTCCGATCTCGGCCCCCCGCAGGCTGACGAAATCTACGTCGAGGTCGTCGGCCAGCTCCCGGGTTCGTTCCAGGAGCAGTTCGGCCGCCTCCTCCGACCGTGAACTGCCCAGCACGAGCGACCCGCGTTCGCCGAACGGCGGCGACACCAGTTTCGAACCGAACAGCCTGCTCTCCATGTGGACCAGCGGGAGCACGCCGGCGATAGTCCCCCCGTCGCGGGCGACGAAGTACCATCGGTCGTGGCCGTACGACTCGACGGCGTCGCCCCACCCCCACAGGGCGAAGGGCGGGCCGTCGTTCCGCTCGACGAACGCGTCCCACTCGGCCGCGTCGTCGCACCGTTCGATCTCCAGTCGTGTCGTCTCCTGTGTTTCCCTCGTGTTCATCTGTCGTACTCCGTGTCGGTCGCGTCGTCCGTCCGCAGTTCTCTCCACTTGTCTCGTTTCGGGTTCCGCTCACGCCGGTCGACCATGGCTCGTATCGGCCCGAAGTCGAAGGCGGTGAGCAGTCGGTCGAGTTTCCGCGCCGTCTTCTCGATGCCGACGAAGCTGACGAACCGTTTCGGGACCGACGGCGAGTCGACCCTGACCGCCGGATTGAACTCCCATGGATGGAAGTACAGCGTGGCCGGAATCCCGCGCCGGTTGAGGCGACGAATCCCACGCTCCAGTAGCCAGACCGGCGTGACGCGCCCGTAGAACCCGCCCGCGATCGGCAGGCGGACGCGCGAACCGAGTACCGACAGGGGGACTTCGACGAGCCCGCACCCCGACTGCTCAGCCGAGGAGGCGTGAAACGGGTCGTCAAGCGCCACGTCGTACGGCCGAATCGGTGCCCCGGAGACCCCGTACATCGGAGTCGTGACCGGGAACACGCTCGAATCGTAGCGGTATCCGTTCGATTCGAGGATCGAGAGCGCCCAGTCGGTCCTCCCAGTCACCGAGAAGTTCGGCGCCCGAAAGCCGACCGGCTCGATCCCGCTTGCCCGTTCGATCGCCGTCGTGGACCGGTCGAGCTCCCGCTCGAACGCGTCGGGTGAGAGTTCGAAGAGGGGCGTGTGGGTGTGGCCGTGCGACGCGAGTTCGTGCTCCGCGTCGGCGATCTTCCGGACGACATCGGGGTATTCCGAGGCGACCTCGCCCACGACGAAGAACGTGGCCCGGACGTCGTGCCGGCGGAGCACGTCGAGCACGACGTCGACCGACTCCTCGATCCGGTCCTCCGGATCCTCGACCGCGTCGCTGAGGAGCGTCGCCGAATGCCAGTGCTCGACGTCGAAGCTTATCGCGTTGGTCGTAGACGCCGAATCCTCTGCTGACACGAGTCGTAGAGGGTGGGAGGACGCCATTGTAATACCCCACCAACGGCGAATTTGGTCCGTGTTACTCGACACATCGAACGGTCCCGGGACCGAGCGTCTCCCCTTCCAGTCGCTGGGATCGACACGGTTCCGCGAGCGGCTCCGTCCGCTCGTATCGATACGATCGAGGGCACCGCACAATCTGTTCGGACGGGCGAATACGACTGTCCTATCGATGACAGGTCGGGTGTGCCGGGGGCCCCTTCAGCGTCGACGTCTCCGACAAGCGCCTCCGGGAAGTAGACGTTCGATATCGGGACGCAGGCGGTCGTCCGCGCCGCAAGAAACCGACCGACGGGGAGCTGCGGGAAGGGCCGGCGAGCGGTGACTACCGAACCGCGCAGAGCGAACGGACTCCGTCGTAGGCCCGCACGAGCAGCGCGCCGAACTCCTCGGGCCCCGGCCGGCCGTCGAACACCCACACGAACAGCGAGAGCGCCACGATTCCACCCTCCGGGCCGAGAAGGTCGGACGGTTGCAGACGCGCGAAGTGGGCGAGAAGCCCGGTCTCGACGCCGTAGTCCGTCGAGGCGAGCGGCCACGCGAGGAAGCCGACACCCTCCCCGTCCCCCGCGAGTACCGGCCTGACTGAATCCCCGAGCAGGTGGGACACGTACCCGAGGGCGAACGGACCGACGTACTCACGTGCCGCTCGCCCCTCGAGTACGACGTACGCGATACTGACGACTGCCATCATCGTGAACACCGAGTGGGTGAGCGAGCGTCCGGAGGGGAGCACGCCGAACGTCCACGCGAACGGCTTGTCGACCAGGTCGGGGAACTGCGTCCCGATCGCCAGTGCGAGCGTCTCCAGTCCCGTCGGCGGACGACCTTCACGCCGGTGTTTCCACACTGATTCGAGCAGATACCCGAACGCGAGGTGTCCCCACGGCCACATATCCACTCGACCTCCGGGGAGGGATTAACTGTTGTGGCTCCCCGCGCCGGGGACCGCCGGAGTGGGACGTGGTTTGGCTCGGCGTACCCACCCCTTTTGCTCGAGGTCATCGATAGACTGGCGGGGTCGAACCCGACAACGAGGTGAGTGACTAGGCCGGGGTATCACCGCCTCGATCGCGAGAGCGGCGCGGCCGTCGAACCGGCCGGAACAGTTCCCCCCACCACCGAAGACGACATCCGCCAATCGATCCGGAGACCTATCATATTTGTATATTATTTGTACTTCAGATATTTCTCCCTGTCCACTATCCCAGTTCAACCGTGACCAGCGTCGACGACGGCGCTCCACCATCCGACGTCCGACGGATCGTGCTACCTCATGCCCGACGAGGATGCGTGACGGACCGACGAGCCGTTACGGGGGGACTTGGCAGTCAGTGTCGAAGTGTACCATTCGGTCGGTTCCCCGATCCCGGTTCCGTGGGATAGTCGTTTGGGGGTGCCAGTAGCTCATCCCGCTTCCAGGCGTTAGCGTCGGCGAGACGAGTTCGACACGGAGGCGACCGCGAGAGAACCGTCGTCCCTCCTGGCCAGACCATCGCAGGTGGCGCTGGTAGCCGGGTTCTGTCGAGTTGGAACCCTCGAACTCGTTCCACCGTCGCTCGACTCGAACTGAACGATTTCGGGGGAGCCCCACCGTCGTCGATGTGGCCCTGCGAGGCTCCCGACCCCCGTACGGACGCCGACGAAGGCTCGGCCGAGGTTATCACTGAATTCTTATGAATGCTACTAAAGTACATAAATCTGAGATTCTAAATGCGGTGGGAGAACTTCGGATCGAGGTGGGAACTCACCCTCGGGAGAGTGCCGGTCAAGTATGTCTCATTCGGGGGCGCAGGTGCTCCATCGACGAGTCGGACTGCGGGGATCCGAGGGCCGCGTGAACGTTGCGGACGAACGCCCCTGTCCGGAATCGGAGCGCCCAGGTACACCGGGGGTAGGGACGGCTGAATCCGCTGGGGAAGGGGAAGTAGCCTCCCTACCGTCGGGGCGACTGTCGACCGCACTACTCGTAGCGGAGGGCCTCGATCGGGTCGGTTCGAGCCCCCGTCCAGGCGGGGTAGAGGCCGGCGACGACGCCCACGAGGATGCCGACGACGACCGCGATCCCCGCCCACTCGAGCGGGAACATGAGCGGGAGGTCGAGGACGTCCGTCGCGACGTAGCCGCCGAGGATACCGACGACGATTCCGACGACCGACCCCAGCAGGCCGAGGATGACGGCCTCGACCAGGAACAACTGGAGGATATCGCGGTTCTGGAAGCCGACGGCCTTCATGATCCCGATCTCGCGGGTCCGTTCCGTGACGCTCACGAGCATGATGTTGGCGATACCGATGGCGCCGACGACGAGCGAGATGACCGCGATGCCGGTGATGAAGCCCGTGAATGTGTCCAGGATGTCCTGTATCTGCTCGACGAGTTCCTCGTTCGTCCGCACGGTGACCTCGTAGGACGACGGCAGGAGCGTGCGGGCGTCGGAGTCGGACTCCAGGTACGTCATCACGCGTCGTTCCACCTCGTCGACGTTCTCGTAGTCCTCGGCGACGACGGTCAACAGTGGATAGACGCGCTGGCGTTCGCCCGTCGACGGGCTCTCGAGCCTGCTCTGGTAGAACGGGTCCGTCGGACCGTACACTCGGGGCTGGCTGCCGGCCCCGTCGCCGAACCCGCCGACGTTCGACTCGGCAGCGAGGATGCCGACCACGGTCGCGTTCACCGTCTCGCCGCTGCTGTACGTGACGGTGATGGAGTCGCCCACCGAGACGTTCGTCTCGAAGAGCGTCGCCGCCCGCTCGTTCAGTACGACCTCGCGCGCGCCGAGGCTGAAGTTGCCGCCCGACGTGAAGTTCCCCTGACCGGGCTGGTCGAAGTACGCGGGCGACGTCGCGGTCATCGACGAGAGCGCCACCGACTGGTTTCGGTACGACACGCCCGACAGCGCGACGCTCCCCAGCGGGATCACCGTCACGACCCCGTCGACGGCCTCGATTCGCCGGACGTCGTGTTCCGTGAAGACTGCCCCGCCGCCGCCGAACCCCGGCCCACCTCCCTCGCCCTCCGGCTGGGTGGCCACGGTCATCGCCGGCGACTGGTCGGCGGCGACGTCGCCGATGATGGCGACCTGGAGGCTCGCCCCCAGCGTGACGAACGTGATGACGGCGCCGACGCCGATGACGACGCCGAGGGTCGTCAACGTCGAGCGAAGACGGTGACCCCGGATCGACCGCCAGGCCATCGGGACGCTCTCGAGGGGGTTCACGGCTCGTCGCCGCGGATGGTCGACCTGCGCGGCGAGTTCACGGACTCCTCGCGATCTACCGTCCCATCGAGGAGGTGGACGATCCGATCGCTCTGCTCGGCGATCCGACGCTCGTGGGTGACCATGAGGACCGTGTTGCCGGCCGCGTGGAGTTCCGCGAAGAGTTCCATGATCCGGTCCCCGGTGTCCGTGTCGAGGTTGCCCGTGGGTTCGTCCGCGAGGACGAGCGCCGGATCGTTGGCGAGCGCCCGGGCGACGCTGACGCGCTGTCGCTGTCCCCCCGAGAGTTCGTTGGGACGGTGCTCGGCCCGGTCCCCTAGACCGACCCGTTCGAGGAGCGTCAGCGAAAGCTCGGTCCGTTCGGCACGGGGTGTCCCCTGAGCGACCATCGGCAGGGCGACGTTCTCGACCGCGCTCAGCCGCGGCATCAGGTTGAACGTCTGGAAGACGAAGCCAATCTCCTGACCCCGCAGGCGCGTCCGTTCGCGACCTGACAGCTCCATCACGTTCCGGCCATCGACGACGACCGTTCCCTCCGTCGCGGTGTCGAGACAGCCGACAAGGTTCATCAGCGTACTCTTTCCCGACCCGCTCGGTCCCATCACCGCGGTGTAGGACCCGCGAGATAACTCGAGGGAGACGCCGTCCAGCGCACGAACCGGCTCACCGACGTGGTACGTCTTCCGAACGTCGCGGACCTCGACGGCGGAGTCGCGGTCGGCCGTCCCCGTCCATCGACGACCGTCAGTCATCCGTCCGCCCAATCGTTTTACTCGACAGGTTCGCCTCCACGGGACTGGTTGGTAGTGTGCACACTGTTGGGTGTTCGACCGAGGAGTATGTTCGATCCCGTTGCTCCGGCAAGCCGGGTAAACGAGTGCCACTACCGTAAGCGTACGGCGTAGTATCTCACCGCGACCGTCG
This sequence comes from Halorarum halophilum, assembly GCF_013401515.1. NCBI lineage: Archaea > Methanobacteriati > Methanobacteriota > Halobacteria > Halobacteriales > Haloferacaceae > Halorarum > Halorarum halophilum. The sequence continues at coordinate 3,495,439 of NZ_CP058529.1, read as the reverse complement.
TCGATGCCGATCCAGGCCGGGTCGATCGGCACCGTTCCGGTCTCACTCCGCGACCACGAGCACCCTCGTGTTCCCCCGATGGTCCGAGAAGGAACCACCTGCTGGCGGTTTGATGGCGATCTCGAGCGTGCCCTCAACCTGGTTCGGCCCGAGCGACGGCGTCACCGTCACGGTCACCGTTCCGTCGTCCTCCGTCCGTCCGGTCACCACGCCGTCCAGGTCGGCGGTCCCGCCGGACACGACGACCGTCGCGTCCGAGACCGCGTGGCCGTCGGGGTCGACGACCGCGATCGTGAGTTCCTGCTCGCCGGGGGTCGTCACCTCCGGGTCCGGCCGGGCGTCGAGTTCGGCGACGGCCAACCCCTCGATCCCGGACACCATGTTCAGTAACACGCTCAGGCAGGCGACGCCGACGACGAGCGCGATGACGAGTCGGACCGGCAGCCCCTCGATGGCGCGTTCGTCGCGGGCGAGTTCTCGGAGTCCGTCGAGCATACCCCGGGCTGGCCGCGTTCCGATACTTGAACTCTCGGCCGAGGGTTCTTGACCGATGACGGGGCCAGGCCCCCCGTGCACGTCATCGGCCGCACCGACGACCGGGGACCGACCGCCGAACTGGGACGCTACCTCGCCCGCGACGGGAGCACCGGCGACCCCGTCGAACTCGACCTCGATCGTCCGCACGCGGCGCTGGTCGTGGGGAAGCGCGGAACGGGCAAGTCGTACACGCTCGGGGTGCTCGCCGAAGGGGTCGCCACCGCCCCGGGGCTCTCCCCGGTCGTCGTGGACCCGATGGGCGCGTTCGGCGGACTCGTCGAAGCCGGGGGGACGGTGCACCGGCGGCCTCGGGTCCGCGCGGACGCGCTTCCGGCATCGGCGTGGCCGGAGCTGTTCGGGCTCGACCCCGCAAGCGCGGTCGGGGGCCTCGTCTGGCGAGCGTTCGTCGCGGAGGACACGCTCGCGGGCGCACGAACGTGGATCGACGACGCGAGCGCCGACGGGGCGACGAGACGGGCGGCCGGGAACCACCTCGCGCTCGCGGACACCTGGGACGCGTTCAGTCCGGACGGCCTCACTCCGGCCGACCTCGCGACCGCGGAGCCGACCGTGCTCGACTGCGCGGCGCTCCCGGCAGCCGGGTTCGCCGCAGTCTGTCGAGCTGCCGCCTCGGGGCTCTACCGCACTCGAGTCGAGAACGAACTCGATCGGCTCCCCTGGCTGTTCGTTGACGAGGCGCACGTCGCCTTCGACGGTATCGCGGCACCCGCGCTCCGGACGCTGCTCACCCGGGGGCGGGCCCCGGGCGTCTCGCTCGTGTGTGCTACCCAGCGGCCGGGAGCGCTCCCGTCCGTCGCGCGTTCCCAAGCCGACGTCGTCGTGGCCCACCACCTCGCGACGCGGGAGGACGTCGACGCCCTCGCCGAGGCACGCCCGTCATTGCTCGCCGGCGACCTCGCCGGGCGACTCCCGACCGGCGTTGGGGATGCACTCGTCGTCGACGACGCGACCGGGTCCGCACACTCGGTCCGCATCAGGACCAGACGGACCCGTCACGACGGTGACTCGCCGAGAGTCTCGACTTCCGGGGACGAGGAACACGAGCGCGTGGGACCGCCGGTGCGTGAACGACCGGATGGAACCGAAACGGGGGAGTAGCGGGGGGATGAGACGTGGATCATGCACGGACGCATCGCGGCGCTCGTCCTCGTCGCCGGCGGCGGGGCGCTCGGCTCCCTCCTCCGGTACGGTGTCGACCTCGCCGTCGGAGGGCCCGCCGGGACGCTGCTCGTCAACGTCGTCGGGAGCTTCGCGCTCGGCGTCCTCACCGTCGGGCTGCTCCCGGAGCGCGTCCGCCTGTTCGCCGCGACGGGGCTCTGCTCGTCGTTCACGACGTACAGCACGTTCGCAGTAGACGCCATCTCGCTCGACGGGGTTGCCGGCGTCGTCTACGTCGCTGCGACGTACGTGCTCGGCGTCGCCGCCGCCGCTGCCGGCGTCACGGTCGGGAGGAACCGATGATCACGGACGGCCTGCTCGCACCCATGCTGGTGGCGGTCGGCGGGTCTGCTGGCGCGGTCGGTCGTTACCTCGTCGGCCGCCGGATTCCGGGGCGGCGAGCCACTGCCCTCGTGAACGTCGTCGGGAGCGTCCTGCTCGGCGCGGTCGGCGGCGCGGTCTCGGCCGGCTACCCGCTGACGCTCGGGATGCTCGTCGGAACCGGGTTCTGCGGGGCGTTCACGACGTACTCGTCGTTTGCGGTCGAGTTCCATCGACTCCTCGACGAGGGCGAGTGGAGGTCGGTCGCCGTCTTCGGCCTCGGGACGCTGTTCGCGGCGCTCCTCGGTGCCGTCGTCGGTCGGTCGCTCGTGGGAATCACCTGATCGGAGTCGTCGGGGTTTATTCACCGGGGAGCCCTCCATCGATCATGGACGTGGGATTCGTGTTGCACCTCTCGCACCCCTCCCGGTTCGTGCTCAAGAGCGGAGGTGCCCGGCCGTGAGCGCGGACGGGGGCGGCTCCATCCTCGGGCGCCTCGCGGCCGGCGCGGCCGACGAGCCGGTGATGGCCCTGTTCGTCCTCCTGTTACTGGTCATGGCCGCGGGATTTCTCGTCGTCGGCCTCGTGACCTTCCTGTGAACGGGTCGTGCCCGGCCTACCTGACGGCACGCTCACAGTTCGCTCCGTGAGAATCGGTGGCAAACCCTTTTGTCCGGAGTCGTCCCGTCCACGCATCGATGAACGACGACGTCACCCGATGGCCGAACGAGTTGCTCGGCGAGGTGTACACCGAGCTGACCGGGACGACCGTCGTCGTCGACGAGGAGGAGACGACGGGCATCGTGCCGACCATCACCGGCGTCGACGACCGGGGTCGGTACGTGCTCGTGAAGTTCCGCGTCCCGCGATCGACGTCGCGCACCGAGACGAACTCCGCGATGGTGTCGCGCGAGGATCTGCTCGCCGAGACGCGCGACCGGGACCGGATCCGGATCGAGGAATAGCCCGGTCAGGCCCCCGGCGTTTCCGAAGATCGTTCAGGTTACTGCTGTTGGACCCGGAGGAACGGTCGGTCGTCCAGATACTCGACGAGGCGCGTGCTGCCGACGCTTCCGATCGGTGACTTCGCGAGTTCGAGGTACTGTAACCCCGACTCGCTCATCCACGTTCGGAGGACCTGTCCGGCGGCGTCGACGTAGAACGCCGCCAGTTTATCGGCCATCAGGTTGGGGTTGTGGATGTCGAGGTGCATATCCTCGGGGCTGATGTAGTTGGCCTCCAGCCAGTACCGGAACGATCGGGCCTCGTCCTGCCCGATGCCGTGTACTTTCGCTTCCGTGTTGAGCACGTAGAATTGGCCGTCGGTGGCCGAATTGTCGTCGATCGTCTGGAGGATGTACCGGAGCGACGCGTCCTCGCGCTGTACGTCGAACACGTTGTCGTGGTCCGCCTCCCACGCGCCGACCATGTCGATGACGCACAACTCGTCGTCGTCCAGCAGTTCGGGAACCGATTTCGAATAGTCGGACAGCAGTTCCTCGACGCGCTGGCGTTTCATCTCGACGGTCGGCACGAGCGTCAAGCCCAAGTTTTTGTCCAGGGCCTGCAGGAGGAGCCGAGAGAGCAACACGTCGAAGTTCGACTGACCGTCGTGTTCCAGCAGCGTGCCCGTGCCTTTGAGCAACCCGCCGCCGAGCAGTTCGTCCAGGCCCGGAACCCCGGTCTGGGCGTACGCGTGGTCGATGAACTTCGCGGAGTGGGACCGGCGGCGGGGAATGACGTTCGCGCCACCGTCGGCGAATTCGATCTCGTAGCGGCGTGTATCGTGGTCCACCCCGCGCATCTTCAGTACGTCGAGAAATCGGTGGTAGTCGCCCCTGACGAGTTCGCGCCAGAGCCTGATGACCCCGTTGACGTTGAACTGGACCGCGTTCGCCGCGCCGATGCCTTCGACCCCGTCCGCGGTCTGTGGCGTCCCCGTATGCTCGGCGGTGATCACCGTCGTCGCGCCGAACTCGTCGGTGAACAGCCGGATCAGGTCGAGGACGGCCCGACGGTACAGCACGTCGTCGTCGGTCATCATCTTGAGGCCCGATACGCTGTCGAGGACGACCCGGTCGCAGGGGGCGTACTCTTCGAGGTGCTTTTCGATGTGCCCAGCCGTAAACGGGATGCCGAACGTTTCACCCGGAATCTCCTCCCCACCGTCGAGCGCCTGAAGGGTCAGCTCCTGCTCGTCGCTTTCGAGCGTTTCGCCCGGCGTGGCGTGGAGTGTCGTGATCATGAGGTTCCGGTGGTAGAGGTCGAATTCGAAGGGCGCGAACCCCGAGCGCAGTTCGTCGAACGTCTGTTCCGTACTGATGTACAGACACCGTTCGTCGTTCGCCAGGCCCTCCTGGAGGAACTGCATGGCCAGCGTACTCTTTCCGGTGCCGGGTGTCCCGGTAAAGAGCACGCTGCGAGTACGCGGGAACCCACCTCGTAACGCGCGGTCGAGGACCGAGTTACCCGTCGAAACTGTCGGGTGGTGAGTCATAACGCAATCGTTTCTCGGTTCCGCCAATAAAGTTACCCTAGGTCGCTACTGATACATATTCGTTCTAACCCGACTTCTGGGTGTCGAGCTCGATGGGTACTGGGAGTTTTGACAGGGTCTCCGTTCTCGATACAGCCCCATCAAGAACCGAGCCAAGCAGAAAGTAGTCATCGCGATGTGAGATGACAAGAAACACTTGAAAACCTGCGAAATCCGGCCACTGATTCGCGACCCTATAAACGGAACAACCCCCACACGATCACACCGCTGAATAGAGGTGTGCCAAACAAAGAACCAGACCCAGGTTCATGTATCCGCCATATGTTACATCAATCATGGAACTATCCGCCCGTGACCTCGCCTTCCTCGAACATGAGCCGACGAAGATCAAGGAAGAGCGCGACCGAGACGGTAAAGATCGACAGCATGCCACCTCACTGCTTGGGCGCATCGAGGGGGAGATTGAATGGAAGAACGAGTTGAAGCAAAACGGCGAAACGAACGTCAACGCCGGTCCCTGAACGGGGAAAAACCCACCGGTTTCCGGGAAGGGGGAATCGCAACATTCACTGGTACTCTTTCCCCTAACGGAGATGTGGCAACGTGCGAATTTCAGGAGCGGTACGAGAACGACGAGACACTCTCACGCCTGCAAACCGCGCGTGACAACGCCTCGGGAAACGATCGGGTGAACATCCGACGGGCGATTGACAACCGGAAGCAGGAACTCCGGAACGACGTTCGGGAATCCTGAGTTTCGAACACAGGGAGATTACCGGTGCACATGAGGGCGTTCGAAGTGAGTGTCGATCGCTGAGCGAGCACGTTCTTGAAGCAGAATCATCTCTCAACACTTCTGTTCCCCGTATCTCTCGGCGTTGGCTGTGTCGATGATTCGGCACGGTCGGTCTCAACCGGCAGCCTTTCGTCTACCGGTGTAACTCATATTGTTCCTGATATGACGGACGGAAATATGACCGATGTGGGTATATACTCCTGAAGCTTCCGAGGGTCTGGAGACTGAAGAAAGCCAGATGAACTGACCGGTACAGTACTCCACACCACCATGGATTCACAAGATGGCCCGGATGAGGGAACTGACGTTACTACCGAGTTCCAGCATGAGCTGAAGTCCCTCATCCTGGACGCGTTTACAAACGGCGCCGAGCTTGAAGGCACGTGGGAGGTTACGGTTCCAGTTGAGGCCGCGCCCGACTGGACGATTGAGATCTCAAAAACTAGCGCCGCTGAAACCGCGAGTTACGATCCAGACTACATCACCGACTAACGGACGATGTGATCGCAATCTGATTTAGCATCGTATAACCCGGTTGTCATAATTTGCACTACACCAACCCGAGAACCACCCACTCCCGAACAGTTATGCTCCAGGGGCATGATTACTATGCAGCGCTCAACTCAAGGTAGCCACAGGGGAAGGGGTGGTTGCGGGTGGAAGTAGAGTGCGGGGAAGTCCATGAAAACGAAGCCTGACGACTCATCGAGCGGGACCAGTACTGGAGACCTCAACCCGACTACGATTTTCGACCTTCTTGCGCATGACCATCGTCGGTATACGCTCCACTATCTCTCACAGAAGGTTGGTGCCGTCTCGCTTGGCGACCTCGCTGAGCAGATCGCGATCTGGGAAGCAGATCCGACGTACGACTACTATGAACGGGTTCTGACTGGCCTTCACCACACTCACTTGCCGAAGCTGGCTGGCGCAGGTGTGGTGTGCTACGACGTAGAGCGGGAAACGGTCGAAGCGCTGGACGCCGTAGACTGTCTCACCCCGCACCTCACCCTCACAGCGGCTGCCGATCTTCAGTGAGCGAATCCGGCGTTTGATGGTGCCACAGTTTTGCTGTCCATTCTACCCGGTTTGCTGCTTGTAGATGCCGTTGACGCGAAAGCTGTAACAGGTGTAATCCGCGGACTGTTGTCCGGTGGGTATGTTCATTGGACATCACCCGAATGGTCGCTGTACGTTTCGTCACACGACCGAATGCGTAGGTGATCTCTGACCCGTAGTCAATCGTAAAGTACCGTTAGAAGGCGCGAATCGTCGGGACGCCCGGAGCGGGATTTGAACCCGCGTCACGACCGTGACAGGGTCGTATGATGGGCCACTACACCATCCGGGCTTCCTGCAATGCTGAGTATCGGAGGTACGTAATTAAGGCTTGTTATCCTTCGCCGCCGTGTCCCCCGATACCGTGCGTCGCAAGCTTGAAGGCGTCGCTCGTCGTTGTCGATGTTGTATTCATCTGCGGGTCGACTAGCGTCGCGTCCCGAGCGTACTTGGCAAGCCTTAAACCCCGTCGTCGTATAGAGCGCCGTAGTATCCTCGTGACAACTTCTCCCCAGCGGCACAGGCCGACGCCGAACGCGAACACCACCGAGACATGGTAAACGTAAGTGAACACGAACTGGTTCCGGACCACACAGTCCTCGACGACCCCGAGCGCGTCGAGGAGGTCCTCGAGGAGTACAACGTGAAGAAGACCGATCTGCCGAAGATCACGCGGACGGACCCCGCGCTCCCCGACGAGGCCGAGGTCGGGGACGTCATCCGCATCGAGCGTGACTCGCGCACCACCGACCAGGCTGTCGTCTATCGGCTGGTGGTAGAATGAATCGGGAGTCTCGACGCGAGGTCTCCCGGGAGTACTTCTCCCAGGAGCGACTGGCGGCCCACCACTTCCGGTCGTTCAACAACTTCCTCGCACGAGGCATGCAGCGCGTCGTCGACGAGAAGGAGACCATCGACACCGACATCGGCGACAAGGAGGGCCAGGAGCCCGTGTACGTCGAACTCGGCGACGTTCGGATCACGACGCCCCGCGTCCGCGAGGCCGACGGCTCCGAGGAACTGCTCTACCCGCAGGAGGCGCGCCTCCGAAACATCACCTACGCCGCCCCGGTGTTCATGGAGATGAAGGTCATCCGCGGCGGCGAGGAGGAGCCGGAGACGGTCGTCGACCAGACCGAGACGAAGGTCGGTCGGATGCCCATCATGGTCGGCTCCGAGAAGTGCAACATCGCCGGCTTCTCCGACGACGACCTCGTCGAGATCGGCGAGGACCCCGTCGACCCCGGCGGCTACTTCATCGTCAACGGCTCCGAGCGCGTGCTGATGACCTCGGAGGACCTGGCGCCCAACAAGATCCTCGCCGAGCACGACACGAAGTACGGCGACGACATCCAGGTCGCCAAGACGTTCTCCCAGCGCCGCGGCTACCGCGCGCTCGTGCTCTGCGAGCGCAACCGCGAGGGGCTGCTCGAGGTGTCCTTCCCCTCCGTGTCGGGCTCGGTGAACTTCGTCACCCTCGTCCGGGCGCTCGGGCTCGAATCTGACGAGGAGATCGTCCACCGCGTCTCCGACGACCCGGAGATCGTGAAGTACATGCTGGAGAACCTGGAGGAGGCCGAGGTCCAGACGACCGAGGAGGCCATCGAGACCCTCGGCGAGCGCGTCGCCTCCGGCCAGGGGAAGAACTACCAGCTGAAGCGGGCCAACTACGTCATCGACCGCTACCTCCTCCCCCACCTCCACGAGGAGGGCGTCGAGGACGAGGAGACCCGCTCGAACAAGGCGTTCTACCTCTGCCGGATGGCGGAAGCGTGCTTCGAACTCGCGCTCGATCGCCGCGAGGCCGACGACAAGGACCACTACGCCAACAAGCGCCTCAAGGTGTCCGGCGACCTGATGAAGGACCTCTTCCGGACGGCGCTGAACAAGCTCGCGCGCGACGTGAAGTACCAGCTCGAGCGGGCGAACATGCGGAACCGCCAGCTCACCGTCAACACGGTGGTCCGCTCCGACGTGCTCACCGAGCGGCTCGAACACCCCATCGCCACCGGTAACTGGGTCGGCGGTCGCTCGGGCGTCTCGCAGCTGGTCGACCGGACGGACTACATGGGCGTCCTGTCGCACCTGCGCCGCCTGCGCTCGCCGCTGTCGCGCTCGCAGCCGCACTTCGAGGCGCGCGACCTGCACGCGACCCAGTGGGGTCGGATCGGTCCGTCGGAGACCCCCGAGGGCCCGAACTGCGGGCTCGTGAAGAACTTCGCGCAGGCGATGGAACTCTCACAGGACATCGAGGACGAACAGGGACTGAAACGGGAACTCGCGTCCATGGGTGTCGAGGGCATGCCCGGCATCGAGGGCGTGGATCGAGCGTCCGCGGACGACTGATATCATGGCTCAGGCACGAGAAGCGAAAGTATACGTCAACGGAAGCCTGGTCGGGACCCACCCGGACCCGAACCAGCTAGCAGCACAGATCCGCGAGGCCCGCCGGCGCGGCGACGTCTCCGACATGGTGAACGTCTCGGTTCGGGACCGCACCGGCGAGGTCATCGTGAACGCCGACGCCGGGCGCGCTCGGCGACCGCTCATCGTCGTGGAGAACGGCGAGCCGATGCTCGACGACGAGCACATCGAGGCGATGCAGGACGGGGAGATCGAGTTCGAGGACCTCGTCGAGCACGGGCTCGTCGAGTTCATCGACGCCGAGGAGGAGGAGAACATCCTCGTCGCCGTCGACGAGGAGGACATCACCGAGAACACCACCCACCTCGAGATCGACCCGCAGCTCATCTTCGGCATCGGCGCGGGGATGATCCCCTACCCCGAACACAACGCCAGCCCGCGCATCACGATGGGCGCGGGGATGATGAAGCAGTCGCTCGGGCTGCCGTCGGCCAACTACCGCATCCGCCCCGACACGCGACAGCACCTGCTGCACTACCCGCAGCTGTCGATGGTGAAGACCCAGACGACCGAGCAGATCGGCTTCGACGAGCGCCCCGCGGCGCAGAACTTCGTCGTCGCCGTCATGTCCTACGAGGGGTTCAACATCGAGGACGCGCTCGTCATGAACAAGGGGTCCGTCGACCGCGCGCTGTCCCGATCGCACTTCTTCCGGACCTACGAGGGCGAGGAGCGCCGCTACCCCGGCGGCCAGGAGGACCGCTTCGAGATCCCCTCCCAGGACGTTCGGGGCGCCCGCGGCGAGGACGCCTACACCCACCTCGACGAGGACGGCCTCGTCAACCCCGAGACGACGGTCGACGAGAACTCGGTCCTGCTCGGGAAGACGAGCCCCCCGCGGTTCCTCGAGGAGCCGGACGACATGGGCGGGCTCTCCCCGCAGAAGCGCCGCGAGACGTCCGTCACGATGCGCTCTGGCGAGGACGGCGTCGTCGACACGGTGACGCTGATGGAGGGCGAGGACGGCTCGAAGCTCTCGAAGGTGTCCGTCCGCGACGAGCGCATCCCCGAACTCGGGGACAAGTTCGCGTCGCGACACGGCCAGAAGGGCGTCGTCGGCCACCTCGCGCCCCAGGAGGACATGCCGTTCACCGAGGACGGCGTCGTGCCCGACCTGGTGCTCAACCCGCACGCGCTGCCGTCGCGCATGACGGTCGGCCACGTGCTGGAGATGCTCGGCGGCAAGGTCGGCTCGCTCGAGGGACGGCGGGTCGACGGCACCGCCTTCCAGGGCGAGAACGAGGAGAAACTCCGTAGCTCCCTCGAGGAGCACGGCTACAAGTCGTCCGGGAAGGAGGTCATGTACTCGGGCGTCACCGGCGAGAAGATCGAGGCGGAGATCTTCGTCGGCACCATCCTCTACCACAAGCTGTACCACATGGTGTCGAACAAGCTGCACGCCCGCTCGCGCGGTCCCGTGCAGGTGCTCACCCGCCAGCCGACCGAGGGGCGCGCCCGCGAGGGCGGCCTCCGCGTCGGCGAGATGGAGCGCGAGGTGCTCATCGGTCACGGCGCCGCGATGGCGCTGAAGGAGCGCCTCCTCGACGCCTCCGACCGCGAGGAGGTGTACATCTCCGAGGAGACGGGGATGGTCGCCGTCGAAGACCGCGAGCAGCGCCGCATCTACGACCCGGTCACGGGTGACGAGGACAACATCCACAAGATCGAGGTCAGCTACGCCTTCAAACTCCTGCTCGACGAGATGAAGGCGCTCGGCATTCGACCGACGCTGGAACTGGAGGACGCAGTATAACAATGGCTGGTCAGACACCCAAGGAGATCGGGGCCATCAAGTTCGGCCTGATGGACCCGGAGACGTACCGCGACATGTCCGCCACGAAGGTAATCACGGCGGACACGTACGACGACGACGGCTACCCCATCGACATGGGGCTGATGGACCCGCGGCTCGGCGTCATCGACCCCGGGCTCGAGTGCCGCACCTGCGGCCAGCACTCCGGGTCGTGTAACGGCCACTTCGGCCACATCGAACTCGCCGCACCGGTCATCCACGTCGGCTTCACGAAGCTCATCCGCAGGCTGCTCCGGTCGACGTGCCGCGATTGTGGTCGCCTCGCGCTCACCGAGGACGAGAAGGAGGAGTTCAAGGCGAACCTCCAGCGGACGAAGGACCTCGGCGGCGACCCGACCGACGTGCTGAAGGCGGCCGTCCGGCAGGCCCGCAAGGCGTCCACGTGTCCGTACTGCAGCGCCCCGCAGGCCGACATCAAGCACGAGAAGCCGACCACCTACTACGAGGTGCAGGACGTGCTCTCGGGCGACTACTCCGAGCTCATCGCCCAGGCGATGCAGCCCGACGAGGACGACGAGGACGACGAGGGGATGGCGCCGCCGGAGCTCGCAGAGGAGACGGGCATCGACCTCTCGCGGGTGAACGACATCCTCTCGGGCGAGTTCCGCCCGCGCCAGGAGGACCGCAAGGCGCTGGAGAAGGCGCTCGACATCGACCTCACGGTCGAGGACATGAACAAGCTGATGCCCTCGGACATCCGCGACTGGTTCGAGGACATCCCGGACGAGGACCTCGAGGCGCTCGGAATCGACCCCGTCGGGTCGCGGCCGGAGTGGATGATCATGACCGTCCTCCCGGTCCCGCCGGTGACGGCGCGTCCCTCCATCACGCTGGACAACGGCCAGCGCTCGGAGGACGACCTCACGCACAAGCTGGTCGACATCATCCGCATCAACCAGCGGTTCATGGAGAACCGCGAGGCCGGCGCCCCGCAGCTCATCATCGAGGACCTGTGGGAGCTGCTCCAGTACCACGTCACGACGTTCGTGGACAACGAGATCTCGGGCACGCCGCCCGCGCGCCACCGCTCGGGCCGCCCGCTGAAGACGCTCTCCCAGCGCCTGAAGGGCAAGGAGGGTCGCTTCCGCGGCTCGCTGTCCGGGAAGCGCGTCAACTTCTCCGCCCGGACCGTCATTAGCCCGGACCCGACGCTGAGCCTCAACGAGGTCGGCGTCCCCGAGCGCGTCGCCAGCGAGATGACGCAGGTGATGAACGTCTCCGAGCGGAACCTCGACCGGGCGCGACGCTACGTCGCCAACGGACCCGAGGGCCACCCCGGAGCCAACTACGTGAAGCGGCCCGACGGCCGCCGGCTGAAGGTGACCGAGAAGAACTGCGAGGAGCTCGCCGAGAAGGTCGAGGCCGGCTGGGAGGTCAACCGCCACCTCGTCGACGGCGACATCGTGATCTTCAACCGGCAGCCGTCGCTCCACCGGATGTCCATCATGGCCCACGAGGTGGTCGTGATGCCGTACAAGACGTTCCGGCTCAACACCGTCGTCTGCCCGCCGTACAACGCGGACTTCGACGGGGACGAGATGAACATGCACGCGCTGCAGAACGAGGAGGCCCGCGCGGAGGCGCGCGTCCTCATGCGCGTGCAGGAACAGATCCTCAGCCCGCGCTTCGGCGAGAACATCATCGGGGCCATCCAGGACCACATCTCCGGGACGTACCTGCTCACCCACGAGAACCCCGAGTTCACGGAGACGCAGGCGCTCGACCTGCTACGCGCGACGTCGGTCGACGAGCTGCCAGAGGCCGACGGGGAGAACGAGGCGGGCGAACCCGTCTGGACCGGCCAGACAGTGTTCTCGGAGCTGCTGCCCGACGACCTGAACCTCGAGTTCACGTCCTCGGCGGGCGATACGGTGCTCATCGAGAACGGCCAGCTCGTCGAAGGGACCATCGACGAGGACGCCGTCGGCGCGTTCGGCGGCGAGGTCGTCGACACGCTCACGAAGATGTACTCCGAGACCCGCGCCCGCGTGTTCATCAACGAGGTCGCGTCGCTCGCGATGCGCGCCATCATGCACTTCGGCTTCTCGCTCGGCATCGACGACGAGTCCATCCCGCCGCAGGCGAACGAGCAGGTGGACGAGGCCATCGAGAACGCCTACGAGCGCGTCCAGGAGCTCATCGAGACGTACGAGGCCGGCGACCTCGAGTCGCTGCCGGGCCGGACGGTCGACGAGACCCTGGAGATGAAGATCATGCAGACGCTCGGGAAGGCCCGCGACTCGGCCGGCGAGATCGCGGAGGACCACTTCGCGGACGACAACCCGGCGGTCATCATGGCCCGCTCGGGCGCCCGCGGCTCGATGCTGAACCTCACCCAGATGGCCGGCTGTGTCGGCCAGCAGGCGGTTCGCGGCGAGCGAATCAACCGCGGTTACGAGGATCGCACGCTCGCCCACTACGAGCCGAACGACCTCTCGTCGGACGCTCACGGCTTCGTGGAGAACTCCTACCGCGGAGGGCTGACCCCGCGGGAGTTCTTCTTCCACGCGATGGGCGGCCGCGAGGGCCTGGTCGACACGGCGGTCCGGACGTCGAAGTCCGGGTACCTCCAGCGCCGCCTCATCAACGCGCTCTCCGAACTGGAGGCGCAGTACGACGGGACGGTCCGGGACACCTCGGACAACATCGTCCAGTTCGAGTACGGCGAGGACGGCACCTCGCCGGTGAAGGTGTCCTCGACCCAGGAGAACGCGATCGACGTCGAACAGATCACGGACCGCGTCGTCGACGCCGAGTTCGCCTCCGACGACGAGAAGGCACGGTTCCTCGGCCGCGAGGAGCCGCCGACGAACCTCTCGGAGTACGCCGGGCCGGGTCTCGACAAGGCCGGCGGCGTGGGGGTGGAATCCGATGACTGAGAGCGTCGACGCGCACGTGGACGCCCACGAGCACGTCACGGAGGACATCGCGCTCGTCGTCGAGGACACGGAGCTCCCGCGACGCCTGAAGGACCGGGTGTACGAGACGATCAACGCCCGCGACGGCGTGACGACCGAACAGGCGAACGAGATCGCCCAGGCGGTCGAGTCGCGCTACATCGACACCCGCGTCGACCCGCTGGAGCCGGTCGGGACCGTCTCGGCCCAGTCCATCGGGGAGCCGGGCACGCAGATGACGATGAACACGTTCCACTACGCGGGCGTCGCGGAGATGGACGTGACCCAGGGGCTCCCGCGCCTCATCGAACTGGTGGACGCGCGGAAGACGCCGGACACGCCGATCATGATCGTCCGGCTGGACGAGGAGCACGGGAACGACCGCGAGAGGGCCCACGAGGTCGTCTGGCAGATCGAGTCGACGAAGATCCTCGCGCTCGGGGACGTCTCCACGAACGTCGCGGACATGCTGGTGTCCGTCGACCTCAACGAGGAGACGCTGCTCGAGCGGTGGCCCACCTACGACGACGCGACGGAGGTCGCCGGCGAGGTCGCCGACACCATCGAGGACGCGCTCGGCGTGGAGACGCGCCACGCCGGCACCGACATCGAGTTCGGGCCGGACGAGCCGAGCTACCGCCGGCTGCTCCAGCTCGTCGAGGAGCTGCGCGACATCGTGTTCAAGGGCATCGAGGAGGTCACCCGCGTCGTCATCCGCAAGGAGGAGACCGACGACGGCGACGAGGAGTTCGTCCTCTACACCGAGGGGTCGGCGTTCGCGGACGCCCTCGAGATCGAGGGGGTCGACGCCTCCCGGACGACCTGTAACAACATCCACGAGATCTACCGGACGCTCGGCGTCGAGGCCGCCCGCGAGTCCATCATCAACGAGACGATGGAGACGCTCGAGGAGCAGGGGCTCGACGACGTGAACGTCCGGCACCTGATGCTCGTCTCGGACATCATGACCAACCGCGGCACCGTCGAGTCGATCGGTCGGCACGGCATCTCCGGCTCGAAGGAGTCGGTGCTCGCCCGCGCGGCGTTCGAGGTGACGGTGAACCACCTCCTCGACGCGGCCATCATGGGCGAGGAGGACGACCTCAACGGCGTCATCGAGAACGTCATCGTGGGCAAGCCGGTGTCCATCGGCACCGGCGACGTCGACCTGCGGATGGGCTCGAAGCCGAGTCCGTCATCCGCCGACGACTGAATGCGCGTCGAACTCTCCGACGAGGCCCGACAGTACATCGGGACCTTCGACGAACTGACCGACGTCGGCCCGCTCGACTGCCTCCTCGAGGACGACGGCGACCGGGTCGTCTTCCTCCTCCCCGCGGGGGAGATGGGCGACGCCATCGGCCCGGACGGACGGGTCGTCCGTCGGGTCGAGGACCGGCTCGGCGCCGACGTCGTCCTCGTCGAGAACGCGGACACGCCCGAGGCGTTCGTCGCGAACGCGCTCGCGCCCGCGGCCGTCCGCGGCGTCACGGTCTCCGAGCAGAACGACACGGTCGCCTACGTCGAGGTTCCAGAGCGCGACCGCGGCGTCGCCATCGGGGCCGACGGGCGAACCATCGAGACCGCGCGACGGCTGGCGAGCCGGCACTTCGACATCGACGACGTGCAACTCGCCTGAGCCGCGACGGCGGCCCGCCCCGACTCCGACGACCGTCTGTTCGATGACACCGACGAGGGAGGTTACGGCCGTTTTTCACGCTGGCCCACCATTTCGTAGCCGATGGCACCCCTTCAGGTCGACCCGACCGATCCGGTTCCCCCGCCCATCGACGCCACCGGCGACGCGCTCGTCGGGGCGCTCACGTCGGCCGGCTGGTTCCTCCTCGCCGCCGGGGTCGTCTACGTCGTCGGCCAGGTGCTCGTCGTCCCGGTGGCCGTCCGAGCGGTCCGCTCGCGGAACCGGAACAACCCGACAGTCGTCGACGCGACGGGAACGTACCTCCGCATCCTGCTGCTCGTCGTCGCCGCCCTGGTGGGCGTCGTTGCAGCGGGCTACGGCGGCATCCTCTCCAACTCGGCCGTGGTCGTCGCCGCGGCGACGCTCGTGCTCGGTATCGCCGGACAGGAGCTCATCGGCTCGCTCGTCAGCGGCCTGTTCCTCGTCACGGACCCGGAGTTCAACGTCGGCGACTGGGTCTCCTGGCCCGACGGCGAGGGACGGATCGAGCGCGTCGGGTTCCGCGTGACCCGCGTCCGAACGGCCGCCAACGAGATCATCACGGTGCCGAACACCGCGCTGACCACCGACTCCATCGTGCGACCGTACGGCCACGGACGGGTCCGCGCCAGCGAGGAGGTGTTTGTCGCGTACGACGACGACATCGCCGCGGCGCGCCGGACGCTCGCCGACGTCGCGGCGAGCGTCGACGGCGTGCTCTCGTCGCCGGCGCCGGAGACGCGCGTCGCCGAACTCGGGGACGACGCGGTGACGGTCGCGGTCGACTACTGGATCGAGGATCCCACCGCCAAGGGAGTCGTTACCGCCCGGTCGGCGGTTCGCGCCCGGGCGGTCAGCCGGCTCGAGGCCGAGGGTGTGACACTCGCGCCGCCGGCCGGCCGGGAACTGGACGGGCGACTCACCGTCGACCGCGAGGAGTGAGCCGACGCCCGGACGAGGTTCCAGTACGCCCCCCGAGCGGGGTCGGGAGATCTCCCGTATCAATCTTCTCGCCGTCCACTTATTCGTCCTCGACCGCACGTACCGCACGGAGGACGACAGTTCATGACCGATACCCTCACCGAGTACGGAGTCGAGGCGGACGAGCGCGACGCGCTGCTGACCGAACTGCGCGATTCCCACGGCGAGGTCGTCGGGGAGACCGACAAGTCGCTCGTGCTGGCACTCGAGGACGGCCACAAGCTCGACGAGTGGGCGGAGAAGCTGAACGTCGACCGCGACGAACTGGCCGCCCGGATGCGCGAACTCGCCGACGAGAAGGCCGACTACAACTGGGGCACGTACGAGCCGTTCGTCGTCAGGAAGTGAGGCGGACGGCTACCGGCGGACCACGAAGACCACGATTCCGAGCACCAGGAGCCCGATTCCCCACATCCACGACTCGCCCGGGAGGTACGCGAGGAGGAGCGTGACGAGACCCGAGGTGATGAGCGACCAGCCGACCGTGGTTCGATACGTCATACGAGCACGTCGCCCCCGAGTCGAATAGGCCCCTTGCTGGCATTTGCGTCAGTCCATCCGCCCCACTCCGCCTCCCGTAACGACTCGAGTGGTCGAGACGGCAACGAGCGGCCCGCAATGGGCGAACCCTCGCGTGGTTCCACGGGCGCTGGACGCGAACGGGCCCCGGTTCGCGTCGCCGGGACGAGTCGGCGCCCGGGCAGCGACCGATTGGAGAAACATGAACACTGAGGGATACGAACCATCGGTACATGGGAGAGACGGAGTACGCGACGCACTGCCCGCTCTGTGGGGAGGAGCTGGACGACGCGGCGGAGCCGTACCGGACGAGAGCCACCTGCTCCGAGCACGGCAGGATCCAGGTGGACGTGTACCGCATAGAGGAGTGACCGGACGAGGACTGAACCCGTCGTCCGCCGACTCGTTGTCGGGCGGGGAATCGTCGACGGGCGTGCTGGCGACCGTGCTCGCATTTCCGTCGACCGGAACGACGACCTCTCAGCGCCGCATTCGGACGGAAATCGGCTCTCGCGGCGTGAGGTCGGTCGAGTTACGCCCTCAGATCCGTCGAGAGGTACCGCTAACCCGCTCTCGCGGCGTCTCGTCGCTCGCGAAAGGGAACCCTTACGTATCTCGGCTAAGTACGTCGGTGTACTATGGCGAACGGCAAATACGCCGCGCGGATGCTCAAGAAGGACCGCCAGAAGCGACGGTGGTCCGACTCGGAGTACGCGCGCCGCGAGCGCGGTCTCGGCGAGAAGTCCGACCCCCTCGAGGGTGCCCCGCAGGGTCGGGGCATCGTCCTCGAGAAGGTGGGGATCGAAGCGAAGCAGCCCAACTCGGCCATCCGGAAGTGCGTCCGAGTGCAGCTCATCAAGAACGGGAAGCAGGTCACGGCGTTCTGCCCCGGCGACGGCGCCATCTCGTTCATCGACGAGCACGACGAGGTCACCATCGCCGGCATCGGCGGCGCGAAGGGTCGCGCCATGGGCGACCTCTCGGGCGTGAACTACAAGGTTGAGAAGGTGAACGGCGTCGCGATGCTCGAACTCGTGCGCGGTAACGCGGAGAAACCGGTCCGATAACGATGTCCGAGGAAGAAGCCCCCGAGCCCGAGGCACCCGCCGACTCGGACGACGCGACCGACAACGCGCTCCTGTTCGGCGTCTGGGACGTCTCCGAGATCGAGTACGGCGACCCCTCGACGCGGACGTACCTCAACGTCACCCCCATCGCGCACACGATGGGCCGACACGCGTCCAAGCAGTTCAACAAGTCCGAGATCTCCGTCGTCGAGCGGCTCATCAACCGCCTGATGCAGAGCGAGAACACGGGCAAGAAGCAGCAAGCGACCCGCATCGTCCGGGACGCCCTCGACATCGTCCACGAGCGCACCGAGGAGAACCCGGTGCAGGTGCTCGTCGAGGCCGTCGAGAACGCCGCCCCGCGGGAGGAGACGGTCCGCCTGAAGTACGGCGGTATCTCCGTCCCGAAGGCCGTCGACGTCGCGCCCCAGCGTCGCGTCGACCAGGCCCTGAAGTTCATCGGCGACGGCGTCGAGTCGGCCACGTACAAGTCGAAGACGACCGCCGCGGAGGCGCTCGCGGATCTCCTCGTCGGCGCGGCCCGCTACGACGTGCAGGCGTACCCCATCTCCCAGAAGGAGGAGAAGGAGCGCGTCGCGGCCGCGGCTCGCTGAACTCTGCGACTCTTCTCTTTCGGTCGTACTGCAGTCGCGAGCAGCGGGTTCGTGCGTGCGCTGAAATCGTCGGTGGTGGTGGAAGCTGTCGAGCCCGCCACGTAAGCGTCCGGAACCCCCACCGTCACGAACCGACCGGAAACGCCAACGAACCCACAAGACACTTCCCGGCCTCCGGCGACAACCCCCCATGCACCCCCGCGTCCCCCTCCTCCTGCTCGCGCTCGCCCTCCTCGTCCCGCTGGCCGGCTGTTCGGCCGCCGGGTCGCTCGACATGACCGCCGTGAACGATGTCGAACTCGCCGAGCACGCGAGCAGGTCGCTCCCCACCACGGAGGACCCCGAGGTCGCCGAGCGTCGCGCGCTCGTCCTTGGCGCCACCCGGAACGGCTCGGCGACGGGGAACGGCACGTCGCCGCCGGTCGACCCGGACGGGCTCCCGTTCGCAGTCGGCGGCGCGTACTACGACCTCTCGGCCGAGGCGGTCGGGAACCACACCGAGACCCGTGTGAACATCGAGGTCGACTACAACGGCACCGTCGAGGGCGATGCCGTCGCATACGAGGACCTCCCCCCGGCGGACCGCGAACTCGTCGACGCCGTCCTCCCTCCCCGGTACGACGGGCGAACCGAGGGGTACGATATGGGCGCCAGCGCGCGCTACACCGACGACGAGATCGCAGCGTCGGTGCTCCTCGAGGGCGACTACGACGCGATCATGTTCGATGGCGAGCGGTATCCCGTCAGCGTCCGAGACGACGGGCAAGTGACCGTCACCGAGTACCGGTACACTGCGACAGAGGTGGCCTCGAGCGCGAGCGCCTACGCGGCCGACCTCCGGGAGTCGAAGCTGTTCACCCTCTCCGGGCTCTCCGACGCCGAACGGGAGGTCGTCACCGGGGCGGTCGAGGAGACGTACTACGCCGAGTCGACCGACGACGAGGCGTTCCGGTCGGTCCTGGGCCGATTCTGGAGCCAGGAGGCGGTCCGGTCCGACGAGTACTCGGGTTCGTGGGTCGTGCGCTACGAGGGCACCGTCTACTGGGCGGACGTGCACTACGACGGCTTCGACCGGGAGGGGAACGCGTAGCGGCCGTGCGAGCGAGCGACTACTGCCCGTAGCCCTCGAACTGCTCGATGGCCGTGTCCAGTTCGGCCTCCAGGAGCTCAACTGGCTCGCCGATCGACCGGGCGCGGAGGTACAGCTCCGCCAGGCTCTCGACGTGGTGGGTGTTCTCGAGCGCGGTCTCGATGTCGTCCGCGACGACCACCAGTCCGTGGTTCTCGATGAAGCAGGCCGTCGATTCGGCGCCCTCCAGCGCGGCGACGACGTTCGCCGCGAGCTCCTCGGTGCCGTAGGGCGCGTACTCGGCGACGGGAACGCGCTTGCCGACCGCGACGATCATGTAGTGGATCGGGGGGAGCGGCTCCCGGAGGACGGCCATGGCCGTCGACATCGGCGAGTGAGTGTGGACGATTGCGCCCGGCTCGTCGGCGTGGCCCCGGTAGATGTGCCGGTGCATCGGCACCTCGCTGGAGGGCTTCATCGCGCCGGCGACCCGTTCGCCGTCGAGGTCCACGACCGGAACGTCATCGCAGTCGAATGCGTCGTAGGCGACGCCCGTCGGCGTGACGGCGAACCGGTCGCCGCGCCGGACGCTGAGGTTCCCGGTCCGGCCCGGCGTGAGGCGGGCGAGTTCGGGCGCGTGCTCCACCACGGCGTTCCGCTCTGCCTCGAGTGTCACAGTACCACCTCGGTCAGGTCGGTGAAATCGGTGATGGTGTGATCCGGTCGACACCGCTCCGGCAGGTCCGCGACGTCGTCGGGTCCGTTGAACGCGGCCGTCCCCAGCCCGACCGCGTTGGCACCTTCGAGGTCCGCCTCGACGTCGTCGCCGACCATCAGCACCTCCCCGGGCCGGCGGTCGAGCCGTGCCAGCGGGAGCGTGAACATCACCGACGACGGCTTCTCGCGCCCGGTCTCCTCGGAGGTGAGGAGCAGGTCGACGTGTCGGTCGAGGTCGAGGCGGTGGAGCTTCTTCAGCTGGATGCGGGTCGTGAGGTTCGTCACGACGGCCACGTCCACCCCCGCGTCCTGGAGCGTCGCCAGCGTCTCGGCGACGCCGTCGAAGAGCGTCATCTCGTCGACGTAGGCGTCCCAGTACGCCTCCCCGAGCCGCAGCGCGTGTTCGGACCGATGCGTGCCCGCGTGCAGGTCGATGGCCCGCTTGAAGTAGAGGAAGCGCTCGTGGGCCGACGCCGTCCCGGAGAGTTCGCGCTTCACGGCTCGTCGTCCCTCCTGGTAGAGCGCCTCGAACCCCTCGCGGTCGAGATCGTAGCCGAGTTCCAGGAACGTCTCGAACGCGGCCCGCTTTCCCGCCTCGTTGCACGGCGGGTACGGGTACAGGGTGTCGTCGAGGTCGAGGAACACCGCCTCGTAGGTCATACCGCGGCTTCCGCGGCGAGGGCTAAAAATCCCTGCCGCGGCCGGAACCCGGTTCAGGCCAGTTCCCGGGTGACCACGGTTCGGCCGAACGCCACCGCGGCGCCCCCGAGGAGCAGCCCGATCCCCGACCCCGTGATGATCAGCACCGGGACGACCTGCACGTTCCCGGACGGGAGGAGAAGCCCCGCGGCGACGACGAGCGCGAGGGCGCCGAGCACCGCGAGTGCGGAGCTCGCTCCAGCCCGCCAACCGCCGAGGGAGCCGTGCGTCCGCGCCCACGACGCCGTCAGCGCGGAGAGGAGCGCGAGGACGGCGAGGAAGGCCGCGAACGCCGCGTCGTAGGCGGTCGAACTCGGGAAGGACGGGAGGACGGCCTCCAGCGCGTCGAACGCGACGATCATGAGGTACCCCGGAATCGCGAACGGGGGGACGGGGACGGCGTACAGCAGGCCGTACAGGCCGGCGATGACGGCGCCGGCTACGACCGCGTCACGGAGGAGGGTGCGTGGCGCGTTCGGCGTCCCACCGCCGGCGCCCGACGGGGACGCTGACGCGGTGACTGTCGGGACCATACCGGACAGTTGTCACGCCGCGGATAAATACCTGGAGGCCGGTCGAACTCAATGGTCGGTCGAACTCCGTGATCAGTCCGCCGCGGCCGGCCCGTCGCTCGTGCCGCCCGCGTCCACCGCGTACAGTCGGGCGGCGTCGACCAGTTGCTTCCGGTACTCCGAGGCCGATGGGTCCGCCGCGAGCGAGCGGAACAGCCGCTTGAACGCCCCGAGGTCCACCGCCGGGGCGTCGTCCGCGGCCGCGTGGGCCAGGTCGTACAGCCGGTGCGACCGGCCGACGAGGTCGTGTCGCTCGCACATCGCCAATGCGAACGCGGCGTTGACGACGGTGATGTCGGGGTCGGTCGCGCCGGTGAGCAGCCGCGAGTCGGGGTGGTGGTGCTCGCGCGGGCGGTCGGCGACCGCCGCGGCGAGCTGGGACTCGAAGAAGGTGACGAGCTTCCCGGAGGGCCCCACCGTGAGCGTGATGTCGTCGGCGTAGATGTCCTTCATGTGGTTGGCGATCTGGTAGCAGTGGGAGAGCTTCCGGCGCTCGACCGACCGGCCGGAGAGCGCGAGGAACAGCGCCTCCTCGGTCGACTGGACGTGCGACGGGTGTTCCTCCTCGTACCGGGCCATGTGGGCGAACTCGTGGAGCGCGAGTTCGCGGGCCATCGCGCTCGTCGCGGCCTTCCGCGAGATGTTGAGCACGTGCCGGTCGTCGTAGTGGCCCGCCCAGGTCCGCTCCTCCGGGTCCTCGCGAACCCGGACCTCGACCGGGAGGTCGAGGTCGAGTTCCGTCTCGAAGAGCGACGCGGCCCCGAGAAACGGGTCGATCGGGCCGTCCCCCCGCAGTCGTACATCCATGTGAACGGATATCAAGCGCCGAGCCGAGTTGACTCTTGTGCCGGTCCGGAATCGCTCCCCGGGGCAGTCGTTTCGGCTCGACGCCCTGAAAGCGTCATATACGTCGGCCACGAACCTCTAGGGATGAGTTACGACCTCGACGGAGTCGACATGGGCATCCTCCAGTCCCTCCAGAGCGACGCTCGCAATGCCACCACGGAGTCGATCGGCGAGCGGGTCGGCCTCTCCGCGAGCGCCGTCGCGTCCCGGATAAAGAACCTCGAGGAGGAGGGCGTCATCGAGGGGTACGCGCCGCTCGTCGACTACGAGAAGGCCGGGTTCGACCGGCACCTCCTCATCGTCGGTACCATCACGTCGGATGACAGGGAGGCCACGCTCCAGAACGCGATCGGCGTGGAGAACGTCGTCTCGGTGACCGAACTGCTGACCGACGACGAGAACGTCACCGTCGAGGTGGTCTGTCCCTCTCAGGAGCACGCCGAGACCGCGTGTGACGAACTGAACGAGCTCGGGATCCAGATCGTCAACACGGAGATCGTGAAGAGTCGGTACGAGCGGGTGTTCAACCACTCCGGAACGGAGATCACGGTCGAGGCCTGATCGTTTCGCGTCGTCGGACTGGAATCATCCCTCCCG
Source organism: Halorarum halophilum (assembly GCF_013401515.1). Taxonomy (NCBI): domain Archaea; kingdom Methanobacteriati; phylum Methanobacteriota; class Halobacteria; order Halobacteriales; family Haloferacaceae; genus Halorarum; species Halorarum halophilum. Next base: position 3,472,557 of record NZ_CP058529.1, on the reverse strand, counting down.
CCGGACAATCTTCGGGTGAACTTAAACTGCCGCCGCAAATTATCCATTCCACGACATATATTAGCGCGAGTCCCGTGAAGTACCGACGATGGTCCAGATGGCCGCAGACAGTGCCGATAATCGTGGTATCACCGGGACGGTCGTCGAGGCGGTCGCGGACGAAACCGACGTTTCGCCGACCGATATATCACCACAACTGTACGATACGGTCGACCCGGACGCCCTCGACTCGCTCGTTCGGTCCCGGACTGGCAACGGCCTCCGGGTGCGGTTCCGCTATCACGGCTGTACCGTAGTGGTCGACGGGACCGGCCGGGTGACAGCGTCCCGTCGTGAGAGCACGGGGGCGCTGGCCGAACACGTCCCCGACGACGGGTGACCGTCCACGCGGCGTCACCGGATACGTGCGGGAACAGTTGACACGCGGCGGGAGACGCCCGCAGACGGCGCTTTCGGCGGCGGCAAAGCACTACCCTTTTGACCGGGCGTCAAGTAGCGGCCTGTAATGGGCCGACGAAAGAAAATCGTACAGGAATGTGAGACCCTGATGGACGAGCCGGAGCACATCCGGAACATCGCCATCGCGGCTCACGTGGACCACGGTAAGACGACTCTCTCGGACAACCTTCTCGCCGGCGCCGGCATGATCTCGGACGAGACCGCGGGCGAACAGCTCGCGATGGACACCGAGGAGGACGAGCAGGAACGGGGCATCACCATCGACGCGGCGAACGTCTCGATGACCCACGAGTACGAGGGGCGGAACCACCTCATCAACCTCATCGACACACCCGGCCACGTCGACTTCGGCGGCGACGTGACGCGCGCGATGCGCGCCGTCGACGGCGCGCTCGTGGTCGTCGACGCCGTCGAGGGCGCGATGCCCCAGACAGAGACGGTGCTGCGCCAGGCGCTCCGCGAGGGCGTCAAGCCAGCGCTGTTCATCAACAAGGTCGACCGCCTCATCAACGAGCTCCAGGAGGGGCCCCAGGAGATGCAGCAGCGGCTCATGGACGTCATCGGCGACGTCAACGAGCTCATCCGCGGGATGACCGAGGAGATGGACGACATCACCGAGGACTGGTCCGTCTCCGTCGAGGAGGGGACCGTCGCGTTCGGCTCCGCGCTGTACAAGTGGGGTGTCTCCATGCCGTCGATGGAGGCGACGGGGATCTCCTTCGGCGACATCATCGACATGGAGCAGAACGACGAGCGCGACGAGCTCCACGAGCGCACCCCGCTCTCGAACGTCGTGCTCGACATGGTCGCCGAGCACTTCCCGAACCCGCTCACGGCCCAGCCGTTCCGCGTCCCGCGCATCTGGCGCGGCGACGACGAGTCCGAGATCGCCGAGGACATGCGGACGGTGAACCGCGAAGGCGACATCGTCTTCATGTGTACCGACATCGGGATGGACCCGCACGCCGGCGAGATCGCGACCGGCCGCGTCTTCTCCGGCACCCTGAAGAAGGGTCAGGAGCTGTTCGTCTCCGGGACGGCGGGCCGGAACCGCATCCAGTCGGTCGGGATCTACATGGGCGGCGAGCGCGAGGAGCTCGACCGCGGCGTCCCAGCGGGGAACATCGCGGCCGTCACCGGCCTGAAGGACGCCATCGCGGGCTCCACGGTCTCCGACGTGGAGATGACGCCGTTCGAGTCGATCGAGCACATCTCCGAGCCGGTCATCACGAAGTCCGTCGAGGCGCAGAACATGGACGACCTGCCGAAGCTCATCCAGACGCTCCAGCAGGTCGCCAAGGAGGACCCGACCATCCGCGTGGAGATCAACGAGGACACCGGCGAGCACCTCATCTCCGGGCAGGGCGAACTCCACCTCGAGGTCATCACCCAGCGCATCCAGAAGAACCAGGGCATCCCGGTCACGACCGGTGAGCCCATCGTCGTCTTCCGCGAGCAGCCGCAGGAGGCCTCCCGCGAGGTCGAGGGCGTCTCGCCGAACCGACACAACAAGTTCTACATCACGGTCGAGCCGATGGCCCAGGACATCGTCGACGACATCCAGCTCGGCGAGATCTCGATGGACATGCCCGAGCTCGAACGCCGCGAGGCGCTCCAGGCGGCCGGCATGGACAAGGACACGTCCCAGAACGTCGAGCACATCCACGGGACGAACATCCTCGTCGACGACACGAAGGGTATCCAGCACCTGAACGAGACGATGGAACTCGTCATCGAGGGCCTCGACGAGGCGCTCGACGACGGCCCGCTCGCCGCCGAGCCGGTCCAGGGGTCGCTGCTCCGACTCCACGACGCCCGGCTGCACGAGGACACCATCCACCGCGGCCCGGCGCAGGTCATCCCCGCGGTCCGCAACGCGGTCCACCGCGCGCTGATCGACGCCGAGGTGCGGCTCCTCGAACCCATCCAGAACGTCCGCATCGACGTTCCGAACCAGCACATGGGCGACGCCTCCGGCGAGATCCAGGGCCGCCGCGGCCGCGTCGACGACATGTACCAGGAGGGCGACCTCATGGTCATCGAGGGCATCGCGCCCGTCGAGGAGATGATCGGCTTCTCCAGCGACATCCGCAGCGCGACCGAGGGTCGCGCCTCGTGGAACACCGAGAACGCCGGCTTCCGCGTGCTGGTGGACAACCTCCAGCGCGAGAAGATCATGGAGATCCGCGAGCGGAAGGGCATGAAGCTGGAACTGCCCCAGGCGATCGACTACATCTAGGCCGTCGAGGCCCCACCGGTAGCGTTCTTCTTCCACTTCTCTCGTTTCGCCGGTTCCAACTCCACGGCTAGTTCTTCGCACATCACGGCTTTCCGCGTGTTACGTGCGGTCGGTAGGTCTGCCAGCGTACCCTCTCCTCTCGTCGGAGCACCTCGTCGAACAGTCGTGAGTACCTCTCGTCGGAGGAGACGTCCGAAACTGCTATATTAGCGGACGCTAATATTAGGATGTGCTAAAATGAGAGGGCAGAACTCGGGCGCCGAACCGGTCGACGCACAGGATCCGGAGGCGACCGCCTGCTGTTCCGGGAGCCACTCGCTAACCGAACGGGAGGTCGCCGCCGACGTCCGGACGCTCGCCACGCTCGGGAACGATACCCGGTACGAGGCGCTCCGGCTCATCGCTTCGAGCGACGAGGGCGTGTGCGTCTGCGAACTGGAACCGGCGCTCGGTGTGAGCCAGGGAGCGATCAGTCAGGCGCTCTCGCGGCTCTTCAGCGCCGGGCTGGTCGAACGGCGAAAGGAGGGCCGTTGGCGGTACTACACCGCGACGCCGCGCGCGGAACGGCTCCTCCGCGTCGTCGACGACACCAGGTCACTGGACGATGACTGAGAACACCCCCACTACGGACGCGGATGGGACGCCTCCCGACGCCACGGAACAGCGCACCGCCGTGCGCGAACGGTACGGTGGCATCGCTGCGGAGTCGTCGACCTGTTGTGGCGACTCCGGGTCCGGGAACGAGGCGGCCGCCGAGCAGTCGCGCGAACTCGGCTACTCGGACGACGACCTCGACGCCGTCGGCGCGGGCGCGAACTTGGGGCTCGGCTGCGGCAATCCGACCGCGATCGCCAGCCTCGAGGAGGGTGACACCGTCCTCGATCTGGGGTCCGGCGGCGGGTTCGACTGCTTCCTCGCGGCGCGGGAAGTCGGACCGGCCGGTCGTGTCGTCGGCGTCGATATGACACCGGAGATGGTCGAGAAGGCCCGCGCGAACGTCGAAACGAACGACGCGACGAACGTCGAGTTCCGCCTCGGCGAGATCGAACACCTTCCGGTCGCCGACGAGTCTGTGGACGTCATCATCTCGAACTGCGTGATCAACCTCTCCCCGGACAAACGACGGGTGTTCCGCGAGGCGTATCGCGTCCTTCGGCCGGGCGGACGCCTCGCCATCTCGGACGTCGTGTCGACCGCCGAGCTACCGGCCGAGGTGCGGGCGGACCCGTCGTCGGTGGCCGCCTGTATCGCCGGTGCATCGTCGATTCCCGCGCTCGAATCGATGCTGACCGACGCCGGGTTCGCGGACGCGTCCGTCGAACCGAACGCGGACAGCGAATCGTTTGTCAGTGAGTGGGACGACGAGCGCGATCTGAGCGACTACATCGTCGCGGCGACGATCGAGGGGGAGAAGCCAGCGACGGGGCAGCAACTGTAACAGGAGGACCAACGCGCATGACCCCATTCGACGAGAACACGCTGTTGCCGACCGCATCGAACGATTCAGCCACGATGGTCGCCGGCGGAGGTGGCGACTAACCCATGTACAGGCCGCCTGATTCGCCGGGAAGACTGACCCTCGACCGGGACACCTGGCACAGACGACCCACGTGGCGGAGCATCCTCGTGAGCTACGCCACGATAGCCGCGATTCCGATCCTGCTCTGGGTCGGAAGCCAGCCATTGGCCGGCGCCGCGATGCTCGCCGCCGTCGTCGGTCTACTCGTCGGCGTGCGACGGGCCCATCGACTCGTCCGCTGCGTCCACGAGTGCCGGGCGCTCACGTTCGACCTCGGAGGGGAGGTCCGGATCACCGTCGCTCAGCACCCCACCGATGACCCGAGCTAGCCGTCCGTTCGAGACGGCGAATCGACGCGGCGTTCGGCATGGGCACCGATACCGCCGGTCGATACGGGAGGTCGACGGGACAGCATGACCGACGAATCGATAACCCTCCGGAAGGCGGACGTGGCGAACCTCGACCGCGTCGAGGCCCTGCTGGAAGCCAACGACCTCCCGTCCGAGGACGTGCGGGCGAAGCCGGAGTGCTTCCTCCTCGCGTACGCCGACGCGGAGTGGATCGGCGTCGGAGGCGTCGAGATCTACGGTCCGAACGGACTCCTTCGGTCGGTCGTCGTCAGGGAATCGAACCGGGGGCAGGGCTACGGGAGGACGCTGTGTGACGCGCTGGAGGACCACGCACGAGCGAACGGGGTGGAGACGCTGTACCTGTTGACCACGACCGCGTCGGAGTTCTTCCGACAGCGTGGGTACGAGGAGGTCGATCGGGAGTGCGTCCCGGGGAGCGTTCGAGGGACGACCGAGTTTTCGGACCTCTGTCCGTCCTCGGCAACTTGTGCGAGAAGGGATCTCCGGTAGACGGCCGTTCCGTATCGAGCGAGTCGTCCCTCCCCGTGGGGAACGTCCACGACCCGGCCGGTACCGAGCGGTCGCTGTGAGGGACCGCGTTCGGCTGGTGAACGCGCTCCCATCCGGGTGTGAACGGTCCCAGGGCGCGACCGTCGTCGGACGCGACGGCAAACCTCGCCACCGTAGAAGACTTATCACCTCCCCATCCCCAGGGAGTGAGCATGCCAAGTGGCACGACCCACGGTCGGCGCGACGGCTGCGAACGATCCCACCAGCCCCGCACGTCGACAGGGATTATCGGGTCGTGCGCCGTCGCCGGAATCGGACGGTCGGACGCTTCCCGGGGGGCGAGGTAGATGCCCTCCGACCCGGCGTCCGCCCCCGACGAGCGCCCGCCGTCAGTGCCCGCGACCCGAACCGGCGGAGGGAACCCCGCCACCGACGAGAATTCCCGGACCGGCGTCGAGAGCCCGCGGACCGACGGCGGCGACACCCCGGTCGCGCACACCGTCCGCATCGAACTCGTCGACGAGCCCGGTCAGTTGCTCGCGGCGCTGAAGCCAATCGCGGAGAACGGCGGCAACCTCCTGTCGGTGTTCCACGAGCGGGGGAACATCACCCCCCGCGGTCGGATCCCCGTGGCCGTCGACGTCGAGTGCCCGCCGGACCGATTCGAGACCATCCTCGACGCGCTCAGGGAGAACGGCGTGAACGTCATCCGCGCGGGCGCCGAGGAGTTCGGCGCCGAGGTGACCGTCGTGCTCGTCGGGCACCTCATCGACACCGACCTCTCCGACACGCTCCGTCGACTCGCGGACTGCACGAACGCGACCGTCGCCGACCTGGAACTCTCCGCACCCGCCGGCGCCGGGAGCGACGAGCAGTCGAGCGCCCGCCTCCGCCTCCGGACGCGGCAGGGGGAGACGACCGACGTGCTGGAGACGGTCCGGTCGGTCGCCGACGACAAGGGGATCCACGTCATCGAGCCGATGGAGGGGAGCCAATGACGCGGCTCGCCGTCCTCGGCGCCGGCGCGGTCGGCCGTTCGGTGGCGGAGCTTGCGGCCGAATACGGCTACACCGTCACCGCGCTGGCCGACTCGACCTCGGCCGCCGTCGCCCCCGACGGCGTGGACGTTACCGCGGCGCTCGCGGACAAGGCGGAGGGCGGGGCGCTCGGCGACGCCGACCCGACCGACGCGCTGACCGCCGAGTACGACGTGCTCGTGGAGGCGACGCCGACGACGCTCGGCGACGCGGAGCCGGGGTTCTCGCACGTCCGGACCGCCCTCGAACGGGACAGGGACGTCGTGCTCGCGAACAAAGGCCCCGTCGCGGAGCGGTTCGCCGACGTGCGCGCGCTCGAAGCGGAGAGCGAGGGCGAGGTGCTGTTCGAGGCGACCGTCGGCGGGGCCATTCCGGCCCTCGCGACCATCGACGACCTCGGCCCCGAACGGGTGCGGGCCGTCCGCGGCGTCCTCAACGGGACGGCGAACTTCGTGCTCTCGCGGATGGCCGCCGAGGGGCTCGACTACGACCACGTCCTCGCGGAGGCCCAAGACCTCGGCGTCGCCGAGGCGGACCCGTCCTTCGACGTCGAGGGGACCGACGCGGCGCTGAAGTGCGTCATCCTCTCGAACGTCCTCCGGGAGGCCGACTGCGACTCCGTCGAGGAGCTCCGGGAGCGGGAACTCACCCTCGCCGACGCCGACGTGGACGGCATCCGGAACGTCACCGGTGGCGCGCTGGAACTCGCGGTCAACGACGGGCGGACGGTCAGGCTCATCGGCGAGGCGACCCGCGAAGGCGTTCGCGTCGGACCGCGGCTGGTTCCGGAGAACGGCACCCTCGCCGTGTCGGGCACGAGGAACATCGTCGAGATCGACGCGGAGTTCTCCGGCGGGCTGGCGATCTCCGGCGCGGGAGCCGGCGGCGAGGAGACCGCCAGCGCGGTGCTCTCGGACGTCGGACGGCTGGGATAGGCCTCACGAGTCATGTCCCGGAGGTCGCTCTCGGAACGGGGTACCAAGGCGGGTACCTTTGCGTCTCCCCGGCCCTCCCGGTCCAACTCGGTGTCGAGTCGATATCGATTCGTCCGGCCGACGAACGAACGTCGGGAACGGGACGGTAGTCGAACTGATTCCGTGGCAACCGAACACACGAGAAACAGACACACGAAAAACCGCCAGACGCGGCCGCGACGTGCCGTGTCGCGTATCGAAATCGTTTTACGGCGTTCAGACCAACGAATCCCCACAGAGCGCCTTAGCGCGTGATTCCACAATGAGCCAAGACAAACCCCACCAGAACCTGGCCATCATCGGCCACGTCGACCACGGGAAGTCCACGCTCGTGGGTCGCCTCCTCTTCGAGACAGGGAGCGTCCCCGAGCACGTAATCGAGCAGTACCGAGAGGAAGCCGAGGAGAAGGGCAAGGGCGGATTCGAGTTCGCCTACGTCATGGACAACCTGGCGGAGGAGCGAGAGCGCGGTGTCACCATCGACATCGCCCACCAGGAGTTCGACACCGACGACTACTACTTCACCATCGTCGACTGCCCGGGCCACCGTGACTTCGTGAAGAACATGATCACGGGCGCCTCGCAGGCCGACAACGCGGTGCTCGTCGTCGCGGCCGACGACGGCGTCGCGCCCCAGACCCGCGAGCACGTGTTCCTGGCCCGCACGCTGGGCATCAACGAGCTCATCGTCGCGGTCAACAAGATGGACGTCGTCGACTACTCCGAGGACACCTACACGGACGTCGTCGACGAGGTCAAGCAGCTCCTCAAGCAGGTCCGCTTCGGCACCGAGGACGCCTCGTTCATCCCGATCTCCGCCTTCGAGGGCGACAACATCGCCGAGCGCTCGGACAACACGTCCTGGTACGACGGCGAGATCCTCCTCGACGCCCTGAACAACCTGCCGGAGACGGAGCCGCCGACGGACGCGCCGCTCCGCCTGCCGATCCAGGACGTCTACACCATCTCGGGAATCGGTACCGTGCCGGTCGGCCGCCTCGAGACCGGCGAGATGCGCTCCGGCGACAACGTCTCCTTCCAGCCGTCCGACGTGGGCGGGGAAGTGAAGACGATCGAGATGCACCACGAGGAGGTCGACTACGCGGGCCCCGGCGACAACGTTGGGTTCAACGTCCGCGGCGTCGGCAAGGACGACATCCGCCGCGGCGACGTCTGCGGCCCGGCCGAGAACCCGCCGACGGTCGCCGAGACGTTCCAGGCCCAGGTCGTCGTGATGCAGCACCCGTCGGTCATCACAGCGGGCTACACGCCGGTCTTCCACGCCCACACGGCGCAGGTCGCGTGTACCATCGAGTCGCTCGACCAGAAGCTCGACCCGGCCTCGGGCGAGGTCGCCGAGGAGAACCCGGACTTCATCAAGTCCGGCGACGCCGCGGTCGTCACCGTGCGCCCGCAGAAGCCGCTCAGCATCGAGCCGTCGAGCGAGATTCCGGAGCTTGGTAGCTTCGCCATCCGCGACATGGGTCAGACCATCGCGGCCGGCAAGGTACTCAGCGTCAACGCACGATAGATGCCGGGCCAGCAGGCGCGCGTCCGACTCGCGGGTACGAGCCCCGAGGACCTGGACAACATCTGTGACGACGTCCGGGAGATCGCGGACAAGACCGGCGTCGCGCTGTCGGGGCCGATCCCGCTCCCGACGAAGACGCTGGAGGTTCCGTCCCGGAAGTCCCCCGACGGTGAGGGCACCGCCACGTGGGAGCACTGGGAGATGCGCGTCCACAAGCGCCTCATCGACATCGACGCCGACGAACGCGCGCTCCGACAGCTGATGCGGATTCAGGTGCCGAACGACGTCAGCATCGAGATCGTCCTCGAAGACTGACACGCTAAGGCGCACCCACGCCACCACGCTTCTCACTCTTTCGACCGCCGAGTCGCGACGCCGGCGAATCACGCGACTCCACGAGGGACGGGGCGCTCCCGGTCGCCGGGGGCGTGTTTTTTCGTCCCCGACGCGGAGGGTACACACGTGACCGCCGACTACGCGACCAAGGTCGCCGACGGCGGGACGGCCGATCGCCGGTCGGCCCGGCGTGGGAGCCCGGTCCTCGAGACGCTCGCGGCGATGCTCGTCGTCTCGGTGCTCACCTGGGCCGGAACGCTCGTCGGACTCGCCGGGTTGTTCGTCCTCGCGCCGCCGATCCTCTCCCCGCCGTGGGGCCTCCTGACGAGCGTGTACGCGCACGCCGGCCCCGGCCACCTGCTCGCGAACGCGGTCGTCGTCGCGGTCGCCGGGAGCCTCGTCGCTCGGCGAACCACCCGCTTTCGCTTCCACGGCTTCTTCCTCGTCACCGGGGTGCTCGCGGGCGTCGCGCAGGTGTGGGTCGGCGGACTCCTCGGCCGGTCGGTGGCGGTGCTCGGCGCCAGCGGGGCCGCCTTCGCGCTGGTCGGCTACGTCCTCGTCGCGAACCCCGCCTCCGCCGCGCTGCTCGAGCGGGTGTCCGTCCCACCGCGGGTCGCCGCGGCCGTCGTGGCGGTCGCCGCCGCCGGACTGACGCTCGCGTTCAGCCCAGCCGGGAGCGCGCTGGTCGCGCATTTCGTCGGGACGGTTCTCGGGCTAGTCGCGGGACGGCTCCGGCTGTTACGCGTGTGAACGACCCCCGACCCGGACGGTGAAACGGAACCCTCAAGTGAGCGCCGGCGGTTACTTCGGGTGCGGGCTCGTAGATCAGCGGTAGATCGCTTCCTTCGCAAGGAAGAGGCCCTGGGTTCAAATCCCAGCGAGTCCACTCCCGTTCCGTCTTCTCTCGAAGACACGTTCACCGCCGAGCGGGCGCTTCCTCCCGGTGCTCGGGGACCGCCGCCGAGAACGTTAATTCCGCCCGTACTCTGTTCACCCCATGAGCGTCGTCGTCGAGATGACTGTCCCTGCCGAGTCGTTCACCCTGTCGCACGCCCTGACAGCGAGACCCGACGTGACGGTCGAGGCCGAACGGGTGGCGTCGCACAGCCCCGAGTGGGCGCTCCCGTTCCTCTGGGCGTCGGGCAGCGAGTTGGATGCATTCTACGACGCGATGAAGGACGACCCGACCATCGATACCGTCGGTGTCATCGAAGAGGCGGGGGAGGAGGTGTTGTACAAGGTCGAGTGGTCCGACGAGGTCCTCGACCTGATCACGGTGATGATCGACCAGCACGCCATCATCCTGGAAGCCACCGCCCAGGCCGCTGACTGGAGACTCCGGATCCGGTTCGCGAAGCACGAGCAGGTCTCGTCGTTCCGGGACCACTTCGCGGAGCAGGGTCGCCAGTTCGAGGTCACGAACCTCCACCAGCCGACTACGCCTCGCCAACGCGAGTTCGGACTGACCCCCGAACAGCGCGACGCGCTGGTCACAGCACTCGAGACAGGCTACTTCGAGGTTCCGCGCGACAGCTCGATCAAGGAACTTGGTGACGAACTCGGCATCTCCTCGAACGCGGTGTCCCAGCGACTCCGGAGGGGTTCCACAAACCTCATCCGGAACTCGCTGGTGATCGACACGGACGAGGGCCCAGAAACTGAAGACTGATAGGTCGAGTCCGACACGGAAAACGACCGGCTACTCATAAACCCCGTTAATATCGAGCCCGACGAGTTTGGGTAGGTGACGCGTTACTCCCACGTGATGGAGGAGCCGACTTCCGAGATTGGTAGTGTACGGGAAACTTATGTGGCGGATCCGAACGCGCCCCTTACGGACGCGATACTCGACGCCATTCAGGACAGCATGGGGCAGGACCTCGAGCGATCCCACTTCGCCCTCTTCGACGACATCGACCACGAGGCGCTGAACGACCTCTTCCACAGAAACTCGACCCCGAGAACGACCGTAACCATTTCGGGGGACGGCGTGGCGGTCGAACTGTGGCGGGACGACGAGACCTACATCAGCGTCGTCGAGAGTCCCGACGAGTCGGAGGGTCGACGGGCGGACCCCGAATGAGCGTTCGAGTGCACTCGCCTCGTTCTCCCCCCGTGATGGGCTCTCGGTCTTCCCCGGATTCGTTTGAATGAACGTCCCTCCTGTCGCTCCAAAGAAGCACTCGTAATCGCTACGATAATGCTTACACTACTCTAACGCCTTATCCCGGTATGAGTCAGGGCATCCCGTTAAGCGCCGAAGTCGTCGAACGGGTCGCCGAACGGGAAGGCGTCCGACCGACGCATCTCGGCGAACCGCTGAACGACTACATCGATCCGGACGCGCTGGACGCGCTGTTCGACGACGCCGGCGATAGCGGGACCAGCCGTGAGGGGAGCGTTGAGTTCACATACTGCGGCTACAAGGTCGTCGCGAGGAGTTCCGGCGCCGTCGCCGTCGAGGAACTGCCGGAGGCGGGCGAGGCGTCACGGAATCACTCCACGATCGAGTGACGGCGCGGTTGAACGGACAGTTCTCGGTTCGAGACGTGGTGAGCCGTAGAACGTAGTCTTGCAGTTGGGGACGACACGGTCGCCGTCGCAGTACATCGGTAGTAACGGGATCGGGAGTTCTGGGAACGCCGTGTCGACGGGAACAATTAGGTCCAAACGGGTAGTCCGACCTCCGCTCGGTCGCCGAAGCGGAGTCCGCATCGGTGGGTCCGCGTTCTACGATGCCGCCACGGACTCGAAACCGGGACCCCGACGCTCTCCTTCACTTTCACTTTCACTCCGCTAGGCCGACTTACAAGTCCCGTCCCCTCCTGGGACGGGTATGAGCGCGACCGTCACCGCACCCGAGCGTATCGCCGTCGAGAGCCCGACGCGCGCGAGCATCGACGTGACCGAGGCCACCTCCTCGGAGGTCCAGGCCTTCGCCGACCGCAACGACTGCGACATCCACCTGGAACGCAGGGGCGGACGCACGTACCTCGTCGCGATAGCCACGGAGTAGTCAGGAACGGGGGAGAGGAGGCGAACGGTCCCCGAGCGCCCCGCCCTCGGTTCGGGTCCGGCGCCTGCGGGTTGCGCCCTCGTCCGATCGATGGACGACCGTCGGTCCCGGCTACTCCTCGTCCCGGAACTCGTACTCGTCCTCGCGTTCCTCGTCGGCGAAGAACCCCCACCTCTCGTCGTCTCGGGGGAGATATTCGTTCTCGAGCATCTCGGAGACGACCCGGCCGAGCGTGTCGAGTTCGTCCTCGACGAGATCCTCGTCGCGCTCGAACTCCCCGCGTTCCTCGTCGGAGAACTCCGGCGCACGGTAGCCGACCTCGTCCTCAGACGGGTCCCAGTAGAAGTCGAACCGATCGATCAGTTCGAGCCGAACGACCGTCCGGAACTCCCTCTCCGCGAGTCCCGTCCCGTCCGCCCACTCCCGGAATGCGTCCGTCCAGGCGCCGTTCCGGAGGATCGTCTCGAGTTCCCCCCGGCGGTAGTCGTCGCCCGGGTCGTCGTCGGGTTCCACGACGGCGTCGTAGTCCTCGCGCGACTGGGGGCCGCGTAACGACGGCGGGTCGGGCACCTCGACGTTCAGGGTCATGCCCGTACGTTCGTGCGCCTCGGTGATGTGTCTTCGCTCCGTCCCGACGACGGACGACCCGTCGGACCGCGTTACTTGGGTACCGTCTCGGGCGTCTCGTGGGTCGCGTCCTCGGGGTCCTCGACGACCTCGAGCCCGCGGTTGTTCACCGCGTAGGGGTCGAGTCCGACCTCCTGCATGAACTGCTTGTACAGCCGTTCGACCGTCTCGCCGTCCTTCTGCTTGTCCGACGCCCGGTCGCACAGTTCCACGAGGTCCTCCGGCACGTCGTTCGTGTGGACGATCCAGTGGTTGATGAGGTCCGACAGTCGACGGATGGGCGAGGTGAAGTGGCCGTAGATGTCGAAGTTGAGCGCGTGGTGGCCCCCGAACGGGTCGTTCATGTACTTCGCGCGGGGCATCACCTTCAGCACGGCCCGCTGGATCTTGTTGAGCGCGCGCCCCGGTGCCTCCTCCAGCGCGGCGTTGACGGCCTTCCGCGGGTCGTCCCACGAGTCGCCCGGGATGGAGACGCCCTCCGTCTCCTGGATCTCCCGGAGCGCCTCGTTCCACTGGTCGGGTGTCGGCTGGGGGTGGACGCGGTACATCGCCTCGACCCCGCGGTTCCACATCAGTTCGTGGGTGACCGCCTTGTTCGCCTTCAGCATGCACTCCTCGATGATGGTGTGCGCGCGGTCCCGGCTGGGGTTGAGGACGAGCGAGCCGTCGGCCTTCCGCTGCTCGTGCATCCGGTCGGCCACCTCGTAGGCGAGGACGTTCTCCTCGTGGAGCGGGAGGTCGGGGTCGTCCAGTCGCTCCTCGCACTGCGAGTAGGTGAGCCGCTCGTCGGAGTTGATGACCGACTTGTAGATGTCCAGCTCCTCGAACGAGAGCGTCTCCTTGTCGAGGCGCATCTCGACGGTGTGGGCGAGGCGGTCCTCGTTCGGGACGAGCGAGCAGACCGTCTCCGCGAGCACCGGCGGGAGCATGTGAATGGTGTAGGCGGGCAGGTACACCGTGTTACAGCGTTTGACCGCCTCCTCCCACATCGTCGACTCGGGGTGGACGTAGTGGGAGACGTCGGCGATGTGGACCCAGAGCCGGTACTCCTCGTCGTGCTCCTCGATGGAGATGGCGTCGTCGAAGTCCTGCGCGTCGATCGGATCGGTCGTCCAGGTCGTCAGGTCCCGGAGGTCCCGTCGCTCGTCGACCTCGGACCGGATCTCCTCGATCACGTCCTCCGTCCGGTCCTTCGCCTCCCGTTTCACCTCGGGCGGGAAGGCGTCGCGGATCTCGAACTCCTCGAACAGCTCCTCGCGCTTGTCCTGGAGGTGGCCGGCGAGGTCCTCGGTGATCCGGACGGGACCCTGTCCCTCGGCGGTGCCCGCGGCCGCCTGTTCGTCCTCGTCGCTAGAAGCGTCAGTCATGACGGCGGCTACGGGGGAGTGGTAGGTAGGCGTTTCGGGGACGGCGTGCTCGACGTCCGAACGGAGACCACGTACACCGTGGGCGAACCCGCGGACGAGTCGCCAGTGGCGTACGTGCTATCCCTCGAACGAACTGGCGCGGGCGATTCGGATTCGGAGGACGGTGGCGTAGTCGGTGGTCGGCGCGACTGTTCAGTCCCGCCCGGAGTCGGTGTCACGCTCGGCGTCGGGTTCCACCGTCCCGTATCGCTCGCGAACGGCGTCGCTGTACGCGCGGAGGAACCCCTCCGCGTCGAGGTGGCCGTCCCGCTCGGCCTCCAGGTCGAGCAGCAGCGATTCGAGGTCGCCCCGCGGCTGGTGGCACTGCTCCCGGTGACACGACTTGCAGAGGTACTCGAACTCCTTTCCCTGCCGGTCCCAGCGATCGCCCTCCTTGTCGTACTCGCGCGCCTGTCGACGCGAGAGGGAGTCGCCACAGGCGATACAGATCACCGACTGTCCGTCCCGGTTGGGCCGGGCGCCCCACATGGTCACACGTGCAACGTCGGAGGACTTAGCGGTTTTCGTGCGATCGAGTGACAGTCCGCGTGTCCGACGGGCGGACTGTCAGAGTGACCGGGTCCCGCCGGGCGGAGCGGGCGATTTATCCCCGACACGTGCGGACACCCAGCGTATGGACGTGAAATCCCGACACCACCTGCGGAGCGACGCCGTCTCGGAGATCGAGGACACGCTCGGGGACCAGCTGGGGATCGACCTCGATGCCGACGCGTTCGAGCTGGTCGAGCTGACCGACTCGCCGTTCGACCTCGTGCTGGTCGACGGCGATCCCGACGTCCTCTACTACGAGGACGAGCCGTTCGTCACGGTTCGCGGCGCGAACGAGCACCCGCCCGAGCGCGGCGTGGTGACCGTGGACGCGGGCGCCATCTCGTTCGTCTCGGACGGCGCCGACGTGATGCGCCCGGGCATCACCGAGGCCGACGAGAGCATCTCCGAGGGCGACCTCGTCGTCATCGCCGAGGAGACCCACGGGAAGGCGCTCGGGGTCGGGCGCGCGCTCGTGGACGGTTCGGAGATGGTCGGCGACTCGGGGAAGGTCGTGAAGTCGCTGCACCACGTCGGCGACGACCTGTACGAGTTCTCTATTTGAGTTCGACGGGCGTCCGGGTATCCTTCCCGTTCGTATTTCGTCGATAGGCCATCTATCCTGGGCTATCGAACTCCGTCCGTGTGGGAACGCAGACCGCTACTGCTGGGCGTGATGAAAGCCACAGTCCTCCCCAGCCGATTGCGATGCTCGCTCGCTGGCGCTCGCTGCGCTTCTCACCCCTCGCGCGCGTCGGTGCTCGCGCCGGAGGCGCTCGCGGTCACGCGTGCCACCGCATTTCACTCGTCCCCGTCGTCCCCGTCCTCCTCGTCGTACCGTGCCAGGACGAGTTCCTGGCCGCGCCTCGCCTCCTCGAACGTCTCACGAAGGTCGGCGATGGGCGTCTCCGATGCGTCCACGCGGAGGTCGTCGTGGTACGCCTCCCACTCCCGGTCCTCCGTGGTCGTGACCTTCAGCGCGGCCGACTGGACCGGGAGGTCCTCGCGCTTGTCGCCGCCCTCCTCCTGGCCCGCCTCCAGCGCGTCGACGAGGCGCTCGGCGAGCGGGGCCTCGCCGTACGCGTCCGACTCGTAGGCCGCGGCCACCGCGTCGACGACGGACTCGCCCGTGAGGAGGTTACCGGCGACGGTGAAGTTCTCTCCCTCGACGTGTCCGTACCAGTCGTTGCACTCCTCGCCCGAGAACGTGAACGTCCCCTCGGCGTCGACCCCGTGAAGCTGGCGCTGGCCCCGCCCCTCGTCCGCGTTCAGCAGCGATTCGAGCGCGTCCTCGACCGCCAGCCCGTCGTCGAGGTAGCTCACGCCCTTCCGGCCGAGTTCCACGTTCACGAGCGACTGGGTCGCGACCGCACCGCTCTCCGAGGCGAACGGGCACAGCGTGCCGACGCCCGGGAGCCGCGTCGTCACCGCCACCCCGAAGCGGACCTGCCGCTCCCCCTCCTCGTCCGTGTACTCCTCCCGCACGCAGATGCTGAACGTCATTGGTGGTGGTGACGCGTCGGGCCGCAAAAAGGCGCGGGACCCGGCACCCGAGGGCGTTCCTCGCCGCTTGGACGTCGGGAGGCGTCGTCCGGGCGTCGCCGGCTCCACCCACCTTGTCCGAGAGAGATGCCCCGAGGGCGACGTGTTCACGCTCCTCCACGCGTCACTCGCCCGTCTGACGCAAGGACTTAAACGTACAACCACAATTACTCGCCCATGGGCATCATGAGCAAGATCCTCGGCGGCGGGGGGACCCACAGCTCCGAGGACTACGTCGAACTCGACCTGAACGACTTCGAGAACGCCCGCGGCGGGGCCGGGATGCAGGTCCACATCGCCGAGATCGCCGACCAGAGCGACGTCATCGACATCAAGGACGCCGTCTACGACGGCGACTTCGTCATCGCGGACATCACCCGTCACTCGACCTCGGACCGCACGGTCGAGTCCATCATCGACGAACTCCGCCAGGTCGCGAGCGAGGTCGACGGCGACATCGTCCAGAAGGGCGACGACCAGCTCATCCTCACGCCGACCGGCGTGACCGTCTCCCGCGAGAAACTGAACGTCTGAACACGACGCCGGACGCCCGAATCCGACCCGAAATCGTTCGTTCCCGTCGAATCAGGAGTCGAACTCCGCCAGCTCGGAGGTAGTCGGCTCCCCCCTCCCCCCCTCGTGTGCACTGCGGTAGGCGACCCGGTACCGCCGGATCTTCCGGAACAGCAGTAGCCCGAAGAACCCGTCGTACAGGATGACGTACGCGAAGTAGGCGAGCAGCCCGCCGAACGTCGGGATGCCGAGCGTCTGGAACAGCAGTCCGAACAGCCCCGCGCCGATCCCCACCGTCGAGTTGTAGGTGGCGTGGATCGCCGTCGCGATGAGCAGCCCCTTGATGACGATCGGGCCGCGGTGTTCCGGGTTGAACTTCGCCAGTCCGAGGTAGTAACCCGCGAACGCCGAGTAGATGACGTGGCCCGGTCCCGCCAGCGCGCGGGTCGCCGTGATGCCGCCGCCGAGTCCGATGAGGCCGAGCCCCAGGTCGAGTTCGCCAGGCGCGACCCCGATCCCCTGTGTGATGTACAGCGCGTTCTCGATGAACGCGAAGCCGAGCCCCGCCATCGCGCCGTACACGGCGCCGTCGAGCACCGCGTCGAAGCTGTCGTCCGTGTACGCGTACAGTCGGACGGCGAGCAGCTTCACCGTCTCCTCGACGGGGCCGACGATGAGGAAGAAGAACAGCACGGTGCCGAGAAATCCAAGCGCCTCGAACGCCGGCCGGGCGAAGCTGTTGAGCACCGCCGCGAAGTTCGCGGTGAGCACCCCGAGCAGGAACGTCGCGACGAGTATCGTCACGGGCTCGTTCGTGGTGATATCGGACTTGTAGACGTACGCGGCCAGTCCGAGCGCCGGGACCGCAGAGAGCACGGTCAGGACGCCGATGGCGGGGTCGGTGAGCGCCGAGAACCCGCCGATCCCGACGAGCAACAGGAAGGCGAGGAGGATGAGTCCCCACCGAGCCGACGCCGAGAGGAGCCGATAGATCGCGACCGAGAGGCCGTCCAGGGAGCTCCGCTCCTGCCACGTGGCGATGTCGTACAGGTCCGCGGAGCCGTCGTCGGCCTCCTCGACCGGGTCCGTACGCTCCTTGATCGTCATGGGCGGGAAGTCGGCCTCGCCCCTCTAAGTTCTTGCCGCCAATAGTCGAGTCACACCGTTCAAATCCCCTGCCGTCGTTGAGTCGCGTATGCACTTCGACCCGCGCACGCAGGCCGCGCTCCGCGAGGTCGGCCTCGACACCGACGACCTCGAGGAGGCGTCGGACCTCGTCGCCGAGGCCGTCCGGGAGGACGCCGCGGCGCTCGAGGCGTTCTTCGCCGACGGCGGGACGTACTACTCCGACATGGACGTCGCCCACAGCGACGATTCGATCCAGGAGCACGGCGTCGAGTATCTGGACACGTACACACACGCCGCCGACCTCAGGGGGTACCTCCGGTTCGACTCGTGGGGCGTCTACGTCGAAGGGGGCCGCGTCCTGAACGACGACGTCGTGGAACTGACGCTCGGGGCGACCGTCCACGACCGGGTGCGGTTCGCCCGGACGACCGACGCGCTCGAATGAGGGCCCGCGTTCGCGGCATCTACGCGACCGCTCTGACGGGGCTACTGCTGGAGGCCGAACACGAGGTCGTCCAGGCGTCCCCGCCCATCCGCCGACGGTTCGACGAGGAGCTGCCGACGGCGGACCACGACGTCGCCGTCGAGACGACCGACGACAGGCAGGGCGTCGGCGTCGACGGCGACACGGACGCGGTGGAGTCCGCCACCCATCTCCTCCGTGACGTCGGCGTCGACGCGTTCGCGTGGCGCGACCCTGCACCGCGCGGCGCGGTGTTCGACGGCCGCGTGACCGAGACGTTCGGCGGCGGCGCCGTGCTCGACCTCGGCGAGGCCGAGGGATACCTCCCGTTCGACGACGCCGACGGCTACGTCGGCGAGGACGACGTCTTCCGGGTGCAGGTGGTCGAGCCGCGAGCGCCGTGGGCCGACGGCAGGCCGAAGCTGGCGACGCGAATCCGGGCGATGGCGGGGCTCGCGACGCTCGTACCCGGCCGCGACGGGACGCGGGTCGCCGGCGGCGACGACGCGGCCGCCCGCGAACTCGTCGGGATGACCGATCTCCTCGGGACCGACACGCCGGACGGCTGGGGAATCGAGTGGTCGCGCGACGCCCGCGACGCGGACATGGACGCGCTGGCCGACGCGCTCGAACGGGCGACCGAGCGCGCCCGGGCGCTGGACCCGGTGCTCGACGAACCCGAGGGCGAACCGGGACGGGTCGCCGCGCCGACCGACGGGGCGTGGGTCTGGTTCGGCCGCGAATCCAGGTTCGCCCTCGACGCGGAGCGGCGGGCCGTGACCGAGACGATGCCCGGCCACCACCGGACGAAGGCCGCCTCCGCGGCGGCCAGCGCGGGCGTCGACTTCGCGGAGGCGCTCTGCTCGTTCGACGGCGCGGACGCGGACGTCGACTCCGGGTTCCCGTTCTCGGTCGTGGCCGACCAGTTCGGACCCGTGGAGGGGGACTCGATCGGCATCGGCCACGGGAAGCCGGACGGCAGGCTCATCACCCTCGGCCGTGGCGAGGTGACCGAGCGATCGGCCGACGGAACCGTCTCGGTTCGACGGGAGATGAGCGCCGGCGGGACCTACGACGCGCTGGACGCCCGGCGCGAGGCAGGCGACGTCGCGCTCACGGCGTTCCGCGAGGGGCGGTGGTGGTACCCGACGGTGTACCGGGACGCCGACGGCGACCGGAAGGGAACCTACGTGAACGTCTGCACCCCAGTCGAGGTGTTCCCGGAGACCGTCCGCTACGTGGACCTCCACGTCGACGTTGTGAAGCACGGCGACGGGCGAGTCGAGCGCGTCGACGACGACGAACTCGACGCCGCCGTCGACGCCGGGCAGGTGTCGGAACCGCTGGCGGAGAAGGCACGGTCCGTGGCGACGTCGGTCGAGAACGCGCTCTGAGGCGCATCGACGACGGAGTGCGTCGCCGAGTCGGAGGGAGAGTGGAGACGGGACGGGAGGTCGAGAGGTGGAACGATGGCGAACACCCGGGAACCCGTCGCTCCGCGCGCCGCCGGTCCCGGGAGTTTCGCTGGGCGGCACGCGGTGTGGGTCAGCGCACGGAGGCGCTGGTCCCGGCTTCCCGTTTGAACCTTCGGCTCGAGATTCGGTGATGTCGGTGGCGGGTCGGCCGAAAGAACTCCGTCGGTTATTCGGCGGTGCAGGCTTCCTGACCGCAGTCGGCGTCAGCCGTCTTCGGGCCGTTGAGCTGGTAGAGGTTCTGTCGCGCGTCGGCGAAGTAGACGTCCTCGTCGACGATGCCGATGTTCTCCAGCCGTTCGAGCGCGTACCGGACCGTGCGGGCCGAGAGCATCGACTCCTGCACGATGCCCTTCTGCGTCTGGGGGCCGTTGTACTCCAGTACCTTGAACACGAGTTTGGCGCTGGGCGGCAGGTCGTCGAGACTCTCCTCTTCCGTAGCAACCATCGTTACGATTCGAAACAGTGCATCGGCATAAAGGTTGACGGATTGCGAATCGAAACACTACGGTTCCGGTCGAGTAGTGATCCGACGGTCCGCACGCCGAACCAGTGATCCACGACTCGAACGACGTTCGTGTCCGGAGTGACCCGGTCGAACCGTCCCTGTCGGACCCGACAAGCGAACCCCTTTTGTCGCCGGCTGTCGGAGTTCGGAGTATGAGTACGGAAACCGCCTCCGGGCTGTCGGACCACAGGCGTGGGGTGGCGGTCACCACCGTCGCGTGTCTGGCGGGGATCGCCGCGGCGTTCGTCTCCGCGTCCGTCTTCGGGCTCTCGCCTGAGACGGCGACGGAGACGATGCCGCTGCTCGTCCTCGCCGCGTTCCTGTTCGTCGAGTACCCGCTGTTGAAGGTTCTCGGCGTCGCCGTGGAGGATTTCGGCATGAAGGACAACCTCTACGTCGGGTTCATGACGTTCACCCTCTGGTTCATCTCGTACGGCGTACTGCTGTCGACCACCCTCGCCGAGTCGGCCTGACATGGCCGACGACAGCATCGCGGTCGTCGACCTCGACAGGTGCCAGCCCGACCGCTGCAACTACGAGTGCGCGAACTTCTGCCCGCCGAACCGCACGGGGAAGGACTGCATCGTCACCCGCGACGAGCACTACGAGGAGAACGAGCCCTACGACGGCGCGCCCGACCAGGTGTGGATCTCCGAGGAGATCTGCCTGGGCGAGACGTGCGGCATCTGCGTCGAGAAGTGCCCGTTCGACGCCATCGAGATCATCAACCTCCCCTCGGAACTGGAGAACGATCCGGTTCACCGCTACGGTGACAACGCGTTCGCGCTGTACGGCCTGCCGGTGCCGGAAGCCGGCTCGGTGACGGGCATCCTCGGCCCGAACGGCATCGGGAAGTCGACCGCCGTGAAGATGCTCTCCGGGGAGCTGACGCCGAACCTGGGCCGCCACGACGAGGAGGCGAACTGGGACGCCGTCCTCGACCGTTTCCGCGGGACGGAGCTCCAGAACTACGTCGAGAAGGTCATCGAGGGCGAGGTGACCGTCGCCCGCAAGCCCCAGTACGTCGACCAGATCCCGAAGCAGTTCGACGGCAACACCCGAGAGCTGCTGGAGGTGACCGACGAGCGGGGCGAACTGGACTACCTCATCGAGCGGCTGAACATCGCGCCGGTGATGGACCAGGACATCGACTCCATCTCCGGCGGGGAACTCCAGCGGGTCGCGCTCGCAGCGACGCTCGCGCGGGACGTGGACTTCTACTTCCTCGACGAGATCACGCCGTACCTCGACATCGGCCAGCGGATGACCGCCGCGCGCCTCATCCGGGAGCTGGCCGAGGACGGCGAGCGCTCGATGATGGTCGTCGAGCACGACCTGGCCATCCTCGACCTGCTGGCGGACACGCTCCACGTCACCTACGGTCAACCCGGGGCGTACGGCGTCGTCACCGACCCCAAGTCGGTCCGGAACGGCATCAACGAGTACCTCAAGGGGTACCTCGACAACGAGAACATGCGCATCCGGCCGAACGCCATCACGTTCGAGGAGCACGCGCCCCGCGAGTCCGTGTCGGGGCGGCCGCTCGTCGAGTACCCGGACCTCCGGAAGTCGTACGGCGAGGGCGAGTTCTCGCTCGAGGTGGACAGTGGGACGATCTTCGAGTCCGAGGTGCTGGGCATCGTCGGCCCCAACGGCATCGGGAAGTCGACGTTGGCGAAGATGTTTGCCGGGGGCCTCGAACCCGACGAGGGCGAACTGGACTTCCGGCTGGACATCGCCTACAAGCCCCAGTACATCGACATCGACCAGCCGATGCGCGTCGACGCGTTCCTCGCGTCCATCACCGACCAGTTCGGCTCCTCCTACTGGGACACCGAGGTCGCGCGCCCGCTCCAGCTCGACCCCATCATGGAGCAGAACCTGACTGACCTCTCCGGGGGCGAGCGCCAGCGCGTCGCCATCGCCGCCTGCCTCTCGGAGGACGCGGACCTCTACGTGCTCGACGAACCGTCGGCCCACCTCGACGTGGAACAGCGCGTGCAGGCCACGACGGCCATCCGGCGCTACGCCGAGAACCACGACGCGACGGTGATGGTCATCGACCACGACATCTACATGGTCGACCTCCTCGCGGACCGCCTGATAGTGTTCGACGGCGAGCCGGCCGAACACGGGCACGCCAGCCCGCCCCAGGAGATGCGCGAAGGGATGAACGACTTCCTCGCGGACCTGGACATCACGTTCCGGCGCGACGAGCGCACGGGCCGCCCCCGGATCAACAAGCCGGACTCGCAGCTCGATCGCGAACAGAAGCGCGAGGGCGAGTACTACTACTCGGTCTGAGTCCGAACGGGGAGTCCGAGATTCCCCGGCATCACTCCTCGACTTCGAACCCGATCTTCACCTTCGTCCTGAACTGCGGTTCCTCGGGCGACCCGAGCTGGATCGACTGATCCTGTACCACGGCCCACTGGATGTGTTCGACGCTCGACTCGGTTCGCTCGACGGCGCTCAGCGCCGCCTCCTCCCACGATTCGGGACTCGTCGCCGTGATGGTGACTTCCTTGTGGACGGTCATGGCCACGTGCATCTACGACACCGAGTGTGTTAACAACTAGCACAAATCTCGTTCGACAGTCGGCGTGAACGGAGGCGGGGCACCGCAGCCAGCCGGCAGGTTCCCCTCACGATGCGTCCGGCATCGGAGCTGCGACGTTCGGCCGACCGGCCGGTCGGGGGCAGGGGGAGGATCGAACGGGGAAACGACGTTCGCGGACGCGACTACCACTCCGTCTTTCCGACCCTACACCGGGAGTTCGGACGAGCTACTCGCCCGTTCGGATCCGGCTAATCGCTCCCGTACTCCTTCTTGAAGCCGCGGAACTCCGCCCGGTGGGCCTCCTCGTCGGCGAGCACCGTCACCGCGAGGTCCTCGCTCACGGGGTCGTTCGCCTCCTCGGCGGCGTCGATGAGCGACTTGTACGTCGAGATGGCGTCCTCCTCGGCGTCGAGCACGCCGTTGATGACCGACAGCACGTCCGTCGAGTCCGCGGGCGGCTGGAGGCTGTGCTGGTTCGCCGTGAACTCCGCCGACCCGGGCGGCCGGGCCTGCAACTGGCGCAAGCGCTGGCCGATCTGCTCGGCGTGCCCCAGTTCCTCCTGGATGTCCGCCGAGAGGCTCTCCTTGATCTCCTCGGCGCTCACGCCCTCGAGGACGATGGCGTTCGCCTGGTAGTTCATCACCGTCTCCATCTCGTCGCCGTACGCCTTCCGGAGCAGTTCGATGACGCGATCGTTGGACATGACGGTTGGGTGTTGGACCGCGAGCGACAAATAGCTACTCGCCAGCAACGGGCGATGCGCCGGCGGCGCTCACGCCTCGGGCGGCGCCTGTGCGTACGCAACCTCGATGCGGGCGCCGCCGTCTGCGGCGTCCGCGACGCCGACCTTCCAGCCGTGGGCCTCGACGATCCGACGGACGATGGCGAGCCCGAAGCCGGTCCCCGCGCGCTCGGAGGAGACGCCGTACTCGAACAGCGACTCTCGGCAGTCGGTCGGGATTCCGGGACCGTCGTCCGCGACGAAGAACCCCGGCGCCGCGTCCAGCGGCGAGACCCGAACCGAGACGTCGTCGCCCCCGTGCTCGACCGCGTTCCGGAACAGGTTCTCGAACGCCTCGCGGAGCCGCTCGGCGTCGGTCTCGACGGTGCCGAGCGACTCCCTCTCGATCTCGATCGTCGCGTCGACGGTCCTGACGGTGCTCCAGGCCCGCTCGGCGACGGTCGCGAGCGGAATCGACTCCGTCTCACCGATGTCCGCGCCCTGCCGGGCGAGCGTGAGCATCCGGTCGATGATGTCCTCCATCCTGCCCGCGGCCCGCTCCGCCCTGGCGAGGTGCTCCCCGTTCCCGTCGGCCGCATCGGTCGCGATGAGATCGAGCGAACCGGTGACGACGTTGAGCGGGTTCCGGAGGTCGTGCGAGACGACGCTCGCGAACGTCTCGAGCCGCTCGTTCTGCCGGCGGAGCGCGCTCTCCCGGTCCACCCGCGCGAACGAGTGGGCCACCACGTCGCCGACGGTTCGGAGGCGCGACAGCTCCTCCTCGGTCCAGCGCCGGGGCTCCTCGACCGTGTCGAACGCGAGGTACCCCTCGAACCGCCAGTCGGCGACGAGCGGGACCGCGACCATCGACTCGACCCCCGTCTCCCGGAACGTCCGCCGGGTGGCCTCTTCGTCGTCCCCCAGGTCGGCCGTCCGGACGGCGACGTTCTCGAACCGATCCAGCCGGTCGTGGAGCCACGCGAACTCCTCCGGGTGGAGTCGCTTGCGCCAGGGGGCGACCACGCCGTCCGCCCGCCAGCCGTGCGTGAGCGCGAAGCCGTCGCCCGTCCGCTGGAACACGTACGACCGGTCCGCCCCGAGCGCCTCGCTGAACACCGCGAGCGTCCAGTCGAGTTTCGCGTCGACCTCGTCCAGTTCGGCGCTCATCAACGAGGTGGACGCGTCGAGGACCAGTTCGTGGAGCGGCACGCTCCGCTCCGGAGACGCGATGGCGTCGTCCCCCGCCAACGAGTTCATACCCCCTGAATCGGGCAGGGTTACCTCAACGTTCCCGTCAGTTTATCAGAAACAGTAGCGACCTATCCAATCCGGCTCAGCGGACGCTCCGCGAGCAGGTACCACAGAGGTTCTCCTCCTTCACGTCGACCTCGCGGACCGTGGGGGAGAAGCTCATCACGCACTTGCTGTTGTCGCAGTGCTCGAGCCCGAGCGTGTGCCCGATCTCGTGGACGATCTCCTTGCGGACGCGGTCGGCGAACACCTCGCCGGAGGGCTTCGTCGAGATGCCGCCGTCAGAGGACGTCTGGAGGCGGTAGGTAGAGATGACGGAGCCGTTGCCGTTGAGGTAGGCCAACCCGAATACGTAGTTCCGCCGGCGGTAGTAGAGGTCCTCCGGCGTGATGCCGATGTTCTTCGCTCCGTCGCCGACGCGGGAGACGAGTTCGATGAACTGCTCCGCGCGGTACTGGTTCCGACTGCGGTCGTACGCACCCTCGGGAATCGCCTGCTCGTCGTGCACGGACACCTCGCAGTCGTACACGGAGCGGAGCGCCGCCGAGGCCTCCCGTTTCTCCTTCGCGGAGACGTCCCCGACGGGCACGATGTCGACGAGCATGAAGGCACTTATGAGTGGCCCCGGCATAAGTTTCCCGACCGTGTCGCAGAACCGCCGTGGTGCCGTCGTCGAATTACTCGCGCGTTACCACACCGTGTGCGAGGTGGGCGTCGGCCGTCGTCCCGAGGTCGCCGCCGCCCTCGCAGCGCGCGACCGGTCCGTGACGGCGACCGACGTTCACGACCGCGAGACCCCGGCTGGAGTTCGGTTCGTCCGCGACGACGTGGTCGAGGCGAGCCGCCGCGACGATCCCGGCGACCACTACCGCGCCGACGCGATCTACGGCCTGAACCTCCCGACGGAACTCCACCGACCCACCCTCGCGGTCGCGCGCCGCGTCGACGCCGACTGCCTCTTCACCACGCTCGGCGGCGACCCGCCGGCGGTGGCGACCCATCCGATAACGCTCGACGGCGGCGAGACGCTGTACGTCGCGCGCGGCCCCGAAACCGACGGAACCATCAGCACTGGCGACGCCGACGGCGTCACCGACACCGACGGCACTGACCAGGCTGACGACACCGACGACAGACAGGACCGCGAACCGGTCGAATCCCGGGCGCCGGTCGACGAGCACGACCCCGATTCGGAACGCACATAGGGAGCGGGTCCGCCCCTCCGGGTATGCGAGTGGACGCGGTCGTGCTCGACGTGGACGGCGTGCTCGTCGACGTCGCGGACTCCTACCGGCGAGCGGTCGTCGAGTCGGTCGAGCGAATCCACGGCGACACGCTCCCGAAGGCCGACCTCCAGCCGTTCAAGGACGCCGGCGGCTTCAACAACGACTGGGAACTCACCGACGCAGTCGCGCTGTTCGTCCTGGCCCGCGAGCGCGGGCTGGATGCCGACGTCGCGTCGTTCACCGACGAGATCGCGGATCGCAGCGGGGGGCTGGACGGGGCGCGGGCGGTCGTTCGGAGCGAGCTCGGCGACGAGGAGGCCGACGCCGTGGAGGGCGAGTGGGACTCGGACCGCCTCCGGGACACGTTCCAGGCGCTCTACCTCGGCGCCGACCTCTACCGCGACCTGGAGGGCGGGGAGCCGCCGTTCGAGGCGACCGGGTTCGTCAACGACGAGCCGGTCATCGTCACGCCCGAGACCATCGAGACGCTCCGCGACCGCTACGAGCTGGGCGTCGTCACCGGGCGCCCGAGCGACGAGGCCGACATCGCGCTCGACCGTGCCGGACTCGACCTCCCCGACGAGCACCGCTTCACCATGGACGACTGGGCCGAGGGGAAACCCCACCCGCGGGCGCTCGTCACCCTGGCCGAACGGCTGGGGGCCGGCAGGGTCGCGTTCGTCGGCGACACGCTGGACGACGTGCGGACGGCAGTTAACGCCGCTGTCGCCGACGAAGAACGGGCCTACTTCGGCGTCGGCGTCCTGACCGGGGGCCTGACGGGCGACGACGGTCGAGCGAAGTACGCTGAGGTGGGCGCGACCGCGGTGATCGACAGCGTGAACGATCTCCCCGACCTGCTGGACTGACGATGGAGCGGACCCGGCTGCTGCGCTTCCTGACGTTCGTCGCGCTGCTCGACATCCTGACGCTCGCGCTGGCCGCGCAGTTCGGCCCGCCGGACCCGTTCACGCAACTGCTCGCCGTCGGGCCGATGCTGGTCGTCGCGCCGGTGCTCGCCTACTGGCTCGTGTACGTTCACGGTCGCGACGACGGCGCGTGAGTCCGGCCGGCAGACGCGTCCGGTCACGCAACGCTTACCGCCCGGCCGTACGCACCACCTCCTATGCGAATCGCGTTACTCGGCGGCACCGGCGACATCGGCGAGGGGCTGGCCCTCCGGTGGGGCCGCGACACCGACCACGAACTGCTCGTCGGCTCGCGCGACCCGGAGAAGGCCCGCGCTGCCGCCGAATCGTACGTCGAGGCCGTCAAGGCCGCCGGCGGCGAGGCGACGGTGAAGGGGTTCGAGAACGGGATGGCGGCGGACCGCGCTGACGTGGTCGTGCTCTCGGTCCCGCCGTACCACGTCGCCGACACCGTCGAGGCGGTCGCCGACGTGCTGGACGGGGACGACGTGGTCGTCACCCCCGCCGCGGGCATGAAGCGCGACGACGACGGCCTCCACTACCACCCGCCGAGCGCAGGGAGCGTGACGGCGCTGGTCCGGGAGTCGGTCCCGGACGGGGTTCCGGTCGTCGGCGCGTTCCACAACCTCGCGGCCGGACGGCTGGCGAATCTCGATCTGGATCTCGGGATCGACACGCTCGTCATCGGCGACGACGCGGACGCGACGGCGACGGTGTCGCGGCTCGCCGAGGAGATCGAGGGGCTGCGAGCGCTCTCGGCCGGCGGGCTGGCGAACGCGCCGGAGGTGGAGTCGCTCACGCCGCTGCTGGTGAACGTGGCGATGAACAACGAGAGCATGCACGATCTGGGCGTCCGGTTTTCCTGAGTCGTTTACGAGTACAACTTCGTAGACTGTACCGCGTCGAACGCCTCGAAAGCCCCCGTCTTCTGCGCTCCCGCGCCTCGCTGCGCTCCTCGCGCTCCCTCCGGTCGCGCTGCGGTGCTTGCTTCGTCGGGGTTCGCGCAGAATCCGGCCCCTTTCAGTCCCGCCCCGTTGGACGGTCGGCGAGCGTCGAGGTCTGTCCCCACGCCTCCCCGGCGGGCGCGGCTCGCGGCTTCGGCGCTCGCGATGCGCCCGCACGCATCCCGCCGACCGTCGGCCTGCCAGCGAAACAGCGGACTACCGACGGCGTGCGCGTTCGGTAGTCGGGCCTGCCGCGCTCGGCTGGGAACACGGCAGGGTGGGAATGGAAGGGGCCGTGGCTGTCGGCGTTGGCGCGGACCGACAAGCACCGCAGTGCGAACGGGCAAGCGAGTGAGCACGAGGAGCGCAGCGGCCGCACCGAGCCGACAGCCGCGGGGGCTTCCGCGGTCGTGTTCCCCGTTCGCGCCCACGATGCATGGAGCACTCGCTGAGCGAATGACGCCTACCGCGACGAATCGCCGACGTTCACGACCTGCTTGCCGACGTTCTCGCCCTCGAACAGCCCGAGGAACGCGTCCGGAGCGTTCTCAAGTCCCTCGGTAACGGTCTCCCGGTACCCGATCTTCCCGCTTCCGACGAGTTCGCCCAGGTGTTCGGTCGCCTCGCGGAACCGCGGGGCGAAGTCGCCGACGAGCAGGCCCTCGACGCGGGCGCGGGTCTCGATGAGTTTGCCGAGCTTCCGCGGCCCCGTCGGCCGCTCCTCCTCGTTGTACAGCGCGATCTGTCCACAGATACCGACGCGGGCGTCGACGTTCAGGTGCGAGAAGGTCGCGTCCGTGACCGGGCCGCCGACGTTGTCGTAGTAGGCGTCCACGCCGTCCGTCAGTTCGCCGAGGCGCTCGCGGACGTCCTCCTCCTTGTAGTTGATGCCGGCGGAGAAACCCAGCTCCTCGGTGAGCCAGTCGATCTTCTCGTCGCTCCCGGCGACGCCGACGACGTTCGCGCCCTGGAGCTCGCCGAGCTGGCCCGCGACCGATCCCACGGCGCCCGCCGCGCCGGAGACGACCATCCAGTCGTCAGCCCGGGGTTCGACGACCTCGCGGACGCCGAAGTAGGCGGTCCGACCGGGCATCCCCAGCACGCCGAGGGCGGTCGAGACGGGGAGCTCGTCCGTGTCGACCGAGGTGAGCTCCGAGGCGGCCGCGGCCGCGTACTCGGCCCACGGGAGGTTACCGACGACCGTCTGGCCCTCCGAGAACTTCGTCCCGTTCGAGTCGACGACCTCCGCGACGGCGCCGCCGTACAGCGGCCCGCCCACCTCCCACGGCTGGGCGTACGATTCGCCGGCGCGCATCCGGTCGCGCATGTACGGGTCGACGGAGAGGTACAGCAGGCGGACGAGCGCCTGTCCCGGGTCCGGGTCGGGACGCTCGACCTCCCGGAGGTCGAAGGTGTCCTCGTCGGGCGTTCCCTCGGGCCGCTTCGCGAGGTGGTACCGTCGGTTGTCGGCCATGTTCGGGCGAACGGGCGCCGCGTCCATAAGCCCCCGAGAACGGCGAACGACGGGCCGGCGGTTTCCGTCGGAGCGCCGCCCGATTCCGAGAGGGTGGGCCGTCGCTCGATTCCGGTCGGCGCCGGTCGGTCGTCGAATTCCGGGGTAGGCCGGCAGGGCGCTTATGTCCCCCGGACGGGTAGGAGCGGCCATGAGCGGACTCGCACTCGACGCCACCCAGCTCGACCGCTACTCGCGGCACATCATCCTCGACGAGGTGGGTCCGGCGGGCCAGGCGGCGCTCCTCGACGGCTCGGTGCTGGTCGTCGGCGCGGGGGGACTGGGCTCGCCGGCCATCCAGTACCTCTCGGCCGCCGGCGTCGGACGGCTCGGCATCGCCGACGACGACGTCGTCGAACGGTCGAACCTCCAGCGCCAGATCGTCCACGCCGACGCCGACGTCGGCCGGCAGAAGGCCGAGTCGGCCGCCGAGTACGTCGCGGATCTGAACCCGGACGTCGACGTTGAGACGTACGAGGTCCGGGTCGAACCGGAGAACGCGGCCGACCTCGTCGCCGACTACGACGTGGTGCTCGACGCCTCGGACAACTTCCGGACGCGCTACCTCCTCAACGACGTGGCGCGGCTCGACGGGACGCCCGTCGCCCACGGCGCCATCTACAAGTTCGAGGGCCAGGTGACGACGCTCGTCCCGGACGGCCCCTGCTACCGCTGTCTGTTCCCCGAGGCGCCCGAACCGGGCGAGGTGCCCGACTGCGCGACGACGGGCGTGCTCGGCGTGCTCCCCGGCACCGTCGGCTGCATCCAGGCGACCGAGGCCCTGAAGCTCCTGCTCGCCGGGGACGGGACGGTCGACGTGGGCGACGCCATGGAGGTCCTTGAGGGTCGCCTCCTGTTCTACGACGCGATGGCCATGACGTTCGAGACGGTCCCCTACCGGCGGAACCCGGACTGCCCCGTGTGCGGCGAGGACCCCATCGACTCCATCGAGGGCGTCGAGTACGCCGGGGGCTGCGGGATCGGGGGCGAGGCGTGAACGACGTGCGGTCGATGGGACGCGTCGGAGGAGCGACGGCGACGGCGGCGACGAGTCCATCACCTCGAACCGCAGGCGCGGGGGAGATCCGGGCGTGACCGTCGCCGACCTGCTCAACGGGATGCCGTTCGCCGACCTCCTCGACATCGACGTGGTGGAGGCCGCCGACGGGCACGCCGTCGCGGAACTCCCGCTCCGGGAGGAGCACTCCTCGGTGCCCGGCCGGGAGATCGCCCACGGCGGCGTCACCTACGCGCTCGCCGACACCGTCGGCGGCGCTGCGGTCATCTCCCTGCACCACAAGCCCACGCCGACGGTGGACATGCGGATCGACTACCTCGCGCCAGCGACAACCGACCTTCGGGCCGAGGCAG
Source organism: Halorarum halophilum (assembly GCF_013401515.1). Classification (NCBI taxonomy): domain Archaea; kingdom Methanobacteriati; phylum Methanobacteriota; class Halobacteria; order Halobacteriales; family Haloferacaceae; genus Halorarum; species Halorarum halophilum. The sequence continues at coordinate 3,441,862 of NZ_CP058529.1, read as the reverse complement.
AGGTCGTCCGCGACGGCCGGTCGGTCGCCACCGCAGACGTCCGGGTCGAGGGCGCGGACGGGACCCACGTCGCGGACGCCCGCGGGACGTTCAAGACCGGCGGCGGCGAGGACGGCGGCGCCTGGGGCGGGGACTCGCCCGAGGACGGAGTGTAAGCGAGGCGAATCCGATTCTCCGGCCGCTCCGGACAGCCCCAATCAGGACACTCCCCAGCCCGCGGTTCGTGTCGGCGAACGGGATCGGTCCGGACCGAAAGTGTCATTATTCGTCGACCGACGTTCCGACCGAGGAATCCCAGTCGAACGCCACTGCTTCAGTAAGGCCGGAGAGCTTCTGTACCTGCTGATATCTGGTTCCTGAGCGACCGCCCCCGACATTGATTTCTGCGACAGGTTTTTAAGTCCGAGTCCGTTAACTCAAAGTGAAGTAAGTACCCGGGCACGGGGGTTAGTGCCGGGTTATCCTCCCTCCAATGAGCAACGCACGACACTTCAAACGGGCCGAGACGGAGCACAGCGAGAACGAACGTGAACGAGAAACGGAAGCCGCGGCGGACGAGCAGGAGCGCTGTCCGGAGTGCGGCGGCCACCTCGAAGTCGACGACGCGCACGGCGAGACAGTGTGTCGCGACTGCGGCCTCGTCGTCGACGAGGACTCCGTGGACCGCGGGCCGGAGTGGCGCGCGTTCGACGCCGCCGAGAAGGACGAAAAGTCCCGCGTCGGCGCGCCGACGACGAACATGATGCACGACAAGGGGCTCTCGACCAACATCGGCTGGCAGGACAAGGACGCCTACGGCAACCAGCTGTCGGGCAGCCAGCGACGGCGCATGTCGCGGCTCCGCACCTGGAACGAGCGGCTCCGCACCACCGACCACCAGGACCGGAACCTGAAGCAGGCGCTCGGCGAGATCGAGCGGATGGCCTCGGCACTCGGCCTGCCGAAGAACGTCCGCGAGACCGCCTCGGTCATCTACCGCCGCGCGCTGGAGAAGGACATGCTGCCGGGGCGCTCCATCGAGGGCATCGCCACGGCCAGCCTCCACGCCGCCGCGCGGATGGCGAACGTCCCGCGCTCCATCGACGAGGTGGCACGGGTCTCCCGCGTCGACGAGGAGACGTTCGAGCGCGCCTACCGCTACCTGGTCCGCGAACTGAGCCTGGAGATCGAGCCGGCCGACCCGGCCGAGTACGTCCCTCGGTTCGCCTCGGACCTCGGCGTGAGCGACGAGACCGAGCGTCAGGCCCGCGACCTGCTGGAGACCGCCAAGCGGTCGAACGTCCACTCCGGCAAGTCGCCGGTCGGCCTCGCCGCGGCCGCCATCTACGCCGCCGGCATCCTCACGAACGAGGACCTCACCCAGAAGGAGGTCAGCGAGGTCACCGACATGAGCGAGGTCACCATCCGGAACCGGTACCAGGAGCTGCTCCAGGCCCGCGACGACGCCCGCGGCTTCGGCGACGGCGCGGGGTCGACGGCCTGAGCCGACCGCGAACGACGAGGACCGGCCACCCAAGGCGGGCGAGATGGCCGTTCTTCCCGAAAGATAACGCTTTTCGGCCGGCACTGGGAACCTCGAAGCATGTCCGACGAACTCAAGCGCGGGCTGGAGGGCGTGGTCGTCGCCGAATCCGGTCTGAGCTTCATCGACGGGGACGCGGGGAAGCTCGTCTACCGGGGGTACGCCATCGAGGACCTCGCCGAGCACGCGTCCTACGAGGAGACGCTCTACCTGCTCTGGTACGGCGAACTCCCGACCGAGTCGGAGCTCGCCGAGTTCTCCGACTCGATGGCCGCCGAGCGCCGGTTGTCGGACGACGTGCTGGAGACCGTCCGGCGGCTCGCCGAGGCCGACGAGGAGCCGATGGCGGCGCTCCGCACCGTCACGTCCTCCATGTCGGCTCACGACCCCGACACGGACGCGGACCCGACGGACCACGACGCGAACATCCGGAAGGGCCGACGCATCACCGCGAAGATGCCGACCGCCCTCGCCGCCTTCGCCCGCATCCGTGACGGCGACGAGCCGGTCGAGCCGCGCGAGGACCTCGACCACGCCGCGAACTTCCTCTACATGCTGAACGACGAGGAGCCCGATGACGTGCTCGCGGACGTGTTCGACCAGGCGCTCGTGCTCCACGCCGACCACGGCCTGAACGCCTCGACGTTCTCGGCGATGGTCACCGCCTCGACGCTCGCGGAGCTCCACTCCTCGGTCACCTCGGCGATCGGTACCCTCTCGGGGAGCCTCCACGGCGGCGCGAACGCCAACGTGATGCGGATGCTGAAGGAGGTCGACGACGCAAACCAGGAGCCCACTGAGTGGGTGAAGCAGGCGCTCGAGGAGGACCGCCGCGTCGCGGGCTTCGGCCACCGCGTGTACAACGTGAAGGACCCGCGCGCCAAGATCCTCGGCGAGCGCTCCGAGGAGCTCGGCGAGGCGGCAGGCGACACGAGGTGGTACGAGATGTCGGCCGCCATCGAGGCGTACATGCAGGAGGAGAAGGGTCTCGCGCCGAACGTCGACTTCTACTCGGCCTCGACGTACTACCAGATGGGCATCCCCATCGACGTGTACACCCCGATCTTCGCGATCAGCCGCGTCGGCGGCTGGATCGCCCACGTGCTGGAGCAGTTCGAGGACAATCGGCTCATCCGGCCGCGCTCCCGCTACGTCGGCGAGAAGGACGCGGAGTGGATCCCGATCGAGGAGCGGTAGAGCCAGCACTCGATTTTTTCTTTTCGGGCCTAGCGGCGAAGTCTGGACCGTGACCGAACGACCGCATCTCAGCCCGGCGGACCGTCGAGCACTGTGAGAACCCCCGTTTTGACGGCCTCTACGTCGACGTTAGCATCGTCGTTCCCCGTCCGTCACGGGCGATAAACGCCTACGTACGCGGTCTCCCGTTCGATAACCACACGTTAAGATGGGCTTCCCGACCACTGTACCGTTCGCTGACGCTACGGCAACAAAGGATATCCGTCCAGCGCACCAACTGGGAAGTATGGGTCTCAACATAACCCCTGAGCAGCGCCGCGAGGTTGCAGACCGTGTCCGTTCGGAAGCCGGACAGCGAAGCGAGATGCTCCGAGAGGAGATGGGCGACCGACTGTTCGACCTCCTGGAGGAGAACTTCCCCGAGGAGTACGCCGCACGTCGTCGCCGCGACGGGGCCCGCGCGTTCGTCGCGGGCGTCGCCGTCGGCCTGATCGGCCGCGAACTGCTCCGACGTCGATAGCAGTCCCCGGGCCACCGGCCGTCCGTTTTTTCGCCGCCCCATCCCGTCGAGCCGAGGCTCCGGCGAGCAGCCACCAACTCGGCGGTTCGTTCGTCCCGCTCCGTGTAGCGAATGCGAGCTGACGGTCCGTCGGGATGAGGGAGACGACGGCCACGGGAGCGAACTCGGCAGTGACGACATCGGCCGTCCGTGCCGCGGTGCGGACCGTCTTTTTCGCCAGATCCGGCCAGGCCAGTGAGAGCACTCACCTCCGGACGCCGCCCAGTCAGCTCAGTCCGCGCGTCACCGTGCGAGTGCGGCGGTTCGCGGGCGTCGAATCCGGAAACGCCCCCGCCGAACGTGACACGAATCGGTCGGCCGGCGTTGGGGCTACCCTAATTCTTTAGATGGTTGGCTTAAGCCGACGACGGACAGTCTCCCAGTAAGATTGAACATACGAACAGTCCGTTGTCAGTCGTGTGGAGAGACCCGGGTGGGACGGCTCGTCGACGGGGAGACGATAGCGTTCAGGCGGCGGTGCGGGAACTGCGACAGCCCCGAGTACGTGGACGTACTGACCGACGGACGGGACCGATCCTAGCGACCGCTTTCTCGCTCGCCGGGTCCGACCGATTCCGAGGGCAGGATCCCCGACAGTCGGCCAGTGCCGGGGAACACCGGGCCGTGCCGGCGAAAGCGCCTTCCCCCTCCGAGGGGTGGAACCGACATGGACGTGTTCGTGTACGGGACGCTGACGAACCCAGAGACGGTCCGGACGATCGTCGACTCGTTAGTGTTCGTCGGCCCCGCCGTTCTCGAGGGCCTCCGCGTCTTGGACGGGGAGTACCCGACGCTCGCTCCCCCCGACGGCGACGGCGACGAGCGGGGTAACATGGCCGGCCCCACGGTCGCCGGTCGCCTGCTCCGGACCGACGAGGTCGACGCGCTCGACGCCTACGAGGGGGTCGAGACCGGCCTCTACGTTCGGGTGACGGTTCCCGTCGTCGACGAGGGGAGCGTGGGAACCCGTCGACGTCCGACCGACGACACCAACGAGGTCGGCGGGCGTTCCACCGCCGGTCGTTCGGGGGACGCCGTAAACGACGGTTCGGGGACGAGCAGGGAGGCATCCCCGATCGAGGAGGCGGCGGTGTACGTCGGCGACCCGGGGCGGCTCGGTGCGAGCGCCGACTGGCCCGGCGAGGGAGCGTTCCGGGACCGAGTACGCACGGCCCTCGCAGAGCACTCCGTCCGGATCAGAACGCTGCCGTCAGGTTGAAGCGGGCGACGGGCGGCGTGCGGGCGTCATACGGCCAGTCTTTCACGCCGCAGTCTTGCGGTTTCACTTCCGCTCCGCGTGACTCATATTTTTATACCTGGGGGGCCTGCCATCACCTGCACGTCACACGCGTGCATTTCCCCACTTTCCCCTTCGGACGTAACGACTAACCAGCGACGCCCCCGACCCCTGGTATGCTCTCGCTGGAGGACGTTCTCGCCGCCCGCGACCGGGTGGACCAGGTCGCCCGTCGCACACCCCTCGAGTACTCGCACACCTTCTCGGAGGCGACCGGCGCGGCGGTCCACCTGAAACTGGAGACGTTCCAGCGCACCGGGTCGTTCAAGATCCGCGGCGCGACGAACCGCGTCGCGACCCTCTCGGCGGCGGAGACCGAGCGCGGCGTCGTCACCGCCTCGGCGGGCAACCACGCCCAGGGCGTCGCGCTCGCGGCGACGCGGGCGGGCGTCCCCTCGACCATCGTGATGCCGAAGTACGCGCCGATCTCGAAGGTGTCCGCGACGCGGCGCTACGGCGGCGACGTGGTGCTCCACGGCGTCGACTACAGCGAGGCCCAGGCCCGCGCCCACGAGATCGAGGTCGAGGAGGACCGCACGTACGTCCACGCGTTCGACGACGAGCTGGTGATGGCCGGGCAGGGGACGATCGGCCTCGAGATCGCCGAACAGTGCCCCGAGGTCGACACCGTCGTCGTCCCCATCGGCGGCGGCGGCCTCATCGCCGGCGTCGCCACGGCGCTGAAGGGGCGGCTGGACGACGTACGGGTGATTGGCGTGCAGGCAGAGGGCGCCTCCTCGGTCGCCGACTCGCTCTCCAAGGGGAGCCTGCAGGAACTGGAGAGCGTCGACACCATCGCGGACGGCATCGCAGTGCGCACGGCGGGGGAGCGGACGTTCCCGGTCATCCGTGAGCGCGTCGACGAGGTGGTGACCGTGAGCGACGAGGAGATCGCCGTGGCGGTCACGAAGCTCCTGGAGCGGTCGAAGACGCTCGTCGAGGGCGCCGGCGCCGTCCCGCTGGCGGCGACGCTCGGACGGGCGTTCGACTACGAGGAGGGGGAGACCGTCGTCCCGCTCCTCTCCGGCGGCAACATCGACATGAACACCATGACGACGGTTGTGATGCGCGGGCTCGTCGAGATGGGTCGCTACCTGAAGATCCGCACGGAGTTGAAGGACCGGCCGGGCGCCCTGGAGAAGCTCGTCGAGGTCATCGCGGGGGCGCAGGCGAACATCTTCGCCATCCGGCACGACCGCACCTCTCGGGACATCGCCGTCAACGCGGCGGAGGTCGAGATCGACCTCGAGACGCACGGCGACGAACACGCCGCGGAGATCGTCGCGTCCCTCGAGGCGCACGGCTACGAGGTCGACGTGCTCGCGTAGGGTCTCGGCGACCGCCCCCGACGTCTGTCCGTCGTTCGCTACGACCCCGACGCGTTCGCGAAGAGCCGGTAACGAACGGTGAGGAACTGCCGACCGAGAAGCCACATCTCGTGGGCGGCGAGGAGGTCGGCGCCCTCGTCCCCCGGGGCGACCCCAACCGTGAACGCCTGGTCCATCGGGAGTTCGAACGCCCCGACCGGCGTCCGGAGGTACAACCCCGGGTCGCCGGAGCCGTCGGTGTGGAGGCGGACGCCCGTTCCGCCGTCGCCGGGCGACCGACGGTCGGGGTCCTCGTGGTGGTCGATCCGGAGCACCGTGGAGAGGTTCCCGAACGGGAGCGGGACCGCGATGTTGACGAACCGCTCGCCGTCCCGGACGTGGCTCGCGTAGACGGCCACGAAGACGGCCCGCCCCTCGTCGTCGGTCCGGACCCAGGCCCGCGCGCCATCGCGCGGGTCGGTCTCCGGGCGTACCTCGACGAATCGACTGTGCAGGCGCCCGCCGGTCGTGGACCGCCCGGGGAGGTTCAGTTGCCGGAGTCGAGCCGTGAGAGGGGAGGCGAGCGCGGCGCCGAGGCGGAACGGGGCGTGCCAGCGGACGTCGTACTCCATGTCGAACTCGGCCGTCCGCTCGTAGAACTCGCGGACGAGGGGCGCGACGCGGGCCGGGTCGAAGCCGGGGCGCGCGTACGCGGCGAGGTCGTCCATCTCGCCGACGACCGAATGTCGGCTCGAGTCACCCGTCTCTCCAGCCGGCTCCGTGTCGGTGGTGACGCCGGCCCGTTCGGGCCAGTTGCGGCCGACGCGCCACCCCGCGGTCAGCGGCGAGAGCGGGACGTCCCGTGCGCCTCGCTTCGCACACCGAAGGCCGTCCCGAACACGGTCGAGCAGGGCGGCGGACGCGAACCCGAGGAGGGTGAACGCGACGCCGACGACTGTCGAGAGCGCGAGAAGCGCCGCGGCACGGCGGAGTCGCATACCCGACCCCAGGGCACGGCGATTTAAGGCCGGTCCGGTTCCACACACCGGTATGAAGCGCGTTGTGTCCACCGACGAAGCGCCGGCCGCGGTCGGCGCGTACAGCCAGGCGACGACAAACGGTGACGTCATGTTCACGGCGGGGCAGATCCCCCTCACGCCGGACGGCGACCTGCTGGACGACGCCCCTATCGCGGAGCAGACCGAACTGGCGCTGGACAACCTCCTCGCCATCCTCGCGGAGGAGGGAGCGGACGCCTCGGACGTGCTGAAGACGACGGTGTTCCTCGCGGACATCGACGACTTCGAGGAGATGAACGAGACGTACGCGACGTACTTCGAGGAGGAGCCCCCGGCCCGCTCGGCGGTCCAGGCCGGCGCCCTCCCGAAGGGCGTCGGCGTGGAGATCGAGGCGGTCGTCGCGCTGGAGTGATAGAAGCAGTTGCAAGTCCTCGTGACGCCCACCGCCACAGTTGGCCATCTCACGTCCTCGGCAGCAGAAGGAGTGATAGTGTTGAGTAGAAACTTGCAACTGCTACTATGAGCCCCCGGCGGAAGTCGGCGCTCCTCTGGGGTGTCGTCGGGGCGCTCGCCTTCCTCGTGCTCGCGCAGGGCGCGGTGGTGTTCCAGATCTCGCTGCCGGTCGGGTTCTTCGGGCTGGTGAGCGTGTCACTGCTGCTCGGCAGCGTCGTCGCCGGCGTGGCGTATGCGACCGAACACCGCCTGACGGGGAAGGGACAGGCTTAAAACTCGCACCGCGGTAGGTTCGACCGAGCCAGGATGGCCGAGTGGTAAGGCGCACGCCTGGAAAGCGTGTTCCCCTTGGGATCCAGGGTTCAAATCCCTGTCCTGGCGTTTCTCCGCGAACAACACTGTGAGCACCGCGTAGCGAGGCGAACGAGACGAACCGATCGAACAGGACCGACTCGACGAGCCTCGCGTCGACGGCGGAGGACGAGCAGTGAGAGAATGGAGACGAGTACTCCGACTCCTGAGACACCGTAATAGAGTTCGACACTGAATCGGGGCGATCGGGGAGTCCCGATTGCCGAGTCCGACGACGACAAGGTGCTGGCCCCGCCTGAGCGAGTGAGAACGGGAGGGCGAACCGGGCGGCGCAGTACGCGGCTGGTGCACGTGAAACAGTGATACCGATACAGGTTGGGGAGGTGCTCTCCCCGGGTGTGCTGCTCGCGGTCCTGGGAGCGGCGCTCCTGGCAGTACAGTCGCTGACGGTGCGGTACGGGACGGTCACGAGCCGGTCGGCGGATGCGTTGCTCGTCGTCCTGGCGGTCAACGTCGTGGTCCTCGTCCCCCTGACGTTGGTCCTGGAACGTCCCCTTCGGACGTTGACGCTCCGGTCGTTCGCGGCGTTCGCCGCCGCCGGGTTGGTCGGAACGATGGCGGCGCGGGCGTTCTACTACGAGTCCATCAAACGAATCGGCTCGAGCAGGGCCGAACCGATCAAAGCCTCCCAGCCGCTCCACGCCACGCTCGTCGCGGTGCTCGTCATCGGCGAGACGGTCGGCCCCCGCCACCTGCTCGCGATGGTGTGTATCGTCGTCGGCGTCGCATTGATCTCCTACGAACACGGCCGGTCGAACGACGGGGAGTCGGAGGGCGGGTACGCCGCGCTCGCGCTGCCGCTCGCCGCGGCGTTCCTCTTCGGCATCGAGCCGACGTTCGCCAAACTGGGGTTCGCGGAGGGGACGTCCATCCTGTCGGGGTTGCTCGTCAAGACGGTCAGCGCGGCGCTCGCGTTCGCCCTGTACCTCGCGTGGAAACGCGGGCTGCCGCGGCCGAGCGACTTCCGACGAACCGAGCTCCCGTGGATGGTCGGCGCCGGACTCGCCAACACCTCGTTCCTGCTCGTCTACTACGGCGCGCTGACGCTCGAACCCGTCTCGGTAGTCGTCCCGTTGGTGCAGGCGAGCCCGCTGCTCGTCATCCTCCTCTCCATGTTGTTCGTCAGCGACGACCTGGAGCGCGTCACCTGGCGACTGGCGGCGGGTGCGAGCGTCGTCGTCGTCGGTGCGATCGGCGTGACGCTGGCGAGTTGAGGGCGGTCGGGACGACCGAACCCCCGAACCGCGTCGTCGCGGTTTCGACGCGCCGCCGCGTCCTACGACGCCGTCGCGCTACTCGGCGGTCAGGTCGTCGATTCCGGGCGAGGTCGACTCCGCGTACCCCTCCAGCATGTTCTCCACGTACTTCGCCACCACGTCGACCTCCAGGTGCACCGGGTCGCCGGGATCCTTCCCCGAGAGGTTCGTCAGGTCGTAGGTCGCCGGGATGACGGCGACGTCGAACTCGTCCGGCCGGCGGTCCGCGACCGTCAGCGAGATGCCGTCGAGCGTCACCGAGCCCTTGTCGACGACGTACTTCGCGTACTCGGGCGGCAGCGCGAACGAGAAGCGCCAGTCCTCGCCGACCTCCTCGACGGCCGTCACCCGGGTCGTCGTGTCGACGTGGCCCTGGACGACGTGGCCGTCGAACCTGCCGTCCGCGGCGAGCGCGCGTTCCAGGTTCACCGCGTCGCCCTCGCGCAGTTCCCCGAGGTACGTCTTCGCGACCGTCTCGGCCGCGAGGAACGTCTCGAACCAGCCCCCGCCCCCGTCCGCGCCGTCCTCGCCGAACGCCTCGACCGTGAGACAGACGCCGCTCACGCTGATCGACTGCCCGTGGTGGAGATCGTCGAAGCCGTCGACGCCGACCCGGAGACGCACGCCGTCCTCCGTCTCCTCCCGGGCGAGGACCTCGCCCGTCGTCTCCACGATGCCGGTGAACATGCTCGGGAGTTGCCTCCCGGAAGTGGAAAGCGTTCCGGACCCGTTAGGACGCGTGGTTTTTGGTCCCCGGTTCCCCACCCGGGTGCATGAACCCTCTCGACCGCCTCCGGGCGAGTTTCGTCACCGGGCTCCTGCTCGTCGCGCCGCTCGCGGTCACGTTGTTCGTGCTCGACGTCGCGGTCGACTGGCTCACGGGCGTCCTCACCGGGCCGATCCGGGCGACGCGGCTCGCCGAGTACGTCGGAAGCGAGCCGCTCGCACAGGCGCTCGCCGCCGTGACGCTGGCGCTCTCGATCACGGCCGTCGGCTTCGTCGCCTCCAACGAGGCCGGGCGGCGGCTGTTCGGCGGCTTCGAGCGCGGCGTCGGCCTGCTCCCGGTCGTCCGGACCGTCTACTTCGGCGTCCGCCAGGTGAGCGAGTCGCTGTCGACGTCCGGCGACAGCTACGACCGGGTCGTCGTCGCGGAGTACCCCCGCCGTGGGGTGTACGCCCTCGGGTTCGTGACGAACCGCGCCCCGCGGCGGGTCAGCGAGCGGACCGACGAGGACCTGTCCGTCGTGTTCTTCCCGCACAGCCCGAACCCGACCGCCGGGAAACTGGCGATGCTCCCCGACGAGGAGCTCGTCGAACTCGACATGAGCGTCTCTCGCGGCCTCCGGCTCATCGTCACCACCGGCCTCTCCATCGAGAACCCGGAGGAGCTTCCCGAGCCGATGGCGCAGTAGCTCGGGAAGCGGGCCGGACGCCCGTGAAGTAAGCCGGACGCCCGTGAGGCGAACCGAGTTTTCGGCGGAAAGTCGTGGCACGACGGGGAAAAACCGACCGCCGACGCGAGACGAACTCGTTTTGTCGTCGCCGTCCGTAGCCCGCCCGTGGCACTCGGCATCCTCGACCAGCTCGGGCTCGCCGCGAGCCTGGTGTTCGCCATCCCGGTCGCCCTCTACGGCCTCCAGCAGGCCGCCGGCGGGCAGGCGCTCGTCGGCGCGGCGTTCCTCGTCGTCGCCGCGCTGATGGTGTACCTCCCGCAGCGGCTCACGACTCCCGGCGACATCCCCGGAAAGGCGGCTGAGAAGGCAGTCAGCACCGCCGTCGGGACGGAGGGCGGGAAGGAGTCGAACGGGGGCGCCCCCAAGGTCGACGACGAGTCGGGCGACGGCGAAGCGATCGACCTGGACGCGGGCAACGTGGACGCTGACGACGTGACGACCGTCGAGCGAACGACGGAGTCCGAACGCGAGCCCGACGCGCCCCGGACCGAGTCGGAGAACTAGCGCTCGCGCGGCACCAGCCCGAACGGGTACTCGCCCAGCAGTTCGTAGCCGTCCTCGGTCACCAGCGCGAGGTCCTCCAGCCTGACGCCCCCGTGCTCGGGGTCGTACACGCCCGGCTCGATCGTGACGACGTTCCCGGCCTCCAGCTCCTCGTCGGCCGTCAGCGACGGCCCCTCGTGGAGCGAGACGCCGACGCCGTGGCCGACCGAGTGGGTGAAGCCCACCTCGTCGGAGTCGACCCGGAACCCGTACGCCGCGAGCTCCGCGGACGCCTCCTCGTTGACCGTGGAGGCCGGCACGCCGGCGCCCAGTTCCGCGAGCGCGGCCTCGCGTGCCGCCTCGACGGCGACGTACGCGCGCCGCTCCCAGCCGCCGTCGGGGTCGACCGCGAACGTCCGCGTGATGTCGCCGTAGTAGCCGTCGGGACCGCGGGGCGAGATGTCGAGCAGGACCGTCTCGCCCGGGCGGATCGCGTCGAGGCCGGTGAAGTGGAGGTCGGCCGCGGTGGGTCCACAGCCGACGACGGTGTTGCCAGCGTCGCGGACGCCGTGGGCCGCGAGGACCCCGTTCACCTGTCGACGCAGTCGCTCGGTCGAGAGCGGCCCGCCGTTCCAGACCACCTCGTCGCCGTCGACCTCGGCCTCGTACAGCACCGCTTCCGCGCGAGCCATCCCGCGGACGGCGGCGCGCTGGACCCGACGGAGCCGGTCCACCTCGGCGTCGGTCTTGACCTGTCTGGCCCCTGCGACGGCGTCGGTGGATTCGAGTTCGTAGCCGGCCCGTTCGAGGTACACCGCGGCGTCGTGCGGGACGTGCTGGGGGACGAGGACGGTTCCTCCCTCCTCCGCGCCCGCAGCGTCGAGGACGGCCGCGGCACGCAGTCCGGCCGGGTCGGCCCGGTTCGCGGTCACGACGTCGGCACCCGGGAACTCGCGCTCGGCCTGCTCGTCGAACAGCGCCGGCGCGCAGAGCGTCGCTGTCCCCCGCCGATAGACGAACGCGTAGGCGCGATCGGGGCCGGAAAAGCGCGTCAAGTAGCGCAGGTCGTCGTCGAAGCGGTCGCCGACGTGGACGAACGCGGCCGCGTTGCGCCGGCGGAGTTCCGCGTCGAGGAAGCCGTAGTCGGTGTCGAGCGGGTCGTCGACGTCGAGCGAGCCCTCGTGACGGTCGTGCCCGCCGGAGTCGTCGGCGTCGCGCACGGCTCAGGCTTCGGGCTCGGGGGCGTCGAGTTCCGCGACGACCTCCTCGACGAGTTCCTGTGGCGGTTCGTCCCGGAGCTCGTTGTGGAGTATCACGCTGACGGGGAGCGTCGGCGCGCCGCCGACGAGGTTCTCCATCAGGACGAGTCGCTCCCGGGCGCGGGACATGCCGACGTAGAACACGCGGCGCTCGTTGTCGGTGAGGATGGGCACCGGGTTCGTCGTCTTGGTGAACTCCTCGCCCGGGGCCAGCCCGTCGACCTCGATCTCCTGCTGGCGGACCTGGGCGGCCATCTGCTCGACGACCTTCTCGGTCAGATCGGTGTTGACGAACACGTGGTCGGCCTCGCGACCCTTCGCGGAGTGGATAGTGCCGAGGCGGACGCGGGACGGGTCCATCTTCGCGTAGTCGCCGCGGAAGTACGCCTTCACCGACTTGCGCTGGAAGGAGGTGATCTTCCGGGCCATGTCGCCCGCGCTCACGCCGTCGGGCATGAACGGGACGAAGTCGGTCACGTCGTCGGGCGAGAGGGGGATCTCCGCGAGGTCGTCCTCGTCGGCGGTCTCCTCCACGTCGTCGAGGAAGTCGTACAGGTCGTCGCGCTCGTTCGAGCCGAACGCGGAGTCCTGGAGGATGTCGGCGAGCCGCCGGGCCTGCAGCACCGTGAGCGCCTCGTCGTTCTCGATCGCCTCGATCGCGCGGACGTAGTCGGTGAGCCGGTCGGTCCACATCCGCTGGTCGGTGAGACACGAGAAGGGGATGCCCTCGGTGATGAACTCGTCGATGAACTGGAACATCTGGTAGCGCGCCCGGAACAGCACCATGATCGTCTCGTCGGTCTGCTGGACGGTGTGGCGGACGTTCCGGACGAGATCGAGCATCGAGGGCGACTCGATCGCCTCGACGGCGCCGCCCTCCTTCCGGGGCCTCAGGTCCTTCTCCTGGCGCTTCTCGATGTGACGGATCTCGCGGTTGACTACGGTGAGAATCTCGGAGGGGAGCCGGTAGGAGTTCGGCAGCACCTCGTCCTCGTCGACGTGGGTGTCGAGCAGCAGGTCGGGGTCGGCGCCCTGCCAGGCGTACACGACCTGGTCGTCGTCGCCGGCGATCAGCACCTTCTCGACGTGCGGGCGCCACTCCTCGTACACCTCGTACTGGAGGGTCGTGATGTCCTGGAACTCGTCGATGATCAGGTAGTCGACGCTCGGGATGAGCGAACGCTGCTTCACGCGCTCGAGCATGTCCGCGAACCCGACGAGGTCGTTGTCGCCCTTGTACGTCCGCCACGCCCGGATGGCGTTGGGGACGTCCAGCCGGTCGTCGTCGCCCGGCCACGTCGGCGTGTACTTGTTCCCCTCCTGGGCGTTCGGGTCGATCTCCGGCGGGAGGCGGACCTCCTCGACGTCCCACTGGAACGGGACGTCGTACCAGTCGGCAACGTCGCGGTGGGTCCGCTGGAGCCACTGGGAGGTGGCGATGACCTTGTTGCCGAGCGTCGTCGAGCGGGCGGTCCGTCGCCCGGCGCCGGAGTACTCGTCCTCGAACTCGACGCCGTAGTCCTCGCAGAACTCCTCCTTGTCCGACTCCGAGACCACGTCGCCCCGCGAGAGGTTCAGCAGTTCGTACGCCTTCGCGTGCATGGTCGACACGTTGCCCTGGAGGTGTCGAGGCGTCGTGTCCAGCCGCTCTGCGAGGCGTTCGCGGATCTCCGCGGCGGCCGCCCGAGTGTACGAGACCACGAGGATGTCGCGGACCTCCGCGCCCTCCTCCTCGATGAGGGTCTCGACGCGGTCGAGCAGCGCCGTCGTCTTCCCGCTGCCCGGACCGCCGAACAGTCGGGTAACCGTGGGGTCGCTCATCGTCCACGTACTGGCCCCCGCACCTCATAAGCGACGTGGCTTTCGCTCGGCGCGAAATCGGGCGAAAAAGCGGTTCGAACCGGGCGTGCTACCGGTCGGGGTCGGGTCGCCAGCCGCAGACCGAGCACGACGTTGCGGCCTCCTCGTGAAGGCCGCCGCAGTCCGGACACTGTTTCTTGTTATACGACTCCTCCCACTCTGTCGGGCCGGTGTCGTGGCCGCGGGTGGTCAGGAACTGGTCGAACAGATCGTCGTCGGTGCTCGGTGCCGACGCCATACATGGTACGCTATGACATGGCAGTATATAGTCCTTCGGGCGGCGTGCGAGGGTGTGAAATCGCAAGAAAGCGGTGGGCTCCCCGCCGTCCTCGTTCGGTTTTCGATGGACGGGCGGTACGGTTCGGTTTCGGAACGTCACCGGCCGAAACGATTCGAGACGCGTTTCGGTACGGAACCGAGCAGGAAGGACGGTCGAGCCCCTCCGCGAGCGGTCGGGTCCAGCCCCGGCTCAGAGACCGTACAGGTCGCCGAACTTCCCCTCGACGTAGTCGACGAAGTACTCGGCCGTCAGGGGTTCACCGGTCGCCTCCTCGACGAGTTCGTCGGTCGGGTACCGCCGGCCGTGGCGGTGGACGTGCTCGGTCATCCAGTCCCAGAGGGGCTCGAGGTCGCCCTCGCGGATCTTCGCGTCCACGTCGTCGATGTCCTGCCGCATCGCGTGGTCCAGCTGTGCGGCGAGGACGGAGCCGATGGTGTACCCCTGGAAGGCCGCGAACCGGCTCGACCAGTGGATGTCCTGGAGGACGCCCTCCGCGTCGGAGTCCGGCGTGACGCCGAGGTACTCCTCCATCTTCCGGTTCCACGCCGCCGGCAGTTCGTCCACCGAGAGGTCCCCCTCGACGAACGCCCGGTCGAGTTCGCAGCGGAGGATGATGTGCAGGTGGTAGGTTAGTTCGTCCGCCTCCACGCGAATGCGGTTGTCCGGGTAGATGGCGTTCACCGCCGCGTACGCCTCGTCGACGGTCACGTCGTCGACGCCGTCGAGGTGCTCCTTCGCGGTCGGGAGGAAGCCCTCCCAGAACGGCCGCGTCCGGCCGACGTGGTTCTCCCAGAAGCGCGACTGGCTCTCGTGGACGCCGCTGGAGAGCGAGGCGCCGAGCGGTTCGCCGAACCGGTCTCGCGGGAGGCCAAGTTCGTAGCTCGCGTGTCCGAACTCGTGGATCGTGGCCGTGAACGCGTCCATCGGGTCCTCCGGCTTGAACCGCGTCGTGACCCGCGCGTCGTACTGGTTCCCGGAGGTGAACGGGTGCGCCGACTCGTCGAGCCGACCGTGCTCGTCCGGGTAGCCGAGGACCTCCAGAACGGCGTCCGAGAGCGCCCGCTGGTTCCCGTCGGGGTGCGGGCCGGCCGCCACGAACGGCGACGGGAGGTCGTCGCCCTCGGCCTCGATCCACTCGATGAGCGGGACGAGCGCGTCCTTCAGCTCCTCGAAGATCTCCGCCATCCGCTCGAGCGGGAGGTACGGCTCGCCGTCCTCGTACATCACCTCGTAGGCGGGGCGGTCGGGGTCGATCGCCTCCGCACGCTCGACCTGCAGGTCGCGGAGCCGTTCGAGTGCGGGCGCGAAGCGGTCGAAGTCGTCCTCGGCCTTCGCCTCCTGCCAGGTCCGCTGGCTGTTGGAGGTGTGCTCGGTCAGCTCCTCGACGAGCGACTCGGGAACGCTCCGGTTCCGGTCGTGTCGTCGGCGGATCTCGCGGACGTTCGCGGCCTGCTCGGCCGTGAGGTCCGCGTCCTGGGCGGCGTCGAGGGCGTCGGCCATCGCGTCGTCCGTGAGCTTCTCGTGGGTGGTCGCCGAGAGCGCGGCGAGCTGTTTGCCGCGGGCCGGCGTGCCGCCTTCGGGCATGACGACCTGCTGGTCCCAGTAGAGGACGCCGGCGCCGCTCTCGAGGTGTGCGATCCGTCGATAGCGGTCGAGGAGGTTCTCGTACGGTTCGGGCGCGTCGGACTCCGATGAGTCTGATTCCGGGGACTGGTTCGACATCTCGTGTTACTGTCCGTGGTTAACGGTATCAAGGTCCGGATGACCTGTGTCCGTGGCCGGTTCCGCCTGCATCGGCTCCCGGGGCCCGAGGGTTCGAGCGCTGATAACCGGGCGAGAAGGTATATGCCGATACGACCCCGTGTCCCGACACTAATGGACTCGACCCAGGGGGCGGGGAGTCCGTCCCGGACGGACGGGGACGGGACCGGCGCCCGTCCCGCTCTCAGCGACACCGGTTCCGCTCGATCCGCGCTCTGGGACCGCCTCCCGATGCTCCTCGGGGGACTCGCGCTCGTACTGTTCGTGAGCCTCGCCGACAGGTGGTTCATCGAGGGGGAGAGCGCGCCGCCGCTGTTCTCCGTCGACACCCTCACTGCGGTCGTCTTCGTGGTGCCGCTCGCCATCGGGTTCGGCTACGGAGGGTACTGGCTCCAGCGCAGTTCGATATCGAGGCAGCGATTCCGTCGCATCGGCTACTGGTGCGGGGGCGGAATCGTGGTGTTCCTCGGCGTCAACCTCGCGATAATGGCCACCTGGCCGCCGGAGAGCCCCGCCTTCGCGTTCGGATGGGGCAGGTTCTCGTTCGCCGTCGGCGGGGTGGGCGGACTCCTCATGGGCATCATCGAGGCCCGGTCCATCGAGCGCGGACGCGCCGCCGAGCGGGCGGTCACCCGCGCGGAGATGGCCGAGGACCAGCAGAAGTGGTTCGACTACCTGAACGGCCTCCTCAGACACGAGATCCTGAACACGGTGAACGTCCTCTCGGGCAACGTCACGCTGCTCGTCGAGGAGAACGACCTGGACGACGAGACGCTGGACCGGCTCGAGACGGTCCAGCGCCAGTGTCGGAACATGGAACTCGTCATCCGCGACGTGCGGGTGCTCATCGAGGCCACCACCGGGGACGCCGAACTGGGTCCGGTCGACCTCGCTGACGTCGTCGCCGACGAGGTGCAGGACCTCCGGGACGCCCACGGATCGGCGACCGTCGAGGTCGACGTCCCCGAGACGCTCCCCGTGGTCGCCGACGAACTGGCGGGCCGCGTGTTCTCGAACCTCCTGACCAACGCGGTCAAGCACAACGACGGCGAGAACCCGGTCGTCCGCGTCACCGCGCGCGAGTCGGACGACTGGGTCGTCTGCCGCGTCGAGGACGACGGGCCGGGCGTCCCCGACTGGAAGCGTGAGAACCTGTTCGAACGGTCGAACGACGGCGGGACGGACCACGGGCTCGGGCTCTACCTCGTCCGGACGCTGATCGAACGGTACCGCGGCACCGTCGAACTGACGGAGACCGGGCCCGCCGGCAGCGTGTTCACCGTCGTCCTGCCGCGGGCCGCCGGGCGGACGACCGTGGCCGGGGAACCCGACGGGCCGGCCGACGTCGGGGATGGCGACCGCGACGTGGTCGACCCCCCGACGTAGGCTTCGAGCGGTCTACTCTCGTAGTTCCTTCACGCGCTGGATGTTCCAGGCGAACGACTTCCCGTCCTCCGTGGGCGTCTCCAGCACCAGGGGCACGTCGAGCAGGTCCTCGTGGTTGATGAACGCGCGCATTCCCTCCTCGCCGATGAGCCCCTCGCCGATGTGGGCGTGCTCGTCCTTGTTCGTCCCGCACTCGTGTTTCGAGTCGTTCAGGTGGACGTACTTCAGGTGCTCCAGCCCGACGACCTCGTCCAGTTCGGCGATCGTCTCCTCGACCCCCTCCTCGGTCGAGAGGTCGTAGCCGGCCGCGAACGCGTGGGCCGTGTCGAGGCAGATGTCGAGGTCGAGGTCGCAGCGATCGAGGACGCCGGCGAGGTGCTCGAAGTCGCCGCCGAGCTTCGTGCCCGACCCGGCGTCCGACTCGATGAGCACGGTCACGCCGTCCGGCACGTCGAGTTCCTCCAGCGCGGACGCTGCGTTGTCCAGCCCGCCCTCGACGCCGGCGCCGGTGTGGGCCCCGAGGTGGACGTTCACGTACGGGACGCCGAGTTCGGCGGCCGCGTCGACCTCCTTCTGCATGGAGTCGACCGACTTCTCGCGGAGGTCGTCCTTCGGCGTGCAGAGGTTCACGAGGTACGACGAGTGGATGACCCACGGGCCGACGTCGTTCTCGTCCGCGGTCGACCGGAAGCGCTCGGCCTCCTCCTCGTCGATCTCGCCGTGCTTCCAGACCTGCGGCGAGTGGGTGAAGATCTGTCCGCAGTTGCCGCCGTCCTCGATGACGTCGTCGACGGCGTTGTACACGCCGCCGGCGATCGATTCGTGTGCGCCGACGCGAAGTTCCGTCATACCAGCGCGTGGTCGGTCGGCCCTCAAAGCCGCTTCGAAAACGGCGGGACGGGGCGGACGGGCCGTCTCCCGACGCGATGCCGGGCGGTCAGCGGCCGCCGGGGACGCGCCGAACCCAGTCGTCGCTCCGGTACTTCTCGTCGGCGATCTCCTCGGCGCGGGCGAGTTCCGCGTCGGTCCACTCGCCCGCTTCGGCGTCGGCCCACTCGGAGAGGGCGTCCTCGAACGCCCCGACCGCCTCGGCGCGGGTGGCGTCCGTCAGCTCCGCGATGCCCGCCACGCGGTCGCGGAACTCGGATTCGGACACGCCCGGGTCGACGAAGCACGCGAGGTGCTCGGCCGCCTTCGCTTCGTACGTGACGGAGCCGTGCTGGATGACCGCGTCCTCGCGGCGGTACTGGGCGTTCCCGGAGAGCTTCCGACCGTCGCCGCCGTCCGAGAGCACGTCGTGGGCGGGGTGGAGGCCCCGGAGGTAGCACGCCGGGTGGTAGATCGCCTCGCGCTCCTCGCTCGCGTAGTCGGCGTCGACTCCGAGCCGGCGGAAGGCGTCGAGCACCGGTTCGCAGAGCAGGTGGTAGGCGTCCAGGAGCGCCCCCGGGAGTTCGGCGGCCGGGGCGGTGATGGAGTAGGAGATGTCGCCGTCGTAGTCGTGGTAGATGCCGCCGCCGCCAGTCTGCCGGCGGGTCACGTCCACGCCCGCGTCGGCGCAGCCGTCCCAGTCGACGGTCTCCGGGTCCTGGTTGTAGCCGAGCGAGAGGCAGGACGGCTCCCACCGGTACACCCGGACGGTTCGCGGGCCGTCCCCGGCGGCCGACTCGGCGGCCACCTCGTCGAGCGCCATGTTCAGCGGGCCGGGGCGGGCCTCCTCCCGGATCAGGCGCCAGTCGCGGTCCGCGAGCGGGCCGGGTTCGATGCCGTCGGTCATGTCCAGAGATGGACCGCCACTGGGCAAAGACTCCTCGGTGTTGCTGTGGTAGTGGGAATCAATCGGGTGGCGCGCGGCGGCCGCGCCTCGTGCGCGGCCCACGTCGCGCGAGGGATGAGCACCGTAGGCGAGCGGAGCGAGCCGAGGAGCGCAATCGGCTGGGGAGGGTGTGGCTGCGGTGCAGTTGGGTGGGACTGAAAGGGGCCGCGGTCTCGGCGAAGCACGGGGCCGCAAGCACCGCAGGGTGCGAGCAAAGCGAGCGCCCGAGGGTCACGTGAGTGCCAGCGAATGTGACGTCCGAGGAGCGTGCTCCGAGGTAAAGCACAGCGTGTACCGCGCGAGCCGAGACCCGCGGGGGATTTCCGGAGAATCATCCCGGCACCCACCAAATGTCGCACTGCCCGCAACATCACTGACGACCCTCGACCGACCGCTTTTACCGCCTCCCACACCACCTACGAGACATGGTCGGGAACGTCGCCGGGGTGATGGCGGAGCTCGAACCCGAGGACTTCTACCTCCTCTCGGGCGTCGAGCAGGGGATGCGCTTCTCCGAGTGGGTGAACCGCGAGAAGCTCCCCGGCTACGCCGATATCACCGAGGAGGAGGTCGACTACCGCATCGACCGCTGTGCCGACCGCGGGCTGATCCGGCGCAAGACCATCCAGTACGAGGGGTACCAGCTCACCTTCGAGGGGTACGACGCGCTGGCGCTCCGGACGTTCGCCGAGCGCGACACCGTGCTTGGGATGGGGGCCCCCCTCGGCGTCGGCAAGGAGTCGGACGTGTACGAGGTCGAGTCGTACCGCCCGTTCGCGCTGAAGTTCCACCGCGAGGGGTACACGAACTTCCGGGAGGTCCGCAAGGGGCGCGACTACACCGCGGACCACCACCACGTCTCCTGGCAGTACACCGCCCGGAAGGCCGCCGAGCGCGAGTACGGCGCGCTGGAGGACCTCTACCCGACGGTGTCCGTCCCCCGCCCGGTGGACCACAACCGCCACGCCATCGTGATGGAGAAGCTCCCCGGACCTGAGCTCGCCGACGCGAAACTCCGGTCCGAGCAGGTCGTCGGCGTCCTGGACCTGGTCCTCCGGGAGATGGCCACGGCCTACCGGGTCGGCTACGTCCACGCCGACATGAGCGAGTACAACGTCGCCGTCAGCGAGGACGGCGTCGTCGTGTTCGACTGGCCACAGTCGGTCGAGACGGACCACGAGAACGCCGACGAACTGCTGGCTCGCGACGTGGCGAACCTCGTCGGCTACTTCCGGCGGAAGTACCCACGGGAAACGCCCGACGTCGACACGGACGCGGTCGCCGACGCCATCGCCGACGGGGAGTTCGAGTCGGTGCGGACGTTCACCGAGGCCGAGCGGTAGCGAAGCTGCGGACGACGTACGGCGAGGTCCGCGGCTGATCGGAGGGAAGCCTCGAAAACGGCGGCGAAGTCCGCTTGCCGAACTGCCCGACGACCGGGAGCCGAGCCGCCCCGGAACCTGAGGGAACGGGATGGAGCAGTCGTCCCGGACCGACAGCTGCGGAAAAAGAACGAATGACTATTACAGCTCGGTTTTATCACCCAGGCTCTCGCGACACCGGCCATGCATCTCCGATTCGCCCTGGAGGACGCGCGTCGTCACGAGGGGGATTCGACACGGTTCCCCGGCGAACGGCGCACCGTCGCGGGGCGATTCACCGGCGACCCGGACGGGGACAGGCTCCTCCACGTCGAACCCGACGGCACCATCGCGGACTTCGGCTACCCGTTCTCGCGGCGGGCCGGTATCGCCGCCGCCCGGTTCGGCATCGAGACGAATGACGGGGTGGCATGGTTCGACGACGATAGGTGTGAACCGGTCGGCCAGCGGTACCACGAGGACACCGCGCTCGTCGTCACCGAGGTCGCCACGCCGAACGGGCGGGTCGAACTGTTCGACCTCGCGCTCGGGGACGGCGACGCGCACGTCCGGCACGTTCGGGGACTGGCGGCGCCGCTCGTCGCCGCCGTCGCGTTCGCGCCCGACGGGCGGACGGGTCGCGTCGCACAGCTCCACCACAGCGACGCCGTGGAGGCGTACCACGCCCACGAGCACGACTACATCGCCGCGGCGGACGGCTTCCGTGAGGTTCGCGGCGAGGCCGTCCCGAACTTCGACGCCCTCCGTAATGGGGGCGCTTCCCTCGGCGAGTCCGGCGAGGAGGCGGTGTTGAGCGGCGCGGTCGTCGCGGTTGCGGAGCCGACCGAGGGCGCGGTTACGCTCTCGACGCTCCCGGCCGGACGTGACCGGGAGGCGGGGCTCGCTCGCGTCCGCGAGGCGGCGCGCGAGCATGACGGGCCGACCGCCCTCCGGAGTGTCGCGACCGAGCACACACTGGCCGACACGACCCCGACCCCGGCCGTGGCGTCGGACCTGCGCGTGCTGTCGCTCCTCCGGGGTACGGCCGGCCGACGGATCGCCGGGCCGGAGTTCGATCGGTTCTACGCCAACTCGGGCGGCTACGGCTACACCTGGTTCCGCGACGACGCCGAGATCGCCGGGTTCCTGCTGGAGGCCGACCGGGAGTTCGACCTCGGGTTGACCGACTGGCACGCGAAGAGCGCCCGGGCGTACTGCGACGCCCAGGGCGAGGATGGGACTTGGCCCCACCGCGTCTGGCCGGGCGACGGCGCGCTCGCTCCCGGCTGGGCGAACGACCGGCTCACCGACGGCGGCGGCGACGCCTACCAGGCCGACCAGACCGCGAGCGTCCTGTCGTTCCTGGCGGCGTACCGGGAACACGGGCCGGCGTCCGGGGTCGCCGACGACGTGGACGAGGCCATCGCCGACGGCGTCGACGCGATGCTCGCGGACACGGCCGATGACGGCCGCCCCGTCCGCTGTCAGAACGCGTGGGAGGACATGCACGGCCGGTTCACCCACACCGCCGCGACGTTCCTCGAGGGGTACGCCGCCGTCGCCGCGACGGACCACCCCGACGCCCACCGCGCCCGCGACGCGGCCGGGCGTGTGTCGGAAGCGATAGAGGACCTCTGGGTGCCGGAACGGGGTGCGTACGCACTCAGAACCGACCGCGACGAGGTCGACGACAGGCTCGACTCCGCGACCCTCGCGCTCGCGGACGCCTACCGTGAGTACGCCCGCATCGCCGCCGTGGACGACGTGCACGTCGAGCGGCTCCTGATACATCTCGAGGCCACGCTCGGGGGGCTCCGCCGGACGACCGACGCCGTCGACGGTCTGGTCCGCTACGAGGGCGACCCGTGGCGTCGGCAGGAGCAGGCTCGAGAGAAGGTTTGGACCGTCTCGACGGCCTGGGGCGCCCGGGCGGCCGCATCGGTCGGGACGCTCCTCAGGGAACGGGGCGACGACCGGGCGAACGATTGGTTCGGCCGTTCCCACCGGCTGCTGGCGCTGGTCGCTCCAGACGGGCCGCTCTCGACCGACGCTGACTACCTCCCGGAGCAACGCTTCGACGACGGAACGCCCGACAGCGCGACCCCGCTGGGGTGGCCCCATGCCATTCGGAGCGCGACGCTCGCGACGCTGACGGCGGCAGGAGCGTCGACGCCGGCAGGGCTCCCCGAGAAAAGGATGTAGTAATTATTCACCCATAATTTTTATTGTACATGGTAGTAACATCGGGACGACCATGTCATCGGATGGCAATCAGGCCGACGTGGACGCCGGCCGACGGCGGCTGCTGAGCGCCGTCGGTGCGGCAGGTATCGCCGGGCTCGCCGGGTGTGGTGGACGGCAGTCCGCGAACACCGGGGAACAGACGCCCGAACCCACAGCGACCGAACAGTCGACCGACGGCGAGGTGAACCAGGAGGGGAAGCCGCTCGACTCGGCGCTGACGGTCGCCCAGTGGGCGGTCCCGAGCGAGTCCCAGTACAACGTCTACAACTCGAAGAACGACGCGGAGGCGCGCCGCGTCATGTTCGACCGCCTGCTGTACTACAACCTCTCCTCACAGGAGTACGAAGGGTACGCGGTCTCCGACTGGGAGTTCTCGGGAGACGCCATCGACCTGACGGTGCGGGACGACTACACGTGGCACGACGGCGACGAGGTCACCGCACGCGACCTCGAGATCCAGCTGAAACTGGACATGTACACTGGCGGGTCGCTGGCCGACTACGTGAGCGACATTTCGGAGGCAGTCTCGACGTCCGGCGACAAGACGGCCCGGATGGAGTTCGAGAGCGAGGTGAACCGGGACGTCGTGCTCGCGTTCATCCAGCCCAAGCGCTTCCGCACGAAGGAGAGCGTGTACGGCGAGTACCTCGACGCCATCGAGTCCGCCTCCTCGGAGGACGCGAGGAGCGAGGCCATCGCGGACCTCCAGGAGTTCTCGGACACCGAACCGATCGGGAACGGCCCGTTCCAGTGGGAGGACGCCGACTCCCAGCGGACCCTCGTGACGAAGTACGAGGACCACCCGGACGCCGACAGCATCAACTTCCCCGAGATGGAGTATCGCTACCTGGAGTCGAACCAGAAGCGCTGGAGCGCGCTCCAGAACGGTCAGACGGACGGCTCGGCGACCCTGTTCATGCCGGAGAACCAGCTGAACCAACTCCCGGACTCCGTGCGCGTCGGGCTCATCCCGCGACACTGGGGGATGGGGCTCGTCTTCGACCTCGAGCACGACGACTTCGGCCAGCGTGCGGTCCGGCAGGCGGTGGCCCACGTCGTCAACCGCGAGGACGTCGCGGCGAACGCTGCCGCCGGCACCGAATCCAAGCTCGGCGTGGAGATCCCCTCGGGGCTCACCGGCGCCTTCTCGGGGAACGTGAAGGACGTCTGGCTCGACGGGGTGGCAGACGACTTCGACGATTACAGCTTCGGGGAGTCGGGGACGGACGCCGCGGCGACGCTGCTCGAGGACGCGGGCTACGAGAAGCAGGACGGAACCTGGACGAACACGGAGACCGGCGAACCACTCGAGGCACCGATCAAGGGACCGGCCGGCTTCACCGACTGGGTCGCGGGCGCCGAGACGATCGTCGCACAACTCAAGGAGTTCGGCATCGAGTCCGAGCTGATCGCCAAGGAGTCGTCGACCTACTGGGGCCAGGACTACGCGAACGGGAACTTCGTCATCGGGCTCCAGGGGTGGGCCAACTACGACCAGAGCTACCCGTACTTCCACTTCGACTGGATGTACCGGAGTTCCGACGCGACGGAGTACTGGAACGTCCCGGAGACGTTCGAGGAGGTGCCGAGTCGCGACGGAAACGGGGCCAGCACCGTCACGCCGAGCGAACAGATCTCCGCGCTCTCTCGAGCCGACGAGGCGGAAGCGGCCGAACTCATCCAGGAACTCGCGTGGGTGACGAACCAGACGCTCCCGACGGTCCCGGTGATGGAGAAGTTGGCACAGACGTTCCTCACCTCGGACGAATGGAACGTCCCGCCGCGCAACAGCGAGAAGTTACAGACGTACTGGCCGACCGAGTGGCTCCCCCGTCGCGGTGACTGGACGGCGAAACGCGAGTGAGCGATGCGCTACATCGTCCGCCGCGTCGCCCAATCCGTGTTCACCGTCTTCGCGGTCGTCTCGCTGTCGTTCGGTATCGTCCGGCTCCTACCGGGCGGGCCGGCCGACTACCTTCGGGCACAGCTCCTCCAGCAGGGCGGTTCGCTCACCCAGTCGCAGATCAACCAGCGGATCGCCGCCCAGACGAACGTGAACGTCGGCGAACCGCTGTACGTCCAGTACGTCGACTACATGGTGAACGTCCTCCAGGGCGACTTCGGCCGCTCCATCTGGTACGACGACTCGGTCGCCTCCATCCTCGGGAAAGCGATCCCGTGGACGGTGTTCATCATGGCCTGTGCGCTGCTGCTCGCGTTCGTCGTCGGGATCACCCTCGGCGCGTTCATGGCGTATCGCGAGGGCTCGTCGACCGACTACGTCGGGACGGCCGTCTCGCTCGTCACCAACTCGACGCCAGACTTCATCGTAGGGCTCGTCGCGCTGACGTTCCTCGGCTACCGGTTCGGGCTGTTCCCGACGACCGGTCACTACGCCTCCGAGGTGACGCCGGGGCTGAACCTCCCGTTCGTCGTCAGCGTCGTTCACCACGGTACACTCCCGATCCTCGCCATCTCGCTGTACAGCTTCGGTGGCTGGGCGATGGACATGCGCGCGAACAGCATCCGCGTGCTCGGGGAGGACTACCTCCGCGTGGCCCGCCTGCGAGGGCTCCCGGAGCGCCGCATCGCGTTGCGGTACGTCGCCCGGAACGCCATCCTGCCCATGTACACCGGCCTGCTCATCGCCATCGGCTTCGTGTTCGGCGGCGCCATCATCATCGAGCGCATCTTCGGCTACCCGGGGCTCGGCTACTACCTGATCGGCGCCATCGACGCCCGCGACTACCCGCTGATGATGGGCGGGTTCATCGTCATCTGCGTCGCCGTCACCATCGGCGTGCTGATCGCCGACCTGACGTACGGTATCGTCGACCCGCGTGCGGGGGGAGGTGACCGTGAGTCGTACTGACGACTCCCCGCGAACGGACGGGGGTACCGTCTCGGACTTCGACGCGGTCGCGAACGAACAGGTCGGGGCGGCCGACCGCCGACGCGAGTGGGTCGAGGAGCACTTGCTCGCGCCGGGGCGGGTCCTCTGGAGCGACTGGCGCGCCCGCATCGCCGTCACGGTCCTGACGGGCTACCTCCTGATGGGCACCGTCGCGTGGGTCTCCGCCGCCGAGTGGGGACCGACGATCGTTCCCAGGCCGTCCCCGAACCAGGGCCCCGCACTCGTCGGCGCGTTCCGGACGCTCGAGTTCCCACTGGGCACGACGTTTTCGGGCCACAGCATCCTCTCGCAGGTCGTCCACGCGACGCCCGCCATGCTGAAGATGATCGGCGCCGGCGCCGTGTTCACCGTCGTCGTCGGGGCAACGCTCGGTACCGTTGCCGGCTACAAGGGCGGGCGCGTCGACGACGTCGTGATGACGCTGGTCGACGTGGCGCTCACCATCCCCGGCCTCCCGCTCATCATCGTCCTCGCCGGCGCGCTCACCGACTCGCTCCAGGGGAACCCGTACGTCATCGGGGTGTTGTTGTCGATCAACGCCTGGGCGGGGCTGTCCCGCGCCGTCCGCTCGCAGGTGCTCACGCTCAGGGGGGCCGAGTACGTCGAGGCCTCGCGCGTGATGGGGCTCGGGACGGGGACCGTCCTCCGCCGTGACGTGCTCCCGAACCTGATGCCGTACGTCACGATGAACTTCGTCAAGCAGGCTCGCGCAGTCATCTACGGTTCCGTCGGGCTGTACTTCCTCGGCGTCCTCCCGTACAACGCCGTCAACTGGGGCGTCATGATGAACAACGCGAACTCGCAGGCCGGGGCGGTGTCCTCGCCCGCAGCGTTCCACTGGCTCGCGGTGCCGATGGTGACCGTCATCCTGCTGTCGCTGTCGCTGACGCTGCTCGCACAGTCGGGCGACCGGCTGTTCAACCCGCGCGTCAGGGCCAGACACGTGTCCCACACCAGCGACGCGCCGGCCGGCGTGAACGTCGATCGGGACGGGACCGACCGGACGGACGACGAGCCACCGGGGGCCGACCCGGAACCCGATCCCGCCAGGAGGGAAGAGCCATGACCCACGACAACGTCCTCGAAATCAGAAACGCGTCCGTCTCCTTCGAGATGGACAGGGGTACCGCGACCGTACTGAACGGCGTCGACCTCGACGTCGGCCGCGAGGAGATCGTGGGCATCGTCGGGGAGTCCGGCTCCGGTAAGTCGATGCTCGCGTCCGCGATGCTCGACGCCGTCGAGGAGCCGGGCGAACTCGCCGGCGAGGTGACCTACTACCCGCGCGATGGCGACCCCGTCGACGTGCTATCGCTGTCCGAGGAGGGGCTGCGCACGCTCCGCTGGGAGGAGATCGCGATGGTGTTCCAGGGTGCGATGTCATCGTTCAACCCGACGATGAAGATCGGGGGCCACTTCCGCGAGACGCTCGAGGCCCACGACTACGACGTCGGCGTCGGGATGGATCGGGCGCGCGACCTGCTCTCCGACCTGTATCTCGACCCCGAGCGCGTGCTCTCGGCACACCCGCACGAGCTGTCGGGTGGGATGAGCCAGCGGGCGCTCATCGCGCTCTCGCTCGTGCTCGAACCCGACGTGCTCGTGATGGACGAGCCGACGGCGGCGCTGGACCTGCTGATGCAGCGCTCCATCCTCGCGCTACTGTCGGACATCCAGGAGAAACACGACCTCAGCGTCGTGTTCATCACGCACGACCTTCCGCTGGTCGCGGGGCTCGCCGACAGGCTCGCCGTCCTGTACGCGTTCGAGATCGTCGAGCGCGGTCCCGCGGGGTCGGTGCTGCGCGACGCGAGCCACCCGTACACGCGGGCGCTCCTCTCGGCCGTGCCGAACCTCGACGCGCCGCTCGACTCGATGCGCGCCATCGACGGCTCCGCGCCCGACCCGGTGCACACGCCGGCCGGCTGCTCGTACGCGCCGCGGTGCCCGCTCTCGACCGAGGAGTGTCTGAACGTCGACCCCGACCCGCGATCGGTCGGCGAGAACCACACCGCCCGGTGTCACCACTGGGAGGACGCCGCCGAGGCGGTCCCGTTCGCGCTGGCCGATGATGCGGCCGAGTCGAGTGACGCGCCGGGGTCGTCCGGATCGACCGACGCCGCCACCGACGGCGGTCCGGGGGTGGGCCGATGAGCGGGGACCCCGTGATTACGCTGGAGGACGTCGCCGTCGAGTTCGAGAAGGACCAGGGGTTCCTCGAGTCGCTGTTCGACGACCCCGAGACGGTCGGAGCCGTCGACGACGTCTCGCTGGAGATTCCCGAGAACGACGTCGTCGCGCTGGTCGGTGAGTCCGGGTGCGGGAAGACGACGCTCGGGAAGACCGCGATCGGCGTTCAGCGGCCCACCGGCGGCACCGTCGCTTACCGGGGTCAGGACCTCTGGGGGACCCGCGACGGCGACGTCTCGGGTGAGTACGAGTTCGCCGAGATGCGTCGGTCGCTCCAGGTCGTCCACCAGGACCCCGGCGCCGCGCTGAACCCGAACCAGACCGTCCTCGACAGCCTCGTCGCGCCGCTCAAGCGGTGGGAGACGGAACTGTCGGTCGCGGACCGCCGCGCCAGGGTCCACTCCCTCCTCGAACGGGTCGGGATGGAACCCGCGGACGACTACGCACACCGCTACCCCCACCAGCTCTCGGGCGGGGAGAAACAGCGGGTCGCGCTGGTCCGGGCGCTGCTGTTGAACCCCGACCTCATCCTCGCGGACGAAGCGGTGAGCGCGCTCGACGTGAGCCTCCGCGTGGAGATGATGGACCTCATGCTCGATCTCCAGGACGAGTTCGGGACCTCCTACCTGTTCATCAGCCACAACCTCTCGAACGCGCGCTACCTCGCGGAGAAGGCCGACGGGCGCGTCGGCATCATGTACCTCGGGGAGCTGGTCGAGCTGGGACCGGCGGACGAGGTGCTTCGGGACCCGAAACACCCCTACACGGAGGTGCTGAAGTGGGCAACCGCCGATCTCGACCCGGACCCGATCGTTCGGAACCCGCCGGTGCGCTCCATCGACATCCCGGACCCGGTCGACCCGCCCTCGGGCTGTCGCTTCCACACGCGCTGTCCGAAGGTCGTCCCGCCCACCGACACGGATATCGGTCAGGAAACCTACAACCGGGTCATGGACCTGCGAGGAGCCGTGGACGCGCGAACCCTCGACCGGGAGGCGCTCGCGGCCACCGGGGACGCGGACGCCCGTCTCGCTGCCGCCGGCCTGGCCGACCTCCCCGCACCCCACGGGGACCGCATCGACGATGCCCTCTCCCACGTCGCCTCCGGGGAGTGGGACGCCGCCGCCGAAGCACTCTCCGAATCCTACGAGAGCCCCTGCGAGACGACCCCGCCGGCGGTCGACGGTCGGTCGCGCGAGCACACCGTCGCCTGTCACCTGTATCACGACCACGCGGACGCCCCCGGCGCCGGCACGGACCTCGGCGTCGAAACCGGCGGGACTGGCGACCGTCCCGAGGGGGAGAGCCATGGCGACTGACCCGGACGCGTCCGAGGAGGGAGGGACGGACGAGGTCGGCGAGAACGCCCTGCGAGAGCGTCTTCAGCT
Source organism: Halorarum halophilum (assembly GCF_013401515.1). Taxonomy (NCBI): domain Archaea; kingdom Methanobacteriati; phylum Methanobacteriota; class Halobacteria; order Halobacteriales; family Haloferacaceae; genus Halorarum; species Halorarum halophilum. Next base: position 3,412,487 of record NZ_CP058529.1, on the reverse strand, counting down.
GTTCGGCCTCTCCGACAAGGAGGTGGACGCGTACCTCGCCGTGCTCGCGGAAGGGGAGGCGACCGTTCGGACCGTCGCGGAGGCCGCGGGGGTCACCCAGCGGTACGTGTACGACATCGCAGAGGATCTCGAGGCCCGCGGGCTCGTGCGCGTCCACGACCACGTGACTCCGACGCTCCTGCGGGCGGAGCCGCCCGCGGAGGCCATCCCGGCGCTCACCGACCGGCTCGGCGCGGTCACGCCGGCGCTCGAAGCGCGGTACCAGCAACCCGGTCCGGCGACCGCCGAGTTCGAGACCGTGAAGTCCCGGCCGACGGCGATCAAGCGGCTCCGGACGCTCGTCGAGGACGCCACCGAGGAGGTGTTCCTCTCGGCGCCCGGCAACGTCGTGCCCGAGATCAGGAGCGCGCTCGCGGACGCCCACGACCGCGGCGTGTTCGTGCTCCTGCTCGTCAGCGACAGCGGCCACCGCACGGACTTCGACGGGGTCGCGTCGGTGGTCCGCGAGTGGGACGCGGAGGGGCCGCTGAACACGGCCGTCGACAACGAGGCGGCGATGGTCGGCGACGCCGGCCTGTTTTCGGGACGGCACGCCGACGAGGTGGCCGTCGTCGTCCGGCAGGGTCACCTCGCCGGCTCGGTGTTGAGCGCCTCGATCAGCTCCTTCTGGCCCGCCGCGACGGAGATCCACGTGACCGACCCCGTCGAACTGCCCCGGACGTTCGAGTCGTTCCGGCACGCCATCTTCCAGGCCCGACTCCACCGGATGGCCGGCGTCGAGGTCGAAGCGATCGTCGAGACCCAGCGGCACGGCGAAGTCGCCGGCCGCGTCACGGCGGTCCGACAGGGGTTCCTCGAACCGGCGACGAACGACTTCCCCGTCGAGAACGGACTCGTACTCGAGACGCCGGACGGCACCGTCAGCGTCGGCGGCGTCGGTGCGTTCATCGAGGACTACCGCGCGGTCCGGGTAACCCTCCAGGAGACGTGAACCGGTGACTGCAACGGCGTGGCAGGTACTGTTCGGGATGAACGTCGTCCTGCTCGTACTGCTCGGGATCTCGTGGCCGTTCCAGGCGCCGGGGTCGCCCGCACGCGTCGTCACCCTGTTCGCGCTCGCGGTCATCGCCGTCTCGCTCGTCGGCCTGGGCGTCGTCATCCGCGTCGACTGGAACCCGTTCGGGTGAACCCCGAACCGTTTTTACCCCGATTACGTGTCCGCGGACGCATGAACGAGTTCCACGCCGCCCTGCTACTCCTCGCCGCGCTCCTCTCGCCCGCCCTGATCGGGCGCCGTCCCGACATCTTCGGTCACGCCGGCGCCGCGACCGCCGGGACGCTCTCGCTCGCGTACGGCGGCCGCGAGGTGCTCCGCGCGCTCGGCGGCGGCTACTACTGCTGTTCACACGGCTACTACGCGGTCGCCGGCGGGGTGCTCGTCTTCGCGGGTTGGATCGCGCTCCTGCCGACGCTGGGGATCGTCGAGCCGCCGCGTCCCCCGAACGAGTCGGCGGAGCGCCCGAACGTCCCTGAGAAGCCCTGACGCGGCGACGCCGCTTCGAAGTCCTTAACAGCGCCCCCGCGGTACTCCCGATAACTCGCTGGCAGGTGGGCCGCCAGTGGGCACCCGGTACGCCGGGACGAAATGTGGGTGCCGCGGCCGTCGGTCGCGCGCACCTGAATCGCAAGCGCCCGCAGGAACACCCATGGCACGAAGTTTCTACTCCCACATCAAGGAAGCCTGGCGGAACCAGGACGACGGGAAGCTGGCGGAGCTGCAGTGGCAGCGAAAACAGGAGTGGCGCCGCGAGGGCGCCATCGTCCGCATCGACCGCCCGACGCGCCTCGACAAGGCGCGCGAACTCGGCTACAAGGCCAAGCAGGGCGTCGTCATGACCCGCGTCTCGGTCCGCAAGGGCGGGGCGCGAAAGCAGCGCCACAAGGCGGGCCGCCGCTCGAAGCGACAGGGCGTCAACCGCATCGGCCGCCGGAAGTCCATCCAGCGCATCGGCGAGGAGCGCGTCTCGCGGAAGTACCCGAACCTCCGCGTGCTCGCCTCCTACCCCGTGGGCCAGGACGGCTCGCAGAAGTGGTTCGAAGTGATCCTCATCGACCCCGAACACCCGGCCATCCAGTCGGACGACGACCTGAACTGGATCTGCGACGACACGCAGAAGGGGCGCGCGTTCCGCGGGCTCACCAACGCCGGTTCGAAGGGTCGCGGCCTCAACAACCGCGGCAAGGGCGCCGAGAAGACCCGCCCGTCCGTAACGAGCGGCGATCGCGGCGGGAAGTAGCCTGGTTCGACCTTCTTTCGGGTTTTCTGGGTCGCCAGCCACGAGGCTGTTCGTTTCCATCGTTACGACGGGCGTTCAGCGACGACTGCGGAACGAACCCCTGCCGGGAACGCCGCTCGCTTCGTTCGCTCGTTGGCCGACTGCGGGCCCGAGCATCAGGTTCCGATGTCCGCGTCGAACGCCTCCCGGGAGAGTCCCTCCAGAAGGTCCTTCACGTCCTGTCTGGTGTCGTCGTCGACGTCGTCGATAGCCTCGATGCTGTAAGCCCCGCCGTGTGCGGCCTGAAGGGCGTTTTCGTTGAGGTTTCCGTCCGGATCCACGACCGGCAGTTTGAGGTCCGTGAAGTTGTCGGGCGGGAATCCCGACGACGAAAGCACGAAGTGGTCGTCGATCTCGGCGAGGTCGTCGGTGTCGAAATCCTCCGCCTTGGGGGAGTCCCACTCCTCGGTCGTCGTCCCCGAGTACTCGGGTTCGTGCGTTTCGTAATCGGTCATGAGCCGGTTCAACGATAACGAGCGTCACGGTGAAGAACCCGTCGGCGGGGACTCGCCTGGTGTGGGTGTACGGCGCCCCTCGGCCCGGTTTCCGTTCCCGAAAGGTGGTGCACGTGACTCGCGCCACGACGCGCTCACACGGCCAGACATGGAGACCGCCGGGCACCAGGAGTGACCCTCAGTACTCGCCCAACCGCGACTGCCCGTCGCCCGACTCGCCGACACCCGCCAACTCCGCGGCCTGCAGTATCACCGACTCGAACGTCTCGGCCTGGCTCCGGTCGTACAGCGTCGCCGCCGGGTGTACCGACACCAGCAGCCGAATCGCCGTCTCGCCGACGCGAGCGTCGAACACGTCGCCCGCCTCCGAGGTCACCGCGACCGACCGACCGAGCAGGTGCTGGGAGGGAACCTTCCCGAGCGTGACGACGAGTTCCGGGTCGAGCCGGTCGAGTTCCTCGGCGAGGTAGCCGCGGCAGTTGTCCAGCTCCTCGACGTGCGGGTCGCGGTTCTCCGGCGGGCGACAGCGGACGCAGTTCGTGATGCGCACGTCGGCCCGCATGAGCCCGGCGTCCCGGAGCGCGTCGTCGAGTACCGTCCCCGAGCGGCCGACGAAGGGTTCGCCCTGCTCGTCCTCGGTCGCGCCAGGCGCCTCGCCGACGAACACGAGGTCCGCGTCCGTCGGGCCGGCGCCGTTGACGATCCGCGAGCGCGACTCCACGAGCGCCGGGCAGCGCTCGCAGCCGTTCACGCAGAGGTCGGCGTCCAGATCCATACCGGGACGCGGGCGGCGGGGAAATTAGGTCTCCCGGTCGTCCCTGCGGTCGTCGTGGGAACCACCGACGCCGCGGCTGACGCTGCTGCCGTCGTCGCGAAGCGACCGACCGGCGCGGGCGGCGATGCGTGCGACCCGGAGCGGTTCGGGCCGGCGCCCCCCCTCCGGCGTGAGTTCGCGGACGACGTCGGCCGCTTCATTGTCGTCGACGCCGACCGCGCGCACCCAGGCGTCCATCCCCTCGACGGGGACGCGTGACGGCTGGCGCTCGTAGATCGCGAGTCGCTCGGCGAGGGCGTCGCCCGAGAACTGCTCGCGGAGCGCGGTTTCGAGCCCGGTGCTCGCCTCGAAGGAGACGGAGAGCACCGGACGGCCGACCGACTCGTGGACCCGCAGGAGGTCGAGCACGTTGAACCACGCCGGGGCGATGCCGGCCGCAAGCAGGTACTGGACGTCCTCGCGGTCCAGCGACTCGACGCAGTGGATCACGGAGTCCGTGTAGTCGGTTGCGCCGACGGTACACGTGGAAAAAGCGAGGCCGTCGAAGGTCCGGTCCGCGCGGACAAGCGCCCCGGCGACGGTGGCGGCGGTCGGGGTCTCGCCCGGAGGCGTCGAGACCGCCATGCCGAGCGCCCGCGCGCCGGCCTTCACGTCAGGCGTCGTCCTTGATGTCCGCGAGCCTGTCGAGGAGTTCGTCGTTCGACGCGCCGATCTCGAACTCGACGCTTCCCTCGTGGTCGGCCTCGCCCGTCGAGACCGTCTCGTCGTCGAGGTCCGCGTCGACGTTCTGGTTCTCCTGTTCGGACTCGTCGTAGCTCCCGAAGCCCATACGTGGAAACCTAAGCGGTTCCGAGGGAAAAATCCACGGGTCGTTTCACCTCCGAACCGCGTCGAAACGGCCCCAGAACACGTCTCGCCGCCTGAGACGGCCCGTGCGTCCCTATCGTCGGAACCGGCAACCCCCGCCAGGCCGACGGCGTTTTTCACTCGTCGGCACGTGGCCCCGGTATGAACGTCGTGAACGTGACCGCCGACGCCGAGGAGTTCACCTGCAACGCCTACCTGGTCGACGGCGCGGTGCCGGCGCTCGTCGACGCCGGCACGATACCGGGCGTCGAGGACGTCGTGAGCGAGTACACGGACGACCTCGACCGAGTGGTGCTCACCCACCAGCACCACGACCACGTCGGGGAACTCGACGCCGTGCTCGACGCGTTCGACGCCGAACTGTACGCCTACTCGGACCACCCGCGGCGGGACCACGCGCTGGGGCCCGACGCCGAGGTGGAGTTGGGCGACGAGACGTTCGAGGTCGTCTACACGCCGGGGCACGCGGGCGACCACGTCTCGTTCGTCGGCGAGACGGCGCTGTTCTCCGGCGACGTGGTCGTGTACAACGACGGCGCGTACGACGACGGCTCGTTCGGCCGGACGGACATGGCGGGCCAGTCGCGCGAGCGGCTCATCGAGAGCCTGGACGACCTGCTCGAGCACCTGCCCGACTCGGTGACGTCGATGTATGCGGGCCACGGCGACCCGTTCCACGCGACCGAGGACGAGTCCGTGCGGGACGTGATCGAGCGCGCGCTCTCGCGGGCCGAGGAGCGCGAACCGAAGTACTCCGACGATTAGGGGATCAAGCAAGCGGGAGAGACGCGTCGAACGGCCGGGTGAGAGTGCAGTCGCTCGCGAAGGCTGGGTCGAAAGAACGGTGGGCCGCCCGCGAGGGGCGGCCGGAGCGCGTTATGCGGTCCGGGGTTCCTTCGCCTTCGGTCGGAGGCGCGCGTAGCCGCACTTGCGGCAGTGGTCGGCGCGCTTGGGGTTGCGGGCGTTACACCGCATGCAGATGAGCTTGTCGAGGGTGCGGCGCTCGGCCGCGTCGAAACTCGCCATGTATCGTTGGAGAGGGCGGACCCGTGTTAACGGTTGCGAGTCGATGCTCCGTGGGGAGGGATCGCGGGGACGGTGGATTCGCCAAGTATCGGGTTATTCCGACGGTGACAACCCGCTCGAAAGCCCCGGCGTTCTGCGCTCTCTGGGGACGGTCGGGTCGTCGCTGTGGCTCCCCACGCCTCCCCGGCAGGCGCGGCTCGCGGCTTCGCCGCTCGCGGTGCGCCCACCGCTTCCCCCCCGACCGTCGGTCGACGAACAACTGTGGGACTACTGAACCCACGCGCACTCGGTAGTCAGGGCCGCTTCGCTCGATTGGAACGCCGGAGGGGTGGGAATGGAAGGGGCCGCGGCTGTCGACGAAGGTGGACGAAGCAAGCACGTGAGCGAGGCCGGAGGCCGAGCGAACGCGCGCAGCGAGGCCCCCGAGTCGACAGCCGCGGGGGCTTCCGCGGTCACCACCGGTGTCTCGTCACTGTCACCGGCGACCGAAGTTCGGCCGTCACCGGTTCGGAACTCGTAGAATCAGGCCCCAGCGGACGAGAGCGCCTCCTCGATGTCCTCGCGCTGGGTCACGCCCACGAACCGCTCCACCACGCCGTCGTCGTTCTCGACGACGAGCGTCGGGAGCGACCGGACCTGGTACTGGTTGGCGATGTCCTGTTCCTCCTCGACGTCCACTTTCTCGAAGTCGACGTCGGGGTACTCCTCCTCGAGCTCCTCGAGGATGGGGTCCTGCGTCTTGCACGGGCCACACCAGTCCGCGTAGAAGTCCTTGAGTCGGACGCTCATGACGGCCCGCACTTTCGGCGGGCCGCGCATAAGGGTTACTCACCGGGGCAGTTCAGCCGGAACTCGGTCGCCGAGTCGAAAGGCTTAGGCAGGACACACTCGTCGCCCCGCACATGAGCAGTGGACAGAACAGTGGCGGACTCATGTCCAGCGCGGGACTCGTCCGCTACTTCGACGCCGAGGACCGAAACGCCATCCGCATCGACCCGAAGACCGTGGTCGCCTTCGGCGTCCTCTTCGGCGTCATGATCATCCTCCTCAACTTCGCGTTCTGAGCGCCCGGGACTCGGCTCCGAGCGAACGGCGCGATACGCCCGAACGAACGATACCTTTTCCCGCGCCTGCCGCCGACCCCGTAGTATGAAGGCAGGCGTCATCGCCGTCCAGGGCGACGTCTCCGAACACGCGGACGCGGTCCGTCGCGCCGCCGCGAGCCACGGCGTCGACGCCGACGTGGTCGAGATCCGCGAGGCCGGGATCGTCCCCGACTGCGACGTGCTCCTCATGCCGGGCGGGGAGTCGACCACCATCTCGCGGCTGCTCCGCGAGGAGGGCATCGACGAGGAGATCACCGTCCACGTCCACGAGGGGAAACCCGTGCTCGCGACCTGCGCGGGGCTCATCGTCGCCTCCCGCGACGCGAAGGACGAGCGCGTCGACACCATCGACCTGCTCGACGTGACCGTCGACCGGAACGCGTTCGGCCGACAGGCGGACTCCTTCGAGGCACCCCTCGACGTGACCGGGCTCGACGAGCCGTTCCCGGCCGTGTTCATCCGCGCACCCGTCATCGACGAAGTCGGCGGCGACGTCGAGGTGCTGGCCGAGTGGAACGGCGACCCGGTCGCCGTGAAGCAGGGGCCGGTCGTCGGCACCTCGTTCCACCCCGAACTCACCGACGACGCCCGCATCCACGACCTGGCGTTCTTCGCGCAGGAGTACGCCGGGAGCGACGTCGACGTGGGCGCGGAGGCGGCCGAATGAGCGACCCCGTCGAACCCGTCGGGGACGACGGAACCGAGGACGACGCGACCGGGAACGACGCGACCGGTTCGACCCGCACGGGAGACGCCGCCGTCCTCGACGACCTGTTCGCCACCATCGAGTCGCGCAGGGCGGAGCTCCCGGAGGGCTCCTACACCGCCTCGCTGTTCACCCACGAGAAGGGGGAGAACGCGGTGCTCGAGAAGCTCGGTGAGGAGGCCACCGAGACGATCCTCGCGGCGAAGGACGACGACGACGAGGCGCTGACCGCCGAGAGCGCCGACCTCGTCTACCACCTGCTCGTCCTGCTCGCGATGAAGGACCTCGACGTGTCGGACCTCCGCGCGGAGCTCCGTGACCGGTTCTGAACGACCGTAGACCGGGTCGCGCGACTCACGACCGCAACGTGACCCGGAGCGGTGCCGGAAAGGACGCCTACTTATTCTTCCGCCGGGTAGATTTCCCGTGAACAGCCGAGCCGACATCGTCGTCGTGGACTACGGGCTTGGAAACCTCCGGAGCGCCACGCGCGGGCTCGAACGGGCCGGTGCGGACGTGACGATCACCGACGACCCTGAGGCGTTCGCGGCGGCCGACGGCGTCGTCCTGCCGGGCGTCGGCGCCTTCCGCGAGGGAATGGAGAACGCCGGGCCCTACCGCGACGCGCTGACCGAACACGCCGAGGCGGGCCGACCGCTGTTCGGCATCTGTCTGGGGATGCAGATGCTGCTCACCTCCAGCGAGGAGGCCGAGCGCGCCGGGCAGGGCGACGTGACCGGGCTGGACCTGATCCCCGGCAGGAACGTCCGCTTCCGCGACGTGGAGACGGTGCCACACATGGGCTGGAACGACCTCTCGGTCGAACGGGACCACCCGGTCGTCGAGGGCGTCGACGGGAAGTACGCCTACTTCGTCCACTCCTACTACGCCGAACCGGACGACGACGACGCGGTCATGGCCAGCACCGACTACGGAAGACGGTTCCCGGCCATCGTCGCGAACGAGGCCGGCAACGTGTTCGGCACGCAGTTCCACCCCGAGAAGAGCGGCGAGACCGGCCTGCGCATCCTCCGGAACTTCGTGGACTACTGCGTGGAGCAGTAGCTCGCGCCTCCGCTCGTACCCGAGGGCTTATCCTCGGCCCCGGCCCAGCGTGGGGCATGCAGGTAGTCACCCTCGGACCGGTAGGGACCTACTCACACCGTGCGGCCCGGTCCGTGGCCGACGACGTGTCGTTCCGCGAGTCCGTCTCGGCCATCGTCGACGCCGTCGCCGACGGCGAGGCCGAGCGCGGCGTCGTCCCGGTCGAGAACAGCATCGAAGGGAGCGTCTCCGAGAGCCTCGACGCCCTCACCGAGGCGGACGTCGCGGTCGTCCGCGAGGTCGTCACGCCCGTCCGCCACGCGCTGCTCGCCCAGTCGGAGAACTTCTCGATCGTCGCGTCCCACTCGCAGGCGCTCGCCCAGTGTCGCGACTACCTGGAGCGGGAGTACCCGAACGCGACCCCCGAGGCGGTCGCCTCCACGGCCCGCGGGGTCGAGCGGGCGCGGGAGGACCCCGACGTGGCGGGCATCGGACACCCGGCCACGGCGGAGCCGTCGGGCGAGGGGAAGACGCTGCAGGTGCTCGCCGAGGACATCCAGGACCGTTCGTCGAACGCGACCCGGTTCCTCGTCATCGCGCCCGAGTCGGAACGCTCCGACGCGGGCGGGAAGACGTCGGTCGTGGTCTACCCGAGCGCGAACTACCCGGGGCTCCTGCTCGAGGTCCTCGAGGCGTTCGCGGACCGTGACATCAACCTCACCCGCATCGAGTCGCGCCCGAGCGGCGACAGGCTGGGCGATTACCTCTTCCACATCGACTTCGAGGCGGGACTCTACGAGGAGCGAACCAAGGCGGCGATCGCCGAGGTGGAGGAAATCGTGGCGAACGGCTGGGTCCGCGTGCTCGGCTCGTACGACACTGAACACGTCATCGAGTGAAGGGAGGAGGCAGGCGGAAACGGGGGCTCACGGACGCGATGTTCTCCGGGTGACGATGCTACGACTCCTCGACAGTTGGGACGAACAGGCGACACCTCGGTTCCCTACGGCGCTGTGCCGCATCCCTCGCGTCGATGTCGGGTTCGACGCGAAGCGCAACCGCGCGACGCCGCAGGGCCACTCTCACGTCACGGGGACGCTGCGTCCCGATCGTGTTTGAAGGTCCCCAATCCGTCCCCCTGGCAGCGACAAGATTGAAGGGGAATCGCGGCCGATATACGCCCATGCCGCAACGGAACCCCTTCGAGGACATCGAGAGAATGTTCGATCGGATGAACCAGGAGCTGGAGCAGTTCGGCCGGCAGCTCGAGGGCGAGTTCGTCGGCGACGTGGACGTGGACGTGGCCGAGACTGACGACGAGGTCACGGTCGTCGCCGACCTTCCGGGGTTCAGTTCGTCGGAGATCAGCGTAAGCGTCGCGAACCGGGAACTCACCCTCTCGGCGGAACACGAGGAGGAAACCGAGGATGAGAGCGGGGACGAGAGCGACCGGCGCTACCACCGACGTGAGCGTTCCCACCGGCACGTGACGCGCCGCCTCAAGCTCCCCGCCGACGTGGTCGAGGAGGAGGCCGACGCGACGTACAACAACGGCGTACTCACCGTCACCCTGCCGAAGGCGGGGGGCGGCGACGAGGACGGAACCCACATCGACGTCGAGTGAGCCGACGACCCGCCGAGCCGATTTTGCCCACATCCACCTGGTACAGCGCCGGAGGCGTGCGAATAGCTATCCCGCGTCCAGCTACGTTTAATATCTCAGGCGCCCTCTATACCACCCGGTGATAACACGATGACTCGCATGACCCCCTTCGACGACATGAACCGCGTATTCGACCGAATGAGCCGCCAGTTCGACGAGACCTGGGGCGGTATCGACCAGATGCGCCGCCTCGACGGCCCCGCCGTCGACGTGGCCGAGTACGACGACGAGATCGTCGTCGTGGTCGACCTGCCGGGCCTCAGCAAGGAGGACATCGACCTCAGCGTCCGCGGCGACACGCTCAGCATCTCCGCCGAGCGCTCGATCGAGCAGGACGAGGAGTCCGAGGAGGGCGCCTGGGTGCGCCGCGAGCGGCGCGCGGAGTCCGTCCGCCGCCGCATCGGCCTCCCCGACGAGGTCCACGAGGACGAGGCGAGCGCGACCTACACAAACGGCGTGCTCACCGTCACCCTCCCCAAGGTCCACGTCGACGATGACGGCGACGACGACCACCGCATCGACGTGAACTGATCGGGGTCGCCACCGAATCCAACCCCGTCGTCGGCCTCCCAATAGCCCCGTTTTTTCGTATCCGTCACTCACGCCTGCATCATAGAATCCCCGCGGACGGGGACGTTACTCGGCGATGTCGATGGCTGGCCGTCCCGGCTCCGCCTTCCGCGCCACGTCGTCGTCCGCCTCCTCCGCCCGCAGGACGCGAACGGGCGCGTCGAACTCGCGCTCGACGAGCCACGCCGCCTCCTCCAGCGCCCCGTGTTCGCGGTCGGGCGACAGCGCCGGTCGGAGCGCCTCGCGCTCGTTCTGCAGGTCCTGGCCGTAGGCGGCCGCCGCGTCGCCCCTCTCGCGGATGTCGTCCTCCTGCATCAGCTCGGAGATGAGGTTCGGCGCGTCGCTCTCGAGGGCGATCTCCAGCGCGCGATGCTTCCACTCGGGCGCGACCACGACGTCGATGCGCTCGGGGTCCTCGATGCTAGCCACGTCGACGATCTGGCGCACGTCCTCGCGGGTGTTCTCCACCAGGCGGCGGCGCTCGTCCGCCCCGGACACGTCACCCTCGGGTTCTGGCCAGTCGGCGTCGAGGACGAAGCTGTCGCCGCCCTCGCGCCCCAGTTCGTCGTACAGTTCCTCCGCCACGTGCGGCGCGACCGGCGAGAGTAGCTTCACTGCCGTCACCAGCCCACGGCGGAAGGTGTCGGCGTGCACCGCCTCGACGTGGTCACGGTAGCCCCGCAGCGTGCCGACCAATTCCTGCGTCTCCCGCAGCGAGGTGTTGAACGTCAGGTCGTCGTAGTCGGCGGTCGCCGCCGACACCGTCGCGTCCGTCTCGCTTTCGACGTAGGACGCGATCGGGCCAAACTCGCCCTCCGCCGCCTCGGGGTCAAACTCGCCGACCAGCCGCTTCAGCCGTGTCAGGAAGCGGTACGTCGAGCGGACGCCCTCCTCGGACCAGTCGAACGCGCGCTCGGGCTGGGCGGCCTGCATCATGAACAGCCGGGCCGTGTCGGCGCCGTACTCCTCGACGATGCGCTGAGGGGAGACGACGTTCCCCTTCGACTTGGACATCTTCTCGCCCTCCAGCTGGACCATCCCCTGGGCCAGCAGGTTCTCGAACGGCTCGCGGTGCTCCAGCATGTCCATGTCAGCGACGACCTTCGTGACGAACCGCGAGTACAGCAGGTGCATCACGGCGTGCTCGATGCCGCCGACGTACTGGTCGACGGGCATCCAGTCGTTCGCCCGGTCCACGTCGAACGGCGCCGCTTCCAGGTCCGGCGAGACGTACCGCAGGAAGTACCACGAGGAGTCGACGAACGTGTCCATCGTGTCCGTCTCGCGGACGGCGTCGCCGCCGCACTCCGGGCAGTCGACGTGCTTCCACTCTTCGGCGGCGTCGAGCGGGTTCCCGGTCGTGTTGATGAACTCCGGCAGTTCGACCGGCAGGTCGTCCTCGGGGACCAGCACGGGCCCGCAGTCGTCGCAGTGGACGACCGGGATGGGCGTCCCCCAGTAGCGCTGTCGGGAGATGCCCCAGTCGCGCAGGCGGTACTGCGTGTGGAACTCGGCCGAGTCGATATCGGCCGTCAGTTCCTCCCGCGCTTCGGCCGAGGACAGCCCGCTGTACTCGCCGCTGTTCACCAGGACGCCGTCGTCGGTGAAGGCGGACTCGCTCACGTCGGGTTCGGACGGCGCCTCGCCGTCTCCCCCGTCGGAGTCGCCCCCCGGTTCGGGCGCGACGACGGGGACGATGTCGACGCCCATCTTCGAGGCGAACGCGTGGTCGCGGTCGTCGTGGCCCGGGACGCCCATCAGCGCGCCCGTCCCCACGTCCGAGAGGACGAAGTCGGCGACGAAGACGGGGACCTCCTCGCCCGTGGCCGGGTTGGTGGCCGTCAGGTCGGTCCGAACGCCGTTCGGCTCGTCGCCCTCTGGGTCGGCCTCCTCCTCGACGAACCGCCGTACCTCGTCGTCCTCGGCGGCGACCGCCTCGGAGACGGGGTGGTCGGGCGCCAGCGCGAAGAACGTCGCGCCGAAGATCGTGTCCAGCCGGGTCGTGAACGCCTCGACCGGTCCGTACTCCCGCGGCTCGCTCCGCTCCCCGCGTCCGTTCGAGGCGCCTTGCGCCTCGCCGATCTCGAAGGAGACGCGCGAGCCCTCCTGCCGGCCGATCCAGTTGCGCTGCATCTGCCGGACGCTGTCGGGCCAGCCGTCCAGGTCGTCGATGTACCCGTTCAGTTCGTCGGCGTACTCGGTGATCCGCAGGAACCACTGCTCCAGTTCGCGGCGCTCGACGGTCGTGCCGCAACGCCAGCAGTTGCCGTGCGCCCCGGGGCCTTCGGAACTATCCCCGCCCTCGACCTGCTCGTCGGCCAGCACGGTCTCGCAGGTGGGACACCAGTTGACCTCGGCGGCCTCACGCTCGACCAGCTCCCGGTCGTGGAACTCCCGGAACAGCCACTGGTTCCAGCGGTAGTACTCCGGCGTGCAGGTGGTGACCTCGCGGTCCCAGTCGTAGCCGAACCCCATCGACTCCATCTGCCCCTTCATCGTCTCGATGCAGTCGAACGTCCAGTCGCGGGGGTTCGTGTCGCGCTCCTTGGCGGCGTTCTCGGCGGGCAGGCCGAACGCGTCCCACCCCATCGGGTGGAGCACGTCGTCGCCGCGCATCCGGCGGAACCGGGCGTAGGCGTCGGTGATAGTGTAGTTGCGGACGTGGCCCATGTGGAGCAGTCCGGACGGGTACGGGTACATCCCCAGCACGTAGGTGGGGTCCGTCACCTCGTCGGGCGTCCGGTACGCGTCGGCGTCGTCCCACGCCGCCTGCCAGCGTCGCTCGACCGCGGCGTGGTCGTATCCCTCCTCGGACATTCTCTTGTCGTACGAACGGCGGCTTCCGCCCATATCCCTTTCCATCGAACTGTGTAACCGACGTCGGTGGGACCGCAGATCGAGCCGCGTCCAGCAGTGGCACGTTTAGGTCGGAGCACGGAGTTCAGTTCGCCGTGTGAGTGCGGGGGGATACTGAAGATCGACTCCGACGACCGGGCCGGGGAGATCGGTGCGCTCGGAGCGGGCGCAGGGGTGGCCGTCGGCGTGGTGTTCGTCTCGGACGGGAACCCCCTCCTCTGGGCGTCCGTCGGTGCGATCGCCGGCCTGCTGATCGGACTCCTCGTGGCAGAACTGGGATAGGACGGCCGGATTCGCCGGCCCGTACTGTGTGATCCGTGGGCTGTGGGCCCTTCCGTGGGGCGAGTACAGGCTCGCGAGGGGCGAACGAGTCGAGAGCGAGCGATCGCCACACCCACGAAGCCCACGCGACCCCACAGAGCCTTTTTCGCCCAGTAAACCCACTATCGGGACATGAGTGACTCCGCGGAGTCCGAGGACCCGAGCCTCGTCCGGAAGGCCTACCGAACGGTGACCCCCGGGTACAGGGGGCGCGAGGACGTGGAGATGAACCTCATCGGCTGGAGTCTCTTCCTGGGCCTCGTCGTCCTTCTGGTGCCGCTGCTCCCGTTCCTGATCGTCGTCTGGCTGGTCGGGAAGGTGCTCGACGCCGTCGTCCCGAGCGAGGAGTAGTCACCGCGGGTGCTCGAACCGGAAGAACACCGAACCGGTCAGTCCGAGAGGCCGAGCAGGTCGAACGGGTAGCCGTTGTCCCGCTCGTCGGCGTGTTCGTACACGACGTGGGCCGCAGCGACGTCCTGGATTGCGAGCCCCGTCGAGTCGAAGACCGTGACGCCGTCGGCCGCCGTTCGACCCTGCCTGTCGCCGACGACGATCTCGCCGAGTTCGCCGTAGATGTCGTCGTCCGTCAGGATGCCGGCGGCGTAGGGGACGTTGATCTCGCCCGAGTGGGTCGTCTGCGCGTAGTCGTCGATCACGAGTTTCGCGTCCAGCAGGAGGTCGTCGGCGAGTTCGTGCTTCCCCTCCGCGTCCGCACCCATCGCGTTGACGTGGGTGTGCTCGCCGACCGCGTCGCGTGGGACGATGGGGGACTCGACGGGCGTCACCGTCGAGAGCACGTCGCAGGACGCCGCGTCGGCAATCGAGCCTGCGCGGACGTCGAAGCGCCCCTCGAAGGTGTCGATGAAGCGCGCGACGCGCTCCTCGTCGAGGTCCGAGACGACCACCTCCTCGATCTCCCGGACCGTGGCGATGGCCTCCAGTTGCGTGTACGACTGGACGCCGGCGCCGACGATGCCGAGCGAGCGGGCGTCCTCGACGGCGAGGTGGTCCGTGGCGACCGCGGCGGCGGCGCCGGTGCGCTTCATCGTGAGTTCCGTCCCGTCGAGGATGGCGAGCGGGAAGGCGTTGCGCGGGTCCGAGTAGATCATCGTCCCCATCACCGTCGGGAGGTCGTACTCGTCCTCGTTGTCGGTGTGGACGTTCACCCACTTCACGCCGGCCGCGTCCCAGTCCCCGGCGTCGAGGTAGGCGGGCATCGACCGGAAGTCGCCGTTGTAGGCGGGGAGGTCGATGTAGGACTTCGGCGGCATCTGGGCGTTCCCGCGCTCGTAGGCGGCGAACGCCTCCTCGATGGCTGGGACGAGTTCGGCCATCTCGGCGTTCTCGTGAACCGCGGCGCTGTTGAGCAGCAGCGTCTCCATGACCGCAAAATTTGCCCGCCGGGATTAGTACCCACCGAAACTCCGCGCTGTCGATGCCACGCGCTCCGTCGGTGCTCGGCAGCCCGACCCGACGCTGGCGGTGTTCGGTCGGACGGTCGAAAGAATCGCGATCGGTCGTGGGACGATACGGAATCGGTCCGGGTGTGAACGTGCCTGGCCGGCGCTTACATCGCGCCGCCCATGCCGCCCATGCCGCCCATACCGCCGCCGGGGGCGCCGCCCTCGTCGTCGCCGCCCGCAGTCGAGAGGTCGCCCGCGGCGATGATGTCGTCGATCTTGAGCACGAGGTTCGCGGCCTCGGTGGCGCTGGAAAGCGCCTGCTCCTTCGAGTGGGCCGGCTCGACGACGCCGGCCTCGAAACTGTCCTCGATGTCGCCCGAGAACACGTTCAGCCCGGCGTTGGCGTCGCCGCCCTCGTGGGCCGCCCGGAGGTCGACCAGCGTGTCGATGGAGTCGAGCCCGGCGTTCTCGGCGAGCACGCGCGGGACGAGTTCCAGCGCGTCGGCGAACGCCTCGACGGCGAGCTGCTCGCGACCCTCGACGGAGTCGGCGAAGTCGCGGAGCCGCGAGGCGAGTTCGACCTCGATGGCGCCGCCGCCGGGGAGCACGCGGCCGTCGGAGACCGTCGTGGCGACGACGTCGAGCGCGTCCTGGACGCCGCGCTCGAGCTCGTCGACGACGTGGTCGGTGGAGCCGCGCAGGAGGAGCGTGACGCCGTGGGCCTCGTCGCCGCCCTCGACGTAGAACAGCTCGTCCTCGTCGTCGCGGCTGACCGAACCGTACCCCAGGTCGGCCTCGGTGGCGGCCTCGACGTCCGAGACGATGGCCGCGTCGAGGATGTTCTGGAGGAACTGGAGGTCGGACTTCTTCACGCGGCGGGCCGCGAGGATGCCCTCCTTCGCGAGGAAGTGCTGGGCCATGTCGTCAATGCCCTTCTGGCAGAAGACGACGTTCGCGCCGGTCTGCTTGATGGCCTCGACCTTCGCGCGGAGCTGGTCCTCCTCCTGGTCGAGGAACTGCTGGAGCTGGTCGGGGGACTCGATGTTGACGGAGGTGTCGACGTCGGCCTCCTCGACCTCGATGGGGTCGTTGAGCAGGAGTACCTTCGCGTCGTCGACGGCCGTCGGCATGTCGTCGTGGACCGGGTCCTTGTCGATGACCGCGCCCTGGAGGAGCTGGGACTCGCCGGCCGAGCGGCCGGTCTGGGTCTCGATCTCGACGTTCTCCATGTCGACGACGTTGCTCCCGTCGTCGGCCTCGACGGTGACCTGCTTGACCGCCCGGTAGATGAGGTCCGCGAGGACCTCCTTCTCGAGCTCCGCGCCCTTGCCGGTCATGGAGGTCTCGGCGACCTTCTTCACGCGCTCCTCGTCGTCGGGGTCGACGCGCTCCGCGAGGTCGTCGACCTCGGCTCGGGCGCGTTCGCTCGCGAGGTGGAAGCCCGAGGTGATCGCCGTCGGGTGGATGTCCTGGTCGATGAGGTCCTCGGCGTTCTTGAGGAGTTCGCCCGCGATGGCGACGGCCGTCGTCGTCCCGTCGCCGGCCTCGTCCTCCTGGGTCTCGGCGACCTCGATGATCATCTCGGCCGTCGGGTTGTCGATGTCCATCGTGGTGAGGATGGTGACACCGTCGTTCGTGATGGTGACGTCGCCCATCGAATCGACGAGCATCTTGTCCATCCCTTTCGGGCCGAGCGTCGAGCGCACGGCCTCCGCGACGGCGCGCGCCGCGGAGATGTTGTATTCCTGAGCGTCCTTGTCCTTCACGCGCTGGGAGTCCTCACCCATGATGATCATGGGCTGACCCTGCATCCGTCGCTGACTCATGGTCAACTGCGAGTGTGGTTGTGATTCTACATAAAACCTTGGGTACCGACTGACCGAGGTTCCTCGAACTGGTCGATCGAATACTGCCGAGAATCGAAGACACGAGGGGCGCCAACCGTGCTAACGGATACCACGCGATCGGCCGCGACGTCACCCGAACCGGGGGCGAAGCGGTTCTTTAAGTACTACTCGACGTCCGCGGCGCGGAAGCCCTCGGTCGCGGGCTCCTTCCAGTGGACTCGAACGGTCCCGACGGCGAACGCGTCGTCAGTGTCCCCGTCCCGTTCGAGCGCGAGCGTGTTCGTCCCCTCGACGAGCGACACCCCGGTGACGGAGTCGGCCCAGTATTGCCAGCCGTCGTTCGGCGGGATGTCGAACCCCGAGAGCGACTCGCCGTTGAGCACGATCTCGTGGCCGTACTCGCCGACGTCGAACGCCTGGATGCCGAGGAACGGGTCGCTCGGTTCGTCCGTCGGCACTTCGAACTCGTACTCGTCGGTGACGTCGCCGACGGCGTCGGCCCAGTCGAGGTCCAGGCGGACGCCGTCGGGGGAGAGTTGCGCACCGACGTAGACGGTGGCGTAGTTCGCGTGGGTCCGCATCGTCGCCACCTTCGCGGCGGCGGACAAAAAGGGCCGTTGTTCCGATCGGTCAGTCGTCGGCTTCCGCGTCGGCCGAGAGGAGGTCGGCCTCCAGTTCCGTGGGCGGGTACTCCGGCTCGTCCTCGTCGTCGATCGTCTCCACCTCGCGCCGGTTGAGACGGCGTTCCAGCTGTTCGCGCTTCTTGCGGCCCTGACGCTCGCGCCCACGTTTCGTGTCTGGCATTGACAACCGTGACAAGAACACCCATGGTAAAGAATCTTTCCGCCGGGAGCCCCGGGACGCGGATTCGGCCGGTCACGGGGTTCCGACAGCGAGACGCTCCACGAGGAGAGGACGGGCCGGTTAAGTGTCTCGGAGCCCTGCCTCGTCGTAATGAGAGACCGGGTGCGAACGAGGGGTGGGCGGTAGTGGCGAAGGAGTTCATCGAGGTCACGGGGGCCGAGGAACACAACCTCAAGGACCTCGACGTGAAGATCCCGCGCGAGGAGTTCACCGTCGTCACGGGCCTGTCGGGATCGGGCAAGTCGTCGCTCGCGTTCGAGACTGTGTACGCCGAGGGCCAGCGTCGCTACATCGAGTCGCTGTCGGCGTACGCCCGGAACTTCCTCGGGCAGATGGACAAGCCGCAGGTCGAGAGCGTCGAGGGGCTCTCGCCGGCGATCTCCATCGACCAGAAGAACGCCGCGAACAACCCCCGCTCGACGGTCGGCACCGTCACCGAGCTCCACGACTATCTCCGGCTCCTGTACGCGCGGGTCGGCCAACCGCACTGCCCCGAGTGCGGCCGCGAAGTGGGCGAGCAGTCCGCCCAGCAGATGGTCCGCCGGGTGTTCGAACTCCCGGAGGGGACAAGGGCGAAGCTCGCCGCGCCGGTCGTGCGCGACCAGAAGGGCGCGTTCGAGGACCTGTTCGAGGAACTGCGCTCGGAGGGGTACGCCCGAGTCGAGGTCGACGGCGAGGAGTACGACCTCGCGACCGAGACGCCGGACCTCGACGAGAACTACGACCACACCGTCGACGTGATCGTCGACCGCGTGAAGGTCCGCGAGGAGGACCGCTCGCGCATCACCGACTCCGTCGAGACGGCGCTGGAGGAGGCGGACGGCGTGCTGAAGGTCATCCTGCCGGACCCGCCGGCTGACGTCGACCTCGGCACCGAGGCGCGCTCGACGGGCGACCTGGCTGGAGACGCGGCGGAGCGACTCGTCGTCGAGTTCTCCGAGGAGCTCGCGTGCACCCACTGCGGCATCGACTTCTCGGAGATCGAGACGCGGTCGTTCTCGTTCAACTCCCCGCACGGCGCCTGCCCGGAGTGCGAGGGCATCGGCTCGACGAAGGAGGTCGACGAGGACCTCGTCGTCCGCGACGAGTCGAAGCCGATCAAGCACGTGTTCGAGCCGTGGAGCTACAACCGGAACTACTACCGGACGCGGCTCGACAACGTCGCCGAGCACTTCGGCGTGAGCGTGACCACGCCGTTCGAGGACCTCGACGAGGACGTCAAGCGCCAGTTCCTCTACGGCACCGACCGGCAGGTCGAGTTCAGCCAGCAGACCCGTAACGGGGTCCGCCGGAAGACCCAGCGGTTCGAGGGCGTCATCCCGAACCTCGAGCGCCGGCACATCGAGACCGACTCGGACCGCACCCGCGAGCACATCGAGGACTTCATGGCCGTCACCGAGTGCCCGGCCTGCGAGGGGACTCGACTGAAACCCCAGTCCCGCTCCGTGTACTTCGCGGACACCGGCATCGCCGAGGTGAGCCGGATGTCCATCGGCGACGCGCTGGCGCACTTCGAGGGGATGGAGGCGACGCTCACCGACCGCGAGCGCACCATCGCCGAGGAGATCCTGAAGGAGATCCGCGCGCGCCTCGGCTTCATGGAGGAGGTCGGGCTGGAGTACCTCACGCTCGACCGCGAGGCCTCCACGCTCTCGGGCGGCGAGAGCCAGCGCATCCGGCTGGCGACGCAGGTCGGCTCCGGCCTCGTCGGGGTGCTCTACGTGCTTGACGAGCCCTCCATCGGCCTCCACCAGCGCGACAACGACCGCCTGCTGAACACGCTCGAGGGGCTGCGCGATCTCGGTAACACGCTCATCGTCGTCGAGCACGACGAGGCGACGATGCGCCGGGCCGACGAGATCATCGACATGGGCCCCGGGCCGGGCAAGCACGGCGGCGAGGTCGTCGCGCAAGGTAACTTCGACGAGATCGTCGCGTCCGAGGAGTCGGTCACGGGCGACTACCTCGCCGGCCGGAAGGGCGTCGACGTGCCCGCCGAGCGCCGCGAGAGCGACGCCGCGCTGACGATCAGGGGCGCGCGCCAGCACAACCTCAAGGACGTCGACGTGGACGTTCCCATCGGCCAGTTCACCGCCATCACGGGCGTCTCCGGCTCGGGCAAGTCCACCCTGATGCACGACGTGCTGTACAAGGGGCTCGCCCGGACGATGAACGACAACACCGAGGTCGACCCCGGCGACCACGACGCCATCGAGGGCACCGACAACATCGAGGGCGTCCGGCTCATCGACCAGTCGCCCATCGGCCGCACGCCGCGCTCGAACCCCGCGACGTACACCGACGTGTTCGACTACGTCCGGGAGCTGTTCGCGGACACGAAGCTCGCGAACCAGCGCGGCTACGAGAAGGGGCGGTTCTCGTTCAACGTCAAGGGCGGCCGCTGCGAGGAGTGTGGCGGCCAGGGCACCGTGAAGATCGAGATGAACTTCCTCTCGGACGTGTACGTCCCCTGTGAGGAGTGCGGCGGCGCGCGGTACAACGACGAGACGCTCGACGTGACGTTCAAGGGCGCGACCATCGCGGACGTGCTCGACATGACCGTCGAGGAGGCGTACGACTTCTTCGAGTCCCACACCGGTCTGCGACGCCGGCTCGGCCTCTTGAAGGACGTCGGCCTCGACTACATGCGGCTCGGCCAGCCCTCGACGACGCTCTCGGGCGGCGAGGCCCAGCGGATCAAGCTCGCAGAGGAGCTCGGCAAGAAGGACTCGGGCGACACGCTGTACCTGCTCGACGAGCCGACGACCGGCCTCCACAAGGAGGACGAGCGGAAGCTCATCGACGTCCTCCACCGGCTCGCCGACAAGGGCAACACGGTCGTCGTCATCGAGCACGAACTCGACCTGGTGAAGAACGCCGACAACGTCCTCGACCTCGGTCCCGAGGGCGGCGAGGGCGGCGGCGAGGTCGTCGCCACCGGCACCCCCGAGGAGGTCGCCCGGACCGAGGGCTCCTACACCGGGAAGTACCTCCGCGACTACCTCCCCGACGTCGACATGGAGGGGCCGCGGGCGGACCGCCGGCTCCCCGCGCGGGACGACGACGCGGAAGAAGCCGAAGTACCCGCCGCGACCGACGACTGAGGGCGGATCTCGTCCCCGCTTCCGTGTCCCCTCCGATACCGTCCCGTCGCCTCGGCGACCTGGCGTACGCCCTCGGCGGCTGGTTCCTCCTCGCCCTCGCGCCCGCCACGGGTGCGCTCGAACTCCTCGCACCTCACGCCGTCGCGAGCGGGACGGCGTTCCCCCTCGCCGGTCTCGCGGCCGTCCCGCTCGCGGCGCTCCACTGGCTCGAACGCTGGTCCGTCGGCCCGCTGGGCGCGATGTTCTTCTGGACGATGGCGCTGGCGATCACGGCGGGCCTGCCGCTCGCGTTCCTCCTCGACTGGTTCGCGGTGGGCGGCGGTCTCGGCGAACCGGCCGTCCGTCTCGGGTTCCTCGCGGTCGTGTACGCCGGCGCGTACGTCGTCGGCGTCCGGCGACGGGCCGACGACCCACGGCCCCGGGCGTGATGGGCGACAGGAAACCGACGCGAGGCTTTTGTGACTGTCCCGCACACGTTACGGTATGACCACGGCCTACGCCGCCCTCCGAAACGGCTTCCTGACGGTCGACCCCGACGCGGGCGAGACGACCGCGAGGGCCCTCGACGGTCACACGCTGGAGTGCGTCGCCGTCCACCCCGACGACCCGGATCGGGTCTTCGTCGGCACCTTCGAATCCGGCCTCCACCGCTCGACCGACGGCGGGCGGACGTTCAAGCGCGTCGACGACTTCCCCCACGACGCCGTGATGGCCGCGGCGGTCTCATACCGCGACCCCGGCACGGTGTGGGCCGGCACGGAGCCGTCGCGGGTGTACCGCTCCACCGACGGCGGCGACTCGTGGGAACACCTCGACGGCCTCGTCGACCTCCCGTCGAGCGACGACTGGTCGTTCCCCCCGCGCCCGGACACCCACCACGTCCGCTGGCTCGAACCGGACCCCACGGACCCCGACCACTGGTACGTCGCCATCGAGGCCGGCGCGCTGGTCCAGACCCACGACGGCGGCGCGACGTGGGAGGACCGGGTTCCGGACGCCCGCATCGACAACCACTCGCTCGCCACCCACCCGCACGCGCCCGGACGTGCCTGGGTCGCGGCGGGCGACGGCTACGCCGAGACCGACGACGGCGGCGACACCTGGGCGCACCCGCAGTCCGGGCTGGATCGGACGTACTGCTGGAGCGTCGCGGTCGATGCGCGGAGCGACTCGGAGAGTCGGACGGAGCCCGGCGGAACCGGCGATCCGGACCGCGTCCTCGTCTCCGCCGCGCGCGGCGCGTACCAGGCCCACACGGCCGAACGCGCCGAGACCTACGTGTACCGCCGCGAGGGCGACAAGGACTGGGAACGACTCGACGGCCGCGGCCTCCCCCTCGGCGAGGGCGTCACGCGGCCGGTGCTCGCACGGGGCGAACCGGACGAGTTCTACGCCCTGTCGAACCAAGGGCTGTTTCAGACGGGTGACGGGGGCGATTCGTGGAACGCGATCGACATCGAGTGGCCCGACCGGTTCACCGACCGGACCGCCCGCGGACTGGCCGTCCTCCCGTAGACGGTCGAGCAGGGCAGTCCGCCCGCAACTTCAAGGCGGATGCCGGGACCAGCGCCCCCGATGACGTAGCGAATCGCCGGCCGGGGGCGAGCGGGTGCGCGACACACCCCCGGCCGGACGTGGGTGTCGCCTGTCAGTTGTGAACCACGAGGCATATCTCCCTCCGCGCATAGCCGGAAGTATGTACGACTTCGTCGTGGTCGGCGTCGGCCCGGCCGGCGCGCGCTTCGCCCGGCGCGCCGCCGAGGCCAGGTACGACGTGCTCGCGCTGGAGAAGGGCGAGGTCGGGACCCCCCTCGCCTGCTCGGGCCACGTCTCCACGGACATCTGGAACTACGTCCCTGACGGGGCGCGCGAGGACCTGTTCCAGAACCGCGTGTACGGCGCGGAGTTCCACGTCGGCGGCCCCGACGAGGACGGCTACCGGTTCTACAAGCGCGACGAGGTGTCGAACGTCATCGACCGCGTCCAACTCGACCGGACGCTCGCGGACGCCGCACGGGAGGCCGGCGCGGACGTGCGCGAGGGCCACACCGTCACGAGCGTCGAGGAGCGTGCAGGCCACGTCGCCGTCACCGCCAGCGTCGGCGGCGCAGAGCGCACCTTCGAGGGGCGGATGGTCGTCGGCGCCGACGGCCCAGTCTCCCGGGTCCGCCGAGGGCTCGGCCTCCCGGAGCCGGACGAGACGCTCCACGGCGTGCTCGCGTTCGACGAGACGCCGGACGACGGCGACTACGTCTCGGTCCACCTCACCGCGCCGCGGTTCTTCGCCTGGCGCATCCCACGCGGCGACGCCGGCGTCGAGTACGGCCTCGCCGCCCCGCCCGGCCACGAGGTCAACGAGCTGTTCGACGAGCTCACCGACGCATACGACGTGGAGACGGACCACTTCTGCTCGGGCGCCATCCCCATCGGGCCGCCCGACCGGACGACCGCGACGCGCGGGTTCCTCGTCGGCGACGCCGCCGCCCAGACCAAGCCGTTCACCGGCGGCGGCATCCTCTACGGGATGCGCGCGGCCGACGTCGCCGCCGACGTGGTGGACCCGGAGGACCCGACGACGCTCCCCCGCTACGAGGCGGCGTGGCGAGACGAACTGGAGCGGGAGATCCGGTTCGGCCACTGGATCCGGCGGGCCTACTCGCTGCCGGAGCCGGTCCAGCGCGCAGGACTGTGGGCGCTCTCGGGCGAGATCGGCGTCCACATGGACGAGCCGAGTTCGTTCTTCTCGCGCGAGCACCTTCGAAAGCTGTTCTCCTGAGTACGAGTGGATTCGGTCTAACTACCGTTCCAGTCGCTCGAACAGTGGAGCGATAACTCGTCCGAGCAGCCCGTGGAAGCCCCCGCTCGCTGACCGGCCGCGACTCGCTGTGCTCCTCAATCGCTCACCTTCGGTTCGCTCTTGCGGTGCTTGCGTCGTCGGGGCTCGGTCAGCGAGCGGCCCCTTCCATTCCCACCCGGAAGCCAGCCGGGTCATCCCTCGCCAGAGAATCGGCTTCGTCCCCGGTTGTCACTCGGGGTACGCCGGGAGTCGGGCCGAATCCGCGCTGCCCTCGACGAAGGGGAGGTCGATACGTTCGGCGGCTACCTCGTCGCCGTCGACGCGGATAGTCAGGTCGCTCCCGTCGGAGTCGAAGTCGACGAACGCGAGCGCGACGGGAGCGTCGAGCGTCGGCGACTCGACGGCGCGAGTCACCTCGCCGACCGCGCTGTCGCTGGCGAAGACGGCCGCTCCGGAGTCGGGGAGTTCCTGGGGCTGGAGGCCGACGAGCCGCTGGCTCGGCCGGCCGCGGTTCTCTACCTTCGAGACGACCTCCTGGCCGACGAAACAGCCCTTCTCGAAGTCGACCGCGTTGCGGAGGCCGACGACGTTCGGCAGCCTTCCGCGCAGTTCGGGCTCGAACTGCGGCGTGCCCGCCTCGAGGGTGAGCGCGTCCCAGGTCCGGTAGCCGAACGGTGCCGCGTTCAGCCCCCGCGTCAGGAGCGTGTCGAACACGTGGGGGGCGTCCTCTGCCGCGCAGATGACCTCGTACCCCTCCTCCCCCAGCGGCGCGTCCGTCGCGACGACCGTGACGCCGATATCCTCCTCGGGGCCGCCGTCAATCCGCCCGCGAACGAACGAGAGCGCGGGTTCGGGCGCGCCGGCGCCGTTCAGGACGGACGCGATCTTCTCCGTCGCGGTGCCGCCGTGGACGCCGAACACGCCGAACTCCGCGCTCGCGTCGCGGAGCTCCACGTCGTCGATGAACACCTTCCCGGACCAGTCCTCGACGAGGGGTTCCGCCCGGTCGGGCGGCGTGAAGAGGAGCAGTCGCTCGCCGGCGTTGTACACGTACATGTCCGTCTCGATCCGGCCCTGGGGGTCGAGCAGCAGCGAGTAGGTCCCCTCGCCGTCGGAGTCGGGGACGCGGTTGGAGACCGCGTTGTCGACGAAGTCGACGCGGTCGTCGCCCTCGACGACGACGACGCCGTAGCCCATCTCGATGGCGCCGACGCCGTTCCTGACCGCGCGGGCGGCGCTATCGGGCCGGCCGTAGTGGGCGACGACCTCGCGGCCGCCGCGCTCCTCGAACGTCGCGCCGTGGTCGTCGTGGAGGTCCGCGACGAGGCTCATGGGGACCGATAGTGCCCCTCCGGCAAAAGGGCCGCCGTTCCCGCGCGGGTCAGAGGCCGAACCGGTCGCGGATGACGTCGATGATGGTCGCCTCCTCGTCGGGCGCCTCCCCCGGATTCGGGATCACGCGCTCCTCCGGGAAGATGCGGACCCGCTCGCCGTCGTCGTCGACCTCGATGAGCCCGTCCTCCTTCAGGGTCGCGAGCGCGTCCTCGAGTTCGTCGATGCCGGCGTCCACGCCCGAACGCAGTTCGAGGACCGTCATCCCCTCGTCGGCCCTGGCGACGAGGGCGTCGAGGACCGCGACTTCCACGTCCGCCCTGTCGCGGAACTCGGACCGCGCCTTCATGCTGGGGGGGTTCGACGGGCGGCGGTTTACGTGTACCGGCGCTCCGTCGGTCGGGCGTCAGACGGGAAGGAACCCTTTTGTCCGCGAAGACGGTGGTGGTGGGTAATGGGACTCAGGTGCCTGCTCGGTCACGACTTCACGGAGCCGACGACCGAGCGAGAGCGCGAAGAACGGGGGGACGAGGTCATCACCACGATCCGGGAGGTGAAGGAGTGCCGGCGGTGCGGCGAGACGCAGGTGGTCGCCGAGAACACGGAGGTCACCTCGCTGAGCAGGCGGTTCGGCGGCGATACGGACGGCCGCTCCGAATCGGAGGCCGACAGCAGGGGGACGACGCACACCGACGACCCGGTGGTCGCGCCCGAGACCGGGTCCGTCGAGAGTTCGAGCGGTCCCGAGGCCGCCACCGGAACGGACGCCGTCGTCGACGAGGCGGAGCCCGAGGACGACGGCTTCGACCACCCGCGCGGCGACCCCGATAGCGTCGACCCGACCGTCGAGGACGACGCCGAGATCATCCGGGAGGGACCCGCGGACGCGACGAACGAGGGGTCGGCGGACGAGTCGGCCGACCGCTCGACCGGGACGGGGGCGGACGTGTCGGCCGGGGGCGAGCGCGGCCACGGCGAGTGGCCGAACTCGGACAGGACCCATCCCACTGAGGCGGAGGGTGAGACCCGGCCCGACGCGGCCGGCGGCTGGCCGGACCCGGAGGCCGAACACGACGCGCCGAGCGACGGGTCAGACGGCAGACGCGACGTCGAGGACGCGGCGGCGACGGAGGCCCGAACCGGCATCGCCTCCGACGTCGATCGATCGGGGGCTGACCACCAGGCGACCGGCGCCTCGAACGCCGACGCCGACCGCCCGGAGCCCGACCGCGAGACGCGGACCCCGGCCCCCGAGGACGAGGACGTGGAGTTCATCGACGCGGACGCCGCCGCCGACGACTCGGACGACGGCCCGTCCCCCTGGCCCGAGCAGGAGGGCGACGACGAGGGGTTCGACGCCGAGGTCGGCGACGGGCGCCCCGACGAGGACGTAACGGTTGACGGCAACCTCACGCCGCGGGTGAACCCGAACGCGGAGGTCGACGAGGACGCCGAGTTCGTCGAGTCGTCGTCGAGTCCGTCGACCTCGTCCCGATCCCGTTCCGGGGCCGACGAAGGGGCAGGCTCGCAGGCGAGTCGGTCGTCCGGAGCACCTACCTCCACTCCGTCAAAGCACGCGAAGAACGGCAGCCGGAACGGTGGCGGCGAGGGTCGCCGAACCGGACAGGCCCGGCAGCCGACGGCGACACACGAGGTGGAACTGACCACCACCGCCGGCGACCGGGAGATGGAGTACATCTGCCCGAACTGCGGCAAGCGCGAGCCGGTCGGCGCCTCCTCGATGCGCGCGGGCGACATCTGTCCCGAGTGCAAGCGCGGCTACATCGAGGAACGCGAACTCGAGTGACGCAACCGAGGTAACGCGCCGACCCGGCCCCCTGTTCCGTCCCGCCTCCGAGTCCCGAGCACGTCGCTGAAGCGCTGTGAGACAGTCCCACACCAGCCCCGGCGTCTGACGAAACTCGTTTAGGCCCCCCCGCCGAACGGCCGGTCATGAAACAGTACAAGATGCGCCGCGGGGAGCACCTCGAGGAACGTATGCCGGACCTGAAGGGGGAGATCGAGAAGCGGTTCGGCCCGGTCGCGGGCACCGAGGAGTTCGACGGCCACGAGCTCTACGTCGTCGAGGAGCCGGAGAACCCCGTGTTCGACCGCGTCGTCGCAGGGGCCGCCTCCTACTCCGGCAAGAAGGACAAGCTCGCGGTCCACTTCGAGGAGCGCCCGGCCGAGGACGTCATCGCCGAGGGGAACGCCGACGCCGCCGCCGACGCGGTCGACGCGAAGAACTCCTTCCTGCTCGACGCGACGGGCCGGGACGCGAAGTCGCGACGCGAGTCGCTGAAGCGCGAGGTCGAGGACGACGCGCCCGACTACTGATTCCGGGTCCGATCCCCGTCGTACGTTCCGGCAGTGGCTTCGGTCGGGAGCGACGACGCTGCTGACCGAAGTGTCCGAACGCTCGTCCCTCTCAGCGCCACACTCCGCTGCTTGTGTGGGCAGCGCGCGTCTGCCAGCGACGGATGTCCGCCGGCACGCCTACCGCGAACGTCCGATCCTCGACCCGGATCAGAGCTTCTCCGGCAGATAACCCCCGTCGACCTCCACGTTCTCGCCCGAGACGTACCCCGACTCCTCCTGTAGGTAGAACAGCAGGACGTTCACGAGGTCCTCGACGGCGGCCCAGCGGCCGCGGGGAGCCTCGTCGGGGAACGCGTCGGAGGTCTCGACGACGTACGGCGAGACGGCGTTGACGGTGATCCCGTCGTCGGCCGTGTCCGCCGCGAGCATCCGCGTGAACATCAGGACGCCCGTCTTGGCGATGAAGTACGGCGCGTTCTTCGGGTGGATCAGCCCCTTCTCACTGCCGGCGTAGCCGACGTTGACGATGCGCCCCCAGCCCGACTCGCGCATCCCCGGCAGCGCGCGCTTCGAACAGAGGTACGTCCCGTTGACGTTCGTGTGCAGGACTGTCTGCCACCGCTCGAAGTCGATGTCGGCCCAGTGCTCGGGTGCGAAGGCGCCGACGTTGTTGACGAGCACGTCCACCGCGCCGAGCCGTTCCTCGACGTCGGCGAACAGGGCGTCCACCTCGTCGGGATCCGTCACGTCCCCACGCACCGTGATCGCCTCGACGCCGCGCTCGCGCGCCTCCTCGGCCGTCGCCTCGGCCTCCGTCCCGCTCGACCGGTAGTGGACGGCCACGTCCGCGCCGTGTTCGGCGCACGCGAGCGCGAAGCCGCGACCGATGCCCGCCGCGCTCCCGGTGACGAGCGCGGTTCGCCCGCGCAGGTCGGGGTTCATACCGTCACGCTCGTCCGCCGATGACAAAACGCTGACCACCCGGCGCTACCCTTTTCATACAGGGGTCCGAGTCGCCGCGTATGGCTATCGAAACCGTGCTGCTCGCGGTCGGTCGCGACGACGACGCTCGGATGAAGCGAATGGTCGAGGCCGCCGTCGACCTGGCCGCCTCGGCCGACGCCCGAGTCATCGTAGCTCACGCCTTCCCGACGCAGGGGGCCGTGGACGACGCGCTGGGCCAGCTCGACATCACCGGCGGATCGCCCGACGACGTGACCCGCCGGCTGGAGAGCGTCCGCGTCGCGCGGTCCGAGCTCGAGTCGGCCGGGGTGGACTTCGAGATCCGTGGCCTCGTCGGCGACCCCGGCAGCGCCATCTCGGACCTGGCCGGCGAGGTCGGCGCCGACCGCGTCATCGTCGGCGGGCGGAAGCGCTCCCCGACCGGGAAGGCCGTCTTCGGCAGCACGGCCCAGGAGATCCTCCTGTCCGCGCCGTGCCCCGTCACGTTCGTGCGCGAGTGAGCGCTCGCCGGCGCCCCTGACGACCAGCGGCCCGCGAACGTCCCCCGTCCTGTTCTGCGGCCCGACATCCTCCTGGCTCGCGCGCCCGTCAGCTCGTATGAATATTCACTCGAAGCCGGGTGAGAAACGGCACCGTTACGTATCGCCGCGGCGAGCATGGTGGTGATGGCTTCGTACGTCGGCGTCGACCTCGGCGCGACGAACGTCCGCGCCGTCGTCGGCGACGAGGAGGCCCGGATCCTTGGTAAAGCACGCCGGTCGACGCCGAACGGCCCGACCGGAATCGCGATCACCGAGGCGGTCCTGGACGTGGTCCGGGACGCCTGCGAGGAGGCCGCCGTCGACCCGGAGACCGTGGTCGCCGCGGGCGTCGCCTCCTTCGGCCCGTTCGACCTCGCGGACGGCGCGGTCGACAACCCGGCCAACTTCCCGGACACCGTCGACCGCATCCCGCTCACCGGCCCCCTCGGGAAACTGCTCGGCACCGACGAGATCCACCTCCACAACGACACCGCCGCCGGCGTCATCGGCGAGCGGTTCCACAGCGAGCGCAACCCCGACGACATGGTGTACCTCACCGTCTCCTCGGGCATCGGCACCGGCGTCTGCGTCGACGGGCACGTGCTCTCCGGGTGGGACGGCAACGCGGGCGAGTTCGGGCACGTCGTCGTCGACCCCGACGGCGCCATGACGTGCGGCTGCGGCCGCGACGGCCACTGGGAGGCGTACTGCTCGGGCGAGAACGTCCCGAAGTACGCCCGCCACCTCCACGAGACGGCCGACGTGGCGACGGACCTCCCCGTCGACTCGGCGGAGTTCGGCGCCGCCGACGTGTTCACGGCACACGGCGAGGACCCGCTCGCGGACCTCGTCGTCGAGCGCATACAGCAGTGGAACCTCATCGGCGTCACGAACATCGTCCACGCGTACGCCCCGCTCGTCATCTTCGTCGGCGGCGCGGTCGCGCTGAAGAACCCCGAACTCGTCGTCGACCACGTCAGGGAGCACCTGGAGAGCCAGGTGTTCACGAACGTCCCCGACGTGCGCCTCACCGAACTCGGCGACGACGTGGTCGTGAAGGGGGCGCTCGCCTCGGCGCTCACCGGCGGCACCGGCGACCGGAGCCGCCTGTAAGACGCGGACAGTCAGCCACCCGTTCTTCCACGCCGGCCCGATCCGTCATCCGTCGTTCCACCGCCGGTTCCGCCCGTCACCTGCCCCCTCCGCCACCCCTATCCCCGTCCGCGTCACATTCACTGTATGCGACGACGCGACGCGCTCCGCGCAGGCGTTGGGTTCCTCGGGGCGGTTCCGTTCGTCGGCCGTGGAGCCGCACAGGACGGCACGGCGACCGGCTCCGCTGGCTACGAACCGCTCGGCCGCCTCGAACTGGACGGGACGAAGGAGGCGGTCGTCGACCCCGACGGCGACGTCGTCTACCTCGCGCTCACCGACGGCTACGGGGTCGTCGACGTCTCCGACCCCGCGAACCCCGCGGTCCTCGCCGAGCGCCGAGACCTCCGCGCCGACACAGAGGACGGCGCGATGCGGCAGATCCACGACGTGAAGCACTCCGGCGACACGCTGGCTGTCGTCGGCCCGGCGAACTCCGTCCGCGAGGGCTCGGCTGGCGCGCTGCTCGTGGACGTCTCCGACCCCGCGAACCCGACGGAGCGCGCGTTCTTCCCGACCGACTACCCGATCCACAACTGCTTCCTCGACGGGTCGACCCTCTATCTCACCGCCAACGGCGTCGACGGCAATCCGCTCGTCGTCGTCGACGCGAGCGGCGACGACCCGACCGAACTCGCCCGCTGGTCGCTCACGGACCACGAACCCGCCTGGCGGGACGTGCGCTCGAACCTCCGTCCGCTCCACGACGTGTGGGTGCGGGACGGCCTCGCCGGGCTGGCGTACTGGGACGCCGGAACGTACCTCCTCGACGTGAGCGACCCGTCGGCGCCCTCGCACGTGGGAACCATCCCCGCGAGCGACCCGGAGGCGCTGGCCGACCCGCCGGCACGGGAGTCGCTCTCCCCGCCGGGGAACCACCACTACGCCGCCACCGACCCGGCGAACGACCTCCTCGGGGTGGGCAAGGAGTCCTGGGGCGCGCAGGTCGACGGCGAGTACGAGGGCGGCCCGAGTGGGATCGACCTGTACGACGTCTCCGATCCGAGCGCACCAGAGCACCTGTCGACCGTCTCGCCGCCGCCCACGCCCGACCCGTCCTTCTCGGGCGTCTGGACGACCGCGCACAACTTCGAACTCCGCGACGGGACGCTGTACTCCTCGTGGTACCAGGGCGGGGTGAAGCGCCACGACGTCTCCGACCCGTCGAACCCCGTGGAGGAGACGTGGTGGGTCGACCCGGACGCGACGCGGTTCTGGGCCGCCCCCGTCGTTACGCCGGGCGAACTGTTCGTCGCGCCCTCGATGGGCACCGACGACGGAACGGCGGGCCTGTGGACGTTCCCCGACGAGGCCGGAACCGGCGGCGACCCCGACGCGTTACGGGAATCCGGCACCTCGACGGCCACGGACGATCCCACCGCGTCCACCACGCCGTCGGCGTCGACGTCCTCGCCGACCGACGCGACGAGGACGGAGTCGTCCTCCACCGCCGCCGCGGCCGGGTTCGGGGCGACCGCCGCGCTCGGCGGACTCGGTCTCGCGGCGTGGCGCGCGCTCGCGGGGCGTGAAGAACCCTGAGACACTTTCGTTCGAGCCCCCGAAACCCGGTGGAACCGCAAGCTTTCAAGGCTCGGACCGCTAGGATTCGGTAATGAACGACCTCGCTGAGCGCGTGGAGGAGTGGATGGTCGGGCAGATGCCCATCATCCAGATGCACGGCGGGACGAGCGTCGTGCGCGAGGCCGACCCGGAGTCCGGACTGGTCGTCGTGGAACTCGGGGGGACCTGCTCGGGCTGTGGCATCTCCGACATCACCGCACAGAACATCAAGCGCGACCTCATCATGGACTTCGAGGAGGTCGACGACGTGCAGGTGAAGGTGCCCGACACGGGGGACATGGGGGCGAGCACCGTCGAGGGCGGCCGCGGCGGCGACCTCCAGTTCTCGACCGAGTCCGGCGACCACTTCTAAGTCGTTCCCTTGGAAACGTCGCTGTTCTACTGCAGTCGATAGTGAAAGCGCTCTCAACCCGGCGGACCTCGACACCCTCGACGTAGGCGCGAACTGTTCGTATCCCGAAATCCCGCCGGGAGGACCGATAACGACCCGTTTACGCCGGCACCACAGTGATCGTCTGCTTCCTATCGATCGCGTCCTCGAGCTCCTCCGCGATCGCCGATCCGCGCGACACCTGGATGTCGCCGCCGCGCCCGACCGTCGCCGTGAACAGGTACTCGCCGCCCGCGCGCACTTCGACCGTCTCGCCCACGTGCTCGTCCATCCGGACCACGACGTGACGGCTGGTGATCTCGGGCTGGACGACCTCGCCCTGCGGCTTCGGCGTCCCGCCGGCACCGCCCGCCGCCCCGCCCTGTGCCCCACCGTCGGCCGCGTCGAAACCGCCCGCGCCGCCGGAGCCGGCGGGTCGTTCCGAGTGGGTGCGCACGTCGATGTCGATGCCGAGGCGGTTCTCGATGTCGGTGATCCGGCCGCCACCCTTCCCGATGACGTAGCTGATGTCGTCCTCGTCGACGTAGACGACGGCGTCGTTCTGCCCCTGGAGCTCCACGTCGACGTGGCCGCGCGCGACCGAGCGGATCTCCCGCTCGATCTCCTGTTTCGCGATGCGGCCGACGCCCGTCTCGGCCTCGCCCTCGTCGGCGTCGAGCGGCACCGTGACGACCTGGCGGTTGAACGTGTAGATCTCGTAGGCGGGCGTGCCGGTCTCGAAGTCGACGACCTGGATGACCGGGCGGGCGAGGTCCTCGGCGGTCAGGCCGGCGGGGACCTTCACCTGCGTGGTGACGTCGTACACCGTGTCGACCTCGCCGGCCTCGATGAACACGACGGTGTCGACGACCTGCGGGATCATCCCGAGTTCGACCCGGCCGACGAGCCGCTGGAGCGCGTCGATGGCGCGGGTCGCGTGGGTCACCCCGACCAGCCCGACGCCCGCGAGCCGCATGTCCGCGAACACCTCGAAGTCGTGGGTCTTGCGGACCTCGTCGTAGATGGTGTAGTCCGGACGCACGAGCAGCAGCGAGTCGGCCGTCTTGGCCATGTCGCCGCCGAGCGCGGTGTACTGGGTGATCTCGTCGGACACCTGCAGGTCGCGCGGTTTCTCCATCGTCTTCACGGCGTAGTCGTTCTCGTTCAGGAACTCCGCGACCGCCTGCGCGAACGTGGACTTGCCGGCGCCGGGCGCCCCCGCGATGAGCACGCCGCGCTGGCGCTCGAGGAACCGGTCGCGCAGTTCGTCGGCGAACTCGTAGTCGTCGAGCGTCGTCTTCGCGACCGGGCGGACCGCGGTGATCTCGATGCCGTCGGAGAACGGCGGCCGGGCGACCGCGATGCGGTAGTTCCGGTACTGGACGATCGTCATCCCGGGCTCCGAGAGCTCGATGAACCCCTGGGGGGACGCGCGGGCGGTCGCCTCGACGTCGTTGGCCCACTCGGCCATCTGCGCCTCCTCGACGACGTCCTCGTCGATGACCTCGTAGCGCATCTCGCCGATGGTTCCCCGCTTGGCCTTCGGCCGCGTGCCGGTCTTCAGGTGGACCGACATCGTCTCCTCGGTGAAGAACGACTCGATGGCCAGCCCGTCGTCCTTCCGGCCGCGGACCTCGGCCTCGACGTACTCCACGTCCAGCCCGGTCGCCTCGCCGGTCTCGGCCTGCACGTAGTCGCTCGTCAGGAGGGTCGCGTCGTGCTCGACGGCCAGTTCGCGGATGAGCGCGTCGATGTCGCCCTCGCCCGCGCCCTGCTGTTCGGCCGCGGAGGGTCGTCGGCCGACGAACTCGGCCTCGATGACGCCCTCCTTCGACAGTTCGGCGAGCCGCTGGAGCTCCGCGATGCCGTCCCAGCCGGTGTCCAGGCCCTCGTTGGCCTGCCGTTCCAGTTCGGCGACGACCGCCTCGGGGACGAACACCGTCGCCCCCTCGTAGCTCCCGTCCTCGATCCGCTCGGACACGCGCCCGTCGATGACCGCGCTGGTGTCCGGTACGACGTTCATGGTTGGTATCGGGGCGGGAACCCTTTAATTGCTTCAATCCCGCGATGACGCGGTCGAGACGGCCGCGTTCCCACCGTCGCCGTTCGACCGCCGATGCCCGGAAGGTTTTGACCCTCCCCGCGGAGGACCCCCTATGGACCAACGGGAACTCGCGAGCCTCACCGCCGAACTCGTCTCGGTGCCGAGCCACGAGGACGAGACGGCCGCGGGCGACACCATCGAAGCGTGGCTGCGACAGGAGACGGACGCCGATGTGACCCGCGACGGGCACGGGAACGTCGTCGCCCGCCGTGGCGACCCGTCGGCGCCGTCGCTCGCGCTCGTCGGCCACCACGACGTCGTCCCGCCGGGCGAACCGCAGGTCGACGAGGCGGGCGAGTACGTCGTGGAGGAACGCGACGGACGGCTGTACGGCCGCGGGAGCGCGGACATGAAGGGCGCGGTCGCGGCCGCGATGCTGGCGTTCCGGGACGCGGAGGTCGAAGGGGCCTCCAGGGACCGGTCGGGGGCCGGCGACGCCGAGAGGGGCGGAACCGCCGAGGATGGCGGAATCAAACTGGTGTTCGCCTCGTTCGTCGGCGAGGAGATCGGGGGGGTCGGCGCGCGCGGCGCCATCAACGACGGCTTCGTCCCGGACTACGCGATCGTCGCCGAGGGGTCCACGAACTACTCGAAACCGGGCGTCACGGACGTCGTCATCGCGCACAGGGGGCGGCGCGCCAGCACGCTCGTCGCCCACGGCGCGAACGCCCACGCCAGCGTGCCCGAGAAGGGCGTAAACGCGGTGTACCGCGCCTGCGACGCCGTCGGCGTCGTGCGTGAGCTCGACTACCCGGAGGTCGACGTGTACGGCGAGCGCGTCCGCGGGAGCATCGCCGTCACCGAGATCGACGGCGGGAGCGCCTGGAACGTCATCCCGGACAGCTGCACGGTGACCGTCGACGAACGGACCGTTCCCGGCGAGTACGCGCCGCTCGACCGGGCCGAGGAGATCGAGGGCGTGGAGTGGCGCGTCGACCAGGACCTGCCGCCGATGGCGTGCTCAGACGACGCCTTCGCCGACGCCGTGCTCGACGCGGCGGGCGACGTTCAGGAGGGGGAGCCGGAACACGTCACGAAGCCGCACGCGACCGACGCCGGGTGGCTCGCTGAGGCCGGAACCGCCTGCGTCGTCTGCGGGGCGTCCGAGCCCGGCGAGGCCCACACCGACACCGAGAGCGTCTCGCTGGCCGTCCTGTCGCGATGTTACCGGATCTACCGGACGACCGCGGAGTACGGGACCTCCTTCGCGGAGTAGCGCGCCGGCGTGCCCGGCGACGCCGACTGCGACCCCACGAACTTCCGGCCGCGACATGCCGGGAACGCACGTTTCAAGGCGCGTGACGGGCAAGAATTGCGCGATGGCAACAGAGGCGGAGACGGCCGATGAGGCCGACGCGTACGCGGAGCTGACCGAGCGGCTCGAACGGGTTACGGCGATCCAGGGTGCGGGCGGCGTCCTGGGCTGGGACCAGCAGGTGATGATGCCCAGGGGCGGGACGCCCGCCCGCTCGAAGCAGCTCTCGGTGCTCTCCTCGATGGGCCACGACGTGCTCACCGACGACCGGACCGGCGAACTGCTCGACCAGTGCGAGGAACTCGACCTCGACGAGGACCGGGCGGCCGTGGTCCGCGAGGCCCGGCGGGAGTACGAGCGCGGGACCGCGGTCCCGCGCGACCTCGTCGAGGAGCTCTCGCGGACCTCCTCGGAGGCGCTCTCGGCGTGGGAGGAGGCGAAGGCGAACGACGACTTCGAGGCGTTCGCACCCCACCTCGAGACGCAGGTCGAACTGAAGCGCGAGTACGCCGAGCACATCGACCCCGACAGGGACGCCTATGCGGTGCTGTTCGAGGACTACGAGCCCTGCCTCCCGCTGGAGCGGGCCGAGGAGATCCTGACCGAACTGAAGGAGACGCTCGTGCCGATGATCGACGA
Source organism: Halorarum halophilum (assembly GCF_013401515.1). Classification (NCBI taxonomy): domain Archaea; kingdom Methanobacteriati; phylum Methanobacteriota; class Halobacteria; order Halobacteriales; family Haloferacaceae; genus Halorarum; species Halorarum halophilum. The sequence goes on along the minus strand of NZ_CP058529.1, from coordinate 3,376,511 downwards.
GATCCGGGCGAGCGACGCCGACGTGACGACCGACGCCTTCTCCGGCACGTTCGACACGGACGCCCAGGAGGAACTCTCCCGCGACGTGCTCTCGACGCTCGGGTACGACTGGGACCGCGGCCGGCTGGACGTCTCGACCCACCCGTTCACCTCCGGGAACCAGTTCGACTGCCGCGTGACGACGCGATTCGACGAGTCGGACCCCCTCGGGGCGCTGATGGCGACGGTCCACGAGTTCGGCCACGCGTACTACAACCTCGGGCTCCCGCGGGAGCACTACGGGACGCCCCTGGGCGAGTCGCGGGACCTCTCGGTCCACGAGAGCCAGAGCCGACTCTGGGAGAACCACGTCGGCCGGTCGGCGCCGTTCTGGGAACTGGTCATGCCGACCGTACGCGAGCACTTCCCCGACGTGGACGCGTCGGTCGAGGAGGCCTACCAGTCCGCGAACCAGGTGTACGAGGACAACCTCATCCGCGTCGAGGCGGACGAACTCACCTACCACCTCCACATCGTCATCCGGTTCGAGATCGAGAAGGCGCTCATCGCGGGCGAACTGGACGTGGCGGACGTGCCCGAGGTCTGGAACGAGAAGTACGAGGAGTACCTCGGCATCCGCCCCGAGACGGACGCCGAGGGCTGCCTGCAGGACATCCACTGGAGCCACGGCAACTTCGGCTACTTCCCGACGTACTCGCTCGGCTCCGTGATGGCGACGCAGCTGTTCGACGCCGCGGAGGACGATATCGACGATCTGGACGGGGAGATCCGTGACGGCGAGTTCGGTGACCTGCAGGACTGGCTGCGCGAGAACATCCACCGGCACGGCGCGAAGTACGAGACGAACGAACTCGTGAAGCGCGCGACCGGCGAGGACTTCACGGCCGACTACTTCACGGACTACGTGACCTCGAAGTACGGGGAGCTGTACGACCTGGAAGAATCGGTTTGAGGTTCTGATTCGGATGTAAACGCTGATTTTACAGTCTTTCCTCAGGTCGTGGCCGCTGCTCTCTACCGTGACCCTGGCGGACTCTCGAAGGGCGAGCGCTCTCGATTCGTCCCCGACAATGCAAGCACCGCAGCGACCGGAGGGAGCGAGTCGCGGACGGTCGAGAGCGTGAGGGCTTCGTTCGACAGTCGAAACATCGGCCGGGTCATCCATCGTGGGAACTCGTCATCCGACCCCTTTTCACCGCCCCGCTCCCACGAAAACCGGAACCCGACACAATGCGTCGATTCACGCCCGAGTACCTCAACCGGACGCGCCGCGGGATGTGGGCCTCCCGCGACGCGCTCGCCGATCTCGAACTCGACTCGCGAACCCGGATCCTCGACGTCGGGTGTGGCACCGGCCAACTGACCCGCGTCCTCGCCGAGGAGGCGCCGGGCGCGACCGTCGTCGGCGCCGACGCGGACCTCGGCCTCCTCGACGTCGCCCGACGCGAAACCGACCTCGACTACTGCGCGGCCGACGCCCTCCGACTCCCGTTTCCCGACGACGCCTTCGACCTCGTGGTGTGTCAGGCGCTGCTGATCAACCTCCCCCAACCGGCCGTGGCGGTTCGGGAGTTCGCGCGAGTCTCCGCGGACCTCGTCGCCGCGGTCGAGCCGGACAACGCCGACGTAGGCGTCGCCTCGACCGTCGACGCCGAGGCCGACCTGGAGTCCCGCGTCCGGTCGGCGTACATCGAGGGCGTCGGGACGAACGTCGCGCTCGGGAAGCGGGTACGACAGCTGTTCGGGGAAGCCGGGCTGTCGGACCTCCGGACGCGCCGCTATCACCACGAGAAGCGCGTGGAACCCCCGTACTCGGCGGCCGACCTGGAGAGCGCGAGGAGGAAGGCCAGCGGGACGGGGATCGCCGACCACGAGTCGGAGCTCCGGAGCGCGCTCCCGGAGGGCGCCTACGCCGACCTGCGGCGGGACTGGCGCTCGATGGGTCGGGACGTGATCGAACAGATGGGCGCGGACGAGTACGAGCGGGCCGAAGTCGTCCCGTTCGACGTGACGGTCGGACGGGTCTGAAAACCCCGGGACGCTTCGGCCGACCGCTCAGACGACATCGCCGCGGACCGTCGGCCCCTCCTGACCGTCGCGGTAGGTCCGCACGGCGGCGGCGGCCTCGGATGCCTGCGGCTCGTCGACTCCGAGCATCTCCAACGCGCCCGAGAGCGTGGGGAAGGGGAGCTCCCCGCCGCGGAGCTTTTCCATCGTCTCCTCCGCGCGCGTGCCGTCGGCCCAGAGCTGGACCCCACGTGGATCGAGGATCTGCGCGTAGTTCTCGCGCGCGAGCGCCCCCTTCAGCCGTTGGGTGACGTTCCTGTCGAACGGCGCGTTACACACCTCGAGGTGTACCGGCTCGTCGTCCGGCAGGAGCTGCGCGGCGAGGCACTTCTCGGGGGCCGCGTGGCCGTTGTCGTTCGTGCGGAGGTGCTCCGGGAACTCGCGGGCCCACTCGGCGGAGACGGACTTCCCGACCCCCTTCACTCCGTGGGATGCTTCGAAGTCGGCCTCGGCGTCCGCGTCCCCTCGCATGTGGAGGTCCTTGGTCACGTACACGTCGAGCCGTTCGACCGGGTCGAGCCCCAGTGCGACGTCGCTGTACACCCACACTTCGCGGACGGGCACCGGCATCGGCTCGGATTCGACCGCGTCGACGATGGCGTCGACGCGGTCGAGGGCGGCGGCACGGTCCATGGCCGTGACTGGGCGCCGCGGCTGTAAGCGTCTTGCGTCCCGGAGTCGGGCGGGACGGCAGCGTCGCTCGATGCTGGCGAACAGGCGGTCCCGCTCGTGGCAGTTCGGCGCGCCGTCGGACCGCACACCCGCCACCCGACGCGCCGCGAGCCTCACGTCACGGAGGCGCTGGTCCCGTCTTCGCCCTTCAATCCTCGTACGGGACGAAACCGGTATCCCTCCGCGGTCGGAAGCGACCAGCAATGGACTGCGACAAGTGCGACCGCGCGGCGGTCCACCACGCCGCCTACTCCGGGGCGCACCTCTGTGAAGACCACCTCTGCGAGTCGGTCGAGAAGCGGGTGCGCCGCCGCGTCCGCGAGGACGACCTGCTCCCGGGGGACGCGACGCCGGAGGACCCCGAGCGCTGGGTCATCGGCCTCTCGGGCGGAAAGGACAGCGTCGTGCTCACCCACATCCTCGACGCGACGTTCGCGGAGGACCCCCGAATCGAGATGGTCGCGCTCTCCATCCACGAGGGCATCGAGGGCTACCGCGACGAGTCGCTCGCCGCCTGCGAGGAGCTGGCGGCTGACCTCGACATGCGCCACGAGACGGTGACCTACGAGGAAGAACTCGGCGTCCGGATGGACGACGTAGTCGAGGACGACCCCGAGAACATGGCCGCCTGCGCCTACTGCGGCGTGTTCCGCCGCGACCTGCTGGAGGAGTACGCCGCTGAGTTCGGCGCCGACAAGCTGCTGACGGGCCACAACCTCGACGACGAGGCCCAGACCGCGCTGATGAACTTCCTCGAGGGCGACGTGGCCCAGATGGCGAAGCACTTCGACGCGAGCCTGGGGCCGTTCCCGGAACGCAACGAGTCGGATCACTTCGTCCCGCGCGCGAAGCCGCTCCGCGACGTCCCCGAGAAGGAGGTGGCGCTGTACGCGCACGTCCGGGACCTGCCGGCCCACATCACCGAGTGCCCGCACGCAAGCGAGGCGTACCGCGGGGAGATCCAGCAGTTGCTCCTGAAACTGGAGGAGAACCACCCGGGAACGCGGCACTCGATCATGGCCGGCTACGAGGAGGTGTCCTCGATGGCGACCGACCGCTACCGCGGCGAGGGCGGGCCGGACCTCTCCGAGTGCGAGCGGTGCGGGTCGACGACCGCGCGGGACGTCTGCCGGAAGTGCCGGCTCATCGAGTCGGTCGAGGCCGTGTAAGACGGGTCGCGAACGGTCACCGTCAGGGGTGGTCGATCGACCTGCGTCGTGTACCGGTGTCACCGGCTGACCTGGACGTCTCTCCGCATATTGCAGCACGAAAACGGGGCGTCTCGTTCGGAAACGGGACGCAACGGAACGACGGTGTCGGTGGACCGGGCCGCGTTCGGGCGCCGGTCCGGCTACGGTAGAAGTCTGTTCGGAAACGCGAGCCCCGATGCCGCCTCGGCCGGGTCGTCAGCGGATGACGTCGAGGCCGTTGTTCTTCTCGCGCGTCTCGCGCCCGCCGTCGGACTGCCAGGCGGCCCGCGAGGTGCCGTTTCCGTTCGTGTTCGCCTTCGTCCCCACCTCAAGGTCGCCGCTCTCGCGACCCTCGATGCTCGCGCGGGACTTGTCGGCCTGCTTCTGCGTGCTCGGGCCGAGGACCTGTGCGCTCTGGACGCCGGTCATGATGGCCATGACGCGTACCTTCCCCTTGTACTCGTCCTGGATGCGCGCGCCCCAGATGACGTTCGCGCTGGCTTCGAGCCGCTCCGTGATGTTGTCGGCGATGCCCTCGGCCTCCTTCAGCGTGAGGTCGGGCCCGCCGGTGATGTGGACCAGGCCGCCGCTCGCGCCGCGGTAGTCCACGTCGAGCAGCGGGTGGTTCATCGCGTCGTTGACGACCTCCTGGGTCTTGTTCTTGTCCTGGGTCTCGCCGACGAGCATCACCGCGACGCCGCCCTGGTTCATGATCGTGGACATGTCCGCGTAGTCCAGGTTGATGAGCGAGGGCTGGGTGATCGTCTCCGAGATCCCCTTCACGGTCTCGGCGATGATCTGGTCCATCACCGAGAACGCCTTGCCGATCGGGAGGTTCGGCACGTAGTCGAGCAGGCGGTTGTTGTCGAGGACGATGATCGAGTCGGCCTCGTTGCGGAGGTTCTCGAGGCCCTCCTCGGCCTTCACCGTGCGGGCGCGTTCGACGTTGAACGGCGTCGACACCATGCCGACGACGATGGCGCCCTGGTCCTTGGCGATCTTCGAGACGACTGGCGCCGCGCCGGTGCCGGTGCCGCCACCCATACCGGCGGTGACGAACACGAGGTCCGCGTCGCCGAGGACCTCCTTGATGGTCCCCTGGGCCATCTCGGTGGCGCGCGAACCCATGCTCGGGTCGCCGCCGGCGCCGAGCCCCTGGGTGAGCGACTTGCCGACGAGGATCTTCGTGTCGGCCTCGATCATCTTCAGGTGCTGCTTGTCGGTGTTGATGGCGACGGTCTCCGCGCCCTCGACGCCGATGTTGTACAGCCGGTTGATGGTGTTGTTGCCGGCACCGCCCGCGCCGACGATGACGATCCGGGGCTCCCCGAACTCGTCGTCGTCGTCCATCTCGGACATCTGGCGCTTCTCGGCCTCCGCGTTGTCGAGCGCGTCCTGGACGATATCCTGCATCTTACACCTTCGCCCAGCTGCGCTTGCTCCGTTCGCGGCGGGTGCGCTCGCCCGACGTGTCCGTCTGCTCGTTGAGCATGTCGCGGACCGCCGACCGAATCGCCTCGCTGCGGTTCGGGAACTCGCCGGTCTCGACCATCTGTTCGACCTCCTCGATCTGTTGCTTGGGTATTCGTAGTGTCACACGCTCCATTGGTACATTCCCCCGGTAAGACGGCGAGCACGCGTCCGCGTGCCTCGAGTCCGGACCGCCTGGACGGGGCACCCGTCCGGCGTCAGCGGTCCGTAAGACATTCCGTCTTACGCAGGCGTAATCACAAACCGATTTGTTATAAAGCTACCGGGGGATGTAAGACAGTCCTTCCCCGCCCCGTAAGACGGTAGCGTCGTCCTACCCCGTCGGTTCGGTCCGGTTCCGCCGTGGATTCCGGCGTTCCGGGCTGCAGTACGTCACACGGATGGTCTTGGTCCGGGTTTCTCGCCAGAGCGTCCGGCGGGACCGCGTCAGACGGGCGGACGGGCGTATGACGAATCCCGTCACCCCCGCCATCCCGTCCCGCCACGTGGATCCGAGATGCCGGCAACGGCGGGCCCCGTTCGTCGTGTCAGCGACGTATACACACACCCCGTATTTCAACCTGTCCCTCGTGCGCCGCACGTCGGACTCGGTCGTCGAACGCCGTGTCCCGCCCCTTCGGTACGTCTCCCTGCGTTTACCGGGTATACGCGTCGCTCGGGAGGGGCCACGCGACCGGTGACCTGCGAGGAGTACCCCGACCGGGTTCGGTCCCGACGATCAGTCAACTTGGTCTTCTCGCGCGCGACGTACGCGCGGGAAGACGAATAAGATGTCAACGATCCTGGCGAACGAGAGGACAGGTGAACGGGTTAGCAGGTCGGCGAGCGGGGGAGTTTCCGTACCAGAACCCCTCGCCGGCGTCGTGGGGGTCTTGGCAGGGGCACGCGTGTGCTACGTATGGACCGACGGACACTCGGCGCGGCCGGCCGCGTGACGGAGATCGGACTGGGTACCTGGAACATCGGCGGCGGATGGGGAGACGTCCCGGACGAAGCCGGCCGGGAGGCGGTTCGGGCGGCGCTCGACGCGGGCGTCGACTTCCTCGACACGGCGGACGTGTACGGCGACGGCCGCAGCGAGCGCCACATCGCCGCCGTGCTCGACGAGCGCGAGGCGCACGACGAGGTGACCGTCGCGACGAAGGCCGGTCGCCGGCTCGACCCGCACGACGCGGACCGGTACGACGCGGAGAACCTCGAACGGTTCGTGGATCGATCGCGGGAGAACCTGAACGAGGACACCCTCGACCTCCTCCAGCTCCACTGCCCGCCGACGGACGCGTACTACCAGCCCGAGACGTTCGCCGCGCTCGCGGACCTCAGGAAGCGCGGGAAGATCGCCCACTACGGCGTGAGCGTCGAACGGGTCGAGGAGGCGCTGAAGGCGATCGAGTACCCCGGCGTCGAGACCGTCCAGATCATCTTCAACCCGTTCCGCCAGCGGCCCGCGGGGCTGTTCTTCGAGGAGGCGAGGCGACGCGGCGTCGGCGTCGTCGTCCGCGTCCCGCTCGCTTCCGGGCTCCTCACGGGGGCGATCGACCGCGACGCGACGTTCCCCGAGAACGACCACCGGAACTTCAACCGCGAGGGCGAGGAGTTCGACGTGGGCGAGACGTTCGCCGGCGTCCCGCTCGACGCCGGTGTCGACGCCGTCGAGGCGCTCGAACCGCACGTCCCCGAGGACCTGACGCTCGCACAGTTCACCCTCCGCTGGATCCTCGACCACGACGCCGTCTCGACGGTCATCCCCGGGTCGACGTCGGCCGAGCACATCGCGGAGAACGTCGCCGCGAGCGAGGCCGACCCGCTCCCGCACCGGCTCCACGGGGTGACGCGGGACGTGTACGACGAGCACGTGGCCGAGCACGTCCACCACCGCTGGTAGCGAAGTGACCGCCCGGCAGCGGTGGCCAGTTCACCTTTGGGGCTCGCGAACCGAGGCGTCGATATGGAGCACTTCACCGAGGAACACGTCGGTATGGAGGTCGTCGACCAGCGCGGCGAGCCGATCGGACGTATCACCGGCATCGAGGAGGACAGCGCGCGACTCGCGCCCGAGACTGGCACGGAATCCCAGATGGGCGCGGCCGCAGATTCCGGTACCGACGCGCTCGACGTCCGTCCCGAACAGGTCGAGGTCGTCACAGACGAGTTCGTCCGCGTCAGCCTCGGCGACGACGCGTAAGGGAACGGCGGGGCGGTGAAGCGGCGTCCCGGTCAGTCCTCGAGGAACGATCTGGCCGCCGCCCGACACTCCTCGTCCGCGAGCACCGTCGAGAGCGACTCGTGGACGCGCTCCCGCTCGTCCGCCGACGCCAGACTCGCCGCTGCCGCCCGTTTTGCGGTCCGCGTCGCCGTCGGCGGCGACTCGGCGATAGACGAGACGAACGCCTCGACCGCCGTGCTCAGGTCGCCCTCACCCACGACACGATTGACCAGGCCCCAGTCGCGTGCCCACTCGGCGTCGATCGGTTCGCCCGTCAGCGCGAGTTCCATGAGCCGCTTTTTCCCGACCGTCGACGCCACACGTTCCATCGCGTACGGTGGGTACGCGCCGATGGTCGTCTCCGGGAGCGCGAACGCCGCGTCCTCGACGGCTACCGCGAGGTCGCTCGCGGCGACGAGTTCGCATCCGCCCCCGTAGGCGAGGCCGTTCACGGCGGCGACGACTGGCACGTCTAGCTTCTCGACGCCGAACAGGGCGTCGTAGAGCGAGTCCGCCAGTTCCGCGACGTCCGCGTCGGTCTCGGCCGCATCGAGCGCCGCGATGTCGTCGCCCGCACAGAACGCGTCACCGACGCCGGTGACGACCGCGACCCGCGCTTCCCCTTCCGCCCGACGGAGCAGGCCGGTCAGCTCCCGCCACCCGGCCACGGGTAGCGCGTTCCGCTTCTCCGGACGGTCGATGGTGATCCACGCCGCGTCGCCGGACAGGTCGTACGAGAGCACGACCGGCGGTTCGGATGGAGTCGCCAAGGAGTTTCGGAGTGAACGGGAAATCGAGTGACTGCGGCGGGGTCAGCTATGAATTTTCCTCGAAACCACCGGACAGCGGCGAGGTCCGCGGTGCGACGTTCGGCCCCGCCGAAGAAATTTGATATCGCGTTATTCGATTTACTGGTGGATTTCGTCCCCACACAGAACATCCATCCGGTTCCCCGAATCTTATGCCTCGACGGCCGAATTCGCCCGCAATGGCGACGAGACTCCCCGAATCAGAGTTCGACGCGCGGCTTGCGCAGGTCCGCGGCCGGCTGGCGGACACCGACGCGGACGCAGCAACGTGGTTCGGCGCGACGGGCATCGAGTACCTCACCGGCTTTCACCACATCCAGACCGAGCGACCGGTCGTCCTCGCCGTCACGGACGAGCGCGTCGAGATCACCGTCCCGCGGCTCGAGGTCGAGCGCGTGGAGTCGAACCCTCGAATCGACGCCGTCCACCACTACTTCGACTATCCGGGTGGCGCCCCCATCGAGGTCGCCGCGGGGATGCTGGAGGGGATGGGCGTCGAATCGGTCGTCTCCGACGCGGACGGCGCCCCCGGCGTGATGGGGTACGAGGGCCCCGCGCTCTCGGAGTTCGTCGACGTGGAGAGCCAGTCGTGGACGACCCGGATGCGCTGGGAGAAGACTGACGCCGAGGTCGGCCTCGTTCGCGAGTCCGCGAAGTGGGCGAACCTCGGCCACCGCTACCTCGCGGAGTACACCGAGGCCGGCGCCCACCCGGCGACCGTGAGCCAGCGCGCCTCGATGGAGGCCTCACGCGCGATGCTCGACACCCTCGGCGACCGGTACTCGGTCCGCGTCCGGGGGAGCGGCCCGGTCCGCGCCGGCTACATCTCCGGGGAGGAGACGGCGCTCCCGCACGGACACACGCCGAACGAGACGCTCTCCGAGGGCGACGTCCTCATCACCGGCGCCTCGGCGAACGTCGACGGCTACAACTCCGAACTGGAGCGGACGATGTTCGTGGGCGACTACACCGACGAGCAGGAGCACTACTTCGAACTCATGCTCGAGGCCCAGACCATCGCCATCGACGCGCTCGGCCCCGGCGTCCCCATCAGCGACGTCGACCGGGCGGTGTGGGACTACTTCGAGGAGCAGGGCGTGACCGACCTCGCCCAGCACCACGTCGGCCACAACATCGGGCTCGACGGGCACGAACCGCCGTACATCGACCGGGGCTGGGGCGAGTACGAGCACGTCGACGAGGGCGACGCCCTCATGGCTCCCGGGCAGATCTACACCATCGAACCGGGCATCTACACGGAGGAGGCCGGCTACCGCCACTCGGACACCATCGCCGTCACCGAGAACGGCGTCGAGTGGCTCACCTACTTCCCCCGGGACATCGACTCGAACGTCGTCTGAACCGCGTCCGACCCGGCCCCCGCGTCGGCAACGGTGGCTTCTTGCCGGCGCCACGCGCACCCGACACCAACCGTGGCGACCTCCTTCGACCTGTTCGGCACGCTCGTCGCCGTCGAGCGCCCCGACGACCCCGCCGCCGCCGTCGGCCACGAGCTCCGCGAGCGCGGCGTCGCGGTGCCGGACGACTGGGAGGCCGCCTACCGCGAACCCCACATCGACGCCCCCGAAGGGGCCGAGGTCCCGCTCCCCGCCCACGTGAGCGCCGCGCTCGCCTCCCGCGGCGTCGACGCGCCCGGAAACGCCGCACGCAGGGCCGTCGTCGCCGCGTTCGACCCGGCCGTCTCGACCCGCGACAGCGCCGTCGACGCCGTCGAGGCCGCCCGGGAACGGGGTCCCGTCGGCCTGCTCTCGAACTGCGCAGTCCCCGAACTCGTCGGTCGGACGCTCGTCCGGTCGGACCTGTCCCGCGAGGACTTCGATTCGATCGTCACCAGCGTCGCCTGCGGGTGGCGCAAGCCCGACCGCAGGGCGTTCGAGGCGCTCGCCGCTGGGCTCGGCGTCCCGGTCGAGTCGCTGACCCACGTCGGCGACGACCCGGCGACGGACGGCGGGATCACCGACGCCGGAGGCACCTTCGTCGACGTGACGGACCGCCCGCTTCAGTCGCTCGCGGCGGAGTGGCGGGAGGGACGCGAGTGCTGACCGCCGGCGCCGTCCTGGTGGCGGCCGGACTCGACGCCCTGCTCGCGGAACCGCCGGCACGCGTCCACCCGGTCGCGCTGTTCGGCCGACTCGTCGACCCGCTGGACCGCGACTGGGGCCGCCCGCGAGCCGTCGGCGTCGGGGCCGCGTCGCTTCTACCCCTCCTGGCCGCGGGAGTCCCGTTCGGCCTCGTACTCGCGGCGAGTAGCGTGGACCCGCGTGCGGGCGCGGCGCTCGCGGGACTGGTGCTCTTCTCCGCGTCGAGCCTGCGGATGCTGCTCGGCGCGGCGCGACGCACGATCGTCGAGAGCGAGTCCGACCTCGCGGCCGCTCGCGAGTCCTTGCTGGCGCTCGCAGGCCGGGACGCCGCGTCGCTGTCGGCGGGACAGGTCCGCTCCGCCGCCGTGGAGTCGCTCGCGGAGAACCTCGCCGACGGCCTCGTCGCGCCGCTCGGCGCGTTCACCCTCGCCGGGTTCGTCGCGGGCGTCGCGGCACCCGGCCTCGCCCTCCCGCTGGCGGCCGCGGCGGCAGCGTGGACGAAGGCCGTGAACACGCTCGACTCGATGTTCGGCTACCGCGAGAAGCCGGTCGGCTGGGCGCCAGCGCGGCTGGACGACGTCGTCATGTGGCTCCCCGCACGGGTGACGGCGCTCCTGCTCGCGCTCGCCGCCGGGCGGCCGGACGCCCTCCTCGCCGCCCGACGCGACGCCCGCGCGCCGCCCTCGCCCAACTCGGGCTGGCCGATGGCGACGCTGGCGCACGTGCTCGGCGTTCGGCTGGAGAAGCCGGGCGTGTACGACCTTCCGGGCGGTGGCGACTACCCCTCCGTCGCGGACGGGCTCCGCGCGCTCGGGGTCACCGCCTTCGCCGGGGTCGTCGCCGTCGCCGGGGCCGTCGGCCTGCTCTGGGGGGTGGCGCCCTGATGGCCAGCGCGCTCCGGGGGGCCGTCTCGTTCCTGACGCGCCTGCCGGCCGGCGGTGACGCGGCCGACTGGGAGGCGTTTCGGCGGGTGCCGGCGACGTTCCCGGCCGTCGGCTACCTCGTCGGCGCGCTCGCCGGACTCGCCGTCGTCCTCCCAATTCCGGCCGCGACCGCCGTCGCGACGTACCTCGTCGCGCTCTACCTCCTCACGGGTCTCACGCACGCCGACGGGTTGGCCGACCTCGGCGACGCGGCGGCCGTCCACGGCGACGCCGAGCGCCGGCGGGCGGTACTGAAGGACTCCGCGACGGGCGTCGGCGGGGCGCTCGCCCTCGGAGTCACGCTCCTCGTCCTCGCATTCGGCGCGCTCGGCGCGGCGGGGATCGGCTCCGGCCTCGCGGCGTTCCGCATCGTCGTCGCCGCAGAGGTGGGCGCGAAGGTCGGGATGGCGCTCCTGGTCTGTCTCGGCGACCCCGGCCACGAGGGGCTAGGAAGCCGGCTCGTCGGCGAGTCGGCGCCGGCCGACCTCGTGCTCGTCGCCGCGCTCGCGCTCCCCGCCATCGTCGCGGTCGGCGGGACGTTGCCGGCGCTCGCGGCCGCGCTGCTGGCCGGTCCCCTCGTCGCCCTCCTCGTGAAGCGGTGGGCGGACCGACGCCTCGGCGGGATCACCGGCGACGTGCTCGGTGCCGCCAACGAACTCGGGCGCGCGACAGCGCTCCACGCGGGGGTGGTCGTGTGGACGCTGTTCTGATGTGCGGCGGCGAGGGCAGTCGGCTCGGGTCGGCAGGAGGAACGGAGAAACCGCTCGTCCCCGTCGACGGCGTCCCGACGGTCGAGCGCGTCCGGCGGGCGCTCGCGGCGTCGAGCGTCGAGCGCATCCACGCCGTCGTCTCCCCGCACACCCCCGAGACGCGAGCCTGGGCCGAGTCGGCCGACTGCGAGGTGATCGAGGGGACCGGCGAGGGGTACGTCGCGGACCTCAACCGCGCGCTCGACGAGGTAGGGCGCCCGGCACTGACCTGCGCGGCCGACCTCCCGCTGCTCTCCCCAGAAGCGGTCGACTGGGCGCTCGACCGGGCCGAGGGCGACTCGCTCGCGGTCTGCGTCCCCGTCCGATTGAAGCGCGAACTCGGCGCGAGCGCGGACGCCTCGTTCGAGCGCGACGGCCGCCAACTCGCGCCCTCCGGGCTGAACGTCGTCGGCGACGGCGAGGACCGCGTCGTCGTCTCCTGGGACGCCCGGCTGGCCGTGAACGTGAATCGGCCGGAGGACCTCGAACTCGCCCAGCGACTCGTGGATTGACGTCGGTGCGACCGCCGAGCGAATCCGAGGTAACGCATCAAGCGGGCCGCCCGAGCCGAGAACCGGGACATTCGACGCATTCGTGTTCGACCGGATCGCCGTCGATCACACGGCTTTCAGGCTCCGTCGGATCCCCGTTTACTGGATGCTTTCTCGTGTGAAATCACCGGTACGTAGGCCCGCCAATTTATCGCTAAGTGATGGAGGATATACGGTGGCGAGGCTACGTTGCCATCCTCTGGAACTCGATAGCATCCCGGGTGATTCGGATGGAGAGCCCATATGCGTTAGAATCGGGGAGATCACACTCGTAGGTGTCTTCCGGCCCGTTCTCTACGGACACTCGAATTAGAAACAGTTCTTCCCCTGTAATCGGATTCCTGTAGCTGGCTGACTCGTCTGCCGGAATTGTTCTCGTATCGGAAAACACCGTCTCCCCGTTCGCATCTCGCGTGACGGTGGTCGTCACGACGACTTCTCGCTCCGTTCGATTCGAATACTGTAGGTCCGGCAACCCCCCGAGGCATCCTGCCACAGAGGCGATAGCCAGACCCGAAAGCTGGAGGAATGTCCGACGGGACGGAGAGCTTGGCATATTTACGGGCGACAGTCCACTGACAAGTGCATTCCCTTTCTCAGAGGTTCAGTTGGGTGAACCCCTGCTCAGTCGAGTTTGCGAACTAATCGGCGGAATTTCTAACAGGTACCTGAACAGCGGGCCCGCATCGGTCAAACGAACGTATCGCAGCACAGGTCAAGCTGTTCAGTACATATGGAGGTGCTATGTGACGGACCAACCGTCGTTCATTCGTCTCGTGGGGAAGGAGCTAAGTGACATTTTTCGGTGGGGTACATGTCGCGTTCGTTCGCCGGCTCAATCACGAAGGTAAGTCGTTCTGTATTCCACCCATCGTAGATGATATAGGCGAAGGCATATTCGGGACTCGAACTCACTCCCTCGTCGACGGACTGAGACACCCACTCGCCATCTCCAAGCCTCGCGGCAACAACATACGAACCAGACGTGTCCATCCACGGACAAACATCTACAGTCCCGGTTACAGACCCTCCGTCTCCCTCGAGCGTGTGAGTAGACTCGTGGACGACCGTATCGTTTCGTTGGACACGAATCTCGAACCGGTGAGATGAGCTACTAAGATTCGTGAGATGAAGCTGGGCCAGTTTCGTCCCAGAATCCAGAAAATCAACAGGAGAGCCAGCACACCCGACCGTCGTGACAGTCGCGGCACAGCCGAGAGTGCAGAGAATCGAGCGGCGGGTTCGCATGGAGGTATTACACGATATTCCTGGTAGTAGAAAAACATGATGATAAAACTGACCCGCCTATGGCTGGTTCAGTCGGGACATCTGGATAGAGTTCGCTGCTCGTGCTCAATGCAGCCTCTACATCCTGCAGGCGACTTCTGGGAGATCGCGAAAGGATCGATAGCCGCTCCGGTAACTGATTCGACTAAACTTAGCACTCAGGAGGCGGATCCAGCGAGTTCTTGAGGGTTCCAACCGAGCCGAGATTCGGTACGAAACCACCGGCTCCCAACGACGCAACCTTCAGGCCGGACCCCACCCACACCCGAGTATGCACCCCGACGCGCTCGAGTCGGTCGGCCGGGTCGCCCACGGCGGCGAGTCGGACCCGGACGTGCTCGACTTCAGCGCGAACACGAACCCCGAGCGGCCGCCCGGCGTCGCGGACGTCTACGCCGCGGCGCTCGACGAGTCTCGCCGGTACCCGGACGACGACTACCCCGAGTTCCGGACCGCCGCGGCCGAGTACGTCGACTGCGACCCGAACGCCGTGATACCCTCGCCTGGCGGCCTCGCCGGCATGCGACTGGCCTTCGAGTCGACGCTCGGCCCCGGGGACTCCGCGCTCGTCCCGTACCCCTCCTTCTCGGAGTACGCCAGGGAGGTCCGCCTCCAGGGCGCCGACCCCGAGTTCGTCCCACACGACGGGATACTCGACGTCGACCCGTCGGGCCACTCACTCGCCGTGGTCTGTACGCCGAACAACCCCACCGGGGAGGTTTCCGACCCCGACGCGCTGCGGAGATTCGCCCTACGGTGCCGGGAATCGGAGACCGTCCTGCTCGTCGACGAGGCGTTCCTCGACTACGTCGACCGCCCGTCGATGGCCGGCGAACCGGGCGTCGTCGTCGCCCGCTCGCTGACCAAGGTGTTCGGGTCGCCGGGGATCCGAGCGGGCTTCCTCGTCGCCGACGGCGACCTCCGGGAACGGCTCGCGACCGCGCGCCCGGCCTGGAACCTCTCGACGCCCGCCGCGCGGGTCGGCGCCCACTGCCTCCGCGCGACGGACTTCGTCGCGGAGACGCGCGAGCGGACCGCAGAGGAACGCGCAAGGCTCCGAGAACGACTCGAACCCGCCTACGACGTCGCGCCGTCCGACGCCCCCTTCCTCCTGCTGGACACCCGCGAGCGCGACCCGGTCGCCGTGGTCGAGCACGCCCGGGAGCGCGGCGTCGCGGTCCGCGACGCGACCACCTTCCGCGGCCTCGACAACCACGTCCGTGTGGCGGTGAAGCGACGGTCGGAGAACGACGAGTTGCTCGGGGCGCTCCCCGGAGTGGAACCGTGACACGGGAGCGCGAATCGGAGACCGAATCCGATTCCCATCGAGGGGACGAACCGGGGGCCGATCGGGGGGACCACTCGGGCGGCGAGGAGGGGGAGTCCGGCGTGTTCGAGGCGACGGTCGACGAGGGGGTCTGTCAGCTCCGGCGTCCGGGCACCCGCTGGCTCTCCACGGGAGCGAACGGCGGCGAATCCGTCGCCGACGCCGCGTACAACCTCACCGTACCCGAGGGCTGGCCAGAGACCGACCTCGCGGCCTACGTCCGGGAGCACAGGGATCGGGCCGGGTTCGCCGCCGACGGACCGGCGCTGCTCACCGGCGTCGACCAGACCCACGCGCGGCGAGCGCGCAGGGGGCCAGTCGAGGTCATCGCCACCGCCGGGGTCTCGAACCCGGCGGCGCTCCCGGTCGGCGATTTCGAGCCCGGTCCGGTGTTCGACGGGAAACACGAAGACGACGAGCCGAATCGGAGGAGTTCGGAGGGGTCACAGGCGGACTCCGAACGGGTCGGAACGGTCAACCTCGTCGTCGGCACGACCCGAGCGCTCGCGCCGGGCGCCCTGGCGAACCTCGTCGCCGTCGCCGCGGAGGCGAAGGCGGCGACGCTGCTCGCGGCGACCGGGTTCCCGGGGACGACGACCGACGCCGTGGTCGTCGGCTGCGACCCCGGGGGCGACCCGGCGGCGTTCTCCGGGAGCGCGACGGTCGTCGGCGACGCGGCGCGGGTCTGCGTTCGGGACGCGGTACTGGCTTCGCTGGAATCGCGATACAGCGCGGCGAATCGGAGGGCTCCGGAGTCGGTCGCGGCGGCCGAGTACGGCGTGGTGGCCGACGGCGAGGCGACGGTGTCGCGGCTCACGCCCCGGTGACGAAGAAGAGGATGACCGAGACGGCGAGCGAGGAGACGATGACGGCGAGCGCAAGCGCGCCGCCCATCGAGACGGCCGCGTTGGCGTGGCTCGCGAGCGTCTCCGTCCGGTCGTTCCCGAAGATGGTGACCTCGGCGCGCTCCGACGCCATGCCGGCCTCGACGGGTTCGAGGTCCGCCTTCGCCTCCGACACGAGGTCGCGGACGAGCTCCTCGAGCTCGTCCACGTCGATCGCCGCGCCGACCTGGTTGTCCGCCTCGACGGTGTTGACGATGTGGGTGTCGGTGGTCATCACCTCGGCCTCGTCGACGAGGTCAGCGACGAGCGTGTCCACGAGGCGGTCGCGCAGGCCCGGCTCCATGTTGTTGCCGTCGACGAGCACGTAGGCGGTGGTGGTACCCGCCACGTCCGCGGTCACACCCTCGCCCTCGCTGGCGCCGACCTTCGATACCATCACGCGTACGCCGAGCGGCCCGACGCCCTCCTTTGGGGTCCACTCGGTTCGGTCCCAGGCGACGCCGACCGCGAGGGCGCCGCGCGGCGCGTTCACCAGGTGGTCGGCCGCGTCGCGCGCGGCGCCCATCAGGTCGAACGACCGGCGGGACCCGGGGGTGACGTGCCCGAGGTCCGGCCCGTCGAGGCCGTTGTTGCAGTTGTGGGCGTCCACGAGCAGCACGTCGCGCAGGCCGCCCGCTCGGGCCTCCGAGGCGGCAGAGAGCCCGACCGCGTACTCCACGTCGTCGGCGAACCCCGGCGCGAACGTCGAGACGAGCAGCGCGTTCTCGCCGAACGACTGGCCGAGCACGCTCGCCTCGCCCGAGGCGACGCGGGCGCCCCGGGTCGCCTCGTCGGTGTACTCAAGGCGGTCGAACGCGCGGTCCGCGGCGTCGATGACCGACTCCACCTCGCGCTCGGTGACGAGGTTGAAATCGTGGCCGGCGGTGGCGTGGGGCGGGAACGCCAGCCCGTCGGCGTGGGCGGCGATCCGGACGGGGAGGTTGCCGCCGCCGATCTCGCCCATCGGACCGGGGTGGATCATCGGGAGCACCCACCGGGCCTTCTCCTCGCCGTCGGGCGTCCGAACGGAGAGGACGGTGACGGGGACGAGCGCCTCCTCGCCGAGCTGTTCGAAGAAGTCCTCCAGCTCGCGGCTCCCCTCGGCGATGTGGCCGATGAACCCGCCGAGGAAGTCGAGCACGGAGACGCCGAGCGAGTTCCGCCACGGGCGGTCGACGACGTAGAGGAACCCCCAGACGGCGAGCCCGTACAGCGCGCACGTGAGCCCGAGCAGCATGAAGTGGTTCGGCCCGATGGCCGAGAGCGCCTGGGGCGCCTCCTCCGGCCGGGCGAGGTACGGCGTGAGCAGCGCGTCGAACAGCGGACCGCCCACCTCGAGGAATAGCAGCGTCCCGCTGTAGACGAACAGGAGCGCAGCGGCGGTGACCGTCTGGATGCTCGCCGGAATCGCCGCGACGAGCAGTCGCGAGCCCGAGACGGCCATGATGACCAGCAGGCGGAGCGCGAACACGGACGCGAGCGAGACGACGAGCACGTCGAAGACGAACCGCTGCTCGAGGCTCGTGAGATACGAGAGCGTCCCCGCGACCGTGAGCATCACGACGATGACCAGCTCGCACACGAGCGCGAGCAGCGACGAGCGGTTGTGCGTGAGCCGCCCGCCGACGCGGTGGTCGACCCACGTGGTCGCGAAACTGGCGACCACGGTGGGGATGCCGATGAAGAAGATGCCCTCCCACGCGTCGCGCCCGACGAACAGGATCCCCCGCCAGGTGGTGACTGCCTCCGGGCGCTCGAACGCGCCGACGCCCGCGACCGCCGCCAGGAAGATGGCGAAGGCGACGCTCGTGGACCACGACGGCGCTCGGAAGATGAACCGCGAGAGGCCCGCGAGGTTGCTCTGCGAGGCGGTCATGTGTGAAGTGGATTGGAGCCACGCGTCCGCCAATTAAAAAGGGCTGTTCTTCGTCGGTGGGTCTCGTTTCGCCAGGTTGGAGCTCCGTTCGGTGGGTTCGAGCCGGCTCGACGAACGCTGTGACCGACTCCGGATCTCCAGCCCACCGGTATTCCGCCATGCCGGCTCCGATGAAACCCTTCCTTCGGGCACGTTCGTGCGTGAACGGGCCGCTCGAATGGGGAGCGGATGGCTCCTCGACGAGGAAGCGTTCCCGTGATAATCGAGGAGGTACCGACGAACCCCTACTCAGTCGAGGAGGCGCGGCGGGCGGGACACGATTCGACACGGTTCGTGTCCGGGTCGTAGTCGACGACACCGAACTCGGCCATCTTGGGGAGGTGAACGTGGTGGAGCATGATCGCCACGCGCTCTACGGTCTCCACGTCGGCCGCACGCGGACCGTTTTCTCGCCCGACGACCCCGACCGCCAGTTCCTCGAGTTCGACCGGGGCGGTTCGACCCTCGAGGATGTCGAGCGCGATCCTGCGATGCTCCGCCGCGAGCAACCGATGGCGATCACTCTCGGTCAGGTCGTCCGTTCCCGTACGCTCCCCCGTAAACTCGCTTGAAGACTGGCTCATATTGGTGTTCGTTGCGACCGACCGGCGTCGGCTGGCGTCTATCGTCCCTGGGGACCGTTCACCCCTAAGGCTACAGTAACGGTGATTAGGTTCCGCCCGCGGTAACCGAGGAACCGGATGCGTACCGCGTCGTTTCCTCGTCCTCCCGAATACCAGCGACGAGACGACCACGAAGTTCCCCGCATCCGACCTCCGAGCGTACCTCCGCCGGCGGAGAGTTGATTAGCCTCAGCGGCGAGGATACAGAGTAATGTCCCCCGGATCACTGACGGAGAGTCTTCGGGAAACACTCACTCTCTTCGATGGAGCGGGGGTTCCACGAACGACGACCGAAGTGGCGGAACTCCTCGACCTCGGCCGACGGAGTACCTACGAACGCCTGGAGCGGCTCGTCGAGCACGGTCGGCTCGAGACCAAGAAGGTCGGTGCGAGCGCGCGCGTGTGGTGGCGGCCGCCGACATCGTCGGCCGGCCACTCCCCCGGCACACAGGGGTGGCCGGCCGCTGTGGAGTCCCTGATCGACGTGCTCGACAGCGCCCAGGTCGGCGTGTTCGTTCTCGACGCGGACTTCGAGGTGGCGTGGATCAACGAGGCGACCGAGCGGTACTTCGGACTCGACCGCGAGCGCGTCGTCGGCCGGGACAAGCGCAGGCTCGTTGAGGAGCACATCGCCTTCGAAGTCGAGGATTCGTCGTCGTTCGTCGACACGGTCCTGGCGACCTACGACGACAACACGTACACGGAGCGGTTCGAGTGCCGCGTAACGGCGGGCGAGGGGCGCGAGGAACGCTGGCTCGAGCATCGCAGCAAGCCGGTCGAGACCGGCGCGTACGCCGGCGGCCGGATCGAACTCTACTACGACGTCACCGCACAGAAGCGCTCGGAGTACGACCATCGAAAGGACCAGACACAGTTCGAATCACTGGTCGAAGCCGTCGAGGAGTACGCCATATTCATGCTCGACCCGGACGGCAACGTCCGCACCTGGAATACGGGGGCCGAGCAGATCGAGGGCTACACGACCGACGAGGTGCTGGGCGAGCACGTCTCGTCGTTCTACACCGCCGAGGACCGCGCGGCCGGCGTGCCCGAACAGCACCTGTCTGCCGCTGCAAGCCGGGGCTCGGTCGAGGACGAGGGCTGGCGCGTTCGTGCGGACGGCTCGCGGTTCTGGTCGGACGTCACTATCACGGCCATCCGGGACGTGGATGGCAGCCTCCAGGGCTACGCGAAGGTGACACGGGACTCGACCGAGCGCAAGCGCTCCGAGGCTGAACACGAACTGCTGTACGAGACGACGCGCGCGATCGCCGAGGCCGGGACCTTCGAGGACGGGGTGGAGGCCACACTGCACGCGGTGTGTGAGATGACCGACTGGGAGTACGCCGAAGCGTGGATTCCGACGGACGGGGGTGAACTCCGGCGTATGGAGGCGGACTACTACGGGGGGGACTTCGAGGAGTTCGCGGCGTTCTCGGCGGACGTCACGTTCGATCGGGACGAAGGGCTTCCGGGCCGCATCTGGGCGTCCGGGGAGTACGAGTGGTTGGCCGACCTCCCGACCGAAACTCCCGCGATGTATCCCCGGTTCGAGACGGCCCTCCGCGAGGGCATGAGATCCTCGCTGGGCGTTCCGATCGTCGACGGCGACGACGTCGTGGCCGTGCTCATGTTCGGCATGAGTCAGGCCCGAGAGACGGACGAGCGACTCGTCGAGACGGTCTCGTCGGTGGCTGCAGAACTCGGCAACCTCGTCGTTCGGCGACGGATTGAAGAGCGGATGGAGCGGGAGAGCGACCTCCTCAATCGGATCCTGAACACGAGCCCGGTGGGCATCACCGTCCGGACCCGCGACGGTGAGGTCCAGCGGCTCAACGAACGCGCGAAGGACCTCCTCGGGATTCCCGATGATCGGGTCGAGTCCTACACGCCGTCGGACCTGGCGATCCGCGATGCCGACGGGAACCCCGTTCCCCCCGCCGACCATCCCTTCTCGCGGACGGTGGCGACCGGTGAACCCGTGTCCGACTGGCAGGCCAGGATCGACGTCGGAGACGGCGAGTTCCGGTGGCACTCCGTGAACACCGCGCCGATTCTGGACGCCGACGGCGAGGTCGAGCGGGTGGTCACGACCGGGAGGGATATCACCCCACTCAAGGAACAGGCCCATCGCCTCGAACGCCAGCGCGACGAACTCGAGCACGAACTGCAGGAGGTGTTCGAACGGATCGACGACGCGTTCTATGCACTCGACGACGAGTTCCGGTTCAGTCACGTCAACGACCGGGCCGAGGAGTTCATAGGCCACACCGAGGCAGACCTCCTCGGACGAACCGTCTGGGAGGCGCTGTCCGTGTCCGCCGACGATCCGATTCGCGATCGGTTCGAGACGGCGATGGCCACGCAGGAGTCCACGACGTTCGAGCGGTTCTCCGATCCGCCCGGAACCTGGGAGTCCGTCCGGATCTACCCGTCGCCGTCCGGCCTGTCGGTGTACTTCACCGACGTCACCGAGCGCAAGGAGCGCGAACGCGAACTCGAACTGTACGAGACGATCACGGAGACCGTTCCCGACGGCGTGTACGCGCTCGACGAGGGGGGTCGCTTCATCCTGGTCAACGAGGCCTTCTGTGAGCTCACCGGATACGACCGCTCCGAACTGCTGGGCCGGCGTCCCACGCTCGTGACCAGCGTCGACGTCAACGAGACGGCGAACGAACTCGAACGCGAGGTCGTCGCCGGGAGGCTGGACGACGCGACGCTCGAATTCGACCTTCGAACCGCCGACGGTGACACAGTCCCCGTCGAGGGCCGCTTCGATCCGTACCAGTACGGTGAGCGGTCCGGCCGATGTGGCGTAGCCAGGGATGTGACCGAGCGGGTCGAGCGGGAGCGCGAACTCCAGGAGGCGAGACGCCACTTCCAGACGCTCGTCGATCACTTTCCCAGCGGCGCCGTCGCCCTCGTCGACCGAGACCTTCGGTACGTCACCTTTGGCGGTACGATGGAGGGGGAAGACACCCTGACGCGAACAGATCTCGAAGGGAACCGCCTTCGCGACGCACTGCCACGGGTGATCGCGGACGTCGTCGTCCCGCACTACGAGGCCGCCCTCGACGGCGAGACCGCCACGTTCGAGGAGGCGATCGGCGACAGGGTCTACGAGTTCCACTTCGTCCCGGTTCGTGACGACGACGGCGACGTCTTCGCCGCCACCGCGATGTCCCAGGACATCACCGACCGCGTGAAGCGGGAGCGCGAACTCGAACGCCAGCGCGAACGCCTCACGGCCCTCGACGAGATCAACGGCGTCTTCCGGGGCATCACCGACGTCGTCGTCGAACAGTCCTCCCGCGAGGAGATCGAGGCGACGGTCTGCGAGCACCTCGCCGACGCGGACTCGTACCTCTCCGCATGGATCGGCGACGTCGACGGTACCGCGCGGACGGTGGACGTGCGAACCGAGGCCGGCGCGGAGGGGGGCCTGGACGGCACCGAGGTAGCCGTCGGTCCCGACGGTGAACGCGGCGAGAGGGCCATGGAACGAGCCATTCGAACGGGCGAGATTCAGCCGATACGCGACGTTCGGACCGATTCTCGTCACGGCCCGTGGCGCGGTACCGCCGAGGAGCACGGCGTCAGGTCGTCCGCCGCTGTCCCGTTCGTCCACGGGGACACGACGTACGGCGTCCTGAACGTGTCCGCCGAACGACCGGACGCGTTCGAAGGCCAGGAACGCGAGGTGATCGGACAGCTCGGCGAGGTCGTCGCCCACGCGATCGCCGCCGCCGACCGCAAGCGGGCGCTGATGAGCGACGAGGTCGTGGAACTCCAGTTCGGCATCCGGGACGCGTTCGCCGGGTTCGGCGTCGACGCTCCACCCGACGGCACGATCACGCTCGACCACACAGTCCCCATCAGGGGTGGCGAGTACCTCATCTACGGGAGTGCAACGGAGGATGCGGTCGACGACGTCGAGGCCCTCGTCGAGAAAGTTCCCCACTGGGTCGACGTGACGTTCCGAACCGCCGACGGGAGGGGTGACTTCGAACTTCGGCTCTCCGAGCCGCCGGTGCTGTCGACTGTCGCCTCCCTGGGCGGGTCCATCGAGAACGCCGTCATCGAGGACGGCGACTACCGGATGACCATCCACCTGTCCCCGGAGACGCACGTCCGGCGGGTCATCGACGCCGTGAAGGCGATCTACCCCGCTGCGGATCTGTTGAAGCGCCGCCAGATCGCCCGACGCGACGAGACGGCCGAACACGTCAGTCACGTTCTCGCTTCGGACCTCACCGACCGCCAGCGAGCGGCCCTCGAAGCCGCCTACCACGCGGGTTTCTTCGAGTGGCCCCGAGATGCGGCCGGCGAGGCCGTCGCCGAGTCGCTCGACATCGCCCCGTCGACGTTCCACCAGCACCTCCGGAAGGCCGAAGGGAAGGTGTTCGAGTCACTGTTGTCGTCGCCTGTTCCACCGACTAGTTAGGAGGACGTCGCGGGCCCGGCGAAATCCCGTTCGTGAGCGGGGTTCCGGGAGAGAACGGTCAACAGCGACGACGACGAACGAGAGATCTAGCGACAGATCTCGACGAAGTTCTCGAAGACCTCCTGCCCGCGCTCGGTGTGGGACACCTCGGGGTGCCACTGGACGCCGTACAGGTCCCGGTCCGGATCGCTCATCGCCTCCACCCCGCAGACGTCGCTGTCGGCGGTGACGTGGAACCCGTCGGGGACCGCCTTCACCTCGTCCGCGTGGCTCGCCCAGGTGCGCGTCCCCGGGGCGAGCGACCCGACCAGCGGGTCGTCGTCGTCGGTGATCGTCACGTCGACGTCGGCGTACCCGCCGTAGTCGCCCGACTCGACGGTGCCGCCGAGCAGCTCGGCGATTGCCTGCAGGCCGAGACAGATGCCCAGCACGGGCACGTCCAGGTCGAGGTACTCCTCGGTGCGACCGATGCGGTCCATGCTCGGCCCGCCAGAGAGCACCAGCCCGTCGGCGTCGATGTCGCCCGGCGGCGTGTCGTTGTCCAGGATCTCCGTGTCCACCCCTGCGTCCCGGAGGGCCCGGCCTTCGAGGTGGGTGAACTGCCCGTGGTTGTCGATGACCACGATTCGCGGCTCGCTCATGGCGGGCCTAGCGCGGACGCGGTGAAAAGCAGTCCGCTTCGCGCGAACTGCTCGCACGGCACCTTCCCGGGAATCTGGGGTTGCCCGTGTTGGACCCGAAATCACCCCAAAATCGAAGGGGAAACTCGACTCATCGACGAATGGACGCTCTGAGAAATATTTCATATAGCGAAATGTGATTCATTCGCTGAAATCAGCCATCCGACCTTCCTCCTCGAAACCTGGGCTATGAGTTACTGAGGCTGCCGAATTACCTCCTTGAGCGTTATAAAGTTCGGGAGGGACCAACGCCGCTTCGCGCCTACTCGTTCCGGCGTCGCTCGCGTGCGGTCGAGAAGCCGAACTCCCCCATCTCGGTGCCGCGCCGCGACTCGCGTTCGGCGATGGCCTCCGGATCCGGGTTCGCGTCGTCGTCCACCCGGGCGAACCCCCTGTGAACTTTCGCGTGGCACCAGCGACAGAGGCCGACCGTGATCTCGTGGGTCGGCGTGTCGTCCCCGTCGGCGTCGCGATCGCTCCCGTCGTCCCGGGTGTCACTCCCCGATGCGACCCCGGGGTCCTCGGTCTTCCGGTCGCGACTCCAGCCGTCCCGTTCCGAGCTGGGGCGTGGGCGACCGTCCGACCGGCGATCCCCTCGCCCCCCGCTCCCCTCCTCGGCGGCGGCGCCACCTCCGTTTCCGGGGCTTCGCCCCGAACCGTACGAGAGGTGATGTTCCTCGACGAGCGGACGCCTCGCGTCGTGGGCCATCCTGACCTCCTCCAGCCCGCAGCGCGCACACGACTTCCCGTCTGTGGTCGATCGGTAGTGGGGGCAGTCCGGCCAGTCGGCGTCCTCGTCGGCCACGAGGCACTCGTAGTCGTCCGCGCGTCGGTCGGCGGCGAACTCCGTGTCCTGGCCCGCGTAGTCGAGGGCGTAGCGACACCGCCCGTCGCCGGTGAGGTGATCGCAGGGACTGGCGTGTTCGTACGGGTCGTCCACGCCGACGGGCGTCCCGTCCGGCGTCTCCTCCATACCGGTCCTGGTTCGTCCTCCCGGATAAGCCCTTCTCGGCGGGAGGAGCGTCGCTGCCGGCTGGTCGTGACTGTCATGAAACCCCACGACTGCGTGCGTTTCTGCACCGCATTTCGCTATATAGAATCCCCCACAGGAGCGGAACCGTCAAGTTGTGCCCCCGGGACCGACGCGACGTGCAGGTCGTCCACTACGCCGCCGACGATGACGACGGTGTCGACGACGCCGAGGGGGACGTGCTCGCGACCGACGCCGAGTCGGCGGACTCGTTCCTCGCGAAGGCGCGCGGGCTGATGTTCCGCCGGTCGATCCCGGAGGGCTACGCGCTCGTCTTCCCGTTCGACGGCGTCGGCTCGCGCGACCTCCACATGGTGTTCGTCCCGTTCGCCATCGACGCCCTCTGGCTCGTCGACGGCGAGGTGACGAAGCGGAAGCGCCTCCGCCCGTGGCTCGGACTCGGCTTCGGCCGGGCCGACACGGTGATCGAACTCCCGGCCGGCGCGGCCGACGGCGTGGCGGTCGGGGATCGGATCGAACTCCGGGAGTGACCGGACCCCCGCTCGGTGGGCAATTCTTGCCCGCCCGACAGACCGGTCTGTCCGGTTGGCCCCGTTTATCCCTCCCCGGCGTGGAGGGGGAGTAGAGTGTCATGACTCGTGACCGTTTTATTCGGGCGTAACGCCCACAACACACCTCCCCTCGATTCGACCGACGTAACGTTCCTCGACACCACGCTCCGCGACGGGGAGCAGATGCCCGGCGTCTCGCTCTCGGCCGACGAGAAGGCCGAGATTGCCCGCGACCTCGACGCCGCCGCCGTCGACTTCGTGGAGGCGGGCTCCGCGTGCACCAGCGCCGGTGAGCGCGAGACGATCAGCCGGGTCGCCGGACTCGGGCTCGACGCCACCGTCACCAGCTTCGCTCGCGGCGTGCGCGCGGACGTCGACCACGCGCTTGACTGCGACGTGGACGGCGTGAACCTCGTCGTCCCCGCCAGCGACCGCCACGTCGAGACGAAGGTGGGCTCCTCGCGCGAGGGCGTCCTCGAGCGAACCATCGAACTGGTGGAGTACGCCCGGGATCACGGCCTCTGGGTCGAGGTGCTCGGCGAGGACGGCTCCAGGGGCGACCTCGAGTTCCTCGACCGGCTCTCGGCGGTCTCGATGGACGCCGGCGCGCACCGCGTCTGCTACTGCGACACCGTCGGGGCCGCATCGCCGGAGCGAACCGCGGAGGTCGTCTCGACGCTGGCGACCCACGGCCCGGTGTCGGTCCACACCCACGACGACCTCGGGCTGGCGAACGCGAACGTGCTGGCCGGGCTGAACGCGGGCGCCGACCTCGTCCACGCCACCGTCAACGGCGTGGGCGAACGCGCCGGCAACGTCGCGCTCGAGGAGGTCGCCGTCGCGCTGGAGCGCTGCTATGGCGTCGAGACGCTCGACCTCGAGACGCTGTACCGGCTCGCCCGCCGCGTCGCCGACGCCACGGGCGTCCCGCTCGGCGCGAACAAGGCCGTCGTCGGCGACAACGCGTTCGCCCACGAGAGCGGCATCCACACCGACGGCACGCTGAAGGACGGCCGGATGTACGAGCCGTACCCGCCCGAGACGGTCGGCCGCGAGCGACGCCTCGTCCTCGGGAAACACGCCGGACGGGCCGGCGTGAAGGCCGCCCTCTCCGAGCAGGACTTCGACCCCGACGACGACGAACTCGACGCGATCGTCGCCCGCGTGAAGGACCTCGGCGATCGTGGCAAGCGCGTCACGGACGCGGACCTCCGCGCCGTCGCCACGGACGTGCTCGGGAAGGAGCGCGAGCGCCGGGTCGAACTGCTGTCGCTCTCGGCGACGAGCGGCGGCGACGTGCCGACCGCGAGCGTCCGCCTCCGCGTCGAGGACGAGGAGCGGACCTCGGCCGGCACCGGGAGCGGCCCGGTCGACGCCGCTGTCGAGGCGGTCCGGACGGCGCTCGGCCCAGACGCGAACGCGGCGCTGGAGTCGTACCACGTCGACGCGGTGACGGGCGGCACAGACGCCGTCGTCGCCGTCGAGGTGACGATGCGCCGCGGCGACCGCACGGCCACGGTGTCGGCCGCGGACGCCGACATCACCCGCGCCAGCGTCGAGGCCGCGGTCGACGCGCTCGACCGCCTGCTCGCCGAGGAGGCGGAGGCAACCGACGGTCCCGGGGAAGTGGACGCCCGAGCGGACGGCGGGCGAACGACGGACGGCGACCGGACGACAGGCGACGGGTCGGACGCGGACCCCGCCGAGTAGCGCCCGTAGACATTTCTCCTCCGGGGTCGTCGACCCCGGTATGCTCCCACGTCGCCGGCTGACGCTCGCGGCCGCGCTGCTCGCCGGCAAGGGACTGGACGCCGTCTCGACGGTCGTCGTGCTCTCGCTATCCGACTCGGTCCGGGAGTCGGTGCCGCTCTCGCGGGCGCTGATGGCCGCGTTCGGACCGGTCGGCGGGATGGCGGTGCTGACGGTCGTCACGATGGTCGTGGTCGGGCTGCTCGCCGAGTCGGGCGTCCTCGTCGACCGGATCACCGACGGCGGGACGCCCGACTGGTACGTTCCGGGGCTACGAGCGACGGTGTACCTCGGCTGCGCGACGTGGTTCGGGCTGGTCGGCCTCTGGAACCTCTCGCACCTGCTCTGAGCTGGGATTTTTAAATACCAGGCCGCGTAACCCCCACCAGTGTACGAGGTCGAGGTGAAACCGTCGGCCCGGAAGGCCAACGGCGCGGTCGGGGGGCTCGTCAACCGCGACGGGATCCGGCACGCCTTCGAGAGCCGCGCCGCCGCCGAGGCCTGGGCCCGCGGGCTCTCCGAGTCGGGTCGCCGTCCGGTGTGGATCCGGACCGCCCATCCGACCGACCTGAGCGACGTCGACGGTTACCTCGTCAGCCGCCAGCGCCAGTTGCTCGACCTCGACCGCGCCTACGACAAGCGCCGCCTGCGCCTCCGCAACGGGTCGAGCGAGCGCGAGACGCTCGCGTCCTTCGAATCCTGACGGCGAACGCCGCTCTCGAACGTCACGGGCCTCCCACAGAGGTGTGTTTCCGGGAGTGAACATCGCATTCGCTCGTGAGCGGCCGCGCGATGACGGACGAACCTACGTGCGGTCCCGGAACCCACCGGTCGAATACTGTCGTGAACTGGGGGCTCGTGGCTCGTTCACGAATTAGTGGTTGCCAAAGGTTCATGACCGGACACCCATCTGATAGGCTATGTCCCGGACCGCCGTCCCGTCCGCGCGGGGAGTCGCGAAACTCGGACTCCTCCTCGCGCTCCTCGGTACGGTGGTAACGATGGGTTACCCCGCCGTCGCGGAGGAGGCCACGCTCCCGACGGTCGACCGGTTCACCGACTCGGCGGCGGCCGACAACCCGTGGAGGCGGACCACAGTTCGGGTCCACGTCGCACACGAGGGGGACGATTCGCCGGCGCTCGACGCGCTCGCGGAGCGGGAACTCGACCACTGGGAGACCAACTCGCAGCGCTACGCCGGGAGCAACGTGTCGTTCGAACTCGTGGACGAACGGGATTCGGCCGACCTGGTGGTGGTGTTCCAGGAGGAGGTCGGCTGCGGGGAGGGGCGGTTCGCGGTCGGTTGTGCGAGGCAGTGGACCTCCTCGCGTACCGGCAGGGTCACCCACGCGACGGTGTGGGTCAGAACTGGGTACGACGATTCGATCACCCGGCACACCCTCCGTCACGAGCTCGGCCACGTCTTCGGGCTGAGCCACGACGACGCCGACGAGTTCCCCTTCATGCGCTCGACCGTCCGGATACACGGCAGCGGGTAGCTTCGGGATGCCGCACACTCCCGTTCACACTCGAACCGTGCAGGTGCGGCCTCGTCACCCGGCCGACTGATGTAAACGACAGGCCCCTGCCGGCCGAGAGCCTTCGTGTTTCCGGAGGTAGGGATCCCTTACACAGTGTCGGGCAGGCCGCCTCGAATCGCGTCGACAGCGGTATCGGAGTAGGAAACACTTACCGGATGGTAACTGTGCCCCCTCTTCCGGTCAACGGAGGAGCAACGAAATTAATATCACGTTCCCTGATGTAACCTGCAGGTGGTCAGTAATCGGCTCGCAGTCGAACTGCACTTGCCCCAAAGAAACCCGTTCCCACTAGGTAAGTCGCTCGAGGTGGTCAAAACCGCTTTTTGGTAAACCCCATCCTACCCGGCCATGGCAGCAGGCCACACCGACGACGGAGAAGAGAAGGGGAACGCTACCGACGACTCAGAGGGGCTAGAGGGGGCGTCGGAAGACGGCCAAATCGGGGGTGCTTCGCGACGTTCGCTGCTGAAGGGGGCAGCCGCGACGGCTGCCACGCTGGGGGCGGTCGGCGTGAGCACGAACGGGGCGGCCGCACAGGAGTCCCTCACGCTCAGTCCGGACGGCGAGGTCACGCTCGATCCGGGTGAGTACACGTGGAGCGGCGAGGACCTCGACATCGGGTCGAACGCGGCGCTCGTCGGCGGCGGGACGGAGGGCGACGTCGTACTGAACCTCGAGTCCGGGACGATGCAGGGGACCGTGGAGGGGACCCTCGAGAACGTCGTCGTCCGCGGGGCGAACCCGAGCTCGAAGGCCGGCATCGACCTACCCCCAGGGGCGACCGTCGACGGGTTCGTCTGGCCCGAGGGCGGCCAGCAGAGCGAGGACCGCGCGTTCTACTCGCCCGAGGGGGGCGACGAGCGCGTGACGCTCCGGAACTCCGCATGGGGATTCATGGCCAACAACGGCGCGTACCTCGACAAACCCCCGGTGACCATCGAGAACTGCGCGGCGGTGAACAACAACATCGCGGGCATCCGCATCGGCCACCGCGATGGGACGAGCAGCGGCCAGACGACCCACGTCCGCAACAGCCTGATCGCCGTCACTGCGGACATCCCGAACGACGACACCAACACCCCCAACGCGCGGGGCGTTCGCATCCGACACCCCGGTGACATCGTCATCGAGGACAGCTACTTCATCTACCTCGACGTCGACGGGGCCGCGAACCCCATTGAGGTCCACGACGGGGCGGCGGGCGCTTCCGTCACGATCCGCAACTGCACGTTCTACAACGACTCCGATCAGGCGATCCTTCGCGACAAGTCCGGCGGTTCCGCCGACGTGACGGTCGAGAACTGCGTCGCCGTCGGTTCCGGGAGCATGGAGTTCGAGGCGGGCGGCGTCAGCGAGTCGGACCTCGCGGCCGACGGCGACGTGTCCTTCCCGCTCCCCTCGGACGTGACCGGCTACCCGTCCGCCGACGAGATCGAGGGCGTCGGCTCCGGCATCGGCCCGTGGGACGGGTCGGTGTCCGTCGACACCGCTACCGAGGAGGAGGAGGAACCGGCGGACCCGGCCGAGTACGACCACGTGCTCGCACTCCACGGGAGCCCGGACAACCCGGTCTCATCGTCGGCGAAACCGGGCGACTTCGACCTCGACGTGACCGTCTCTGGGTCGGCGACGCTCGGCGAGCACGCCGAATCCGGCTCCGACTCCATCGTCGAGAACGACGACGGAACGTCCACGATCAACGTCAACAACCTCGGCCCCGACGAACTGGACTCCTTCCGGTTCGACGGCGAGGTCGTCGACTTCGTGATGGACGACGGCTACGAGGTCGACCTCTCGCTCGACGGCACAACGATGACGCCCGACGAACTCGTCGACGGGACGAGCGGCGGCGACTCCAGCGGGGACGATTCCTCTGGCGACGACTCGTCGGCCGGTGATTCCGCCGATGACGACTCCTCGGGTGACGACAGCACGAGCGAGGACGACGCGCACCCGCACCTGCTCACCGTCGCCGGCGAGGGCGACGTCACCCAGTACACGTTCACCGTCTCCGGCGACGTCGGGCGCGACAGCGATGCGAGCGTCGTGGCCGACGACTCGACGCCGTGGGACCGCATGAAGGACATCGCGCGGGACGGCAAGGTCATCGGGGTCGTCGGCAACGGGACCGACGGCTACCGCTTCTCGGGGCACCTGACGGCCCTGACCGTGGACGGCGACGCGGACGTGACGATCGAACGCGACGCCTGAGATGAGCACCCCCAGCCTCCGGGACCTGGAACGGATGCCGCGCGACCCGGACCCCGAGTCGGATCTCGGGTACCGACTCCTGGACCTGGACGTGCTGCACTCCTCCGACGGGGAGAACGAGCACACGCTCGTGCTCCCCTCGGACGAGGACCTGCTCCGGGAGAACGCGTTCATCGTCGCGAACCCCGGACTCGTCTGCGACCTCAAGACGATGGTGTGAGGCCGGTCCCGTCGCCGACGGTACCGCCTCCTTACCGCGCCGGGACGGGTTTTTTCGTTCTCTCGCTATCCCCGCCAGCCCCGAACGACGAGCCAGCCGCCCCAGCCCCACAGCACGGCCGTGACCACCAGCACGAGCAGGTGGAGTTCCGATACCCAGTAGGGGACCGCCACGACGTGGTGCATCCCCGCGAGTAGCGTCGACAGGACGGGCACGTCACGCGACGTCCACTCGGCCGATTCCCCGTGGACCGTAGGGGTGTCGCCCTCGAGTCCCGCCCGCTCGCCGTAGGGAAGGACGTCCGCCTCGTAGGGGAGCGGCGCGGTGGCGTAGCTCCGGACGAGCCGCCCGTCCTCGTCGACGACGACCACGCGGTCGTTCCTGGTGTCCGTGATCACGGTGTGCCCGTTCGGCAGCCGGTCGGCGTCCCGCGGCCACTCGAAGGCGATGCCGCCGGTCCCGGCCAGCGTCCACGCCACCTCCCACTCCCCGGTGGTCCCGTTCCGGTGGAGTTCGACGACGCGGTGGTTCTCGGAGTCGGCCACGAGCACCCGGCCGGGGCCGAGCCAGTGGGGGTTGTGCTGCTGGTTCAGCACGTCGGCGTCCCGGTCCTCGTTGATCACCTCGACGACCTCGCTCCCGCCGTCGTCGGTGCGTTCGACGATCAGCAGCTGGTTCACGTTCCGCACCGAAACGAGGTACCGGTCCTCGCCGATCCGGTCGACGTCGTTGATGTGGAGCCAGTCCTCCCGCGTCGGGTCCGGCGGTGCCTCGTAGTGCTCGCTCGCG
The DNA here is from genome assembly GCF_013401515.1 of Halorarum halophilum. Lineage (NCBI taxonomy): Archaea > Methanobacteriati > Methanobacteriota > Halobacteria > Halobacteriales > Haloferacaceae > Halorarum > Halorarum halophilum. The sequence goes on along the minus strand of NZ_CP058529.1, from coordinate 3,344,536 downwards.
TTCCAGGTCCAGGTTCGCTCCCCCGTCGAGTCGTCGTAGACGAAGATGCTCTCGTACTCCATATCGGCGACCAGGACGTCGCCGGACGGGAGCCGTTCCGCGTCGTGCACCTCGCTGTCCTTCCGCGTGCGGACCGGGTAGCTCCACTCGGAGACGACCGTGGGCTCGGGGTCGGGGTCGATGATGCGGACGCCGGTTCGCTTGCAGGGGGGTTCGAAGTCGCCGCAGTCCGAGTAGCCGTCGTCCGCAAACGTCGTCAACACGGTGCCGTCCTCGAGCGACTGGACGTTCTGGTAGCTGATCACGCCGCCGTCGGTCCCGCCGGCGTAGGTCCACGCGATCGTCCCGTTGGCGTGGAGTTCGGTCACGCTCCCGCCGACCCCCGGACCCTGGACCCCGATGAGCACGGACGTGTTCGCGTAACTCCCGGCTTCGCCTGAGGCGGGGCTGCTTCGGTCGGGCGCGAGCGCCCAGGCTCCGCCGAAGGCCCCTGCCGAGAGCAGGAGCCCGGTGAGGACGAGCAGTCCCCCGATTCGGAGTCGCTTGCGTTGGTTCACAGTCTGTTACAGGGGCGGTCGAGGATCGTCGTGGACCCGAGCGATGGTCGGACGTCGAGGTCGGCCGGCCCACACGGCGTCACGTCCAGATTCGATACGAGAGCTATGCGGCGGATGGACTTTGTTTATTGACGCCATACTGCGTTTCCCCTCGCGGAACGCCCATAATACCTCGCCGACGTCGCGTCCGAGGACCGGCGGCGAGCGGGGGCGCCCGACGTACTCACGGCTTCCCCCCCTCGAGAGAGCCACGGAGGGCTCTCAGGATCGTGATCGCGCGAAAAGCGCCGAGGGGGAGATTTGAACTCCCGAGTCCGAATGGACAGCAGATTTCGAATCTGCCGCCTTGGCCAGGCTAGGCTACCTCGGCTCGTTTCCAAAGAGAGGGGACAGCGTTTAATCGGTTTCGGTATCCGAGGGCCGGCGGCGGGAGAACCCCGGGAGTTATTCACCGGGACGTGCTCACGAAGCGCATGGACGTATCCGACGCGAGCGCGGCCTGTTCGGACGTGCTCTCCGCCCTCCGCGGTGCCATCGTCGCCGAGGACGACTTCTTCCAGGACGTGCTGCTCGGACTCCTCTCGGGCGGCCACGTACTCATCGAGGACGTGCCCGGCACCGGCAAGACCCTCACCGCGCGATCGTTCGCCACCGCGCTGGGCCTCTCGTTCTCGCGCGTGCAGTTCACCCCCGACCTCCTCCCGTCGGACGTCACCGGGACGAACGTGTACGACGAGGGCGCCGGGGAGTTCGAGTTCTCGACGGGCCCAATCTTCGCCAACGTCGTCCTCGCCGACGAGATCAACCGCGCGCCGCCGAAGACGCAGGCGGCGCTGCTCGAGGCGATGGAGGAGGAACAGGTCACCGTCGACGGCGAGACGTACGAACTCCCCTCGCCGTTCTTCCTCATCGCCACGCAGAACCCGGTCGAACAGGAGGGGAACTTCCCGCTGCCCGAGGCCCAGCTCGACCGCTTCAACGTGAAGACGGCGATGGGCTACCCCGACCTCGGGGGCGAGGTCGAACTGCTCCGGCGCCGCGCCGGGCGGGTCGAACAGGACCCGTCCATCGAGCGGGTGCTCGACGAGGAGCGCGTCGTCGGCGTCCGGAGCGCGCCCGAGTCGGTCAGGGTCGAGGACGACCTGCTCGAGTACATGGCCCGCGTGACGCGCGCGACGCGGGAGGACCGCCGGGTCGCCGTCGGCGTCTCCCCGCGCGGCACCCAGCGGCTGTTCGAGGCCGCCCGGGCGGCCGCGGTGCTCGCCGACCGCGAGTTCGTCACCCCCGGGGACGTGAAGCGGGTCGCCCAGCCGACGCTCGCACACCGCCTCGTGCTCACGCCCGACGCCCGCGTCGACGACGTTGCGAAGTCGGACGTGCTCTCGGCCGTGCTCGACCGGGTCGAGGTGCCGACGGTGCAGGACGCGGAGGTCTAAGCCGTCGTCGGTCTCGACCACGCGACAGCCACACTACCCGACAGGATAGCGCGGAACCGACACGTCCGCACCGTGGAAGCCGACGACACTACCGGACAGCACTCGCGAGCAGCACCGCGCCGACGAGCAGGAACACGAGCGCGACGACGGGCTGACCCCCGGTCGCGGCGCTGTAGGTGCCGAACGCGACGCCCGCGCCGACCGCACCGACCGCGACGCTCGCGCCGGTGTGGACTGCGACGTTCCGGGTCACGTCCGTCTCGCGACCGAGTTGTTCGCCGAGGCCGAGCGCGTGCTCGCCGAGGTCCCAGGCGACGGCGGCGGCGACCGTTCCCGCGAGCGACGCCCCGACGCCCGCCCCGTCGAACGCGCTCGCCGCGAGCACGGCGCAGACGATCGCGACCGCGCCGGCGCCGAGGACGCGCCGCGAGGGGCGGAGCAACCCGGCGACGACGAGCACGACGCCGACCGCGCCGATGCCCGCGCCGACGGGCGAGTAGAGGGCCAGCGCCGACGTGCCGGCGAGCGCCGCGAGCGCGGCGCCCCAGACCCCGGCAGCCGGCGGCCGTCGCGTGATCGTCATCCCGACCACCGCGCGGCGGCGCGTTCGAGTTCGGTCGCGAGCGACTCCTCGCCCCAGTCGAGGACGCGGATGCCGGCCCGTCGGAGCCCCGAGAGCCGGTTCGCCCGCTCGATCCGCGCGAGCGTCCGGCCGGGCGTGTCGTCGGCGGTCGGGTCGGGACTGACGACCGTCACGGCATGGCCGTAGGCGTCCAGCCGCCTGGCGACCGTCACGGCGTAGTCGTCCGCGACGGGCGAGAAGAGGATGACCTGCGCGTCCGCCGGGAGCCGCCGCCGGAACCGTCGGAGCCACGTCGTCGGGAGGAACCGCTCGGTCGGCGGCGTCGGCGAGAGCGACGGGTGGGTGCCGAGCACCTCGCGCGCGGCGGTCGCGTGGTCGGCGCCGCTCCCCGGCGGGAGCCAGCATTCGCCCGGGCCGAACGCCGCGACGCCGACCCGGTCGCCGCTCTCGAGCAGCGCGGAGCAGGCCTGGGCCGCGGCGTCGACGCTCCGCTCGACCGCGTTCGACGCGTCGGGGTCGGGCGCGAGGTACGACTCCGCCCGGGCGTCGATACAGAGGACGACCGTCGCCGCGCGCTCCTCGCGGAAGAGGAGCGTCGACAGCTCGCCGCTCCGGGCGTACCGCGCCCAGTTCACACGCTTCGCCGGGTCGCCGTGGCGGTACTCGCGGGTCGAGTGGAACTCAAGGCCGGCGCCGCCGACGTCCGTCGCGACCCGCCCGGCGTACTGGGTCGTCAGCCCGCGGAGCGGGAGGGAGGCGCTCGCCTGCAGGTTCGGTGCACAGCGCATCGTCGTCTCGACGGTCACGCGCTCGTCGTGCTCGCGGGAGCCGCTGGCGTTGCGCGTGATGACCTGGACCGGCTGCCACTCGTGGGCGCCCCGGACCGCCGTCACCGTGTACCGGAGCGTCGCGGTCTTCCCCGGACGCAACGCGGTTCCGAGGCGGGCGGTCGTCTCGACCGAGAGCGCCGGCGGTACCCCGTCCACCAGTCTGAGGTCCGGGACGACCCCGTCGCCGGCGTTCCGGACGCGGAGCGTGACCGTCACCTCCTCGCCGGGGTCGGGCGTCGTAGTCGAGAGCTCCCGCGTCACGTCGAGGTCGGGTCGGGGCGCCGAGTCCCCCCGGGCGTAGGCGGCGTACGCGACGCCGACGGCCCCGACGACGACGAGCGGCGGGCTCTGGAGCAACGCCCCCAGCCCGACCGGGACCAGCGCGAGCGCCGCCATCCCGGCCCACCGCCCCGTCGGGACGACGCCCCGCGGTCGGAGCTGTTCGGGGAGCGTCGACATTATCGACCGACACCCCCGAATCTGTCCCGAAGCGTACCGAGCCGACGGCGGCCGAGCGACCGGACCGCGGAGAGCAGGCCGCTCGCCTCGGCCGACGTGTGTCCGTCAGGTTCCACGTCACCCGCACGCACGGCCGCCAGCGCCGCGACAGTCCGCTCGGCACCGAACCTGAACTCCACGTCCGAGCCGAGGAATCCCCTGATCCGGACGGCCGGCGGCGGCGCGAGGTTGGTCCCGAGGAACCACGCGGCGACTGGGTCGGCCGTCCAGGTCCCCGCGTCCAGCGCCTCCGACACCGTCGTCTCGTCGTAGTCCCCACGGACGAGGAGCGTCTCCCGGGCGACGCGTCGGATGCGCTCGTGGAACTCCCGCCTGCCCCTGATGCTCACCGTCGTCAGGCCGCCGGTGCCGGCGAGCAGTTCGTCGACGTCGCTCCCGGGCGAGGGCACCTCGTGGCGGTCCTCCACGTCGGCCGTGTCGGTCGCGCGGGCGTCGGCGTCCCGCGCGTCGCTCGCGTAGCGGAGCCCCTGGACGAGCGCGAACGCGCCGACCAGCATCACGAAGGTGTAGCTCATCGAGCCGAACGCGTCCGCCAGGCCACGCTGGACGACGACGGTGAAGCCGAACACCACCGCGACAAGTCCGAGTACGACGGTCCTCCGCATCAGTTCCCACCGTCCTCGTCGCCAGCGTCGCCGTCGGCGTACGTCTCCTCGAGGTGTCTGAGCGCCGAGACCGCCCGCTGCTCACGTTCTGGAGTCGGGTCGGCCCCGCCGTAGCGCACCTCCTCGAACACGGCCGTCAGCGCCGTCACGTCCTCGCGGTCCATCCCGGCGGCGACGGCCGCGTCGGCGAACTCGTCGGGCGTGCTCGCGGCCGGGTTCTCGACGTCGAGCAGGTCGGTCATCTCGCTCCAGGCCCGGTACACCTCGTTGCCGAGCCCAGCGTCCTCCTCCAGCCGGTCGGCGGCTGCGCCCGCGGCGGCGCCGACCGCTGCCCGTCGCTCCGCCGGGGGGAGGTCGGGTTCCTCCTCCGCGGGTTCCCCCTCGTCGTCGCCCGTCGAGACGAACAGGAGGACGACGCTCCCGAGGAGCGCGAGCACGAGCAGGACGCCGACCAGGGTCGTCGGGGTCGAGAGCGCCTCCCCGGTCGCGGCCACGCCCGCGTCGCCGCCGCCGACGCCGAACCCGGTCCGGTTCGTGGCACGGCTCCCCCCGGCGATGGCGGCTTCGCTCGGCGTGCGACCACAGGAGACGAGCAGGAAGTAGATGATGACGAACGGAACGAGCGCCGACGAGACGAAGATGGTGCTCAGCACCTTCGACCCGGTCGTGTAGTAGACGGCGAGGAAGAACAGGGCGACGAGGCCGAGGAGGGCCAGTTGCACGAGCGGGCGGGTGAGGAACTCGACGCAGATCGAGAGGCGCATCCCCGTCTGGGTGGCGGAGGTGTTCCCCCCGAGGTCCACCGACCCGCCCCGGTCGCTGCCGACCCCGCGGTCGTCCTCGGAGGCGCCGGCGCCGAAGCCGCCGCTGTCGCTCGTCGTCGTCGCGGAGTCCAGCGTCGCCGCCGCGACCCCGAGGGCGAGGACGGCGAGAACCGCGAGGAGGGCTGTGGCGGCGGTCCGTCGGTCAACCACGTCACCTCGTATCACGGGGCGGGGGTTAAATGTTCGACGGTCGTCACCCGACGGCGTCCACACGACTCGGGCGAGCCGTCGTCCCCCGACTGGCGACTTCCGGGGCTGCGGGGGTTACTTCGAGAACGGGGAGTCGGCGCCGTCGGGCTCCTCGCCCGGGAGGGTGATGACGTTCCCCCGACCGACGTTGATCTTCGTCACCCGGCCCGCGTCGTCCATCCGCGAGAGCACGCGGCTCACCTTCGACTTCGACCAGCCCGTCTCCTCGACGAGATCCGACTGTCGGACGCGCCCCCCGTTCCGTCGGAGCACTGCGAGGACCGCGTCCTCGTTGCTCAGCATCTCGAGTGGTACCTCGGAGGGGCCCTCGTCCGGGCCGGGGTCCGGGCGGTCGCGGCCGCCGTTCGCCGCGGTCGCCTCGTCGGTCGCCCGTTCGCTCGTCCCGCCTCCGACCACCTCCGCGACCCACGATCGGACCCGGTCGGCCCAATCGCGGACGGACAAGACGGTCCCGGTCACTCGGTCGGTCGCCCCCGACCCCACGACCTCGGTCCTGACTCGGTGGGGGACGTGCGGGAGCCACCGGCGCCGTGTCGCCCACAGCGCGCTCCCGGCAGCGGCGCCCACGAACGGGATGCCGAGGAGCAGCGCGAACGGGGTGAGCCGCTGGGTGACGTCGACCTCGCTCGCGTCGGCCTGCCCGTCGCCGTCCGTGTCGGCCCGCATCGGGTCCGTGTCGTAGCGGTTCACCTCGGCGCCGTCGGCGAGCCCGTCGCCGTCGGTGTCCGCGCGGTTGGGGTTCGTCCCGTAGGTGTTCACCTCGGCGCCGTCGGAGAGGCCGTCGTCGTCCGTGTCCGCCAGCGACGGGTCCGTGGCCAGTTCGTTGACCTCGGCGCCGTCGGAGATGCCGTCCTCGTCCGAGTCGGTCTTCGCCGGGTCCGTGCCGTAGGTGTGTACCTCGAGCGCGTCGCTCAGGCCGTCTTCGTCCGTGTCCGTGTCCGTCGGGTTGGTCTCGTGTTCGCGCACCTCGGCGGCGTCGTTGAGGCCGTCGCCGTCGGTGTCGGCCCGAGCGGGGTCCGTCTCGTGGGTGTTGACCTCGAGCGCGTCGGACAGGCCGTCGCCGTCGGTGTCCGCGCGGTTGGGGTTCGTCCCGTACTCGGTCACTTCGGTCCGGTCGTCGAGCCCGTCGCCGTCGGTGTCCGCGCGGGTCGGATCCGTCTCGTGGGTGGTCACCTCGGCGCCGTCGGAGAGCCCGTCGCCGTCGGTGTCCGCTCCCGTCGGGTCCGTGTTGTACGTGTCGAGTTCGAGGCCGTCGGCGAGGCCGTCGTCGTCGGTGTCGGGGTCAGTGAAGTCGGTGCCGCCGTCGACCTCCCGCCGGTTCGACGCCCCGTCGCCGTCCGCGTCGGCGGCCTTCCCGACGACCGAGACGGCGTGCGTCGCGCGCGCCGCTTCGTCACGGCTGAGCGTGTCCGCGGTGACGACGATGCTCACCGTCTGCTCGCCCCGGTACCCCTCGGGCCAGCCGTCGAACGTGAACGCCAGTTCCTCCGTGCTGTTACCCGTGAGCACCTCCGACCGGCACTCGAGGTCCGTCGGGGATCTGTCGTCGGCCGGTTCGGACCGGACGCAGACCTCGTAGTGCCCCTCGCCGTCGCTTCCGCTCGTCTCCAGGGCCACCTCGAGGGTCGTGGACTCGTCCGCCCATATGAACTGCGTTTCCCCTCTCTCCGCGAACGCATCCGCGTCGCCGAACCCGCTCTGGGCGATCCTGATCTCCCCCGGTTCCTGCGCAGCGGCGGTCGCAACCGGCGCGACGAGCGCGGCGAGCAGCACTATCGCTACGAGCGCAGTTCGGGCGGGGTTACGGGGGGTTCGGCGATCGGACACGTACTGGGCTCCAGGTTCGTCCTGCCGTTTCCGTTCAGAGCCTTAACCTTTTCGCGGCGAGTTCTGTCGGAACGTAGACGACGAAACACGTCGAAACAGTGCCGAAACAGTCCCCGAAGGAGGATAGTCCACAGACGCTACGTGGGGTAGTTTCGTTCGAAACAATCAGATCGCTTTCGTATCGTCGGCGGAGGATTCGGGGGCGCCGGCGTCGTCCCCCCGGATCGAGCCGGCAGCCCGTTTGCGGGAACCAGGCCACGTCAGATCGAGTGGGTGCCCAGGTTCTCGGTTGTCGGAATCGTCGGGTCGTCAGCGACTGCGAACGACGCTCGAGCCGTCGGCGTCCACGTGGACGACCGCGTCCATCAGCGAGGCGAAGGTGTCGACGGTCATGTCGTCGTGCGCCTCCGCGCTGAGGTGGTAGTGGGCGAACGCGTCCGCGGACGCGAGCCGGTTCGTCATCGCGTTGCAGAACCGGTAGGCGCGCTGCCGGTCGACGTACTGGAGGAGCGCGGTGAGCGACGGGAGACAGCAGTCGAGCCGTCCGCTCGTGTCCCCTGCACGCGCGAGAAGTTTGTCGAGTGCGACCCCGATCTCGGTGAGGTTCGCGGGCGAGGAGACCGACTCGACGGTGATCCCGTCGGTGGCCTCGTCGACCACGTTCCCCTGCGGGGTCGCGTCGACGACGTACAGCTCCCGGTGCTCCTGTCCCTCGAGCAGTTGGACGTCGGCCGCGGTGAACGCGATCAGGAGCAGCGGCCCGTCGGTCACGAGTTCGGGACCGAAGTGGTCCACGGTCGGGATGCGCGGATCGTCCAGTACTAACACGTTCCGCGCGTCCGCGAGACCGGCCGGCTCGTGGCCGTTCTCGTACAGAACCGACGGGTGCGACGTTCCTGACATGGCGTTTTCAGGGATGGTGACTACGGACTAAAAGGGGAATGTCCGTCCCAACAGATTTCCCTTCACAGCCACAACACTTTCATTTCGTTGCGCGTTATCTCGAATGAAAATCGGGCGCCGGTCCGTGCACACGTCGAAATAGTCCACAAACGATTGGTAACTGGTTACGAAACGGTTCACTGCTGTCGTGCGGTTTCGAGGGATATAGTTGCAAACGTTTCTTCACTGCCGCGGCAACGGTTCGGCCGGAGACGGTGTCGACCGTGTGGGGCCGGCGTCGGGACCGACGAATCAGGCTGTCAGACCGGTGCGCGCGAGAAGCTCCCGAGGAGAACCGCCGTATTCGGATAGAACCGGGCGTACGGCCGCTCACGGTCGCGTATCTGCCGCCAGGGGGATCCGGGGACCTCCAGCATCGTCCCCCTGACCGCCCTCCGGACCTGCTCGTCCGTCGTCGACTCAGTTCCCTGAGCCCAGTTCCGCGACCAGCGACGGACTCCCGGTCTCGGTGCCGGTCGTCTCGTTCTCGTCGCCCCCGGCGTCCACGATCTCGGTTCCGGTCGTTTCGCCGTCGTCGGCGCCGCCGAACTCGGTTTCGGTCGCGGTTCCGGTCGGCTCGTCGGTGCCCGCGTCGGGGGTGGAGGTCCCGCCGTCGGCCCCGCCGCCCGCGGTCCCGTTCGCGACCGTCACCGGCGCCGGCGACGTCACCGCCTCGCCCTCGACCGTGTACGGGCCGTCGGCGGAGCCGTTCGAGGAGACGAAGTCGTACGTCCTGTCGTTGTTCGTCTCCAGGTGGGGCATCGCGAAGAGGACCTGGCTCTCGGTCAGTTCGGAGGTTTGGAACTGGGCGCCCGGCACGTCGAACAGCGTCACGTCGACGTCCTCGTGGAAGCCTGGTTCGAGGTACGAGGAGACGCCGATGACGCTGCCGAGCGCGTCACCCTCCAGGAGGCGCTGGTCGTGGATGGTGACGTAGCCGCCCTCGGGGACGAACACCTCGTCCACGGTGACCTGGGTCCCGTCGGACTCCTGCTCGTCGAAGGAGACGTCGGCGTCGGTGGTCACGTCGAGTTGAGCGAACTGGCTACTGTTGGCAGTCGTGACGCCGTGGATGTAGTCACCGGTACCGAAGTTCGTCGTCTCGAGCGTGAAGCTCACCGACGTCGTCCCGTCCGGCCCCACGGTGACGGACTGGCGCTCCACGATATCCTGGTCGTCGCCCACGAGCCTGAACGCGACCTCCTCGGTGAGCTCCTGGGAGGTCGGGTTCGAGATCGTCGCGTTCACGGTGATCGTGCTGTTCGGCGTTGCGGCACCGGGCGCGTCGAGCGACTCGACGACGAGCCCCTGCCGCTCCTGCTGCTGTTGACCCTGTGCGCCCGCGCTCCACGCCGCGGCGGGTGCGAGCACCGAAACGACCACCAGCGCCGCGACGAGCGATACGACCGCGTTCCGCGTTGTCATGTCCGAGCCTCCATTGCGGCCGATTCGTCGGCCGCTGAGCGCATAAACCCCGGAAACAGTTTACCCTCGAAGGGTAGTCTTACGCCCCAGTAAGCGTGTATTCGGAAGGTTCGCAAGTGAGAGTTAGTCGACACCGAGGGAGCGAACAGGTCCGCCCTTCGGGCGGACGCTGCACGGTTGGTCGGGCGTACTCGGATGCCGAAACGGGGGACGAGGCCGACGCTGTCGGAACGTGGACGTCGCGTCGAATCGACCGCTGGAGGCCTCGTGAGGGTTCCGACGTCCAGGGAACGGTCGCCCTACAGGACGACGCTCGACAGCAGGAGGCCGACCGCGAGGGTCACGCAACCCAGAAGCAGCACCGCGAGCAGTCGCGGGTCCAGGTCGTGGTCGGCCCCGGACCGCCTGATTCGTCGCCACGTTCGGCCGACCGACCGCCTCGTGGCGAGCCTGGCGCGGAAGATCGCGCGGCGGATCCGCCAGACGGTGAACTCGACGCCGTAGGCGACAAGGTGGCTCGCCTCGAGGACGATGTTCTCCTCGGCGGCGTCCCGGCCCCGGCGGCGGTGGCGCCGACTCCGACGGCTCGGCGGTTTCGGCCGCTTCGGACCGCGGTTCTTGACGATGGTCCGCGACGGGGTCCTGCCGATCGGGGTCGAGCGGTCGTCCGTCGCCGAGTCGGCCCGCACGATCGTCCCGCCGCTCTCACCACCCTCGAACTGATCGTCGGCCGACTCCGAGTCGTCGGCGGAGCCGGCGTCCCCGGAGGACGCCGATCCGGCCGTCGAACCCGTTCCTGAGTCGTCCTCGACCGCTTCCGCCGCCTGATCGAGGTCCGGCGATCGCGTTCCTGCGTCGGACGATCCGCCACCTAGTTCGGCCCCGGCTGATCCGCCGCCACCGGCCGATCCGCCGCCGGTCGACCCTCCGCCGGTTCCGGGCCCGGAGTCGGGGTCCTTCATCGTCGACCCCAGGTTCGAGAGCTCCTCCTCGAGGTCGGAGCTGATGGAGCGGAAGTCCGGGCGCTCGACGTCCTCGAGACCGGGGGTCGCGCCCGCGTCGAACGTCTTCTTCCGGCGGAACTGGACGCGCGTCACCTGCTCGTCCCAGTCGGTCACGAGGATCGCCTCGCCGTCGTTGAGCCCCTCGACCATCTCGGCGTACTCGTTGTCGAGGAATCGCCCGACCACCTTCGTGTCGTTCTCCCAGGTGAGCCGGTGCCAGACGAGCCAGTCGCACTGGGTGATGAAGTCCTTGTCGACGGCGGCGGGGCGCTGGGACATGCCACAGAGGCCGAGCCCGCGCTTGCGGCCGCGCTTGGCGACCTGGAGGAGGATCTCGCCGACCTCGTCGAGACCGCCCGACTCCGGGAGGTACTCGTGGCACTCCTCGACCAGCAGCATGAACGGCTTCTTCTCCTTCTTCTCCCGGACGAACAGCGTCTTGACGACGCCGTGGATCAGCTGTCGGGCGTCGTCGACGTCGAGGTACTCCGAGACGTCGAGGATGACCGGGACGTTCTCCTCGAGCGCGAGCGTCGCGATCCGCTGGGCGTGGGTCGGCGAGACCTGCACGTCGCAGAGGTCGCCGGCGCCGACGTGGAGCATCTCGTAGCGCTCCTTCAGCCCGTAGTACTCGCCGTCCGTGTCGATGATGAGCATCGGGAGGTCGAGTTCCAGCAGTTCCTCGGCGATGACGCTGGCCGTGTTCGACTTCCCGCTCCCGGACTTGCCGGTCACGAACCCGCGGCCCGTGAGGAGCTCGATGACGGGCAGCGTCGTACCGTCCTCGGAGATCCTGATCTCGTCCGGGATACTGGTCATCGTTCACCCCCATCTGGGGAGGGCCCCGGCATATGCCTTCCGTCGTGAGTATCCCGTACGCGAATTAAGGGAACCGGTCGTTTCCCGGCCGGTGGTCGGTACCTTTTTCGCCCCCAGACGGCTGTGCTCGCACATGTCTCCCTCACGGTGGTTCGAGGGTCAACTGAAGCAGATCGCCGCACTCGTCCTGGTGTCGACGGTCCTGCTGACGGCCGACTTCGTCGGCCTGCTGTCGCTGGTGACAGGCAACGCCGTCAACGTCGGGATCCGCTTCCCGGTGTACGTGCTCGTGATGGCGGTCGCGTTCGTCGTCACCATCGTCGGGTTGGCCCGCTACGACGCGGACGGCCGCACGGTGCTGTCGGCCGCGACGGGGGTCGCGATCCTCGCGCTGGTCGTCGGCATGCTCGCGGGCGAGGGGATCGTCTACGCGTACCGGGCGCCCGAGGCGGTGCTCAACTCGATCCTCTTCTACTTCATCGCGGCCGGACTCATTGCCACCGGTCTCAGTTTCTGGACGGTGAACTACTGGCGCGACTTCACGCGCGCGGCGACGGCCGACGAGGCCGACGTGTGACCGCGGAGTGACACGCGGGCGCTGCTTCCGAAGGTACGAACCGCAACGGTTCATCGAGTGATTTCGTTCTGTTCACGGCCAACCGGACCTCCGACAGCACTCGGATTCGAGGCTCAGCGATCGCCGCGGAGGACGAGAAACAGGCCGTAGACCACCCCGAGGACGAGGAGGACGGCGCCACCGACCCCGTACAGTTCCTCGTTCGTGAACCTCGACACCCGATCGCCGTACCGGAGGACCGCGCTCGACACGAGGAGCGTGAACCCCGATCCGACCAGCGTCGTGGAGAGATCGAACCCGAAGGGGGCACCAATGTCAGGCACGTGCCACGGTTAGCCACGGCCGGAGAAAAGTGCTGGCCGCGCACGTGCGCGGGAGACGGCGACGACTAGGTTGTGGCTAGGACGACGAATCGCGGTCGGCGGCGGGGCTCGACGCCTCCCGCACCGCCACGTCGGGGTTGAGTTCGCCGGTGTGCCGGTAGGTCCCCGCGAGGAGGACGACGCCGGCGGCCAGGGGGATGAACGCGCAGGCGGCGTAGACTGGGACGAAACCCAGCGCCTCGACGGCCGGGAGCGAGACGATCGGGCCGAGGCCACCGCCGACGTCGCCGAGGACGTTGTTCGTCCCCGTCGCCCGGCCCATCCGGTCGGTCGGGGTGAGGTCGGCCAGCAGGGCCATCAGCGGACCGCCCACGCCGCCCTGGCCGGCGCCGACGGCGAGGCAGGCGACGAGCAGGCCGACGCGGGAGTCCGCGACGGCGAGCCCCAGGAACCCCGCGCACGCCAGCCCGAGGAACGCGAGGAGGATCGGCACGCGGGCGCCGAGCCGGTCGCTCGCGCTCCCGCCGACGAGCATGAACACCGACCCCGCGAGGACGGTCGCGGCCATCAGGAACCCGGAGGTTCCCTGCGCCGAGTAGCCGAGGACGGTGATGCCGCGCCGGCCGAGCAGGAGCACCAGCGTCGCGAACAGCACGCCGGCGTACGAGAAGTAGAGCCCGAAGTTCACCAGCCCCGTGGTCAGCGCCGGGGTGCTCGTGTCGATGTCCCAGGGGCGCACGCTCGTCCCCGCGTCGCTGGCGTGGGTCTCCGGGACGGTGAGGAAGGCGAGCCCGCCCGAGACGAGCGCGAAGGCCGCCGCCAGGGCGAACGCGACCGCGACGCTGTACAGGTCGCTCACGACGCCGCCGAGCACCAGCCCCGCCGGGAAGCCGAACGTGATGCCCGCCCTGACGAAGCCCATGCTCGTCCCGCGCGAGGCCGCCTCGCTCACGTCGGCCGTGATGGTGTAGGCCGTCGCGAACACGAGCGCGCTGCCGAGCCCCCACGCGACCCGCGAGAGGAGGAACCAGAACTCGGGGAGCGACGACGCCAGCGCGACGTTGTAGCCGAGCGTCGCCACGCCCTCGATGAGCAGCCCGGCGATGAACGGCCGGCGGGTCCCGACGCGGTCGACCAGCGCCCCGGCGGGCGCGTTCGCGACCATCCGGACGAACCGGTTCGCGCTCAGGATGATGCCGACCAGGAACGGGGAGATGCCGAGCACCGTCCCGAGGTTCGGCAGGATTGGGAAGACGACGCCGCCGCCGAAGCCGACGAAGAACGTGCATGCGATAACGGCGAGCACGACCGCTCGCGGCCGCACTTCGCCCATTCAGGACCACCCGCGACGCTCGTCCGCGTACGACGCGGTGCTGGAGGGACCGTCGCTCGGGGGAGTCGGGAACCGGCTCACACTGACCGGGTAGTCAGGTGGCGCGTATGAGTCGTTCGGTGCCAGCAGTCGGGGCCGGTACGTGCGGACTCGTCGCGCAGGGAGCGCCGGTCCGGGCGCTCACTCGGACCCGGTCGATGAGTCCGTCGGCGTGTCCGTCGGCGTGTCCGTCGGTGTCTCGGTGGGGGTGTCCGTCGGTGTCTCGGTGGGGGTGTCCGTCGGAGTCTCCGTTGGAGTATCCGTCGGGGTCTCGGTCGGCGTGTCCGTGGGGGTGTCGGTCGCGGTCCCGGTTTCGGTCTCCGTCGTCGTTCCGGTCGCCGTCTCCGTTTCGGTCTCGGTCTCGGTTTCCGTCTCGGTCGCCGTGGACTGGCTGCTGATGGTGCAAATTTCGTTCCCGCCGGTGTCGAGCAGGGCGACGACATCGGTCTCGTCGTTGTTGAGCACTTCACCCTCATAGTCGAACGTCACGTCGGCGTCATCAACGGGTTCAGCCCCGGTGGCGATTATTAAATCCCCTCCCGCGTCGATGGTTGTTCCGTCGGGGATCGTCCTGCGCTGGTCGGTGTCACTGTTTCCGTACTCGAATGCGACAACGTAGCCGGATACGTCGACTTCGCTATCGCCCGTGTTCGTAAACACGACATACTCCGCCTCGGCGTTAACCTCCGCGCACTCGATGTCGTCGGCTCCGTTCTCTCCGTCAGGGGTCTCGGGGTCGCAGTCGTCCACGTCCGGGTTCACGAGGTTGAAGAACACGTCGCCGCCGTCTGCGGCGATCTGGACGCGTTCGATGACCTTCCCCTCGTGTTCGTCCGTCCCGGCGAACGTCCGGGGCGCGGAGAAGTCGTCGGGGCCGAGCTGGTCGCCGAACGTCTGGGTGTCGCCGCCCACGAACAGGAGTCTCGCCATGGCGAACTGCGGGGGAAGGCTGCCGAACTCCTCCTCGCCGACCGTCACCTCGGTGCAGTCGAACGTCGTCGCGTACTCGCCCGGGTCACACGACGTGTCGTCGTTCCGGATGACCACCTCGTCCGGCGTATCGAAGCTCGCGCGGTCGAACACGCGGCCCGGCGAGACGAATTCGACCGGGCTCGGCTCCCTCACGTCGAGGCCCTTCGCGCTCCCGTCGGCGAAGTAGAGGCTGACGTCGACGTTCACGTCGTCGGGGTCTTCCATCGTGATGCCGGAGCACTCCCGGCTCACGTCGAGGCAGCTACCGGGTTCGTTACTCGCCGACGCCGTCGCGGAGCCGTCGGAGACGACGGCCTCCCGGACCCATCCGTGGTACTCGGTGAACAGTTCGTCCTCGTCGCGCACGCTGCCGCTCCCCGAGAAGCCGAACCGGTTCTCCCCGCCGTAGTCGCCGGTGAACCGCTGGGTCGACCCGTCGCTCATCCGGAGGGCGACCTCCTCGTACGACTCCGCGTCGACGTTGACTTCGTAACAGAACAGCTGAATGTCGGCGTCCAGCTCCTCCGGCGCGTCGTCGTCATCGTCGTCCCCGTCATCGTCGTCGTCGTCCCGGTCGTCTCCGTTGTCGCCGTTCCGTCCGTCGTCCTCGACGCGGCCCCTGCGGAGGAGTTCGTCGGTCATGTCCTCGCCGTTCAGGAGCAGCCTGAACTCCGGGTAGTCGTCCGTCTTGTACTCGAAGTCGAGGAGCGGGCCGTACAGGTAGAACGCGTCCCCGTAGCCGTCACTCGCGGAGCCGAGGACGCCCCACGTGCCGTCGCGGAACCGGTCGACGTCGTCCGCGCCGCGATCTGCCGTCCCGCGCTCGGCGGAGTTCTCCCCCTCGTCGAGCGCCTTCGTCACGCGCCCGTCGACGAGGAAGTCGTAGTATAACGTCCCGTCGCTCTCCGTCCTGATCTCGAACAGGTCCCTGTCGTACTCCGAGTCCGGCGTGTCCAGGGCCGTCACGCGGTCGGTCACGTCCTCCCCGTCGAGCTGCACCGTGAACGACGGGGCGCTCTCGTCGTTGTACTCGAAGTCCACCATCGTCCCGGAGAACCGGTAGGAGTCGCCCTGGCCGTTGGCCGTCTCGCCGGTCACGGTGACCTGCTCGGACCGCTCCTCGTCCACGTCGTCGTTCCGCAGCTCGGCGGAGTCGTCGCCCCTGTCGAACACCTTCATGACCCGGCCTGCGACCTCGAACTCGTAGAACAGGGTCCCCTCCTCCTCGGTGACGATCTCGAGGAGGCTCCCGTCGTCGGACTGTGCGTTCGCGCGTTCGGCCTTCGCGGTCCCTCGGGACGCCTCTCGACCCAGACCGGCGGCGACGCCGCCGACAGCCGTCACGCCGAGGAATCCCCGGCGCGAGATATCGGACAGATCCATCGACCCACCTACCACGTCTCGGGCAGTATAGGGCCACCATCCTTCACATCGTCCCGGTCGATGCCGCGAGGAGTACGGTCGGATTTCTCGGCCCGTCGAGGGTGCACCGCTCGACGCGAGAATTCCGTCGCGAGCGATTCCGTCGAGTACGGTACGCCCGCCTTACGTCCACGCTTCGCTCGGTTCACGGCGATTCATCGGCGATTCGCGCGGTCTCGTGCCGGTCCCCGCGCCCGTCACATCGGCTGGTCCGTGCCGAGGCCAGCCTCGCGGGCCGCCTCGTACACCTCGGTGGCCGCCGCGACGTCGAGCACGGCCGTTCCGACGCTCTCGACGACGACGATCTCCTCCGCCGACTCGCGCCCCGCGGTCCCGTCGAACAGCGCCGCCATCGGCACGAGGTCGGCCTCGGTCAGGTCGGTCGCGGCGACGTCGCCGATCGTCGCCACCTCCTCTGGCACGTCCGCGAAGGTACGAGCAGCACGGTCGAACACGGCCGGTTCGAGCTCCTGCATCCCCGACTGGTACGCGCCGACGGCCACGACCAGCGTCCCGGGCGCGAGCGCGTCCGCCGGGAAGACCGGTTCGGTGCTCGTGGTGGCGGTGACGACGACCGTCGCGTCGCGGACGGCTTCCGCCGCCGAGTCGGCCGCCGAAGCCGGAATCCCCTCCTCGCGGAGGTCGGCGACGCAGTCGTGTTTCGAGTCGCTCGGCGAGTAGACGGAGACCGCCTCGACGTCCGTAAGCGCCGCGATGGCACGGGTCTGCCAGCGTGCCTGCGCGCCTGCGCCGATCACTCCCAGCCGTACGGGACTCGTCGCGAGTTCGCGCGCCGCGAGACCGCCGATACAGCCCGTCCGCGCGTTCGTGATGCGCGTGCCGTCCAGGAACGAGACGGGCTGACCGGTCCGCGCGTCCGCGAGGACGATCTGGGCGTGCAGCGTCGGCAGCCCGCGCGCCTCGTTCCCGTCGTGGATGCTGACGAGTTTCGTCGCGAAGTAGTCCTCCCCGTGGACGTACGCCGGCATCGCCAGCCCGGTCCCGAGCGGGTCCGGGGAGTCGAGGCCGGTTCCCACCGGGTAGTGCGGGCGATCCGGGCGTTCGACCTCGCCGGCCGCCTGCTTCACGAGCGCCTGCTCAACGACCGGGGCCAGCGACTCGAGGTCGAGCACCTGCGCGACCGCGTCGTCGGAGAGGAACAGGACCATGTCCGTCGACACGGAATCCGGCGGGTTAGGTGTTCCTCCGATGACCCGCTGGGGTACACTTATTCCGGTGCGAGACCGTGCGTTCGCGTATGAACGTCGTCGTCGTCGGGGGCGGGATCGTCGGGCTCTCGTCGGCGTACTACCTGGCCGACGCGGGCGCCGACGTGACGCTCTGTGAGAAGGGCGCCCTCGGAACCCGGAGCACCGCCCGCTCGGCCGGGGGGATCAGGTCGCAGTTCTCGACCGAGATCAACGTCTGCCTCTCGCTCGCTAGTCGCGAGGTCTGGGACGCCTTCGAGGAGGAGTTCGGCGTCGACATGGCGTACCGCAAGCACGGCTACCTCTTCCTCGCCCGCGACCCGGAGACGGCCGAGGCGTTCCGCGGGAACGTCGCGATGCAGAACGACCTCGGCGTCGGCAGCGAGTACATCACCCCCGAGGCGGCGCGCGAGCACTGCCCGGAACTCCGGGCGGACCGGTTCGTCGCGGCGACGTACAACGCCGCGGACGGCTACGCCGACCCGAACCTCGCCGTGCAGGGCTACGCCGCGAAGGCGCGCGACGCCGGCGTCGACGTCAGGACGAAGACCGACGTGACCGACGTGCTCGTCGACGAGGGGGCGGACGAGCGGATCATCACGGGAGTCGAGACCGAGGACGGCAGAATCGAGGCGGACTTCGTCGTCAACGCGGCCGGCGCGTGGGCGGCGCGGATCGCCGGGATGGCGGGCGTCAACCTGCCGATCCACCCGCGTCGCCGCCAAATCTCGATGGTCGACCCGAGCCTGACGCTCCCGGAGGACGTCCCCCTGACGATCGACCTCGACACGGGGTCGTACTTCCGGCCCGAGCGCGACGGCACCGCGCTCGTCGGCGGGCACTTCGCCGGGGACGACCCCGACGTCGACGCTGACGCCTACACGGAGTCGATGGACATCGACTGGGCGGCGACGGCGGTCGAGCGCGCGGCCGACTGCGCGCGGTACTTCGACGGCGACTCGCGCATCAAGAGCGGGTGGGCCGGCCTGTACGCCGTGACGCCCGACCACCACCCCATCGTCGAGGAGACGGTTCCCGGGCTGGTCACCGCGGCGGGGTTCTCGGGCCACGGGTTCCAGCACGCGCCCGCGACCGGGCGGCTGGTCGCGGAACTGTGCGTCGACGGCGAGGCGTCGCTCGTGGACGTGACTCCGCTGTCGAGCCGCCGCTTCGAGGCGGACGGCGAGGAACTCGTCGAGCGGAACGTCGCGTGAGGAGGACGGGTCGCCGCGGACGCTGTGTGTCGGAGGCGTCCGCTCCGACTTCGACCGCTCGCCCTCACAGCACCTCGTCCCACACCAGTTCCGAGAACGCGGTGTGACCGCACTTGCAGGCGTCCTTCCCGCCGAGCAGGTGGACGGTCTCGTCCTCGAGACGCCGCGCGGCGTACCCCCTGCCACAGCTCTCACACCGCATCAGCATGCGCTCAATCACGGCGATCATCCCCGGCCGCATGGCTACCTGGATCGTGTTCCCTCTCGCGGGTAGTAGACCGGTCGGCCGCCGCGCTCCCGTCAGACGCTCGATGCCGACACGCCCTTCCGAACGCCCCCCGAGACGCGGGTATGGACCTCGACATCGACCACGTCACGGTCGCCGGCCGCGATCTCGACGCGCTTATCGAGGCGTTCACCGACGCCGGGTTCCCGGCCGAGTACGGCGGGAGCCACTCGAACGGCGTCACCCACATGGCCGTCGTCGGCTTCCGTGACGGGACCTACCTCGAACTCGTCTCGACGATAGATCCGGACGCGGCGTCACCGTGGTGGCACGACCCGATTCACGGGGACGGCGGGCCGTGCGCGTGGGCCGTGCAGGTCGAGGACATCGCGACCGCGAGCGGGACGTTCCGCGAGCGCGGCGTCGCGGTCGACGGGCCACACGAGTACGAACGGGAACGGCCGGACGGAACGCTCGTCGAGTGGGAACTCTCCTTCCTGGAGGAGGGCGACCCCGGGTCAACGCTCCCGTTCCTCATCGCGGACCGGACGCCCCGGGAACGCCGCGTGACACCGACCGGCGACCTCGCCACGTCGCCGATCCGCGGCGTGGACACCGTGGTGCTCGCCGTGGCGGACCTGGAGGCGGCCGTCGACCGCGTTCGGACGGCGTTTCGTCTCGACGGTCCCGAGCGCGGTCGGCTCCACTCGCTCGACGCGGACGTCGCCTCGTTCCCCGGGACGCCGGTCGCGCTGGCCGAACCCCGCGACGAGGGCTGGCTCGCCGACAGGCTCGACCGGTTCGGACCCCGACCCGCCGCGTACCTGCTGGGGGTCGAGGGAGGTATCGAGTCGACCCTCGACGTGGAGGCGGGCGACTCGATCGCCGGGCGCGATTTCGGGTGGCTCTCGCCGACCGCCCCTGTCGGTCGCCCGTACCTCGGCGTGATCGGGGCAGATCGCTGAACGAGCGGTGAACGGCGTGGACGGGGGTTTGAATCAGCCGCCGAGGAACTGCTCGCGGACCTCCTCGTCGTCGAGCAGGTCGTCACCGGAGCCCTCGTACCGGTTCTCGCCGTTCGCCAGCACGTAGCCGCGGTCGCAGCGCCGGAGCGCCTCCTTCGCGTTCTGCTCGACCATCAGGACCGCCGTCCCTGCTTCGTTGACCGCGTCGACGCGTTCGAACATCTCGTCGACGAGGTCCGGTGCGAGGCCGGCCGACGGCTCGTCGAGGAGCAGGAGGTCCGGGTCGAGCATCAGCGCACACCCCATCGCGAGCATCTGCTGTTGCCCGCCCGAGAGCGTTCCGGCCGTCTCGTCGAGGCGTTCTTCGAGGATCGGGAACCGATCGAATACGGCCCGACGACGCTCCTCCGGCGTCCCTTCGAGGATGTACGCCCCGAGACGGAGGTTCTCCGCGACCGTCAGCGAGGGGAAGACGTTCCCCGTCTGGGGGACGTAGCTCATCCCCTGGTGGATGACGTCCTCCGGCGGGAGTCCGGTGATGTCGGTCCCGGCGAAGACGATGGACCCATCCAGCCGGTCGGCGAGGCCGAAGACGGCCTTCATCGCGGTGGACTTGCCGGCGCCGTTCGGGCCGACGATGGCGACGTACTCGCCGGAATCGACGTGGATATCGACGTCGAAGAGCACCTGCAGGTCGCCGTAGCCCGCGTCGAGCGCCGAGACGTCCAGCAGGCTCACGGGACCCACCTCCGACGGCGTGCGTTCGTCCTGCGGGCGGCACCCGGGCGGTCACGGAGACGGGGATATCGTGTGTTCATGGTCACTCTCCGAGGTAGGCGTCGATGACACGTTCGTCCGACAGTACGGCTTCCGGGTCCCCCTCCACGAGGAGCCGCCCCTGTTGGAGGACGATTAGTCGGTCAACCAGTTCGGTCAGCGTCTCGATCTCGTGTTCGATGACGACGACGGTCATCCCCCCGTCATTGAGGTCGCGGATTCGGCCGGCGATCTCGCGGGTCAGCGTCGGGTTCACTCCGGCGAACGGTTCGTCGAGCAGGAGCAGGTCCGGCTCCAGCATCAGAACCCGGGCGAGTTCCAGCAGTTTCCGTTGGCCGCCGGAGAGAGCGCTGCTGTACTCGTCCGCGAGGCGTTCGAGTTCGAACGTCTCGATCAGGTCGTCCGCGCGCTCTCGAACCCGACGCTCCTGCTCCTGCATCGCGTCGGTGCGCAGGAGTGCTGGCACGGTGCGCTCACCCTGCTGGTCCGGCGCCGCCAGACGCACGTTGTCCCGGACGGTCATCGTCTCCAACTCGCGCGTGAGCTGGAAGGTCCGAACCAACCCCGACCGGGCCAGCGTCTCGGGGGCGTCGCCGGTCACGTCCTCGCCGTCGAAGGTGACGCGGCCCGCGTCGGGCTCGACGATTCCGCTGACGCAGTTGAAGAGCGTCGACTTCCCGGCGCCGTTCGGCCCCATCACGCCGACGAGTTCCCCCCGATCGACCGAGACCGAGAGGTCCTCGAGCGCCCGGACCCCGCCGAACTCCTTGACGAGCCCGTCGGTCGCGAGCAGGCTCACGAGTCCACCCCCAACTCTCTGGCGTCGCCCCAGATGCCGGCCGGCCGGTAGCGGATGACAGCCACCAGGATCAGACCGACGACGATGAGCCGGATGGAGGCGAACGCGTCCGCCGACACCGGAGCCACGCCGAGGGCGAACCGCGAGAACAGTCGGAGGCCCATGATGATCGCGAGCCCCGCGAGCACCGCGCGGTGGTTCGACGCGCCGCCGAGCAGCATCCCGATCCAGATCGTCACCGTCACCTGGATGGTGAAGTAGCCTGGCGCGACGGCGCCGTTGTACAACGCGAACAGCCCTCCCGCGAACCCCGCGAGCGCGGCGCCGTAGACGAACGCCTGCATCTTGTACGTGAACGTGGACTTTCCGACCGACCGAGTGACCAGTTCGTCCGCACGGATGGCCCGCAACACCCGGCCGTACGGCGCCTCGGTCAGCCGGGTCACGGCTGCGAACGTGACCGCGGTGAGACCCCCGAACAACAGTAGGGTGGCCACCAGCGTCGTGTCGCTGTCGGCGGCGAGGTTCGAAACCGGCTGCGGGACGCCGATGATACCGACGTTGCCGCCGAAGACCCCCCGGAAGTTGACGAACAGCGTGTGGAAGATCTCGGCAGTCGCGAGCGTCGCGATGGCGAGGAAATCGTCGCGGAGGCGCAGCGAGGTCGCGCCGACGACGGCACCGAGCAGCGTCGCGACGAGGACGCCGGCCACCAGCGCCAGCGGCCAGGGGTAGCCGAGGCCGATCCCGGCGAACGGCTCCTGCGCCGACAGCATCGCGACGGTGTAGGCGCCGACCGCGAAGAAGACCACGTGGCCGAAGTTGACCAGCCCCGTGTGGCCGTACTGTAGGTCGAGTCCGAGCACCAGGATGCCGTAGACGACGAAGAGGATGCCGACCTCGAAGACGACGTAGAACCCGCCCGGCACCGACGCCACCAGCGGCGTCAGCGCGAACAACGCGGCCAGGAGGATACAGACGACGCCGACCAGCATCGCCCGCTCGGCGTCGCCGCCCGGGAGCCGATCGAGGGGGCTCACGAGCAGACACCTCCACACGTGTGTTCCGAGCACGCCGCGAGTGCGGGGAGACTCACGCCAACCACCTCGACCGCGAGCGTGCGAAGAGTGAACCGGCCGGGGTCACGCCTCGCGCACCTCCTGTCCCGCGATGCCGCTCGGTTTGACGAGCAGCACCACCACGAGGATGAGGAACGCGATGGCCGTGGAGATGCCGGTCATGCCCGTGGGGAGGAACGCGGTCGAGAGTGCGAGCACGAGCCCGATGATGTACGAGCCGGCGATGGCGCCGTAGGGGCTCCCGGCGCCGCCGAGGATGGCGGCCGCCAGGATCTGGAGGATGTAGCTGAACCCGGTCCCCGCGCTGACGTTCGTCTGCATCCCGATGAGGACGCCCGCCAGCGCGGCGAGCACCCCGGCAAGCACCCAGACGCTGTCCCGGATCGTCTGGGTATCGATACCACGGACCCGCGCCAGGTCCTCGTCGTCGCCCATCGCGCGCATCGCGATGCCGACGTCGGTCCGCGTCAACAGCGCGTGCAGCGCCAGGAAGACGGCCACCGCGCTCCCGACCACCACGAGCTGCTCGGTGGTGACGAACAGATCGCCGAGGAGGTCGACCGGGCCGACGGGAAGGTCCGGGAGCCCCTCGAACCGGAAGGTGGTGGTGTCGGTGTCGAAGTAGCGGGCACTCCGCCCCCCGGCCAACCTGATCCCGTTGCGCAGCGCCAGGCCGAGGCCGATGGAGGTCAACAGCATCGGAACCGGGCCGGTGTGGTTGATGGGCGTGAAGAACGCCCGGGCGAGGACGAGGCTCGCGAGGCCGCCGGCAGCCATGGCCACGAGCGCGGCGACCGGAAGCGGCAGGGGGAGCGCTCCCGCCACGAGGACGCCGACGAACGCCCCGACGGTGAGGTACTCGCCGTAGGCGAAGTTGATCATGTTCACGATGCCGTAGATCAGCGTGAAGCCGATCGCGGCGATGGCGATGTACGAGCCAGTCACCAGGCCGAAGACGAGGTTCTGTGCGAGGCCCATCGATCAGTACTCGTCCTGGGGGACGAGGGCACGCACGTCCTCAGCCGGGATGACCTCCTCCTGGGAGAACTCCCCGCCGCTCGCGACGTTGATCGCGACGGGACCGAACACGTTGCCGAAGTCGGTGAAGTTCACCGGCGTGGCGGCGCCCGTGTAGTTGATCTCGTCCCCGTCGGCCAGGGCCTCCTTCCCCTCCTCGAACGTGGCGACCTCGGTCCCGCCATCGCGACTGACCGGCCCGAGGTTGCGCTCGATGGCCTCGGGGGTCGCCTCGCCGGCCCGCTCGATCGCCAGCGCGGTCACGTTGATGGCGTCCCACGCCGGCGGCGTCCAGCCGTTGAGTTCGGCGTCGCCGCCATCCTCGTAGGCGTCGAGGAACGTGTCGTAGTTCGGACCCGATTGTCCGGGGCTGGCCGCCCAGGCGCCGTCGAGGTCGCTCCCGACCTGTTCCGCGAGGTCGTTCTGGGCGAGCGGGTCCGAGAGGATGGGCTGGCGACCGTAGCCGCCGTCGGCCCAGTCGCTCAACAGGGTGGTGGCGTCCTCGAGGGGGATGCTCACGGCGAACGCACTGAACTCGGCCTGGAACAGGCGGTCGAGCGCGGACTGGTAGTTCGACTCGCCCAGAGCGACCTCGACCCGCTCGGCCACGGTGCCGTCGCCCTCCTCGTAGGCGCTGATGAAGCCGTCGGCCCAGCTCCGCGCCCCCTCGGAGTTGCCGTTGATGACGCCGAGGGTGTCGTGACCCTGGTCGAGCGCGCGCCTCGCGCCGCCGCCGGTGTGGACCGTATCGCCGATGACGGTCCGCCAGATCCACTCGTCGTCGTCGATGTTCCCCGGCGTCCCCCGGTCGCCCCCGCGGGTGTCCAGGAAGCCCGACCCCGGCCAGGGCGTCACGACCGGGACGGCCTGTTCCTGTAGGAAGTCGAACAACGGGTTGATCTCGCTCGAGAACAGCCCCAGCAGCGCTACCGCGTCGTCGTTGTCGACCAACTGGGTGACCACCGTCCGGGCCTCCTCCGGGTTGACCGCGGTGTCCCGTCGGACCACTTCGACCTCCCTGTCGAGCGGACCGCCGGCGTCGTTGATGCGTTGGCGTGCGACGTCCGTCGCCTGCGAGACGCCGGGCTGGAGGAAGTCCCAGTCCCCGGTCTGGGCCGCGGGCTGACCGAAGACGATCGTATCGCCCGACCCGCCGTCCCCTCCGAGGCCGATACAACCCGCCGTGGCGGTGAGTCCCCCGGCACCGGCGACCTTGAGAAACGTCCTGCGATCAGCAGTGTTCGTGCCATTCGGTATCATGACACTCGACAGTCTCCCGGAGAACAGGAAATACCCCTAGCCGACCATGGTCGGGTGTAACCGTGGGCGACCCGACACGTGTCCCCGGATCGGACGTTCAGCGGGTTCGAGCGACGCCTGGTTCGCCCCGTCTCGTTCCGGGTCGGTACCCTGCGGCGAGTCGGGGTTACGGGTCCAGAATCTTCGTCTCCGCCGTCCGCAGGTGTTCGAGCAGCGTCGTCTTCGAGATGTCCAGTTCGTCCGCCAGCTCGCGGGTCGAGACCTCGCGTGGCCACTCGTAGTACCCACGGTCGCGCGCGAGTTCGAAGACCTCCCGCTGGCTCGAGGTCAACGTGTCGAGTCGGCGGGCGCGGGGCGACTCCCGACCGACCGACCCGATGCTCGCGATCTCGATTTCGGCACCGGTCTTCTCGCGGACCGCGTCGATCTGTGAGTCGATCTCGCCGCGCTCGCCGGCGTAGCGAACGTCCCAGTACTCCCGCCCATCCTCGATCCTGCAGGGCGCGCTGTGGACGAACCCGTGTTCGAGCAGCAGGGGACAGATCATGTCGTTCGGGTCGTACTCGAGGAAGAACTCCCGGGAGACGGTGCCGGGCACGACGCGCTGCCTCCGGGTGTCGAAGCTCGTGTGGAGTTCGTTGAGCGTCTCCGTGAGCGCCGACGAGTCGACCTCCCCGAGGAGCGCCTCCACCTCCGCTTCGGTGTCGCCGTACGCGGTGAACAGCCCGTTGACCGTCGCAGTCCCCATCACCGGCGTGTCGTAGACCGCGTGTGCCAGGATCCCGCCGGGCCGCCCCTCGGTCGCCTGGATCGCCCAGCAGTTGGGATGCCACAGGTCGAGCGTCAGCCGGGTCCCGGCCTCGGTGATGCCTCCGCTCATACCCGTCGGTACGAACTGGGGCGGCATGATGGTACGGGTTCACACGGCGAGGCCGATCGCGGACGCGCCGGCCGGCGGCACCCCCATTTACCGTCGTTCGGGCCGATAGCTACGGACGGAACCCCATGACCCGAAACGTCTTCGTCGGCTTCAACGACACGCCCCGTTCGGAGCGCGCGCTCCGGTTCGCGTGCTCCACGTTCCCGGACGACGAGATCGCCGTCCTCTTCGTGATCGACTCCCACACCGACCCGACCGCGGCCACGGGGTGGGGGAACACGACGGACGAGTTCGAGGAGTGGATCGACTCCCGGACCGAGTACGCGGAGGACGTGTTCGCCCGGGCGTCGGGGATCGCGGGCGAGTACGGCGTCTCGACCGAACCCCGACTCGGGTTCGGCCGCGTCAACCGGGCGATCGTCGACTACCACGACCAGTACGACCCCGACTTCGTCGTCGTCGGTCGCCACGGGCGGTCCCGTATCGATGCGGTGCTCGCCGGGGACATCTACGAGCGACTGGTCAGGTCCTCGGACGTGCCGGCGGTGAGCGTCCGCGAGTCGTGGGTCGAGCGACCGGCGGAGGGGCCGCGACGGGTGCTCGTGCCGTTCGACGGCTCGCCGAGCGCCGAGATCGGGCTCGAGTGGGCCTGCGACACGTTCCCCGACCTCGACGTCGTCGCGATGCACGTCGACTCCCACAAGCGCGGAAGCGCGATCCGGAAGTGGACCGACGACGAGGCAGACCGCTCGGCCTGGGTGGGCGAACAGCGCGAGCGGAGCGAGGAGATCCTGGACCGGGCGCGCGGGATCGCGGAACGGAGGGGCGTCCAGCTGGAGACCCTCACCGGCTTCGGTCCCGTCGACGAGGTCGTCTCGGACTACACGACGACCGAGCGCGTCGACCTGATCGTCCTCGGCGTCCGGGAGTCGAGCGGGCTGCGGTCGTACCTGACCGAGTCGCTACTCGATGCACTCATCCAGCGAGCGAACGCCCCCGTCGTGGAGATTCGGGCGGGAGGCCCCGACGAGTAGCCGACTTGCGCGACGGACCCCGCCACCGTCACCGGCCCGAACCCGTCACTCGTCGGGAACCAGGCAGTACGCGTGTCCGGGCGTCTCGGCAACCGGCTCGTCGTTCCCGTCCCGCTCGCCAGAGAAGACGGCGCGTTCGGCGTAGAAGATGCGCCCGTCGTGGGGGACCGCCTCGCTCGTGACGTGGCCGTTGTTCCGGACGCGCCAGCGGACCGTCCCCGTTCCCTTGTCGAGCGCGTAGAGGTGCGCGTCGTACGAGCCGACCAGGACCGACTCGGCGGTGACCGTCAGCGAGCCGATGACGTGGCCGCCTACGTTCCGCGCCCACAGTTCCTCGCCGGTGTCGGCGTCCAGTGCGTGCACGCGGTGGTCGTCGCCCCCGACGTAGACGACCCCCGCGTCGGGGTCGATCCCCGGGTTCGACATGACCACCTCGCCGGTCTCGAACCGCCACCGCTCGGCGCCGTCCTCCAGGTCGAGCCGGTAGACGTTGCCGTCCCAGGAGCCGACGAACGCGCTCCCGTCGTACAGCGGGGTCGTCCCCTTGACGTGGCCGTCAGTCTGGAACTCCCAGGCGAACTCCATCGAGGGGAACTCCCAGCAGTAGACGACGCCGTCGTTCGACCCGGTGACCAGGCGCTCGGAGACCGGGTCGATCGCCGTCGACGGGTGGGGCATGCCGAGGAGCCTGTCGTCGCACCACATCGGTCGGCCCGTCTCCGCGTCGATGGCCCACATCGTCCCCGCGTCCGGGGTGCTGTACTCCGCGACCACGTAGACGACGCCGTCCCAGTAGGCGGGGCTCGACCCGATCGCGATCGACCCGTCCAGCGCCCACCGCCTCGTCCGCCAGACCGTCTCGCCTGTCTCGACGTCGAACGCGTAGAGGTCACCGTCGTAGCCGCCGATGAATGCGATGCCGTCGACGATCGTCGGCGTGCCGTGGATGCCCATCCGCGTCGCCCCGGTCTCGGCCGTCCAGCGCTGTTCGCCCGTCGGCGTCACCGCGTGGACGCGACCGGTGTCGGACGGGATCAGGACGGTCCCGCCGTCGGGCGTTGGGCGGGGGCTCGCCTTGGCCGCCGTATGGTCGTCGTAGTTGACGGGGCGCTGCCAGTCGACCGTCACGGCGTCGGGGACGACCGCGTCGGGGTAGTAGCCGAGCCGACGGAGGCCGCGACGGAACATCGTGACCCCGTCGCCGGGGTACGTCTCGTCGTACGGGAGGACCTCGGGGTCGAAGTCCGCCTGGGGCCGGTCGTACCCGGTCGGACGGCTCAGGAGGGAGGTACAGCCGGCGAGCCCGACGGTCGCCCCGACGCCGGCCCGCCGGAGGAGCCGTCGCCTGCTCGTCCACGGGGAGTCGGGCTGTCGGCCGTCACGGGGGGACACCATGGTAGACGAGCGGAGTTCGAACCGGGGTTACATATGTGTCCCCGTCGGCACGGCGGCAGCGGTCGGACGACGGCTGGAGCCGCACCACCACGTCCGTCCCGCCCGCAAGACATGACTACTGCGACCCGCTAGGGGGGACAATGAGCCGCCAGGACGTCCCGACGTTCGTTCGCGGGTATGCGCGGACGTGGGTTCACGCGCTCGCGGCGGCGGCGATGACCGCGCTGGGCACGCTCACGTTCGTCCACCGCGGGTTCGCGGCGCTGGCCATCGCGGCGTACCTCCTCCCGCCGATCGTCCTCTACCTCACCGGGAACGGGGCACCGGAGGCGGAGGCGCCGGCCGATGGACCTGTCCGGACAGAGTCGTCGGCGGGGGTCGCCGGCGGCGAGGCAAGTACGGAGGGCGGTCACGGGGAACGGACGGACGCGGGTATGACGGCTGAGCCCGCCGGCGCGGACCTCGACCGGGCGGATGTCGAAGTCGACGGCAGGAAGGACGATGTTGGCGGCGAGGGTGACGAGGGCGGCGGTGATGACGAAGACGGCGGCGGGGATACCGGAGCCGGGACGCCCGACGACTGGTCCGCCGTCGACGTCCCCACCGAAGCGACGCTCCACGACGTCGCGCTCGCCGATGGGCGCGCCGTCGCGGTCGGCGCCGGTGGCGTCGTCGTCGCAGGCGACGACGAGTGGGACGTGCTCCTCGAGAGCGGGCCGGGCGCGGACGCGAACACGCTCCGGGGCGCGTCGGAGACGGGGGACGGCGGTGCGGTCTGGTTCGCGGGCGACGGCGGCGCGCTCGGTCGCCTCGACGTCGGATCCGGTCGCCACGTCGACCACTCCGCGCCGGACGGCGTGACCGACACCTGGACGGACGTCGCCGTCGCGGGGGAGGCCGGCGAGGAGACGGTCCTCCTCGTGAACGGCTCCGGCGAGGCGCTCCGCGGCAGGTACCGCGACGGCGACGTCGTCTGGGAGGACCCCATAACGCCCGGGAGCGGGTCGAGCCTGAGCGGGGCGACGCTCGCCACTCCCGAAGCCGGCCACCTCTGCGACACGAACGACGGCGTGTTCGAGACGACGGACGGGCGCTCCTTCCGGACGGTCGGCGTCGACGCCGACGGGACGCTCACGGACGTCGCGACGGCGGGCGAGGGCGACTGTCTCGTCAGCGCCGACGACGGCGTCCTCCACCGGTACGACGGGTCGAACTGGACGCCGCTCGACCTCGCCGACGGGCCGCTGCACGCCGTCTCACGTGCCGGTGGAGCGGCCATCGCCTGCGGGGACGACGCGCTCCACGGCCGATCGGATTCGGACGGCGACTGGACGCGGACGTTCCCACCCGCGGCGGGCGACCTCCGGAGCGTCGCCATCGGCCAGTCGCGCGCGGTCGCGGTCGGTGAGCGGGGGACCGTCGTCGCGCGGGACCGATAGCGGACGAACCGCCGTGTCGAGGGCAGTTGCCACCCCGTTCGTCTGACGCGCGTCGGACGACGAGCCGGAAGAGTCCTATCACCGGTTGCCCGAGAGGGGACCGACTCGATGAACAAGCGAGGCCACATCGTCAACGCGGTCCTGCTCGGCGCCGGGATCGGCTACCTGCTCGAGCCGTCCGGGTCGATCGCGACCCTCCGGAGCGTGTTCGTGGTCGGGATCCCGATCGTCCTCGGCGCGCTGTTTCCCGACATCGACACGGAGTTCGGCACCCACCGGAAGACGTTCCACAACGTCTGGGTGCTGGCCATCTTCGTCGCCTTCCCCTACTACACGGGGAACCTCCAGTACGTCTGGCTGGGCATCGCGACCCACTACGCGCTCGACCTGTTGGGCAACGTCAAGGGGATGGCCGTGCTGTACCCCTACCCCGAGATGTACGACATCCCCGTCGGCGTCCCCGTCACGAGCAAGTGGGCCGACGTCGTCACGCTGCTCGTCACGGCGTTCGAACTGGCGGTCGTCGCCGGTCTCGTCCACGTCGGCCGTGCCGAGCTCCTCCGGAACCCGACGCTCACGACCGTCGTCGACTCGCTGCCGGTGTAACCGAGGTCCAGCCGTCGCCGAACTATCTCCCCTCGGAGCGGCGAAATCAGTCGTCGGTGGGACTCACAGCGGCCGATCGCTCGTCGGCCAGCGAGACCGTCCGATCCCCGGTGACGACCACCGTGTGGCCGCAGAATTCGAACGTGATCTTCCCGACCGGTCGGGGACCGTTGCACGTCGGCGCGAACAGGGCGTCCAGCGCGTCAGGGTCGATCACCTCGTAGAGCGAGACGTTCAGCTCCCGCGGATCGACGTTCTCGGCCTTCGCAACTCGTTCCACTACAGCGTTACTTACCTTCCCCATCGTCGAAGCACTCACACTGTGAGAAGCCGCCCATCACGGATAAACCTACTCTATAATTTACATTTGCAAGCGTGGCGCATTACTCCCGTCCGATTTCCGGGAACGAACGGGTGAAGCGGAAATCGTCCGAGTCGGTCAGTTCCCGTCGACGACGTCGCTGCCGAAGTGGTCCACGGGTTGGTCGAGTTCGCGCTTGAGCATATCGACGCTGGCGATTTCGAGGCCGAGTTCGCCGAGTTCGGTGAGCGCCGCCTCGACGTCGCTGCGCGCCGTTCCGACGAGTTCGACGGTGAGGTTCCGGCGGTGGGTCAACAGTTCCCGAACGTTCACGACGCCGCGAACCTCGAGCGCCTCGTCGGCGAGGCGTTCGCGGTCGCCGAACGGTACCGTCGCGACGACGAGCAGGTGATGATCGAGCCCCATCCGTTCGTAGTCGACCGTCGGCAGGTACCCCGTGATGACGTTCTCGTTCTCGAGGTTGTTGATCCGGTTCCCGACCGTGGTCGAGGAGACGCCGAGCGCCTCGCCGATCCCCGCCGTGGTGCTGTTGCGCGCGTCTCGCTGGAGCAGGTACAGGATCCCGCGGTCGACTTGATCGAGACCAGCCATGGGGGGGTGCTAGCAATAGACCCTCCTGCACAATGAAACGTACCCTTAGTCGTCGTGTCGTCGCCGACATCGGACAGGTCTCGAACGAGGGACCGAACGCACCCCACACGGCCGGCAAGGCCTTTCATTGTCCGACGAGAGATTGCCGATATGGACTTCCGGCTCACCGACGATCAGCGGGCGTTGCGTGAGGACGTCCGGGCGTTCACCCGGGAGGAGATCCGCCCGGCGGCGATCGAACTCGACTGGAACGGGGAGTACCCCGACGAGATCCTCGAGGAACTCGGGGAACGTCGCCTGACCGGACTCACCATCCCCGAGGAGTACGGCGGTCGCGGGGAGGGGCTGGTCGAACTCGCGCTCGTGACCGAGGAGCTCGCGGCCGGGCTCATGTCGGTCGCCAGCGCGACGGCGCTCCACCTGGGCGTCGCCGCCGTCGTCGAGCGGTTCGGCACCGACGCGCAGAGGGAGACGTTCCTGCCGGGGATGGCGACGTTCGACCGGGTCGGCGCGCTCGGGCTCAGCGAGGCGAACGCCGGGAGCGACAAGCTCGCGATGGAGACGACCGCCGAGCGCGACGGCGACGAGTGGGTCCTGAACGGCCACAAGGAGTGGGTGACGAACTTCCTCGACGCCGACGTCGTCCTCACCTACGCGAAGACCGGTCCCGACGGGGACGCCCCCAACAACGTGAGCGCGTTCCTCGTCCCGACCGACGCGTTCGAGGTGGAGGAGGAGTGGCAGACGCTCGGCGCCTGGAGCGTGAAGTCGCCCCGGGTCCGCCTCGACGACGTGCGAGTCCCTGCGGACCGACTCGTCGGCGAGGAGGGCGAGGCGTACGTCCAGCGCGGGGAGGTCAAGACCGGCGTGAACGTCCCCGCACGCGGGGTCGGCATCGCGCGGGCGGCGCTCGAGGACACGGTCGCGTACACGAGCGAACGCGAGCAGTTCGACCAGCCGGTCGGCGACTTCCAGGGCGTCCGCTGGCGGGTCGCGGAGATGGCGGAGCGGGTCGACGCAGCCCGGCTGTTGACCCTCCGCGCGGCCGCACGAGCCGATCGCGGGGCGGACGTCGGCCGGGAGCTGAGCATGGCGAAGATCCGCGCGACGGAGTCGGCCGTCGAGAACGCGAACGACGCGCTCCAGCTCCACGGCGGGAAGGGGTACACGAACGAACACCACGTGGAGCGCTACCTCCGCGACGCGCGGCTGCTCACCATCGCCGGCGGCCCGAACGAACTCCACCGGAACACGCTGGCCGACGCGGTGTTCGACGCGCGTTCGGAATCGGCGTCGACGGAGTGACGGGCGGCGGAAGGAGGTCGTCAGAGTAACCCGAGCGGGCGGAGACGAACCCAGTCGCCGCGTCCATCGCCCACGGCCGATTCCGCCGAACCCGTCGAATTCCCCCATCTTGCGGGCGTTAAGTGGTCTGTAATAACGTGAGTTCCGTCCGAACGGGGAACGTGTCCCAATCCGAGAACCAACCGAACGCGGAGACGACTCAGCGGAACCAGTCGGCCGAACATACCGCCGGTGAGCCGGCCGCCGGCGAGCCGACTCCCGGTGGAGAGACGGCGGAGCGGTTCGCGGCGTCCTCGTTCCGGATCGGCCTGGCGTTCCTCGGAATCGTCCTCCTCCTGTTCGCGCTCGGACAGGCGGTCGGCGTGGACCTGCTCGGGATGGTTGGGGACGCCCTCGCGACGGAGGTCGGGCGCTGGCTCGTCGTCGCGTTCTTCGCGCTCGTCCTGATCGCGGTCGCGCTGCGGGGCTTCGGCAGGAGGCGCAAGTAACCCCGAGTCGGCACCACCGGAGCCTCCCCCGCCGACGGGGGAGCGGGACGGCGGGTCGATCAGAACATCGAATCGACCGACATCTTTAGCCGCAGCCGGGAACGATAGCGGTGTATGTCCGCCGATTCCGCCGACGAGCCCTCCGCGGAGGGTCGCGGTCCCGACGAGGCGTACTGCCGCAGCTGCGGGGTCCTCATAGACGCCGACGCCCGATACTGCCCGACGTGCGGCGCCCCGCAGGACGGCCCCTCCCCGTCGTCCGCGACCTCATCGCTCGACACGGCGCTGGACGACCTCCTCGAGGGCGGCAACCCGTTCGTCGCGGCCGTCCTCTCGGCGGTGTTCCCCGGCCTCGGACAGCTCTACAACCGCGAACTCGAGAAGGGACTCCTCGTCATCGCCGCCAGCATCCTCGCGGTGCTGTCCGCCGTGATCCTCGTCGGGTTCGTCCTCTACCCGGCCGTCTGGCTCTTCGCCATCTACGACGCGTACACCGTCGCCGAGCGGCAGTCCGCGACCGGCGGCCGGGACGCGATGAGAGGTGTGGACGCCGCCTCCGACACGAAACCCCCGCGGGACGACTGAGTTCACGCCGTACATCTCTGCCAGCCTCGACGGGGTCGTCGCCGACGCTCCCGTCCGCGTCGGCCGCCCGTG
Organism: Halorarum halophilum; assembly: GCF_013401515.1. Taxonomy (NCBI): domain Archaea; kingdom Methanobacteriati; phylum Methanobacteriota; class Halobacteria; order Halobacteriales; family Haloferacaceae; genus Halorarum; species Halorarum halophilum. The sequence goes on along the minus strand of NZ_CP058529.1, from coordinate 3,311,027 downwards.
CCTCAACTGTCGAGGTCGAGCACGAGCTGTTCGCCGTCGCGCTCGAACGAGGTCCCGAACTCCGTGGACAGTTCGCGCATTCGCTCGCGACTCCACTCGGCCGCCTCGGCGCCCGCGCGGTGGACCGAGTAATCGTCGATCTCCGTCGGCAGCAGGCGGAGTTCGACGGAATCGCCATCGTCCGTCACCGACACCTCGAACAGGAAACTCCGGTCGTTCCGCAGCCGATCGTCGACGGCGTAGTCGTCGACGAAGTCGCCCGTGTCGTAGAGGATCGGTCGCCCCTCGTACACCTCGATCCCCTGGAAGACGTGCGCGCTGTGGCCGTGAACCAGGTCGACCCCCTCGTCGACGAGCCACCGGCCGAACTCGCGGAACGAATCGGGGGGCGTCTCGACCATGTTCGGCCCCCAGTGGAGCGAGGCGATCAGCAGGTCGGGGTCCCGTTCGCGCGCGCGTTCGAGGGCCCCGGAGACGGCCCTGCGCGTCCCCTCGTCGTCGACGTCGATCTCGACGTACGCCGTCCCTGGCGACGCCCCCGATGCGGCGTACTCGGGCGTGTTGTCGGTGAGGGAGACGAACCCGACGTCGAGGCCGCTCGCCGTCACCGACGCCGGTTCGAACGCCTCCTCGCGCGTCCGACCCGCGCCGGCGCGAGCGATACCGCCGCCGTCGAGGTGGTCCAGCGTGTCGCGAAGCGCCTCCTCCTCGAAGTCGAGGACGTGGTTGTTGGCCAGTGCACAGCAGTCGACGCCGGCGCGTTCGAGGGCCGGGACTGCCCAGTCTGGGTGCGCGCGGAAGTGAAACGTTCGCCGCGTCCGCCGCCACGGTCGTCCCCGGCTCGACAGGCAGCACTCGAGGTTGACGAAGAGCCCGTCGAGGCCCTCGAGGTACTCCAGGAGATCGCCCCACACCGCAGTCACGGGCCGGCGGCGCTGGTGCTCGTCGACGAGGCGGCCGAGCATCACGTCGCCCGTCAGCCCGATCTGGTAGGGCATCGTCATCCGGTTGGCGCTCCAGTTCCAAAAAGAGGGCTCGCGACGACGGACAGGAGGTCCGAACTCGGCCGCGACCTCGCTCCCGTATCGAGGCGGCAGGACAAGCATACCATGTAGACAGAAAAGGCATCTCGATTAATATTATCTAAATTAGATATGTATGCCAGTTTGGTGAATCGTCTACTCCCTCCATCGCCGTTTGCCGCAAATCAGTCCGGGCCTTGCCCCCGTCGACGGTACCCGTGATGGCGATAGAGCGGGGAACGCATCCGGTCCTGACCAGGTGCGTTCTGTCGTCGCGGGCTCTACCTGCTCGACCGTCGGCCGAGATCGCTCCACACCGAGAGGGCACTACGGCGCTGGGATGGTCAGTTCTAACGTGCTGGACGGTTGGCCGACCCTTTCTCGACCGATGACGATCCGTGAAAGGCTGCGAGAAAGGGACACCCGCGCGGTACGTTCCTCTGACCGACGCCATCCGACGGTTCGGCCGGAGACACTCCGTCGTCCGGATAGTCGTCGGGCGAACCGCCACAGTACCGTCTTGACGCTCCCGAGGCCGTCGCGAGAGGGTTTGCGCGCGTGCGACTGTGGGTGACGATACTCACACGTCCCTCGACGACATATCGGAGTAAGTGAAATATGATAAATAATCTGGTAGTTTTCAAGAATGGTTCAAGATTTGTTATATCAACCCCCGATTTCGATTCCCCCTGGGACGTCGTGTGCATCACGGACGTTCGCCATCATCTCGACGATAGCCGAATTCCGCTCCCTGCGAAAACTGGTCGTCGGCCGTTGGTCGCCCTACAGCGAACTGACGTCGTAGCCGCCGTCCACCGTCACCACCTGCGCAGTGGTGAACGAGGCCGCGTCGCTCGCGAGGTAGATGACCGTCCCGGCGATCTCCTCCGGGGTCGCGACGCGCTCCATCGGCGTTCGCTCGTCGACGGTCTCGCGGAACGACGACCCGTCGTCGAGTTTCGGGCCGGCCATCGGCGTCTTGACGAAGCCGGGGGCGACGGCGTTGACGCGGACGTCCGGGGCGAGGTCGGCGGCGGCGGCACGGGTGAGCCCGTCGACGCCGCTCTTCGCGGCGCAGTAGGCCGCCCTGGCCTCGCGGGCCTGGCCCGCCGACATCGAGGAGACGTTGACGATGCTCCCCTCGGTCATCGTCCGGCCGAAGATCTGGCACGCCCGGAACACGCCGGTGAGACACACGTCGATGTCCCGGGCCCACTCCTCCTCGGACATCTCGGTGATGGGGCTCTGTGCGACCGTTCCCGCGGAGTTGACGAGCACGTCGACCGATCCGAGCGTCTCCTCGGCGACGTCCCGGAGCCGTTCGATCGACTCGCGGTCGCGGACGTCACAGGTGACCTCGGCCGTCGTCGCGCCACGGTCTCGCAGCTCCGTCGCGACGTCCTCGACCGCCTCCCGGGTGCGACTGGTCGCGACGACGTCGGCACCCTCGTCGGCGAACGCGAGGGCGATCGCGCGACCGATTCCGGTCGTCCCCCCGATGACGACGGCGGATCGGTCCTCGACACTCACGGCTGGTTCGGAGTCACTGGCCATGGACACCGCGTGGGTCCGTCCGAGAGGCCTTATCTTTACCTGAAAACGCGATGGATGATCGGGATCGACCGCCGGTTCAGCTCGTCGCCAGCGTGACGTAGCCGTCGAAGTTCAGGGCGATCCGCTGGGCGATGTCGCCGAACAGCGCCTTGCCCGTCGGCGACCGACGACGGCCGAGGACGAAGACGTGGTCGCAGTCACGCTCGGACGCCAGGTCGAGCACGGCGTCCGCGCGTTCGTCGTCGTCGGTCGCCCTCGCGACCACGTCGACGTCGACGCCGGCGGGAAGCAGGTCCGCGGCGAACTCGCGGACATCGTTCGCCGCCGCGTCGAGCGCGGTGTCGCTGTCGTAGCTGACGTTCTCGACCGAGCCGATCGTCTCCAGCGTCTCCGCGTTCGACTCGAACTCCTCCCTGGTCATCGTCGTGAACAGGACCAGTTCGGCGTCGGCGCCGACTGCGTGCTCGGCAGCCTCCCGGATCAGCCCCCTGTGCGCGTCCGTCTTGTCGACTACCACTAGGCCTCGTTGCATATGTAGAGACGCCCATACGCGCGAGACTTAAATTCTCCGGGTCGACCGGGAGCGTGCCCGAGAATCCGTCTCTCGTCGGCGAGCGATGTGCTCTCTCCTCGACGGTGATGACCCCCGTCCGCTAGTAACCATCGGTGGTGCGGAGTGTCCATTGATGCCGGCTGAGGGACAGGACGGACGTCGTGGCGATGGAAGTGTCCAGCTATCTTGGACAGATGACGTGGATGGCAAGTCTCGTCGCTGGAACGGTCCGTTCAGCGTCGTGACTCTCACAGCCGTACGCTTGTAATGCCATCGTCGCCCGGTGAACAGGGCAGCCCGACGTACCGTCAGTAGTGTTTGAGGCGGAGTTCGATCACGTTCGCCTTGTCGTACAGGGGGTCGAGGATGCGCTCCTCGATGAGCGAGTCCGAGAACCTGGCTTTGGGCCCCGACAGGGAGATCGCCCCGATGATGCCCTGCTCGGAGAGCACCGGAACGGAGACGGCGCGGATGTTCTCCCAGTGCTCCTCGTCCTCGAGCGCGTATCCCTGCTCACGGATGCGTTCGAGCTCGTCGTAGAGCGCCTCCGGTTCGGTGAGCGTGTGTTCCGTCGCACGGGGAAGCCCGTGCTCGTCGACGATCGCCTCGACCCGCTCCCGGGGCATGTGCGCGAGCAGCGCCTTCCCCAGTGACGTCCAGTGCATCTCGGTGAACTCACCGGTGTGGGAGTTGTCGTAGACCGCGTCGCCGCCCTCCGACTTGTAGAGTAGCACGCGCTTGCCGCCCTCCTCGACCCCGATGCTCGCGACCTCCCCCGTCTCCTCGGCGAGGCTGTTGATCTCCCCCTTGGCGACCTGGTAGATCTCGAACTCGCGACGGACGACCGTGCCGTGGCTGAGGAAGTGGAGGCTAAGCCGATACGTCCCGTCGTCCTTGTACAGGTACCCCGCTTCGGCCATCGTCTTCAGGTGGATGTGGGCCGTGCTCTTGGGGAGGTCGAGCGCGTCCGCGAGCCCCGTCACCGTCGTCGGTCCCGTCTCCTTGATGTGTCTAACTATCTTGAACGCCTTCCGAACCCCCTGGAGCGTCTGTCCCTCGGACCCGTCTTCCATGGGTATTCGAGGGGAACCATCGTATAAACCGGTTGGGTAATCGGACCGGTTTCCAACCATCCTGGACAGAACGGGAGCGAAAAGCGGTGATGAGTGACCCGCTCCGTGGAGGCCCGCGCCGCCCGATGGGAGCCAGAATGCCCCCGTACGGGTTCGACAGCAAAGAGCACCAACATAAATTATATATGGTGTGTGTGCACATGCCCAGTAGAAGGTTCACACATGGTCAACGACGACTACACGCCGTCGGACCGGAACGGGCACGCCAGTAACCGCCTCAGCCGCAGACGGATGATGCAGGGGGCCGGTGCGGCGACCGCCGTCTTCCTCGCCGGCTGTTCCGGCGGCGACGACGAGGACGTCACGCCCGTCAACGGCAACGGCGGGAACGGCGGCGGAAATGGGGGGAACGGCGGAAACGGCGGGAACAGGGAGTTCCACACGTTCCTGCCGGGCGCGATGGAGTCCCAGTCGCAGATCCAGAACCCGTGGGGGGCGAACCTCCACGCGCTCGCGTGGTCCATCCACCCGCAACTCGCGCGATGGTCGACGTCCGCCGAGTTCAACAAGGAGACCAGCAACACGTACGACCAGTTCGTCCCGCTGGGCCTGGAGTCGCTCGACATCGACCAGGGGAACGGGACCATCACGATGGGCCTGTACGACGACTGGCAGTGGACGTCCGGGGACGAGGTAACGGCCGACGACCTGACGCTGCGGCTCAAGATCCAGAAGGAACTCGGGAAGATCGACTCGGTCATGTGGTCGAACGTCGACGCGATCACCGCCGAGGGCGACAAGACCGTCGTCATGGAGCTGGGGGAGCTGAACACCGACTACGCGGCGAAACAGATGTTCACCCAGGATTACCAGCTCTCCCCGCCGCGCGAGATCGACGGCGAGGAGACCGTGTTCGTCGACTACCTCGAGCGTCTGCAGGACGCGACCACGACCGACGCGATCACGAAGATCGACCAGGAGCTCACCGACGACCACCAGTGGCCGATCGACGAGACGGTCACGTGCGGGCCGTGGAAGATCAGCGACTCGACCGAGACGGTCGCGGTGCTCGAGCCCCACGACGGATTCCACTCCCCGCCGGAGTTCTCGGGGCGCATCGAGAACTTCGACGCCGCGGGCGGGCGCTCGCAGCCCATCTCGGCGGCCCTCTCGGGCAACATCGAGGCCGGGCCGCTCCCCCAGCCCGAGCACATCGAGCGGATCCAGAAGGAGGAGAACATGGAGATCGTGATCCGCGCGGGGACCGCCGTGCAGGGGCTCGCGTTCAACTGGAACACGGACGCCGACGGCGTCCCCGACGTGTACGCCGAGCCCAAGTTCCGGCAGGCGATCGCGTACGTCCTCAACAACGAGGAGATCTCGCGTGCCCACCCGACCCGCACGACCGCGCTCGAGCGGGCCGACGGGGTCTTCTTCAAGACCGAGGAGGCCCTGCCGAACATCCACGACACGCTCCGGACGTACGGGACCGACCACGAGAAGGCCACACAGTTGCTCGAGGAGGTCGGCTTCTCCAAGGAGGACGGCACCTGGTACTACCAGGGCGAGGAGTTCGTCATCGACCACATCTCGCCGAACTACCACCACTGGCCGACGACGGGTCAGGCGACGATGAACCAGCTCGAGCAGTTCGGCTTCAGCACGAACTTCTCGGTCAACGAGCAGTTCGGCTCGATCCTCTGGGGTCGTTCGGACGACACCTGGAACTCCCTACGCACGCACACCAACGCGCAGTCGCCGGTGTCGTACCTGGGAACGATGTTCGACGGCGACAGCATGGTCTACTTCCCCGAGACGATCGAGGTCCCGATGCCGGTCGGTAACTGGGAGGGCGACCTGCAGGAGATCAACGTCCGCGAGGAGGTCGACGGCCTCGCGAAGCTCACCGGCGAGGAGTACACCACGCAGATCGAACTGCTCGCGTGGGTGTACAACTACGCGCTGCCCTCGATCCCCACCAACGTCGAGAACTGGGGGATGATGTACTGGACCGACGAGTGGAACTGGCCGGCCAAGGACGACCCGCTATGGGGCATCAACTACACCAACCGGACGTTCATGTCCATCCCCGCGATGAGCCCGAAGTGACCGGTCGATAATCCGAGACGTCGATCTCGAAACCGGCCCGGACCGTCCGGATTCCGTCACGTCGTCGTATCGACCATAATTAATCGATAGGGATATTACGGTTCGTACTCGAACCACACTGTACATGTCACAACAGGCGGTATCGCACGAGAACGTCCTCGAAGTTCGGGACGTCGACGTCACCTTCGACATGGACCGCGGGACGTCCAGGGTGCTCGACGACGTCTCGCTGGACGTTCGCCGGGGGGAGATACTCGGCGTCGTCGGCGAGAGTGGGAGCGGGAAGTCGATGCTCGCGTCGGCGATGCTCGACGCGGTCGTCAACCCAGGGAAGGTCGACGGCGACATCACCTACCACGACGGGAGCGGCCGTTCGATGAACGTCCTCGACCTCGAGGGTGAGGAGTTGAAGCGACTGCGATGGGGGGACATCGCGATGGTGTTCCAGGGCGCGATGAGCTTCTTCAACCCGACGATGCGGATCCGGGGGCACTTCCTCGAGACGCTCAAGGCCCACGACGAGGACGTCGACGCGGGCATGGAGCGCGCACGCGAACTGCTCACCGACCTCCACCTCGAACCCGAGCGCGTGCTCGACACGTATCCGCACGAACTCAGCGGGGGGATGAAACAGCGGGCGCTCATCGCGCTCAGTCTCATCCTCGATCCGGAGGTGCTCGTGATGGACGAGCCGACGGCGGCGCTGGACCTGCTGATGCAACGCTCGATCCTCACGCTGCTCGAGGACCTCCAGGAGAAGTACGACCTGACCATCGTCTTCATCACCCACGACCTCCCGCTGGTGCAGGACCTCTGTGACCGCATCGCGGTGATGTACGCGTTCGACGTCGTGGAGGTGTTCCACGCCGACGACCTCTCGAACTCCCAGCACCCGTACACCAGATCGCTCCTCAACACCGTGCCGAACCTCACGACGCCGCTCGACGAACTGAAGGCGATCGAGGGCTCGAGCCCGGACCCGGTCGACGTGCCGCCGGGCTGTTCGTACCACCCCCGCTGCCCGCTCGCGACCGAGGAGTGTCGCCGCGAGGAACCTCCCCTGGAGCCGCTCGGCCCCGGTCAGGAGGTCGCCTGCTTCCACCACGATGAGGTAGACGGGGAACTGCCATTGATCCTCGAGGACGACTCGTCCGAGTACGAGCGGATCGAGGGGCGCCAGTCGGACGAGCCGGTGGTGACCCTCGACGACGTCGAGGTCCACTTCGAGGACGACGGCGGGGGGTTCTTCGGCCTGTTCAGCGACCCCAACGTCGTCCGCGCGGTCGACGGCGTCGACCTCGACATCTACGAGAACGACGTGGTCGCCGTGGTCGGCGAGTCCGGCTGCGGGAAGACGACCCTCGGGAAGACGGCCGTCGGGCTCCAGGAGCCCACCGGTGGGAGCGTCAACTACCGCGGCCAGGACGTCTGGGAGGCCAAGAAGGGGAAGGCGGGGGACGGCGAACGATCGTACGACGACATCAGGCGGGCCCTGCAGATCATCCACCAGGACCCGGGGAGCTCGCTCAACCCCAACCGGAAGGTCTCGGCGATCCTCCAGGTGCCGATGAAGCGCTGGAAACCCGACCTCGACAAGGAGGACCGGTGGGCGCGCGTGCTCGCCATGCTGGAATCCGCGGGGATGTCGCCGCCGGAGGACTACGCGGAGCGGTTCCCACACCAGCTCTCGGGCGGCGAACAGCAGCGCGTCGCGCTCATCCGCGCGCTGCTGATGAACCCCGACCTCATCCTCGCCGACGAGGCGGTCTCGGCGCTCGACGTGTCGATGCGGGTCGACATGATGGACCTCATGTTGACGCTGCAGGACCTGTTCGACACGTCGTACCTGTTCATCTCGCACAACCTCACCAACGCCCGCTACCTGACCGGGCGCGCCGGGGGGCGCATCGCCGTGATGTACCTCGGCGAGATCGTCGAGATCGGCCCCGCCGAGGAGATCGTCCGGAACCCGAAGCACCCGTACACGCAGGCGCTCCACTGGGCGACGACCGACATCACGGACGGCGACGAGACGCACGACGAGGCGCCGATCAGCGACATCGACATCCCCGACCCGGTGGACCCGCCGTCGGGCTGTCGGTTCCACCCGCGGTGCCCGAAGGCCCGGGAGGCCTGTACCGAGACGAACCCCGAACTCCAGGAGGGTCACACCGCCGCCTGCTTCCGCGACCGCGACGATGACCACCCATACTGGGACAGCGAGCCGCTCGACAACGAAGTCGTCGGCGTCGGGGGTGACGCCCCGTGAACGGACGCTGGCTGGCGCGCCGCATCGGGATGGCGTTCGTCGTCATCTACACGACGATCACGCTCACGTTCTTCCTCATCCGGCTGATGCCGGGCAGCCCCATCGACCGGATGCGGGCGGAGCTCTACCAGCGCTACGGCGCGACGATGAGCGAGGCGGAGATCAACCGGCAGGTGCGGCTCTACCTGAACGTCAAACCCGACGAACCGCTCCACGTGCAATACTTCGACTACGTGATCAAGACGTTCCAGGGCGACCTCGGCTACTCGTACATCCAGGGCGTCGAGGTGTCGGTGCTCCTGGCGGACGTCCTCCCCTGGACGGTGTTCCTGCTCAGCGTCGCCATCACGTTCCAGTACGTCATCGGCATCCTGCTCGGCGCGATGATGGCCTACACGGAGGGGAGTCGGTTCGACCTGTCCGCCTCCGCGCTCAGCACGTTCGTCGTCTCGGTGCCGTTCTACGTGTTCGCGTTCATCCTCGTGTTCTTCTTCGTCTTCCAGTGGGGGATCTTCCCCCAGGGCGGCAAGTTCGCGGCGGGGCTCAACCCCGGGTCGCTGGCGTGGTACCGGAGCGTACTCTACCACGCGACACTCCCCGTCGTCTCGCTCGTCGCCACCGGCTTCGGGGGCATCGCGCTGAGCATGCGCGCCAACAGCATCCAGACGCTCGGGTCCGACTACATCCGCGGGGCCCGCCTGCGCGGCCTGTCGGACCACCGCATTTCCTACCGGTACGTCGCGAGGAACGCCATCCTCCCGCTGTACACGGGGCTGCTCATCCAGATCGGGTTCCTGTTCGGCGGGTCGGTCATCCTGGAGCAGATCTTCAGCTACCGGGGGGTCGGCTACCTGATGCTCGACTCGGCGCTGCGCCGGGACTACCCGGTCATGATGGGGGCGTTCCTCGTCATCACCATCGCCGTCGTCGTCGGCGTGTTCGTCGCTGACCTCACGTACGGACGGCTCGATCCGCGTATCGAGACGGGGGGTGAGGGACGGTGAGCGACCGACAGGTGGACGAGGACATCCCGCTCGAGGTGGTGTCCGACGTCGACCGGACGCGGGAGGACCGGATCAGGGACCTCCTCCTGACGTACGTCGTCGTCCCCGGACGGATCCTTATCACGGACCCCAGGGCCCTGTTCGGGTTCGGCGTCGTCATCGCGTACCTCCTGATCGGGACCGTCGGGGTGTGGCTGCTGGAGCCGACCGAGATGTGGGCCGGCGGCCGCCTGGTCCAGCCGTTCCAGACGCTCGACCACCCGCTCGGGACGGACCCGCAGGGCCGCGACCTGCTGAAGATGATCATCTTCGGCACCCCACCCATCCTGACGATGATATTCAGCGGCGGCCTCTTCGTCGTCGTCGTCGGCACCGTCGTCGGCACCGTCGCCGGCTTCTCGGGCGGGCGCCTCGACGACGTGCTCTCGACGATCACCGACGTCGCGCTGACGATCCCGGGGCTCCCGCTGATCATCGTCCTGGCGGTGACGCTCGAGCCGGAGAACCCTGTTCTCATCGGCGTTCTGTTGGGGATCAACGGGTGGGCCGGGCTCGCCCGGAACCTCCGATCGCAGGTGCTCAGCGTCCGCGAGGAGGACTACGTGGAGGCCGCCGACGCGATGGGGATCCCGATGCGGAGCATCCTCCTGAAGGACGTGATGCCGAACGTGATGCCGTACGTCATGTACAACTTCATGAGCTCCATGCGGGGCGTGTTGTTCGCCGCCATCGGGCTCTACTACCTGGGCGTTCTGCCGTACAATCAGGACCACTGGGGAGTCCTCATCCGCCAGGCCTACGCCGGCGGCGCACTGACGGCCGGGTCGATGTTCCACTGGATCCTCTGGCCCATCGTCACGGTCGTCCTGCTCTCGATCGGCCTCATCCTGGTCTCGCAGTCGACCGACCGACTGTTCAACCCGCGGGTGCACGCCCGCCACGAGGACTAGCGGCCCGACCGCCCCGCTTCGTCGTTTTTCCGTTCGATTGCGACGGTCGGACCGGCCGACGGCTCAGAGGTCCCGGGACCGACAATGGCGGATGATCGCGTACAGCACGACCGCGTTGACCGACAGCACGGCGACGTTCAGCGGAATGAGCGCCCGTGTCTCCGGCCCCGGACCGTTGATCCAGGCGAACCCCATGAAGAAGAGCAGCGCGACCGAGATCGCGAGGAACACGTACGCCTGCGTGGAGAACAGGCAGAGGAAGTCCCAGAACCGGTCCCGACGTGAGCTCATGGCGTGCCCTACAGGCACCGCACGTTAGGTCGTTACGGTGCTGGTTCGGTCGCAGTACGGTGGTGTGGAGGGTCGGAGTAGGGTGGTGCGCGGGGTCGCAGGATGGGAATGGCACCGTCGGCGATCGGGCGAGGCGACGGCTTTGCGGAGGCGGTTCGGCTGGCCGCCGGCCCCAATGGCAACGACCGTCACGCCTATGGTACCGGTCGGGCAATCGCGTCGTATGCCCATCGAGGAGTACGACGACTGCTGGTTACGGTACGACGCGGTCGCCGACGAGGACCGCCTGGCCTCGTACCGGACGCGCTGTGCGAACGTGTACGCGTCCACCGGAGCGCCGGAACTGGGCGCCGTCCGCGACGAACTGCGACGCGGAATCGAGGGGCTCCTCGGCCGCGAACCCCACCTCTGGCAGCACCCGCCCCGATCGGCCGACGGCTTCCTCGCCGTCGGTACGCCCGGGGAGATGGAGGTCGTGGCCGACTCGGTCGACGTCGATGCGGTCGAGGCACTCGACGACGGCGGGTTCCACCTCCGTTCGGTGGAGTGGGAGGGTGCCGACTGCGTCGTCGTCACGGCCTCGACCGACCGGGGGCTGGTGTACGGCACCTTCCACCTGCTCCGCCACATGGCGCTCGGCCGGCCCATCGACGACCTCGACGTCTCCGAGGAGCCGACGAACGCCGAACGGATCGTGAACCACTGGGACAACCCGTTCCGCCGGTCGGTCGAACGGGGCTACGCCGGGCAATCGATCTTCGACTGGGAGCGGCTCCCCGACCTCCGGGAGCGGTACTTCGACTACGCCCGGCTGCTCGCCTCCGTCGGCATCAACGGCATCGTCGTCAACAACGTCAACACGCAGATCCCGGATCGGGAGGGCGCCAACGAAGCGATGGGCGAACTGGCGGGCTGGCAGCTCCTCGAATCCCGGCATCTAGAGAAGCTGACCGGCCTCGCGTCGGCCTTCCGACGGTACGGCATCCGGACGTACCTCTCGGTCAACTTCGGCGCGCCGGAGAAGGTCGGCGGCCTGGACACCTCCGACCCGAACGACGAGCGGGTGGCGGAGTGGTGGGCGGCGAAGGCCGACGAGGTGTACGACCTCGTCCCGGACTTCGGCGGCTTCCTCGTCAAGGCCGACTCCGAGGGCCAGCCGGGACCCTACAACTACGACGCCGACCACGTCGACGGCGCGAACGTGCTCGCCCGGGCGCTCGAACCGTACGGCGGGCGCGTCTGGTGGCGGGCATTCGTGTACGGGTCACACGAGGACCGCGCCGTCCAGCAGTACGACACCTTCGAACCGCTCGACAGCGAGTTCCACGACAACGTCACGGTCCAGGTGAAGAACGGACCGATCGACTTCCAGCCCCGCGAGCCCGTCTCGCCGGTGTTCGGGCAGATGCCCGACACCGGTCTGGGGCTGGAACTGCAGATCACCGGCGAGTACACCGGCCAGCACGTCCACGCCTGCTACCACGTCCCAATGTGGAAGGAGGTCCTGGAGTTCGACACCGACCCCGACGGCCACGGGAGGAAGGTGAAGGAGCTGTTCACCGAGGAGGGCACCGGCCTGGCGGGCGTCGGCGGTCCCGGCGAGGACCCGAACTGGACCGGCCACTACCTCGCGCAGGCCAACCTCTACGGCTACGGCCGCCTCGCCTGGGACCCCGACCTCGAGACCGCGACGATAACCGACGAGTGGGTCCGCCAGACGTTCGGGGGCGACCCGGCGGTCGTCGAGACGGTCACGGACATCCTGCACGACACCTGGCCGGCGGTCATCGGCTACTCCACCGGCGGCCTCGGGCTCATGCACATGATGTACAACGGGAGCGCACGCCTGGAGAACCACTACGACCCCGGCCCCGAGGAGTGGCCCGGCTACCACGGGGCCACCGAGGACGGCATCGGGAAGGACCGCAACTCGAATGGGAACGGCTATGCCCAGCAGTATCCCGACGCGCTCGCCGAGATGTACGACGACCCCGAGACGTGCCCGAGGGAACTGCTCCTGTTCTTCCACCACCTGCCGTGGGAGCACGAGCTCGACGACGGCCGGACCGTGGTGCAGACGCTGTACGACAACTGCTACGCCGGCGTCGAGGAGGCCGAACGACTCCGCGAGCGGTGGCGCACCCTGGAGGGGAAGGTGGACGACGAGCGGCACCGTCACGTGGCCGAGCGGTTCGACGAGCAGGTCCTGCAGGCGGGGCGGTGGGCCGACGCTCTGAGCGAGTTCTTCCACGACTACTCCTGCGTGCCGGACGACGAGGGACGGGTCCCGCTCGACGAGTAGTCGAGTCGAATCCGAACCGTCGGAGTGGCAGCCGCAGTCTCAGTACTCCGTCCGGACCGTATCGACGACGCCGCGGAGGTAGCCGACCGTGAACCCGCGGGCGCGGTGGCGCCAGTCGTCGTCGCCGACCATCTCCGGCACGTGATCGGGGATGACGACGCCGTCGAAGCCGACGTCGTGGAGCGTCCGGACGGCCGCGACCGCGTCGAAGTTCCCCTCGTCGACGAACGTCTCGTGGAAGCGCGGCACGGTGCCCGCGACGTCGCGGAAGTGGACGAAGACGATCTGGTCCCGCTCGCCGAACCGGCGGACGACGTCGTGCACGTCCGCACCCAGCTGCGAGAAACAGCCCAGACAGAGCTTCAGCCCGTGGTTGTCGCTCGGGACGAGCTCCATCGCGCGCTCGAAGCTCTCGACGCTCCGGAACAGCCGCGGAATTCCGCCCAGCGACTCCAGGCCGGGCGGGTCGACGGGGTGCAGCGCGAGGTCGACGCCCACCTCCTCGGCGATCGGGAGCACCGCCTCGAGGAACCCCCCGTAGTTCTCCCAGAACTCCGCCTCCGTGTACTCCCGGTCGAGCCCCGGCGCGAGCGCGTGGGGGTCGTCGACCTCCGCGAGGTCGAACGCCGTGCCGATCGCGCCGCCGCGGAGTTCGACCGGGGTCGTCCGCATGGGGACGACGCCACGCGGGTTCCACTGGTAGCCGAGGATGGGGACCCCGGCCGCGCCGAGATTACGCACGAGCGTCGTGATCTGCTCGAGCGCCTCGTCCGCCCCGTCCTGCCCGAACATGATGTCGCCGTACAGCGAGTACGGCAGCGACTGGATTCCCGCGAGCCGGAGCCCGGCGCCCTCGACTCGCTCGCGTGCGTCCTCGAGTTCTGCGACGGTGGGGATGGCGTCCCGCCCGACGGCGAGCGTGTCCGTCCCGTCGCGGTCGTTGAACTCGTCTGGCTCCTCGTCGGTGTCGGCGTGGTCGACGAACAAGTCCGTCGCGCCGAGCTGTCGGACGTACTGCAGTCGCGATTCCGCGAGCGAGCGCGTCCTGACGCCGACACGGACGTCGGCGTTCCGGTCGTGCTCGTCGCCCGTGCTTCGATCGGTCATGGTTCGGAATCACTGCGGGACGATAAAACACCACTGACGTCCAACCCCCCACGGTACCGACGCCCGAGACGGGGTTACTCGCCCGGGTAGGCGGACGACTCCGCGAGCACCGCCGAGTCCTCGAGGTTCCAGCCGTCGAGGTACGGCTCCTGGGCGGCGACCAGTTCCGCGAACAGCTCCCGCGAGTCGTCGGGCGACAGTGTGCGGACCTGCTGGTCGAGCAGGAACCCCTCGAAGGCCGCGTCGAGGTCGCCCTCGCGGGATGCCTCGACGATCGTCTCCTGCGTGTCGACGTGACCGCGGACGAGCCCCCGGACGGGCCGCGGGAAGCCGCCGGCGGCGACCGGCGTCACCTCGTCGGTCCGCACCACCGCGTTCGTCTCGACGACCGCGTCCGACTGCAGGTCCGACACCTGCCCCTCGTTGGGGAGGTTGACGTTCGTGACGCAGGTGCCGTCGCCGGTCAGCGCCGTCAGGATGTCCATGAACGTCTCGTTGGAGGACTCCAGAGAGAACTCCCGCTCGCCGTTCATCCACGCCTCGACGTCGGTCGTCTGGTCGGACTCTGCGGGCGACCAGTGCTTTGCGCGGTAGTCGCTGCCGGTGCGCTTGACCCCCCAGCGGTTCAGCGTCTCTCGTCCGCCCTGGAGGAACCACGTGGCGTACTCGACGAGATGGCGGTCGCCGGCGGCCGGTAACACGCCGAACCGGCGGAACAGCTCCCAGGTGACCTGCCAGTTGTCGACGAACACGCTCTCGCCTTCCAGGTCCTCGGCGGTGAACTCCTGGCGGGCCTCCTCGCGCTCCGCGAGGTCCTCGAGCAGCGGCCAGAGGTCGACCCCGTTGCAGCGCGCCTCGTCGACCCAGGTGAAGTGGTTGATCCCCTTGACGTTGACCGAGACGTCCTCCCGTGAGGCGTCCACGTCGAGGTGCTCCCGGGCGTAGCGCGCGAGGCAGGACCGCGTCCCGAGCACCTCGTGACAGAGGCCGATCGCGTTGACGTCGGGGTACTCGTCGTACAGCGCGCGGGTGGCGAACGTGACCGGGTTCGTGTAGTTGAACACCCACGCGTCGGGGCAGTGCTCCCGGATCGCAGCCGCGAACTCACGGTAGAGCGGGATCGTCCGCATCGCCCGGAAGATGCCGCCCGGGCCGATGGTGGCCGCGACTGCGCCGTAGATGCCGTACTCCTTCGGGATATCGAGGTCGTGGACGAACGTCTCGGTCGGGTCGTACTGCGTCGAGAGGACGACGACGTCCGCGCCCTCGAGCGTCGCTGCCGGCGTCTCGGTCGCGTCGTACGACCAGTCGGCAACCGCCTCCTCGCGGTCCTGCACCCAGTTGCCGAACCGCGCGTTCCGCTCCGCACTCTCGTGGTTCGCGTCGTAGAGGCGGACGTTCCCGTTCAGGTCCGACAGCGCGAGGTCGCGGATGAGCGCCGGCGCCCACTGGCGACTCCCGCCGCCGACGTAGGCGATGGTGACGTCGTCCGTCCGGTCCGTGTCGTCCGTAGCCGTCGCTTTGGCCCGAGTGGTTGTCATCGAATCGCACACGTTCGGGACCCAGCATAGAGGTGTGGGAAGCTGCAAGACGGGTCGGTCGCGGATGGCCGATACACCATACCATTAAAACCGCACACGAAGAAAGTGAAATCGATGGCTACCGTCGACGGCGGAGACGCGGCTGCGGAGCGACCCGACGATCTCCCTATGCGGGTCGGTCTCGGACAGTTCATGGAACCGACGGAGGAGCGGCTCCGGTTCATCAAACAGCTCGGGGTCGACGACGTCCTCCTTAACATGTACCAGTACGACGACCCCGACTACGAGCACATGCCCGACGACGAGCGGATGCCCCTGGAGGGCGACGGCGAGTGGTCGGTCGAGAACCTGGTCGCGCTGCGCGAGCGGATCGAGGACCACGGCCTCCGGTTGAACGCCATCGAGAACTTCCCGACGTCGTTCTACGACAAGGTGATGCTCGGCCGGCCCGGGCGCGACGAACAGCTGGCCAAGCTCAAGAACACGATCCGGAACATGGGGGAAGCCGGCATCCCCATCTTCGGGTACCACTGGGCGCCCGCGGGCGTCTGGCGGACCGGGACCGAGACCGTCCGCGGCGGCGCGCGGGTGTCGGCGTTCGACGCCGAGGAGGCGGACACGAGCTTCACGCACGGGCGCGAGTACACCGAGGAGGAGATGTGGGAGAACTACGAGTACTTCCTGCGCGAGGTGCTCCCGGTCGCCGAGAACGCCGGGATCAAACTGTGTCTCCACCCGAGCGACCCGCCGATGGAGACGCTCGGCGGCGTCCCGCAGCTCGCACGGAACTTCGAGAACTTCAAGCGGGCGATGGAGCTCGTCCCGAGCGACAACCACGGGCTGGAGTTCTGTCTGGGCTGCTGGTCGGAGATGGGCGAGGACCTGAACGAGGTGATCCGCCACTTCGGCGGACGCGACGAGCTGTTCTACGTGCACTTCCGGGACGTCGAGGGGACGATCCCCTCGTTCAGGGAGACGTTCCTCGGCGAGGGAAACTTCGACGAGTACGGGGTACTGAAACTCCTGGACGAGGTAGGTTTCGAGGGGATGATGATCCCGGACCACACCCCGAAACTGGAGGGCGACTCCGACTGGGAACACCGCGGCCGCGCGTACACGGTCGGCTACCTGAACGGGATGCTGAAGGCGATGCGGGCGGAGCAGGGCGAGCAGGTGGAGCAGGTGATGCTGGCGGAGCAGGTCGAACAGTCGGAGCGGACGTGACGGCCGCACCTAACCGAACGGCGCGATAACCCGGAGCGAACGACGACAGCTAGGCGAACCCGTAGAGGCGGCCAGGTCGATCGTAGGCGACGTGTTCGACCAGGTCCAGTCCGACGTCCATCGGCATCCGGCCGCGCTCGACCTGCCGACCGACGACGTTCGCGAGCGAGCGCCGGAACATCTCGAAGCGCGAGTCGAACGAGAGGAGCTTCCGCGAGTCGCTGACCATGCCCGCGTGGTTGGCAAGGAGGTCGACCGTGCCGACGTACTCCAATTGGTGTTCCATGCCGAACGGGCTGTCGTTGAACCACCACGCCGCCCCCACGCAGACGTTGGGGAACGCCCGGGCGATGGTCGCCAGCGTCGGGTAGTGCGTCGGGTCGACGCAGTAGAGGACGATCTCCCCCTCGCCGTCGAACGTGTTGAGGAAGTGGCGGAGGTTCTCCGCGATCTCGACGTCGCCCGACGTGACGGTGCCCCCGGCGGCAGAGCTCAGCCGCTCGAACAGGTCCTCGCGATAGTCGCGGACCGGCCCGATGTGGAGCTGGGTGACCCACCCCTTCTCGACGTTCAGCGAGCCGATGTACTCCAGCAGGAACGCCTCGAAATCCTCGACCTCGCGCTCGCTCGGGGACTCGCCCCGGCGAGCGGCCTCGTAGATCCGCCGCGCCCGCGTCTCGCTCACGGGTCGGGAGACGGGTTCGTACACGCTCAGGTCGCTCGCGCGGCAACCGTGGTCGGCGAAGCGGTCGTGGGTGGCCGCGAGCGCGTCGAGGAACCCGTCGAGACTGCCCGTGTCGATGCCGGTCGCGTCGGTCAGTTCGTCGACGAAGTCGTCCCAGTCCCCGTGGCCGATGTGCACGGCCCGGTCGGCCCGCCACGTCGGGAGGACGTCGGTGCCGTCGACCTCGGTCGCGGCGCGCTCGTGGTACTCCAGGGACGAGGTCGGGTCGTCGGTGGTGCAGACGACCTCCACGCCCATCTCCTCGAGGAGGCGCTGCGGTCGCATCGTGTCGTCTTCGAGTTGCGCCGCGGTCTCCTCCCAGATCTCGTCGGCCGTCGCGGCCGAGATGGGGTTCTCGATGCCGAACCGGCGCTTCAGGTCGAGGTGGACCCACTCGTAGGTCGGGTTGCCTGCGAACTCGGGGAACACCTCAGCCAGCGCGGTCCACTTCTCGCGGTTGGAGGCGTCGCCGGTGATCTTCTCCTCGGGGACGCCACGTTTTCGCATCATCGCCCAGACGTAGTGGTCGGTGGCGCCCTCCACCTCCCAGATGTCGCCCCAGCCGTCGTCCTCCACGATCTCGACCACGTCGGCGTGGCTGTGCGGGTCGCGGATCGGCAGGTCGGCGACGGCGTCGTACAGGTCGCGTGCGGCGTCGGTTTCGAGCAGGTAGTCCTCGTCGAGGAAGCCCATCGTTGGTAGAGGTCACAGCCGAGACCGCCATAAATCCGCGGATGCCGCGGACCGGTTTCGTCGGTTTACGCCGATCGTTCGCGCGTCGGCCGTGACCCCGATATCGGTAGGCTACCGCTCGAACGCCAGTTCCGAGAGGGGGGCGCGAACGACCGAACAGCCGGCGGGGGGGACCTCCTCGTCCCCGACGAGCCACTCCGCGTCCCCGTCCGCCCGGACCGTCACCGGATCGAGCGCGAAGTTGAGCACCCAGACCGCGTCTCCTCGGGTCGAACACCGAACGTCCCGTGGGAGGCGGTCCGCGCACTCGACACCGCCCGCGTCGAGCACGTCCGCGACGAGCGCGTCGGCCAGTTCCGCCCCCGGCCAGACGCCGCTGTACAGGACCGTGCCGTCGCCGACGCGGTTCCGCGTGATCGCGGCGCGGCCCTCGCCGACGCCCGCGGCGTACTCGCCGACGACGTCGGCGCCGTCGACGTCGAGCCACTCCGCCCACGTCCGGTACGCGAACGACTCGCCGCGGTACGTCAGGTCCAGCCCGTCCTCGTCGCGGGGGAAGCTCTCGCGCTGGTCGAGCGTCGCGCCCACGGTCCCCGCGAGCGGCCCGGGAGCCGGATCGTTCCGGAGCTTGTCGTACTCGTCCTTGACGCCCGACCGCATCGTCACGAGCAGGGAGCCGCCGCGCTCCGCGTACCGGCGCAGGCGGTCGGCGAGCGCCGCGTCCGCGAGGCACAGCGTCGGGGCGACGACCGCGCCGTAACCGTCGAGGTCCGCGTCGGTCCCGACCACGTCCACGTCGAGTCCCCGCCGGCGGAGGGCGCTGTAGTACGTCCGTGCGTGCGCCCAGTAGTCGAACGAGGAGGATCGGGGCTGGATGTCGAGCGCCCAGGCGTCCTCGTAGTCGTGGAGGAGGGCGACCGGGGCGTCGACCGGGCCGGGATCGAGGTCCGCGAGGTCGGCCGCGGTCTCGCGCGCGTCGCCGTACGCGCGGTCGGGGCCGCCGTGGTGTTTCCGCAACCCGGCGAGGTACTGCTCCTGGCCGCTCCGGCAGCGCCGCCAGCGGAAGTACAGCGCCGCGCCCGCGCCGTGGGCGACCGCCTGGTGGGCCCACAGCCGCATCGCGCCCTCGGCCGGCTGCGGGCTGTCGGCAGGGTAGTCCTTCTCGCCCGACTGGAGCTCCGTCACCCAGAAGCGCTCGTCACTCATCCCCCGGTAGAGGTCGTGGTTCATCCCCACAGTGTCGAACGCGCCGGTCCGGAGCGACGCGTCACCGCCGCGGGCGAACCCGCCCGTCGGATAGGTGTCCCACGAGGCGAAGTCCAGGTCCTCGGCGACGGCGCGGGCGTCGAGGTCGCCGAAGTTCCCCATGAAGTTGTGCGTGAAGAACCAGTCGTCGTCCGCGTCCCGCAGGAGCGCCACCTGGAGCCGGTTGTAGTCGAGGACGCTGTCGCTGGCGAACCGGTAGTACGCCAGCAGCCGCGACGGGTGGTGGTCGGCGGTCGCCACGCAGGGCGGATCGACCGACCCGAACGACGGGTACGACTGGCTCCAGAAGGCGGTGCCCCAGGCCTCGTTCAGCGCGTCGACGTCGTCGTGCCGCTCGCGGAGCCAGTCACGGAAGGCGGCCGCGCAGTCGTCGCAGTAGCACCGGACGGTGTCGTGACAGCCGAACTCGTTGTCGATCTGCCAGCCGGCGACCCGCGGGTCGCCGGCGTACCGGTCGGCCAGCTCCGACACGACGCGCTCGGTCTCCTCGCGATACGCGGGCGAGTTGAAGCAGTAGTGGCGACGTCCACCGAACCCCCTCACCGTCCCGTCCGCGGTCTCCTGGAGGATCCCGGGGCGCTCGTCGACCAGCCACTTCGGCGGCGTCGCCGTCGGCGTGCACAGCACCGCCGTCAGGTCGTGCTCCGCGAGCAGGTCGAGGATCTCGTCCAGCCACCCGAACTCGAAGCGCCCGCGCTCGGGCTCGAGCCGGTCCCAGGCGAACTCGCCCATCCGGACGTGTTCGAACCCCGCCTCGGCCATTTGTTCGACGTCGCGCTCCCACCGCTCGCCTGGCCAGTGTTCCGGGAAGTAGCAGACTCCGATCGACATGCGCTTCCAGTCCTGGCCGGGTTAGTTGAACCTTCCCCTCGGCCGCCCGGATAGGACCGTTCCGGGCGACACCGTGTCCGCCGAAGTCGGGACAGTCGCCCGTCCGGGGCGATACCAGACGCCGTCAGAATCGTTAAGATGCGGCGCCGTGAACCCGGCCTCTGTGACAGCAGAGGTTCCGGAGGGCGCGACGTACACCGACGACGCCGCGCCGCCAGAGCGACGCATCGACGACCTGCTCTCGCGAATGACGCTACGGGAGAAGGCCGCCCAGCTAGGCTCGGTCAACGCGGCGAAGCTACTCGACGACGGCGAACTCGACCGCGAGGCGGCCGAGGAACTCCTGTCCGAGGGGATCGGTCACCTCACCCGCATCGGTGGGGAGGGGAGTCTCTCCCCGACCGATGCCGCCCGGATCACGAACGAGTTACAGGAGATCCTCGGCGAGACGCGACTGGGTGTCCCGGCGATCCCGCACGAGGAGTGCCTGAGCGGCTACATGGGCCCCGAGGGGACGACGTTCCCCCAGTCGATCGGGATGGCGAGCACGTGGGAGCCCGACCTGATGGCCGAGGTTACCGAGCAGATCAGGTCCGAGATGGAGGCGATCGGGACGGTCCACGCGCTCTCACCCGTGCTGGACGTCGCGCGCGATCTCCGGTGGGGGCGCGTCGAGGAGACGTTCGGTGAGGACCCGTACCTCGTCGCGGCGATGGCCTGCGCGTACGTCTCAGGGCTCCAGGGCGACTCGGTCGAGGAGGGCATCTCGGCGACGCTGAAGCACTTCGTCGCCCACGGCGTCTCCGAGGGCGGGAAGAACCGCGCCTCGGTCAATCTCGGCGAACGGGAGCTCCGCGAAACGCACCTGTACCCGTACGAGGCCGCGATCCGGAGGTCGGGCGTGGAGTCGGTGATGAACGCCTACCACGACATCGACGGCATCCCCTGCGCGAGTTCCGAGTGGCTGCTGACCGACGTGCTCCGCGGCGAGCTGGGGTTCGAGGGGACGGTCGTCTCCGACTACTACAGCGTGGAGTTTCTGCGGAGTGAGCACGGCGTCGCGGCCGACGAGCGCGAGGCCGGCGTGCAGGCACTCGAGGCCGGCATCGACGTCGAACTCCCGGCCACCGACTGCTACGGCGAGCACCTCGTCGAGGCGGTCGAGAACGGCGAACTCGCCGAGGAGACGCTCGACGAGAGCGTCCGGCGCGTCCTCCGGATGAAGCTCCGGAAGGGCGTCCTCGAGGACCCGACCGTCGACGCGGACGCCGCGGCCGACGCGTTCGGAACCGACGAGGCGACGGCGCTCACCGAGCGCGCCGCGCGCGAGTCGCAGGTCCTGCTGAAGAACGAGGGCGACCTCCTCCCGCTCGACGACGTGGACACCCTCGCCGTGGTCGGCCCCAAGGCGGACGACGTCCAGGAGATGATGGGCGACTACGCCTATCCCGCACACTACCCGGAGGAGGAGGTGTCGGTCGACGCGACGACGCCCCTCGAAGCCATCCGAGTGCGTGCAGGAGTCGGGGTCGACGTCCCGTACGAGGAGGGGTGTACGACGACCGGTCCGGATACGAGCGGCTTCGACGCGGCCGCGGACGTCGCGGCCGACGCCGACGTCGCGCTCGCGTTCGTCGGCGCCCGCTCCGCCGTCGACTTCTTGGACGCCGACGAGGCGGACGCGACCAACCCGAGCCTCCCCACCAGCGGCGAAGGGTCGGACGTGACCGACCTCGGCCTGCCGGGCGTCCAGCAGGAGCTCCTCGTACGGCTCCACGGGACGGGTACGCCGCTCGTCGTCGTCGTCGTCAGCGGCAAGCCCCACTCCATCGAGTGGGTCGCCGAGGAGGTACCGGCCGTCCTCCAGGCGTGGCTCCCCGGCGAGGAGGGCGGCACGGCCATCGCCGACGTGCTGTTCGGCGACTACAACCCGAGCGGCCACCTCCCGGTGTCGGTTCCCCGGTCGGTCGGGCAGCTCCCCGTCCACTACAGCCGCCGACCCAACTCGGCGACCAACGACCACGTGTACACGGGGAGCGCGCCGCTGTACCCGTTCGGTCACGGGCTGAGCTACACCGAGTTCGACTACGACGACCTCGAACTCGCGGCCGACCGCGTCGACCCGGCCGGGACGGTAGCGGCGAGCGTCACGGTCACGAACGTCGGCGACTGCGCCGGGCGCGACGTCGTCCAGCTGTACGTCCGCCCCGAGTCGCCCGACCAGGCCCGCCCGGTTCAGGAGCTGAAGGGCTTCGAGCGCGTGGCGCTCGACGCCGGCGAATCGAAGCGCGTGACGTTCGAGCTCCCCGCCTCCCTGCTCGCGTACCACGACCGCGACATGAACCTCGTCGTCCACGAGGGCTCGTACGAACTGCGCATCGGCCGCTCTGCCGCGGACGTCGTCGCGACGGAGACGGTCGACGTGAGCGAGTCGAAGGTCGTGCCGCGCAACGGGCGCGCCTACTTCGCCGAGACTCACGTCGAGGACGCCTGATTCCGGATCGCATCGGGGAACTCTACGACGGACCGACGGACGATTCGCTTCAGCACCACGGCCGGCGGAGGTAGTACTACCTTTCTATTATCTTCTCCTTCCTATATCTAACCCGTAATGATTTCTTTTGTTATGAGTCGTGGTGTTCGGCTACTGTCTTGGCTGTCCTCGTCTCCCGCATCTGTCGGCCCGATCCGTCCGCACCGACTCGATCGGCGACGGCTCGGAGTCTGCACTCGATCGGAACCTCGTCGACGCAACAGCGTCCGATCGGGGTACAGCGCCGCTCTCGGCTAATAGTCTGGACGATGGGGCTGCTTCGTCGAAGCCGTGACGCCCACATCGACGGAGCTCGGACGCACGGGTTGGGAAGACACTGACTCGTCCGCTGATTGGATTCTCCGGTTCGCGTACGCCGGCGGACCCACCAGAAAAATATCTATT
Organism: Halorarum halophilum; assembly: GCF_013401515.1. NCBI lineage: Archaea > Methanobacteriati > Methanobacteriota > Halobacteria > Halobacteriales > Haloferacaceae > Halorarum > Halorarum halophilum. Next base: position 3,287,576 of record NZ_CP058529.1, on the reverse strand, counting down.
TACTTTCTATAGTCGTTATTCGTCATTTCTAGTACCTCCATTCGTCGGGAGCTCGTTCAGACTCCTGTCAGCGTGAAATCAGAGGATAGTTAGGGACGACGAGAGAGCGAGCACCAGATGCCCTCCAGACGGTCCCTCCTCGCGACAATCGGAACCGCCAGCGTAGCCGGATTGGGCGGCTGCTCGTCGAACAGCGGGTACGATCGAGCGGCCAAGGACGCCGGCGACGCGACCGACTGGCCGACGGCCGGCCACGACCGCCAGCACACTCGGTACATTCCCGACGGGACGGGCCCCCGGTCGGGCGTGACGGAACGCTGGCGGGTCGAGACCGGAAGGCACACCGCCGAACCCATCGTTGCCGGGGAGACGGCCTTCGTGACGGTCAGCCACGACGTGCTGGCACTCGATATCGAGACCGGCGAGGAACGGTGGTCGGTCGCGCCCGAGAACCGGGTTGCCGTGTACTGGGCGCCACCGGCAGTACACGACGGCACCGCGTACGTCGCCGGGGACAGGATGGTCCGCGCGTTCGACGTCGAGACCGGCGAGCAGCGGTGGGTGCACGAGTCGAGTAGACACACCACCGCGCCGCCGATCGTCAGCGGGTCCGGGACCTCACTGCTCGTCGGCACGGGCGAGACGATCGTCAGACTCGATGGAGAGACTGGAGCTGTGGAGTGGGAGCGCCGGTTGTTCGGTCAGATCCAGGGGATCGCGGGTACCCAGTCGGTGCCGTTCGTGGTGGCGACTGAAGCTGGTGACGTCTACGCACTCAGCCCGAGCACTGGTGATGGCTTCTGGCGCACGGCGTTGCCGGACTACTGCCAGTGTGGCCCGACCACCGTCGGTGGGCGAACCTTCGTCGGCTGCTTCGACGGCAACCTGTACGCACTCGGAAGGCGGGGACAGATCGAGTGGACCACGGAGATCGGCGGCTTCGCGAAAGGTGGCATCGGCGTCGCCGACGGGACGGTGTACGTAGACGGTGGACGGACACTCCACGCCCTCTCAGCCGATAGCGGGGAGAAACGGTGGCACGTCGACGTCGGGACCACCGGCGACCACCCACCGGTCATCGTCGGCGACACGGTCTACACCGGCGGCGACCGGCTCCGGGCGCTCAAACCGGATGGGGGAATCGGGACGGACGGTTTCCGCGTCGAACCCGCGCGGTTCACCGCCGAGGTGGGGACCCACGTCGGTCAGCTCTCCGCGGCGAACGGTTCGCTGTACGCGGCCGTCAGCCAGGGGAGGGGCGACGAACAGCGCACGTCGCTGGTTCGACTCGACCCCGCGTAGCGCGTCGACAGTCGGTCACTCGTCGTTCCCGAACCCCGTCGAACCCCCTTATTTCCTATTAGTATAGCGATGTGATTAATGACCTCCTCCGAGAGTTGATTTGGGCGCATGTGCACCAAACTGTGTGTTACCATCCGTCGAGGGAGAGACCATCACGATCGCCGCCCGGCGTGTGAGACTCATGAGTAAGGATCGCTCGCGACCATCGGCCACATCGCACACGTCGTCGCCGATCACGACCTCCAGGCGCACGTTCCTCCAGGCGACGGGCCTCGGCGCCCTGGCTGCCGGGACCTCGTCCGTCGGCACAGCCCAGTCCGACGGGGCGCCCTCGTCCCCGGAGACGGAATCCGGCGGCCCTGGACGCGTTGGGAACATCTCCTCGTACATCGAGGACCCCACAGTCTTCGAACAGGGGCGCGAACCGACCCACGCCACGGCCGCCATCCCGTACGGGTCCGTCCGGCAGGCGCGCGACTCGGACGAGCGGTTCACCCCCCTCGAGGAGCGGTTCGCGGGGTCCGACTACTTCCGGAGCCTGAACGGGGAGTGGGAGTTCCGCTTCTACGAGCGCCCGGACGACCGACCCGGGGAGTACGCCGACGGGGACTGGGAGTCCATCGACGTCCCGAGCGTCTGGCAGACCGAGGGGTACGACCAGTACATCTACGCGAACACGCCCATCACGTGGACCGAGTACGACCCGCCGCTCGAGGGCGAACTCGACCCCAGGGCCGAGGGCGGCGTCGACGTCCCCGACACGAACCCGACCGGGACGTACCGGCGCTCGTTTAGCGTCCCCGACGACTGGGACGGCCGGGAGGTCTTCCTCCACTTCGAGGGGGTCAAGCAGGCGTACTTCGTCTGGGTCGACGGCGAGTACGTCGGCTTCCAGCAGGGGCCGATGACCCCCGGCGAATTCGACATCACCGAGCACGTCTCCGCCGGGAGCGACCACGAGGTCACGGTCCAGGTGTATCGCTTCTCCGACGGCGAGGCGATCGAGACCATCGACATGTTCCGCTACGCCGGGATCTACCGGAGCGTCTACCTCTTCTCCACGCCGTCGGTCCACCTCCGCGACTTCCACGTCCGGTCGGGCCTCGACGACGACTACGAGGACGGCCACCTCCGCATCGACGCCGAACTGGCGAACTTCACGGGCGAGCCGCAGGGCTCCTACACCGTCCGCGCCCACCTGTTCGAGGGCGAGGAGCCGTCCGGCCCGGGGGCGTCGGAGGACTCGTCGAGGGATGGCCCGTCCGACGAGCCGGTGGCGACGCTGTCGACCACGACGACGGTCGGACCCGACGGCGACGCGGTGACGATGGAGACCGACGTCCGGGATCCCGCGAAGTGGTCGGCCGAACACCCGAACCTCTACACCGTCGTGCTGGAACTGCTCCCGTCCGGGGGGTCGCCGACCGAGGCGATGCTCGACAAGGTCGGCTTCCGCTCGTTCGAGGCGACGCGGGGGGAGCCCGGGGCACGCGTCCTCGTCAACGGCGAACCGGTGAACGTCAGGGGGACCAACCGCCACGAGACCGATCCCGACACCGGGCGGACGGTCCCCGTCGAGACGATGCGGACCGACCTGGAGCTGATGAAGCGGTTCAACCTCAACGCGGTGCGCACCTCCCACTACCCCAACGACCCGACGTTCCTCCGGCTGGCTGACGAGTACGGGGTGTACGTCCAGGACGAGGTCTGCGTCGAGAGCCACTGGTTCGAGGACCTGCTGGCCTCGACGGACGCCTACCACGACCAGGCGGTCGCACGCTTCCGGCGCATGCTGCTGCGCGACCGCAACCACGCCTCGATCTTCTCGTGGTCGACCGGGAACGAGGCGGGGACGGGCGACGAGCACCTGGCGATGGCCGCGCTGGCCGCGGACTCGCCCGAGCACATCCCCGAGGACACGAGCGACGTCACTGGCGTCGGGCCGGTCGAGTCCTACTCGGGGGGCGTCGAGGGACTCGCACCCGACCAACTGCTGTACCACCAGCCGAACGGCGGCGGGTGGGACGTCGAGTACAGCGACATGCTCGGACCGCGCTACCCCGACCTCGACGGCCTCCTCTCGGTCGCCGACGGCTCCGGCATCGGCGACGGCGAGCGCCCGGTCGTGATGGGCGAGTACAACCACGCGATGGGCAACAGCCTCGGCCTCGTCCACCGCATGTGGGACGAGCACATCCAGCCGCCGGTCCGTCGGGCACGCGACGGGACGGGCGAGGGACCCGACGGCGTCCTCGTCGGCTCGCCGACCGTCGAAGCCGGCCGGGAGGGCGGCGCGGTCACGCTGGGGGACGGAGACCACATCGAGGTCGAACGGGCGGACCTCGACCGCTCTCCCTCGTTCACGTTCGCCGTCACCTCCACGGGGGTCGGGCCGAACACGACCCGCGAGCTCCTGTCCGCGGGCGGGCGGGACGTGCTCGCGGTCGACCAGGGACGGCTCGTCGTCGGCACCGGGGGGCGGGCGACGTCGGCCGACCTCCCGGGGCTCTCGGCCGACGAGTGGCACACGCTCGTCCTCGTGGTCACGGACGACGGGCTCCGCGTCTACTTCGACGGCGAGCGGGTGGTCGCGACCGACCGCGCGCCCCGTGGGTTCCTCCGCGGACGCGCCCCGCTCCGACTCGGCGGCGCCGGCCCCGCGTCCGACGACGGGTCGGGGGGCGAGGCGTCGATCACCGTCGACGCGGTTCATGCGTTCGACCGTGCGCTGTCGGCCGAGGAGGCGGCCGACCCCGCCTCCGTCGAGGACGGCGCGGTGCTGCGCTACACGTTCGACGGACTGCTCCGCGACCGGAGCCTCGGCGGCGGGTTCGTCTGGGACTGGGTCAACCAGGACGTGACCCGGACGACGACCGTCGACGGCGAGTCGGTCGAGTACGGGTTCTACGACGGCAACCCGTTCTGTCTGAACGGGCTGGTCTGGTCCGACCGCCGCACCCAGCCCGAACTCGACCAGCTCAAGCACAGCCACCAACCCGTCAAGGTCGCGCCCACGGGGCGACTCGCCGAGGGCGACGTCTACATCACGAACCACTTCTCCTTCACCGACCTGAGCGCGCTCGACGGGCGCTGGGAGCTCGTCGCCGACGACGAGACGGTGGACGAGGGGACGCTCGACCTCGACCTCGCCCCGGGCGAGACCCGGCGCGTCTCGGTCCCGTTCGAGTCGCCCGAGGAGCCCGATCCCGGCGTGGAGTACCGGCTGAACGTCTCGTTCGTCGATCCCGAGGCGAGGGCGTACGCGGAGGCCGGCCACCGGGTCGCCCGCGACCAGCTCGACGTGCCCGTCGACGCGCCGGACGCGCCGACGGTCGACCCCGCGGAGCTCCCCGCGCTGTCGACCTCGGAGGACGACGGGTCGGTCGGCGTCGCCGGGGACGGGTTCGAGTACACGTTCGACCGCGACGCCGGGACGCTCTCCTCGATGCGGTACGAGGGGGCCGAGCTGCTGGACGCCGGCCCGCTGTTCGACGCCTGGCGCGCCCCCATCATGAACGAGGTGCAGGCGTGGGGGAGCGAACAGGCGTCGAGCTGGGAGGAGGCGGGACTGGACTCGCTGGACCACCAGGTCGACTCGGTGAACGTCTCACAGCCCGCGGACGCGCTCGTCCGCGTCGACGTGACCGGGTTCGCACAGGGGCGCGGCCCGCGGACCACGCTGACGACGCCCGACGGGACGGGCGGTAGCGACGGGATCGTCCACGGCGACCCCGAGCGCGTCGACGGCCGGTCCGGGCTGGCGCTCGCGCTCGACGGCGAGGACGACTACGTCGACGCGGGGAGCGGGTCGGGGGTGAACTTCACCAGCCCCGGGTTCACGATCAGCGCGACGTTCGGGGGCGTCGAGACGGGCGATCACAACCCCCTCGTCACCAAGGGCGACCACCAGTACGGGCTGAAGGTCAACGGGAGCGACTTCGAGCTGTTCGTCTACTCGGACGGCTGGCACACCGTGCGGGCACCCGTCCCGGACGACCTCGGTGATGACTGGCATACCCTCACGGGTGTCTGTACGGCGGACGAGCTCCGGCTCTACCTCGACGGGGAGCAGGTCGGGTCGAGCGCCTACGAGCCGTCCGGCGTCAACGGGACCGAGTTCCCGGTCCACGTCGGCCACAACTCCGAGAACACCGGCCGCTACACGGCGACGACAATCGACTCCGCGCGGCTGTACGACCGAGCGTTGACGGCCGACGAGGTCGCGGACGGTTTCGACTCGCCGCCCGAGAGCGCCGTCCGCTGGTACGAGTTCGACGAGTTCGAGGAGAGTCAGTCCTCCGAGCGCGGCGCGGGCTTCTGGACGGCGTACAGCTACGCGGTGTTCGGCAGCGGCGACGTGACCGTCGGCGTCGACGCGGACCCGAACGACGAGCTCCGGAGGATCGTCACCGACTACCTCCCGAAGGTGGGGCTCCGGATGGAGCTCCCCGAGGAGTTCTCCGAGTTCGAGTGGTACGGCCGCGGGCCGCTGGAGACGTACCCCGACCGGAAGTGGGGCGTCGACGTCGGTCGGTACGCCGGGTCGGTCGAGGACCAGTACGTCCCCTACCTGCCGCCGACGGACAACGGGAACAAGGCCGACACGCGCTGGGCGGCGCTCTCGAACGGCGAGGTGGGTCTGCTCGGCGCCGCGACCGACGAGTCGATGAACGTGAACCTCGAGCAGTGGGCCAACCTCGCCGAGGCCGACTACCAGCACGAACTGGAACCGCGGGGCTCCGTCGGGTTCGACCTCGACCACCGCGTCTCCGGCGTCGGCGGCACCCCCGTCGAACCGTACGACGAGTACCAGGTGCAACCGGAAGCGGCGACGTTCGAGTTCCACCTCCGACCGTTCGCCGCCGGGGAGGCAGACCCGATGGACCTGGCGAACCGACGGTTCCCGGCGAGCCACGGGTAGTGCGGCCGCGGGCGGGTCGTCGAAACGCAGGAGGGGCGATCGAACCCGCCCGACGTGCCGCCCCACCCGCGCGAACACCGGGCTTATTGAGCCGCGTCTTGTCGGGGTAGCCATGACAGCCATCGGCATCCAACTGTACAGCCTGCACGCCGTCGGTGACCAGCTTCCGACGGTGCTCGAACGGGTCGGAGGGACGCGGTTCGAGGGCGTCGAGTTCGCCGGCATCGGCGACGCGAGCGTCGAGGCGGTCTCCGACGCCCTCGATCGGTCCGGGCTCGAAGCCGCCGCCGCGCACGTCGGACTCGAGGAGATCGAGGCGGACCCCGAGCCGGTCGCCGAGACCGCCCGCCGCCTCGGGTACGAGGACGTCGTCGTGCCGTGGCTCGACCCGGAGCACTTCGAGTCGACCGAGGCCGTCGAGGCGGCCGCCGTCCGACTCTCGGCGGCGGCCGACGACCTCGCCGCCCGCGGGCTGTCGCTCCACTACCACAACCACGACCAGGAGTTCCGGGAACTCGACGGCGAGCCCGCGCTGGCGCACCTCGCCGACGCCGGCGAGGGGGTGGGGCTCGAACTCGACGTCGGCTGGGCGGGCGCGGCGGGGTACGACCCGCTCGCGCTGCTGGACGAGTACGCCGACCGGCTCGGCCTCGTCCACCTCAAGGACTACGACGCCGGGACCGGCGACGTCGTCGAGGTCGGGGAGGGCGACCTCGACGTCGACGCGATCGTCGCGGCGACCCGCGAGCACGGCGTCGACTGGCTGATTTACGAGGCGGAGGAGCGACCCGACTCCTACGAGACCCTCTCGCACGCGGACGAGGTCGTCGCCGCTCACTGGTAGCCCGCACCAGGGCGCTGGCGGGTCGGGCGGACCGAAACCGATTTTTATCGGGCAGTCAGGATACGCACGGAAGAATGACCACCTACTCAGTGGCCGTCATCGGAACCGGGCCGGACCCGGCGAACCCGACGGTCCAGGGGTTCGCGATGGGGTATCGGCACGCCGAGGCGTTCGAGGCCGACGACCGCTGCGAGGTCGTCGGCTGTGCGGACGTCGCCCCGGAGAACGCCGCGGCGTTCGCCGAGGAGTTCGACCTTCCGGACGGCGCGGTGTACCGGGACTACGAGACGATGCTCCGCGAACTCGACCCGGACGTGGCGAGCGTCGCGGTCCCGCCCGCGATCCACCGCGACGTCGTCGTCGGCTGTGCCCACAGCGGCGTCCCCGACGCGATCCACTGCGAGAAGCCGATGGCGACCACGTTGCCGGACGCGAAGGCGATGGTCCGGGAGTGCCGCAGCAGCGGCGTCCAACTCACGTTCAACCGCCAGCGGCGGTTTGGCAGGCCGTTCACCGAGGCGAAGCGGCTCGTCGATGAGGGTAAGATCGGGTCGCTCCGGCGGGTCGAGATCGGCTGGGGCGACTTCTACGACCTCGGCGCCCACACCGTCGACCTCGCGGGGATGTTCAACGGGGACCGCTCGGCGGAGTGGGTGCTCGCCGCGCTCGACTACCGCACGGAGGACCGCCGCTTCGGCTCGCACCAGGAGAACCAGATGTGGGCCCAGTGGCGGTACGACAACGGCGTGTACGGCGTCCTCTCGTCGGGCGAGGGGAGCGACTTCTGTGACGCCGCGTTCCTGCTCCGCGGGACGGGCGGGACCGTCCGCATCGACGCCGACGACGGCCCGATGCTCGAGCTCGAACGGGACGGGGAGCGCGAGGCGGTCAACGTCGACGGCGAGGGCCTGCACCGCACTGGCTCGGAGACGGACCGCTTCGGCTCGAGCTTCCAGGACCGCTCGGCCGCGGAGGTCATCGACGGCCTCGAGGAGGATCGCGAGCCGATCACCAGCGGACGCATCGGCCTCAACACTGCGGAGATCCTCTTCGCCGGCTACGAGTCCGTCCGCCGGCACGGCCGCGTCGACCTACCGGCCGACATCGAGGGGAACCCGCTCGAGGCGATGGTCGAGTCGGGCGCGCTCTCGCCGGCGCCGGCTAACGATGGGTGACCGGACGGGCCCGGCCGCCCCGGCTCACTCGTCGGCGGCCGAGCGTTCGATGAGCCCCCGCATGTACCCGACCGCGAACAGTTTCCCCGTGATGTGGTAGCCGGGGACCGAGTTGTCCTCGCCGGCCATCGTGGGCACGTGGTCGGGGCGGATCGGCCCGTCGAAGCCCACGTCGTGGTAGGCGTCGATCGCCGCGGCCATGTCGGTCGGTCCCGCGTCGTGCCACGTCTCGACGAAGTCGTCCGCCGGCCCCTCGACGTCCCGGAAGTGGACGAAGTTGATGCGGTCGCCGAAGTGACGGACGGTCTCGGGGACGTCGACGCCCATCGCGGCGAAGTTGCCCTGACAGAACGTGATCCCGTTGTGCTCGCTGTCGACGATATCGAGCACGCGGTCGTACGCCTCGACGCTGTTGACGATGCGGGGCATCCCGCGCACGTCGCCGATGGGCGGGTCGTCGGGGTGGAGCCCCAGTTTCACACCCGCCTCCTCGGCGACGGGGACGACGCGCTCGAGGAAGTACTCCAGGTTCTCCCAGAGGTCCGCAGCGGTCGTGTTCCGCGCCGCAGCGGGGGTCGGGCCGCGGCGCATCTGCTCGTCCGAGTAGGCCGTCGTGAGCGAGTCGCCGCGGGCGGGGACCGTCGTAGACGTGCGCGCCCACCGAAGGCCGGCCATCCAGTCGTAGCAGACGACCCCGACGCCGAGTTCGCCGAGGTTCCGGAGCAGCGTCTCGAACCGCTCGATCTCGGCGTCGCGCCCGTCGGTGCCGAGCCTGACGGCGTCGGTGACCGGGACGCTCCCCTCGAAGACGGCCGGTTCGAGGCCGTAATCGCGGTATCGGTTCACGAGCCGCAGGAGTTCGTCGTACTCGTACGGGCGGGAGCCGTCGCCGAGTTCGAGCGAGTGGAAGACGGCGTGTTCGACGCCGGCCTGTCTGGCGAGGTCCCAGCGTTCGTCCGGTTCGGGCGGCAGGACCAGGGAGAGATCCATTGCTGAGTGGTCAGGGACTCGGCGACTGACCGCTTAGGCCTTGTCGTTCCCCCGATCACGTCGATCCTCTCCGGCTGGCAGCCGCCCGGGTACGGACACGCCATCAACTGTTAATCCCCCGCGCCGGAAGTGGGGAACGTGAGCCTGGACACGGTCGCCGTCACCGGCGGCAACGGGAAGATCGGCGAGGCGATCCTGGCGCACCTCTCCGACCGCGGCTACCGGACGGTGAACGTCTCCCGGGGCGAGCGCCGCGAGGAGGTCGCCGACGAGTACCGTACGACCGACCTCCTCGACGCGGGCGAGGTGTACGGCTCGTTCGCGGTCGCCGACGTCGACGCAGTCGTCCACATGGGGACGATCCCCGGTCCGACGGACCACCCCGGCCACGTCACCTACGAGAGCAACGCGATGAGCGCGTACCACGTCCTCGAGGCGGCGCACGAACTGGACCTCGAATCGGTCGTCCTCCCGTCGAGCATCAACGTGATGGGCGCCGCCTACCAGGAGGCGCCGACCCACGTCGAGTACCTCCCCGTGGACGAGGCGCACCCGCTCACGCCGCGGGACCCGTACGCGCTCGGCAAGGAGACGACCGAGTCGCTCGGCGACGGGTTCGGCCGCCTCCCCGACGCCCCGACCGTCTCCTCGCTCCGCTACCCGTGGGTCGCGACCGAGGACGAACTCCGGGAGTCGTTCGCGGGGGAGGACCGCACGCTCGACGGGCTGGCGGACGCGTGGCACCACACCACCCGGAGCACCCTGTTCTCGTATCTCCACATCGAGGACGGGGCCACGATCGCCCGGGCGGCCCTCGAGGCCGACCACGACGGCCACGAGGCCTACTGGGCGGTCGCGGCCGACACGACCGCCGAGGTCGACTCCGCGACGCTCGCCGAGGAGTACTACCCCGACGCCGAGCACGGCGACCTCTCCGGGACGGAGTCGCTCATCAGCATCGACAAGGCGGGCGAGCAACTCGGCTGGGAGCCGGAACACAGCTGGCGCGACCTCTGAAGACAGCCCGGTCGGCCTCGATCGACTCGGTTCCCGAGCGCGTGGCGGGGGGCCGCCGCCCGCCCGAAATCGTTCCAGCCGACGGCGTCGGCGTGATACTGGTCCAGCGTCACGCACGCGACGGGCGTATCCGGAGTTGCACTTCCGGGGCGGGAGGAAAGATCGACTCGACAAACCCAACGAGTCGAAGCAGGTCACTCGGTGAGCGAGGGCTGGCTGAAGCGGTCGACGAGGTCGGCGGACAGCTCCTCCTGCGAGAAGAGCGTGATGACGTCGTCCGCCTCGATGCACGTGTCCCCGTCGGGGGTGATCATCGTGCCGTCGCGCTCGATCGCGATGATGAGGACGCCGTCCTCCAGGAGCCCCTCGTCGTTCGCCTCCTCCAAGGAGAGGCCCGCCAGCGACGACGACCCGTCGACGGTGATCTCGACGACCTGTGCCGAGCCCGCGAGGCTGATGAAGTCGGTGAGCGATCGGTTCCCCGTGCCGTTCTCCGGGCCAAAGGGGGCGTACGGCTCGGTCAGCTCCTGCTGGAGGAGGTTCTCCGACTCGATCTCCACGTCGAACGTCGAGATGGCGCGGGCGATCCGCGCGATGTCGTCCATGTCGGTCCCGACGGCGACGACGTGGAGGTTCCGCTTCCCGGCCATCAGCTCCCGCACGTTCGTGACGCCCGGGATCTGGGTGAGCTTCGTGGTGACGTTCGGTCGCTCGGCCACCGGCGCCGTGCAGACGAAGAGGTTGGTTAGCCGCTTGTCCACGCGCTCGAAGTTCACGTTGATGTGGTAGCCCGTGATGACGCCGTACTCCTCGAGCTGCCGGATGCGGTTCAGGATCGTCCCCGAGGAGACGTTCACCTCCTCCGCGATGTCTGGCGCCGACGTGTTCCGGGCGTCCTCCATCAGCCGATAGATGACCCGCTTGTCGATCTCGTCGAGCCGATAGTCCATATCCTTGAATGGGGAAGAATCAATACAAACACTTTCCGCTCACTCGGCGGCAACCGTCCCTCTCGGAGTCGGAAGCGATGACGAGTGACACCCGGTCAGTCGAGTTCCCCGCTGGTCTGACCGTATCTGTCCTCGGCCGGTCCCAGGTACGTCCAGTGGAGCCTCGTATCGCCCTCGGGGGTGGGCTCCTCGGTGACGAGGTAGAGTACGGGTACCTCCTGCTGGTCATCGTCGAGCGGTTCGTATCGCAGGACTTTGGCCTGGCCCTCCTCGGCCTGAACGATCTCCTGATGACTGTTCTCGTCGATCCGGTCCGAGATGGCCGGATGAACCTCCCGGAGCCGGTCCTGGGCGAAGTCGATCAGCGCCCGTAGTTCCCCCTCGTCCAGCGCCCGAACGACCGCAAGCAGGTCGTCCGGAAGACGCTCAGTTGTATCTGACCCCTCGTCGTCCATACTATCCCTTCGAAGTTCGACTACTTAATATTCCCCCAGCCAAATTGCGTGATGGGCAATTATCTCGCCCCTCGTTCAGACCCGGACAATCTCGATGCGAGTTCGATACACTTTCCTCAGCCGGCCAAGAACGAACAGGAGAATGTATATTATCATCGTCGGGGCCGGTGATATCGGCACCCCACTCATCGACGTCGCCACACGCTCGGGGAACGAGGTCGTCGTCATCGAGCGCGAAGCGAAGAAAGCCGACCAAATCGCGGGCGAGTACGACTGTCTGGTCCTCAACGCCGACGCGACGGTCAAGGAGACGCTCGAGGACGCCGGCGCCGAGCAGGCCGACGCGATCATCTCCACGACCGATCAGGACGCGACCAACATCATGATCTGCCTGCTGTCGAAGGAACTCGACATTCCCGCGATCCTCTCGGTGGTTCACAACCCGGAGCACATGGGGTTGTTCCGACAGATCGGCGTCAACACGATGGAGAACCCCCAGCAGCTCATCGCCGAGTACCTCTATCGGGCGGTCGCCCGCCCCGCCATCGTGGACTACATGCGCATCGGCGAGGAGGCAGAGGTGTTCGAGATAAGCGTCACCGCGCAAGCCCCCATCGCCGGCAAGACGCTCATCGAAGCGGCCGACGACGAGATCATTCCCGACGACGTCCTGATCGTCGCCATCGAGCGCGAGGGGGAGGATCCACCAATCACACCGCGAGGGAGTACGAGAATCGAAGCCGGCGACCTGTTGACGGTGTACTCGGGATTCGGGGCGGAACCGGAGCTCACCGACGTGTTCGGCCACTACGAAGACCGACTCGACTGAGGAGCCACCGATGCAACGCGTAACCATCACCGGCGGCTGTAAGCGTAGTATGAGTCATACGCTCGAACCGGGATCCCGTCGTCGTTCCGCCGTGTATATGCCTCCTGGTGCAGCAGTCGGAGATACATGAACGCGGCCACGGAAACGATCGGGCGGGACCTTGGTCGTATCCTCCAGGCACTGGCCGGTCTGATGTTCGTCTCCGTCCTCGTTCCCGTCGTCTGGGGGGAGTACTACGCGATCCCGCCACTGCTCGTGTCCGGGGCGATCCCGTTCGTGCTCGGGTACGGCATGACGTCTGTGTTCCGGGAGGCGGAGTACCCCGGAAAGCTCCACGGGATGATCATCGCCGCGCTCGGCTGGCTCTGCGTCGGCGTCTTCGGGTCGACTCCGTTCCTCCTGATCGCGTGGACCGTCGAACTCGCGCCGGCCGTGCTGAACACCCCAGCGCAGACCTCGACGCTCGCGGCCTTCACCAGCCCGCTGAACGCGTTGTTCGAGAGCATGAGCGGGTTCACGGGCACGGGCCTCACGATGACCGACAACGAAGAGGTGCTGCCCCGAACCCTCCAGTGGTGGCGGACGTTCAGCGAGTGGATCGGCGGCGTCGGCGTCATCGTCCTGACGACGGCGATCCTCGCCCGCCCCGGGAGCGGGTCGCTGACCCTCTACGAGAGCGAGGCGCGCTCGGAGAAGATCCACCCCAGCATCGTCTCGACCGTTCGGTCCATCTGGTGGATCTTCATCCTATTCACGTTCATCTCGATCCTGATCCTCTGGCTCGCCGGGATGCCCATCTGGGGGGCGATCAACCACGGCATGACGGGCCTCTCGACGGGCGGGTTCTCCATCACGGACAACTCGATCGCGACCTACGACAGTGTGGCCATCGACTTCGCGCTCATTCCGGTGATGATCCTGGGGAGCATCGCGTTCCCTGTCCACTACCTCATGCTGCGGGGTGAGCTACGGAACCTGTACGCGGACCTCCAGACGAGGTGGATCTTCGGCTTCTTCAGCGCCGGGTCGATCCTCCTCACGGCGATGGTCTACTTCAACGGCACGTACGACTCGGCGTTCACGGCGTTCCGCTACGGGCTGTTCCAGTACGTCTCCGCGATGTCCTGTACTGGGTTCCAGACCGCCGTGGACTCCACGAACGTCGCGCTCGGTCGGTGGCCGGCGGAGGCGCAACTCACGGTGACCTTCGGCATGGTGGTCGGGGCCGCCGCCGGGTCGACAGTGGGCGGCATCAAGCTGATCCGACTGGCGACCCTCCTCAAGGGGATCCGGCACCGCATCTCGGACGTCTTCTACCCCGAGTCGGCCGTCCGCCGCCTGAAGATCGACGGCCGCCGACTCACGCAGGAGGAGGCGAGTCGGGAATTCGAGGAGGCGGCGATCATCGCCTTCCTCTGGTTCGTGTTCCTGGGGCTGGGGATGTTCGTCTTCCTCACCATCCTCCCGGCTGGCGAGTACACGCTCGAGAACATCGTCTTTGAGGTCGCCAGCGCCCAGGGCAACGTCGGGCTCTCCGCGGGCATCACGGGGCCGAGTATGCCCACACTGGGGAAGGTGATGTTCCTGTTCAACATGTGGATCGGGCGGCTCGAGATCATTCCCGTGCTCGTGCTGCTCCGAACGCTGTTCAGTCGCGGGGGGCTGTACCAATGAACGTCCGCGATCTCCCGGTCGTCGAACTGGTGTTCGAGTCGGGAGCCAAGGACCGGGTGTTCGACGGGTTGCTGCTCGTCGGCCCGCTTGTCATCGTGGCGATCGCCGTGCTCGGTCGATCGGCGATCACGATAGGAATCGCCGCCGCGTATCTCGGCGCGTTCGTGTTGCACGTCCTCCAGAACGCCCTCCTCGGTCGGCCGTAGCGTCGCATTGTACGGCCGGCCCTCCTCCGTCGAAAGGGGATACGGTCGGGCTCTCCGCCGTACCGGGAGTGGTCCACCGCCCCCTATCGAAGCTTCACGGTATCGTGGTACCTGTCGTAGGTGACGAGCCCGCCCTCCTCCATCTGGACGAGGCAGTGTCGTGAGAACAGTTGGTAGAGATCACTTCGAACGGCCGGGAGCTCGTCGCTCGATATCGGACCGACCTCGGCGGTCAGGTACTCGTCGATGAGATCGGTGACGTGGACGGGCGAGCGCTGACGCGTCCGCCGGAGGAAGTCGAGGACGAACTGACACCGGGGGTTGCGAAGGACGAACGGGCCGTAGTGCCGGGACGTCCCGGTGACGTTCCGACGTGGATCGCCGTTCGAGGAGTGGGGGGAGCGGTTCGACATGGGAATTAGCACGCGATGAGAGTGGATAGCCCTATTGTCAGTGCTACTGAGGGTGAGCGTAGTAGCGGTAGTCAGACTACACGTCGTCCATCCCATCGAAGTGTCGAATCCGAGTCCTGGAAGTCCGCAACCTGGCCGACGTTCGCTCAGTCGCCGGCGTCGCTCTCATCTCCGCATACTCCTTCCACGACAGGTCATCGTGGTCCCGAATCAGTCGTGGCCACCTCAACCGAGGACGTACCGGAGCCACGGGTAGCGTTCGACGAGGGGTCGCCCATCGACCTCGTACTGCTCGATGTACGCGTCGAGCCCGAGGATCCGCCCGGCGCCGAACGCGGCGACCGAGAGGAAGACGAGCATGTACGCGAAGTCCCCGTTGATGTAGCCATGCGAGATGTCCCAGTTCCCGAGATAGAACAGGAGCATCATGAAGGCGCCCCAGAACGCGGCGAAGCGCGTCATGACGCCGAAGATCAACCCGAGCCCGATGAGTATCTCGCCCCACGGGACGGCGACGTTCACGAACTCGACGAACCACGGCGTGTTCCCCATCGCCACGAACAGGTCCGCGGCCGGACTCCCGTTCGCCGGGGTGGCCCCCGTCAGATAGCCGCCGGCGCTGAAGCTCCCGGAGAGCACCTTGTCGAGTCCGCTCTGGAAGAACGCCAGCCCCATCATCAGCCTGAGCGCGAGGATGAACCAGACGCTCAGCGTGTGGAGCCGCCCGCTCGCCGTGAATCCCCCGACCGTACTCCGGAGTTCCACCTCTCGAGAAGACATCGTTCGTGGGCGACACGCTTAAGGCTAATAAAACTGCATCCTGTCATGTTCTCCGAGCTGCACGACGGTTCGGCGGATCGAGTCCCTCCCCGATTCGGGGACAGCACACTAGTGGGAGCGCGAACGAGTAAGACGAGATGAAGGCACGGTCACGGACGGCGCGCTCGATCCTCGTCGGCTTCGGCGTCGCGTTCCTCGTCCTGTTCGCCCTCGTCAGGATCGTCGGCGTGTCCGAGGTGGTGGCCGCGCTCGGCGCCGCCGATCGCGTCGGGGTCGGCGCCGCCCTGTTCGTCTCGCTCCTCTGGATCGCCTCGTGGAGCTACACGCTCCACCTCATCCTCGGTGCCCTCGACGTCCCGACGTCCCCCCGACGGTCGTTGCTCGTCTTCCTGAACGTGCTGTTCGTGAACAACGTCGCACCGTTCTCGGTCGGCGGCGCCGAACCCATCGCGGCGCTCCTCGTCACGCGGTCGACCCGGACGAACTACGAGACCGCGTTCCTGTCGGTGACCAGCACCGACGTCATCAACTACCTCCCCGCGCCCGTCCTGGCGTTTCTCGGGCTGGTGTACGTCGGGACCACTACGGCACTCGGGCGTGATCTGGCGATCGTAGCCGCGTCGCTCCTCGGCGTCTCGACGCTGTTGGTGGTGATCGGGGTCCTGGGCTGGCGCTATCAGCGGTGGATCGAGGTCCGCGCCGTCTCGGTCCTGGTCACCTTGCAGCAAGTCACCGCGCGCGTCGTCCCCGGCGCCCGGGGCATCACGCCCGCGAACCTGCAGGAACGGGTGGGCACGTTCGTCGCCGGTCTCGAGCGGGTGGTCGCCGATCGTCGGGTGCTGGTCCTGGGGTTGGCGTCGTCGACGCTCGGCTGGCTGTTGCAGGCGACGGTGCTCTGGATCGCGCTCGCCGCCGTCGGGGCGAGCGTCCCGGTCGCGGTGCCGGTGTTCGTCGTGTCGACCGTCGCGGTGACCGACTTCGTCCCCCTCCCCGGCGGCATCGGCGCCGTCGACGCGACGCTGGTCGCGCTCCTCGTCACCGTGACGGGCGTGCCCGCGGCGACGGCGACGGCCGGCGCGCTCATCTTTCGGAGCGCGACCCTCCTGTTCTCGACCGTCCTGGGGGGTGTTACCGTCGCGACGATGCAACTGCGTTCGGGATCTGCCGGCTAATTGTCGGCGGGCGACTCGGCGACCGTCGACTGCTTTCCCCCCGTGGGGTGTCGCCCTCGCGTCGGCCACACCGATCGGTCTGCTCGGTCGGATTCTTCCACGCAGGGTCCGAAACCGGACCGGCCCGTCAGAACACCCGTTCGCTCGCCACGGCCGCCCCGTCGACCAGCGACTCCAGTTTCGCCCACGCGATCTCGGGGTCGACCATCGCCAGCCCCGCCTGCGTGTCGAAGCCGCAGTCCGGGGCGGCGACGACGCGGGTCGGGTCGCCGACGGCGTCGATCACCCGCTCCAGCCGGTCGGCGACCGTCTCCGGGTGCTCGATGACGTTCGTCTTCACGTCGACCACGCCGGGCATGAGGTACCAGTCGTCGGGAAGCGGATGCTCGGCGAACGCGCGGTACTCGTGCTGGTGCCGGGGGTTCGCCTGCTCGATGCTGATGCCGGACACGTCGAGTTCGTACAGCTCCGGGAGCACCTTCTCGAGTTCGACGTCCCGGTGGTGGGGGCCCTCGTAGCTCCCCCAGCACGTGTGGACGCGGATCTGCTCGGCAGGGATGTCGGCGACGGCCTCGTTCAGCGCCTCGACGTGGAGCCGGATGATCCCCTTCAGCGTCTCGATCGACTTGTCCTGGGGGCCGCGGTGGCCCGACGCGAGGAGTTCGGGCGCGTCGAGCTGGAGGGTCGCGCCCGTCTCGGCGATCAGTTCGTACTCCTCGCGGAGGGCGTCGGCGAGCGCGAAGACGAACTCCCGGTGGGAGTCGTAGTAGTCGTTGAACAGGGAGGCGGCCGCGACGCCCGGCGCGGCGGCCGTGATGAACGTCTCCTCGAAGTCGACGTCAGTCGTCTCGAGCAGGTCGAAGAACGCGTCGAGCTCCTCGCGCGCCGCGTCGGCGCCGACGTACTCGATCGGCTCGACCACGGCGGGCTGGGTTCGCAGGTCGATGGTGTCGGTCTTGAACTCGGTCTCCGCGTACTCGGGGTAGTCCTGCAGGTCGTCCCACAGCGGCGCCTCGCGGGTGCCGCCGATCCCCGAGATTCGGTTCGCCACGTACCAGTTGAAGGAGACCCGGGGCTGCTCGCCGTTGTTCACGATGTCCAGCCCGACCTCCGACTGACGCCGGATGACGGTCTCGGTGGCGTCCGCGACCGCGCTCGCCCACTCGTCCTCGTCGACCTCCTCGCCCGCGTCGCGTCGCTTCAACAGCTCGCGTAGCTCCGGCGGTCGCGGCAAACTCCCGATGTGTGTCGTCAGTAACCGGTCGGTGTCGTGGGGCATGGTCCGTTTCACTTCGAAGACGTACGTCGGCCGTCATATGACTTTTGGTAGTATTGGTGGAGTGTATTATCCCCACCAGTAATACAGATCGGTGATCAGGAGTGCTTTCTCTCGC
This sequence comes from Halorarum halophilum, assembly GCF_013401515.1. Taxonomy (NCBI): domain Archaea; kingdom Methanobacteriati; phylum Methanobacteriota; class Halobacteria; order Halobacteriales; family Haloferacaceae; genus Halorarum; species Halorarum halophilum. Next base: position 3,269,454 of record NZ_CP058529.1, on the reverse strand, counting down.
GGACCGGAGGGGCGAATCACACGCATTCGTTCGGGAAGCCACGACTCGTTCGTCCGCGATCACCGGAACTGTCCGAGGAACCTCCTGGGGCCCCCGACTCGTTCACGTTCGCGGGGCGGCCTCCGCGGCGTTCGGTTGGCGGGCGGTCTCGTGCCCGACCCACTCGTACCCGGTCCCAGTACGTCGGATCGTGCCGTCGTCCGCCCACCTCCCGACGACCTGCGCGAGCCCCTCGCGGTAGGTGGGGTACGACGGTTCCCACCCGACGTCCCTGCGGAACAGGGTGGCGGTAGTGGGGAACGGCTTCGTGAGCACGTTCACCTGCTCCCGGCCGACGAGGAACCGGGCGAGCCACCCCGGAACCCGACGGGGCTTCGGCGCGCCCAACTCGGCCGCGAACGCCGAGAAGAAGTCGGCCACGGAGACCGGTTCGTCGTCGACGACGTGATAGAGGCCGGTCGCGTCCGCACCGATCGCCTCGACGAACGCCCGCGCCGCGTCGTCCGCGTGGAGCAGCGACAGTTCCGCGTCCCGGCGGCCGAGCAGGCCGCCCCCGACGATGGGCAAGTCGCGGGAGAGGAGCCCCTCGCCCATCTGGCGCGTGTGCCCCGCGTCCGGCGCGTAGAGGAAGCCCAGCCGCAGGATCGTGACGTCGAACCCGTGTTCCGACGCCGCGTCCTGGAGGAGGTCCTCGACGTCGGCCGCCGACCGCGTGGCCCGGTCCGGGTGGCGCTCGGCCCGCTCATCGAACCGGGAGCCGTCGGGCTGTCGGGCGACCCAGACGACGCTCGGGAAGCAGAACCGGTCGACGGTGTCGTCCGCGGTGGCCACCAGGTTCCGCGTGCCCTCGACCCGGACGCGGTCGTTCCGGGCCCAGTCTGCCTCCGTCGGCTTGTCCTTCACCGGAAGCGCGGTCTGGGCGGCGACGACCACGTCGGCGCCCGCCATCGCCGGAGCGAGCGTCTCCGGATCGAGCACGTCCCCGTACTGGGGCGTGCCGCCCCGCGTCTCGACGAGCGCCGCGCCGTCGTCGTCCCGGACGAGCCCGACCACTTCGTGTCCCCGGTCGGCGAACTGGTCGACCAGCCGACGGCCGAGGACACCCGTCGCACCCGCGAGGAACACTCGCATGATACCCTCGATAGTCGCGCCAGCGCCGTATCCCTGCTGCCGGAACTCCACGGGAGGTTTAAGCCGAGGGGGAGGGAGCGTCCACGGGATGAGACACGTCCGGCTCACCGTCGCACCCGCCGGGGACGGGAGCGAGGTCCCGGCCATGTACCGGGTGCTCTCGGACGCGCCGTACCTCGACCGGGTGGTCGGCCTCCACTGGAACGTCTCCGGCGACCGGCTCGGGTTGATGGTGTACGCGGAAGGCGACGCCGAGGCGTTTCGGGACGGGATACGACGGATCGCGGCGGTGCTCGACTTCGAACTCGTGTCGGCGGGCGACGGTCGTTTCTACGCGTACCTGCGGAACGAGTTGAACGAGCTCTCGCGGCGGCTCTTCGGGACCTTCACCCGCGGCAGCCTGCTCGTCGTGCCTCCCCTCGTCTACGGCGACGGCTCGGTGACGTTCTCGGTGTTCGGGCCTCGGGACGAAGTGCAGGCCGCCATCGAGCAGGTCCCGTCCCCGTTCGAGGTGACGGTCGACGCGGTGAGCGGGATGGGAGCGACGCCGGGACTGGTCGGGACGTCGCTCTCCGCACGCCAGCGCGAGGCCGTCGAAGTCGCCATCGACGTCGGCTACTACGAGGTTCCGCGCCAGGGGGACTACGAGACGATCGCGGCGAGGATGGAGTGTGCGCCCAGCACGGCCGCCGAACACCTGCGGAAGGCCGAGTCGAAGGTACTCCGCGCCGCGTTCCCGCGCGGGTAAACGACGCCACCGTCCTCACTCACCGCTCCTCGTGATACTTGCGGAGGGACAGCGGCGCGAACACGGCGACGATCACGGCGGAGGCCGCGAGCACCCACGCCACGTCCGCGAGCGCGACGCCGCCGTGCATGAGCCCGCGGGTGGCGTCGGTGAGATGCGTCACGGGATTCACACCGACGACCGTCTGGAGCCACCCCGGCATCGTCGTCGGATCCACGAAGATGTTGCTCACGAACGTGAGCGGGAACAGCAGGAGGAAGCTCGTCGTCATGACGGACTCGGGCTTCTCGACGGAGAGCCCGACGAGGATCCAGATCCACGAGAGGCTGAACGCGAAGACGAGCACGAGGGCGAGACCGCCGAGCACGCCACCGACCCCGGCGCCGGGCCGGAAGCCGAGGACGACCCCGAGCCCGATGACCATGACCGCCGCGATCGAGTAGCGGACGAGGTCACCCAGGAGCGCGCCGACGATCGGCGCGGGCTGCCAGATCGGGAGCGACTGGAACCGGTCGAAGAGGCCCTTGTCGATGTCCGTGTTGAGCCCGAAGCCCGTGTAGACCGTGATGAAGACGATGGACTGGACCAGGATGCCCGGCAGGAGGAACTGGATGTACTCGCCGGGCGAGCCCGCGAGGGCACCGCCGAAGAGGAAGGTGAACAGCAGCGTGAACATGAGCGGGAACGCCGTGACGTCGAAGAGCTGGAAGGGGACGTGCTTGATCTTGAGCATCGCTCTCCACGCCAGGGTGAGCGAAGCGGAGACGGCCCCGGCGCGCGGTGGGCGCTCGGCCTTCGAGAGGACGCCGCCGAGTTCGTCCTCGGCGACGGGGGGCGCCTCCGGCGTCTCGGCGCTCATGTCCTCGCCTCCGTCGTTTCCGTTCTCGCGGCACCCGGCTCTTCGACCCGGTCCTCGGCAGGGCGGCCCGTGAGCGCCAGGAACACCTCGTCCAGGCTCGCCTGTCCGAGCGAGAACTCCGCGACCCGTACTCCGGCATCGGCGAGGGCCGCGAGCGCCGCGGCGGCGCGCTCCTCGTCCGGGACGCTCGCCGAGAGCGCGTCCCGGTCGGTCCCGTCGTGGACCTCCAGGCCGAGTACCTCGCCCAGAACGGCCTCGGCCTCCGAGCGGCGATCCGGGTCCTGGACGCGGACGTTGAGCGTGCTCGCCCCGACGGCCGCCTTCAGTTCGCGGCTCGTTCCCTCGGCGATGACGCGCCCGTCGTCGATGACGGCGAGGCGGTCGGCGAGCCGGTCGGCCTCGTCCAGGTACTGCGTCGTGAGGAGGACGGTGGTGCCCTGGGCGGCGATGGCGCGGATGATCGCCCAAACCTGGTTCCGGCTGCGCGGGTCGAGGCCGGTCGTCGGCTCGTCCAGGAACAGCACCTCGGGCGTCACGACGAGGCTCGCGGCGACGTCCAGGCGACGCCGCATGCCGCCGGAGTACGTCCGCACCTGCCGTGTGGCGGCGTCCGCGAGGCCGAAGGCCGCGAGCAGCTCGTCGGCGCGCTCCCCGGCGTCTCGCCACGGGAACCCCAGGAGGCGGCCCACGAGGACGAGGTTCTCGCGACCCGTCAGGTCCTCGTCGACGGAGGCGTACTGGCCCGTGAGGCTCACCGTCGCGCGGACCTCGGCCGCGTCCCGCACCACGTCGTGGCCGAGGACGGTCGCGGTACCCTCGTCCGGCCGGAGCAGCGTCGCCAGCATCCGGATCACCGTCGTCTTGCCGGCGCCGTTGGGTCCCAGGAGCCCGTACACGGACCCCCGGGGGATCTGCAGGTCGATGCCGTCCACGGCCTGCGTCTCCCCGAAGGACTTCCGCAGGCCGGTGGTTTCGATCGCGTACGTCGGTTCGTCGTTCATTGTAGTGTCTGATTGGGTTACAGTCCCGGAGCGATTCGCTGGAGCGATCGTCGGGCTCATTCGAGGAGCGCGGCCAGGTTCCGCAGCGACGACCGGCAGCCGGCCTCGTTGTCCTCGGGCCGGATCCCCCTCGGTACGTTCTCACAGCGATACGTGACCTCGGTGCTGTCGGCGACGTCGGCCAGACTCACGGTGACCCTCATCTCGCCGTCGAACGCCGGATCGTCCGACTCGAACGCGACGACCTCCACGATCCGCTCGTGGGGAACCAGTTCGACGAACCGCCCTCGATGCGTGTCCGTGTCCCCGGTGGTCTTCCCACCCGTTCCACCCGGCGAATCCGCCGGGTCCCGGTACGTCAGCGAGATGCGGAACTCGCCGCCCTCGCGCGGATCGAAGCGATGGACGTGGCCGGTCATGCCCGCTGGTGGGAGCCACGAGGCGACGGCGTCCGGGTCGAGGAATGCTCGATACACCTCGTCGCGGGGTGCCTCGATGACCCGGGTGACTTGCGTGCTCGTACCCTCCCCGGAGGTCCCCGTCACGCTCGCGGTCCCTTGCTTAGGAACGTGGAGATCGCCGCACTCCCGTTCTCCGGCGTCGAGTCGACGTGCTCCACGCTACTCGCCCCCTCGAAACGACAAGTCCCGCGCTTCGAGTAGCTCGCGAAGCGTCGCTACCGTACTCGGACCGACGCCGTGTAGCTCCGCGACGTCCGCCTCTCGGACCGCTTCGAGCTGTTCCAGCGTCGTGTATCCGGCTCCGTCGAGTGCTCGTCGGGCCGGGGCGGCCAGTTCCGCCGTCGGGATGGGCGTCCCTCCCGTATCACGGGGCATACGCTTCCTCCAGCGCCTCCACGTCGAGTTTCCGCATTCCGAGCAGCGCCTCCGTGACCCTCCTCGAACCCTCGGAATCCTCGCCCTCCAGCAGTTCCGACAGCACGGTCGGGACGATCTGCCACGACACGCCGTAGGGGTCCTTCAGCCAGCCGCACTGTCCCTCCTCGCCGCCGTCCGTCGTGAGTTCCTCCCAGAAGTAGTCGACCTCCTCCTGGTCCGCACAGTCGACGACGAACGAGATCGCCTCGGTGAAGTCGAAGCCGTGGTCCATCGCGCTGTCCATCGCCGCGAACCGCTGGCCCTCGAGCCTGAAGTCGGCGTACATGACCGTCCCCTCCTCGTCCGGCCCCTGATCCGGGCCGTAGCGGGCCACGTCACCGACCTCGGAGTCGCCGAATATCGACGTGTAGAAGCCGATCGCTTCCTCCGCCTGTCCACACCGATCGCCGACGAACAGCAGGGACGGGACGATCTCTCGCTTCGGGACGTGGTCGGCGAACATCAGCTGCCACGACACGCCGTACTCGTCCTGGATCCAGCCGTACCGATCGCTGAACGGGTACGTATCGAGCGGCATCAGTTCCTCGCCGCCCGCTGAAAGCTGTCCCCACAGTTCGTCGACCCCCTCCCTCGTCGGGCAATTGACGATGAACGAGATCGCAGGGGTGAACGAGAACCCCGGCCCGCCGTCGAGCGCCAGGAACGACTGGCCTTCGAGTTCGAACGGCACGGTCATGACGCTGCCCGCCGGCCGTCCGGACGCTTCCGCCGATGCCTCGTCGTACCGGCTGACGGTTCCGATCGCCGAATCGTCGAATACGCTGGTGTACCGGTCTACCGCCTCCTCCGCGTCGTCGTCGAACCACAGGTTCGGCGTGATCTTCTGCATCGTGTCACTCCTCGTGGTCCGTCGACGGCTCGCTCGGTTCCGTTCGCGATTCCCGTTCGGTCTGCCGCTGGATTGGTGTCATCGTCGTGGCTCCGTCGTGGCTTCGCTCCGTCCGTCGCTGCCCAGCCTGCTGCTCCACCGCGTCCTGCGCCCGCTTCCACGCGGGGTAGGCCGCCTCGATCTTCCGGCGGCCGGCCGGGGTCAGCCGCAGGGGGCGTTCCCTGGCGTCCGCCGACTCGGCGTCCGCGATCCACCCCTTGTCCTCGAGGCGATGGGCGCTCCTGGTGAGCGTCGTGCGATCGAGACCGAGGAGGTCGGCGAGCTCCCCGAGGGGTTTCGGGCCCGTCTGGGCCAGCGCGGCGAGGACGGAGAACTGCGTCGCCCGGAGTCCGTGGGGGCGGAGTTCCTCCTCGTAGCGTCGCGTTATCTCCCGCGCGCGGCGGCGCGCGGCGAGACAGTGGCAGTTCCTGGTGGCGGAGAGATCCACGGGGGGAGTACGCGGCACGTGTATATACACGTATCTGTGAATCGGCTGTTCCACGCCCGATAGCCGCGTTCTCCGCCGATCTCTGCAGTTCCTGGCCGCTCTTCTCAGAGAGCCCGGAATCGACACCGTCGGGGGGAGTCCATCGAGCGGATGCGTCCGCTGTCCTCGTTTCGAGGAAACCGATGGTATCGACGAAAAGCGGAAATCTGTTTACGCCACGAGCGAAGGGTTCTGGCAAGATGTCCGCTCATCGACCGTGCCGAGACTCGAGGGACGTGTCCCGCTGCTCCCCTTGCTGGCGGGTTGCCGACACCGCGCGCTTCGACGATCGGTCGGCCAGCGACGCGCGTCCGTTCGCCGGTAGCCACGTTCGCGGACGCAGGAGCTAATGCCCGAGAAACTGCTCTATCGGGCGCTGTTCGCGCTCGTCATCGTCGGGTGCGTCGTCGGAACCGCGGCCGCGTACGTCGGTAATCCCTCGGGGGAGAGCGGCTTCGAAGGGAAATCGGGGTCTGAGGTGATGGCCGATCGATCCCAACAGGTCGTCCCGGAACGCGACGACATCACCGTGATGGGGATGGATTCGAACTCGTGGCGTGGACAGGAGAGCGACGGCCCCCGGGGACGGGCGGAACTCGTCGCGTACGCGCCGAACGGGAGCATCCTCTACTACAACGACACACACACCCGCTACTGGGACGTTGACCCGGTTCCCGGGACGCGAGCGACGGTCGAGGCGACCTACGCGGACCACGTCGAGGGCCCCGACTGCCCGGATCCTGACGAATGGGACCCCGCTCGCCACGGCGTCGACCAGGACACCTGGGACGCGTACTACGACCATCACGAGGAAGCCGACGCGTGCACCCGGAACGGCGTCGAACGCGTCAACCTCACTACCGGGGAGGTCACCCCCGTCTGGTCGCGGATGACGCCCGGCAAGGAGGCGACACGGTACCACGACGTCGACCGCATCAACGACACCCACCTCGTCGTCGCCGACATCTACCTCGACCGCGTGTTCGTCGTCGACGAGACGAGCGACGAGACGGTCTGGACGTGGAACGCCTCCGACGAGTTCGACCCCGAGGAGACCGGCGGCCCGTACCCCGGGGACTGGACGCACATCAACGACGTCGAACTCGTCGATAACGGCTCGCGCATCATGGTCAGCGCTCGGAACCTCGACCGGGCCCTGTTCATCGACCGTGAGACGGGCCGGACCGACGAGAACTGGACGCTCGGGTCGGAGGACGACTACGGCGTCATCTACGAACAGCACAATCCGGACTACATCCCCGAGGAGAACGGGGGGCCGGCCGTGCTGGTCGCGGACTCGGAGAACAACCGCGTCGTCGAGTACCAGCGCGAAAACGGCGAGTGGATCAAATCCTGGCAGTGGCGGGACGCCCGGATGCAGTGGCCGCGGGACGCCGACCGCCTGCCGAACGGGCACACGCTGATCACCGACTCGAACGGGAACCGCGTGTTCGAGGTGGACACCGACGGGAACGTCGTCTGGGCCGCGCGCGTGGCGTTCCCGTACGAGGCCGAGCGCCTCGGGACGGGTGACGAGAGCGCCGGCGGTCCCAGCGCGGAGCGTGCGGGGCTGGCCTCGCGAACCGGGGGCCCCGTCGACCAGTTCTGGATCGGCGTGAAGGACGTCCTCCCGGGCAAGTACCTGAACGGGTTGATGTACATCACGCCCGTCTGGCTCGGCGTCGGCCAGCTGTCCGCCCTGTTGCTGGCAGTCGTCGTGGCAGTGGTCTGGGGGGTCCTGGAGTATCGCTGGCGGCGTAACGCCTCCCAGCCCTGACTTCGGGACTGGGTCGTTCTCACTGCGGGACGGGTCGCTCTCACGGCCGACCGCACGGGCCGGGCTCGGGCAGAGCTTCTAAAGACTCAGTCGAGCGGCACGCTCACGCGCCTCCGAACATCTAGGACGGACACTAGCGCGCTGTCCCCGATCTCCTGTGCCGTCGTGTCGCGGGCGTTCCGCTGGAACAGGTAAGGGATGCTCCGGTCAACGTCGTCCAACTCGTGTCCCATGTGAGACTATGCGAGACGTGCGTACTAACTCGTTCACCCACCTGCGCGGTGGAGTGTCGTGCGGCCGCCCGATCGTCGCGGAGGGTGAGTCGAAGCCTACTGGAGGATAGGTCGAAGGCGATCAGTCGTACTCCGTGACCCACTCGTAACTCGGTAGGGAGGGCGACCGTGTCGGAAATCAGTGCTCGCCCGCCAGATCACACTCCTGTCGAACGGGCGCGGACTTCGAGCCCGCCACCGCCGTCGACGACGATCGTGAACACGTCCACCGAAAACGACACGCGAACGTCGGGACGCGAACTGTCTTTCGCAGCGGTTACCAGCGCGTCGAGGGCGTCGCTATCGATGTGCTCGTACAACGGCGCGACGGAGACGGGGTCGCGTCCGGTCGCCTCCGCGATGGCCTCGACGATGGCGATACTCGGCCGTCCGGACTCCACCCACTCTGTCCGGACGATGGTCTCAGAGGGACCTGCATCCCTCGTGGAATCCCGATTCGTCGCGTCCGTGTCTCCCGGTGATTCTTCACATGTCATGTCTTGGACCACGCAGGGAGACTGTATCCCTCACGTCCGAGTGTTCGTTCAGGAATACGTCACCCATATTGTGGGCATCGTACGAGGTGATTCAACACGGACGTACATCAAGGCCCTGTTATTATTCGAGTAACATCTCCCCTGATACCAACCCCCCAGATGTACGATTCTACCTCATTCGCCCTCAGCCACTCGGATTCGACACGATCGCTGAGAGTTCCGTTTCGAGGTCACCGAGGTCGATCGTCCGGGCGTCGGACGGTTCGCTCCCAGTTCCGAGTTCCTTGAATCCGGTCCCCGTGGTTACGACGACGACGTCCTCGTCGGCCGCGAGTTCGCCCTCGTCGGTGAGCGTCCGGACGCCGGCGAGCGTGGTCGCGCTCGCCGGCTCGACGCAGAGTCCCGCCTCGGTCGCAAGTATCGATTGCGCCTCCGTGATCGCAGCCTCGGAGACCGACACCGCCGCGCCGCCGGTGTCGCGGACAGCCGCGAGTGCCCGGTTCCCGCTCGGCGGCGACGCGTTCGAGATGGAGAACGCGACCGTCTCGTCGGGGTCGACCGGCGTCACCGTCTCGGCACCTTCGCGGTACGCCCGGGCGACGGGGTCGCAGGCGGCCGCCTGGACCAGGTAGAGCCGCGGGAGGTCGTCGACGACGCCCGCCGCGGACAGCTCCCGGAGCCCCTTCCAGACCGCGCTGGCGTGCCCGCCGCTGCTGACCGGGAGGACGATCGCGTCCGGGACGTCGGGCGCGAACGCCTCGCAGAGCTCCAGCGCGACCGTCTTCTGGCCCTCGACGCGGAGGGGGGCGTCGGAGTTGACGAACTCGATGGCCGGCTCAGTGTCGAGGGAAACGGTCTCGTCGTACAGTCTCCCGTAGTCGCCTGCCACCTTCAGCAGCGTCGGCTCGTACTGCGCGATGAGTTCGAGCCGTCCGGGTGGGATGCGCTCCGGGACGAGCACGACGCAGTCGAGGCCGCGGCCGGCCGCCATCGCCGCCGTGCTCATCGCCATGTTGCCGTGCGAGACGGTGCCGACGAGTTCGCGGCCGCGTTCGATCGCCGCCCCGACGCCGACGGCGCTGCCGCGGTCCTTGAAGCTGCCAGTGGGGTTCAGCCCCTCGTCCTTCACGTGGAGCCGACAGCCGGCGTACTCGTCGAGTCGCTCGGCTCGAATGAGCGGTGTATCGCCGGCGCCGGCACTCACATCCGTCGACGGCTCGACGGGGAGGAGGTCGGCATAGCGCCACACGCCCTGCTCGCCGTCGCGGACGGCCGACCAGTCGAACCCCGACGGGTCGACCTCGATCCAGACTGGCTCGCCACAGTCGCAGCGCAGGCGCTCGGTCGAGGGGTAGGTTGTACCGCAGGCGTAGCAGACCGTTCCCGAAGCCATGAGTACGAGTGGAAACGCGTGAGGGCGTCTTAATCCTCCGCCTGATAGAGGTCCTCAGATTGGCGATTGGCTGCGGTCGGAACCAGGCAGGGGACCGCGAGTAGATACTGTCCTACGTTCCGACCCGACCAGGGGAGAACAGCGTCGGGATTGGTTCATCAATACACCTGTTAGTTGCGTATTTTATCCAATTCAATAATATTATATTCAACTACTCTTCCATAGTATATTGTATGTACAGATAGTGGAACCAGGGATTCAGCTCTCCACGTTGATCCGGGTTCCCGGCACACGACCCAACCTCAACCATGACCTCCACAGAAGTCCAATCCGACACAGGTTCAGAAACCGATACCCAACCGTACCGCTCGCAGGTGCTGCGTCGAGTACTCGGAACAGTTGTCCTCCTCAGCTTCGCCCTCGTCGAACCCGTCGTCGCACAGGAATCCGCCGTCTGTGCGGCCGAACGACTCCCCGAGATGATCTCGGGATTCTTCCAGCTCACAACTGGGATCGGGGTCATCGGGGTCGTCGTTGTCTGGCAAGCGGACTCGCTCGCAGAGATGTTTACCCTTCATCCCGAGCAGCGCGAAGGACTCAAACGGCACAAACGAGGCGCGCTGAAATCCGCGCTCCTCCTGTTAGTCCTCGGACCGTTGTACATGGTCGCGGGTTCGATGATGAACCTCCCGCTCGCGCAGTGTGTCGACCTGGTCCCCTGGTAACCTGTGTTCGACAGCAATGAGATCGCAGTCACCGCAGGCGCTGGTCGCCATCCTGGTAGCCGTGGGCGTCGTCGTGGTCGGACTTGGTGCTGCCACTGAGCGCTCCCAGCAGACAGCTGAGGACAGCCCACTCGACGACAACGAGACGGCGACACTCTGGTCAAAGGACTCCGATCGCTGTACTGTTGACCCGAACGGATCGGTCGGCTCGAAATCTGAGCAGCACGCGATGGAGGAGTTGGCCAACTGCACTGACATCACGTTCAAACGACCACCGGCGACAGCAGCGACCTGGAGCGCACACGACTTCGGCAACCTCGAACCCGGCGATGGAGAGACGTCGGTACATCCACCAGACGCGAATCTAACCGAATCGGTGGCGATCGCGGACGCACACGCGTCACTCTTCGCCGTCCATCCGTCGACGCGAATTCACCGTGATCCGGGCACTTCACCACTGTACATCGCGCCGCACGGGACGGTCCGAGGACTCGTCGACTATCGCGTGCGAGTCCCCGAGGACGGACCAACAGAAACCGGCTCTGGTGGCTGGTCGGTGGTCGATCACGAGGTGAGCGAGGTTCGCCTCTACTTTGGCGACGACCGTCTGGCGGTCACTGATGGATCACAACTGCCCGTCATCGAATACAGGACCAACGGAAGCAGGCGAACGACCCTCAAGGTCGAGGCCGACATCCGCGTCACCCTCTCGGGTCAGATGACGGAAGGGCTCGGCAATGGGTCGGAGATGACCACCGACCACCTCACCGTCTCCGACTCCGTTCCTGTCAGGGTCTACGACCCGGTCGTGGAGCAGTACCGGGTTGGGTATCCCAACGGCGATGCGGGGGTAGCAATCTATCAGAGCCAGCCCTGGCACGGCTATCAGCTGACCGCGGACGGCGAGGCACGGGTCCGTGGTATCTGGCGCTACTACACAGCCCGCGATGAGAGCTGGGACGAACTCGTTCACGCCCGGGTCGACGGCTCTGAGCGAACCGACTCGGACGCTCGCCCGGTGTACGTCCACGCCTACCCATCGGAGATCGGTCCACGTGCGGAACCTGTTCGTGATGGGCCGACGATCCTGGACGTCTGGGGGACGGAAAGTCAGTCCCCCGCATCAAGACTCCACGAGAACGTCTCGGTTGACGTTGTCACGTCCTCTTACACGCGGTCATACGGGCTCGGGCTTCGGTACACGGACGTCGACCCAGATCAGCTTCGCGTCCACGGAGTCGTGCGCGGGGTGAATGCGACCATCCGCACGCCAGATGGGAACGCTGAGCGCCCATTGCACGAGAGCAACCTGAGCATCGATGTTCTGGAGCAGAACGAGTCTACGGCGACGCTCCGGATCGAACTCTCCGATGCCACCACAGGTGTACCGATTCACCTCGCGGAAACGCAGAGCGACGACCCACAGGCCGTTCCGATTGGTGGGGAAGCACGTGAAGGGTACATCACCGTCAACGGCCAGCGAATCGAGACGAATGTCGAGGGCGTCGCTGTCGTGACTGTCAACGAACCGGGGAGCTACACGGCCCGCTACCACCCTGGCTCGTGGCTCTCACATGATCCGGCGTATGTCGGTGACTCCGCGAGCCTCTCCTGGCACCCGTTGTGGACCATCTCCGGTTGGACGGCCCTCATCGCCGAGGTGGTCTGGTGGTCTATCCCGTTCATCACAGCCCTGTACGGCGGCATACGCCTCGGAAGATTCCTGCAGTACGACGAATACCTATGATACACACCGATCGACACCTCCACCGACGGACAGTCCTTGGAAGCATCGCTGGGAGCACGGTCCTCCCACTTGCTGGCTGTACTGGGGCGCCCGATGGCCAGGGAGAATCTGATGGTGCAATTCGTGACGTCACTGTGAGCGAGATGCAGCTCGTCGTCACGCTTCGTGAGGACGCTTCCGTCGATGGGCTCACGGTGATTCAACCGGATGGATCGGAGTTCGCGACGCGAAGCGTAGCAGCCGGTGTGACCCGTGAAACGATCGACCTCGGGATGCCGTATTCACCGGGAGAGTACGAAGTTCACGCGATCGCCGATGAGGAGACGGTCGACGAAGCGAGTCTTGATATCCGTCCGGACGTCCGGATTACCGATCTGAAGCTCGGCCGGAACCATCCCGACGAGATGTACGAAGGAGCGAGTGATCAGGCAATCCGATCAGAGGCCATTGTCACCGTGGAAAATCACGGAACTGGGCCAGATGCTGTGACGCAGCTTCGCTTCGAAGGTGACGTTCCGCAACCGACACCCAATGATTTCGAAGAGAGCGGAATCTATGATACAGAGAGCGGTCTTCACGAACATCGCGAGAAGGCCCTAATCACGGTTGACGAGGAGGAAAACATCTTCAGCTTCACCCAACCGTTTGGTTCGTCAGGCAGTAACATCTCATGTGGACCTGAGACTGTCGAAGGAAGGTTTTCGGTGAAAATCCTCACTGAGCTTAGTAAGGACTCTCACAGGAAGTCATATAATGTAGAGTATACAGGCGAAGGGTTCCCTTCCTGTAATGTCAGGATCTCGGAGGTGGAACCTTGAGTAACATCTCGCTAGTTGATATTGGACTCAAATGGTTCGAAGATGCTGTCGAACGGATCATTGACTGGTTCCAGAGCGGCATAATCGAGGGCTATCGAACTCTCGCAAAGAGTCAATTTGGTACACCAACTCCCGCAACGGAGGGATCGTTTGTTTTCGGAAGACCAACGAACGAGCCATGGGTTGAACTCCATGATTCTCTCGTAGGCGGTGAAATGATGCTCGTTGGACTACTGTTGCTCGTGACTTGTGTCCAAGGACGGCATACTGTTCGTATTTTCAAAATGGGAAGTAGGTATGAAGCTAGGAAGACAGGGAGCACAGCTTGGACTGGAGCATTTCTAATAGTGACCTGGTATTGGGTGTGCGTCTTAACCCTCTATCTTGTCGATGGATTCACTATTGCATTGATACCGGACATAGCGGTCGTCACAAGCGCCATGCTGAGCTTTTTGCGTGTATCCCTCTCCAATCCGGCCCTTGCGCTCTCAATGGCCACCTTAGGAGGACTCTCAATGTGGGTACTCCAAGCGCTCCTGTTCATTCGAGAAGTCCTCCTCTACATCTACGTGTACGGAATGCCGTTGGCGATCGCCATCACGTTCGGCAATCTTCCTGTCGTCTCCCGAATTGCGAAGGCACTTAGTTTGAAGTTCGTCCCGCTGGCGATCATGCCGCTTCCGGTCGCGGTCCTGTTCAAATCATACGCCCTCCTGTTCAGCGAGGGAACCGGCGCACCCCTAGCCCCCGAGAGCGCGTTTCTCAGCTATCTCCTCGCAGCATCGCTTCCGTTCCTTGCCGTACTCGTCGTCTGGAAGCTGTTCAAGTACGCGTCCCCACTGACGGCGACAGTGCTCGGCACCGCCACTGGCGCCGCGGTAACCGCTGGTGCAGTCGTCACTGCTGGGGCTGTCGCTGGCCCGTATGCCGCCTCAACGGCTGCCCGATGGGGGCCGAAAGCCGCTGCTGGTCATGCAGTCGCACAGCGCGTTGCATCGAGTACGAACGGAACAGGCGGACAAACCGAACACGTGCAGACCGCTAACACTGCTGGAACGAACCAGGACAACGTCGTCGTTGACGCGAACGGCCAGCGCGGCGTTCCCTCGTATCGGCGGACCGAGAACGACCCCGGATACTACTGAGTCCCGACGATGACGAACGATCACGACGCCGCGTCCCGCCGCATCATGGACGCTATCGGCGAAGAGAGTCGCCTTCCGATCATCAACATCCCCGAGGGAGACGTGTACGTCCTCGTCGGCTTTCCGACCGTCGGACTGCTTCTCGGTGGCCTCACTGGAATCGACGTACTGGTGCTTCCCCTCGTGCTACTCGGCATCCTCACAGGAGTCGCTGCCGTGGTGGCCTCCCCATCGCATCTCCCTGCTGGGACCTGGCTCGGTGACGTCGCTCGCTACTATCTCGCCCGGCCACGCGTTACCGTCGCTGCTCCCACGGGCCATTCAAGTGACGAAGCGAACGCGGCGAGACAGACCGATGGTGGTGTCCGCGAATACAGTCCGTTCACGCCGGACGAGCGTACGCAAGATCTCACGGGACTCGAACGGGCGTGGCCCGGCGCCGGCGCAATCGAGCAATCCGACGGGACCATGGTGGGGATGCTCCAGCTCGATCCGGCGAACATGGACTTCGCGATGTCCGGTGACTGGGCGTCCCGTCAGGCCGTCGCCGAGAAGTTCGCCAACAACGACCTCGACTTTCCGCTGACACTCCACGCGACGACGCGTCCGTTTCCGGTGGAGCAACTCATCGACCAGATCGACGACCGACTGATGGACGACGACGTCGCGGCGAACCCGGTGTTTCGCGAGCTCCTGGAGGAGTATCGTGAACGGCGGCCTGCTGACCTCGCCGAAACCCAGCAGCTCCACTACTACCTCGGTGTGGAGGTGACGCCGTTCGAGGTGTACAACCGCCACACTGACGAACGGCCACCCGCCGAGCGGCTGAGTCGGATACCGGTGCTCGGCGTCCTCGTCACCCCGTTCGTGACCCGGCGCGAACGCCTGACCGAGGGCGAACTCCGGGCTGAGTTGTTCGACCTGCTGGACAGGCGCTGCCGAGCGGTCGAAACCGAACTCGTCGGAGCCACTGGGGGCTGGTCGAGCCACCGGCTCGACACGCCCGAACTGTACCTGCTCGCCATGGAGTTCTGGAACGGCGAGACCCATGAGTACGGTGACGCCGCCGCTGCCGTCAGCACGGTGCCTGCGATCGACCATCATCCTCGGGAGGCCGTCGATGAGTAATCTCCCGTCCTCGCTCATCCCGCTTCAGGGTCCCATCACGGAGTTGCCTTTGCTTCCAGTAGGTACTGCCCTTTTGGGGGCGCTGCTCCTCGGCGTACTGGTCACGACGTGGTGGCATCGTCGGGCGGAGCCCGAACCGTTCGAGCCCGGTGCCGTGTTCGACGAGTCGGTCTTGCGGGATGCCCACGCCGAGCAGGCAGTTCTCGAGGAGATCGCCGAGCGCCAGCAGCATGCTGTCGCACCTGCGGCCGTCGAGTGGGAGACGAGAGCGGCCCGTGTCGGCGAGCAGTGGACGAGCACGCTGTACGTTGCTGACTGGCCCGACTACCCCGCCGACGGCTACCTCAACGAGCTGTTCACGCTCACCGACGTCCAGTTCGATTGTACGGTTCGAATCACGCCGAGGAATCAGGAACGCGCCCGTGACGAACTCCAGAAGGTGGCCGACGACCTCCAGGTCGATGCCGACCTCGAACGGAGTGTCCACGGGCGCTACCTGCAGGAGCGCGCTCACGAGGCGGCAGCCACCTACACTGCCGTCGAAAACGGCCAGCGAGTGTTCGGCCAGGCTATGTTTGTCACCGTCCGGGCCGACTCTCGCGAAACACTGCGGGAGGACGTGCGGACCGTTCGCCGCCGTCTCCGCGATACGCCCGCGAACCTCACCCCGAAAACGGCGATCTGCACACAGGATCTCGCTGTCCGAGCTGCCGCCCCACTGACCGGCAATCCATTCGGCCGTGAAGCCGTCGCACTCGGTGGAGCGGTGGGGGCCGTGCTCGCCTCACCACATACGCCAACGATCCTCGAGCCCGGTGGGGTTGAAGTCGGCGTCCATCGTCACACGGACAGCCCGCTCGTCATCGACCCCTTCGCCCGCGAGAACGGCTATGCCAAGTTCACCGTGGGTGACCCGGGCTCTGGCAAATCGTTCGGCGCTAAACAGCAGTTCCTCCGGTCGATCGCCCAGTCGCCGAACCGGCTGGGAATCATCCTCGAACCGCTGAACAACTGGGCCGGCGTCGCTGACGCGCTCGGCGCCCGTCGCATCACGGTCGGTGGGACGATGGGGCTGAATCCTCTGGAGATCAAACTGACTCCGGAGCACGTCCAGCGCGCCATGGGCGAGGACGCCAGCCCGTTCAGCGAGAAGAAGGCGAGCGTTCTGAGCTTCCTCACGAACTACTTCGCCCTCCGTGGTGTCGACCTCGGTGATCGGCGAACGACGCTCGAACTCGCAATCGACCATGCGTATCGAGAGCAGGGGATCACTGACGACATCGCCACGCACGCCAACGAGAGCCCGACGCTCAGGGACGTCCTCGATATCCTGGAGACGTTGGTCGACGATCCCCAACCGTTCGTCGTTCGGACGGCTGCGGAGGAGGACAAGTTACGGGCCGATGCGACGTGGCTTATCGATCAACTCCGACCGTTCGCCGAGGGCGGCCGGTTCGAGAACCTCGGGCGGCCGACCGAGTTCGATATTCGTGATGAGGGTCTCATCTATCTCGATCTCGGCCAGCAGGAGGGGAGCGTCGGTGGGACCACGAGTCTATTGATGCAACTTCTCATCTCGCTCGTCTACGAACGCGCAAAGGAGACCGAGAAGGAGGTCGTATTCTGCATCGACGAGGCGCGGTACGTAATGCAGGACACCGCGAGCCTGTCCTTCCTCGAGACGGTGTTCCGCCATCACCGTCATCACGATCTCTCAATCCAGCTTGTCACCCAGACTGTCGACGAGTTCTTCCAGCATCCGGAGTCGGAAGCCATCCTCGACCAGTGTGCAGTCAAGCAATTTCATCGGCTCGACGGTATGGACGAGGAGTGGGCCAACGAGTTCGGCCTGAACTACGCACAGATGCGATTCGTGCAGGACGCGATTCCTGGGAACGATCGGGCAGGCTACTCGGAAGCTCTTGTCGGTGTCGACGGTGAGTGGCGCGGTCTCGAGGTGCGGGCACTTCCGTTAGAGACGGAGGTGATCGATTTCGATCCAGGCGAGAACGGTTCCGAAACAATGCTTGGGGTTTCAGTGGATAACGGTGGCGCCACCCAATCACTATCGAATCGATAGCATACATCTCAAATTTTCCTCATTCCGATTTCGACATAGCATACATTTTCTGTCATTCTATCTCTGTTCAGATATATCACTCAATCGGTTTTTGGAGACAGCAGCAATCCCCTACTAAAGAACCAAGTAATGGCCCGACAATTTTCCTAGTGGCACTTATAGTAGCATTATCTATCTGATAATCAAATTCGCTAGGAGGCCATGAGAGAGCCCAAAGGCCGAAGAAGTCCGCTACCCATCTCAATTATTATATTGAATCTTGAGTAATATCCCTGATTCGAATAATAGATATTTAATTTACCATATCCAATTTTTGGGGGAGTTGTTGACACTGAATAGGGCAGGTTGAGCTACGCTGCTTGTTTGCGGTTTTCTATATGTTGAACAGTTCAGCAGCGTTTGAGACCATGAGGCGTTCGCGGTCCGACTCGGATGGAACCACAGTTTCGACATCGGCCACGATAGTTTCAGTGTCTTCCTCATCAAATGGGAAGTCCGTGCCAAACACGAACTGTTCGAGCCCAACGGTGTCGATCGCCGCCGCGAGGGCGGGGTGGTGAAAGGAGATACAGTCGTAGTAGAACCGTTGAAGATACTCAAGTATCGGTTTCTCCGGCCCAGCTTCAGGGTCGTCGATCTCGTCACGGCCCCTGTTCAATCGGCCGGCCAGCTGAAGAAGGGCTCCCCCCATATGCGAGAGGACGATGTCGAACTCGTGGTCGTCGAAGAACCCGTCGTAGATGAGGCGGGCGATCTGGAACGTCGTCTCCGTCGGGAACACCACGAGCGGGTTGAGGAACGACTCGTCCTCGTGTAACTCGTCGCTGAGAACGTTTCCGTGCGGGTGGATAAAGGCCGTCAGATCTACCTCATCCATTCGGTCAAACACAGGTGCTAGCTCCTCTGCCGACAGCTTCTGACCGTTGATCGACGTGGGAAGGGCGATCCCATGCAGGTCGAGGTCCGTGGCGATCCGGTCAACTTCATCAATGGCCTCTTCGGGCTCTCGAAGTGGGAGCATCCCGAGTCCGGCGATGCGCCCCGGGTAGTCGGATTGCAGCTCGGCAAAACCATCGTTGATGGCTCGAATCAGCTGCGTCGACTGCTCAGGAGTAAACGCGTCGTGAAGTGGATTCGGGGTGGATACAGAGACCAACGTCGTGTCAACATCGTATTCATCCATCCAATCGAACCGAGTTTCGACGTCCGTGAACCCTTCGTTTACAGGAATCCTGTTTCCGGCTGCGACGCTGGCCGTCCCAGAGCGCTCGTGGGCCATGTAGAGGTTCCCATCTTCGACCTCGAGGCCCACGGGCGTGTCCCATTCTGTGAGAAGGTCGATATACGGTTCCGGCAGGAGGTGATTGTGGACGTCTATCCGCATCCTGATAGCGCTTCTTGTTGGTGGCGTGATAAAGCTACTGTGAGGAAGCCTAGTTCAACCCATCGTCATGAGTGGCTGGACTGTACGCTAACACCGTTGCGAAAGATTGAGTTCTTAAACCGACCCCGGCGGCGTCACAGCCTTGAGCGTCCACACGGCAATCTGGTAGAACAGGTAGGAGCCGAGCATGATGACGATGACGACCCCGAACATGTAGCCGAGTGCCGCGTTTTTCCACGCCAAGACGATCTGATATCCGATCCCGGATGAAGACGCGATAAACTCCGCGACGATTACTCCCACGATGGAGAGCTGGACGGTCGATTTGATGCTGCTCGTAATGTTCGGCATGGCACGCCAGAACCGGAAGTACTTGACCATCTGCCATCTCGAGGCACCCAGGACGGCGCCCAGGTGTTGGAATCGCTCCTCTAGCGCGTTCATCCCGGTGATCGTGCTGAGGAAGACCGGGAAGAACCCAACCCATGCACCGAAGGTAGAGACACCGTCGATCGCCAGACTCAGCGTCGACTCTCTGACCATTTCGGAGCCGAGCACGTATGCGGCGGGATTCTGAAACGTGAGAAGCGTGATATCCCCGCCGATGAGGAACCAAATGATGAACATCGGTGCGAGGACTGGGTGGGGAACTGCGTACGCGAAGATGATGAGTGGCATCGTCATCTGCCTGATGGTGTAGAGCTCGGCGACCACCATCCCCAGAACCACACCGAGGCAGACAGCGAGGATGAACGCGACGAACACGGACGTGAAGGTCTCCATCACCCGAACGACGACAGTGTCACTCCGCTCGAGCGTCTGTTTCAGGGTGTAGGGAATAGTCGCGAAAATCCGATTGTTGCCGATTACGCGGGCGACGAGTTCCCACAGAAGGAGGAACCCGATCCCCGTGGCGACGGTCGGTATCTGTCGCTTGATCCACTGCTTTGTCTTCGCGGATCGGTGGGCTGGCACTCTCGACATCTGTTAGCCCTCCCCCATGATCGACGATTCGCGCCAGAAGAGGAAGCGGCTCTCGATCATGTAGATGATGAGCACGACGCCAGTGCTGATGAATCCCAGTACGAGGACGATGGCGAACGCCCGTGAGACACTCGTGCGACCAATCGCGGAGGCCGCCTGTGACCCAATGCCAAATGTCCCGCTGACGAATTCGCCGACGACTGCACCGATCATCGCCAGCACGAATCCAATCTTCATTCCGTCGAAGATGAACGGGAGCCCTTGCTTGAAGCGGACGTACTTGAACTCCTGCCACGTCGTTGCGCCGTACAGTTGGAGCATGTTCTCCGTCGCCTCGTCGGTGCTTCTGAATCCATCGAGTGCAGCGATCAACATTGGGAAGAACGCCACCCAGACCGCCATAACGTAGTTCGCGAGATAGAGACCGGAGACCGTGACGAAGCTAACCCAGTAGATGACAAGCGGAGTCATCGCAATACGCGGGACGGTGTTCGTCCCGATGATAAACGGCATCAGGGCGTTCAGGACCCGTTCGTTGGCGGCGAGCGGAATCGCGATAGCGATGGACAGCGCGAGTGCGATGAGATACCCTGTGATGGCCGCCGAGAGCGTGTTTGGCAGCGCACTCGTGATCGCAGGCCAGATTCGCACGAGTTCGTTCAGCACCTCGGTCGGGCCCGGGAAGTACTTCGGATTGAGTTCGAGGACGGTCGTGGTCAGCTCCCAGAGCCCAAGCACGAGGAGCATGCCAATGGCGGACAGCGTCCAGCGGGTTCGCCGGGAGTCTTCGACCGTAAACCGACCGGCCTCCGGCATCCCGTCGCCTATTTTGCGAACGGCACTTCCGATCATCGTAGACTCTTGAAGTGCTGATGGAGTTTGGCCGACAGTTCAACGAAGCGTTCCGATCCCCTCGTGTCATCAGTTCGCGGACGGTCGAGGTCGATGTCGATGACGTCGGCGACCTGGCCCGGTCGGGGGGAGAGAACGATAACCCGATCCGAGAGGAACACGGCCTCGTCTAGGTCGTGCGTGATGAACAGGACCGTCTTCTCTGTCTCGCGCCAGATTCGTAGCAGTTCGAGGTTGAGTTCGTCCTTCGTCATCGCGTCCAGCGACCCGAACGGTTCGTCCATCAGCAGGACAGAGGGATTGTAAATCAGCGCCTGGCTGATCGTGACTCGCTGTTGCATCCCGCCGGACAGCTCGTTTGGATACGAGTCACCGAACCCTTCGAGCCCCACGAGGGAGATGAGTTCCTCGGCGCGCTCCCGATACTCGGACATGTCCCCCTCTATCGCCCCGTTCTCTCTCAGGATCTGAATCGGGAGCATGATGTTCTTCAGCACGGTCCGCCATTCCAGGGCGACCGGATGCTGGAACACGAGCCCTACTTCCTTTCGCTCGTGATCGGGACTCTGCACGTCGACGCCGTTGATTTTGACGGCCCCATCCGTGGCTTCCAAGAGGCCCGCGGCAAGATGCAATAACGTCGTCTTCCCACAGCCCGAGGGGCCGACCACGGATACGAATTCACCACGTGAGATATCCAGGTCGATGTCTTTGAGTGCCGTCACTGACTCCTCAGCCGCCTCGTCGGCACCGTACACCTTGTCAACACCGCTAAATGAGATCGTGTTCTCCGCAGACGTCGTGTCGCCCGCCTGGGACTCCGGTGCTAACTCGTTACTCATTCACACACGCACGTCGTATGCCACACCCCATAAGGATAACTGATTCTGCCAAAACCGACCGGCTGAAATTGGAATCACGTGTCGTACGAGGAGAGCATGCCCCGGTCTGATCACGTGTCCGGTGAGTGATCGTCCATCTGTCGTGAACTACACCATGGTCAAGCCCCGAGACACTTGCTTCGTTTACCAGGAGTTTCGGTAGAACCGAGGCCTTGCTGAGGAATTGTCTCGTTCAAATAATCTGATCCGTCTCCACAACGGCTGTCGGCTTGCTACGGTGCGATGGCCCATCGGTGACCGAGAGTGGTTCGGGCCCGATCATCTACTCTGCAAGGGGACCACTGGTGGGGTGTCAGTTCCCAGATTCGGCCTCCTCAAAGAGATTCCACACTTCGCCGGCGGTTTCGGATAGCTGGTTCCACTCATCCTCGGTAAACGTCACTTTCTCCGATTGTTCGTACGCGCGCCTGTCGACAAGCTCGCTCGCGGACGGGAGTGCGTCGGGGTTGTCGACCAGGGCTGACCCGGCGTTCTCGAGAACGAACGATACGCCGTCCTCGGTGAAGTAGCCGAGCCCCTCGTCCTTCATGTCCAGCGTGATCGCTTGGGCGCAGTTCACCGCGTGCTGGCCTTGGAGTTCCTCGTCGGTCCAGGTCTGGAGGTTGGGGTTAACCTCGTTTTTGAGGTAGTCGAGATACTCGCCCTGGTTCAGCAGCCCCCACTTTAGGGCCTTGAAGTACCCGGTCAGGACCTTCGACATGAACTCTACGTTGTTCTCCTTGTTCTCGTACCAGCTGTTGTTGACCCAAATTGGGAAGCCAGGGAACGCACCGAAGGCCGTCAGCGGGGTTACACCGAGTTCGGCGTCCACTTCCTCTTGGTAGGCGGGAAGCAGGTCGATGGACCCCCAGATGGCCTGGACTTCATTGTTGGCTAGTTTGGGGGCAGCGACCTCCTCCGTCCCCTCCTGCATATCCACTTCGCTTGGGTCAACGCCAACTAGATTGGGGTAGACGTCCGAGGTTGCCGCCGCGAACCCGGATGCCGCGAGGATAGATTTCCCGGCGATGTCCTCCCTGTTTTTCATCTGGTCCTTGCGCCAGATGAGCGACAGAAGCGGTCGCCCCCGAGCCAGCCCTACGATCGACATGTCCAGTGCCTCGGTGTCCTCGGTTTCTGGATAGACGCTCAGCGCCGTCGGCATGGAACTGATTCCCATCTGCTTGTTGCCAACACCGATGTTCTGGGCCTCAGTGTCCGACCCGTTGCCCCGCGTCGCGTCGATGTTGGGAACGCCGGCGTCCTCCCAGTACCCACGACCTTCTGCAACGTGTGCGTGACCCCACGAGGGTTCTTGCTTCCACGGTGTCGTGAAAACCTCAGCGTTGCCATTACCGCCGCCATTGCCGCCCCCGTTGCCGCCCCCGTTTCCACCGCCGCCGCCCATGCAGCCGGCGAACATTACAGCACCAAGGGAGCTTAGCGAGCCGTGGAGGAATTTCCGCCGATCAATGCTTCCCGGAAGCAGGCCATCAAGGTCGTCAACTATCTGTTCTTCCGCCGAACTCGATTCTCGGTCGGGCATCGGGAGTTGGGTTTGCGTTCCCCTTATAAAAATTGTGGTATACGGAGAGTGACAGTTCTTACCATCGACTCGTCAGTGCGATCGTTTTGTTGGCGCTAACAGGCCGCTACAATAAGTGCTATTTATAGTTCGGTACTCTCGAATGGGGCCGAGGGCGAGACCCGTTTATGTACGTGAATGACACGCACAATATTACAAGCCTAGGCTTGTCATTTCGAGCCAGCCTGTTAT
Source organism: Halorarum halophilum (assembly GCF_013401515.1). Classification (NCBI taxonomy): domain Archaea; kingdom Methanobacteriati; phylum Methanobacteriota; class Halobacteria; order Halobacteriales; family Haloferacaceae; genus Halorarum; species Halorarum halophilum. The sequence goes on along the minus strand of NZ_CP058529.1, from coordinate 3,246,001 downwards.
AAAGTTCCCATATGTGAAACCACGAATTCCCACGTGCTGTTCTCACGCGAGTGCTAGTTCAAGTTCGTACTCGTTGATTATCTCCGTCACCCTGTCCGCAAGTTGTCCCTCCCTGTTCGAGCCGGTAAACGAGTGCTCCGGACCGGTGACGCTGAATCCACCAATCACTTCTCCCGATTGTCTGGTCGCGGCGACACCAATTCCATGTAGTTCTTTGATGTTCTCTGCGCGATTGACGGCGTACCCCTGGTCGCGGACTTCAGCGAGTTCGTCGAATAAGGCCGCTCGGTCAGTGATAGTGTTCTCAGTTTCCGCCGGCATCCCCCATTCATCGAGGATCTGTTCGACTCTCGATTTGGGATACTCAGCGAGTATCGCCTTCCCAACAGCAGTGTTGTGGAGGTACAGGCGGTTTCCTAACTGTTCATGCATCCATCCCATTTTGCTTCCCGACGCAGTATGAATGAAAACTGCTTTTCCACCCATCTCTACTGCAAAGATGGATCGAAGTTCGACTTCTTCGAACAGTCGCTCCGTGAACTCGCGTGCTAGGACGAATCCCTCCTGCCGGGTCCGGACCTGATTGCCCAAGCGCAGGAGTTCGGGGCCGAGATAGTAGAAATCACCTCGCTGAATTACGAACTTTTTCTCCTTAAGCGTCGCGAGGTGACCGTGAACAGTGCTCTTTGGGGTCTCCATCTGATCGGCGATCTCGGAGACCCTCGCACCATCGACTGCTTCAAGCAGATTGAGAATCTCTATCGACGTCGCCGTCGTCTGCAGTGTCTTCGGTCCGTCTTTGTTGTCCATAGGGGAAGCAGCGCAGCTAATCATATAAAGTTCAGGATAGTCGAACGTCTAGCGACGAGACGAAATCACTGCTCGAGGATGGTGTCAGAACCGATGGAGCGGAAGCGAGGGTGCATGAATTGTCGACCTACAAACCTGGAACGCGCGTAAGGAAAACCAGAGTGCAGGACTCCGAGCGTGCGGCGTTGCTAGTCCGAGACTTCGACCCACTCGCCACGGTCGCCGGACTCGTAGGCCGCGTCGAGGACTCTGAGCAACTGGACCGCGTCGTCGACCGTCGCGGGCACGTCCCCCGTCTCGTAGCCCTCGAAGTACGCCTCGAAGTAGTCCTGGACGAAGTCACCCCAGGCCGGGAAGCGGTCGTAGGAGAACTCGAACTCGGTGGTCCGCGTTGGCGCTGCCGACCAGTCCGGTTTCTCCGACGTGAGTTCGAGCGGAACCGTCGGCTCGTGCTGGAGGGAGTCGTGGTGGAGCGGCGTCAGAGCTTGGGCGTCGGTTCCGTAGAGGCCGAGATGCGTGTCCTTGCCGCGGTCGCTCAGGTAATACCCCGTATGATACGTGCCGAGCGTTCCACCTTCGGTCTTGAACTGAAGTACGGCCCCCGCATCAACGTCGGTATCCGCCGCCTCGTGGAACTCAGCGTTCACCTGGGCAATCGGATCATCGAGGACCCACGGCATCATGTCGACCCAGTGCGGCCCGATCCACTGGAGGGCGCCGCCGCGACTGGTCGCCTCGTCGTAGATGTAGTGGTCGGTGTTCCGGTAGGAGAGCTGGCTTGCGTTGAACCGCCCCTCAACGGTCCACACGTCGCCGAAGAAGCCATCGCGGACTCGGTCACGGAGTTCCATCGCAACGGGGTTCTTTCGATAGTACATCGTCGGCGAGACGGTGACGCCTGCCTCGTTCGCCCGCTGCGCAATCGTTTCGAGGTCGGCTGCGGTCCGTGCTATCGGTTTCTCACTGATGACGTGGACGCTGTTCTCGACGGCACTTTCGATGATCGACGGCGTCTCGTCGCTACGATACGTAATCCAGACGACGTCGATGTCCCCATCGGCGACGAGGCGGTGCGGGTCCTCGTAGACCGACGCACCCGCCACGAGATCGGCGACGTTCTGTCCCTCGGTGGTGACTTCGTCTGGTCGTTCGTCCATGGCAGCGACGTTCTCAACGTCCACTTGTCGGCCGGGCTCACACACCGCGGTGATTGTGACGTCCAGGCCGCTCGCAACAGCGAAGTACGGGTCACGGTGGTGATGGTCGATACCGACATAACCGATGTTCACACCCATACATCCGACTGCCGTGAGGAGTTATATGAGTATAGAGGTAACAGCCAAAATTGCATCAAACTCCTTGCTCGCCCCATACCTCTGTAACTGCGGATCCAGTCGAGTCATTATAGCAATTCGCCCGAATGAGAGGTGAATCGTGATCGCCGAAGAAGTCGATGGACTGGGAAGATGGGAGTCAATCACTCCACCGTTCTTGTGGGTAGTACCCAAGGGGTGACCAAAACGTTATTGTAGTGCCGAATTGGAGTTTCGACGACGCACTAGCCCCATGCAAGAGATTGGTATCATCATGAATGGCGTGACCGGCCGGATGGGAACGAATCAACACCTCATCCGATCTATTCTGGCCCTCCGAGACGAGGGCGGGGTCGAACTCCCCACTGGAGAGCGGGTGATCCCGAATCCGGTGTTGGTCGGCCGGAACGAGCGCAAACTCAAGGCCTTGAGCGAGGAACACGGTGTCGAGCGCTGGATCGCCGACCCCGACCTAGAGACAGTTCTCGACGGGGACGACGAGATTTACTTCGACTCGCAGGTCACCCCACGCCGTCCGAACGCACTCCTGAAAGCGATCGAGGCCGGGAAGGACGTGTACTGTGAAAAACCCCTGGCGGGAGATTTCGATACTGCCCTCGAAGTTGCCCGGAAGGCGAAGCAAAGTGATGTCAAACATGGTATTGTCCAAGACAAACTGTGGCTGCCCGGGCTGATGAAGCTCCAGCGGCTGATCGACCAGGACTACTTCGGCGAGATCCTCTCGGTGCGCGTCGAGTTCGGGTACTGGGTGTTTACTGGGGACGTCCAACCTGCACAGCGCCCATCTTGGAACTACCGCGCGGAGGACGGTGGCGGAATCATCGACGACATGTTCTCCCACTGGAGCTACGTCATCGAGAACCTCTTTGGCCGCGTGGAGTCGGTTCGCTGTCTGGAGAAGACTCATATCCCCCGACGCGTCGATGAGAACGGCGAGGAGTACGAAGCGACGGCCGACGACGCGGCCTACGCCATCATGGAACTCGAGGACGATATCGTGGCACAGCTCAACTCCTCGTGGACTGTGCGGGTCAATCGCGATGACCTCCTCGAAATCAAGGTCGACGGGACAAACGGGAGTGCCGTCGCTGGACTTCGTGATTGTAAGACCCAACACCACTCCAATACCCCAAAGCCGGAGTGGAACCCCGACACACCGAACGAACACGATTTCTACGACGACTGGGAAGGGGTGCCGAACAACCAGGAGTTCGAGAACGCGTTCAAAATCCAGTGGGAGCAGTTCATTCGCCACGTCGTCGCGGACGAGCCGTTCCCCTGGGATTTCGCTGCGGGCGCTAGGGGCGTCCAGCTTACCGAAGCGAGCTACCAGTCCTCGGACGAGCAGTGTCGTGTCGCACTCGACGAACTCACGATCTGACGGATTACCTTCACACCAGCTACGGGTGTGGCTCGGGTACCGTCTCGGTCCGTCGGAGTATCGACTCCGTTTTCGACGCGCTCAGTTTTGCGGTGATCAATCATCATGTCCCGTCTCGTGAGGGGACGGGGTCGCGAAGTCACCCGCTTCGAACCTAATGGGCGAGGGTTCCTCGAGTACGCGGAGGTCGTCGCGGTCCCGCGCTTCCTCGACGAGCGCGGTCGACGCGTAGAGCCGGTGGAGGTGCATCGTGTCGGCAGCGCGGAGGACGCGGACCGTCGTCGGGTCGACGATTCCAATTGTCGACATTGCTGCGACGAGGCCGGCGCGGTCGGTCTCGACGGCCGGCGGGAGCCGGACGCCCCTGGTCGTACTCGCCGTCAGGGCGTTGATGAGCGTCGTCGGCATCTCGATCTCTTCGAGGAGGTTCGCATGGACGAAGTCGGCCGAGCCCATCCCCATGGCGTTGCCGTGTGTCGTCCCGGTGAGTCCCCGTGTATAGATCCGTTTGATATCAGGAAGGTCCGGCTCAGGTTCCTGGATCGCAAACGGGCGGCGACCGATGACGTTCGTGTCCATCCCCTGGCCGCTGATGTCCTTCCCCTGCCGGTCGAGCACTAGTACATCGAGTTCCGAGAACGGGAGCGTCGGCATGATATCGTACGCGGTCTCGAGGAGTTCCGCCTCGCGGTCGAGAAAGCCCTCCGGTGGCACCCCTTCAATGAGTGTGGTGTCGTCCCGCTGGTCTTCGAGAATCGCGACCCCACCAACGACGGGAAGTTCCGCGAGTAGCTGTTCGGTGATTTCGGGGATCATGTTTCGGAGCGACCAGTCGACGGCCCAGTCATGGGCGATCTTCGCCCCGCGCTGTTTGCCCATCCCGATGACGAGCATCTTCGAAAGGCCGCTCTCGACCGTGCCATCGAAGTCGGTGTGCGGTTTGACTCGGTTGATCGGCACGATCGCGTCGGCCGCGACCGCGTTCGCGTCGGCGACGACCGGCACGTCCCGGTCGGCGGTCCGACCGACCTCGGTGACCTCCATGCTCGACCGAATCTCGCAGCCGATGGCCGACTCGGTCACGCCGAGTTCGGCCAGCATCTCGCGCTGCCCCTCCCCCGTGGCCCCGCCGTGACTGCCCATCGCTGGGAACACGAACGGTTCGTATCCGAGGTCCTGGGCCTCCGCAACAACGCCGGCGACGATCCGGCTGAGATTCGCGATCCCACGGCTCCCGACGCCGAGTGCTATCTCACCGCCCTCTGGGACGTCATCAAGGGGGAGTGATCCAAAGGCATCCGCTGCCCGCTCCCCGATGGCTTCGCGCGCAATCGGGTCGGTCTCCCAAACTTGTTCGATGAGTCCGAGTTCGGGAAGCGGAGTATCGCCACATGCCTTGCGGATCGACTCTTCCGGTACAGCAAGTGAGCTCCTTGCCGAGTTTGCATCCATACCGTATCGCTGGGTTGATTCAGTGAAAAATATGCCCCTACTGCAGTCTCCGCACGACAGCAATCGCTGAGAGCACGCGTCAGAGCTGATCATCGGTGGTAACGCATCCATCTCAATATTTAAGGTGGCGGCCCCATCTCTCACACCCGATGCAATTCGTTCGATACAACGGTGGTGCTGGACCCACATGGGGCATCAAAACCGAGGCAGGCATCCACGCCCTCGCCGATCTCCCAGCGGGTGAACCGTCCTATCAGGACCTCACCAATCAACGGTATCTCGATCAGGTACTCGACCTCGTTCAAGACGAAGCCGTCTCACAGGTCGACCCCGATGAGGTACGCCTGCTGGCGCCGGTTCCCCGCCCGCCGAAAATCGTCTGCGCCGGGCTCAATTACCGGGACCATGCAGAAGAACAGGACGAAGAAATCCCTGACGAACCTCTTCTATTCGCCAAGGCACCGACGACAGTCACAAATCCGAACAGCCCGATCGTCCATCCAGACGGTGAACAGGTGGACTACGAAGTCGAACTTGCAGTCGTCATCGGCCGCACCGCAAAGAACCTCGACGAGAACGAAGTTTCAGAATACGTCGCCGGGTACACGATTCTCAACGATGTGAGCGGCCGGGACGCGCAGTTCTCCGACGGCCAGTTCTTCAGGGGGAAGAGCTACGACACCTTCTCCCCGATGGGCCCCACGCTCGTGGCAGGAGACGACTTCGACCCAAACGCCGTCGATGTCGCGTTACACGTCGACGGGGAGACGAAACAGTCATCCAACACGAGACAGTTCATTTTCGACGTCCCAGAACTGGTGTCGTACATTAGCGCGAACATGACGCTCCAGCCTGGAGATGTGATTTCGACCGGAACACCAGGTGGTGTCGGAATCTTCCGCGAGCCCGTCGACCTGCTTGAACCGGGTCAAACCTGCGAGGCCGAAATCGAAGGGATCGGGACGCTCACGAACCCTGTCGTCGGGGAGTAAACTGACGCGGGCCATGGTGAGGCTCAGAATCCCCCGGTAGGGGTGGCTCGCAAGCAGCAGTATCCTCAGTGTGACCTGTCGGCGGAGGAAGGAATATGGTCGTCGCGATTGTTGGGCCGCCTATGACGATCTCGGTTTCGACCACGACGTTTCACGTAATCGACCTTGAGACCAGGATGCCGTTTCACTTCGGGAATGTCGAAGTGACCGAAATCCCGAAGTTGTTCCTCCGGGTGGAGACTGACGTCGACGGGGCGACCCAGGAAGGCATAGCGACGGGTGGGTTGATTCCAGGCTGGTTCTACAAGGATCCCGAGATGAGCCTTGACGAAGGGATCCAAAACATGGTCGCTGTGTTCCAATCGGCGGCGGACATCGCTCGGAACCTCGACCCGGAACCGACCGCGTTTGCGTTCTGGCGCTCGCTCTACGAAGCCCAACGCGAGTGGGCATCCGACACCTCGTTTCCGCCCTTACTCTGGTCGTACGGCGTGAGTCTCGTTGAACAGGCAGTGATCGACGCTGTCTGCCGCGAAACGAACACGACTTTCGCGAGCGCAGTCCGGGAGAACCTGCTTGGGATCGACCTGGGCTCGGTGTACGACGAGTTGGCCCCGTTCAAACCCAAGGAGTTGTTACCGGAAAGACCGCGACGTGCTACTGCGGTCAGGCACACCGTGGGCCTCGACGATCCGCTCACGAACCCGGAACTCGTAGATAGTCGACCCGACGATGGACTACCGCTGACGCTCGCTGAGTACGTGCGCGAAGATGGGGTGAACCATTTCAAGATCAAGCTCTCCGCGGACCCTGAAACCGATAGGGATCGGCTCGCTCGGATAGGTGAGGTGCTCGCAAACCTGGACGTCGACGACTACCTCTGCACCGTCGACGCAAACGAGGGGTACGACTCCGCGGAAGACTTCAAACATCAATGGAGTGACCACATGTCGGAACCAGCGCTTCGGGCCATCTTCGATCGTCTCGAATATGTCGAACAACCACTCCCACGAGACGAGGCGTTCACCCCCGAAACTCGGGAGTTGTTCCTCGGGTGGGACGATGCACCGCCGATCATCATCGACGAGTCGGATGGCCGAATCGACAGCACGGGTACCGCGCTCGAGTACGGCTACGCCGGGACGAGCCACAAAAACTGCAAGGGAGTCTTCAAGGGCATCATCAACGCGTGCTTGATCGCCCACCGAAATCAGACTGATGCGGAACGTCAGTACGTAATCTGCGCCGAGGACTTGACGACGGTCGGTCCGGTCGAGTTACTACAAGACTTCGCCGTGACGGCGACGATCGGTGCTGACCACGTCGAGCGAAACGGTCACCACTACTTCAGAGGACTGCACTCATTTCCAAAGAAGATACAGGAGACAGTCTTGGCCGTTCACGGCGATCTGTATCGCCACCATTCCGATGGCTTTGCGACACTCGATATCGACGGTGGCACGGTCGACCTGAACACGACTGTCGATGCGCCATTCGGCGTTGCCCCCCTATACGATACGAGCCAGTTTGCGCCGCTGAACACGTGGCTAAGTGAGCGGAACGGATAATCGATAATCCGAGTCGGCGTAGAGATGCGCTCAACGTGGGAGGGGTTCGCGATCGGCGTTGGGCTCTCTGATGTTCGACTTCATCGTCGTAACGCGATGTCCGTTCGTTCCCCACGTAATTGTCGTCGATACAGCAGAGAGCACATTGGATTGCGGGGTCACCCTTCGGTGGTGCAGCATCTCCCGACAATTCGCCACCCCTTATCCTCTAACAGGGTAGACTTCCAGACATTGTCGACGCCATCGATTGAGTCCGAGACAATCCGGATAGGTATCGTTGCGTTGTAGCCGAGCTTCGGAGAGATATCTGATACAAGTATGGATTGGTAATATTATCTACCAATGCTAAAGTGAGAGATGATAGAACTAGATGGATTTCTGTTCAACGCCGTTCCGCTTCCTTCCGATCTCGCGGTGGCATCACACGCTGCATTCAGTTTGGATCGTGATTATCGGGCTGTATCACGATTTCAATAGGCGTGGTGCGGTTCAGATCTACGTCATTACTGACTGGGGCCGTCCTCCAGTACTCTAGTGGTAAACGGTGGATTGACACCGACTGCACCCAACATATCTGTATCTCATACTACCTTCAATAGTGGTAGTAAATCCCGAATAGTTGTGGAAGATTAATCGCGCAGCGTTAAGCCATTCCAGCAGTTGAACGACGGAGAGAACTATCTCGAACTAGTATCAGGTTGATACCTGTGAGTGGACCGTCAAACAACCTAGGCAACAAGGCGCACGATCACTCAGGCGATTCTGATTCGTCTTCATCTGAGAGTCGTTTCGAGAGCCGATCGAACCGATCTGACGCGGACTCCTGGCGATTCTCGGTCTCCTCGGACTCATAGCTGAACTCAACGGGGTCACCGTCCACGAAGCGAACGGTGAACACCGCGTCCTGCTGGCGGCCATCCTCGGGAAGCCTCGAACGTGCCACGACCGCCTCGTCGACTACCTCTCCGTCTGACTCGATTAGGAGGACGGCGACCTCCTCCCCGTCTTCGGTTTCTTCGAAGCGGTCTAACACCGCAGTCTCCTCTGTCTCGCTCATGAGTACTCCTCCTGTAGTACGACCGCATCGCTGGAATCCGTGACGGTGACCGTGTCGCCACCGTTGTTCCAGATCGCGCTTCCAGAACCCCAGTAGAGGTCTGTTGCTATGTCCGTCCCGCTCCCCGTATGAAGTGTTACACGCTCACCAGGCGCCAGTGTGAACCCATCAGGGACGGTGTACGTGTGGTCCGCACTGTCCGCGACCTGCCACCCAGACAGGTCGAGCGCGTCCTCACCAGTATTCTCGAAGACGAGGTACTCGTCGTTCAGGTTCTCGTTCTCGGTACCCTCCGCATCCGCGTGGATCTCGACCAGCGAGAGCGCAGGCCCCTCATCGTCCGCAGTTTCGGTCTCGGTGCTCGACGATTCAGGTGTGTCCGTACCACCGTCGGCGATCGCTGCTCCGAGCGTCATCCGCAGTTCGAGTGAGACATCACTCCCTGGCTCGACCGGCGATCCGTCGCGGATTGCTGTCGCAGTCGTTGGCGCAGACTGCTGGGTCCAGACCTCGACGGCCGAGCCATTCGATCGGAATGCAGTCGTACCATGGGTTGCCGTCCAGTAGGTCGGGATCGAGCGGTCAGCGAGCCGCTGGAGTGTCTCGGTGTGCGGGTGGTCATACTGAGAGTCGTACGCGCTGGAGATGACTGCTACCTGTGGCTCTGTTACATCGAGGAGCTCCTCGTCAGTGCTCGACCGGCTCCCGTGATGACCTGCCTGCAGGACGGTTACGTTGAGCTGGTCGCCGTATCTGTCGACGAGGTACTCCTCCTGTTCGGCTTCGGCATCGCCTTGGAAGAGGAAGCCCGTCTCGCCGTGGCGTACGAGGAGGACGATACTGTTCTCATTGCGATCCTCGTTGGCGAGATACGGCTCTGGCGGCCCGAGGACGGATACTTCTGCACCGTCGAGCGGAAGCGTGTCACCTGCACGCGTCTCGTACAGCTGGACGTCGTGTTCTTCGATGGCGTCGAGGTAGCGCTCGTACGTCGCCGAACTGGCGGAGAGACCGGGGTCGTACACTGCGCCGATTCCGTCTTTCTCCGTCTCGTAGTACTCGATCACCGCTGCGTGGCCACCTATGTGGTCGGCGTCCGCGTGCGTCGTTACGAGGTGGTCGATTCTATCGATCCCCTGGGCGTCGAGATAGTCGATGACGTGTTCGCCTTCATCGCGCCAGTCGCCCGTATCGATCAGCATCGTCTCCCCAGTTGGCGTGACGATGAGTGTGCTGGCACCCTGCCCGACGTTGATGAAGTGGACCTCGAGCGTTCCATTTGGAGTCTGTGCAGTTGTCGTCTGATTCTGCGTAGGAGAGTCGGTTGGAGCGATCGAAGACGTGGGACTTGTATCGGTGGACTCGTCGACGGAGGGGACAGCCGGTCCGCCAGGACTGGCTGCACACCCACTCAGCATCACGATGAGAACGAGGACAACGAGGAGTGCCCTGCGATTGCCGAGCATATTCCATCCTCTCCGGGTGCAGACAAAACCCTTCCCCAGCCAGCGCGAGGTTATCCGTTAGAGAACGGTCCGCGGACTACGGAGATTGCGTTCTTGTGGAGCTGGAGTCATGTATTCTAGTGAGCGGTCACTCGATTTTTATTCTATACCTAGACATGCGATTCGCTCGGCGACAAGTAGGTCGGGTGGGTGCTTACCGTCGAACGGTTGGCTAACCTCACCCACACAGGATATGTCGGAACTCATTGTATTCCGACTGATCATCTTACACATCATCTCCGATACCAATCGAATCGAGATGCAAGTTCCATAATCGGAAATTGAAATAGGAGTTTACATCACTGAAGTCAGGCAGAATCCTTGAGGCGTTATCGACTGGAAACGGAACATTGTCGACAATATTGTACTGACAGAGGTCGTGAAATCTCATGGAGAGAATACGATGTAAGCTGCGGAAGATAACCTGAAATGGAGAATTTAAGGCGATCTAGAGAATGGGAGAAACCAATAGCCAGTCTGATAAGTGATGGGATAAGCCACCACCTCGGCGAGGATGGGGAGGTTCGAATTGTTCTCAGCCATGATCGGACTATTTGTCTTCTGAGTGCTATCGTAGATGGTGAACCAATCTCACTCAACAACTATAGTCAAAAAGCCGAGTCACAAGTTTTTCTTACACTACAACGTCCGTGAACAAGTTGAACGCCTATTTGGTGATACGAATATCACTTCGTATACCGCGATACCAACCTAAATTTCCCTGACACCGATCCTAGTCGGGTCGTCGGACCTACTCGGCGGAATCGACGCTACCAAGAGATACGTTCCGTCTACAGAGATTCGTTTCCCCTGCTCAACTACTGGGACCTGAACCACGTAACCGCCAGATTTCCTATCCTGGCCATGCGGGCTCGACATAGGCTAGAACGCTTTCGGTGATCGCGAATCCCGCGTCCCTAGAGCGAAGGATGATGAGTTTTTATTCTCTGTGTATTCCTTCTAGTTATTCGAGGGTTGGAGAGACACACCCTCCCCGGTCGATAATAGACACAGGCTTGTGAGTGGGGGGAACTGACGCAATTACCATTTCGAAGAGTCGCTTTGACCCCGATTACAATAGTAGGACTGTAATCCCTATGGAAGGTGTATGCCTCCAGTATGTAGGATAGTTCACCAGAATTCGATGTAGCCATATCACGAGACGGTCCTCTCGGTGTTGTTCATCAGCATGGTCACCGATGGTGTACCGACGAACTGCTCTGACCAACTCTCTCCAAGCGGCGTTCGCAGTGAGCAAATCTAATGACGGAACACAGAATCAATGTAACAGGCAGTCTCGTACAGAATCAATCGATATGGCGAGTGTGAAGACGATCGCACTGCGAGCATCCGGGACAAAACAGGTGGAGACGATATACTCCCTAGAGCGTTCTTGATTCGCTTACTGCGAACGAATGAGTGATTTAGGAGAGACGGTATGCACCGCGTTAAAGGGTCAGAACGGCCGATTTCTCCTGTTTAGGACCGGCGCTGGTGTTTGCCCATTGCAAACAGAGCGTCAGAGGTGAGTCGCGTTGATTTCGATGACGTTGACTGCGCCGCGGATAATCTCAGGGATCTCTTCCGTGAAGCGCTCTCCTTTGAAACGACTCGTTGGGCCGGAGACGCTTATGGCGCCCTGTAGTTTGCCGGTCGGATGTTCGATCGGTGCAGCGACACAGCGGAGGCCATGAAGCACTTCTTCGTCGTCGAAGGCAACGTTCTGGTCACGGATTTGCTCGAGTTCATCGAAGAGTTCATCGGAATCAGTGATTGTCTGTGCTGTCTGCTGGGGTAATCCGTGCGTCTCCAGAATCTCCTCAACGCGATCCTCCGGGAGCTGTGAGAGGATAGCCTTGCCAAGCGCCGTACAGTGGAGGTTTTTCCGATTGCCTGTATATGAGGCCGTTTGTATGGCCTTCTCGCCTTGCGCCTTGTGGAGATAGACCCCTTTGCCGTGCTCTTCGACCATGAACTGGGCGATTTCTCCGGTCTCCTCGGCGAGTCGGTCGACTTCGGTGCACGTGAGGTCGTAGATGTCGACGTCGTTTTTTGCGTACTCTCCGAAATCGACGAATCTGAGACTGATCTCGTACCGGTCGCCGCGCTTGACGACGAACTCGTTGTCGCAAAGCGTCGCGAGGTGGCTGTGGACGGTCGCTTTCGCCAGGTCTAGCTGATCCGCAAGTTCCGACACCCCGGCACCATCCAGATTTCGGAGTTCGTCGAGAATTCGGCAGGTCGTCTGGACCGCCTTTACGCGTCGTCCGACATCCCCTGCGGGGTTGTCCGCTGGCATATCGTTGGCATTGGGCCGGTTCTACAAATGTGTTTGCAATGGCCGAACGGTCGAACTCAAAAGAGCGAACCACCATCGTTACAAAGAGAGCGAGTCGTCGACCGCCCCTCGGGCATTATGTAGCTGGCTGCCTGACCTGGTCGCTGGGTTGAGCGAAGTGATCGTTACGTCAAATCTCCTGTGACATTTCTACGGCATCAGTTGGCTCGCTGTTTTTGAGCGCCGCGCCGGACGCGGCGTCGAACAGGTGGATCTTTCGTTCGGGAAAGACGACGTGGAGGTGGTCACCGGCCTTAACGAGACGTTCGCCTTCGACGCTCATCGTGTACGTCTGGTCTCCGATGGTGATGTAGACGTAGCTGAGTTCCCCCATCGGTTCGACGACATTGACGTCGACAGGGATCGCGTTCGGTGTGTCTGCATCGACGATGTCGATATGTTCTGGGCGGATGCCGAGGGTCAGCTCGGTGCTAGCGTCGGCGACGAAGTCGACAGTTTCCTGGCCGAGGTGGTAGCTGAACTGTTCGTGTTCGAGGATGTTGCCGCGCCGGGTAACAGTTAGGAAGTTCATCGACGGAGAGCCAATAAAACCAGCAACAAACTGGTTGGTTGGCTGGTGGTAACACTCGAGTGGCGTGCCGAGTTGCTGGAGCTCACCACCGTTGAGGACGGCGATGTGGTCGCCCATCGTCATCGCTTCCGTCTGGTCGTGAGTCACGTAGATCGTCGTGATGCCCATATCCTGCTGGAGTTGCTGGATCTCGGTACGCATCTGGGTGCGCAGTTTAGCGTCCAGGTTCGACAGCGGCTCGTCCATGAGGAAGACCTTGGGCTCGCGGATAATCGCGCGACCCAGTGCAACACGTTGCTGCTGGCCACCGGAGAGCGCCTTCGGCTTCTTGTCGAGGAGCTCCTCAATCTCAAGCATTCTGGCAGTCTCTTCGACCCGCTGGTTGATCTCGTCCTTCGGGAGGTCGGTTGTAATCTTCAGCCCGTAGCCGATGTTCTTCCGGACGGTCATATGGGGGTACAGCGCATAGTTCTGGAAGACCATCGCCATCTCGCGCTGCGGGGGCTTCTTGTCCGTGATGTCGTTCCCGTCAAGCAGGACCTGACCGCTACTTGCGATCTCCAGGCCCGCGATGCATCGCAGCGTCGTTGACTTCCCGCATCCGGATGGCCCAACGAGCACCAAAAAATCGCCATCGTCCACCGTTATGTCGAGCGAGTCGACGGCGACAATCCGCTCGTCACCACTGTCAAACACCTTCGTCAGTTTGTTGAGTTCAAGTCGTCCCATAGTCTCTATGCGATTCCGTACCAAATGTTGGAACCTGATGTGATAAAACCTCTGTCCGGCGGTGGTTCTGTGTGATACGCGGTGATTTTCACCACGCGATGGTCGCCTCTCTTTGCAGCTTATGGGAAGGAGTGACTGCTAGACCACGCTGACGCGGGTGTGTGAGTGAGAATGAAGGAACGCTCACTGCCGGTACTGAATCAGCTGCGGAGGGGGACGTCCGCTTCTCCACCACAATCTTTAACCGGGCGTTCTAGCACTCATACGGTAATGGTACAGGATGACGAGCCTGATTATCGAGTTGCACAGGGAGGCGGTGTCCCATGGCGTGATCTCGCACGAACAGAGACACACCGGCCCTCGGAACGAGACATTGAGATAACCGACATCAAAACGATGGCCATCGCAGGGAACTTCACATGGGGTATTGTCAAGGTCGAGACCGACGCTGGCGTCTACGGCCTTGGCGAGACCTTTCGAGCCGAGGCAGCCCTCGATATGGCTGGACGGATGGGGATCGACCTCGAGGGCGAAAACCCGCTCGACACCCACCGCATGCGGGAACTCCTCGAACAACGTTATACCGGAACCGGCCGCATAGGCCAGGCCGCGTTCACTGCTATCGAGACCGCCTGTTACGACATCAAAGGGAAATTGTTGGATGTTCCCGTCTACGAACTCCTCGGCGGGAAGTACCGGGACGAAATCAAAATCTACTGTGATACACATGCGGGGGAGTCGCTCGGCGAGGCCACAGCTCACAATCCCAAGGACGTCTACACGCCCGAGTCCTACGCACAAGAGGCCCGGGCAGTCGTCGACGAGGGCTTCGACGCACTCAAATTCGATCTGGACGTGCCTACACACGCTGGATACGACGATGCAAACCGGCGAATGGACAACGAAGCGCTCGAGCACAAAGTATCACTTGTCGAAGCTGTCCGCGATGAAATCGGCTACGACATCGACCTCGGGATGGACCTCCATTGGAACTTCACCGTGGAGACGGCCATCCGCCTCGGCAAAAAACTCGAACAGTTCGACCTTGCGTGGTTGGAAGACCCAGTACCCCCGGAGAAGTGGGACGCACAGAAGCGCGTCACTGAGTCGGTCGACATCCCCATCTTGACTGGCGAGAACCTCGTCACGGTCGACCAGTTCAACAAGACCGCAAGGATGGGAATGATGGACATTGCAGCGCCCGATGTGAACAAGTGCGGGGGCCTCGGTGAGTACGTCGACATCGCCACAGTCTGTGACCTCTACGGCATTCCTATCGCCTCACACAACATTTCCAGTCCGCTCGGCACTGTTGCCGGCGCCCATGTTTCGGCGGCCATCCCGAACTTCATCGCGATGGAGTGGCACTCCCGTGACGTCCCGTGGTGGAACGACATGGTCGCCCGCACCGGCGAGAGCGGTCCCATCCTCGAGGAGGGGTACATTAACGTTCCCGAGGGACCGGGTCTTGGTGTCGAACTGAATCGCGATCTATGTGAGCAGTACCTCACCGATGGGTCCGAACTGATCGTCTGACTTTCTCATCCCTCGTCAACGTTGCCCGAGGCTCTCTCGTCGACGGGGACGTACTCCTCGACGCACTCAACGCAGGCAAGATCGCTGGTTGGCCTTACCGTTCTTCCCGACGACCCACTACATTCGACCACCTGTTCCGCGACTACGAATAGGTCGTCGCGACACCTCACGTCGCCT
Organism: Halorarum halophilum; assembly: GCF_013401515.1. NCBI lineage: Archaea > Methanobacteriati > Methanobacteriota > Halobacteria > Halobacteriales > Haloferacaceae > Halorarum > Halorarum halophilum. Next base: position 3,230,590 of record NZ_CP058529.1, on the reverse strand, counting down.
TGTACTTGGAGGAAGCGAACGTGAATCGACAGCGCACCATCGCCGCGGGGCTCCTAGGGGAGAACCTCCCCCCACATCGTCAACGGTGTTGAGTGAACACGGAGTCGAAATACCCGTTTTGGTGCCGAACTTCTGAATCTAAAGCGTGTGCCCAAGAGAATGACGCGGCAGCTCAAAGGAAATCGGTCGGTGAAAAGGCGCTCTGTGAGGAGACGAGCGATGAGAAAAGCTGCGCCGACCCTGCTCAGGCCTTGCCGGTACCCGCGGTGAGTCCCTCGACGACCTTACGCTGGAAGAACAGCATGAACAACATCAGGGGGATGATTGACGTGAAGACTGCTGCCGAAATAGTCCCCCACGGTGTTTCGAATTGGCCGCCGTACAGAGCGATACCGACCGTGATAGTTCGCATGCTGTCCTGGCTCATGAACGTCAGTGCGAACAGGAACTCGTTCCATGCATAGATGAAGACGATAATAGCGGTCGTCGCCATCGCCGGCGCCGAGACAGGGAGGATGATTCGGAAGAGAACACCGATGCGCGAGAGGCCGTCCATCAGTCCCGCCTCCTCCAGCGAATCGGGCAACTCCTTGAAGTACGCCTGGAAGATCCAGACGGCGAAGGGGAGCTGGAAGGCCGCGTAGGGGATGATGAGCCCGAGGTAGTTATTGAGCAGTCCCCACGAGCGCGCCAGCGAGAATAATGGGATGAGCCGCGAGATGAATGGCAACATCGCCGTGCCCAGGATGAGCAGGAGGACGTGGAGCTTGAATCGGAAGCGCAGACGTGAGAGCGCGTATCCGGCGATAGCACCAAGGAAGACGTCCAATATTGCAGTGCCACCAGCGACGATAGCGCTATTTATCAAGTATCGGAAGAACGGCGCGTTTCCGAGAGCCACACGGTAGTTCTCCAGCGTTGGATTCTGCGGCAAGTACTGAACTGGAAACTGGACGATGCTCCCGGGTTGCTTGATCGACGTGAGGAAGATCCAGATGACGGGAAACATTGAGACGAGTACCAGGATCAGGAGCGACCCGTAGAAGCCGACCTTCTTACCGACAAACTGGAAGGACTCGATCTCGAAGCTGCGTGACTTAGTGCTCACGTTAGCTCACCTCCGGTTCATACAGCGTTCCCACGTAGATTAACGCGATGAGGAGCGCAATGAGCGTGATGATCGTCGCGGCGGCGGAGCCGCGCCCGAAGGCCAGCGAGTTGAATGTCAGCTTATGGTCGTACAAGACGAGTGTCGTCGTCGCCTCTGCCGGGCCGCCACCAGTCAGCCCGTACGGCAGGCCGAACGCTTGGAATGCGGGGAGCGTTCGGAAGATGAGCGCGACGAGGATGGTCGGCTTCAGCAACGGCAGTGTGATGTCCCGGAACTGGCGCCATTTCGATGCGCCGTCCATACGCGCCGCCTCGTAGAGATGGCTCGGAATCCCGGAGAGTCCGGCCAGCATGATGAGTGCCATGAACGAACTCGTCTTCCAGATAGTAACGAACAACATCGAGGCGAGCGCAGCGTCGGGGACTGCAAGGAACGGGTAGGGGGATTCAAGGATGCCGATCTTGACGAGCATGTCATTGATAACACCGTACTCGCCGTGGAACATCCAAGCCCAGATCCGGGCGTTGATCACTGTCGGTAGCGCCCAGGGAAACAGGATCGCGGCCTGAATGAAGTACTTGCCCTTGAACGCACGGTTGAGCAACAGCGCCATGCCGATGCCGATGACGAGTTCGATCGGGACGCTGACGAAGGTGTAGATGAGGCTCACCGTGAGTGCGTTCCAGAATCGTCCGCTGTTGAGTATCTGTTCGTAGTTCTGTAGGCCGACGAACTGTTTCGTCTCGTGTTCGAGGACATACCCCGTATGCAAACTTCCCCATACCGTATCGACGATGGGGTAGAACGAGACGGTCAGGAGAAACATGACGACGGGAAACAAGAGTACCGTCGCCAGTTCTTCCTCTGTCAGGTCGAGTTCGCGATACCGCCTGAATCGAGCTCGGAGCCCAGTTGACCCGCCCCCAGACGGCTCGATGGGTGGATCGCTGGATTGTTCGACTACATCTGCCATATGTGTCCGTCTACCATGTTGGTGGAGGGGTGCATATAAACTACGGTCATGCACACCCCCCTCGCAGCTACGGTTGAGGAGACGGCCCCCGCAATTGTAGACGCGTCACCACGACCCTAGGTGGTTTTATCCCTTCGCAGGTAGCGGACAGAAGTGTATGCCCGCAGAGACAGTGTTCGCTGCTGTGAGCACAAGCAACAGCGTCCTCGGCAGCGTCACAAACTGGTGGCAATCCCTTAACAGGGGCTGGAAGGCGACCCTCATCGGACTCGCCATCGTCTTGGGGTTCATCGTCGTCCCACTGTGACGATGAGCGAGGTCACAACGATACGTTCGCTTGCTCCAGGGCTGCTGATTCTGGTTGCCATCGCTGCACTTTCCCGGCTAACTGTCGGTCCAATCCCGGGCGTCAGCCCGCTCATCGTCGCCATCGGTGTTGGTGCCCTTGTCGCCAACACTGTCGGCGTTCCAGCTTGGGCAGCCCCTGGTCTGGAACAGCACAAACTGCTGCTTGAAACAGGAATCGTCCTCCTAGGCGCTCGCCTCACCCTAGGCGAATTACTCGACACTGGTCCGACCGTGCTACTCCTCGCGGCGGCGGTGGTCACGCTGGGCGTACTTTATGTTGAGTTGCTCGCCGGTCACGTCTTCCAGCTGCGACGACGAACCGGGTCACTGCTCGCGGCGGGTGTAAGCATCTGCGGAGTTTCTGCCGTCTTAGCGGTCGCCGGTGGCATTGACGTTGACGAGGCAGATGTGACATACGTTGTGGCGACGATCCTCCTGTTCGACGCAGTGACCCTGGCTGTCTTTCCTCCGCTGGCGCCAGTGTTTGGGCTTACGGGCAAGCAGTTTGGCGTCTGGGCAGGGTTGAGCCTGTTCTCGACCGGGCCGGTGGCTGCGGTAGGATTCGCTGTCTCAGAGGCTGCCGGGCAGTGGGCGACCGTCACCAAACTCGTCCGGAACGCGTTCATCGGTGTGCTGGCGATTGGCTATGCGGGCCACTACGCCGCTTCTGCCGCGGACTCGATGGACGCTCGTCAGGTTTGGGGACGATTTCCGAAGTTCTTATTCGGGTTTCTCAGCGTGGCTGTACTGGTGAACCTCTTCGGCATATCAGCGGGTACTGCAGACCTCATCGACACTGTTGGCGACTGGCTGTTCACGTTGGCGTTCGTGGGCCTTGGATTCGACATTGATCTTCGCAGCCTCCGAGCAACCGGGATCAAACCCGTAGCGCTCGTACTCGTCCATCTCGTCACCGTCAGCGCGCTCACGCTCGCGGCCGTCTTCATACTCCTCTGAGTTGAGCCCGAGCGAGGCGACAGATACTCGCACGAATACGAACCGTTGATTGGCGGCGTCGTTCACCGGTTGGAAGTGGGGGTCCCGATGGATTGTGAACGGTGGCGATGTAGTCGACTAGAGTAAATTTCGGGCCCATGGAGGCATAGTTATCCAACATGCATCGCCTGCCGCAATCCCTCTGGCCACCCACATAAAAGGATATTTTTATAAACCCGGTTACGTATGTGTGAACGTATGCCACGCGATAGCTTCGGAACCCGGAGACGGCAGTTAATAAAAGGGATCACGGCGAGCGGGGCAGTCCTGCTTGCCGGTTGTAGCGGTGATCAAAATACTGGCAACGGCGGAAACGGCGGTAATGGGGGGAACGGCGGTAATGGGGGGAACGGCGGTAACCAAGAGACTGAAATTAGCTTCGTCCATATTTCGTCGTTCGAAAACGACATGGAGAGTATCGGACCGATGTTCGACGAGGCGAACAACTCCGTCTCGATCGACGCAACTGCGACGCCGGCCGCGTCCTCCTCGACTCGGGAGTACTACATCAACCAGTTCGTTTCGCAGTCGACCGACTTCGACATCGGGATGATGGACGTTATATGGCCTGCCGAGTTCGTCGGGAACGAGTGGGCAGCCGAGGTATCCGATCCAGATGGCCACACCGACGCAATGCTCGAGACGCCGGTTGAGGCGGCGACGATCGACGGGACATTGTACGGGATGCCGATGTTCACCGACGCGAACGCCTTCTACTACCGGGAGGACAAACTCGAAGAATACGGTCACGACGTGCCGAAGACGTACATGGAGGTGGTGAACGTCGCGCAGGACATCCTCGAGCAAGATGACGAAATCAACAATGGCTACATCTGGCAGGGTGGCTCCAACGAGGGACTCACGATCATGTGGCTCAACTGGCTCTGGGGTATGGGCGGCACCGTCACCCACAACGACCAGCTCAAGGTAAATACTCAGAAAGGAATCGATGCACTCAGCCACGCCGTGGATCTGATCCACAAACACGGAGTCACGCCGAAGTCCATCCCGGCGAGCGGAACGGATGGAAACCGCCAGACGTTCCAGCAGGGCGGCACGCTGTTCATGCGTAATTGGCCCTACGCAGTTTCGGTCATGAACGAGGACGGTTCCGCCGTCAAAGACAAGTTCAGCGTTGCCACTATGCCGAAGGCCGAAGGGAACCCGGACGCGCCGAACTCCTGTCTTGGTGGCTGGAGTATCTTCGTCAACAAGTTTTCCGAGAACAAGGAAGCAGCCCAGCAGTTCGCCCAGTTTGTGGCGACGAAAGAGGCCCAAGAAACGCTCGCACTCGAACACAGCAGGTTGCCAGTTCGAAAGGACCTCTACACCGAGGAATACTTCGAGCAGGCGCCCCTTCTCGAGACCTTCGCGGAGGCGCTCCAGCAAACGAGCGCCCGGCCGGCGACGCCGGATTATTCAACGTTCTCCGAGATCGTCTACACGGAGTGCAACAAAGCGCTCGTCCAGGACAAGACACCCAAAAAGGCGCTCAACGATGCACAGAGCCGGATCGACCAGGAGATCAACAACGCCTAATCTCGTCGCACTCGCTGTGTGACCGAGGCGTTCCACCCTTTTGCTGACGTCGACGTTGAGTGCTCAAGCAGGTTAGCAAATCTGTGCCGAGCGCAATACGAATGGACGACGTCACTCAGGGTTCGGAAAGTTCGGGGCGGAGAAAGCTGACTCGGGACGAATCGTATCGTCGGGTGGTGGTATTACTGTTCGGCAGTAGACGTTTCGAGACGTTCGACGATGCGTTCATAGGTTTGGTCGAGCCGGTCGCGTTCATCATCGTCGAGCTTTGGAAGTGGAGCGAGCGGTTCGCCAACATCGAGTCCGCTTCGCCCGACAAGGTGCTTGATCCCCGCGGCGGTCGGAACGTCACTCGTAGCGGTGACGAGGGGAACGACGACCTGGTTCATCAGACGCCGGACTTCGTCGTGATCGTGAGACTGGTGAGCTTCGTAGAGCCGTGCAAGCGCCTCGGGGAAGATATTCGCGGGGCCGGCGATGATGCCGGACGCACCCAAGTCGAGTGAAGCGACAGCTAGTTCGGTCGCACCCTGGAAGACTGCGAAGGAGTCAGGTGTCTCCTCAATGACACGGTGGTGGTAGGTAAGGTCGCCGGAGGTGTCTTTCACCCCCACGATGTCGTCATGAGCGGCCAGTTTGGTGATCGTCTCGACCTCGACGTGGTTGCCGGTCAGCGAGGGGATGTTGTAGACGAGGACCGGCAGCGTCGTACGGTCGGCGACGCTGGTGAAAAAGCGGTACAGTCCATTCTGTGTCGTATTGAGGTAGTAGGGGGTGACGACGACAGCTGCATCCGCGCCGGCAGCGTCCGCGGCGCGAACGTTGTCGATGACGCCGTCAACACTTGTGTCACAGCAGCCGGCAAGTACGTCCGTGTCATCAGCAGCGGTCTCTGCGACAATCTCGATGATCTGATGGTTCTGCTCGCGGGTCAGGCTCGGAAATTCGCCAATCGAACTTCCGGGGAAGAGACCGTGTACCCCCGCATTGACTAAGGATTCCGTGAAGTCCTCGAGGGTAGGTACGTCGATGTCCCCGCCGCGCCTGTGGATAGGCGCAGCCATGGGAACGACAGTCCCCGATAGGTGCATGATGCTGGACTAGTCGACCGTTAGTTTATAATTTGGGATGCCAGCGACATCGACGAAGAGAGCGGTCGGGTCCTCGCGGATCGAATCCGCTGCGACGGCGGCCCGGCGAACGATGCTCTGTTTAATCTCCGCCGCCTATCGGGGCAACACTTAATTTCGCGCTGAGACTCCATCCCTGTATGAGTCTTGAAACAGCGAGTAGCTTAGACAAGGACATGCTCGTCGGTGGCGAATGGGTCAGCGCAGACGAACGGACGGACGTGGTACATCCCTATGACGGCGAGCACGTGGGTTCAATTCCGATGGCTGGGACGGAGCAGGTGAACGAGGCCATTGAGGCCGCCGCTCGCGCCCAGGAAGCTTCGACGCTCTCAGCCTACGAGCGCTACGAACTGCTAATGACGACCGCCGAGAAACTGGAGTCCCGGGCCGACGAGGTCGCCCGCATCATCACCAGCGAGCAGGGCAAACCTATCGGCGAGTCAAAGACCGAGGTCGATCGTGCCGTCCAGACACTTCGCCTCTCAGCGGAGGAAGCTAAGCGGATGTTCGGCGAGTACGTCCCAATGGACGCCCAGAAGGGGTTTGCGAAGGACCACTGCTTCACCCAGCGTGAACCGCTAGGCGTCGTCGCGGCCATTACGCCGTTCAACTTCCCGCTGAACCTGATGGTTCACAAGGTCGGGCCCGCTCTCGCAGCCGGAAACGCCGTTGTCGGCAAGCCTGCGACGAACACGCCCCTCTCGTCAATCGTGTTGTTCGAGTGCCTTGACGAAGCCACCGACCTCATTGGCGCACCCGATGGGCTGGTGAACGTGGTCACCGGAAGCGGATCTACCGTGGGGGACGCTATCCTGGCTCACGAGGCAGTGGAGGCTATCTCCTTCACTGGATCGACCGCCGTTGGGAAATACCTCGCGGACAATAGCGGGATGAAGGAACTCACGCTTGAACTCGGCGGAAACGATCCGACTATCGTCTGGTCAGACACGGATATCGAGCAGGCCGCGACACAGGTCGTCGGGGGTGCGTGCTCGAATGCTGGCCAAGTGTGTAACAGCGTCGAACGGGTACTCGTCCACGAGGACATCGAAGACGAACTAATCGACGCGTTGGTTGACGCCGCAGCGTCGCTTACGATCGGTGACCCGTTCGATGACGAGACGGACATCGCCTCTATGGTTGACGACGACCAATTCAAAACCGTCGTTAATCTGTTCGAGCAGACTGTTGAGCAGGGTGCAACCGTGGAGTACGGGGGTCGCTACGGGAGTGACCTTGGCGAGCGCATCTTCGAGCCGACTGTCCTCTCCGGCGTGACGCCAGAAATGCCCGCCGCAAAGGAAGAGACGTTTGGCCCGCTGGTCCCTGTTATTGCGGTCGCAGACTTCGATGAGGCCATCGACGAGGCGAACAATACAGAGTACGGCCTCGAGGCGGGCCTGTTCACACAGGACATCGACCGCGCCAAGCGTGCAGCGGACGCTATCGACGCTGGCGGCGTCAACATCAACACAGTCAGCGGCTTCCGTGCCGACCATATGCCCTACGGAGGGTTCAAGGATTCAGGCGTCGGCAAGGAGGGAATCAAGTACGCTGTCGAACACTTCTCCCGGACGAAGCTAGTCGGCTTCCACCAGGGCTTCACTGATCTCTGAGTTGGCTATCCGCGGTTGCTAGCAATTTGCAGCGTCGCGCGATGTAGAAGTTGGACAACCAAAAGCTATTACGTCCTCCTGAGTCTGGGGGCTGTATGCAACGGAGTACAGTCGCGACTGTCGACAGCTACGAGACTGACGACCGAGGCGTGACGCTACACTGCCAGACCGATGAATCGTTCGTCGGTGCTGATTTCAAGTACCGCGAGGAGACCCAGCGAACCGGTGACGTACCCGTCGACCGCCGATTTCCCATCTCGCTGATGTTCTACAACCCCTCGACGTTCCGATTCGAGTTCACGGCGAACCCCGAGGCCGGCGCGACCGAATCGCTCACTGACTTGGACGCGTCGGCCATCACAACCGACGTCGAAGTCGAGGTCACCGAAGAGGACGACGCGCTCGTCGTCGAGTCTACTGACCTTCGGGTGATCGTCGGCCTTACGAAGTGGACCTTTGCCGTCGAACGCCGAGACGGAACCGTCCTGCTCGAGGAGCAACGCGGTGACGTTGACGTTCGCGGCGAACGCCGTATCGAACCACTCAGCTTCGCCGAGGAGATCAAGAACCACGGCCCTCGCCGCGTCGAACGGACTGGGACCACATTCGCGCTCGGCCCGGACGAACACTTCTATGGCTTCGGCGAGAAGTTTACGAACTTCGACAAGCGAGGCCAGAAGCTCACCTCTTGGACTGTCGAACCGATGGGAACCGAGACGGAGAAGTCTTACAAGAACGTTCCTTTCCATCTCTCCTCGCATGGCTTCGGGTTCCTGGTCGACACAACTGCTCGCGTCGAGTACGATTTGGGCGCTACCTCGTCGGCGAGCGCTACCATCGACGTGGCTGACGACACCTTCTCGTTCGTCTTCTTCGATGGACCCTCGTTCGCCGATATTATTGAGGAGTACACAGCGTTCAGTGGCCGGTCCCCACGCCCGCCAAAGTGGAGCTTCGGCGTCTGGATGTCCCGGCTCGGCTACGAGTCCCGGGACCACCTCGAAGACATCGCCACCCGCCTGCGCGATGAGAAAATCCCCTGTGACGTAATCCACCTCGATCCCTTCTGGATGCGGGAGTTCCGCTCGACGGATCTTCAGTGGGATACCGAGCAGTTCCCCGATCCCGAAGGGATGATCGACTGGCTGGACGAGCAGGAGTTTCACCTCTCGCTGTGGGAACATCCGTACGTGCCGGTAGGGTCCGAGGCGTTCACGACGGGGGTCGAGAACGAATACTTCGTTGAGGACTCGACCGGGAAACCCTACGTAATGGACGACCTCTGCCAGGGCGACTACGCCGGCGCGATCGTCGACTTCACCGACCCGGGCGCCATTGACTGGTGGCAGGAGAAACACCGAAGACTCCTCGAAATGGGCGTTGACGTGTTCAAGACAGACTATGGCGAAGCGATTCCTGAGGACGCCGTGTTCGACAACGGTCTGACCGGGAAGACGGTTCACAACTACTACCCCTTCCTCTATAATAGAACAGTTTACGAGGCCGTCAAGGACGTAAACGGCGAGAAGGACGCCCTCGTCTGGGGTCGGTCGGCGTGGACTGGCAGTCAGCGGTTCCCGATGTACTGGGGCGGCGACGCTCAGACTTCTTTCCACGGGATGGCGTCAGCCCTCCGTGGCGGCCTCGGTATGTCGATGTCGGGCTTCCCGTTCTGGAGCCACGACATTGGTGGTTTCAGAGGGACACCAGACGACGAGGTGTACATTAGGTGGGTCCAGTTCGGCCTTCTTTCCAGCCATGCACGTTGTCACGGCACGACGCCGCGAGAGCCCTGGGCCTTCGGCGAGGAGGCTGTGCGCATCTTCAAGAAGTATGCTGAACTACGCTACCAGTTACTGCCGTACCTCTATACCGTCGCCGAGGAGGCCACGCACACCGGCCTGCCAGTGGTACGACCGCTCGTACTGGAGTACCAAGACGACCCCCGGACCTATGATATCGAACTTCAGTACCTGCTGGGTGACTCACTCTTGGTCGCGCCCGTCTTCGAGACATCCGGCCAGGTGTCAGTGTACCTTCCGGAGGGTGACGACTGGGTCGACTACTGGTCCGGGGAGTACCACATGGGCGGCCAGACGCTGCACCTGGAGACCGACCTGGACGAGATGCCCGTGTTCATTCGGGCGAACAGCGTCATCCCGATAGGTGAGGCAACCCAGACGGTCCAAGAGGGGACGCCGGAGTCGGTCACCCTTCGAATCACGCCGGATGGCCACGGCAGCGTCGCGACGGCAGCTGAATTCTACGACGAAGATGCCAATGCGCTCGTCAACATCGAGGTGACACTCGACGAGGAATCGCTCGCTCTGCACGTCGGTGATGACGGTCGCTCCGACCTGTTCGTCGCGGAGGTGACCGATATCGAGTCGCCACCCGAGACGGTCACCCTCGACGGCGACAGAGTTGAACGGGTCGACGGGACCCCGACCCCGGGATCGTGGTCTTACGACGAATCTCGGGAGACCCTCACCGTCGATCTGGCGTGAAAAACCGGTGTCGTTGATAGAGGACGAGACCGTTACCGACTGACGTCGACCCACGCCCTACCTTCTGCGCCCTCGTAAATGGCCTCCATGACGTGCATGTCGACTAAGCCGTGTGCCGCATCGGGTTCCATTGGCGCGTCACCGCTGATGCGGTCAGCGAAGTAGTCGAATTCTTCGAGCATCTGGTCAACCTTCGTCAGCCTGACTGACGCCCAACCGTCGCCCCGTGAGATGTGGAGCTTCCGTGTCTGGTCCTGGAAGAAGGCCGGTTCGATCCTGACCTGCCCCTCGGTTCCGGTGAGCGTAATCCCGCTCGACTGGCGTGCATTGTGACTCGCATAACACGAGCCGAAGACGCCGTCAGGGAACTCCACACTGAACGAAACCGTCTCGTCGACCTCGTCGAAGGCATCGTGCGAACTCGACACCTTTCCGGTGACCTCCACGGGATCGGCATCGAGCAGGAAGCGAGCGGTATTGAGCGGGTAGATGCCAATATCGAACAGTGCGCCGCCGCCGGCCAGTTCCTCGTCGAGGCGCCACTGGTCAGGGTCGGGATTCACACGGTCGAGCAATCGCTGGGACATGTCGCCGTTCACCGCCATTGGTTCGCCGACGTAGCCCTCAGCGACGATCTCGCGGGCTCGGCGGACGGCGGGTTCCGTCTGCATTCGATAGGCGATCATGCATTCGATCCCTGCTGCCTCGCACGTCTCAACCAGTTGGCGCGCTCGGTCACTATCGCGCTCCATCGGCTTCTCACAGAGAACGTGCTTGCCCAACTCCGCGGCCGTCTCAACGTAGGGTAGATGCAACGCGTTGGGTGTACAGATGTAGACCGCATCGTATTCCGCCGCCGCCGAGCCATCATGGAAGGCGTCGTAGTCGATTCCCGTCTGTTCACCAGCGGTTTCGGCACTGACGGTCTTGGCTTTTTCCGCGGTGCTGCTGACGAGTACCGTCGGTTCGCAGACGTCGCTCGCTTCGAGCGCGGGTAACGCTCGTCCACGAGTGAACCAGCCGAGCCCGATGACGGCGAACCGAACGGGGCTCACAGCGGTGGGATCGATGGTTTGCCAGTCACGCGCACAGCTATCGCCAAGAATATCGTCCAGGTCCATGTCAAATTCCTCCGCGCTCTTCGGCTTAAAGCCTCGTGCGATACTCCTGATGGTAGTCCGCTGTGGGCGTTGTGGTTTCGGTACACGGTGTTGCAGAGTCGATATCGAGGTCGACGTACGGTCGAACCTTTTACCACTGTGAGGCGTATCACCGTTCTACAACGGAACAAAGGAGAGACACGTGACGGCAAGCGAACGAGACTCCACAATCGACCAGGAGCACGACGATCCGGCGACCGACCCACGCGCGAACTACGACTACAGCGGCAAGTCCGTCGAGCGGCCTGCACTCGTCTCTGATCTCGAGGGACTCGTCGACGGCGAGGTCCGGTTCGACGAGTACACACGACAGTTGTACGCGACCGACGCGAGTGCGTACGAGGTGACGCCGGTCGGCGTCGTCTTCCCGCATGACACCGCCGACGTGAGTGCGACCGTCGAGTACTGTGCGGAGCGGAAGGTCCCGGTGCTCCCGCGCGGGGGTGGAACCAGCCTCGCCGGCCAGGCCGTCAACGAGGCGGTCGTCCTCGATCTTGCACGGCACATGGACGGCGTGATCGAGATCGATTCTGACGCCCGCCGGGCACGCGTTCAGGCCGGCGCAGTGCTCGCTGACGTCAACGCGGATCTAGAGCCGTTCGGACTGAAGTTCGCGCCTGACCCGGCCGCCGGAAATCGCAGTGTGATTGGCGGCGCCATCGGCAACAACTCGACGGGTGCCCACTCGCTGAAGTACGGGAAGACCGATGCGTACGTCGAGTCCTGCGAGGTCGTCCTCGCGGACGGTACTGTGGCGACGTTCGGCGAGGTCACCCTGACTGAACTCCGCGAGCGCGCAGACCCCACCGGCGACCTCAGAGGTCGCATCCACGCCGAAATCGCGCGCATCGTTGACGAAGACGCCGAAGCCGTCGAGGAGGCGTACCCCGCCATGAAGCGGAACGTCTCGGGGTACAATCTTAACGTATTGATCGAGGAAGCTGCGGAGGGCTCGGTTAATCTCGCTCGACTGCTGGCCGGCAGCGAGGGGACCCTCGCGGTCGTCACCGAGGCTGAGGTCTCGCTCGAACCGGTGCCGGAGACGACGTCGCTCGCGTTCCTGACCTACCGGAGCGTCGATGCGGCGATGGAGGACATGCCACACGTCCTTGAGCACGACGCGTCCGCGGTCGAACTCATCGACGATGTACTCCTCGACCTAGCTCGCGACACCGCCGAGTTCGCGGAGGTCGCGGGGATGCTCCCCGATGGAACTGAGGCTGCACTGCTGGTCGAGTTCTACGCCGAGACCAACGCAGAGGGCGAACAGAAAGTCGCCGACCTGATCGACGACCGTATTTCAAAGGCTGGCAGCGGTGAGTACAATACTTCCGCGTTCGCAGCGCTCGAGGCACACAACGACGCAGATCGGGCGTCCTTCTGGAAGCTCCGGAAAGCGGCGATGCCCATCCTCCTTGGACGGACCTCAGATGCAAAACACATCTCGTTCATCGAGGACTGCGCCGTACCGCCCGAGCACTTGACCGAGTATGTCCAGAGCTTCCGGGAGATTCTCGCTGAGCACGACACGTTCGCATCCTTCTACGGGCATGCCGGCCCCGGCGTCCTCCACGTCCGCCCACTGATCAACACCAAGGAGCCTCTCGAAGTTGAGGCGATGGAGTCGATTGCAGACGCGGTCACGGACCTCATCGTCGAGTACGGCGGGTCGGTGTCGGGCGAACATGGCGACGGTCGGGCGCGCACCCAGTGGAACCGGAAGCTGTACGGCGACGGCCTCTGGGAGACCTTCCGGTCGCTCAAGACCGCGTTCGACCCGGACTGGCTGTTCAACCCCGGGCACGTCTGTGGCGATGTGGACATGACCGAGAACCTCCGGTTCGACCCCGACTACGAGTTCGACGCCGGCTTCGACCCCGTCCTCGAGTGGGACAACGAGAACGGGTTCCGGGGAATGGCAGAACTATGTCATGGTTGTGGTGGCTGTCGTGGTAAGCAAGATACCACTGGGGGCATGATGTGCCCAACCTATCGCGCGGCCAACGAGGAGGTGCTATCGACGCGTGGCCGGGCGAACATGCTCCGGCAAGCAATGAGCGGCGACCTTCCCGAGGGCGAGGCGTTCGACGTCGAGTTCATGCACGAGGTACTGGACCTTTGTGTCGGCTGCAAGGGCTGTTCACATGACTGTCCCAGCGAGGTCGACATGGCGAAATTGAAGGCCGAAGTGACCCACGAGTACCACGAGCGCCATGGCTCCGGTCTCCGCGACCGTCTCTTCGCAAACGTAGATACCTTCGCTGCACTCGGGAGCGCGACTGCGCCGCTTTCTAATTGGCTCACCAGCATTCCAGGTAGTCGCCGACTCATGGAAGCTACTGTCGGTATCAGCCGTACCCGCGACCTGCCGACGTTTGAGCGCGATACGCTGCAGGACTGGTGGGCCACGCGCGGCCCCCGCGTCTCAGAGACAGACGCCGCCAGGAAGGCGTTGCTGTTCCCCGACACGTTCACGAACTACGTGAACCCGGCCATTGGGAAGGATGCGGTCCGAGTCCTAGAGGCTGCGGGCGTCCACATCGATCTCGCCGAGCGCACCGACTCGGGGCGGCCCGCCCACTCAAAGGGGTTTCTCGACCAGTCCCGTACGACCGCCGCTGCGAACGTCGAAGCGCTCGACCCGCGGATCGCCGACGGCTGGGACGTCGTGCTTGTGGAACCTTCCGACGCTGTGATGTTCCAATCGGATTACTGTGACCTACTCGGCGGTGCGGCGGACTCACTCGCGAGCAACGCCTACGGTGTATGTGAATACCTCGATATGTTCCAGCTTGATGATGCCATAGACTGGACGTCCCCCACGTCCTCCGAACAGCTGGTCTATCATGGTCACTGCCACCAGAAGTCCACGAAGAAAGACCACCACGCGGTTGGTGTCCTCCGACGGGCTGGATACGATGTCAGCCCGCTTGATTCAGGCTGCTGCGGGATGGCAGGTACGTTCGGCTACGAGGCCGAACATGACTCGCTTAGCCGCGCCATCGGCGGCATCCTCAGCGATCAGGTCGCCGAAGCCCCGGACGGGATGGTGGTCGCACCAGGCGAATCCTGCCGCTCGCAACTCGAGGATGTCGCCGGCGAAGTGGAGCCGCCTCACCCCGTCGAAGCGCTCGCCGCCGTCCTCGACTAAAACGGAGTGTTGTATTGAGATATCTTGCCGCAGCACATACTTCCTTATGACCGCTTCTCATGGTAGATTTTTATGGAGACGACAGAGGCATTTCTAGGCGTAGAGTGTGTAGACTGCGGTACTTTGTTCGACGCTGAAACGGCAACCCACCGCTGCCCGGACTGCAACGGGATTCTGGACCCAGCCTATGATTATGATTCAATTGAGATAACGCGAGAGGACCTTGCCAACCGACGGTTCGACTCGATGTGGCGGTACGAGGAACTCCTCCCGTTTCCGGCGGAATCTGCTATTACACTTGACGAAGGGGCTACCGCATTGGTTGAGTGTCCGGACCTCGCCGAACAGATGGGTGTCGGAAACGTCTACGTGAAAGATGAAGGGCGTAATCCAACAGGAACCTTTAAAGACCGAGGGCAGAGCGCCGCCGTGACTGCAGCAGTCGAACATGGTTCGGATGAAATCGCGCTGGCTTCTGCCGGTAACGCTGGCCAAGCGGCTTCGGCCTACGCTGCAAAAGCGGGGCTGGATTCAAACGTCTTCCTCCCTGAGCGTTCAGGATTCGTTCAAAAGGCCATGGTCGAGGTGCACAATGGCAAACTGACAGTTACGGCGCCAATTGGAGGCGATTCACAGATCGGGGATGCTGGCAGTGCTTTAGAAGACAGTCTGCGGACAGAAGACTGGTATCCCGTCCAAACGTTTGTCACCCCGTATCGTCATGAGGGAAAAAAGACGATGGCATTAGAAGTAATCGAACAACTGGATTGGGACGTTCCTGATGCCGTTGTCTATCCGACGGGAGGCGGAGTCGGCCTCGTTGGCATGCATAAGGCGGCAAAGGAACTTCGCGAGCTTGGGTTGGTCGATGAGTTACCCGGTATGTACGCCGCACAGTCGTCCGGGTGTGCACCAATTGTCGAGGCATGGGACGCTGGTGAAGATACACATGTGCCGTGGACTACTGTCGATACCATCTGTGGTGGAATCGCGATCCCTGACCCAGGTGCAAGCTCGTTGATTCTGGACGCGCTCCGTGAGAGTAACGGAGGTGCTGTTGCGACACCCGATGAAGCAATCCTTGATGCTGCACTCGAAATCGCAGCCTGCGAAGGCCTAGAACTAGCGCCAACCTGTGCTGCCGCCGTCAGTGGGGCCTTCGAATTAGCTGAGAGAGGAGAGTTTGGCCCAGATGATACAGTCATTATCCTAAATACTGGCGCTGGCAACAAAGATGCTGACGTGCTCCGGTCGCATCTCGGGGATGAGACCGAACACTGACTTCCTGAACTGAACCAATCGACGCTCCTCACGGCATTCACAATCCCCTCCGGCAAGACCGATCGTTGAAACTTGCGCTAGACCAAATGGCACCGACGAAGTTACAGCCGGGGAGGCGCAGCGCGTGTACTTTTACTGTTGAAGAGAAGACGAGCGGACGCCGAGAACAGCCCGCTAGAACCACGAAGCCTAGCGTCAAGGAGCGAATCAATCCCAAGTGATCCTCCTCAACTATCTGATCTTAACCTACCTGTTTACAGTTCAGGATATTCAATTGTTGGTTAAGATAGTAACGGACACGGCACCGGAAGCTTCGGATGACCTCCCGCAGCATGTCGTTGATGCGTTAAATCGACAGGATCCTCAAACTCTCTGCCAAACCGCTACCCACTCTAAGAAGTTCGCGTCATGGAAGGAAGTCCACGCTGAAGTGGTGAAGGAGGAGGAAGACGTCGTTCGTGAAGGTCGCACCGACAACAGTGATCGTCCAGAAGGTGTCCCTGCGAAAGCGAACATCGTCGAGAAGAACATCAACGACAACCGCTACTACTACCAGTGGCATGAGGGGGAGAAGATGAAATCGAAGTACAAGGGGCCAGTTGACGCTGGCGACTAACGAGTGAGAAGGCCATCTCCAAATTGTTTACTACTTGATGTTAGTCCGTGTGTGAGTGATTTTTGTCATAACCTCTTGTCGAGGTCATACCCTCACTCGCGGAGGACCTCCGCAGTGAGTTCCGGTTTGCACTGAGCGACGACCATTGCAGCCTCCGGATAATCGGATTTATACACGTCCTCCCCGGGGAGGGTTTCGAGCGTATCCTGGAGTTCATCTTCTGCATTGATAAGCTCCTCCCGGAGAAAATACGGAACCTGCTCGCGCCCTTCGTTCACCTACTCCTGCCCCTTTGCGGTTGCCTTGAACGGTACGACGACGTTACGGACGGCGACCAGCGCGTTGTAGAGAATTGGGCCAGCTTTCCCGGCCGAATCGACGATGAGGACGCCGTAGAGATCACAGACGGTCGCCTCACGCAGGACGCGATGGAGCTAATGGTACATGCTGTAGGATTCCCCCAGTTTCTCTGCCTGCGTTTTCTCGTTGAACAGGAACTAGTGAGCGTATTTTGACATGCTATTTGACGGAATGAGGTCGATGCCGTCCTCTACTTCATATGTGAAGTCCCGGAAGTCACCTTTCGGCCAACCTGATGGCGGACGAGATTGTGTACCTCTGGATCGCCACGATCGTAGTCGGGGGCGAAGAAGTAGATGAGACTCCCGTTCTGCGTGTCCATGTCGATCAGAAGGACGTCGCGCCCTGCCCGACGTTGATGAAGTGAACTTCGAGCGTTCCATTTGCGGATGGTGCGGTTGATGTCTGTTCATTCGTCGGTGAGTCAGCTGAAGCGGGAGAGGAGGTGGAACCAGCTGTCTGTCCATCGACGGACGGGACAGACGGACCGCCAGGACTGGCTGTACACCCACTCAGCGTTACGATGAGAACGAGTGCGAGGGAGAGAACTCCTCGACTGGAGCATACGGTCTCCGTTCCTCGGGAGGGCAAAACCCTTCTCACGGACAGTTCCGCGAAGATCCCCCGAAGCGTCCCGAGCAGATCATGGCTGGTACGATTCTGCGAGCTCGCCCTTCCCTCCGAGTGAGGACGAATAGAGTACGTGCGTTGGACGGAAGAATACTGCTTACGCGTATTGCTCGACCACCTCGATGAGTTCGCCCGCCGTGCTACTGATTCGGTCGAGCCGATCGAGAATGTCATCGGCTTCGTCCCCCTGCCACGCGGCAAGGTAGTATGCCGACCCGCTCGTATCGAGCCCGAAGTATCGACCCACGATCGCAGCAACCGCCTCGGCTTCGACCTCCCGTTTGGATCGCTCCGTGTGGTCCTCAACGCCAACGTGCAATCGGGCGTGGGCGAACTCGTGGACGAGCGTCACTGCGAGGTCCGCCCGGTTCTCCCGATCTTTTACTTCGATACGCGGTCGTTCCTCGCCATCGCTCGGGTGACGACAGAAGCCCTTCGCTGTTCCGTGCGACCACGACTCGGAGGAGACGATTTCGACGTCGGCTGCGAGTTCGGCGGCCGTATCGAGAAGGGCAGGGACCAACTGGCTAGCGTCACCCGTTGCAGCCGTGTCCAGCTTCGGAAGTGGCTCTCCCTCCGTTTGGGAAATGTCGAACACGGGAACAGGTCGGAACTCGACGAGCCCCTCGCTCCAGTCGTCGGGGTCCGTTTCATCGTACGTGCAGTCTGCCGCCTCGTGATACGACGGAGAATTCCCGCAGTTTGGGCACTTGCTGGTGATGATCGGCGCCCAGATCCAGATCGCCGACTCCCCCGCTTTCACATGGCGATCGAACTTCTCCTGCCACGTGGGTCGCCTGGGGACACTGGAGTGCGATGAGGAGCGTGTTTCGATGCGAGTAGTCGTGAAACCGAGTCTGGACGTTGAGCCACTCCTGGAACTCCTCACTTTTGGCTGCCTCGGTGACGCCCTCGACGAGGTCGTGAGCCCACGCTTCGGTCGTTCTGTGCATCTCGTCGTCTCGGTCGTCCGGATTCTCGAACGCCACTTGGGACTGGGTATCTAGCCCAACCTGATTACTGGCATCAGTGGTCATGTTGAATCGCTCCGCATCCTTCAGGAGCGGAAAAACAGCGTTTCACGACGACAGAGAGGGACTGTTTGACCTGTTACTGAGTATCCGAGCTGTAACGTCGGCTATTTGTTTGAATTACAGCATCAGAGCTGGAACAGGCTCTAAGAAGGTCTGCAAACTGATCAGCAGTATTTCTATCAGATCCGGATGATATTCGTCGAGTTATGCTGAATACAGGGCGCGTATCGGACACGAGGGCAGTCCGAAGTGACAGTCGATTGTATCGCTAAGAACAGGTGAGGTACTAATCGCTCAGTACGGAAAAAGAAACAGCCTCACAACGGTATGTTTAATTTAGAGAAAAGTTTGTCAAGACTATGGCCGATTGGTCCCCGACCATCGCACGGAGGAGTCTCCTCACTGGGGGAGTAGCAACACTGACCGCTCTGGCAGGGTGTTCATTCAGCTATTCTGATGACGACACCGAGACAGCACCCGCCTCGGAATCTCCCCTTGAACGGATTATCGTACGTAGCGATACTGGAGCAACTGAGCAAATACGGTTAACGCTGGTGTATGGGCCACCAGAACGTCATACCGAGCGTCCTATCTGGACTACCGTAAACGCACCTGCCGACGGCGAACCCACTACGGTAGTTCGGGACTTGGAGACCGGTGCGGGTGTATACAGTCTGACAGCGGCCTCAGTTCGTCATGGCAATCACGAAGTGATGTCGTTCAATTCTCGAATGAAGGACGGTCCGAGTCAGTTCGAAGTTGCCGTCGGGGGCAACGGCGACGTGTCGGGCAACATAAATCAGGGCGGAGAGCCAATGGCTAAGCCATAAGGAAACAAGTAGCGGTTCGACGGTAAGTTAGCAGGTTCCTCTTAGCGGCAGTTTCAGCATCCACTCACCGAAAATATCGGCGGTGCGCTGCTGAATTCACCCTCTATAGTCAGCATGCTCCTGTTGACAGATGTTGAGTAGATCGTTAAGTGTATGCTGAATACAGGGCGCGTCTGCAGCAACGAGAAGTAGGGACGACAACGGTGTGAAGCCAGCTCACTGTCTGGAACGCGCGTTCCAGCGGCGTCGATAACGGATTACTCCGTGCTCGTCGCGAGTTCGTCAACGTCGGCTTCGGCCCGGTCCTTCCATACGATGGTGCGCTGACTGCCGGTGAAGTACCGGTATGCGGCGTATAGCAGGTTCGGGACGCCCATCGCCCACCAAATCGTCAAGATGGCGATGATGAGGTGAATCCCTGGATCACCGAACTCACGCCGCACGAGCGTGACTCGGTCCTGAGTCTCCTCCTCGATCCGCCAACCTGATTCGACCTTCGAGGTGACCTCACGTCGGTAGGAGTCGGAACGGTCCATAAGGAACCGTAAGGTGCCGCACCGAAAAGTAGTTGCGCCAAAGACGGTTGCGGGTTCACTCCCAGGGGGCGCTGCTGCTCCCTTTACTGCTGAGATACTGTATCGAACACGCCTTACTCAGCAGGTGTAGGAGGTGGGCCGAGTCGGATTTAGCACGCAGTTCCTGCAGAACACCCCCTCGAAGGGGATGTGGCTGAACACCTCGTGTCCACAAACCGGCTACCGGAGGAATTGAATAGTTCCTCATTGTGTCGGTCGAGTATTTCGAGGCTCATTGTTGGACAGATCCGGTCGAGCTGGGCCACTCCCTTGTCCCCGACACAAATACCACCGTTTGCGAGCCGATTATTCCCCAGTAGTCTCTGTCTGAGAGGTCTCAGGTGGCTGGATCACGAGGCGTTCGATTCGCGCGTTGTCGATAGCGTCTACGCGAAGGACATATCCCTGCTGCTCGATCTGGTCACCGACATCGGGTTCTCGACCGAGCTGACTAAAGACGAATCCACCGATCGTTTCGACCTCGTCGGTCTCGAACGTAGCGCCGAGCCGTTCGTTCACGTCTTGGACTGGGACGCCGCCGTCGACGATGTACGTTCCGTCGTCTCGGTGCTCGATAGTAGGGCCCTGCAGTGCTGTGTCAAATTCGTCTTGAATGTCGCCGACGATCTCCTCGAGGACGTCCTCGATGGTTACGATCCCCTCGAAAACGCCCCATTCGTCGATGACAACCGCGATCTGTCCACCACCGTGTGTCTGGAACTCTGCGAGAATTGCGTCAATCCGTCGCGTCTCCGGGACTACCAGGACCTCTCGTGCGAGGTCACGTGCAGTGATTGAGTCGTGATTTGCTTCGGTTTCGCTCGCCTGAAGGATATCCTTTGCGTGGACGAAGCCAACTGGCTGGTCCCCGTCTTCGTCGAGGACGATATAGCGAGTGTAGGTCCCGCTGGCGGCAACCGCACGAAGTTCTGAAAGCGCCATCGAGGCGGACACGGTTTCTACATCGGGACGTGGCACCATGATCTCCCGGGCGAGCGTGTCGCCGAGTTCGAAGACGCTCTCAATCATCTCGACCTCGTCGAGGTCGACGTGTCCCGTTTCTTCCGAGCGCGTGAGGATCATCAGAATCTCCTCCTCGGAATGGGTTTCTTCGCTTTCGGACGCTGGCGACACGCCGACGAGGCTAGTGAAGTAGTTGGCGGTGCCGTTGAAGACTATGAGACCGGGCAGGAATAGGTGGTAAAATATTTTCATGAGCGGCGCAACGAGGAGCGCCACCCGTTCGGCCTCTTGGATGGCGAACGTCTTCGGTGCCAATTCACCGAAGACGACGTGGAGGAACGTGATGAAGCCGAATCCCAGAGCGAATGCCACAAGATGAATAACTCCTGCAGGCAGCAGTTGCCCGAGGATGGGTTCGATGAGTGCTGCGACAGCCGGCTCACCGATCCACCCGAGGCCGAGTGAGGAGAGCGTAATCCCGAGCTGACTGACTGCCAGATAGCCATCGAGGTTCTCGATGGCGTCCTGTACAAGTCCTGCACCGGGTTTCCCGCGGTCAACGAGCGCGTTCACCCGGGTCGGCCGGATTTTCACAAATGCGAACTCAGCGGCCACGAATACTCCGTTCATAATGACGAGGAAGAAGGCGAGGAACAGCCCACCGATAGAGATCAACTCAACCATACACCAGTATTGGCGTATAGGCTCTTGTAGGGGGCGGCTCCTGCGCGCCGCCATAGCGCACGACGCAGTCGAACATCTGTCGGGTCACAGTCCCCAAAAGTACGCGATGCCGGCCGTCGTGACGACGGTCAGGATGAGCTGGAGCGGGGCACCGACGCGCGCGAAGTCGGTGAACTTGTAGCCGCCCGGGCCATACACCATGAGGTTCGTTTGGTAGCCGACCGGGCTGAGTAGCGGCGTGCTGGCGGCAAACGTCACTGCGAGCGCGAACGCGAAGGGGTTGACACCGAGTTGCCCCGCGACCTCGACGGCGATGGGCAGCATCAACACGACGCTGGCGTTGTTGCTCACCATCTCCGTGATGATTGCGGTGCCGAGATAGAACGTCGCGAGCATCGCGATTGGTGGCAGCACGGCGCTCCCGGCGACGATGCCTGTCGCAATCAGGTCCGCGGTCCCGGACGCCTCGAACGCGATACCCAACGGGATAACGCCGGCGAGCAGGAAGATGACGTCCCAGTCGACGGCGTCGTAGGCGTCTGCGGGGCGGAGGATGCCCGAGAACAGCATCGCCACGACACCGGCGAGGGCGCTAACCATGATAGGGAGGTACTCGAGCGCGGCCAGCCCGACGACGCCGGCGACGATGCCCAGCGCGATGGGGATCTGCGTCCGGTCGAACTCCTCCCAGCGCTCGTCGCTAGAGACGACGACGTTGGTGTCGACCCGAAGCCGTTCCAGGACGTCCGCACTCGTCTGCACGAGCAACACGTCCCCAGCCTGCAGGTCGACGTCCCGGAGGCGCTGACGAATTACCTCGTTGCCCCGGCGGATTGCGAGGACTGTCGCGTCGAATTCACGCTCGAAGCCGGCGACGCCATCTCGTCTGTTCGACCACGACCCAGGGAGCAACACGACCTCCGTGAGCGAGGTCTCCGCCTTGGCATCATCCGCGTCCGCGTTTCCGTCCCCGCCGTCTTTTTCCTCGTTCTCATCAGCCGACGGGGTGGCGTCGGCTGTTGCCGGCGGCTGGTTCCACGCGTGGTGTGCCGGCACAAAGCCATCGGGGAAGGGTTCGTCCTCGTCGGCTGCGGCGTCGAGGAGTTCTGGCAGGAGGACGAGGTGCTCGTCCTCGATGACCTGTTCGAGCGTCTCCTGGCTCGCTCTCACCGAGAGGACATCGCCGGCGCGGATCCGCTCGCTCGGGAGGCCGCGGACGATGCTGCGGCCGTTGCGCACGATCTGAAACACGTCCAGATCGAGGCCCCCGCGCCGCAGCTCACGCACCTGTGACCCGACGAGGTTAGAGTCCTCGTGCACGACGACGTCGGTCAGGTAGTCGGCCATCCCAAACTGGTCTGTGGGAGATCCCTCGGCGGTGATCCGGGCGGGCGTGAGGTATCGCCCGACGGTCAGCAGATAGACGATACCGACAGCCAGGACGACGGCCCCCAGTTGTGTGAACTCGAACAGTGAGAACGGCTCGCCGGTCGGACCGATCTGCGCCCAGATATCGCTCGCGAGCAGGTTTGTCGACGTCCCAATGACGGTGAGCGTCCCGCCGAGCATCGAGGCGAACGAGAGAGGAATCAGCAGCTTCGACGGCGAGGTCCCGGTCTTCCTGGCGAGGTTCGTGACGGCTGGGATCAGTACTGCGACGATGGGCGTATTGTTGACGAAGCCCGCGGAGGGTCCAGACAGACCGACCGTTGCGAGGAGTTGTCGTGATTCGCTGTCACCCGCGAACGACTCCATTTTCTGCGTGAGGATCTGGATGACGCCAGTCTGTCGAATGCCTTCACTGAGGATGAACATCGCCAGCACAGTGAGTGTCGCCGGATTCGAGAAGCCGGAGACGCCTTCCTCTGGGGAGACGCCAGTCCACGGACTGAGGAGGATGAGCGCGACCATCAGCGCGATAGCGGTCGTATCGATCGAGACAGGCTGGAGGACGAACAGGACGAGCGCGACACCGACGACGGCAAGCACGACGAACACGTCGAGAGAGACCGGCAGCTCCACTGGGAGTTGCTGGAGGAGTGCCGGCGTCGCCAGTGCGAGTTCGTGTAGTACCTTCGTCACCGAATCAACTATGTATGGGTTCACAGTGGGGCCCACATAGTGATTCGGTTCTCACGGCTATGTTGCCCACCACCGGCGAGGTACGTACCGTGGGAACTGCTTTGTGACTGTTCGCCGAAGCTGCCGGTAGTGACATGTACGATTCGATTCTTCTCCCGGTTGACGGCAGCGAACACGCAGCCAAAATCGTCCATCACGCAGCCGAGCTCGCGCAGTGGACTGAGGCGACGATCAAGGTGGTGTTCGTCGCCGATACGACTCGGGACAGCGTCACTGTTGTCGACGGGACCGTCGTTGACGCACTGGAACAGGAGGGAGAGACGATCGTTGCGGACGTCGCGGGCACGCTCGAAACGCTCGGTGTCGAGCACGGAACCGACGTCGTTCAGGGCAATCCGGCGCCGACGATCGTTGACTACGCCGAGCGCTACGACTATGACCTGATCGTCTTACCCACTCACGGCCGGACCGGCATCTCACGCTATCTCCTCGGGAGTGTCACGGAGAAAGTGGTGCGCTTGTCCGATGTCCCTGTTCTAACCGCTCAAATTCGATCTGGTGAGCAGCTGACGTTCCCGTACGAGAACATTCTCATCCCGACCGATGGGAGCCCTGCTTCGACCACTGCCGCCAGTCATGGTCTGGCGCTGGCGGCGGCCCTCGACGCCACTGTCCACATTATTTCTGTCGTGGATGATACATCGCTGGGTCCTGACGTTCGCTCTGGACTCTCTGCGGACGAACTTGAGCACCCGGCATCTGAGGCTGTCGTCGACGTGGTCGCGAAAGCCCACGAGTACGAACTGGCACACGTCCAAACGCACGTCGAACACGGATCACCTGCGAAGGTAATCAGAGAAAGTATTGAGACGAATGAAATCCACGCCATTGTCATGGGTACCAGTGGCCGACGCGGCGCCGACCGAGTCCTACTCGGGAGTGTGGCCGAGAAAACCGTCAGGTCCGCACCGGTTCCCGTTATTACGGTTAGAGAACCAATTCGGAACGGTTGATCGGTGTGCTCAAGGGGCTGCTAGACCGGCAGCCTCCGGCTTGCACCCTCCCTCACCAGGAATCGCAGTGCGTTCAGTTCCGGGGTCAAATTCTGTACCGGTCACTCGATTTCTAACTGGCCAGTGCGTTCGCCCCCGTTCCCACTGTTCTCATCCCACTCGAGTTCGGCTTTGTCCTCGAACGCCGGACGAGCTGGCGGCTCCATCGTCACGGACTCGGATCCAGATGTGAGCGTAATTGCGTCTCCCCGTTCGAGCTTTTCGGCCACGGCGTGGAGGTACAATGCGATTTCTTCTCTGCTCTGGCCGCTTTCGGATTTGAATAGGACTTCCCCGGACATACACCATCTGCTACACGCCCGGTCAGTTATGGTTTCCAACATTCTTTTAGGTTGGCCTAAGAAATAGCCAAAGCGTCCACCCTTCCCCCCTCGAGCGGAGTACTTCTGCCCCGACCAACTTCCGTTGGGAGACGGGCGGCGAGTTGTTTTAGGACGGCCTAAAATCCGAGGGATTTATGATGTTTTAGGTGAGCCTAAAACACGCATGCAGCAACCAAGGACGCGAGTACGGGCACTCCATACGTCGGTTCTGAGCTGTCGTGGAGGTGGCGTACGATGAGCTATCTCGATCAGGGGAACGGCGCCATACTCTCCCAGCAGGCCAGTCGGGAGTCGAATGCGCGAACGTATCCGCGACATTTTCCGTTGGCCATCCGCGATGCGAAGGGAGTCACCGTCACGGACATGGACGGGAATGAATACTACGATTGTCTCGCAGGGGCAGGGACGCTTGCACTGGGGCACAATCACCCGCTCGTGGTCGAGGCAATGGAGCAGGCGCTCGATACCGGGCGACCGCTCCATACGCTCGATCTCTCCACGCCTGCGAAAGAGCGCTTCATCGACTCGCTATTCGAAAGCCTCCCTGACGAATTCAGTGAGCGAGCGAAAATACAGTTCTGTAGCCCGGCTGGAACCGATGCCGTCGAGGCAGCGCTGAAACTCGTCAAAACTGCGACTGGCAACCGGAGCATCCTGGGATTCCAAGGCGCGTATCACGGAATGACGAGCGGCGCCCTCTCGTTGATGGGTGACACCGATGCCAAAGAGCCCATTTCGGGGCTGATGAACGACGTCCACCATCTTCCCTTCCCGTACGACTACCGGTGTCCGTTCGGTGTCGGTGGCGAGGACGGTCAGCGAATCGGGAGCAACTACGTGGAGAACCTCCTCGACGACGAAAAAGGCGGTATTACCGACCCAGCTGGGATGATTCTCGAACCCGTGCAGGGAGAAGGTGGTGCGATTCCTGCGCCGGACGGCTGGCTCCAGGAGATGCGTCGCATCACGCGCGAGCGCGACATTCCCTTGATACTGGATGAGATTCAGGCGGGGCTCGGTCGGACGGGGGAGACCTATGCGTTCGAGCACGCGGGAATCACACCTGACGTCCTCACGCTCTCGAAGGCGATTGGCGGTGGCCTCCCGCTCGCCGTCGTGGTGTACGACAAGGAGCTCGACGTCTGGGAGCCTGGCGCTCACGCAGGGACCTTCCGTGGCAACCAGCTCGCGATGGCGGCCGGCGAAGCGACCATCGACTACGTGCTCGAACACGACCTTGACGACCACGCCGCCGACGTAGGTGGACGCCTCCGTGACCATCTCGAAACCATGGCTGAGCGTTTCAGTGCAGTCGGCGACGTTCGGGGTCGTGGCCTGATGTTAGGTGTCGAGTTCGTCGACCCCGATGTCGACTGGCAAGGCGCGGGCCCCCACGCCCCCGACAGTGACTTCGCGGAGGCGGTGCAGGCCGAGTGCTTCGACCGGGGGCTCATCATCGAACTCGGTGGCCGCGAAAGCGCGACTGCCCGGTTCCTACCACCACTGATCGTATCGAAGACACAGATCGACGATATCGCCACCATCTTCGAGGAAGCGGTTGCTGCCGTCGCGAACGCCGAGAAAGAACCGGCGGAGGTGGCCCCATGAGCGCAGACGAACTGTTCCTCGGCTCTGAGACAGGGAACGTCGCCTACCGCGAGGCCATGCAGCAGGCCGCCAATGCGGTTGTGGATAGCTTCGCACACACCGAGGAACCGTATTCGGGGCGGTCCCCCGACGCGCTCGCCGAGCAGTTCGAGGAGCCAGTTATCCCTGAAACCGGGACAGATCTCGACACTGCTATCGACGAGGTTGCAACGAAGGTGCTCCCCCACTCGGTCGGAACCTCGCACTCACGGTGTGCAGCGCATCTCCAGTGTCCGCCGATGATTCCTGGACTCGCCGCGGAAGCGATGCTCACCGCGGCGAACCAGTCGCTCGATTCCTTCGACCAGGCACCCGCCGCCACCGTCCTCGAACAGGAGGTCATCGGCGCACTCTGCGAACTGTTCGACCTTCCGGACGCCGCAGATGGCGTCTTCACGAGCGGTGGAACGCAGTCGAACTTCCAGGCCCTCCTGCTCGCCCGCGACAAATACTGCAGTCAGCAGTTCGGCCGCGACGTGCAAACGAGTGGGCTTCCGCCCGAGGCTGAATCGCTTCGCATCCTCTGTTCCGAGGAAGCCCATTTTACGGGTAAACAGGCAGCACATCACCTCGGACTCGGCGAGGACGCCGTCGTCACAGTCCCTACCGACGAGAAACGCCAGATAGACCCGGACGCGCTCGACGCGGTGCTGGCCGGGCTCGAAACCAACGGCGTGGAGCCCTTCGCACTCGTTGGAACCGCCGGAACCACCGATTTCGGCAGCATCGACCCCCTCGATGCACTTGCCGACCGGGCTGTCGAACACGATCTCTGGTTCCACGTCGACGCCGCATACGGCGGTGCACTCGCACTTTCCGACGACTACGATAGCCTGCTATCTGGCATTGCGCGGGCTGACTCCATTGCCGTGGATTTCCACAAACTGTTCTACCAGCCCATCAGTTGCGGCGCCTTCCTGCTCCGCGAGGGTGCGGACTTCGAGTGGATGGCGCGCAACGCGGCCTATCTCAACCCGGAGGCACACGACGAGGCGGGGGTTCCGAACCTCGTCGCGAAATCCGTGCAGACGACACGCCGGTTCGATGCGCTGAAACCCTACGTCGCCTTCCGTGCGCTCGGCCGTGAAGGAGTCGCAGAGCTCGTCGATAGCACCCTCGCACTGGCTGATGGTGCGGCATCGCTCATCAGGGATGCCGAGGATTTCGAGCTGTTACACGAGCCGACCCTGAACGCGGTCGTCTTCCGCTATCGGCCGCACACAGGGATGAGCGACCGCACGGTGAGTCGGTTGAATGCCGAGATTCGGGAGCAGTTGCTTCAGGATGGTCGCGCCATCGTCGCCAGAACGGAGGTTGCAGGCGTGACGAGTCTGAAGTTCACGCTGCTGAACCCGACTGCCACGCTTGATGACGTCGCCACAATGCTAGATATCGTCCGTGACTGTGGGATGGCAGTCACCCAGGAAATGGGGGTGGTCGCATGAGCGAAATGAGCCTCGATTTCGACCACCGTTCGAGCCGGGATATCGACCCTGCCAGCCGTGCCGACGACGCCACCGTTCATGCGTTCCTCAACTGCTACCTCCGTGAGACCGGTGACTACGAGGTCCACGATGAGCCTATGGCCGGGGTCGACCCCGGACCGGATGGATTGCTCCAAAAGCAACTCCCTGCCCAGGGCATCGACCTACTGGCACCCCTCGACTATCACTCGCCGACCGAGCGACATCTGTTCGACACGCCGGTGCGGTATCGGCTCCCCGATGGCGCGATCAATCCCATCGACGCCGCGACACTCGCCTCGTTCGTTATCAAAGACCTCTCACGCGCACGTGATGGCGAGTCCGTTCCGGACGAACTGCTGGAGCGCGTGCTCCGGAGCAAGCGGAACGTCGAATCGTTCGTCGCGAATCGGGTGGGCGACGAGGAACGGCTCTACGCCGAGCAGCTGTCGTTCCGCGACGCCGAGCAAGCCCTCATCTTCGGCCATCACCGACACCCCACGCCCAAGAGCCGACAGGGCATCGCCCCCCGGAACCGGGACACGTACGCTCCGGAACTTCAGGGGTCGTTTTCGCTCCATTACTTCCGTGCCGACCCCGACCTAGTCGCTGCGAGTTCGGCAGACGACCAGCAGGCCGCGACGTGGGTGAAAGACGCCCTGCGAGACGACCCCGAGGTCCCCGACCCCTTCGTCGCCGACCACGTCGACAGCGAGGACGTGCTCCTACCCGTCCATCCGTGGCAGGCGGCGTATCTCCTCGATCAGCCACACGTCCAGCGATACCTCGGCGACGGCCTCGAACACCTCGGCGCTACCGGACGGGAATTCTATCCAACCACCTCCGTCCGGACGCTCTACAGCCCTGACGTGCCGTTCATGGTGAAGTCGTCGCTCAACGTGAAAATCACGAACTCCGTCCGGACGAACAAGCGCCCCGAACTGGAGCGCGGTGTGGCCGTCGCGGAACTGCTCGACACCGCGTTCGGTGACGAACTCGCCAAGACGTTCCCGAACTTCGACATCGTCCGTGACCCCGCCTTCCTCGCCCTCGATATCGGCGAGGAGCGGGAGTCGGGGCTGGAGACGGTCCTTCGGAGCAATCCGTTCCGTGGTGAGTTGGCCGAGCGCTCCACACCGCTGGTCTCGCTCTGTCAGGACGCAATCGCGGGCCAGTCGCGTCTCGGTCGTATCGTCACCGCCATCGCCGAACGCGAGGGGCGCGAAACCCAGGCGGTCAGCGAAGACTGGTTCCATCGCTATCTCGAAACCGCGATCCGGCCGGTGCTGTGGCTCTATCTCGTCCAGGGCGTTGGCGTGGAAGCCCACCAGCAGAACTCGGTGCTCACGCTCGACGAGGACGGCTATCCGAGCGAGTTCCGCTACCGCGACAACCAGGGCTTCTACTTCCCCGAGTCGCTGTACCCCGATGTCGACGACTACCTGCCCGGCGTCGGCGTGCGGGCCGACACCGTCTGTGCAGACGCCATCGCCGACGAGCGACTGCGCTACTACGTCATCCTGAACAACGCACTCGACGTCATCAACGCGTTCGGGAGCGCAGGCCTGGTCCCGGAGCGCCGCCTGCTGGCGCTCCTCCGGGAGGAACTCGAACGCGCTCGCGAGCGTTACGGCCGACCCTCGTCGGACTTTCTCACGCCGCTGCTAGAATCGCCCACCGTCCCCTGCAAGGCCAATCTGCTGACGCGCTTCCGGGGACTGGACGAACTGGAGAACGACCTCGAGAACCAGTCCGTCTACACGTCCGTGAAGAACCCGCTCGTGACCGAACTCGACACATGACAGGACCTGACGCCACCATCGCAATGGACTACGACTACCAGACCTACAACAGGAGTATCGAGCAGACGATCTCGCTCCGACAAGCGTCTCTCGAACGTGACCTCGGCCGGCTCCACGCCTGGCTCGGGAGCGACCACGTGAAACCCTACTGGCAGCTCGACCTGCCCCTGCCGGCGTTCCGCGACCGGTTGGCGGAAAAGCTCGACGACGATTACCTGACGCCCTACATCGGGTGTCTGGACCATGTCCCGATGAGCTACTGGGAGTGCTACTGGGCGGCCGAGGACGACGTAGCGAACCACTACGACGCCGAGCCGACCGACCAAGGCGTCCACCTGCTCATCGGCCCCGAGAAATATCTGGGCCACGGCTACGCGCTCCCGCTGATGCGAGCTGTGGTCGCGATGCAGTTCCGTCATCCCGAGACAGAGCGGATAATCGCGGAACCGGACGCCCGCAACGAGCGCGTCATCCACGTGTTCGAGCAGTGTGGGTTCGAACCTCGCAAGGAATTCTACTTCGAGGAGTCCGAGAAGGACGCCCTGCTGATGGTCTGTGAGCGCGAGCGGTTCGAAACTGACGTGCTCGCCGACGCCACTGCTGCACCGAGCCAGGAGGTGAGCGTGGATGACTGAACAGAACATCCACGACGTCGTCGGCGTCGGCCTCGGTCCGTTCAACCTCGGCCTCGCAGCCATGCTCGATGGTGTCGAAGAAGACGTCGACGCCGCCTTTCTCGAACGCGATGCCGAGTTCCACTGGCACGAGGGAATGCTCCTCGACGGAACGACGCTCGAAGTCCCGTTCCTCGCAGACCTGGTCACGCTCGCGGACCCGACGAATCCCCACAGCTATCTCAACTACCTGCGGGAGACGGGCCGCATCTACGAGTTCTACTTCTATGAGACGTTCCAGGTTCCCCGCCGCGAGTACAACGACTACCTGCAATGGGTCGCCGAGAACCTTGATAGCTGCCGGTTCAGTCGCGAGGTCACTGGTGTCTGCTGGGACGACGAATGCGAACACTACGTCGTCGCCGCGCGGAATCCCGAGACTGGTGAACGCTTCGAGTACCGCGGCGAGCACCTTGCGCTGGGCATCGGTTCCAGACCACAGATTCCAGAGCAGCTCCAGGGCCATCCCGAGGAAGACGTCGTTCACACCGCCCGGTACCGCTACAACCGCGAACGTGTGCTGACGGCCGATTCAGTCACCGTCGTCGGGTCCGGACAGAGCGCTGCGGAGGTGTTCCAGGACCTGCTTCAGCGCCAGAAAGCCAACGACTATCGGCTCGATTGGCTGACGCGCTCGGACGGCTTCTTCCCGATGGAGTACTCGAAGCTGGGACTCCAGCATTTCACTCCCGAATACGAGCAGTACGTCTACGACCTTCCTCAGGAAGTCAAAGATGACCTCATTCCGAACCAGGACCTACTCTACAAGGGCGTCGACCCGGACACGAGCGCGGAGATCTACGACCTGCTCTATCGCCGTTCCATCGGCGATCACGACCCCGACGTGGGACTCTTCGCGATGACCGACGTGCAGGACATCGAGTCCGTGGGCGAAGCCTACGCACTCGACTGTCACCAGTGGCAGACCGAGGAGTCGTTCGTCCACGAAAGCGAGGTCGTCATCCTCGGGACCGGCTATGAACGGCCCATCCCCGGCTTCCTCGAACCGCTCGAAGACGCGATCAACTGGGACGACAAGGGCCGGTTCGAAGTGACTGAGGACCACCGTCTCGATATCGCTGTCGGGGGTGACGTCTTCCTCCAGAACGCCGAACTCCACACCCACGGCGTCGGCGTGCCTGACCTCGGTCTCGGCTGCTATCGCAACACGAAATTCGTCAATCGACTCGTCGGCCGCGAGGCCTACCCCGATGACACCGACACGGTCTATCAGGACTTCTCGCTCGACCAGTTCGTCGAACACGCGCCCGGCACCTCCCGCGAACGCGGGAGCGAACCACTGCCGCAGAACGACTAACCATGAATCCGAACGACACCACCCTGCAGGACGCACTGGACGCTGAGATCTGGGAGACCGTCGAACGCCGTCTCCTGACGAAGATGCTCGAAGAGTTCGCCTACGAGGAGATTATCACACCCCGGAAGGTCGAAGCAGGCGATGGCAGCGCGAGTTACCGCTTCGAACTCGGAGATACGAGCTATCGCTTCGAGGCGACCGAGCGGCTGATGGAAAGCCTGTACGTCCACGGCGACACCGTCGAACGCAACACGGATGGAACGTGGACGTCCATCGGCGACCCCCTTCAGCTATTGCGCGACCTCGGTGAGACGACCGACCTTGACGGACTCACTGAAGGGAACCTCGTTCGCGAGTACAAGCGAACGCTACTCGCCGATGCTCATATCGAGGCGCGCAGGCGGGACCGCGATGAGTTCGACCCCTTGGACCTCGATTACGCCCATCTCGAAGGCGAGATGGAAGGTCATCCCTGGATCACCTACAACAAGGGCCGGCTCGGCTGGGGCTATGACGACTACAAGCAGTACGCGCCCGAGCGCAAGGAGTCGGTGACGCTCTCGTGGGTCGCCGTTCGCAAGGAGAACTCGACGTTCGTCGGGACCGAGCAGGTCGACCACGATTCGCTCGTGCAGTGCGAACTGGGCGAGTATTATGACGAGTTCATTGACCGGCTCGCATCCAAGAATCTCGACTCGGACGCCTACTACTTCATGCCTGTCCACGACTGGCAGTGGGAGAACAGCATCGTCCCGCTGTTCCCCGACCACATCGCCGCGGACGATATCGTCCCACTCGGCGAGGGCCCTGACGAATACCTGCCACAGCAGTCGGTTCGCACCTTCGTCAACGTCGATAACGAAGAGAAACACCACGTGAAAGTCCCGATGCGGATTCTCAACACGCTGGTCTGGCGGGGGCTCCCCGGCGAGCGGACCGAACTCGCCCCGACCGTCACCGAGTACATCAAAGGCATCTACGAACAGGACGAATTCCTCCAAGAACAGGGACTCATCCTCCCAGGGGAGATCGCTGGTGTCAACTACGACCACGCTGATTTCACCGACATCGACGGGTCGCCCTACCAGTATCACGAACTGCTGGGGGCAATCTGGCGTGAGTCCATATACACCTTCCTTGAGGAGGATGAGGAAGCTATCACGCTCTCGTCGCTGATGCACGTCGACAGCGATGGCGAACCCTACATCTCTCAGCTCGTCGAGCAGTCGGGCCTCACACTCGATGAGTGGCTCGCGGAATTCTTCGACACGGTACTGCCGCCCCTCCTCCACTTCCTCTACCAGTACGGGACGGTTTTCTCCCCGCACGGGCAGAACACGATTCTCGCCGTCGAAGATGGCGCTCCGTCCCGCCTGGCCGTCAAGGACTTCGTCGACGACGTGAACGTGAGTGATCAGCCACTCTCCGAGCTGGAAGCACTTCCCGATGAGATTCACGACGTGCTCCGAAAGGAGCCACCGGAGGGGCTTTGCCAGTTCATCTTCTGTGGACTATTCGTCTGTGTCCTTCGGTATGTCGCGGACCTCCTCGAAGAACACGAGGACTACCCTGAAGAGCAATTCTGGACACATGCACGTGAGACGATTCTCGACTATCAGGCGGCGTTCCCCGAACTGGAGGAGCGGTTCGAACTGTTCGACCTGCTCCAGCCGGAGTTCATGAAGCTCAGTCTCAACCGAAACCGCATCTTCGACTACGGCTACGACGACGCGCCTGGTCGTCCCCACGCTTCCGAACACGGCACGGTGACGAATCCACTTCACGTGGTCGCTGACGACGCACCGGATGCTGCTGAACAACCGAGTCCCGCTGACGACTAAGGGATGATCGGCGCGGTCACACGGCGGCTCCAGAACGCATATCGTCACCGACGAGGAGCCGCCGCTGTGGACGCGCTCGTTCCTCCTCGTTTGCGGGGCGCAGTTGCTCGCGTACAGCAGCTATGCAGCGGTTCACCCGATTTTCGCCGTCTATCTGGAGTCGCTAACGCACAGCGAGTCGCTCATTGGCGCTGCCTTTGGCGCGTTCACGTTCGCAGCCGTTGTCGCGCGACCAGTCGCTGGATGGCTACTCGATCGGGTTGGTCGCCGGGGTGTCCAAGCCATCGCTGCCATCGCACTCGCAGGTGCGACTCTCTCGTTCGCGTGGGCGACCGTCATCTGGGTCGCAATCGGGCTGCGGGTACTCCACGGGCTCACCTAGGGCGCCAGCAGTACCGCGACACCGACGATTGCTGCCGACGTGGTACCGGACGCCCGCCAGTCCGAGGGGTTCGCGTATTTCGGTATTGTCCCGAACATCGCGCTGATGGTGCTTCCACCGGCCGGACTCTGGATAGCGCACCAGTACGGATTTTCCGACGCAATTTGCTTTCGCAGCACTGCTTGCGCTTCTCGTGTTGGGCCCGCTGGTCGCGCTTGAGGAGACAACACCGCCCGCAACCAGTACCGGTGAGTTCTATGCGCCGGAAGCGTTGCCGGCCGCATTACTGGTCGCACTCGCGAGTGTTCCTGTCGGCGCCATCGACGCACTCATCCCGCTCTATACCCCCACCGTCGGCCTCGGAAACTCGGGGTTCTTTTTCACGGCGATGGGCGGGGCGATTATCCTCGCACGCGCAGTCCGGGGCCAACTTCCAGGGTCGGTACCGGTCGTACTCTCGGCGTCGTTCATCTGTCAAGCCGCTGGGCTGGTACTTCTCGCGCTCGCTCCTCGCCTCCTTGTCGTCTCTGGGCACCCACTCGGGTTGCTCGCAGGTGCCGGGCTGTTCGGGGCCGGGTTTGCACTCGTTTTCCCACTCCTACAGAGGGTCGCCATTGTTGCCACACGGGACACCCAGAATGGAAGCGCGACCGCAACCGTCCTCATCGGGATGGACATCGGGATTGGTGTGGGGGTGATCGGGTTCGGTGTCCTTGGAAATCACGTCGGATTCGAGCTAATGTATGCGACCGCAGCAGTCGTTTCACTTCTCGGAATGCTGGTGACCGCTCTGGTTCGGCCAGGTGATTCAGTGGGCTAGTTATTCGACCACCGAGCAACTGATAACGACAGTCCCTGGAGTTGTCGACTGCTGCATACACCCTCTATAGTCAGCATGCTCCTTTTGACAGATGTTGAGTAGATCGTCAAGAGTATGCTAAATACAAGGAGCGTATCGGACACGGGGGCGGGAGCGATGCGCGGTTGAATGAAGCGCTATATACCGCTTACACCCTCTTAAATACTGTTCGCTACTGAAAGGTGGAATTTAAAGTAGGCACGGTCACTCGAAGGACCCACTTGGGTCCCATGACCTACGCAGTTACTTGTTCAGAATGTGCTCTCGAGTGCGAGATTGCGGGGGAAGACGCCATGCTCGAGTTCCAAGAAGAACACCGAGCAACGTACGGTGAGAAGCACATCCTCGAATTTGAGCTAATTCATTAGCAGGTTCTACTGAGCGACTGTTTTGTCGTTGACAGCCTGAAACGAACGACGACCGTCTACTGCACACATACCGTGATTATTCTCAGTATTGTCGGTGTCAGAGCAATCTGGCGTGCAAGATACACGCTCTGTATCAGC
Organism: Halorarum halophilum; assembly: GCF_013401515.1. Taxonomy (NCBI): domain Archaea; kingdom Methanobacteriati; phylum Methanobacteriota; class Halobacteria; order Halobacteriales; family Haloferacaceae; genus Halorarum; species Halorarum halophilum. Next base: position 3,195,113 of record NZ_CP058529.1, on the reverse strand, counting down.
AAACGGCTTTTTCCAGATCCCGGAAGGATTGATAGTCGTTCCAGAAACTGCTTCCTCTGACCGTAGAAATCTCCATCCCCCAAGCCTACCGACGCTACACCTAACATCGTCTGCGTCGACCTCTCTCGTATGTGCGGCCGCACGTCATTAGCAATCGACCCAGCGGTCCTGATGGAGCGCTTCGACGCGACGCCCGCCGAGGACGTCACCATCCGACCGCGATACAACATCGCCCCGCGGGACGAGTTGCTCGCCGTTCAGAACGACGCCCCCCAGGAGTTCGACCTTTTGGAATGGGGCTTCCTGCCACAATGGGCAGACGACCCCGAGGATGTTCCCCGGCCAATCAACGCCCGCTCGGAGACGGTCGCCGAGAAGTCGATGTTCCGCGAAGCCTTCGAACAGCGCCGCTGTCTCCTCCCCGCCGACGGCTTCTACGAGTGGAAAGGAACGCGTGGGTCGAAGCAACCGTATCGGATTGAGCGCCCCGACCGCTCACCCTACGCGTACGCAGGATTATGGGAGACGTGGACGTCCGCAGAGGGCGATCCACGCGTCACCTGCACCATCCTCACCACCGAGGCAAACGAGGTGGTCGAACCAATCCACGATCGGATGCCGGTTATCCTCGAACAACAGCACGAGGAGACGTGGCTCTCCGGTGGATCCAAAGATGAGTTGCAGTCGGTGCTGAAGCCGTACCCGAGCGATAAGCTTCACGCCTACCCCGTCTCCAAACGAGTGAACAGCCCAGGGAACGACTCCGCGGAGCTACTCGACGAAATCGACATCGGGGAGCAGTCCGGGCTCGGTGAGTTCGGGGGGTAACTCGAATCGGGCGAACCACAGTTGTATCGGTCGCGAATGCACTGAATGATCGGTTGCCGAATCAGACATTCCGGCAACAGCGTCCGTAAGCGAGTCAGGACAGCCGTGCGTATCGAGACCTGCCGGAGTGGTCTACTTCCACTCGCGATATTTGCCAAATTTCTCCCCACCGTTTCCACTAGAGATTCCACCGACTGCAGCGCCATACCAGTACCCGAGACGCAGATTGACTCCGGGGTGTCTGGGTACTTTCACTTCCACCGACCTTCCATGGCTGACGTACAAGCGGTCATGGACAGGATTGGTTGGTATGCACACCAGACGTCAAACATCCATCGATCTCCCGACACTCGATCCGGGAGTCTTACTGCTGGATATCGAGGGTGAACTCGGCCTGGAACCGCTTCACGCACTCGTCGTCGACGAACTGCTTGGCACCGATGGCAACGCCGTCTGGATCGACGCCCTCGGGCACGCTCGAACGACGACGTTCCGGGAACTCGCGCCGCATCGTGGCTACCTCGACCGGGTTCGCCTCGCCCGCGGGCACACTCCGTGGCAGCACGCCGCGCTCTTGGACCGCCTTCCCACACTCGTCGACGAGTCCACGTCGCTCATCGTCGCCCCCGCAGTGGATGGGCTCTACCGGACGGACGATATCCCTGAGTGGCAGGCGAAGGAGCTCCTCGTGCGGCGGCTCGCAACCCTCGCTGGCGTTAGCCGGACGCGGGACATTCCTGTACTCCTCACCCGGACGCACACCGACGGCATCTCCGAGGTGATCGGGAACGCTGCGCATCGCGAACTCGAGTGTACTAACACCCGGTTCGGTCCGCGCTTCATGGGCGACGGCCACGAGACACTCGTCTACCCGCAGGAGAACGGCTGGGTCCAGACGACCCTCGCATTCTGGCGAGAAGTGCTCGAACATCGTGCACAGCGCGTCGACGAGCCCGTGGCACCTGCGACGCCAGCGAGCGCCGTGGATGGCTCGGGGGGACTGTGAGATGGGGCGGACGAACCCGACGTTTCGCGATCTCGTTCGCACAGTCGAAGAGCGCTGGCAGGCGTTCAGACGGACGCTCCGACGACGGGATCAACCTCGGTTCGACCGCCTGTTCGAATACGTACGCGAGCACGCCGACGCAGGTGGGATTCTGAATTACGAGGACCGACTCGCCCCCATGCTCATCTCGATCGATCTCGAACAGGAACGTCGCCTCGACGACCTCGACGAGCGGGTCGACGCGCTCGAAGCCGACCTGAACGATGCCGAATCCGAGCATGCTGACCGCTGATTACCTCGACGGTGGGGGCATCCGCGAGTGGCACGTGACGGATGACGGCGTGACTACAGCGACGAACAGGGAGTATCAGCCGACGCTGTATCTCGGCGATTGCGTCTCGGACCTGTATGGGCAGTCAGGAGGACGGACCCCGACCGGCAGCAGTGACCGGACGACGTTAACCGAGGACCTGGAGGATCTCCGCGAGTGGCTGGCGACCCACGAGGCTGTCGCGTCGACAGCCGTCGAAGACTGGCGGCAGTCGTGGCGCACAGAGGAACGGCCCCTCCTTCGTATCGACGTTCACACGATCGACGCCGTGTCGTCGGTTGCAAACCGCGCCCAGCAGTTCGGCGACCCCGACGCGGTGACGTGCTACAACGTCGACCTCTCTCGCCAGTTTCGCTACGCGCTCGAGACGGGGACACCAGCCGGCCCGGACACCAGTCGTCGTGAGCTTCGAACCCTTCATCTCGGCTTCCCCGCTCACGAAATCGGGCACGGTGTCGACGCACTCCCGCAACTGCAGGTCGAGGGTGAACGCGTCGGGTCACATCCGCGTGCAGTGGTCGAGGCCGTTGGGGCACTCGTCGACGAACAGGATCCGGACGTGCTCGTCATGGACACCGCGGAAGTGGTTTCAGTCCTGTTCGAGGCAGCCGACACGTACGGACTCGATGAGTTCACCCTAGGTCGGAAGCCAGGGTGGGAGACGCTCGCCGGTGCCTCGACCTACCAGACTTACGGGCGAATCAGTCACTCGCCCGCCCGCTATAACGTCCCGGGTCGGGTGCTTATCGACCGCTCCAACACGTTCTTCTGGTCGCAAGGCGGGCTCGCTGGCTGTCTCGATCTCGTCGAGCGGGCGGGGCTCCCCCTCCAGGAACTCTCATGGGCATCGATCGGACGCGTTCTCACGGCGATGCAGATTCGCGCTGCTCGATCCCAGGGAGTGCTCGTCCCGTGGCGTCCGTGGCGACCGGAGTTCGTGAAACGGATGTCCACACTGGACGCAGCCGACCGTGGTGGTGCGACGCTCGCGCCCGAGGTGGGGGTCCACGAGGACGTCCACGAACTCGACTTCTCGAGCATGTACCCCAACATCATTCGGGAGTACAACGTCTCGCCCGAGACCGTCCGGTGTGGCTGTTGTGACGAGGAGACGGCCCGTGATGTCGTCCCCGAGCTGGGATACGCTATCTGCAAGAATGAGGGCTATCTGGGGGACATCCTCGGCCCACTCATCGATGATCGCGACGCGATGAAGGCGGCCATGGAACGAACCGACGACCTGGACGAACGAGTGCGACTCGAGAATCGCTCGTCGGCCATCAAGTGGATTCTTGTCTCGTGTTTCGGCTATCAGGGCCACGCGAACGCGAAGTACGGCCGCATCGAGTGCCACGAGACGATCAACGCCTACGCCCGGGAGATCGTCCTCGACGCGAAGGACGCCCTCGAGGCTGGTGGATGGCGCGTCCTCCACGGGATCGTCGACTCCATCTGGGTGACGCCAGCCGAGGGCGTGTCTGAAACGGATCGTCGGCCACTCGAAGAGATCGCCGCCGAGGTCAGTGCGAAGGTGGACATAGAGTTGGAGTACGAGGCGGCGTTCGACTGGGTCGCGTTCTGTCCCCTCCGGGAGTCCAACGCCGGCGCGCTCACAAAGTACTTCGGGAAGCGTCGAGGTGAGGCGCTCCCATCCAACCCAGCCAACGGACTGGGTGACGCGGTGAAGGTTCGGGGTATCGAATGCCGCCAGCACGATACGCCACCGTTCGTCGCCCAGGTTCAGCGGGAGTTGATCGCGACGTTCGACCGAACGCGTGATCCGGAGGTCGCTCTCGACGTGCTGGCCGCGCGGCTCGACAAACTTGCTGACGGTGACGTTGCCGTCGATCTGCTTACGGTTCAACAGCAAGTCTCGAAACACGTCGAGGAGTACACGCAGGAAACGCTCACCGTCTGTGCCCTCCAGCGGGCGAAGCGCCATGGGACCCCGCTTTCACCAGGCCAACGGATCGAGTACGTCGTCGTCGACGCTGATCGCCGTGGAACCGAACGGGTGCGACTCGACCACGAGCATGTCGACGACTACGATGCTGACTGGTACCGTGAGCAGTGCATCCGTGCTGCTCTGGGGATCCTGTCCCCGATGGGATACCGAGAATTGGGTATCAAGGATTACCTTACAAGAACGACAACTGCTTCGATTCAATCCTATAGTTGAACAGTGAGGACACTGCCCTCATGACTGGTTTCACTTGACCATCGAGACTTCAACTCGAGAGGTCGTCTACCCCTCCGATGGGTGCGGCGGCCGATCGTCGGGCACCGTCGGTTCGATCTCGCCAGCCTCGATGAGCGACTCCAGCGGGTGGTCGTCTACCTCCAACGGTAGGTCGACATCCATGCAGGCGACGACGTTATAACACGTGATTTACTCGTCGCGAGTAGATTCAGACAACCAACGATATTAACTCATATACGAGTCACAGCAGCCCATGGCCGGAATATGGGATATGACTATCACTTCTCTACCCGTAGATTCCAGCAACGCGAAGAGGTATTCAGCTGGTGTACAACGAACTTGCTGCCGAGCTGAGAGAATCGAACCTTTTTATGCTGGCAGCGGATAGACCCCGCCATGAGACAGGATCGGTTCGCCCTCGCTGCAACAACAAACGACCTCACTCAGGAAAAACACGTGAGGGATGTAGCGGATATCATCGAGTTCCGAATGGACAAAGCAGAGGATCCACTTACTCAACTCACAAACTACGACGGGAAACTTCCGATCATCGCCACGAACAGGGGCAAGTGGTTCGGTGGACAGGCATATGATACTGGACGGTTGGATTGTCTCTTCGCGGCCTCCAAGTTCGATGCGGTTGAGATGGTCGACATCGAACTGGAGACGGCACGAGGAACGGATTGGGTTCTCCCGGAATTTCGCGAGAACGACGTCGAAATCATAATTTCCTTCCACGCGTTCGAGGAAACCCCCGATCTGGAGACGCTCAAAGCGATTTTTAGCCAATGTGCACGTTACGGCGATATAGCAAAAGTAGCAACGTATGCCCAAAACCACTCTGACTCACTACGAATGATTCAGGCTGTGAACGACACAACGAGGGATGGGATGCGAGTCGCTGGCATCTCCATGGGAGAGGTTGGAAGCCACACTCGAGTCATCGCACCGCTCTATGGCTCCAAGCTAGGATATGCACCGTTAGAGTCGGACGAGAACGAGTACGCCCCCGGACAGATCCCAATTCATCAGCTGTCGTCTATGATTGAGACGCTCAAGGAGACCGATGGTGAGCTTTCTCAGTTCACTGGCGTAAGCGAGGACATCGCCCAGGTGTAGTAGATGAGAGTATCTTCAACTCTGAAGATCCAAACCTGAAATAGCTGTTCTAAACTGTTCTACAGAAAGCAGTCGCCGACGTATCTATTCTTCGGAGAGGATATGTGGATTGGTGATAGATTCGTGAAGAGACATATCCGGATCCACTTCGTCTACTTGTTCAACGAGTCCGGCGAGTTCCTTCAAGCCAAACTGACCAGGGGCAGCATTGTCTGCGTCCGAACGAAGCGGAGCAAACGCTAATTTCGAACCATAGCCAGGGGCAACGACTCTTGTGTGGCGTCCCACTTCACCCATTCCCACACCGCCAACAGTAATACCCTCAGATGTAGCATTCATGATAGCCGACAAGAGTGACACCGTATCCGCTGGAGTCTCAGCCATCGTTGCGATCTTGACAACGTCACCGTATTTGGCGGCATCTTCCACTATTGACAGTAGTTTCTCAGAACTTGGAGTCTCTGAGGAGTTGTGATAGAAGATGATGAGATCAACATCCGCATTGCTCAACCGTTCAACTTCCTGTTCATTCTCCCGAGCTGTATCATAGTCAATGAGCATTCCTTCGACTGAATCATGGGTTGTCGCTGCACGCAGTGCCTCGAGATCCGTCGTAGGATTGTCCTCTCTGGTTGCACCAGCTATCCCACTCGTTACAATGATGGGAAGTTCGCCCTGATACTCTTCCAACGATTCAAGATTGGTACTAGATCCACGTACGTTGTACTCAATGGCGTCAGCGTATGGTCGCGCCTCCTGTTCCTCTGACAACTCATCCACGAGTGCGACGAGGACGAGTTCGCTGAAATCCATAGAGGATGATTCTGACTACATGGATAAAAACGTTAGTCGCCGATGAGGAAGGCTTGTGAAATACAGTTCGAACACCGAAGAGGCCGCCTTAAGAGCGGTTTCTATCGATCGCAAGTCCCCATTTTGCATCTGTTTCGGTTGAATCGAAGGTGAGAATTGAAACTGGGAGTAGGCGTAGTTAACCCCTGGCCCCTCACCAGAGATGGCAGTTTATGCAACGACCAGAGAGTACACAATCGTTGGTTTGGAAAGAGGCATCAATGGCAGGTGTCGATAGTGAGGCTCAGGTCAGAACGATCCGACTTGAGCTCGTTGACGAACCAGGTGAACTACTGAGGGCCCTCCAACCAATCTCGGAGAATCGTGGGAACCTGCAATCGATATTCCATGAGCGAGGGAACATTACGCCACTCGGTCACATTCCGGTGGAAGTTGACGTCGAGGCAACCTCAGAGCAGTTCGACGCGATCGTCACTTCATTACGGGAAGCAGATATTAACGTCGTTCAAGCGGGGACAGAACGATATAGCGAATCGATTACATTACTCCTCTTTGGTCACCTTGTTGATACTGGTATTTCGGACACGCTGACGCAAATTCGCGAGCGAACAAATAGCTCGATAACGGCATTTTCACTCTCCTCTCCCGAGGGTACACAAGACGTCTCGAGCGCCCGTCTTCGACTCGGTACAGCCGTCGGTGAGGCAGAAAATACAATAGAAGAAATCAGACAAATAATGGAACAGAAAGATATTCAGATCATCGAGCCACTCGCGCTTGGCGGAGAAGCATAATGAGGATCGGAATCTTAGGGGCGGGGGTAGTCGGGTCCTCCGTCGCGGAGCTCGCCGAAGAATACGGTCACACGGTAACTGCTATCGCCGATTCGAAGAGTGCAACAACTGATGCCAATGGAATCGACGTGGAGGCGGTCCTCGAGAGGAAGAAGAATGACGGAGTCGTCGGGGATGAGCCCTCTGACTCCGCAATCGACGCATCTTACGATGCATTAATCGAGGCGACCCCCATTACGATCGGTGATGCAGAACCGGCGTTTAGCCACGTCAAGGGAGCCCTCGAACGGGATTGCCACGTCGTCCTTGGAAATAAAGGGCCAATGGCACAACGGTATCGAGACGTCCGAGCGTTAGAAGCCGAAAGCGATGGAGAGATTCGCTTCGAGGCGACGGTCGGTGGGCCAATGCCGGTACTCTCTACGATATCAGACCTCGGACCGGATCACGTTACGCGAGTCCGCGGCGTCTTCAATAGCCTCGCTAACTTCATCCTCTCCCGGATGACAGCTGAGGGTCTCGGATACGAACATGTTCTCGCGGAGGCACAAGATCTCGGTGTTGCCGAAGTCGATCCAACGTTCGACGTCGAGGGGACTGATGCTGCACTCACGTGTAGTATCCTCGCCAACGTTCTTACGCAGTCGGAACGCGAGTTCACGATCGATGATGTCCACGTTGAAGGCATCAAGGAGATTCCGGGGAGTGCACTCGATCTCGCTAAGGACGATGGACGAACAGTACGCCTCATCGGTGAGATCAGTGAAGACGACGTGCGTGTGGCACCGAGGCTCGTCTCCGAAAACAGTGCGCTCGCGGTCTCCGGTGCACGAACCGTCATCCAACTGGAGACGGAACATGCAGGACAAACACACGTGACCGGGGCAGGTGCTACAGGCCATGAGATCGCCACTGCCATTCTCGTCGACGTGACACGGCTCGAGGCGCCGTAATATCGATCCGCGAACGGGGAGAAATGCGGGTCGAGACGGACTTTCAGTCCAGTTTGACCCGGTTCCCCATTTCGAGTTCGCTTAGTTCACAGTTCGACGATCCCAACCCATTCGCCGAAGAGTTGCTGGTCGTCTGTCTCGGATTTCCACCAACCGTCGATTTCCACTATGTTGAATGGCGGTTTCCCGTTCGATTCGGTACTACACGCCCACCGTTTCCCCAGGCCATTACAATTGTATAACTGTAACCAACTGAGGCAGATCGACCTCCATCGAGTTCAACAGTTTTGAAATTTCGAGTGTCGGTGGGAAGCGGTCGTACTTCCGGCAGCCCCGCCCTCAATGGACAATATTATATACTATTGTGTTCGAATTTGTCTCATCGATGGCAGCGCAAAACGTTCTTGTGACGGGTCCGTTCGGCGAGGCCGGGGAAGCGATTCTCAACTACCTGGCTGAGAAGAAACGGTACGACTTCACGTATCTGGACCGGAACGACCATCCGGAATACGACACGCACGTCGCGGACATCACCGACTACGAGGCGATCCGGCCAGCTTTCGACGGGCAGGACGCGGTGATCCACCTCGCTGCACAATCCGACGCAGGTGCGGACTTCGAGGACGTCATCGAGCCGAATATCGTCGGCACATACAACGTCCTCAAAGCAATGAAGGAGGCCGACGTCGGGAAACTCATCTTCGCGTCCTCCCAGCGCATCATGGGGTTGTACGAGGAGGAACACGCCCCAGAACTCTACGAGGAGGATTATCCGAGCGAGTACGAACCGCTTCGACTCACCCACAAGACGCTCCCGAAGCCCGACGGTTACTACGGTGCCACGAAGATGTTCGGCGAGCACATCGGTCAGACGCATGCTCGTCGCGACGGTGCACCCCATCAGGTCTACTCGCTTCGTATCTCCAGCGTGCGGACGAAAGAGTACGATCACCCGTACGGCGATGCCGAGCGCGGCGTCGACCGTGGTGAGGAGTACAAAGTCGACGACGACGAGGTGTGGGACCAGTCGCAGACCGGTTCGTGGGAGCGTGGTAGTCAAGAGTATGAGGAAATGGAGAAGCGCCTAAAGGCATCCTGGACATCCCAGCGCGACTTTGCGAACCTTTTGGAGTGCTGTCTCGAGGACGAGGACGTCACGTACGACACCTTCTACGCGGTCAGTGGGAACGACGCTCGGTGGTTCGATATCGAGCACGCGAAGGCTGTGCTCGGCTACGAGCCACAGGATAACGGATCCGAGTGGGAAAGCCCCCCGAAGTAAACGGTACGAACTGAGCTGAATCCCGGGCGGAGTCGGTTAAGGACCGACTGCCTTCAACTACTCGTACTGACGGATTTTCAGCTCGATAATGTTCTTCGTGTTGAGCAGCGCCGGGGCGAGCTCCTCTTCGATTCGCTCAGGCGTGATTCGGCTGAGGGGACCGCTGATACTTATTGCGCCGAGGGCTCCGTCAGGTTCGGAGACGATCGCCGTACCGATGGCACAGACACCAGGGAAATGCTCTCCCTGATTAATCGAATAGCCCCTCTCCCGAATCTCCTTCAGTTCCTCGCGGAGGACATCCTCGTCGGTGATGGTGTCATCAGTCAGCGCCGGCAGCCCGCGTCTATCGATGATCTCGGTTACACGCTCCTCGGAGAACTTCGAGAGAATCGCTTTACCAGTCGCGGTTAGGTGAAGGTAAAAATGATCGCCGAGCGATGCGTCATCGTCGATCGACTTCGGACTCTGGGATTTGTAGAGCTGTACCGAGTAACCGCGTTCCTCGACAGTGACGTTGGTGTGTTCCCCGGTCTCCTCCTGCAATTCGTCGAGCTGCGGTTTGGCCGCCTGGTACAAGGCCATCTCGTCCCGACGTTCGCCGCCTGTCTGAAGGAACTCGAAGCTGCACCGGTATTCGTTGCCCTCCTTGACGATATAGCCAGTTTTGAGGAGGGTCGTGAGGTAGATGTGCGCCGTACTCACTGCGAGATCGAGGTCCTCGGCCGTCTCTGAGAGCGTCGAACTGTCGACTTGGCGGAGGTATTCGATGATCTCAAAGGATCGTTCCACGCTCTTCAGCCCCCGTCCGCCCGATTCGTCCGAATCTGCCATGCAAAGTGATTTTGTTACGTCCTCTTAAGCCCGTCGAGGGATTGCAACAATATTGAAATCAGACGTGAGTAGTTACTCTATTCCCCGAGAGTGCCGACGCTATGGGCCTGGGGAGAACCGTGGAACGAGGTCTTTCCGCCAATCAATTCGTCTAGAATCGCTTCGACCGCTCGAACTCTGTCAGCTACTGGATCGAGTCCTCGGGGCCAACGACCTCCATCCCCTCAAACAGTTGGTCGTAGCCGTTGAGCTCGTAGAGGTATTCCCCCGCTTCGACCTCCTCACGAGTCGTATCCTCGGCAGCGAGTTTCTGGTGAGCAAGTTCGAGGACTTTTTCCGCGCCGTGGCCAGGGATGACAGCCACTCCGTCGTCGTCGCCGACGACGATATCGCCGGGATCGACGCTCACGCCACCGCAGGAGATCGTGACGTTAATCGATCCTGGATCCTGCTTGAGGGGTCCCTGGGGGTTCACACCCCGACCATACACCGGGAACTCCATCTCGGCGATATCGCGGCTGTCACGGTACGCACCGTCGATGATGAGCCCCGAAAGCCCGTTCGCCTGGCAAGACCGACTCATGAGCTCTCCGATATGCCCGGTATCCGTGTAGCCATCACAATCGATGACCAGTACGTCCCCAGGTTCGGCCATCGTGATCGCCTTGTGGATGATCAGGTTATCGCCCGGGGCCGCTTTGACCGTGACCGCGGAGCCGGCCATCTCGACCCCGTCGAATGCAGGTCGAATCCCTGAATCCATGGTGAGCCCGATATTGCCGGTCACATCAGAGACGATCGTACTCGGAATCTCCTCGAATGATTCGACGAGATCGCGGTCCTGCCGCTCGATATTCGGTTCGACCGTGTGCATACGTTCGCCGATGGAAACAGCATCAATAAATCCACCGGTGATGGCCAGGGTGACGCACCTCATCCCGGTTCGAAAACCAGTCGACGGCACGCTTCTGAAGAGACGGCGATACTCGAACACGCAGCGTCTCCGTTACCCGCAGATACTCCGAATACGGGCAAACATCTTCGATCTCGTCGAACGCTAGACTGACAGTCAAGTCAGAACCTCTCTGGATTGTTCGGTTGATAATGGTGCTGACTCCCCTCGAAAGCAGTGTGAAAACGAATCGGACCGATCGAACGCGGACGCTTACTGCTTCTCGATGCCCAGTTCGTTGACGAGTTGGCCGTAGAACTCGTACTGGTCGTTGAGGAACTGCGTGAGTTCGTCACCGCTTCGCTGAACGCGGATGAAATCGTTGTTCTCCATGAACTGCACGAAGCTATCGTCTTCGTACACCGAACTGTACACGTCAACGAGATTTTGCTTGACATCATCGGAGATGTCTGCCGGAGCAAAGTGTGCCAGCCAGGAGCCGATTTCGATGTCGAGCCCTTCGTCCGCCAGCGTCGGCGTGTCGGGGAGTGCGTCGACTTGCTTATTGAACGCGACACCAAGGGCCTTCAGATTGCCGTCTCGAACCTGGGGTGCCGCTTCGGCTGCCCCAACCGCGGTACAGTCGACCTCGCCATTGGCGACGGCAGTCATCGCGGGGGCTGCACCCTCGTAGGAGATGTGTTCGACCTGGATACCCGCCTCGCTGGCGATACCCGCCGCGGCCATGTGCCATGAGGATCCGAATCCCGAGTTCGCCATCTGAACTGTATTGTTCTGACCGTAGGATCGCCAGTCGTCAACTGACCCGAACTCGGAGTCCTGGTGGACGATGAGCGCTGCCGGGAACTCCGTGTACTGCATAATCGGCGTGATGTCGTCGGGGCTGAGATCAGCGATCCCGAGGTGCTCGAACAGAGCGATTTCGGGCGCAGTGCAACCGAGTGTGTGTCCGTCAGGTTCGGCGTTGGCAGCGGCGTTCATCCCAACGGAGCCCGAGCCGCCGGTCTGGTTACTGACGTTCCACGAGACCTCAGTGTGATTCTCGGCCGCGTCGGCGACAGCGCGGCTGGTTCGATCGGCACCGCCACCTGCCGACCACGGCGCGATGATTTCGACGGGACGCGCTGGCCACGATTGTTCCCCACTGAGCTGGTCGAGACACCCCGCCGTTGACACGAGGCCTGCGGTTCCGACCGTCTTTACAAAGTTTCGTCTGTTCAGTGCGCTCTGACCGCCGTCATCTGCTACCATACCAGTCCCCCATTTTAGACCATGTATATTAAACCTTACTCATGAATAGAAGTTGATACCGTGACCGAAGGGGGACTTTCTTACTCCTCATCTGCACCGCTGTCTGGTGGTTCGGACCGCGTTCAGCGAGGTAGGGAGTCGGAACTTGGTTCATGCACCCTCAACCGGGTGACCGACCTTTGTGTGTAAACGGCTGTCCTGATGCCGGAACGTTATAATACGTGAATCTTGTTTCTCCTGTATGCGCGGGCTAGCAAAGACCAGCCGCGAGTCAGGAAGTATGGAACTCATCGACGTCCCGACGCCCAAACCGGCGTCGAACGAGTTGTTGATCGCGGTGGACTACGCTGGGCTCTGCGGGAGTGACGCCGGGATATATGAATTCAAGCCCGCGTTCGAGCGGATGAATCCCCCAACAATCATCGGTCACGAATACACGGGGAAAGTCGTCGAAGTCGGTGACGACGTCACGCAATTCTCCCCCGGTGAGCGAGTCGTCGAACGCCCGATCCACGGCTGCGGCGACTGTTACCAGTGCCAGATTGGGATGGAGAACATCTGTAAGAACACCGAACTCACCGGAATCGACCACGATGGCGCGTATGCGGGCTACATCATCGCGCCCGAAACGTCGCTTCAATTGGTCCCGGACGACGTTGAGCCGCAACACGCCGCGCTTGCGGAGCCAACCGCGGTCAGTACCCGTGCAGTCATCGAGAACTCGCGCGTCGGTGCGGGCGACAACGTTCTCGTCGCAGGACCCGGTCCGATCGGTTTGCTCACCGCCCAGGTCGCAGACGCACAGGGTGCGGAGGTCACTGTTGCTGGTATCAATCCGGACACCCGCTACAGACTCCCACTTGCAGAGGAACTCGGGTTCCCCGCGATTAACATCGAGGAGACGGACCTTGAGTCGTACCGAGCGGAGTACACCGACGGGATCGGGTACGACGTTGTCTTCGATACGACTGGCCATCCCTCCGGACTGTCGATGGCCGCCGAGGAAGTTCGGAAGGGCGGCCAGATCGTACTTGTGGGCCAGCCCGGCGAGACGACGATGTCCTATACCCCCTTGGTCCGGGCGGAGGTCGACATCCAGTGCACCTACAGCGCAATGTACCAAGACTTCGTCCGCGCGTTCCGTCTAATTGCCTCGGGAGACGTCGACCACGAGACGTTCCTCGACGATCGATTCAGCCTGCTTGAGGCCGATGAGGCGTTCAAATCATTCCTGGCTGGCGACACCTGCAAACCCGTCTTCGACGTCTCGGTCCTGCGCGAGTAACGCACATTCTTCCCGGCGATATGCAGCGTGCCAAGAAAATCGACCAGGGCCGTCTTGTGCTTCTCTGCGTGGAATTGCCAGGGAGAACGGTTCTGATCTGGACGATTTCCGAGGACACTATCCCGTACTTGGTAGCAGGTTACCACTGGCGCCATGACTGTTAACGCACCCGGAACTACAGGGGGTTCGAAGCGTGCCGACTCCCCCTTCAAGACTACCCGCTACGAAGGAGCGGGGACGCGTTGAGAACAGTTCGACTACGGCAGGCGGAAGATAATGACGGAATTCAGGCCGCCAGCACGTTCTATGGAAACTACCGAATCAGTCCGTCCGAGGATCCCACTCGTTCCATTCGCGCTCGGCGAGGAAGTTGTCGAGTTTCCCCTTCGGATCCTCGAACACGTGGGAACCGTGAAAGACCAGCAGGGTGTCGAAATCGTACTTCAGCAGGTTGTAGAGATTGAGTTCAGCATCCTCGTGGTTGTCGTTGAACAGCGCCGGCGGGGGGAGCAGATACCCAGCCGGCAGCCCGCCGCGGTCAGCACCATCCAGCGAGTCACCTGAAATGAGGATGTCTCGATCCTCGAGGAGCAGGGCGGAGGTCGCTTCCGTGTGTCCGGGAACCTGGATAACACGGATATTCCCCTCGAGCACATCATTGTCTTCGTAGGCGACGTCAGGTTCGATGTCGATCCCCTCCTCTTCGAGGTGGGTGTAGAGTTTCGTCTCGTCCGCCGGCATCAGGAGTTCGGGCGAGAATGCCTCCACGACATGGGCGAGACCCCCGTGATGGCCGTGATCTCCGTGTGTGAGGATTACCCGATCGACGGTTCCGTACTCTGATCGTAGCGTTTCGACGAGCTCCTCGCCGTTCTCATCGAACGCCGTGTCGACGAGTGTAATCTGCCCTTCCTCTGGCACATCCTTCAACACGAACACGCGTACGTGCTCGAACTGTATCTGGTCGATTCCCTCGAGTACGCTACTGAGACCCATATACGAATGCATGTAGTGATATTATCCTAATAAGGCTAGCGATGGGGCAACTGCTTGCACGAAGAATCAATTCGTTAACTGGTTGGGTCGGTTGTAGTTCAGTGGTGGCAATGGTTGGGGAGAATGTGGCCGAAACCGTCCATAGGCGGCAGTACCAGTACATTTATACAGTCATCTTCCGTGAGTTCGTGACACGAGCGTGGGATACTCATGATTAAACAACGGATAGTTGAGGTGGTTGACCGAACCTCCGCAAGTGCACTCTCGTCGAACCCCCTTACCGTGGGATTCGTACTCTTCTCGTTCGTAGTCATCTTTGCTGCGAGCAGATTCCCCGATCAGGGATTGGTCGGTCCCGGGTTCTTCCCGATTCTCATCTCCGCCGGGATTATCGTATTCGGGGTTGCCGAGATCCTGAGCGGAACGGAAACCGAACTTGAGACGGCTGACTTCAACTATGGACCACCGGTTATCGTGCTCATCCTCCTCGTGGCATACGTCGTGCTAATGCCGATAACCGGGTTTTTGGTTGGCTCGATGCTGTTCCTGCCCGCGTTGCTCTATTACTCACAAATCCGCTCAACGCCGTTCCTCGTTGCTCTCTCGATCGGCGTGCCCATCCTGCTCTTCTATATCTTCGGCCGCATCTTCCTGGTGCGACTGCCCGAGGGAATCATCCCCGTCTCCAGGCTGCTTCCCCAGATTCCGCTGGGGGTGGTGTTTTGATGGTACTGGAGTATATTGCACAAGGATTCGTCAACGTGCTGGACCCCGTCGTTATCGGGTTGATGTTCATCGGAATCCTTCTGGGGATTCTCATGGGGTCGATCCCCGGAATGACGGCGACGATGACCATTGCCGTGTTGCTCTCATTCACGTTCACAATGGAACCGGCGAACGGGATGATGCTGCTACTGGGTATCTACGGAGGGGCGGTCTACGCAGGGTCGATCCCAGCAATCCTGATTCGCACGCCCGGAACCCCTTCGGCGGCGGCTACGATCTTCGATGGATATCCGCTGTCACAGAACGGTGATGCTGGACGCGCAATCCGGGTCAGCACGGTCGCCTCGTTCATCGGGGGCGTGATAAGCGTCATCGCGTTGATGTTCTTCTCACCCGTGATTGCAAACGCGGCACTGAACTTCCGGTCGCCGGAGTTCTTCGCGCTCGCAATCTTCGGGCTGACGATCATCGCCAGTGTGAGCGGAGATTCGCTCACTAAGGGGATGATCTCCGGCCTGCTCGGAATGTTAGTTGCGACCGTCGGAATCGATCCGATCATGGGGTATCACCGGTTCACGTTCAACACCCCCGAACTACTCACCGGAGTGGAGTTCATCGCCGTAATGATCGGACTGTTCGGAATCGCCGAGGGACTTCGGAAATACGCTGGCGGAATCGACGAGGATCAAGAGACGATTGACCAAGAGATCACGGGTCTGTTCCCGTCGTTGTCGGATTTACGGGCAATCGCGCCCGTGAGTACTGGGTCGGGAATTCTCGGAGCGCTCATCGGAGCGATTCCCGGCGCAGGTGGTGATATTGCAGCGTTCATCACATACAACGAAGCGACACGGTGGATCAAGGATGCGGTCCCGTCGTTCGGGGACGGAAACGTTCGAGGCGTCGCCGCAGCCGAGTCCGGCAATAACGCGAGCACCGGTGGCGCGCTAATCCCGACGTTGACGCTCGGCATTCCTGGTGACTCCGTCTCGGCAATCCTCATCGGTGCGCTGTTAGTGCACGACGTGAACCCAGGACCAGGCCTGTACCAGGACGAACCTGAACTCCTCTACACGATCTTTGTCGGGTTCTTTATGATCTACGTGTTTATCCTGCTGGTAGGGCTACTTGGGGCCAACTACTGGGCGCGGTTGATCAATATCCCGAAGCAGTTCCTCTGGCCGATCATCCTGCTGCTCTGTGTCATCGGCGCGATCGCCCTTCGTGGGAATCTCTTCGATGCGTGGGTGATGCTCGGTGCAGGGTTACTCGGATACGCGATGCGTCTCCGTGGGTACCCATTAGCGCCCATGGTTCTCGGATTGATCCTCGCCCCGATCGCAGAGGTGAATCTACGTCGGTCGCTGGCCCTCTCAGGAGGCTCACCCGACGTATTCCTCACCAGCCCCCTCGCACTGGTCATCCTCCTCCTGAGCGTTGTGACGATACTTCTGCCGACGGCACGGGCCCTTCGGGCTTAGGACGACCCCGCCCCCGTTCCCTTAGAACAGCCGTACTCGAGCGCCGTTTGCTTAGTTTTCGATAGAGTTGTAACGATGATCTCTGCAGAGCTATCGGTAGTACGCCTCGCCTGATGAGAAGTCAGTCGTCTGCGGGGCCGTACCCCGTATTCACACTATAACTCACATGAGTGGATCGGTTGATCGATTCCATAAGTACGAGGCGGCCTTGGAGGAACCTCGTCGAAGTGCCTCTTGAGAGCGACGTTTTGCGCTGTTTTCAATAGTATTGGAACTCAGGAGTTCGATCAGCGGCCAAATTCTAGGAATTACATGTGTAGTTTTGTAATCCAATCGGCTCTCTTCCCCATGTGAATACAACATTGTTGAACCGTGAGCGCTGGAACCATTGCTCGTCGGTTCCATGATGGGTATTTTGCGGAGACCGACACTCTAATGAAACAGGATAGAGAATTCATGGATATGGCAATCGTCGCCGCAGTGGATCATTCCGATCGGTCCACCCGGGTTATTCGAGAAGCAGAAACGCTTGCCAAGGCGTTTGACGATACCGTCCACGTAGTGTATGCGCTGACGCGATCTGAGTTTCTCGACTTGGGGATTTCAGGCGCACAGTCCGAAGAGCCGCTGGATATGGATCAGATTCGTGCGGTCGCGGCCGAAACAGCTGCCGAGGCTGCAACCGACCTTGATGTTCCATACGAGGCGGTGGGACTCGTTGGCGATGCCGCTGAGGAGGTGACGAGATACGCAGAGGAACAGGACGCTCGATACATCATCGTCGGGCCTCGAAAACGATCCCGCACAGGTAAAGCGCTGTTTGGCAGCGTCGCACAGTCGATATTGCTTAACGCTTCGTGTCCAGTCGTTACTGACGTCGATCAAGAAACGACGTAACATCGGACGTCATCGAAATTCCCTCCTGAAGTTGCACACCTGTTAGTGCCAAGCTTCCAATTATATTACACATGACGTGCTCCTACTCACATTAGCCCCACTCGCCCCTGAGGGCGCCACCAAGGAATTTTATGAGCTACAGCTTTCGCTGAGAGTGAGCCTTAATACCGTCTGCAGTATATAGATTTGATATTGATATTTTTCTGTTTTCCGATTCGCAATACCCCGTGAATGAAGCTTAAGACCAGGTATGATATATTTAGAATTTATATATATAGAATTAGGATAGAGAGAGCGCATTTATGCATCGTGAGTAGGTATTACTGAAGCATACACTAATCACCGACATTTCATACTGACCCTAGCCACACGATGAACCGCCCCTACGAGAATCGGAACCAGAAGTATTGATATCAATAAGATAGATGGAATGTTGTTTCGGTATTTTATCATACTACCTTACTATTTTGATAGTTAGACGGTTGGTGCATAATACTATTTCCTCTTTTTATATACCGATAACAAATGAGGGATAGGTCGCAGAAATAACGTACCTCATTTCAGTCCATTTACTCAATTACTCCGATTCCACCGTCACTCTCTGAGTTCTCGATAGCGCTTCCGAATCGTGAGCGGCGTCACGTCAGCCACGTCAGCGAGTTCGGTCTGTGTAATGTGTTCACCGACTTCCTGGCCGGCCAGGTAGATACAGGCCGCCGCAACCCCGTTCGGATTTCGGCCGTTCGCCAGTCCGGCTTCCTCCGCGTACTCAACGAGGTCACGCGCCCGACGTTCGACATCGCCGAAGGCATTTACGGCGGAGACGAGACGGGGAATGAGGTCTCGAGGACGACGCACCCCCGTCTCCAGCCCTAGTTCTACGTTCAGCACCCGGTAGCCGAGTTTGACCTTGGACTCATCGCACTGCGCCACGTCGGCGATCTCACCGAGCGTTCGGGTGACGCCGTCGCACCGACACGCTCCGTAGAGGCTCCCTGCCGCAATCGTCTCGATCGCCCGCCCGCGGATGAGATTCTCCTCCATTGCCTCACGGTAGATCGCCGCCGCACGTTCGGCCACCGTCTTGGGTAGGTCAAGTGCGCTCGTCATCCGGTGAAGCTCAGAGCAGGCGTGTGCGAGATTCTGCTCGGCCTTCGATCTGAATCGGCCTCGGTTATGTTCGCGACGCAGCCGGCCCAGTTGGACCTGCTTCCGACCAGAAATCGGTGACCCCGTCCCGTCTCGCTGCTGCCCGATCTCGGTCGAGAGGCCGCGATCGTGTCTTACAGCGGTCAGTGGAGCACCTACCCGGCTCGGGTTGTCGTCGTCCCCCTCGAACGAGCGCCACTCCGGTCCGCGGTCGAGTCGCTGCTCGGTGATGACGAGTCCGCAATCGTCACACCGCCGCTCGCCTGCGTCCACGATGACGCGTCCGTCGCACTCCGGGCAGTCCGCCGAGAGCGTTCTGTCGGTCTGTTCGTCGAATCCCGTTTCGTAGACGTCTCTCAGTGACATCGTCAATCACGCGAGGCGATTTGGACTGCCCCGCACCCTTTAGGGGCCAACAAAACTCGCTGTGCTACGCGTCAGGAAGGGAACGACGGCCTGCGAGGACGCAATTCCAGCACGGGAAGTCGTTAGATAGATCGTCACATTCGCATGGATACTCCTCCCCTTCGTCAGTGTCGTCACGAGCGTCCTCATCAGAGTCGACGGGCTCATCACCGGTGTCTACAGGGTGTTCTGTGTCCTTCTCCGCAAGATACTGCTCCTCGGAGAGCGGCTGGTTGGATGACCCAGAGCCGTCCGCGGCAAGTTGAGTGTGGACCGCTGCCTCGAGAACAGGCGTTCTGATTGCAACTGCGACGCGGTGTTTGCAGGCGCCCTCGTAGTTCTCGTCAGCGGGGTACTCGCAGTGAGTGGGAACCCCATCCGTCACGGTGACCTCGTACTCGTGGTTCTCGGGATCCGGATGGCTGCCGTTCCGGACGAGGAGTGCGCCGTCGTGAAACTCGAACTCGAACGCCTCGTACTGGGCGCGTTTCAGGACGCGCGTCGATACATCTAGTCGAGCAAGTGGATGGGCTGCCATTGACGGTCAGCGAGGGCGACTAGGTCGCCCCGCACCCATTGGGGGCGAAAAACTTTGTACGCCCCATTACCTCTGAGAGCAGCTGTGACTGGCTGAAGGGTTATCATCCTCAACGGGAGCTACCGGAGAATCAAGATACACGATAACCATCATCGGGACAGCACCAACGACACTATTGCCGAAGAGAAATCGCTCCAGCTAGACTGTCACTCACGAGTCAGCCTTACTGAGTTCCGCACGAACGTCGTTCAGATGTCCATTTACCGTATCCGCAATTTCATCGAGGTCAGCCTCGATGCCGGTGGCACTCTTCCGGATGTTCGAACACTTCTTTTTCACGCTCTGGAACCGCTCGATGCTGTCACTGACCTCCTCGACCTTTGACTGGACTACTTCTGGGTCAACTTGGCTCCCGGTGTCCACCGCGGCCTGGGCAGCGCGCATCTTCGCCCAATTGTAGCCAATCCGGAAGAGTCGCGGGTCGATCTCGTCCTCTTCGTCCTGGCTGATGGACACGGCGAGATATTCTCGGTCGAACTCCTGCAGATACCCGACCTTGTTCGGCAGATACTCTTCACACTCGGACACGAATATGCCGTAGTCGGCCGACCGATTCTCGATAGCCGCATCCATCTCCTCTTGATGCTGGGGACGGAGTATTCCTTCTCGCTTTTCGCTTCAACGACGATTCGCTGACCCGTATCGCCGAGTGTGAGTACAAAGTCGCCAACGTCACGTCCGGTCAACTCCCCTTCGCTGTCACCGGTGTACTCGTATGAATGGGAGGTATGGTAGACGAGTTCGTCGAGGAGTCCCTCAACAGTATCCTCGAAGTCGTCGCCTTTCAGCGTCGTCCGCTGTCTGACCTCCGCTTGGGCCTCTTCCTTGGTCAATTTCTCCTCAATATCCTGAATCTCGTTTTTCAATGTCTGCTTCAATCGATACGTCGGTGTGCCTTCGGTATCTGGATCGAGGGCTTGCTGGATCCGCTCGCCGTCCTCCCCGAGCTCCTCATCGAGGCGTTCACTGAAGATACCGTCCTCGCCGAAGGCATCATCAATGTGTTCTCGAAGTGTGCCATCGTCGCCGAGATGGCCATCTAAGATGCGGGCTAGTTTGCCATCGTCCCCGAACTTCTCCTGAAGGTCATCCTGCACGTCATCGATCTCGCCCTCGATGACTTCCTGCATCGAGTGGAACTCGCGTTTAACGAATTCTAGGTCCTTGGACGTCTCCGCGAGTTGGAGCGTTGCCGCCCCCACCTTCAGCGCACGGATAACGGCGTCCTCTTTCTGGTCATCGTCGATATCGTCGAGGAACGAGACGAGTCCATCATCGTGGATGGATAATTCCTGAATCTGGACTTCGTTTTCTGTTGAATCGACTTCGACAGAGAGCGTGGTGGCCATGACACGGCCATCCACAGAACAATATGTAATAAGCCTAACTAGCAGAGAAATTGTCTAAACCACCCAGGTCGAAATCATCGAAAGAGCCAGCAGGTATTTGCTGTTGCAATTCCTGTTCATGTTTCAATTGAAATGGTGATTTTGGTCAATCCCTCGGAGTTCGTGACCTAGAATCGATGGTGGTGTATTTCGGGATTCCCGCCAAGTGAACGTTTGACACACTATAATCTTAGTTTAATTGATCGATTCTTTAAGAAGCACTACACCCAATCCAACGATACTAATTCCTATAAGAGATATTGAAACGAGTCGAACAATATCTCTCAGTGAACTTTTGCATTCTGCAACTACTTCGGGATCCTCCCCGAACTCTTCTTGGCATGAACTAATTTGCTGAGAATTCCAAGTTCCGATTCCTGCACCCATAACAACTAGGAAGAGGAGGAATGCTATCATCGCTTTCCGACGATCCGTTGGGACTGCCATTGTACCGTGAGTAATACGATGAACTAAAGTGCTTTGCGGCAATTATGAAGTGTGGAATCGTTACGCCAACGGGAGGTTGTCGAACGCCTGGGCCGGGGCGTGGTCGGGGACCGGCCCGAGGTAGTTTGCCGGAAGGTCTCGCGCCCCGTCGACGTCTGAGCCCAGGCGCCCCAGGACATCACCAGTTGCTCGGCGATCGGAACGCCAGAGAAGGCGAGGCTGTAGTAGCTGTCCGTCGCCCAGGTGCGACGGAGGTCGTGCATTCCGAGCGCGCCCGCCAAGTCCTCCTCAAGGGTATCATCCACCATGAACCTCACGCGCGTCCGCGGTCCAGTATTCTTACCGAGCGCTTCGAGACGTCGACGATTTTGTTCGTCGGCGCGCATCCGCGCAGCGCTCTTCAGGTAGCGCACGCGCTCGACGAGGTTGTTGGAGACCATGGGCTTCCCGTTTCCCGGTCTTCCCGGCTGGGACGGCGAGTACGTGTCCGTCGGCGCCGTTCGCGAGCTCGCGGAAGTGGCGCGGTTCGACCTGGAGGATTTCGTCGGTCCGGAGGCCATGGAGTCCGAGTTGGAGCGCGATCCGTCGACGGGGTTCGTCGTCGACGGCCTCCAGGAGGGCGCGCTGCTCGCTTCGGGCGAGCCAGATCCG
This sequence comes from Halorarum halophilum, assembly GCF_013401515.1. Classification (NCBI taxonomy): domain Archaea; kingdom Methanobacteriati; phylum Methanobacteriota; class Halobacteria; order Halobacteriales; family Haloferacaceae; genus Halorarum; species Halorarum halophilum. Next base: position 3,172,766 of record NZ_CP058529.1, on the reverse strand, counting down.
CAACCCGTTCTTCTCTGGATAGGGTCTCGTTTGCATGGTTCCGGTTTACAGCGAACGCCGACCCTTTCCGGCATGATAGGTTTTCCTCACCGGCGCTATCGAGCCGATTAGGTGAAGAATTGAGCCGTCGACGGCACTCGTGAGCCGGTCGGTTGCCGAGAATACGTGATTCTCGGAAGTGACCCCTGTCCGGCTGACTGATGTAACGCCAAGTATAGAGCGAAGACCTATCATCGAAAGTAAGGTGGGTACTCTTGGCTGTGCATCTCAAACTGTTGTATATGTCCTTATCAGCAATCGAGGAGGGACCAGTATCGGCAACAGCACAGTGGTTGCAAGGTCTCTGGGAGTATTACCGAGAATACACTCACTCCGCTATCCATGCTGCTTCAGCGGCGGCACTCACCGCATTCGGACTGCTCATCTTCATTGACCCACTCTTTGTGGTGCTGGCGATTGCCACATACATTTGTCCTCCCGTCATCCTCTACAGTCTAGGCGCTGACGTTGGGAAGTCTTCTGACCCGTCAACGGCACCAACTGTCCGGGGTGATTCTGGAACAAACTCGGATATTGATTCGGACAGTGACTCGGATAGCGATGGCGGGGACAGCGATTCCGACAGTGATGATGGAGACACTGATTCAGATGGGCTTCATGCCGACGCCGATGCTGACGGTGCGGATGCTGACGCCGATGCTGATGGGTAACCGTCCTGTTCTTTCTCTTTCTTCCCCTGACCAAACGCTCTTCATCGAATGATACGCAGGTCTACGTAGCAGTTGATTCAGACTTAGCCGATTGAACAACTCCGGCATTGAGTGTGAGTGCTGGCGATTCAGGCCTCCAGGACGGGGCGATTGACCGAGCAGTCCCGATGGACAGCGACATACAGCCCCCCGCAGGCGGGAAACACGTTCACGTGAGCGTGATTTCGGACATTGGACAACGGATACTTCAGTCATTCTCCGGCTCGTTGTGACTGCAACTCATTCTGCTTCTTCCTCTTTCCGCGGGAAACTGATTCTTAGGCCGTGCTCAGAGTAACAGAGCTGGTACAAGTCTGTCATTGAGGTGAGTTGGTATAGAACGGAAATCACCAGTGAACACAGGAGGTACCCGTGCTGCTGAATATCCACCGGGAATTCCTCCAGCTCAACGTGGAGGTCTGTCGGATCAATTATCGACGTAATATCGTCAATGTATCGGGTGAACGCTGCCGGATAGTTCTGTAACTCCTCATACAGCGAGGCACCCGTACCATTGAATGCGTTCCCCATCTTCCCTCTTGCTTCGGAGAGATATTCCTTCGCTGATTGACGTTCACCAATCGCAGTGAACGTATCGTCAAGTTCTGAGCTCAACAGTTCGTCAAGGATTGTATCGAATTCAAGCTGATCAGCGAACCGCATTGTTCGGTGATACACGGCTATTACCATCGTCCGGGGGATACCCAGTGCCTCTAGTTTTTGGAACACCGGTTCAAGCCGAGTTTCGACAAGTTCCTGCTCTCCACACTTCTGATACGCATACGCGGAAGCCAAGCAAATCATTTGCACCCATGTCTCTAGACCGTCAGCTTCGTCAGAATGAGTTGCAATGTACTCTAATGTCTCATCAGCGAGAGTCGCCATCTGCTGATAGAGTTGCGTTGCTTGCTCATCATCAGGCGTATTTCTCGCAACGAGCAACCGAAACCCAATTCGATATCCATCAACCCCGATAATCTGCTTGAACTCAAACTCCGACGGGTACCGATCGGCAATCTCCTCGCGGACTTCGTCCAATAACTCGAAGAGCACCTCCTCTGTGTCCGTCTCCAGGATGCAGAAGTGAGGGAGGAACGTGAGACACAACTCCAACTTCTCTTCGAGATCGAGATTATGTGTGTCGAGTTCGGCTTTGATTGTACCCGCTGTCAGATTTCCCCCAACACTCCCTTTGAGATGGTGACTACACAACAGTCCTGGATACAACGCCCGCCCGAGCAAACTCTGGGACTCTCCCTTAAACAGTTCCTCTAGATAGTACTCCAGCATCGTTCGGTGAGACTCCTCTGCAGCCTCTGCGTGTGTATAGAGGTAGCCCTGAAGATCACTTCGGAGTTTATAGCGAGCAATGCCGTCTCGTCGGCCAACCTTCCGGATGGCGAGTTGATCGGCTAATCCGCGAAGTAGTTCTGCTGCCTCGGGACGGGAAAGTCCAGTGAGGTGAGCGCAGACCCGTTCATCCAACTCTAGCAACACAGAGGTGGTCCGCAGAAACTCCTGTTCCTTGATGCTCAAGGAGGCCACGTAGTCCTCAAGAATGGCCGTCGCTTCATCGGCAACGTTGCTGATGGCAACGTCATCATCGGAGCCATTGGCTTCGAGGAGAAGACCGAGGTAGAGAGGCATTCCCTCTACCCCGTCGTAGATCTCCTCAGCTCGGTCAAGATTCACCTTCGGCCACTGCGTAGTGACGACATCCGTAAACGTGTCCTCTGGTAATGGCCTTGCTTCGATGCTGTGGACTCCGTTCAGCCGATACTCACCGGACGTCACCATTGAGACAGAGTCAGAGAGATTCCTCTTGATTTCCTGGAGGGCGGCTGTAATCTCCGCAGGCGGCGCCGAAAGTGTATGGATGTCGTGAATGAAGACGACTGTCTCAGTAGAGACTCGATCTGAGACTCGGCGGAGCAAGTCGATCGGACGGTTGAATGGATTTTCAGTCCCGAGGCCACCTCCACCTACTGGCGTTGAGAGGCTTGCTGATTTGGCCTGAATTAGGAGCCTCGTCCGGCGCGGGAGCGTGTCGTAAAGTTCCAGGGCGAGTTGCTGGATGACGTAGTCGGTGTCATAGAGTTCGCTGACGTGGAAGCTGCGGATACTCCATTCTTCGAGTGTGGTTTTTGTGCGCTCAAGGAGGTCGTTGCTCATCGTCCCGACCTCACCGAACACGTGAGTCAGCGTGTTCCCGTCCCTAACGGAGCTAGCGATACGGTCAACTTCTGGGCGCTCGACATTCGCAAGCGCCAATGAGTCATGGTTAGAAAGTGAGTCCTGTTCCATTCGTGGCCCGACTGTTATGTTACTGAAAGTGGTTGAGACACTTAGGTATTAGCCTACTTAAGATAGATACTGACCAGTTTGTCTCTACGTCGTGAATAATTGGAGGAGGGCATAGCCCGTGATGAGAACGTACGGGAATGCGAGCACAAGCGGCACTTTCCGTTCCACCCAAGTATGGGTGATATAGGTTCGCGGATTCTTCCCCTCTTGGAGAACAGACCACTCTCTACGAAACGGCTTGAACTGGAGCTCTTCCTCCATCTCGCCAATGACCTCGTACTTCCCGGAATTGAGCTGCTTGTATGACACGATACTCAAATACCAGAGCGTGCAAAGAGCTAACCCGACAAGACCGGCAAGAAGCAGCCCTGTGGCTTCAATTATCTGCGTCTCAGCCAACACCGAGATGACCGCTAGGGTACCTGATAAGAGGAGGACGTAGAAGCGATTGTTCCGCATCCGGCGGTTGCTGACGTTGACCGTGGTTTCGACGTAAGTCGTGTAAAGCTCAAGAAGATCAGCGGAACCACCATTGGCCTCTTGCGGTTCTTCCTCGTCGGTCTCCACGTCGCGCTCGCAGGTCATGAAGCGTGCCTTTCGATCGCATCGATCAATTCCCACACATCGAACTTAACAACCTCCACAGCGTTCTCGCTCACCGCCTTTGGTAGCCGAGTGTTTCCACGGGGTTTGATGCCGATGATGGGCTTTCCCATCTCACTAGCAATCTCCACCTCCTCGGCGATCCACTCACTGCGAGCCACGTACATCCCTGCCAAGATTAGTACGACCGAGGTGGATCGAATCTGGTCTTGCAGTTTGCTCCGAAGGTGGTTCGGAAGTTGGGCATCGATCGGATCGTCAGATCTGACGCTGTGGTCGTACCACTCAAACCCTGCCTCCTGCTGAAGCTGTTGGGTCAGTTCCTGGTATTGGTCTTCGTACTGCCACGAGTGGCTGATGAAGATGCGGTGGGTCTTCTTTGGAGACTGGGGGCCGCTTATGGCCTTTCCAAGAAGGTACAGTCCACCGAGGAAGAGGCTGCCACCTATCGCTACGTCTCGGAGTGACGGATTGCCATTTCCGTTCCTTGAGCTTGCGGAGTTTTGACCCAGGAACGTTGGTTGCCCGACGGGACTGACTTCAACGGTGTAGGTGAGCAGATGTTCACGAATCGTGATAGTCTCTCCCCCTCGCGTCGCTTCATACACGTTGATGCCGTCAAGCCGAAGCCCGAGCGAGTTTGTGAAATCAGAGGGAATGTTTTCTACATCGTTCTTCCAGACGGTGATTGAGCTACCGTATCCTGCCTGGCGTGCTCGGTTGAATTGCTGCTCCCAGCTCACAGTCCGGGGGAAGCAATGGATTGACATAAATCCGTGTATGGTGGGGTGAAAGTGAATCCAGGTATGGAAAGTTGCAAAGAGGCTATACTGGTCGATTTAGTCCTCCATGTACGCCGGTAGGGAGTACAGCACGTCTTTATTGCCGTGCTCAATCCACTCGTAGAACTCAAAGTCGGTCACGCGTACGTTCATTGTTTGCCGTGAGCGCAGTGCGCCTCTCCATTAATTACATCCTGTCGAAATGGTTATATTCCGAAGGTCGTGGCTGCGCGCGCAGCGAAGCGAGCACGGAGCGGAGGGTGGGGCGGTGGGGCCTGGGCAGTTCCGGCACACAGTAAAAAAAAAGAAGTCCGCGCTCACCGGCTACTCGTCCCACCACCGCCCGCGCTCGGGGAAATGGATGGTCGACCACCCAGTCGCGGCCACTGAGACACGTCCTTGGTACCAGTTCCGTGCCGCCCCGTGGATCCGAACGCGTTCGCCCTCCCGAATCCAGGGCTGGTCCGATTTCCGCCAGATCGTCACCTTCGTTCGCCCTGACTCATCCTCGATGAGCCCCGCCTGCTGAATCGCCAGACTCGACGGATCCCACAACTGCGTCACCGTCCCCTCGATGCTCACCTCGCGTCGTTGCACCTCCTCGAGAACCGCGATCGGAATCATCCGGCCAGGCGCCCGCTGCAACGCCTCATACACTCCGAGGACCGCACTCATCACCGACGCCCCGTCCGCAACCCGCTCGGCCAGCTTCCGACTGATCGCCGCGCTCGTCCAGCCGTCCAACTTCCGCTCCAGGCGCGCCGCCTGCTCGTTCACCGTCGCCAGCTCCGCCTGGCTCAACTGCGCTCGTGGGTCCGCCTCCGCTGGGTGCGCCCACTTGTCGACACTCCCGCGTCGCTTCTGGAACGTCCGCCGCCGCTCACGACTGCCCTGGGCAACCGCCTGCCGCGTCCGCGCCTCCCGGCTCGACTCTTGCCGTGCATCGAACCGCCTGTTCGTCCGCTCGATCTCCCACTCCCGCGCTCGCAGCTTCTCTTCGGCCTCGAGGGTCAGCCCATGCACCCCTGCTTTCGGGTGGTTCGCGTCCACCTTCGCCTGGATCTCCTGCTCGACCGTCGGCCTGAACTGCGGCGTCTCGTCCACGACCTCAAAGCCATCCGCATCGACATCTGGCTCGCCGGCCTGCTCGAATCCCTGTTCGTCCACCGAAACTACTTGACCGAGTGCGTTCTCACTAGACATTGGAGTTCACCAACTCTGAAGGCGTTTCACGACGCCACACAACCGCGATCCTGAATCGCGGTTTTCTACGGACTCACACCTCGACAGCTTCGTCTGCACGCGCCGCTCGCGCCTTCGCGAGCGCCCCCTGGGGCGCGAGCGGCGCGTGCCGATGGCGACCGACCAGCCAGCACCGCGCGGCGTCTCACCGAGCGAAGCGAGGTGAGGCACGGGGCGCGAACGAAGTGAGCGACCCGGAGAGCCGCCCGGCGCGAGCGGCCAGCACACAAGCCGGTTTCGCGTCCGTCGAGCGAGCGACGCAAGGAGCGAGCGAGACGCAACCGAACGCGCGCTTGGTGCTGGCGCCGGGGGCACATGCCCGGACCGGGCGCTCGCAGTGCGGAGAGCGCCCGCATGCCCGGAATGGTCGGTCGCGAGCGACGCGGCGGGCGGCAGCGGCGAGCGGTGCGGGCCGTTCGAGAACGACTCGTCTTCTGAATAAACGACGAGAGCCGATACCGCCGTGTCAACTAGTTGGGAGTCGCGCCAGGCCACCGGTGTCGCGGTAGGAAACGTACAACGCACCATCGGCCGTTGCCACGCCGATCCGGTAGGAATCTGGATCGTATTGCCACCGACGCGACCCGCTGGCAGGATCGTAGGCGGCGAGTTCGTGGTCGCTGGCCACAACGAGGACTTCATCGATACGCCCCAACGCCTCGACTGTCCCGCCGATCGCGATGTCGGTCGTCGTCTGCCATCGCCGGGTGCCATCGAGGGCGAAGGCGTCCAGCCGGACCAGGATACCACCGTCAGGGTCATCGACTGAGCTGGCAACGAACACACCCTCTGGAGTCGCCGTCACTGTCTCGAGTTCGTACCCGACGCTCCGACGCCACTGAATGGATCCATCATTGCGGTTGATGGCGACGAACTCGTCCGGGCGATCGTCACGGCCAGCCCGCACGTAGACATGCTCGCCAAGCCAGAGTGGCGGACCAGAGTGGCTGGTCACCTTGCCGGCCACTGCGGCCTCCCACAGGACGTGCCCATCGCGGGCCCGGCGCATCCGTACGGTGGAATTGCGAAGCGTCACGATCCGGTCACCGGTTGCCACGACGTGGGGATAGACGTCGCGAGCTGGCGACTCCCACAGCATCTCACCAGTCGTCGGAGCAAGCGTAACCAGCTCCCTGTCCCCGTCCGAGTTCGTAACGGGAACGATACAGGCCGACTCACTGAGCGTGGGGTACGGATACCTTCGGCTTGACCGCTGGAAGCGGTGTGTGCCGTCGCGCGCATCGTAGCCGGTGACCGAACCGCCGACTGGATCGGTTCCGACCAGCAGCGAGCCCTGCCGACCGAGCCATCTGTTCCGGGACTGCCCCTCCACGTGCCATAGCTCGGTACCCGATAACCCGACCGTGTAGAGGTCTCCATCGGTGCTGTGGACGTGGACCGGTCCGCCCGATGCCGGGACAGCTGGTTGTACCTCGATTGGACCACCGGTTTCGACAGTAAAGACTCGCTCCCCGTCCGCCGTGAACGCATGCAGTCGCTTATCCTGCCCACCGACGACGACGTGCTTGTCAGTCGCGGCTGGTGGGCCTGCGGCCACGGCGGCCGAGAAGTCACGCTTCCAGAGCGGTTGCACACTGGCTGTCACCGACTGCAGGCTGCACCCGGCCAGCGCGAGCGTCCCCGCCGATGCAAGCGACGCGAGCGCCTGGCGGCGCGACCAGTTCCGGCTGTCCTGTCGCTCGCTCGCGTACCGTGGCGAATCGTGCGCATCGCCAGCCGAGTCGGGTTCACGCATCGGTGATCGCCTCCGGAGCGATCCGTGTCAGGCCGAACGTGTGTCCCAGATAGACGGTCTCGCCGGCCGCCTGTGCCCATTCGACACTGCCGCCGTCCTCGAAGGGTCTGCCATCGAGCGGGACTGCCCGGACACGCGTGCCGTCCTGTTCGTGGATGTAGAGCTCGGTTGGGCTGAACGGGATACTGCCGCTTGGGCCACGGATGCGGTGGGTTCCGCCGACCAGCGTCACCAGGCGGTCGCCGACCTGCATCGGCCCGTGGGTCACGGCGTTCCCGAGGTCATCGCGCCATACCTGCTGACCCGAGGCTACGTCGAATGCTCGGAGGGTGTAGTCAGCACCGCCGACGTACACTCGCTCTTCGGTCACTAACGGTCGTGCGAACACAGTGTTGGCCAGCGAGCCGCGCCAAGCGACGCTTCCGGTCGCGGTGTCTAGCGCCAGCAATTCCTCTGTGGCGGCGCCGAGATATGCGGTCCCATCAGCGGCTCCAACCGCTGACAGCGGAGCGCCGATTTCCCGAGTCCATTCCACCGCCTCGGTCCGGTCGAGGAAGAGCACACGGCCGTCGACCAGGGGTGCAACAACACCACCGGACGTCGCGCCGGGAGCACCCGACAGCGACGCGGGCAAGGGGTGGGTAAAAAGCGTCTCACCGTCTGCACGGGCGACTCCGACCAACCGGTCTGGCACGTCATCCTCGGTGCCGGAGATCGGGACCACGATGCGGTCATCGAGGGGAATCGGGGCAAACTCGACGACCCCGGGATCGGCATCGTCGATCGGCGCGAGTGGGCGCTGCCAGACGGTGTCACCCATAGCCGCATCGACGGCAACCATCGTTTCGGCCTTCGAGATGGCGTAGGCCCGCCCGTTACCGACGCCGATAGGTGATTTTTCGCCTTTCGCGACTGTCACCGTCCAGGTGGTCTCACCGGTCCGGATATCCAGGCCGGCGACGATCGGTCGATCCCGGAAGGGACTGTGCGAGCCGGCAATGAGATGACCGGCGCCGGTCGTGGCGACGGACGAGGGGTCGCGAATTCCCGTATACCACGACCGCTGGATCGGGGGCGATCCCTCACCACGGAGACCGGCACAGCCGGCGGTGCCGCCGACGGCGCCGGCTAAGACGCCGAGGGCACCACGGCGTGTCATGGAGGGCATGTACCGAACGTTACAATAGCCATTATATCAGTCTTGTTTTCAGTGGACAAGTGGTCTGAGCCGGGCGAAACGATGGATACCGCTGCTTGTCCTCACCCGCTGCTTTCGCGAGTCCTCTGTCGGACGGGGCCGAGAGCACCCACACGCCCGGAATGGTCGCGAGCGACGCGGAGGGCGGCAGCGGCGAGCGGGGCGGGCAGTCACTGAACAGCGAGGATTCCGAAGGGAGGTCACGCGAGACACAACGTGTTCAAAATCAGCGTAGATGGACCAGACGACGTGGCTTCAGGAAAGGCTCCAACTCCGCTATGATCGCCTGATGAGCAGTGTGATGGAAACGAGGACTGCAACAAACGCGGTACCTACTCCAAATCCATCACCAGACGCAACAGAGGGGGGATCGCTCTGAGCCTGAACGCTCGTGTTCGTCATCGCATCCGACCTAGTCCGCCGCCAGGTCGCTTCGTTTCCATCGACCTCATCCGCGTTCGAACTCGTGATTTCGGCCGGCATGATGAGTGTATACTGCACGACCAACCCTGACATGTACCCGCCTCAGTTTCTGACGCGGGTTCCGCTGACTCATTAACGAAAATTCGATCCTCGAATTCGAGCTGCCCATCCCGTTCCTCAAGGGAGATCGTCGAAAGGTTCGCTACTGGCACATCCTGGACGCGAATACTGATATGTGCGTCATCACCTGAGATCTCTTCAGAGTATTCGACTCGCTCAGCATCAGGGCCAGACCCACTCCGTCGACGAGACTGATTCACTCCTCGTACAGCTAGCTCTTCACCCGGTCCACACCCTCACCGATCGAATGTTCACCCAGGGCGATTGTCCATGAGCCCGGGTTCGATGCTGCGATGAGCCGCTATCCAGAGACAGCAGTCGGATCGAGGCGCTCAAACACGCCATCGAAATCATCGTCGAAGCTCGCGATTTGGTCGATGGACGCCTGCTCACAGTGTGATACCGAAACCGCATCGGTGAAACTCAACGAGTGATCCGCATAGGTCTCGAAAACCTCGAGTGCGGACTCGAAGACCGGCTGGTCGATGAACTCCAGACTGACGACGTCGGGAAAGGGATCCACCCCGCGGATGCGATCTGCGATCGTGCGGGCTGCGTCGAAGTCCCTAGTCCGCCGCTGAGTAAGCGTTACGACCTCGTCGAAGACGTAATCGTTCGTGAAAGGCTGGCCGAACTCCCCATCCAGCATCGCCTCGAAGAAGGCATGGGCCTCGTCGTGACGTGAGGCATCCTTGTCGTGATGCGCGTAGAACACCCCCGTGTCGATGAAGACGCTCATCCGTAGAGCAGTTCGTCGATATCCTCCTCGTCGGTCTGTCGTCCGGAGGCAACCGTCCCCTCGTGAAACGCCTCCTGAGCATCCGCATCGAGTGGGACACGCGTCTCGTGGAACGAGTCAATGAACTCTTCCTTTGATGCGTACGCCTCGTCGACGAGCCGCTCGAGGACGGCCTGTTGGGTGACGCGCCTCCCCGTTTCGAGCCGGATTTCTGCCTGCAGTCGCTCGAGGCGCGATTTCGTCGCCTCGTCGAGTTTGACTGACGTCGCCATACGTATAGTCGAGTCTTCTACTGGATAACGGTTTCTACCAGCTATGACGGATGGTGGTCATTCATCCCTGACACGCACAATCCAAACGCCCTTGCAGTGCTCTCACATCGGCCATTCAGTCGAGATCAGCTGGAACAGCCCATTCAGAGGTGATTCGCATCCGACGTGAACGGATCCGTCTCCCAGACGACATCACCTCGCATGTAGCTCATTCACTCTCCTCCTCGTCGACAGCGTGCTCCAGCCATTCGTCCATGTCTTCCTCACCGAAGCGGTCGTTCGCCGCCCGAGTGCTCTCCAGCAGACTGGTGTAGGCTGCTACGTCTTCGTCGTCGCCGAGTGCCCAGTACGTGCCCTTATGTCTGACTAGCTCACGGTCCTCGAGGCGGGAGAGGACGACACTGATGCTTCCAGTTTTCACGCCCGTCGCGTCCCGGATCTCGCTCTGTGTGAACGCCTTGTCCGGATGGGCAGCCAGGAAGCGCATGACGCGCTCCGCGTTTGTCTCACCTCCCCCCTGGAGCCGGTCCTCCGAACTCGATTCGAACTGCTCGATATCGATCGGCATGTGTATCACTTGTCTCAGAGTGTATTAGATGTATTGCTGTATTTCACCTCCTGGTCTCCCCCATGCTTCACGGCCCGGCAAACCCGTCAGGTAGTGACACCGGCATCGCCTCCAGCTGTACGTCACTCACTGAATCCATCCCGACCTGGACCCATGGGTCGTCCGCTCGATCCCGCCGAAGTTCGATGCGGTTCCAGCCGCCACTCGCTGGAGACGGCTGAAACACGAGCCGACGCTGCCCACCGCCATCCAGCGTGAACGTAATGGTGAACCGATGGGCGGTCATCGCTCACCACCGGACACCAACAGCTGCGGTTCGCGGATTGGAATCCGCATGAGGACGCACCCGCATCGCTCACAGCACCGCAGAAGATTGCCCTCGATCATGGCCACCGACCGATCTGAATACCGGTGCGGACAGCGGGGCCGGAATCCAACCAGAGGATCACCGCGTCCCTGAGCACTGAACTGATTCGCTCCCGACGCGTCCGGGAGGAACTCGGCAAGTCGTCGTGGAACTGACGCTGCATCGCGCATTCGAAGCACCTCACCCCTGAGGGTGCCGATAAACTCCCACGGCGCACACCGGACGAAAGCTGCCGCGACCACCCGACCAACCTGAATCGGGTGGGACTGAAAGGGGCCGTTGCGCTCGCCAGTCGAGACGACGCAAGCACCGCAGGCGAGCAACGCGAGGCGAGGAGCACAGCGAGTCGCAGGCGGCGAGCGCAACGGGGGCTTTCGAGGAATTCTCCACAGCAATCGACGACGAACCACTGCAGTAAATTCCACAATCTAGCGCATTTATGAGAGATTCATAGTTCAGAACCAAACAGCGGAGTCGACACATGCAATCGCCTGCCGACCCTAACACAGACACCCCGCCCACCCGCCAGTACATCGAACTCACGCCCACCGACACACCGCTCGATCCGACGACCGTCGAATCACAGTTCAGACGTCTCCACACCCTCTCCACGAGCGAACCCAACGAGTCCTGGTACGGCCAGCTCTTCAACCAACACACACCCCCGACGATCGAGTGGCTCCTCGTCACCGACGGCGACCCTGACACCCCGCTGCACTACTACGTCGGCGTCGACGATGACACTGCCATCGACGCCCTCGAACAGTGCTGTCGCGCGCTCGTCCCGAACGAGTACGAACTCCAGCGTACCGAGTGGCACCCGAGCGACATCCTCCCAACGCCAGACCTTGACCAAGAACAGCCTGCCGACACCCCACCACTCGAATGCCACGCTGTCGAGTTCATCGGCCGGACAGACCGCCGCGACGACTGGCAAACCGCACTCACCCCGTTCGAGACGTTCACTGTCTCGGAGGACACTCGCCTCCCCCTCGCAGCCATCGTCGAGTCGCTCGCGACCGCCACGACGCCAATCGTGTATCAGGCGCTCCTACAGCCATATCCGGACTGGACCGGCCAGGCCGAGGATCGTCGCTACAAACTCAAAGAGGGACTCGACACGCCCGGCGCGCGCTTCGTCGACATCCTTCTCCCGAACACCGACTACGACTATGAGAACGATCCTGCAGCACGCAGCCGGCTCGACGAACTCGATGACAAAGACGCCCGCCGCTCGTTCGTCGTGAACGCCCGCGTCGTCGCTGCCACACACCCCGACGAACCATCACCAGCAGCCCTTGCAGGGCTCACCTCGGCGTTCGAGACGGCAAGTCACACCTGCTACAGTATCGATGCCCACACCCATACGGACAATGACGCCCGGACGGTCCTCGAGGATCTCATCAGCCGAACGGTTCACCCACCTCAGTACGACACCCTCATCGCGAAACTCCCCTGGACGGCCAACACCAGCAGAGCAATCATCGCCGACGCCACAGAAGCGCCGGTGTTCTGCCTGCTCGACGGTAGCGCCCTCACGGCCAGCGGGACGAGAGCCCTCGCACCAACACCAGGGGAACGGACCGCCCTCCCGCGACCACCACACGACCTCCTCGCCAACTATCGATCCAAGGGCCTCCCGCTCGGTCGCCCACTCGCGCAGGACGGCACGCCCGACAATGTGCCGCTCACACTTCCACCACAGCTCCAACCGCTCCACGTCGGCTGGTTCGGCAAAACCGGCTCCGGCAAGTCCACCAGCCTCATCAACGCCATCCTCGCCAACCACCGAGCAACAGATGGCGCAGATATCCTCATCGACCCGAAGGGCGACGGCATGGCGACCGACTACCTCCGCGCTCACTACGCCGAGTACGGCACCCTCGAGAACGTGCTGTACTTCGACTGTGCCAATACGCTTCCCGCGTTCGGCTTCTTCGACATCCGCGACGAACTCGATGCCGGCATCCCCCGGACAACAGCGATCGAGGACGCGACCGACCATTACATCGAGATCCTCACCCAGATCATGGGTCGAGAGCGCTTCGAGCAGGCGGTCCGCTCCCCGGACGTCATCCGGTACATGGTCAAAGCCCTGTTTGACCCAGTGAACGGCCAGGATGCCTTCTCCCACCGCGAACTCCACGGCGCCGTCCGCCGCATGCACGAACGCCAGTCCGTTCCCCCCGTCTCGGATGCCGACCTCGAACGTATGCTCGGCGGCGTCGTCGCGAATCGCGCCCAGACGTTCGACGAGATCATGCAGGGTGTCGCCAACCGGATGGAGAAGATCCCCGTCGACCAGCGCCTCGCCCGTATCTTCAATCACGTGCCCGAAGCCGACGACCCGCACTTCGACCTCGCAGACCACCTCAACCGGAATCAAGTCATCATCATCGACACAGGCGAACTCCGCAGCGACGCCCAGCGCGTCTTCACGCTCGTCGTCCTCTCGAACCTCTGGACGGCACTCCGCCGGCGCACCCGACGAGGGGATGACGATGCCCTGGTGAACGTCTACGTCGAGGAAGCCGCGAGTGTCGCGGTGTCGGACCTTCTGAAGGAGCTACTGGCCCAGTCACGCGGGTTCAACTGCGCGATGACGCTCGCCATGCAGTTTCCCGCCCAGCTCCGTGAGGCGGATCCTGCGGCCTACGACGAAGTGCTGAATAACATCTCCACGTTCGTGACGGGCAACGTCCCCATCGACCGTCAACTCGCCCAGCGCCTCGCCACTGATGTAATGGATCCACAGGCGGTGGGCAACCGCCTCCGCGCACTCCGCCGCGGCCAGTGGCTCGTCACCCTGCCTGCCACGTTCGGGGAGGACGAGCCCCGTCCGTTCACTGTTGAGTCGCTTCCGCCACCACCGGGCGATGTCGAGGGGCCCCAACCACTCAGTCCAGCGGAAGCGGAGGGGTTTGCGGACGCGATCGAGCGCGTTCGCGAACGGACGCTGACGGAGTCGGGGCTGACGCTCGGCGAACCCAATCCGGCCGAACAGGACACCGACGCGGACGTCGAAGCAGACGAACCCCGACTTCGCACCGACTCGGCACTCCCGCATACGAATCGCCTTCCGCCGACGGTGGAATACGAGGGGGAGACACACGCGCTCCGCTGTACCGAGTGTGACAACCGCTACGACCCCTCGATCGAAGGGATGAAACGCGCGATCTCGTGCTGTTCGTCACTGGACGATGTCGACCGGGACGACGTTCCGATCTGTGAGCTCAATCTCAAACTCGCACCGGACGAGCGGGCCGCCACGGAGTGGTCTGATCGCCAGCTCATGTTCCTCCAGGCGGTGTACAACGGCCAGCAACTGCGGTACAACTCGCTTGAATATGATCTCCTCCACGACTCGATGATCCGCCTCCAGGAGTACGTGGGCATCGACTCGGATGCCGTTCAGGACCTGCTCGAGGCGGACCTCCTCCGCCACGACACTGACCACCCGCATCGGCTCTACACGGTGACGCCTGACGGCCGCACAGTGATCGGCGAGAGCTATCGCCAGGGTGTAGATTACGGCCATGGCGCGGGCGACCTCGAGGAGTCGAGCCAGCACGTCTTCGCCGTCGAGATCGGACGCCAGTATCTCGAAGGAGCGTTCGTCGACGATCCTGATTCTCCCATTGTGGAGGTCGTCCCATACTACGACCTCGACGAGAACCGCCGACTCGATATCGCGGGCGTCGATCGGGAGGGGACCATCGTCGCCGCCGTCGAAGCCGAACGCGTCAATCACGATATCAACCGTGCAGTCCCAGAGGACTTCGACAAGATTGCAGACTGTGATGTCGATGAGGCAATCTGGGTGGTCATGACTCAGTCCGAGGGGCACGATGTCCTCCAAGCGTTGAACGACCCGCCCGAGGGCGACCCCCGAGTCGAGAAAACGTATGCCAAGTCGACGCCACCCCAGCAGTTCCGGATCGACACGCCAGGACTGACGGCGATCTATCCAGCCGAGTGGTTGCGCGACCGACTCGATGACGGAACTGTGCCATAACGCGAGTCGCCATCGAACCGCTGTGCAAGTCCATCTCATAATCGGTGCGGCGGGCGGAGCAGCGAGGAGACAGCGGCTCATGGAGCCTGCATCGGTTTCGAGGGAGTCATAATCGGGTCTCTCCTCCGCAAGAACGCCCACTTCGAGGTTGGCGCTTCGACTAGGGGGAGTTCCAGGGATGGTGGGCAGTTGCAGCTGCGAGGGCAGGACGTGACGTCAGGTGGTCTTGCTTCCGTCTGGTGGTATTCCGCTCCACCAAGATTCTGTTCGGTGTGAGTATACTCGGTCCGGAATCGCAAGACGGGAACCGATTATGGAGAATTGGGGGCAGTATGGTTCTCGGAGAGACGATCGAGGAGTATCCGTAAACGGCGTCCAGACAGTTCTGCAGTGCAGTATTCGGGTGATTGGGCTATTCATCGTGCGGTCGGAGTTTCTTCCTAGTTCCGTGTTCCATATGGCGTGTGAGGGCTTCTTGCGGAGAATACCCCCGATTATGAACCGCTCTCCAGCCGTTGAAGATCCCCGAGAAGACTCATAACCGGTTCTCGTGTGGTGGTTTTGATTATGCATCATGGTTACGACGTGCCATTCGTCACGCATTGGCCCTGAGGTTTATACGCGATATCGGGGCCATACGTCGCGTGAGACTGGATAATCGTAAGACAGGGCGGACTTGAGGAGGTAGCACTCCCGAATCAGGACTTGAATCAGAATAATTCCAGACTTGGCACTCACGACTTACTCAGCGACCGGGAGAAGGCGATGGTGATTCCTCACAACCGCGAAGGAAACAAGTCGCGACGTACACGACTCCTTCCACTCGATAAGGAAACCCAACGGGCCCTCACCGACTACCTCTTGATTCGCCCTGACACCGGCGCGTCGACGCTCTTCCCCTCGAAGACTCGGAACGAGCAACTCCGGAAGAAGGTGATCAATCAGATCTGGAAGGGGGCTTTTCATCCGGAGTACGCAGAGAGCGAG
This sequence comes from Halorarum halophilum, assembly GCF_013401515.1. NCBI lineage: Archaea > Methanobacteriati > Methanobacteriota > Halobacteria > Halobacteriales > Haloferacaceae > Halorarum > Halorarum halophilum. The sequence continues at coordinate 3,156,641 of NZ_CP058529.1, read as the reverse complement.
CAGCACCGAGCAGTCACGAGTCACTATGGCCGACACAGATTCACCACCTACTGGCGAGTCGAAGTCGATCTCAACCGAGAACTCGTGAAGTATATGCGGGGGGACACACCCGAAAGTGCCGACATCGAGGAACGGGGGGCAATCGACGCATACATTCACAGTTACTACGAGGACATCGAGTCCATCTACCGGAGTCAAATCTACTCGCTCGACTGCTAGGTAGTGTCGTTCTTCGCCGTTGGAATCAGTCGAGAGCTTTGGCCGAAACGGTGTAAGAAGACCAACCGACAGTTCGGCGACCGCGCCGTCGACGACGGCGTGGTGACGCAGACCAGGGTCGACGAAGTTCACGTGTTCGCCGTCGCCTTTGACGTTAACACGATCTCCCTAAACCGAGGATGAACATTCAATCTCAATATCACCAATAGATTGCGAATAGATACTACATTACAGTCAGTTTTTCACTATACTTAGTTATATCATCTGTTCGTCTCGGGATCGGAAGCTACCGGAGATCGTTAGCAGACCCTGTCGACAACGAAGGACGATCGGACTTTCGGTATGTTCCGACCCTTCAGAGCTCGACTCGCAGTTTGGTGGGAGTTTCGAGCCGTGCTCCCCTGTGGATTGAGCGACGCTGGATTCGAGCTGAAGTGTCGTCCTCAACGTAACTCCAGATACAGTCAGCAGCTAATTGATAGCTGATAGAAATTCCAAATTGATAACTCACCTTAGTTTCACTCTATGGCAGTAACCACGACCCAATTAATAATATATTGATAAGTTATCGTAATGCCGACTTCATGCTCAGTTTGCGAGAGCTCAGACCGCTCGCGTACCGTCAACCGCGCACCAGCCGCAGACTGAACGCGGTAGGAATCAGTCAGGAATCGGTTACTGAGAGCGTGGAGGGGCTCGCATCCGTGACGGCGATGTCGTAGTCGTCGACGATCGAGTCGCCGACGATCCACGTAGCCTCGGCCGGTGCGTCCACGGAGAGCGGCTCGCTGCTGAAGTTGACGATCCACGTCAATCCGTCCCGCCGCACGATTCGGACCTGGTTGGGCAGTCGCTCGGTCGTGGGGACGTTCGCTCGTTCGAGGAGGTCACCTACGAGCGCGCCGGCGAGTTCATCGTCTGGCCAGGTACCGACGTAGGTGACGGATCCCTCGCCGACGGGAGTTTGGACGATAGCCGGGGTACCGTCGGCGAGTTCTCCCTCGTACCGACCCACGACGTCCGTCTCGGCACCGATCGGCGATACCCATTCGTTCCAGACGCGACAGCCGAACTGCTGGCCGCCGTACGAGAGGCTACTCTCGATGAACTCGGGGATGCTCTCGTGCTGGTCGACCTCCGCACCGACGAGTTCGCGCAGGGGACCGGGTTGCCGTGAGTCGTGGAGCTTATTGTGGACGTCCTTCACGCCGGACCGCATCGTTACGAGGAGTTCACCCCCGGCCTCGACGTACGCTTCCAGTCCGTCGGCGAGTCCATCGTCGACGAGATACAGCGACGGTGCGATCACCACATCGTACGCCGAGAGGTCCGAGGAGGGGTGGACGACGTCGACGCCGACGGACCGCTCTCGGATGGCGGAGTAGTACGTCTCGAGGTGTCGCCAGTAGTCGAAGTCGGGCGTGTTCGGTTCGATCTCGAGCGCCCAGAGGTTCTCGTAGTCGTGGAGGAGTGCGACGTTCGCGTCGGGTGTTGCCATCGACGGGTTGGCGCCCTCCTCGGGTCGGATCGTTTCGATGAGGTCCTCGAAGTCCGACGCTGCCTCGACCGCGTCGGTGTATCCGGCATCCGGTGAGCCGTCCTGGGCGAGCAACCCGCTGTGGTACTGTTCTTGACCCATCCGACACTGACGCCACCGGAAGTAGGAGACCACGTCGGCCCCGTGAGCGACCGCAGTGTGTGCCCAGAGGCGCATGGCACCCTCGGCGGGTTGCGGCGAATACGGGGGCCAGTTGATATCGCCCGGTTGTTGTTCCATCACCCAGAACGGCGAATCGGTGACACTCCGATAGAGGTCGTGATCGAGTCCGACCTGGTCGGGGTCGCCGACGCGCAGTTGCTCGCTCGAGACCGACTCGCGTTGCGTCTGCACGTGGCCCGTGGGATACGAGTCCCACGACGCGAAGTCGAGATCTTCGGCCACGTCGTAGGCGTCGAGGGCGCCGAACTGCGACATGAAGTTATGCGTGACGAACCAGTCGTCGTTGGCTGCCCGGAGCACCTCCACCTGCATCCGGTTGTACTCGACGGCTGCGTCACTGGAGAACCGGTAGTAATCGAGGAGTCGAGCGGGGTGGTGACCAGCAGCCGTGTGTTGCGGGGGATCCACCTGGGCAAACGAGTTGAGATCCTGACTCCAGAAGGCGTTCCCCCACTTTCGGTTGAGCGCCTCGACGTCACCGTACCTGGCACGCAGCCAATCCCTGAAGGCGGCCGCGCAATCATCGCAGTAACACCGGAGGGTGCCGTGGCACCCGTACTCGTTGTCCGTCTGCCAGCCGGCAACGGCCCGGGTATCCGAGAACCGTTCGGCCAACTTCTCCGTGATCCTCTCGCTCTCGCACCGGTATGTTTCGGAGTTGAAACAGTAGTGGCGACGCCCCCCGTAGTGACGGGTCGTGCCGTCAGCCTCCTCCTGCAAGATTCCGGGATGCTCGTCGACGAGCCACTTCGGCGGGCTCGCGGTCGGCGTACAGAGGACCGCTTGCATCCCATGGTCCCCGATCAGCGAGACCGCTCGTTCGAGCCACTCGAAGTCGAACGTGCCGGGTTCTGGCTCGAGGCGCGACCAGGCAAACTCCCCCATCCGAACGTACTCCAGTCCCGTCTCGGCCATCCGTTCGATGTCGGCTTTCATCCGCTCGGCTGGCCAGTGTTCCGGAAAGTAACAGACCCCGACGTTCATGTGTGGTACGCTCCCTGAAACGCGATGAACGGATAGTAGTTCGCCCGCCGGCAACGCCCGCAGCGGTCGTCGAGAGACGGTGTGGCGCGGGAGACGCCCGTCCGGTCAGGCGCCCTCCGTGTGGACGTACTGGTCGTAGTCCACGTCGGTTTCGCTCGTCTTCGTCTTGATGGCCTCGCCCGTCTGACTGTCAAAGAGGTAAAGATCCTCTTCGTCGAACGCGAACGCAACCCGAGTGCCCTCCTCGGGCTTGATTCCGCTCTCGATCCGAGCAGTCAGATCGACGCCCCCCATCTCCGCGTAGAGGAAGTTCTCGTTCCCCATCTGCTCGACGACTGTCACGACGCTCGGCATGCTCCCTCCGGACGAGAGCCGCAGGTCCTCGGGTCGGACGCCGACGCGGACTCGGTCCTTGTCGGAGAGCAGTGCTGTATCCTCCAGCGTGAATGTGAACCCGCCCGGGCCGGTGAGCGTATCGCCGTCGACATCCGCGGTGAAGAGGTTGATGCTCGGGCTCCCGATGAAGCCGGCGACGAACTCGTTGGTCGGGGACCGGTACACCTCCTCGGCGGTTCCGACCTGCTGGAGTTTCCCCTCGTTGAGGATGGCGATGCGGTCACCCATCGCCATCGCCTCCGTCTGGTCGTGGGTCACGTACGCCGTCGTGACACCGAGATCCTGCTGGAGTTCCTGCAGTTCGGTCCGCATCGTCGACCGGAGTTTCGCGTCGAGGTTCGACAGCGGTTCGTCCATCAGAAAGAGCTCGGGATCGCGGATGATCGCGCGGCCGAGGGCAACGCGCTGTTGCTGGCCACCGGAGAGTTCCTTCGGCTTTTGGTCGAGGAGCTGCTGGATGCCGAGCATCTCCGTGACCTCGTCGACCTTAGCGTCGATCTCCGCGGTGGACTGCTTCGTCGAGAGCCGAAGGGGGAACCCGATGTTCTTTCTCACAGTCATGTGTGGGTACAGCGCGTAGTTCTGGAACACCATCGCGACATCGCGTTCTCGAGCACGCTGGTCCGTAACGTCCGTTCCGTCGAACTCGATACTCCCCTCGGTCACGTCCTCAAGGCCGGCGACGCAACGCAGTGTCGTCGTCTTCCCACAGCCGGACGGACCGACGAAGACCAGGAACTCTCCGTCCTCGATGGTCAGGTCGAAGTCGTCGACCGCGACGATCTGTTCACCCGCATCTCCGAACACCTTGCGAAGATTCTTGATGTCGATTGTTGCCATGTTGAATTACCTCACTGTTTGACCGACCCCGAAAGGATCCCCTTGATGAAGTACTGCTGGAGGGTCAGGAACACGACGAAGATCGGGATCACCGCGAGCGACGTCGCGACCATGATCTGATCGAAGTACACGCGCTGTTGCCCGACGAGCTCGGCGAGCGCGAGGGGGATCGTGTACATCTTCGGATCCTGCAGCACGACCAGCGGGTAGAGGAACGCCTGCCACTGGTTGAGGAACAGGATGATCGAGAGCGCCGCCAGCGATGGAAGCATCGTCGGTAACGCGATCTTGTAGTACAGTTGGAACTCGGTCGCGCCGTCCATCCGCGCCGATTCGAGGAGCGAATCGGGGATCGCCTGCATGTTCTGGCGCATCAGGAAGATCCCGAGCGGGTTCGCCGCCCACGGCAGGATCACTGCCAGATACGAGTTCGTCCACCCGAGTTGGACCATCAACAGGAACAGCGGGATGATCAACAGTTGGATGGGGAGGACGAGCGTCGCCAGGATGAAGTAGAACAGCGGCTCCTTGAACCGGAACTCGTACTTCGCGAAGGCGAAGCCGGCCATCGAGCACAGGACGAGCGACAGTGCCGTGTACGAGACGGCGATGATGATGCTGTTGCCTATGCTTCTGATGAAATCGACGTTCTCCTGGAGCGCCCGGAAGTTCTCGAGCCACTGGAACCCCGGGATCAGGCGGGGCGGCCACGAGAAGAACTCGGACTGGGGGATCGTCGCCGCGACGATCATCCAGTACAGCGGGATCAGCACGAGCACCGTAATCGTCAACAGGAAGATGTAGCTCCCGAACTTCCAGAGCGCTTCCTTTTGCGTCTCCGACTGCATCACGTCTCACCCCCATACTGGATCTGGACGATGGCCATCGCGCTGACGATGACGACGAGGATGACCGAGACTGCGCTGGCGTACCCCAGGTTCAGCTGGAGGAACGCCTGATTGTAGATGTACTGGACCACCGTGATTGTCGCGTTCGACGGGCCGCCCCCGGTGATGACGTACGGCTCCGCAAAGATCTGGAACGTGCCGATCGTCGAGGAGACCACGACGAACAGCAACACCGGTCTGATCTGCGGGAGCGTGACGAATCGGAACTTCTGCCACCGCGAGGCACCGTCGATCTCCGCAGCTTCGTACAACTGCTGTGGAACCGTCTGTAGCCCCGCCAGGAGAATGATCATGTTGTAGCCGAGCCACCGCCAAGTGACGGCGATCACCAGCGTGATTCGGGCCCAGACCCCGTCGCCGAGCCACGGAATCGCCGACAGGCCGATGCTCTCGAGCACGAAGTTGACCAGGCCAACCCTGCCGTTGAACAGAAGCAGGAATATCGTCGAGTACGCGACGAGACCCGTCGCCACTGGCAGTGCGATCAACGTTCGGAACAGCCCCTTCGCCCTGATGAACTTCGCGTCGAGCACGAGTGCGGTCGCGAGCCCCAGGGTGACCATCAACGGGACCTGGACGAAGAAGATGAACGACGTATTGAACAGCGACCGGTGGAACAACGAGTCGCGGAAGATGAGCCGTTCGTAGTGGGACAACCCGACGAACTCCAGATTCGCGATGCGTGGAATCGTTAGCCGGAGGGGCCCCATTCGGGCCGTGAGTAGAATCTCGTTCGAGACGCCGAGGTAGTTGAAGAACGAGAGGTAGAGCGTGTAGACCGTCGGGAACAACAGGAAGATCCCGAAGAGGATGAAGAACGGGGAGACGTAGGCGTACGGGAGCCCTGGTATCTTTGGCACGAGTCGTGAGAGATCCTGACGCGCGAATCGAACCCTGTCGGACACCTGCTGGTACGCTCCGGAGGACCGAACCCTGGTTTGGATGGCGTTGATGACCATGTTGGGAGGTTACGCTCGCCCCATACGAGGTGTTCCACTGGGCCACTGCTGCGTGGGAGATCCCGTCCGAGGGAGGCCGGGATCGCTGGCCACCCACCCGTCCCATGTACAGGCAGTCCCTCTAGAGGCGATTCGTCCTTCCCCACCGATCGCCCGATATGCCATCCGTGGTGTTTGGAGCCGAAGACCGGTCATGGTGAGTGCTTCCTTCATACAGTGTGGAATCGTGTGAGCTCCCGTTAGATCGTGTTGGAATCGTCGCTCGAACGGTTATGCTAACTCGCGATCGGTCCGGTCAGCGACGGTCTGGGCCGCGGACTCCACCGCTTTCTGTGGCGACTTCTTGCCGTCGAGCATCCGACCGAGTTCGGTCTCGATCGCGTCCTGGACCTCAGGGGTGTCCGTGGTGTACCGGTACGGTTCGATCTCGGTGGCGACGTCGGCGAACAGTCGGAAGACGGGTTGGCCGCCGTAGAAGTCGAGATTCTCGTCGTACACGTCGGACTCGTAGGCCGTGGTGAGCGACGGGAAGAGGCCGTAGTCCTGCAACATCTTGTTCTGGACTTCCGGGGTCGACATCGCCCACAGGCAGTAATCGAAGGCGCGGTTGACGACGCCCTCGTCCTCGATCTGGGAGGGGATCGCCATGTTCGATCCACCACGGTTCGATGCACGTGTACCACCTTTCTCGAACGCCGGAAGCTTGTACACGCCCCAGTTCCCAGAGGTGTCGGGCAACTCTGCACGGAGCGTCCCGTCCATCCATGCTGCGCTCGCGAGGGAGGCGAGTGACCCCTCCGCAAACGAGGTGAACCAGCCGCCGGACCACGTCTCGATCCGCGTCGTGATTCCGGCGTCGCTCATCTTCTTGATCAGTTCCGCCACGCTGACGCTCTCCTGGCTGTGGATGTTCACGGCGCCGTCCTCGGTGAACGGTTGCCCGCCGAGCTGGCGGAACAGCATCCGCCACATCTGTGCCATATCCTGGGGCGGGAGATTGATCATCGCGACGTCGTCGGGGAGCTGTTTCCCGGCCTCGATGAAGTCGTCCCACGTCTCGATGCTGTCAACCGAGATCCCGGCCTCCTCGTATTTATCCCGCTTATAGAAGACGCCCGTCGGCCCGATGTCCCACGGAATCGCGTAATCTGACCCGTCGTAGTTGACCGTCACCCACTTCCCCTCGACGATGTCCTCGCGGATGCCTGCCTCGTCGATCCGAGCCGTCAGGTCGGTGAGACCGTCAATACTGGCGTAGTTCGTGACGTCGTAGTTCTGCACGACCGAGAAGTCGGGCGCGCCCTCTCCGCTCGTGACCGCGGTCTGGAACCGCTGCTCCCAGGCGTCGCCCCCGAGTTCCTCGACGGAGACCTCGGCATCGTGCTCCTGGTTGTACGTCTCGGCAGCGTCCTGAAGGGATCGAGCTGCGATGTTCCACCCCCAGCCAGTAGCCGCCGACGCCATATTCGATCCGGAACCGGCGTCAGTACCGCCACCGTTTCCGCCATTCCCACCCCCGTTACCGTTCCCGTTACCGTTTCCGTTCCCGTTACTCTCGCCACCGGTTTCGACACTGCAACCAGCCAAACCGACCGAACCTGCAACGCCGAGCGACTGTAGGAGGCGCCGACGCCTCACGTCCGGATCTGAAGACCGTGACATAGGTTATCCAATGCCGCGTTCGATAAGCCATTATATCAATGTTTCGGTTCTGTAAGTATGGATAAGGATAGTTATCGCACAGCCATCACGTGACCGTCTACTACGTGCAGTACGCCGCTCGCAGCGGACTCCACCGCGGTGGAGCCAACTCCGACGGCGTTCCACCACCCAAAGAGTAATCACTGGAGGGGCAGTCACACGGCATATCATGGACGATTGGCTCGACCCGCGGACAGTGGGGCGTAATCGGTTAGATCCACACGTGGACGTATTGCCGTATCCGGACGCGGAGACCGCCCGGACCGGTGTCCGGACGAACTCCCCCTGGGTGACGTCGTTGAACGGCGAGTGGAAGTTCGATCTGGCGGCGACGCCGAGCCACGCGCCCGAGGCGTTCCAGGAACGGACGTTCGATACGAGCGACTGGGACGGGATCGAAGTCCCGTCGAACTGGCAGACACAGGGGTACGGAGCGCCCCACTACACGAACGTTGTCTATCCGTTTCCGCTAGATCCACCTCACGTGCCGACGGAGAACCCCACAGCGTCGTACCGACGGACGTTCCACGTCGACGAGGACTGGGACGACCGGCAGGTGCGACTTCACTTCGAGGGCGTCGATTCCGCGTTCCACGTCTGGGTGAACGGTGAGCGGGTGGGCTACAGCGAGGGAGCCCGACTCCCCTCGGAGTTCGACGTCAGCGAGTACGTCGAACCTGGAGAGAACACGATCGCCGTCCGCGTCTACAAGTGGTCGAACGGGAGTTACATCGAAGACCAGGATATGTGGTGGCTCAGCGGCATCTTCCGGGAGGTGTACGCCTACGCCGTCCCGAAGACGCACGTCTCGGACGTCGATGTCCGGACGGAGTTGGACGACGAGTATGCCGACGCACGTCTCCGGGCGACGATCGACCTGACGAACGTGGGCGAGAGCGAGGAAACTGCCGGCGTCGAGACGACGCTCCTCGACGAGTCTGGAACGGTTGTCGCAGAGTCGAACGACACCGCGACCGTCGAATCCGGGGGCACTGTGGCTGTCACCTTCTCGACGACTGTCGACGACCCCGCCCTCTGGTCGGCCGAAACGCCGACCTGTTACACGCTTCTGGTCGCGCTGGCGGACGGGGACGGAAGCGTAACCGAGGTCGTTCCGGAAACGATCGGCTTCCGGCAGGTCGGGATTACGGACGGCCAGTTCCGCATCAACGGGGAAGCCGTGACGATCCGTGGCGTGAACCGCCACGACTTCCACCCCGACCGGGGCCGCGCCGTGCCCATCGAGACGATGCGGGAAGACGTCGAGATGATGAAGCGGCACAACATCAACGCGGTGCGGACGGCCCACTACCCCAACGACACGCGCTTCTACGATCTGTGCGACGAATACGGACTCTACGTCCTTGACGAGACGGACATCGAGTGCCACGGCATGGAACTGGCCGACGACACCGTGCACATCAGCGACGATCCGGATTGGGAGGCCACCTACGTCGATCGGATGGTGCGAATGATCGAACGGGACAAGAACCATCCGAGCGTCGTCATCTGGTCGCTAGGCAACGAATCGGGGTTCGGTGCCCACCACGAGACGATGGCCGACGTGACCCGCGAGCGGGACCCGACGCGTCCGATCCACTACGAGGAGGACTTCGACCAGGAGGTGACCGATATCGTCGGCCCGATGTACCCGCCGCTGGAGCAACTCGAAGCGTGGGCCGCCGAGGACGACCCCGACCACCCGGTCATCCCCTGTGAGTACGCACACGCGATGGGGAACGGTCCTGGGAGCCTCACCGAGTACTGGGACCTCTTCTACGAGCACGACCGGCTGCAAGGGGGATTCGTCTGGGACTGGATCGACCAGGGGCTCCGTCAGACCACCGAAGACGGGGAGGAGTGGTTCGCCTACGGTGGTGATTTCGGCGACGAGCCGAACGACGCGAACTTCAACATCAACGGCCTCGTCTTCCCGAATCGAGATCCCTCGCCCGGCCTGGTCGAGTACAAGAAGGTCATCGAGCCAGTCACGCTAGCTGCGGCTGCCCTCGAACACGGCGAACTGACCGTCGAAAACCGGTACGACTTCCGGTCGCTCGACCACCTTCGGGCTACCTGGCGTGTCGAAGCCGACGGAAAGGTCGTAGAGAGCGACACCGTCGACCTGCCCGACGTGGCCGCCGGCGAACGTGGGACGGTGAACGTTCCGGTCACGGCTGGGGACTTCGGCGACGACGCGGAGTACCTGCTTACCGTCGACGTTTCACTGGCGAGTCGGACCAAGTGGGCTCCGGCGGGTCACACCATCTCGACTGGACAGTTCACGCTGCCAGTCGAGGGCAAACCGGCGACGCCAGCCGTGGGGGACGAGTCCCCGCTCACCTGTGAGACGACCGACGAGGGGATCGTCATCTCGAACGCGCAGTTCGAACTCGTGTTCGACGACACCTACGGCGTCGTCGACTCGCTGGCGTATCATGGTCGACAAGTGCTCTCCGATGGACCGCATGTTGGCCTCTGGCGGGCCCCGACTGACAACGACGAGGGGCTTCCGCTCGCCTGGACGTTGCTCACCCGCCTCCGGGAGATCTACGAGCAGGAGGAGCTGATCGAACACGGTGACATCAGGACCATCGGGTTCGCACAGCTCTGGCAGGAGCACGGGCTCGATCGCCTCGGGTTCCGGACCGACGAAGTCCGGCACGAGGTTCGCGGCGACGAAGCCGTCGAGATCACCGTCGAAGGACGGCTCGCCCCGCCGATCTTCGACCACGGCTTTACGACGGAACAAACGTACACGGCTCGGGACACCGGCGCACTCGAGATCGAGACACGACTCGAACCGGAGGGCGATCTGTCACAGCTTCCCTCCTTGCCCCGCGTCGGGCTCGACCTGACGCTTCCCACCGACTTCGACCACGTCACCTGGTACGGACGGGGCCCCGGGGAATCATACGTTGACAGCAAGCAGTCGTCCCTCGTCGGGCGATACGACTGTTCGGTTGCAGATCTGCACACGCCGTACGTCCGGCCCCAGGAGAACGGGAAGCGCACGGACGTGCGATGGGCGACGTTCACCGACCAGCGGGGCGTGGGAGTGTCCGTAACGGGAGACTCACTGCTCGACGTCACCGCCCACCAGTACACGATCGAGGATCTGGAGGACGCCGATCACACCCACGAGCTTCCGCGCCGTGACGAGGTTTCCGTGTCGCTCGATTACGTCCACTGTGGCCTTGGAACTGGAAGCTGTGGCCCGCCGACGCTCGAGCAGTACCGCGTCGACCCGGACACGTTCGAGTTCGTCGTCGAGATCCGGCCGTTCGTCGCCGACTGACGCCGGCCGCGAACGGAGTAGTCTCCTAGCGACGGAACAATTCAAATAACGAACCGATTCTACCACTCCGCGACGCTACCGTCGGGGTGGCGCCACACGGGGTTGTGCCAGTTTACCGTCTTCTCTGACTGGTCTCGAACGTAGTCCTCATTGATCTCGATGCCGAGACCGGGGTTGTCGGGAATCGTTACGTACCCGTTGTCGTACTCGAACACGGAGGGATCAGCCAGGTAGTCAAGGACATCACCGGTGTCGTTGTAGTGAATGTTCAGGCTTTGCTCCTGAATGAGGGCGTTGGGCGAACACGCGTCCACCTGAACACACGAAGCGAGTGCGATGGGGCCAAGGGGACAGTGGGGGGCAAGTGCGACGTCATACGCTTCGGCCATCGCTGCGATTTTCTTCACCTCGGTAATCCCGCCCGCGTGGGAAAGATCGGGCTGGATGACGTCCACGGTACCGTCCTCGAGTATCTCCTTGAAATCCCATCTGGAGTACATTCGTTCGCCCGTCGCGATAGGGATCGTTGTGTGCTCGGCGATCTGAGGGAGGGCATCGTTGTGTTCTGGGAGGACTGGTTCCTCGATGAACATCGGTTCGTATGGTTCTAATGCCTCGGCCAGACGCTTTGCCATCGGCTTTGAGACCCGCCCGTGGAAGTCGACGCCGACGTCGATTTCGTCGCCGACCGCATCGCGAACTTCGTGCAGGCGATTGACCGCTGCGTCGACTGTCGCCGGGTCGTCGACACGTTCGATCTCCGCGGTGGCGTTCATCTTCAGGGCGGTGAACCCCGCCTCGACTTTCGTCTCCGCCTCCTCGGCCACCTCCGAGGGACGGTCCCCTCCGATCCACTGGTAGACGCGGATACGGTCACGCGCAGGACCGCCGAGCAGTTCGTGGACCGGGGCACCCAGTTGCTTTCCCTTGATGTCCCACAGCGCCTGATCGATGCCCGCGATGGCGGACATGAGCACCGGACCACCGCGGTAGAATCCGCCGCGGTACATCGTCTGCCAGTGGTCTTCGATCCGAGTCGGGTTCTCACCGAGCAAGTACGTGTCCATGAGCTCCTCGACGGCTGCCCGGACAGTGTGCGCGCGACCCTCGACAACTGGCTCTCCCCAACCAACGGTTCCATCGGCGGTCTCGATCCGGAGCATGAGCCACCGAGGTGGTACTTCGAATAGTTCGTAATCTGTAATGTACGACATTGGAGCGATCTCGTGTTCGCCGTGTTTGAACCTGGGTGTGTTAATTGTTCCTGTGGTTCAGGCTGGTCGCGACCCCCTCCGGGAGATCGAGGCAGTACAAGGCGAGTGAACGTGTGGCCACCGTGATTCGGATGGCGAATCGCCCGTCGTTCGCCAGGCGTGAACGATAATTTCACGAGTACGAGCGTTTACTCATCGTAAATTGTTTTGTGAGTGCGACTCGTGGGCACCGTATGACCACCGACCCGGCCACGGTGAAAGCCACGGAAACCAGCTTCCACATCATCGAGCTCCTGGAGCAAAAACAGGGAGCCGGGATAAGCGAACTTGCCCGGGAAGTCGGACTCTCGAAGAGCGGGGTCTATAAGCACGTTCAGACGCTCACTCGGCTGGGATACCTCGTTCGTGAGGGTGACGATTACTACCTCAGTAATCGATTTCTCAGTCTCGGCCGACGCGCTCGCGGACGGCTTCCACTGGAAACGATACGCGAAGTCACCAGTAATCTCGCCGCAACAGCGGGACATACGTCGAGCTTCATCGTCCACGAGAACGACCGCGGCGTGTACGCACTTCGGATCGGCACTGAAGAGGAACACGACGAGATCACGGAGGGTGATGTCGCTCCGTTGCACGCGACGGCCGGTGGAAAGGCTATCCTCGCGTTTCTTCCGGGCGACGAACGTGCTCGCATCCTCGACGGTACCGGTCTCGACGCGTACACGGACAAGACGATCGTCGACGAACAGGAGCTAGAACACGAACTCCGCTCCGTCCGTGATCAGCGGATCGCGTTCGATCGCGAGGAATTCCTCGAGGGGCACCAGTGTGTCGCGTCGCCGGTCGTCAGGGGCGACGGTACCCCGGTTGGCGCAGTGAGTGTCACCGGGAACGTCCATCACATGTCCGGTAAACGCCTCGAGGAGGACGTCACTGGACTCGTCACCAGTGCTGCCAAGGCCATCGAGAACGAACTGCTCTCGGCCTGATTCGTTCACTCACTGCTAACGAGACGCTGATGAGTCGAGAGGGATTACAACTGTAACACTGTAACGAATTGGGAAACGAGACAACGTACGCTCTATTCTCAAAAATGTGTTTACGAGACGTGAACATTTTGCTCGTTCAGCTGTCGAATTACCATCTGAAATCACATAGGCTCGGAACCTGTTTTTCAGGTACTTCTAACGTGTACTCGATCTGTAGTGGTCCTCAATCGAGTACACGTAGGTGCCTTTTCATAGATACCGATCCGGTGAGTGCTCGGGGATCCGTTAGACTGCCATAATCCCCGATCTCACTCGGTGGTTGCCGTAGCAGCCATCGGAGTTTCAGTTCGAAGGGCGGATAGTAGACAATTGAATTACATCATTGGCCACTATGAGGAACTATCCATCGAATACCAAGGTATATCATATTTAAGTCAGAAAGTCTTCGACCTCATCGTCTGCTTCAGAGATGAGACGGGGTTTGACCCCTGGAGGAACCCGAGTGGAAACAGGTTCTCCAGCGGACTTCAATCCCGCTCCGAAGTGGAGTTTCGTGGGAATAAGTGGGTATCCACGAACGAATTCAGCCTCGTTGTGTTCAGGAGAATATTCCCTCATTCTCCCGGCTGAGCTCCTTTTGGTCCGAAAATAGACGATCTTCGGTGGGACATCGTTTTCCCTGGCCATGAGAAAGAACTTCGAGTCCGATACCTCCTCGTTGTTTCACCTCTCGGCGGGGATGAGGCGAACCATGAATCGTCATTGGAGACGGTTTTAGCCTACGAGAGGTACCGTCTCGGGCATCCACTTATCAACATCAAACACTTAATAGCTTTTCGTTGCTATAATTTTCCATATGCTTTTCTATCATTGTCCAATCCGCCCTGGCACCTTCGAACTAGTGCTTGATATGTCTCATGAACGAGGAGTTCCTGGCTGTCGAGCGATACGATGGTATTCGCCGTCGCCTTCGACGTGACCGTGACCGACCCCGAGGGAGCGGCCGAACTGACGGTCGTTACGACGGTTCCCTGAGTTCCGAGCGACTCGTCCTCGGAAAGCCAATCATCGGATTCCGTCCCCGCTCGGTCGACGGAGCGCGATCGAGTTTCCGTTCGATGAGTACACTCGGTAATGACCATCCCAGGGTTTCGAACGCTACCGACCGGCGGTTTATTGTGAGCGTAATAACGTGCGTGTCCCCGCGAGTGTGTGAGCATGAACCGGCGAGACTTCGTCCTGACCGCGCTCGGAGCCAGTGGGGCGATCGCGGCGGCGGGGGCGGCCATCCTGGACATCGGCCCCAGGGGCAGCGACGAAGCAGGCCCTGCCAACGACTCCGACGGCCACGGGCCGAACGGGACGCCGACCCCGACGACGACCGAGTCACCGCAACGCTCGCCCACCGGAACCGAGACGTCGACGGCCACCGACACCGAGTCCCCGCCCGGCACGTCCACCGAGTCGGGGACTGCCACGACGGATACCACGAGCACCGAAACGCGAGGTGCCACGCGGACGGAGACGCCGCGGGGTACAGCGACCGAGACGCCGGGCTCGACGGGGACGGGAACGGGGACGAGCCCGACATCGACCCCGGGGGCGCGTGACGGTATCGAGGTGGAGGGGACCTCCCAGTCCGGCGACGACACGCGAGTGGTGGTGGAGTTGACCAACACCAACGACTACGCGGTGTACGTCGAGGCCGCCGTCACCTGGCAGTTCGAGGGAGGGGAGACGGACTCGCAGACCCGCGCGGGAGTGATCGCGCCGTCGGGCAGCGACACCCGGCAGTACTCCACCGACCAGCAGGGCACCGTGACGGAGTGGAACGTGACGCTCCCGACGGTACAGCGGATCTGAGTGTCCCGACGGCCGTTCGACGATGGAAATGATTTGGTACGAGAGAACCGACCGCCAATAGCGCCACTGCTATCGTGAGGTCAGATATCGAAGGCCGCCATACGTTGCCCTAGTCCGTCCGGATTCCACGGGAACGAGTATACTCCGCGGTTGAGGAACCCGAGTAGGTGTTTCTCCGTCGCTCCTACACCTCTCGTCTCACGATCACGCTTCCAGGAGGAACAGTCCCCTTCCGCGGGATCCCGATCACCGTCATCGGACACGAAGGCTCCGCCGTGGTCGTGTCGCTGACGGTCGCAGATTTTCGAGCTTCAGGGATCGAGGGATTCACGGCGGTACCGTCTCGGATTCAGCCGTTGTCAACCGAGGGAGGAGTACGTATCCGGTCCTTGTTTTCGGTAGCGGGTGATAGTCTCGTTTACTACTACCCGCATTCGACCGCCGTGCCCCCCTTTCCTCACCCGGGTGACTACGGATTGGTTGTCCCCACCCAGTGACCCCGGTCTTCCGCTCCGTACCGCTGCACCAGCCGGTCGACCACCAAGCGGTGCCCGACTTACCGGTAGAGGGCGATCGAGATGACGGACATCCCCGTTCCAATGAGACACGTCTTCAGGAACTCCATCCCCGGGAAGGAGAGGCCGAGCAGTTCGAACGTCGAACAGCCGGTGACACCGCCGACACTCAGCAGGACGAAGCCAACGCCGATCGAGAACATCATCCGACTCCCGTTCCGCCGGTACCCCCGGAACGCCTGGTAGGCGATGAGAAGTCCGAGTCCGAGTATCAGGACGTTTCCGAGGACGAGCGGGAGGCTCATTCGTCCTCCCGGAGGTTCTCCCATGCCCGAGTGAATCTGTCGGCCCTGTTCTCCGATCGAGACATCGTGACCGAGAGGTCTCCGTCCTCGATATCGATGCCGACGTGGTCGACCACCGCCTCGAACGTCCGATAGTGATCGCCGTTCGGGTCGTACTGTTCTTCGCCGTGAATCAATCCGAGTTCCTCCAGTTCGTCCACCCGTCGGTAGACCGTCGAAATCGATGCGTCGCAGGCGTCCGCGAGTTGGTCGGCTGACATCGGTTTGCTACTCGTCCGCATGAGGATGGACCGTGCGTACTCGTCGTAGAGCAGGCCGAGCACCTCCGCCGGGTCCACCTCCACACTCATGCGTAGACCAGCGGCGATCGGATTTAAATCTTGACAGCGTTCGCTGGCGCTGCGAACGCGCCTCTCCGTTTACGGTCCCGGCTTCGTTCAGGGACTCGTATGCGACTGAACCGGAATCCACAGTCCGGCGACACGACCTCCGACGTTCGTTCTTTCTTTGGCCGGCCGGGCCTCGACTCGGGGGGTGCGAGACGATGAGGACCAGACGGAACGTCCTCCTCTTCGGGGCGGGGACTGCCCTGGCGGGGGTTGGCGTCTCGCAGACGATCGGCGGGGCCGACAACGCCGAATCGGACGACGGGTCGAGTGGGCCCCCCATCGCTAATGTCGCCGTTCACGCGTCGGATTCGACCACTTCGTTCGACATCGAGCTCGCCGGTACACCTATCGTCGGCTCGCCGGACGCACCCCTCGATCTCTACTACTGGAGCGACTATCAGTGTCCGTTCTGCGGGCGTGTCGAGGAGGACGTACTGCCGCAACTTCTCGCCAACGAGATCGAAGCCGACACGGTTCGTATGCCGCTCCTGGAGTTTCCGAACATCGGTGACGACTCCCTGACCGCGGCGGTCGCCTCGCGGTGCGTGTGGCGGCAGGTCCGCGACTCTAATCCAAACGCGTTCCTCCGGTGGCACGCCGCCGTCTTCGACGCACAGGGCGAACCGAACTCGGGGTGGGCGAACCGGGAAAACCTCCTCGAGATCACCGCTGACGTCGATGACGTCGACACCACCGTGGTCGAACAGTGCCTGAACGGGAGCTGGAAATCGATGCGGAGACAGGTGACCGAGGAGAAGATGATGGCTCGCCACAACGGTATTAGCGTGACCCCTGGGTTCATCGTGTACAACCCCGAGTCGGGGGAGGCGGAGACGATCACCGGGGCACAACCGTACGAGCGGTTCCGGTCGACGATCGAGTCGGTCCAGAACGCATGAGCGACACTCGGCGCGTGCTCGACGGAACGGTCGCACGAATCGGAGCGGCGCTCAGCTATCCGTTCACCACGACACGCCGGACGGGACTGGCGTCTGCCGTCGCAGCCGTTACGTACGTCGGACTCATCCTGAGTTCGTTCCCGAGCATGAGCGTCCAGATGCTCTCGGCTGGGCCCGAGTGGCTCGACGATGCAGTCCTCCTCCTGACGGAGAACACCTACGCCACCACCGGCGCGATCGGACTGGGCCTCGTCGTGGCGTACGCGTTTCTGACGGGCGTCGCCGTGACAAACACACTCGCCCAGGTTCGTGTCCAGGGTCTCGGGGACGTAACCAATCTCGGCGGCGTCATCCCTGGACTGGTTGCCTCGGGGTGTGCGAGCTGTGGAGCGGGCGTCCTCGGACTGCTTGGGTTGGCGGGCGCACTCGCCGCGATGCCTTTCCACGGCAACCTCCTCAGAGTCGGCGGCATCGTCCTCCTGCTCTACTTCCTCGCACGATCGGGTGATCCACGGTACTGTCGCATCGACGTCTAAGCCGGACTCCTCACAGCGGGCGTGTGCCGTCGACGACACTCGTACGGGCCCTGGGCGACAGTGGCGGAGAAGTCCGAAGTCGATACTACACCCAGCGGGTGGCAGGATGTAGACACGTACCAGCCGTCACCGACCGGTGAGTGGCCGCGAGTAGTCCTGATACTGAGCCAGGTGGAACCCGGGAGTGTGATGGTCTCCGTGCTTCGCTCGGTGTCGTTCGACGGCCGTCTGTCCTTCGAGTACAACGATACGGAGATCACCATCAGGGACGAGGAGCAGATTAAGGTACAGCCGATCGGGGCTGAAAACCCCGTCTAGACCATTCGTGATCTGTCACACCCGATAGAATCCCGGTATGCCCTATTCGACCGGATTCGAGAAGTTCACGACCCACGGAGTCCGACTCCGGGCAATGGCCGACGGAGTCGGTTGGACACGCTGTCAGCGGACGACGCCCGTCGAATTCCCGACCACCCGAACTACCCCGAGTTCCAATGAGGTGTGAGGATGTAAGTCGGGAGTGGCCTTCCCGCCGTCCTCGCTCGACCTCACGCCCAGTGAGGGGTCGTGCATCTCGACTCCTCTACAGCATAGCCGACCCTGATCCCGATCAGCAAATCGACCCCCTCATCGAAACAGGAGTCGAGCTGGCAGACGCATAGGATCTGATCACTCCCGCGTCGCTTGCGCGAATGAGTACGAACTTCTGGATTGAGGAGGTTCCTCTCCCGACTGCGCAGGCGTCGCACCGAGGTGACCGTCTGCAAGTCCGCTCTCTCCCCTCAGGTCGAACAACCGGCTCGTCTCGCGTCAGTCCTCACCGGTACTGACAACGGACGATCGAAGTCCAATCCGCCGTGAAGAATGTGGTCCGCAACTCCTTCCCGTCCTAATGACCGACCAAAGCAACAGCACTCTCCAATCCATGCCGGACGCCAACTCCACCCGAGCGCGGTACGAGTACGACCCTCCGATACGACTCGACGACCTGGACGACGTCGGTGCTGGCTCATCCTACGACCCGTCGACCGTCACCACGGACGAGGGGACGCGGGGTGGAGGCTGGCCCACAGCGGGCACGAAACCAACCGAGTCCGACGCGGACGTCACCCCGGAGAACCGTGAGCAGCTGGTCGAGGCGCTCGAGACCGCCGAGAAGGGGGACGTCATCTTCGTCCCGGGGCGGGCGACGATCGACCTCACGGGCGTCCACGACCAGGGCGTCGCGGCCCCGAACGTCACGCTCGCCTCCGACCGCGGGACGGGTTCGGAGGGTGCGGAGCTCGTCGTCCGCGACTCGATGTACATGAGGGACGAGGAGATCCGCCGCGTGTTCAACGTCACCGAGCCGGGATTCCGGCTCACGGGTCTTCGACTGGTCGGTCCGCAGTCTACGCACAACGAGTGGGTCAGCTACGAGGAGAACCGGCCGATGTCGGGGATCGAGGTGAACGCCGACCGCGTCGAGATCGACAACGTCGTCGGTCGCGGGTGGGGCCACACGCCCATCAACATCGGGCGGGCGGGCTTCGTCGAGAGGGCACACGTCCACCACTGCGACCTCGTCGACAACCCGCAGGACGCGCTCGGCTACGGCGTGTCGATGCGGCACGCGGAGCCGCTCATCCAGCGCTGTTACTTCGACAACAACCGACACAGCATCGCCGGGAGCGGCCACGAGGACTGCTCGTTCATCGCCTGCCACAACCTGTTCGGCCCCCACGGCGTCCTCCACGCCATCGACATGCACTGCCGAAACTCGGACGACGGGACCTCGAAACAGGGCGGGCGGCGCGTCTCCGTGCACCACAACGAGATGCTGTTCACGACGGACCGTATCTCGGGGCGGCCCCAGGAGGCGATCAAACTCCGGGGCGTGCCGACGGAGGGTGCCCGCATCGTCGACAACCGGTTCCACCACCCGTCCGATCGGTTCGATACCACGGGCCCGGGACGGGACGGTGACGCGGTGCTCCTCGAGGTCCCCGAAGGCGACGCGCCGTCGTTCGAGGCGGCGGGCATCGAGGTCCGCGACAACGTCTCCGACGACGACCCGAACGATGCGCTCGGCCCGCTCGGCGGGCGCTCGTGAACGTGTAGTCCCGACGGCCTCAGGCCCGACGGCCTCCGTCGCCGTTGATCCGCTCGCATCGACACGAAACCCGGGATGCATCCACCACGTCACGGGCGTGTCCGACGCTACCCCCAGAGTCCCGCGCTCAGGCTCATTCCGAGGGCCAACCCCACGCCGGTCCACCCCAGCATCGCGATCCGCAGAGGCTCGCTGTGTCTGCGGAGGAGCTGCACGCCACAGATGATGGAGACGAACCCGAAGGCGGGTGGGTACAACAACAGGGCAACGAGCGCGCTCACGGCACCGATAAGCATGTAGGCGTCCTCCCCGAGCCGCTGGAACTTCCCGTCGGGCCCCTCCGCCCACAACTCGGGTTCGGACGCTGATTCGCTGGACACGATCGCCCTTCAAACGACCTCGAACTAAATCCATCCCTCAAATTACGAAGTCTGGGAACGGGGGGCTCCGGTCTTCCAGTGTTGCCAGTCGAGAATCCGTTGCCACTCGCTCTGAACCGGGGAATGCGGATCGCGATCGCGGGCCGGTTAGTGCTCGGCGGTGGGGAATCGGTCCCGCGCTTCGCCGACGGATCGGCGAACGATACGGCGGCGAGACCGGGGTTGACTCCGAGACCGGCGGAGTCAGACCTTGCGGTGCACCCTGCCGGCGACGGAGGACGGGGGCCTTTGCGCCCACGTCGATCGCGGGCCGGCGGACACGCTGCTGTTGCCTGCTGCACCCAGCGGTTCGATCGGCAGCCTCGAATCATTCTTGGCGATGGCGCTACGAACGTACCCCGTGATGCGACCCCGTCCAGATCGCTCGAGTCGTTCAGTCGCGAAGCGATTCGCCGACCACCCGTCGGTTCACCGTCCCCAGGAGGGCCGCTGATGCCCCCGTCCCGACTCGGACGCGCGCTGTACGCCGGTGTGCTCGCCTACACCGCGGTCGAGAACTTCCAGGAGCTCGAGGGCCGTATCGAGTACGCCCGGGCCAAGGACGTGCCCCTCCCGGACGTTCTCGTCCCGCTCGCGAGCGGGATGTTCCTCCTCGGCAGCGTCGGCGTCCTCCTGTGGCGTGCGCCGCGACTCGCTGCCGCGGCGATGGTCGCATGGTTCGTCGGAATCACGCCGACGATGCACGACTTCTGGAACCACGACGACGAGACCCGACAGACCGAGCAGGTCCAGTTCCTCAAGAACACGGCCCTGCTCGGGGCGGCCCTGATGCTGCTCGTCCGCGCCTTCTCCGAGGACGAACCCGACGAAACCACCTGATCGACGGACGTGCTCGGTCGCGAGGGGTAGGCGCGCTTTCCACACCCATCTTTGAGTCGGTGACCGACGGGGATTCACGTCGTGGCTGGAGGCCCGCTGGTCTCGGTCGATGTACAGAGTGTGGGGGCGTGTGTCCCGTTCGACAGCGAACCAGTGATCGTCGGGTGGACACTCGTGCTCGCTGGTGGCGCATCGCGTTTAGCTCGTACGTTTCCGAATAACTGACCGACGAGAAGTTCATCCGTTCGTAGCGTACGAACGTGGCCGAAGACGCTCGTACAGTTCACGGCTCTCGGTCAAGATACGCCGCTACGTCGCCCCGCACGCTTGTCGGTCTCTGGATGAAGAGTACCGCAAGTCGAGCGTCAGTGCCCTCCCGAGGTGACGTGAAGCCCGACGATCCCAACGACGATCACCCCGATGCAGGCGATTCGGGGGGACGTGGCCGGCTCGTCGAAGAGGAGGATCCCGAGCGAGGCCGTCCCGACGGCTCCAATCCCGGTCCAGACCGCATACGCCGTTCCCACGGGGAGGTCTTTCACGGCTTGCGCGAGCAGCACCATACTGACGACGAGCGCGGCGACGGTGCCGAGCGTCGGGAGTGGTTTCGAGAGGCCGTCAGAGTAGCCGAGCCCGATCGCCCACCCGATTTCGAACAGTCCAGCGAGTATCAAGATGTACCAGGCCATCGCCATCCCAACCTCCGTTCCCCGCGCTACTATATCCCTGTTCCCCGCCGGACTGTCGCAGGTTCGTCCCTTAAACCGATAGCGCCCTCAACAACACCTGTTCCCCAGCGACTGGTACATCTCTGCCGGGTCTACCAACGTCATCCGACTTCGCCTGATTCCGATGAGTACGAATACGTGGCCGATGCAGTGGTGCGATTCTCGTTCGAGAGGGGCTGTACTGGAGCGCGGTTTCATCGTGTATACGTTTATGAGCGGGGAAAACTATCGGTGGGAACATGACGTTACAGCTCGTTCTGGCCCTGCTGGCGGGGGTTTTCACTGGAGCTTTGTTTAGTGCGATTCAGGTCCCGATTCCGGCACCACCGAGCCTTCCGGGTCTACTGGGGATCGGCGGCATCTTCCTCGGATACAAAGGAGTCGAGTGGCTGGGGTTTCAATTCGACGTCCTCGCGGCGATCAGCGGCCTCTTCTAGCACTCCGCCGACGTACCGCGTCAGTTGGAGTGACTTTCGAGTGGCGTTTACGATGCGGGGATCGATCCGCTGGCTCCGTGATCGTCAGGGAGGTCCAGATAACGGGGAGAACTCGAGGTGCGATTTCGGGCTCGTACTAGGCCCATAATACATCCTAATAACCTGGGCATTATTAATATCGGGCCCCCACCATCAATCGATGCACGACGTTCCAAACGATTCCGCGACGGAGTCCGCGTACGAGTGCCTGAACTGCGGGACGATCGTCACGGCCACGTCGCACCCTGGCCCGTGCCCGGAATGCGGTGAGGAGATGCAGAACCGCGCGATGTCCCTCGAGTAACTCCCGCTCTGGTTTTTTATGACCTCCAACTCGACTGCATCGGAAGTCGCATCTCAGAGCGGAGACCAGTCCGAAGAACCAGCCCAGCGGACGGCGATCCGCCAGCTCAACCACGCCGCCGAACACCTCGACGTCCATCCGAACATCGTCGAACGCCTGAAACATCCCGCACACGTCCACGAGGTCAACATCCCGCTCGTCCGGGACGACGGGACGCTGGACGTGTACACTGGCTACCGAGTTCAACATGACAGTGTCCGCGGGCCGTACAAGGGCGGCCTCCGCTATCACCCCGCCGTCACCCGGGAGGAGTGCATCGGCCTCTCGATGTGGATGACCTGGAAGTGCGCCGTGATGGACCTCCCGTTCGGCGGAGCGAAAGGCGGCGTCGTCGTCGACCCAAAGGACCTGAGCGAGGTGGAACTCGAGCGACTCACGCGTCGCTTCACGGAGGAGATCCGCGGTGCCATCGGGCCGAACAAGGACATCCCTGCCCCGGACATGGGAACTGACGCGCGGGTGATGGCGTGGCTGATGGACGCCTACAGCATGCAGGAGGGAGAGACGATGCCGGGCGTGGTCACCGGGAAACCACCCGTTATCGGCGGGAGCGAGGGTCGGGAGGAAGCCCCCGGTCGGAGCGTCGCGCTCATCACTCGCGAGGCGTGCGAGTATTACGACTACCCGCTCGAACAGACAACCATCGCTGTGCAGGGATTCGGCAGCGTCGGTGCCAATGCTGCTCGGTTGCTCGACGACTGGGGGGCAACAGTCGTGGCGATCAGTGACGTCAACGGTGCCGCGTACGACCCCGGTGGGATCCCGGTTCACGAGATCCCTTCCCACGACGAGGAACCCGAAGCGGTCACGGAGTACGCGAACACACACGCCGAGAACGTCATCACCAATGAGGAACTACTGGAACTCGACGTCGACGTGTTGATCCCCGCGGCGATCGGCAACGTCCTCACCGAGGCGAACGCCGACGACGTCCGAGCGGCGATGATCGTCGAGGGCGCGAACGGGCCGACGACGAGTACCGCCGATACCATCTTCGAGGAACGAGGGATCCCGGTCGTCCCCGACATCCTGGCGAACGCGGGCGGCGTGACCGTCAGCTACTTTGAGTGGCTCCAGGACATCAATCGCCGGTCGTGGTCGCTCGAACGGGTACACAGGGAACTCGAGGCCGAGATGACCGCCGCGTGGGAGGCGGTCCGAACCGCGGTCGACGAGCGGGACGTCACGTGGCGTGACGCGGCGTACATGGTCGCGCTCGACCGGGTCGGTCGCGCACACGATGCGCGGGGGATCTGGCCGTAATCGACGGAAAACCCATCATCGGGACCACCTACATCCACCCGGTACGGAATCACCGGCACGGCGACGGCGTTCACCCGCGCCGCGGACCGCGAACCGGGCGAGATCACTCTCCCCTGCTGGCCCGCGATCCGGACGTCTCACCACCGCGGCCGGAATCCACCTCGGGACGCTCCGGTCCGTGGTCCCCGAGCACTTCGACATCGACGTGTCGGGGGTGTCGGTCGCGGATCTAGAGGTGGTTACGAGGACCTGGTCAGTGGGATGGCCCGAGCCGGGTTGTCAGGTTCTGACCCGGCTGGAGGTCCAGTTGACCACGATGGTCGAGCCGGGGTCGACGCGCTCGGTGGGCGTCACCTGGATCACCCGTGCCCAGGTACCACCGCTCGGGGCGGTGTAGACCATGCCGCCGCAGTAACAATCGACCTCCAGTGCTGGATCCTCCTCGTCGTGGCCGCCGTAGGGATGGCCGGTGCGATCCCAGGCGCTCCAGTCGAAGGCCTCGCCGTCGTGGCGCGCCACGAGGGTGACCGCCAGTGGCTCGCCGACGGTCGTCGTCCCGTAGTGGATGTCCTCCTGGTCGGTGGCGACGGTGTCGAGCGCCTGTGGTTGGTCCGGGAGCAGGTCCACCTGACTGAGATCCTGGGTGTCGTAGGTCTTCGTGGCCTGCATCTCGGCGCCGTCCGGCGCGTGATACACCTCGGTCTCGAACGGGAGCGACGAGTCCTCGAGACGATAGCCGATCAGGACCTCGTCGGAGGAGACCGACGTCTCCTCGACCAGTGTCGGGTGGACTTCCTCCGGGTTCCGGGCGAACTCGACGCCCTCGGCTGGCTCAGCGTCCGTGTGCTCGTGGGTTTGCTCGGAGCCCGTGTGTTCGTTCGTGGCGGTCTCGGTCGACGTCTCCGTCGGGGTCGACGTGGCCGTCGAGGTGTCGGTCGGCTGCTGTGTGGGGTCCGAGGACCCCGTCGCGTTACAGCCAGCGAGACCGGCGACGGCGACGCTGCCGATCGTTTGGAGTGCTCTCCGCCTGCTGTGATTCGTCTCCTCCCCCATGGAAAGGAAGTGTCGCCGCGGTCTGTTATACCCCCATGATTCTCCTCGCGAAACGGACGACTTACCATCCGTCTAAACGCGCCGTCCGTCACTCCGGTGTCCCTCGGACGGGCCGAATGGGGCTACAACAGGGAGATCAGGAGGAGGACGCTCCCGACCATACCAGCGACTACCCCGACCCCCTTGGCCAGGTGCGTTCCCCACGAAACCGTCCGTTCGAGCGAGAGCACGACCGCGATGAGTGCCATCCAGACGATGTTCATCGAGCCGACGACCACCATCAGCGCGAACAGCGCCCAACAGCACCCGACGCAGAAGACGCTGAACTGCCAGCTCATCCGGATCGCCCCGCGAACGCCCGGCCGGTGGTGACCCATGAGGAAGCCGAGCGGCGATCGACACTGGCGCAGACATCGGTCCTTGTACGGTGAAAGCTGGTACCCCGAGAGGAGCAGCAGCGTCCCGCCCAGCAGTGGCCCCCCGTGTTCGGTGGAAAGAGCGGTGATCGGTACCACGCTGTTGACGAGGAGGGGAACGAACCCCGTCAGCGTCCACACGAGCGCGTACGTTCCCATGACCGACCCGACCCGCGTCGCTTTACCCGCGGTCGTCGTCCCCTCGAGCGTCCTGGAGTACAGCCGGAAGAGCGGGACCGACGACGGAAACATCATCGCGACCATCATCACGCCCCACATGAGCAGGTACAGGGAGACGCCGGCGACCCCGTTCGAGAGCGCCATCGCCTCCGGCACCCCGGGATCGGACATCCGCATGTCCGTCACCACCCCTGGCATCGGGAGCCAGCGGTCGATGACCGCCACCCAGGCGAGCAACCCGGTCACGTAGGAGACGAGCGCGACGACTGGCAGGCGGCGGGCGAGGTAGTCGCCGACCGAGCTACGTGTGGACGCGAGCCGGTGGCGGGAGCGCTCCCCCCTCGGCGTCATCCGTTCGCCAGTTCGAACTCACAGAAGAACGCGTTGTTCCCCGAGACGTCCCACGTGAACTCGTCGTCGTAGGAGACCGTGGCGGTGGTGGATTTTCCAGTGGACATCTCCCGATCCTTGGTGAACGGATGGGGTGCGATCGTCCCGAGTTCATCGTTGAACCCGTACTTCCCGACCACCTCCATGGAGACGACGTCGCCGACCTCGACCGAGAAATCCGCATCGTTCCGGGTGAACGAGAAGGGGGCGGTCGCCACCTCGGCGCGCTCGACGTGCGTATCGGCGGCGGCCGCGAAGATACCGCCCGCCCGGCCCAGGAGAACGTCCTCGAGGGCGGCCCGCTGATCATCGTCGGCCGTCTCGTCGACGAGGACCACCATGTGCCACGCGACGGCCGGATCGAACAGGACCCCCTCCTCGCTCCGGACGAGCATCGCCGCGTGGAGCCCGCTCAGATCGACGTCGCCGTACCGACCGTCCTCGATCCGCCACGCGAACGAGACGGCACAGGCGTCGTCGTCCGGGGGCTCCAGGAGGACGCACTGACAGGAGACGTCACAGTTGCACGCTTCGACGTAGTCGCCGGTGATGGACCAGGAATCCGCCATAGCTCCCTAGCGGCCGACCAAGACGATATAGTCACCCCGTGACCTCGGGTCACCACGTGCAGTTACCGGACGTATCCGGGTCCCGACCGGAACGTGAAGTCGTCTCCAAGCGCTGGTCGAGAAGCGCGAACGATTATGTCGCTGGCCCGCCTCTATGGGCCATGCTATCAAAGACCATGGACCAGTCGCCGCTCGACGACATCGAGTACCTCGCCCGGTCGGAACACCGCGTCACCGTACTCACCGCCCTGGCCGACCGGCCCCGGAGCCGGTCCGACCTCCTGGAGAATACAGGGTCGTCGGCGTCCACGATCGGGCGGACCCTGCGCCAGTTCGAGGAACGACGATGGATCCGCCGCGACGGACACCGGTTCACGACCACGGAACTGGGCGGGTTCGTCGCGGCTGGAATACGGGAGCTGATCGACCGAATCGAGACGGAGCAGCGGCTACGGGACGTCTGGCGGTGGCTCCCGACCGAGACGAGCGGGTTTACCGTCGAGATGGTGTCCGATGCGGTCGTGACGAACGCCGGGGCCGACAACCCGTACGGTCCGGTGAACCGGTTCGTGTCGCTGCTCCGGGAGACGGACCGGTTCCGGTTCGTGGGGTACGATGTCGCCCTGCTCGAACCGTGTAAGGACGAGCTCTCACGCCGGATCGTCGACGGCATGGACACCGAGGTCATCGATCCGCCGAACGTCGCCAGGTACATCCTCTCACGGTACGAGGAGCACTGTTCCGAACCGCTGGAGAGCGGTAACCTCCTGGTCCGGTTGCACGACGACGTACCCTCCTACGGGCTCAGTCTCTTCGACGACCGAATCGCGATCAGTTGCCACAACCCCGACAGCGGCACGGTGCAGGCACTGCTCGACACCGACGCCTCGGCGGCGTGGGAGTGGGCGGAATCGACGTACGAGTCGTACCGACGCGAGGCCCGACCGCTCACCCTCGAACGGACCACGGAGTGACCATCCGGGCGTCGTCGGGGGCGGCTCTTTCGCCTCCGTCGACCGTCACTGCCAGCACATCCGCGTACCCTGTTCGTAATATCGACGCGCGCCCCCAAACGTGCCCAGCTCACGGCGTCGAGTTTCAGGGCACAGCCGAGCCGGCCGCCGAGACTAGCGCGTCCCCCGCTGTCGCCCGGGGCGTGTGATCTCGCGGTCCGCTTGACGTGGACGGTTCCACCTCTCAGGGCATGCTATCACGTATCACTACGAGGATATGCTCGCTGGCGGCGTTGAGAGCCGTGTACCATGTCGAAACAGGATTCTCCACGCCGTGTGTCCACCGTCGGTCGCCGTCCCGTGCTGTACGGACTCGGGGCGGCGCTGGCCGGGAGCGCCCTCGTCGGAACAGTCGGCGGCACCGCCGCACGCGGCCGGAATCCGTTCGACACCCCGAACTCGAACTACGAACGCGGTGAAGCGGCGTCCATTGCCGGCGACGACGACGTCTGGACGTTCGCCACGACCAACCGGGCCGACGAACCAACTCACCTGGGAATCTGGATGTCCAGCGACGCCTTCGAACGGCTCACGAGCCAGTCCGAGGGGCGACACCTCAAGCTCGACTTCCCCGACGTCGACGGGCTCGCGTACACGTTCGCCGGCATCGACTGGAACCCCGCCGGCCACCCACCCGCCGACGTGTGGACGA
Source organism: Halorarum halophilum (assembly GCF_013401515.1). Taxonomy (NCBI): domain Archaea; kingdom Methanobacteriati; phylum Methanobacteriota; class Halobacteria; order Halobacteriales; family Haloferacaceae; genus Halorarum; species Halorarum halophilum. Next base: position 3,128,451 of record NZ_CP058529.1, on the reverse strand, counting down.
CCCCGCACTTCGACTTCCACTACTACTTCGTGGACGAAGCCGCGGTCGATGCCATCGTCACGCCGGGACCGCTCCCGTTCATGGGCGTCGCGACCTACGACCTCCCCGAGGCCTTCTGGCCCGAGAACTACGTCTACGAGGAGCCGCGGTTCATCGTGAAGGCGATGGGCGAACACCTCTACGACGAGACGTCTCCCGAGTGGGACCCGACCGTGCCGTTCACCCACACCTACATCTACGGGGCGTACGACTTCGCCATCGACCCCACGGAACCGGACGGGACCCTCCAGCTGCCGCTGGGTCCCGGCGGCAGCCTACTCGACCTCCCGACCTACCTAGGTGGGGGTACCGGCCAGCTCACGTTCACCGAGCCGATGATCACCGAGGCGTTCATGCGCGATGTCGCCGCCAGCGCCGCCGGCGAGGTCACGACCGCCGTCCCACTTCCCAGCGCGTTCCCCGAGGCCGGCTACTACCCAACGAGCTACACGACCCGCTACGTCGGGAGCGCGGACGCCTACGCCATCACGCTCGAGGAGTTCGTCTGGGTCGACGCCTACACGGCCTGACATGGACGAGTTACCGCGTCCGGGTGGAACGGGAGCGGGGTCGGATACTCACCCGTCGTCCGACTGCAAACCGCCGTCAGCGAGGATCGAGGCCGACGGCGTCGGCCAGTAGTTCGTGCGATCGGAGCGCGTCGTCGTGATCGGCGACGGTGTGCTGGATCATCACCTCGTCGACGCCGACGCGACCCGCGAGTTGTGCGAGCAGGTCGGCGAGCGTCTCCGGACTCCCGGAGATCGATCGTGGCCACTCGTCGGCATCGAGTGTCGCAGGCGTCGGCTCGGGGGCACCGCCGAGTTCGTCGATGGCCTCGTCGACCGACGGCCTGGTGCCGACGACGCCGCGTCGCATCCGCGCGTACGTCGCCTCGGCCACCGATCGTTGCCGCGCCGCCTCCTGGTCGGTCCCCGCACAGACCGCGTTCACCGCGACCACCCCCCGTGGCTCGTCGCTGCTGCCGGCCAGCCGCGACGGCTGGAAGTGCTCGCGGTACGCCTCGAGCGCACGCGTGGCCAGTTGCGGGCGGATGAACGCCGCGAAACAGTACCGCAACCCGAGTTCGCCCGCGATGGCCGCGCTCGATGGACTCGACCCGAGCACCCATGGAACGGGTCGGTCCTCGCCCGAGCGTGGGATCGTCAGGTCGCTGTAGGCGTGCTCGTCGGGGTACTCGTCGTAGAGGTGAGCGACGACGGCCTCGATCTTCTCGGCGTGGTCCTCGTCCGGATTCTGAACGTGGCGGTCCGTTCCGAGGGCGTGGTCGGCTGCCGGCGACCCGTTCGCCCGACCGAGGCCCGCGTCGATCCGACCGGGTGCGAGCGCGTCCAGCGCGCCGAACTCCTCGGCGACCTTGAACGGGCTGTAGTGGTTGAGTAACACCGCCCCGGACCCGAGCCGGATCGAGTCGGTCTCGGCGGCGAGGTGCCCGAGCAGGACTTCGGGCGTCGTGCCCGCGATGGTGTCCGCCATCCCGTGGTGTTCGGCCACCCAGAACCGCGAGTAGCCGAGTCGCTCGGCCCGACGTGCGGTTTCGACGGTGTTCGCGTACGCGTCGGTCGCCGTGCCGTCGTCCGGAACCGGGGAGAGATCGACGATAGAGAGGTCCATGCCCGGCGTGGGGGACTGCGACCGATAACGGTTGGGCTCTCCGAAGGTCACGTGGACAGGGCCGTGAACGAACGAGCGTCGGACCACCAGCGACGAACCGCTGTGCTCCTCGCGTTTCCAGCGGGTGCGGGTTGGTCAGGACGACCAGGATGACGTCGTCCGTTCCCCGTCCTCCAGGCGGCGATGTTCAGTCGGTCGACGGCTCGAGAACCGCCTCCCGGGCCGCCGGCGTGAGGTTCGCGGTGACCGACCGCTCGTTTTCGAACTCTCGCATCACGAACTTCGAGGACGTCTCGTTGACGCCGCCGATCGCGACGATCCGGTCGATGAGCTCGTTGAGTTGCTCGCGCGTCTGCACACGGCTGATCACGACGAAGTCGATGTCGCCCAGCGTGTAGTACACCTGGTCGACGCCCTCGAGGCCGGCGAGGGCCTCGCCGATGTCCTCGGAGTAGCCCTGTTCGTGGGTGACGGAGACGTCGGTGATCGCGACCATCTCCAGGCCGAAGGCGAGCGGGTCGACGTCCGCGGTGATCCCCTCGATGACGTCGTTGTCCTTGAGCTTATTCAGGCGGTAGTGGATCGCGGACTTCGAGAGGTCCAGCTCCTCGGCCAGCGTCTCGAGGCTGACGTCGAAGTCGGTCTCGACCCGTTCGAGGATGGCGAGATCGGTCTCGTCGAGGTTCGGCGCGGTCCGGAGTGCGTCGTTCATGCCTGTCGATGGGAGGGCGCCCGCCAAGAAAACGCCGTTGTCGACCGAACGTGCCGCGCGTTCGACTACTTTCCGGGACACAGGCACTGCTGTAGGGATTCCTCCGCATCGGTTCCCCTCGCCGTCCACGACTTCGGCCCGGGGGGATCGCCCGAGCGACCTCGTTGCGCCCTCGTCGACCCGGCAACTCGCGGATATTGAACGAATTTCTGAGTTCCTCACGTTCTATTGGATTCCGTTTCCGCTACCCGACGCCCTCCCGCATAATATCATACCACTTTCAAAACAGTTTTTCACTGATGCGACGGTACGCGTGTGTATGTCCCTCACGGACCGCGCCGAGGAGCTCACCACGCTCGTCGGCGATCTGGTACGGATCGAGACGGAGAACCCCCCCGGCAACGAACGGGCGTGTTCGGAGTACATCGTCGAGTGGTTCGACGAGCGTGGCATCGACGCCGAGCTCGTCGCGGAGCCGTACGCCGACCGGCCGCAGGTCGGCGCTCGCGTCGGGACGGGCGACCCGACGCTCGTCCTGAACGGCCATATCGACGTCGTGCCCGCGGGGGACCTCGACGAGTGGACCCACGAGCCGTACGGCGCCGAGGTGGCGGACGGCAGCCTATACGGCCGCGGCAGCGTGGACATGAAGACGGGGGTCGCGATCGCGATGCTGACGACGGCGGAGCTCGCCGACGAGATCGAGTCGGGCGACCTCCCGGGATCGATCGTCTTTCACGCCGCCATCGGCGAGGAGACCGCCGAACCGGGGACGAGGACGCTGCTCGAACGGGGCTACGACGGCGAGTACGGCGTCGTTCTCGAACCGACCTCGATGCGGACGGCGACGAGCGAGAAGGGGCTCGCCTGGTACGAGATCACCGTCTCCGGCGACCCGTCCCACGCGAGTCGGCCCGACCAGGGGGAGAACGCCATCCAACACGCGCGACCGGTTCTCGACGCGCTCGCCGACTACGATGCCGACGTGCGGGCGCGGACTGACGACCTCGTCGGGCAGGCGTACGCGACGGTGACGATGTTCGACGCGGGGACGAAGGAGAACGTCGTCCCGGAACGGGCGACGATCACGGTCGACCGGCGGTTCCTCCCCCAGGAGAGCGTCGAGGAGATCGACGCGGAGTTCGACGACCTCCTCGCCGACGTCGCCGCCGACAACGATATCGAGGTGTCGTGGGAGCGCACCCGGACGTACGAGTCGGCCGCCATCGACGAGGACAGTCCCCTGGCTGAGGTGTTCAGACGACACTCCGCCGACGTCGCCGACGTGCCGACGGATCCGTGGGGGGTCAAGGCGTCGACCGACGTCCGGAACTTCGTGAACGACGCCGACATCGAGGCCATCACGTGGGGACCGGGCGACCTCTCGCAGGCGCACACCTACGACGAACACGTCGACCTGTCGGCGGCAGCGGACGGCCTCGAAGCGCTCCGGAGCGCGGCGCGGGAGGTGCTCTCCGGCGACGTGGAGTGACTCGTCGGCAGGCCGGCACCTGTCAGAACTTCTTTGGATGTGCTATCATGTGCGTAGCTGCGCAGTATTCCTGGATAATTTCCTAGTAGGACAATATTTCGCAGGAATTAGTATCGTAACTACCCTCATATTTACAAGGAGGTACGATGATGTGGGAGCCAGAGTCAGTCATGACAATACTTGGCATGCCAGACGCGATGTTCCTGGTGTTCGTCGCGACGCTCCTCGCCGGGAGCCTGGGAGCGATGCACTACGTGGTCGTCCACGTCCTCCTCGGGAAACCCGTGAACGATCTGGCGGCGGACCGGGCTGCGGAGGGAGGCGATTCCACGAAGGACCGTGCGACCGACGGGGGGCAGATCGATGGCGGAAATTAACCCGTTCTACCTCGGGACGTTCGTCGTGTACCTCCTCATCGTGCTCGCGATCGGCCTCTGGGGGTACACGCAGACCTCCGACGTCATGGACTTCTGGGCGTTCGGCCAGGAGATGGGCCCGTGGCTGGCGACGTGGTCGTTCGTCGCCAACTTCGTGAGCGCGGTCAGCGTCATCGGCTTCATCGGGGCGGTGTACGGCGAGGGGTACACGCTGATGACCCACACCATCTTCGGACTGATGCTCGGGACGAGCGCGCTGTACTTCGCGGTCGATCGGGTCCGGAACCTCGACCTGCTCACCTTCCCGGACATCATCGCCAGCGTGACCGGCTACCAGGTGGCCAGGCCGATCGCGGGCACGGTCCTCCTCGGCAACGGGTGGCTGTACCTCGTGATGCAGCTCGTCGGCGCGAGCCTCCTCGTCACCACCATCACCGGCGTCCCCTACGAGTACATGGTGTGGGTCATCGGCATCGTGTTCATCGCCTACACCGTGCTCGGCGGGCTCATCAGCGTCGCGTGGACCGACTTCCTGCAGGGGACGCTGATGGTCGGCGCTGTGCTGCTCGCGCTCGGGTACATGATCTTCGACCTCGGCGGGCTCACGAGCATCAATCAGCAGTTCGCCTCGCTGAACGCCGCGAACGTGCACCCGACGGGCCAGGGCGCGTACACCGCCATCGGCATCATCGCGACGATCGTCGCCTTCTTCGGGACGATCTTCACCGAGCAGAACAACATCGTCCGGATCGCCGCGACCAAGAACGTCAGGGCGGCGAAGATCCACCTCGCTGCAGCGGGCGTCATCCTGTCGGTGTTCTACTCGGCGCTCGTCATCCTCGGCGGGGCGACGACGGTCGCGCTCGACTCGAACGGGATGGCCGTCCAGACGCAGGACGCCGCGTTCCCCGCACTCATCACCAACTACGTCCCCTCGGGCGTCGGCGTCATCATCATCCTCGCGGTCATGAGCGCCATCCTCTCGACGACGGACACGCGCCTGCACTCGACCGGGATCACCACGGCGCGCGACATCTACAGCTACTTCCGGCCCGACTCCAGCGACGACTCACAGCTGAAGGTCTCGCGGGTCGCGACCATCGTCTTCGGTATCACGGCCACCGCGGCGGCGGTCAATCCGCCGGGCACCATCATCGAGCTCTACAACTTCCGGGCGGTCCTGCTGACGAGCGCGTTCCTCATCCCGGTGTACCTGGGGCTCTACTGGGTCGGCCTGAGCGGACGGGCGATCCTCGCGTCCGTCGTCACCGGCGCGATCCTCGGCGTCGCGACCGAGATAACGGGCGGGCTGTTCGGCATCCCGTCGACGTTCATCGGCGTCGGCGCGGCGACGCTCGTGCTCGTCGTCGGCCACATGCTCCTCGGGGGGAGCGAACCGAAGGGCGGCGCGATGGCGGGCGACTGACCGCACCCGACCCCCGATTTCACAGTGACTGAACTTCGACACGCCCACGGACGGGAAACGGCGACCGAACGGAGCATCGCTGCTGTACCCGGCGTCTCCGGGGAGAGGGTACTGCAGTTCCCCAGCACGAGCTTACGGGAGCGTCCTCGACCCGACACGAGCGTCCTCGTCGACCGTACGGACCAGCAGTCGGATGGAACCCACGGTCCACCCGGCCGGACCACCCACGCCGACCAACTGGGAGGCGTCGTGTGATGCTCCGCCTCGACCGTGAACGCCTCGTCGCGACGATGGAGGAACAGGCGACGTACGGCGCCACCGAGGACGGCGGGCTCCACCGGCTGGCGCTGACCGAGGCCGACCGGGAGATCCGGGACTGGTTCGTCGCCCGGCTCCGGGCGGCCGACCTCACGGTCCGCGTCGACGAGTTCGGGAACGTCTTCGGCCGGCGGGCGGGGACCGATCCCGACGCCGCTCCGGTCCTCGTCGGTTCACACCTTGACTCCCAGCCAAACGGCGGCATCTACGACGGGGCACTCGGCGTGATCGCGGCCCTGGAGTTCGTCCGCACGCTCGACGACGAGGGCATCGAGACGGCTCGCCCCGTCGAGATCGTCAACTGGACGAACGAGGAGGGATCGCGCTTCCAGCCGGCGATGCAGGGCAGCGGCGTGTGGGCCGGTTCCCACGACATCGACGTCGAGTACGCGAAGACCGACGACGACGGGGTCGCGCTCGGCGCCGCGCTCGACGAGATCGGCTACCGCGGGGACGTCCCGGCGGAACCCGCCACCGAGTACGACGCCTACCTCGAGCTCCACGTCGAACAGGGGCCGACGCTCGCGGAGGCCGGCGCGGCCGTGGGCGTCGTCACTGGCATCGTCGGGTTCACGTGGGGCGCGGTCACCTTCCGCGGCGAGGCCGACCACTCCGGCCCGACGCCGATGCACCACCGCAGCGACGCCCTCGTGGCCGCCGCCGACCTCATCACGGCGGTTCGCCGCATCCCCGGAACGCTCGGCGAGCGGACGGTCGGGACGGTCGGCTACATCGACGCCGAACCCAACTCCATCAACGTCATCCCCGAGGAGGTGACGGTGACGTGGGGCTTCCGCGACCCCGACGACGAGACCGTCGAGCGGGCGTACCGACGGGTGCTCGCGGAGGCCGACCACGCGGCCGCGCGTGAGGGCGCCGACGTCGAGACCGAGGAGCGCATGCGCGCGCCGGCGATCACGTTCCCCGACCGCACCGTCGACGCCGTTCGCCGTGCCGCGGACGCCCGCGACTGCCGACACCTCGACCTCGTCAGCGGCGCGGGCCACGACGCGACCCACCTCGCGTCGGTCTGTGACACCGGCATGGTGTTCGCCGCGAGCGAGGGCGGCAAGAGCCACTCGCCGGCGGAGTTCACGAGCTGGGACGACTGCTACGAGGCGGCGACCGTCCTCGCGAACGCGGCGCTCGAGCGTGCGACGGGGACCGAGAAGTGAACGGGCGGATCCCGTCGTCTACTCGGTGATGCCCATCAGGTCGGCCGTCGAGGCGGCCATCACCTTCGCTGCCGTCACGACCTCCTCGACCGGCACGTGTTCGTCAACGACGTGGGCCTGGTCGAGCAGTCCGGGGCCGTAGACGATGCACTCCTCGATGCCCGCGTCGTTGACGACGAACCGCTGGTCGTCCGACCCCGGCGAGACGACGGGGTCGGTCTCGTCGTAGAACTCCAGGATGTTCTCCGTGTACGTCCGGCCCACCGTGCAGTCCGCCGGGACGCTCGTCGGCTCGGCGAACATGATCTCGTCGTACTCGAACGGCCGACCGGTCGCGGCTTCCGCGTCGGCCATCAGGGCGTGGACCTCCTCGCGGGCGCTCTCGACGGTCTCGCCGGGGACGAGCACGCGATAGAACGTCGCCCGACACCGGTCGGGGACGACGTTCTCGGAGTAGCCGGCGTCGACCATCGTCGCCGAGATGTCCGCGCGCCTCGACTCCGGGGGCGTGACCGGCAGGTCAGTCGTCCGGTCGTGGAGGTCGTCCTCGTACTCGTCGACGCGGCCGAGGAAGTCGTTCATCGCCATGAGGGCGTTCGCGCCGTCGTGGGCCATACAGCCGTGGGCCTTCTCGCCGCGGGCGGTGACGTGGAACTTCAGGACCCCCCGGTGGCCGAGACAGATGCGGGAGGAGTCGAAACACTCCGTGTAGACGCAGTAGTCGGTGTTCTCAGGGGCGACGTACCCCTCGGAGACGAGATAGCCCAGGCCGGTGAACCCGCCGGTCTCCTCGTCGACGGTCATGCTCTGGGTGATCGACCCGCGGAGGTTGGCGCCCGCCGCCTCGAGCGCGTCGACCGCGAGGAGGCTGGCCGCGATGCCGGACTTCATATCGCTGGCACCTCGGCCGTAAATGCGGCCGTCCTCGACGACGGGGTCGTATGGGTCGGTGCTCCAGTCTTCCCCGGCGGGGACGACGTCGAAGTGGCCCGTGAAGTGGACGTCCGGACCCTCCTGCTCGCCCGCCTTCCGGCCCAGCACGTTCACACGCTCGTGGTCGGTTCGCTCCGGGTAGTGCTCCGCGACGACGGCCTCGGGGACGTCGACCGTCTCGACGTCGTAGCCCCGGTCGGCCAACTCGTCGGCGAGGAACCGAGCGCCCGCCCGGTAGTTCCGCCCCGGCGGGTTCTCCGTCTCGATGGCGACGAACTCCCGGAGGAACGTGACCATCCCGTCGGTCCGGTCGTCGACCGCGTCGTAGATGTCCCGTTTGGCGACCATGCTAGATGTCCCGCCCCCCGTCGACTTCGAGGGCGGTTCCGGTCACCATCGACGCCTCCTCGCTGGCGAGGAATGCGGCCGCACTGGCGATGTCCCCCGGTTCGGCCAGCCGACCCAGCGGGATGGTCTCGGCCATCCCGTCGACGCTCAGGTCGCCGCCGGCGAACTCGGGGAGCATGTCGGTGTCGGTCGCGACCGGGCAGATGGCGTTGACCCGGATGCCGTCCGCGGCGAGTTCGTGGGCCAACTGCTTCGTGAGGGTGATCATCCCACCCTTGGAGGCGGCGTACGCCGAGAGGCCCGTCCGCGGTCGGATGCCCGCCGTCGACGCGGTGTTGAGGATGACGCCCCCGCCCCCCTCGCGCATGTGCGGGACGGCGTACTTGGCCCCGAGAAAGGCGCTCTTCAGGTTCACGTCCTGGATGCGGTCCCACGTCCGTTCGGTCACGTCCTCGACCGGCGTCGACTCCTGGGGAACCCCCGCGTTGTTGTGGAGGACGTCGATGCGCCCGAACTCCTCGACTGTGCGCTCGACGAACGACGCCACGTCCTCGGGGTCGGAGACGTCCGCGGTCACCGGGACGGCCGCTCCGTCGCCGTCGTCGGCTTCGATGGTCGCGGCCGTCTCGGCCGCGGCGTCGCCGTCGAGGTCGACGACGGCGACCCGAGCGCCACGCTCCGCGAACAGGCGGGCGGTCGCCCGGCCCATTCCCGACCCCGCGCCCGTGACGACCGTCGCTTTGTCACGCAGTACCATAATCGACTGTCGGCACGTTGCGCCATCAAAGCACCGGACAACGTTCGACTGAGCGCCGAGCCAGCGGGACAAATGCCAACGGATGCGTCGTTTCGACCAACAGGATCCGTCCGGCTCGACGCCGCGCGCTCAGGCGCCGGGGAGGTCCGTCCCGTCGTCGTCCGCGAGGTTCACGGCGACGTTCTTCGTCTGGAGGTACGAGTCGAGCGCCTCCAGCCCCTTCTCCCGGCCGATGCCGCTCCGCTTGTACCCGCCGAACGGGGTCTGGTTCGTGTCGCCGAACCACTTGTTGACGTAGACGTTGCCCGCTTCGAGCCGTCGGGCGAACCGGTGGGCCCGCGTGACGTCGGCCGTGAAGACGCCACCGACGAGGCCGTACTCGACGTCGTTTGCCACGGCGAGCGCCTCCGCCTCGTCCGCGACGGGGATGACGGCGAGGACCGGGCCGAAGATCTCCTCCTGTGCGATGCGCATGTCGGTGTCGACGCCGGTGAACACCGTCGGCTCGACGAAGTACCCCTCGCGGTCGAGCGCCCGCCCGCCGGTGGCGAGCGTCGCTCCCTCCTCGCGGCCGAGGTCGATGTAGCGCGTCACCCGCTCGAGCTGGTCAGCGGAGGCGAGCGGGCCCATTCCCGGATCGTCGGTTCCCTGCCCGAGGTCGTACCGCTCGGCGCGGTCGACGAGGCGCTCGACCAGTTCGTCGTGGACCCCCTCGTGGACGACGACGCGGTCGGCGGCCGAGCACACTTGCCCGGCGTTCGTGAAGATCGCCCTGGCGATCCAGTTCGCTGCCGCGTCGAGGTCCGCGTCGGGGAACACGACGGCGGGGTTCTTGCCGCCGAGTTCGAGCGTGACCGGGACGACGTTGTCCGCGGCCCGCTTCATGATGGCCTGACCGGTCGGCACGCTCCCGGTGAACGTGATCGTATCGACGCCGGGGTGCGAGGAGAGCGCCGCGCCGGCCTCGTCGCCGAACCCCGTGACCACGTTGACGACGCCGTCCGGGACGCCCGCCTCCGCGCACAGCTCCGCGAGTCGGAGCGTCGAGAGCGGGGTCTGCTCCGCCGGCTTGACGACGGTCGCGTTCCCGGCGACGAGCGCCGGCGCGACGCCGCGGGCGAAGAGGTTCGCGGGGAAGTTCCACGGCGTGATCTGTGCGCTGACGCCGTACGGTTCCCGCACGGTGTAGTCGAGCTGGTCGGGGCCGACCGGCACGGTCGTCCCCTCGAGTTTGTCGGCCGCGCCCGCGTAGTACTCGAAGTAGCGGGCCGCTCCCTCGATGTCGCTCTCCGCCTGGGAGCGCGGCTTCCCCTGGTCGACGCTCTCCACGGCGGCCAGTTCGTCCCGGTACTCCCGGACGAGTTGGCCGATCCGGTGGACGATCCGCCCGCGCTCGTCCGGCGGCGTGTCGCGCCACCCGGGGAACGCCTCGCGGGCGGCCGCTACCGCGCGGTCGACGTCGGGAGCCTTCCCCGCCGCCACCTCCGCGAGCGGCTCCTTGGTCGCCGGGTCGACGGTGGCGAACCGCTTGCCGGCCGCTGCCGACGTCCACCGCCCGCCGACGTAGAGGTCGTACGTATCCCGTATGTATTCGTCAGCGGTTCTCATGCGTACTCGGCTCGCTCGGAGTCCGATAACCGTTTGGCCCGCATCCGTATCTAGGCGTCCGGCCAGCGTTCGATGTAGATCGCCTTGTCCGTGTAGAACTGGATCATGTCCTCGCCCTGGGCGTGGAGGTCGCCGAAGAACGAGTCCTTCCAGCCGCCGAAGTGGAAGAACGCCATCGGCGCCGACGTCCCGACGTTCACGCCGAGGTTGCCGACGTCGGTCCGGTGGCGGAACTTCCGGGCGTCGGCCCCGCTCCCGGTGAAGAGGCTCGCCGCGTTGCCGAACTCGCTCCGGTTGAGGACGTCGATGGCGTCGTCGACGGACTCGACGGTCGTGAGCGCGAGGACCGGGCCGAAGATCTCCTCCCGGGCGATGACCATGTCGGTCGTGACGTCACCGAAGATGGTCGGGCCGAGGAAGTTGCCGTCCTCGTACCCCTCGACGTCGATGTCGCGACCGTCGAGCAGCAGTTCCGCCCCCTCGTTGACGCCGAGTTCGATGTAGTTGCGGACGTTCTGCTCGTGTTCCGGCGTGATGAGCGCGCCGATATCGGTGTCCTCGTCCAGGCCGTACCCGACGGTCTGTGCCCGTGCCTCCTCGAGGACCAGGTCGACGAACTCGTCGTAGACCCCTTCCTCGACCACCGCGACGTCGTTGGCGAGACAGCGTTCGCCCGCGCAGGCGCACGCCGAGGAGATGGTCTTCTCGGCGGCGTACTCCAGGTCCGCCGTCTCGGTGACGATGATGTGGTTCTTCGCGCCGCCCTGTGCCTGCACGCGCTTGCCGTTGGCCGCCGCGGTCTCGTAGATGTGCTTCGCCACGGGCGTGCTGCCGACGAAGGAGACGCCCTCGACGCCGTCGTGTTCGAGGAACGCGTTGACGGTGTCCACCCCGCCGTTGACGAGCTGGACGACGCCCTCCGGGAAGCCCGCCTCGTCGATGAGTTCGAACAGCCGCCCCGCCACCAGCGGGTCCTGCTCACTCGGTTTGAGGACGAAGCTGTTCCCCGTCGCGACGGCGTACGGGAGGAACCACAGCGGGATCATCCCGGGGAAGTTGAACGGCGTGACCGCGACGAAGACGCCGAGTGGCTTGCGCACCGCGCTCTCGTCGATGTCCGGCGCGGCGTTCAGCAGGCTCCCCGACTGCATCATCGAGGGGATCCCGCACGCGACCTCGACGTTCTCGATGCCGCGCCGGAGCTCGCCGCGCGCCTCCGCGAGCGTCTTGCCGTGCTCCGTCACCAGCAGTTCCGCGAGCTCCTCCTGGTGCTCCTCGAGGAGCGTCTTGAGCCGGAACATCGGCTGGATGCGCTCCTCGACCGGCCGTTGCGACCAGTCTTCGAACGCCTCACGTCCCGTTCGAACCGCCGCATCGACGTCGTCCGCGTCGCTGAACGGGACGTACGCGAGCCGCTCGCCCGTCGCCGGGTTGATCACGTCCCGTCCGTCGTCGCCGGTCGCCTCACGCCACTCGCCGCCGACGTAGCTCCGGACGTCGCCAGCCTCCGAAACCGCTGCAAGCTGTGTCATGTGAGGAACTACCACGACCCAGTGGAATAAACCTTCGGAACGAGTTCGACGTTGTTCTCCTGAACAGAGGTTCAGAAGCACACCGTCCATCGAGATGGCTAATCGGAAGGAAATTTCTGTGCGAGAACGCATTTTTGCCAAAGATTAATGAATCGGACGGGTTAACCCTGTGCGTGAGTATGTCAGACGCTGACGCACCGGACGCGGAAGGGGACGCATCGACCGAGATCGAGCGTCTCGACAGGGAGTACGTCTTCGGAACGTGGTCGTACCAGAAGGAGGTGAGCCCGACGGAGGTGACCGGCGCCGAGGGGGTCCGTTTCACCGACGCACGCGGCAACGAGTACCTCGACCTCTCCGGCCAGCTCATGTGTTCGAACCTCGGGCACTCGGCCGACGCCGTCGCGGACGCCATCGCCGAGCAGGCCCAGGAGGGCGCCTACTTCGCCCCGGGGTTCACCACCGAGGCCCGCGCCAGGCTCGGCGAGAAGCTCGCGGCCGTCACCCCCGGCGACCTCTCGAAGACGTTCTTCTCGACCAGCGGGACGGAGGCCATCGAGGCCGCGATCAAGATGGCCCGCCTCTACACGGGGAAGCACAAGATCGTCTCCCGGTATCGGTCGTACCACGGTGCGACCTACGGCTCGATCAGCGTCACGGGCGACCCGCGACGGCTCCCGGCCGAACCGGGCATCCCCGGGGCGATCAAGGCGCCCGACCCGTACGACTACGGGTCGACGCTCGACCCGATGGAGAGCGTGGAGTACATCGACGAGATGTTGATGCTGGAGGGCGATACGGTCGCGGCAGTGCTCGTCGAGCCGATCGTGGGCTCGAACGGCATCCTCGTCCCCCCCGACGACTACCTCCCGCGCCTCAAGGAGATCGCCCACGACCACGACACCCTGCTCATCTGTGACGAGGTGATGAGCGGCTTCGGCCGGACCGGGGAGTGGTTCGGCTGCGACGTCTTCGACGTGACGCCCGACATCATGACGATGGCGAAGGGGTTGAGCGGCGCGTACGCCCCCCTCGGCGCGACAATCGTCAGCGACGACGTCGCCGAGCACTTCGAGGACAACATGCTCGTCCACGGGCACACCTACGCGGGTCACCCCGTGACCGTTGCGGCCGGCCTCGCCGCCGTCGAGACGTACGAGCGGGAGAACCTCGTCGAGCACGCCGGCGAGGTCGGCGACTACCTCGGCACCCGGCTCGACGAACTCGCCGAGGACCACCCCAGCGTGGGCGACGTCCGCGGCGTCGGCCTGTTCCGCGGGATCGAACTCACGAAGCGCGCCGACGAGCGGGTCCCCTTCGGTCACCGCGAGGACAAGCTCTCGACCGGCACGACCGTCGTCGACGAGGTCACGCAGGACGCCTACGAACGCGGCGTCTACGTGGCCAGCATGATCAACACGCTCATCATCGCGCCGCCGCTGACGATCACCGAGTCGGACGTCGACGAGGCCGTCGCCGTCCTCGACGAGGCGCTCGCGGTGTCCGACGAGGCCATGGAGGAGTGAACGGGTTCTCGCGCCGCTCACTCCGGAATCTGTCGCACCCCTCGTTGGCCGACTGGCTCGCTTAGTGGGGGTGGGATCGAATCGGCTCGCGTTCCCCGCTCACCTGTTCGCGATGTACCGTGCGAGGATAGCGAGTGGAACGAGCGGGATCGCGGTCGCCGTGACGATGAGAACGACGAGGATCACCAGTTTCACCCCGGTGCTGGAGTCGTCCCAGACGCTCCTCGTCACATCGTCGATCCCCCGCGCGATCCGTTTGATTCGTCCAGCCATCTGTATGGGTGCTCTAGGGTCGTCTCTTCCTTATCACTGTCCCCGCATCCGGCGCCGAACCGCCCGGCCACGGGAACTGGGTACCGTGAGTCAGTGCGGCCGTCGACCCGGCACGACTCGCGACTCACGAGCGCAGTGAACTGGGGAGGAACGATCGATCCGAGGAGTGATTCGATTCAGTCGCTCGCCGGGCCTATCGGTCGAGGATCGGCTCCTTCAGGTCGGCCACCGCCGCCATAATGGCCTCGACGTTCTCCGTCCCGACGCCGTTGGTTCGAAGCGCCCGTTCGAGATACGTCGCGACGGTGTCGAAGTCCTCCTCGTCGATGTCGAGGTGCGCGTGCGCCTCGCGCATGTCGGCGCCGGAGTAGTCGGTCGGCCCCCCGGCGACCGAACTGATGAACTGCGCCTGGTGTGCTCGGAGCTCCCGCATGTCCATTCCCTCGAAGTACTCGGCGAGTTGCTCGTCCGACAGTACGCGGTCGTAGAAGTCGTCGACGACGTTTTCGACCGCTTCCCGACCGCCGATCTCGTGATAGATGGTCCCGGACATTGCCGTACGCCGACCGTCGGCCGCTCCCCGGATACCCCCTCTCGCTAGCCCGTTCGGGTCTATAAGTGACCGACTGCTACCGGGTCGCGTCGGCGGCGGGTCGGCTGGTGAGTAGCTGGTCCAGCAGCTTCGACTGGGTCGTCGCGAGATGTTCGCTGAAGGTCCCCACCGAGATGCCGAGCGCGGCCGCGACGTCGGTAGAAGTGGCCTCCTTCGGCTGCTCGAAGTACCCCATCTCGTGGGCCGTCCGGAGCACCTCGTACTGGCGGTCGGTGAACGCGGACCGGTCGACGAGCACGAGCGTCCGCTCGTCGTCGGGCGCGGAGCGCGTGAGTCGGCGAACCCGGACGGTCTCGCAGCGGGAACGGAGGTCGGCGACGATCGTTCGAACCGTCTCGACGCTCGGAACGATGAACGAGACGTGCAGCGTCCCCGCCTCGGCGTGCATGTCGCGGATCGGACAGCCGTGGGCTGGGAGTCGGGTACACGGACAGTCGCCGTCGGCTTCGAACCGATAGACTGACCGCGAGCCGTCCACGAACACGGCGTCGACCTCGTTGGGTACCGAACTGCGATCGTGGGGGTCGGTGACCGTCGCCTCACTGATGGCCCCCTCATCCGCGTCCCGTCCCCCGCTGACGATGGACTCCACCGTGACCTCCGCGCTCAGCGCGGTGACCGGGCAGGTTTCGACGCCGTCAACGGAGAGCTGCGCGTGGATCCCCCTGTCCATGTGCCGGCGACGGACGGCACCGTCTAATGTGCCCCGACATGGAGTCCAGGGTCGATCGACGCCGACCCTGACGACTGTCCCGGGCGACGTGTTCTCGCAGGGGGACCTGCAGGTGCTCCCCGGCAAGTACCGAATCGGAGTGGGCGGCGCGGAGGCGGAGCGAACGCTGACGATCGAGTGACGCGGCCGCCGTGTCGGACGCGGCCCCCATCGGGGCCGGGCTACCGCCGGGTGGGGATTCGTCACTCCCGACGGGACCCACGTCCCCAAGCATGACCCCAGCCAAACAGGTCGGATGGGATCCAGCGTGCGCGTCCACTCCGGGAACCCAGGGCGAAGAGCCTCGTCGGTGATCTCACGGACCTCGACCGCGTCCCATCGCGTATGCGGTTCAACGCGGCGAAATCAGCACCAGCGCCCGTCCGAGTCTCCGGCATCGTCGGTGAGCGCTGCACCGCGAACGCCGCCTCGCTGGGACCGGTGGCGGGCGGCTCGAGACCTGATCGAGGGGGGACGGAATGGGTCTGAAGGAGGCGCTCCTGTACCGGACGTTCGGACGACCCCGGGGGCTCCTCGGACGACTCGGCGGGCGGCTGATGACGGGGCGCGACAAGCGCGAGATGGCCGAGTGGGTCCTCTCGGGACTCGCCGTCGAGCCGACCGACCGCGTCCTCGAAGTCGGCTTTGGGCCGGGAATCGGCATCCAGACGGCAGCCGACGCCGCGCCCGAGGGTCTGGTGGCGGGCGTCGATTACTCGCGGGAGATGGTCGAGATGGCGCGAACGCGCAACGCCGAGGCCGTCGACGCCGGCCGAGTTGACCTCCGATACGGTCCCGCCGACGACCTTCCCTTCGATGACGCGGCCTTCAACGCCGCGTTCTCGATCAACTCGATGCAGGTGTGGCCCGACGCCGCCGCCGGGCTCCAGGAGATCCGACGGGTCCTGCACCCCGGCGGACGACTTGCTTTGGGGTTCACGCCGATCGCCGGGCAGTCGTCGGGCGAGTTGCGGCCGCTCCTCGAGCGGGCTGGATTCGACGACGTTCGGGTCGAGGAGGGGGAACTGGGAACCCGTGCTTTCGCGACGAAGTGATCGGTTGACCTGCTGGTGTGGCGTTCCGACAACCAGCCCCCCACGAGCAGGAGCGCGAGGGCGACGACGCCGGCGGCGGTAAACAGTGCCCCGGCGTTCGTCGCGGCCCGCTCGACGCCGGTCGCCTCTAGCCCGCCGGCGAGGCGCCGACTCGACACGTTGGTCAGGGCCGATAGGACGAGCCAGAGGCCGATCATCGTCAGGACGAGGGTTCCCCGCAAACTGGAGAGCAAGGCGTCGGTCGTGTATCCCTGCCCGACCATGTACATCCCGGTCAGGAACATGACGACTGGAGCCCCCTTCGAGAACAGCGAGAACCGGCTCGTGAACCACCGTAGGGCGTCCGCGTCGAGGCGGCCGTCGCGCGCCCCCGGGACGACCAGCGTGGCCATGAACACGGTCCAGCCGGCCCACACGCCGGCGGTCATCAGGTGCAGTACGCGCATCGCCGCGTCGAGCGTCACGGTGACCATGGGAGGACGACGGGGGGACGCACAGTGGGCGTTCGCTCGAACATGTTCTCGGTGCGGGGGGCGCCGAGACGTCACGAGGGGTCGACGCGTGCGAACAGGCCGGGATACTCGACGACGAGACCGTCCGCGTCGACCACCAGTTCGGCGGAGAAGTCGCTATCGATGGCGTCGTACCGATACCGACCGCCGTTCTCATCGACCGGGTCGAGACAGGTATATCGCTGGGCGTCGGCCTCGACGCGGAGCTCCGGAACGTCCAGATAGGCGACCGTCAGGTCCGCCGACTCGCCGGGGTCGAGGTCCAGCCTCCGAATCGGCAGGGTGTTGGTGAACGGCGTCGCCGAGACGTCGACGTCGACCGCCCCCCGCAGCGCCGGGAGTTCGTCGCCGCGCCCGTCGATCCACGTCCCGTCGCCGTCCGCGCGGAGCGTCATCGACGTAGCTGACGGACCGAGCGTCTCGACGGAGACTCGCTCCGGCCGCCAGTGACGATCGCAGTCGATCTCGTAGCGGATTCGGAACGGGGTCCCGTTGCTCGTTCCGAGGACGACGCCCTCCGCGGCGATCCCCGCACGGTCCTCGCCGACCTGAAGGTGTTCGAGCCCGACCTCGTCGACCGGTGTCCAGAACACGTGGTTGAACATCTCCTACCGCTACTCCGGGCAGGAACAACCGTCTACCGGAAGGCGAGGGGATCGTTCGAGGCGACCGGTTCGAGACGGAAGTCGTCCGGAGTACGCCCCCGACCGTCACCGAGCTTCGGACCGTCCTGCTCGTCCGTGAAACGCGGCCCGGTTCACCGAGGCGTCGCTTGTGTCGATTCGGCACCTCGGGCACGCCACGCGACTCCGATACCAGCGAGCAGCACGAGTACGATAACCACGTGATACACGACGTCCGGGACGGTACGGGGGCCGACGCCGACGAACATCGTCCAGAGTCCGACGAGCGTCCCGAGTAACGCGAACGCCTGCACGGCCGTGGCGGCGGTGAACGTCGAGCGCTGACGGACCCACGTCGTCACCAGGCCGACGAGCAGGACGGCGCCGATCACGGTTTCGGCTATCCTCGCCTCGTAGTGTGCGTATCCGTCGACGAGCGCACCCGCGTGGACCGCGGCAGCGAGGAAGAAGGACGCGGCCTCGACACCGAGCAACGCGCGCACCAACTGCTTCGGGGGGATACCAGCGACCCGTCGGGCCTGGTCGTGCTGCGGTTCTCTGCCCCGGCTCGTGGCGTTCTCCGGTGGCCCTGGTTCGGACGGTTCCATAGTGTATCGAACGTGTGGCGTCGCTATGGCTGTGTGCTCGAACATGTTCGAGGTGACGTGAATACGGAGGGGACCCATAGACGGAGTATATGCCCAGCGCGCGAGTGAGGTTCAGGCCCCCTGGCGACCACCTCGGCGGGCCGTTCAGGATCTCGGCCGAGTACCCTGACGACGAGTTCCGGATCCTGAGCGCATACCCGCACGACGGCGGGCTGCTCGTGATCATGGAAGCGAGGACGGCGGACCCGACCGTAGTCGACGACCTCTTCGGCGGGGCTCCGGCGCCGATTTCCCACGAGGTGCTGCACGCCGACGAGCAGACGGTACTGGTCCAGTTCTCGCTTCCGTTCGTTCCCCCGCCGTACCGCGCCGTCCTCTCGTCGGGGAACCTGCCGCAGTTCCCTCACACCCTCGAGGACGGGTGGATGGTCTGTGAACTGACCACCTCCCAGGAGCGGCTGTCGCAGTTCAGGGACGAACTCGAGGCCACCGGCTTCGCCTTCCAGGTCGACTGGGTCAGACAGTCGGTCGACCCGACCAACCTCCTGACCGACCGCCAGCGGCGGTTCGCGACCGCGGCGATCGAACGGGGGTACTACGATACCCCGCGCGGGTGCTCGCTCACCGACCTCGCGGACGATCTCGGGGTCAGCAAGTCGACGGCGAGCGTGGTGCTTCACCGCGCCGAGGAGACTATCGTCAAGGAGTTCTTCACGGAGCTAGTCGAGTAGCCTGCATCCGGGCCGGTACGACGATCGGTCGAATCAGGGCACTGGGCTTCGGTCGATCCGTTCTACCTGAAGGGATTCGTGCAGCGGGGGAGCGGTGGCGCAGTGAGGCGTTTCGATCGCTCGTGATCCCCGCGAACGCGTGCCCGACGGAACATGTTCGCGCGAACACTCGTGAGGCGATAGAACCATAGATCAGCCGATGGCATCATCACCGGACCTGTCGGATCGCGCCGTGCTGGTGACGGGTAGTTCGTCCGGGATCGGCCGGACAACGGCCGTGGCCTTCGGACGGGAACAGGCGCGCGTCGCGATCACGTATCGTTCCAACGAGAAAGGGGCGGCGGAGACCGCTGATCGCGTGCGCGAGGCTGGCGGCGACGCATTCGTCGTCCGGTACGACATGACCGATAGGGACTCGATCGACGCGGCCGTCGGGGCGGTGATCGACCGCTGGGGAACCGTCGACGTGCTTGTCAACAACGCCCTCCCGTCGGGCGTCGGACCCACGCCGTGGGCGGAACTCGCCGACGGCGAGTGGGAACGGACCGTCCACGGGGTTCAGGACGGCGTCTTCCATACCGTTCGCGCCGCGATCCCGGCGATGCGTGAGGCCGGCTGGGGCCGGGTCGTCACCATCTCCTCGCTGTCGGCCGAGGACGGCACCGCCGGCATGGCGGCGTACGCGGTGGCGAAGGCCGGGCTTCACGGCCTGACCGGGGTCCTGGCCGACGAGTTCGGCGAGGACGGCGTCCTCTCGAACGTGGTGATGCCTGGGATGGTGCTGACCGAGAAGAACATGGAGCGACCCGAGGAGGTCCACGAGGCGGTCGCCGAGCGGACGCCGAGCGGACGCATCTCCACGCCGGAGGACGTGGCCAATTTGGTGGTGTTTCTGGGCTCGGAGGCGAACGGGAACATCAACGGGGCGGTCATACCCGTCTCAGGCGGGATGTAGCAGAAATCACACTCCAACGGGAGCGGTCTGGCCCGTTCGTCGGCGCCATACCCACCCCCTCGCCTATGACGTCTAGATATCGCAGCTGAAAGTCAATCGATATACATATAGCAGATTATCTGTAACCCGGCAGTCATGCGTATCAGTCACCAGCAGACGTCTGCAATTATCTTCTCCCTCCTGCTGATTTTGAGCGCGACGACCGTTGGAATTGCGTTCCCCGCTTCTACACCGAGCGAGGGCGTTCCCGCTTCTTCGAGCCAGATCGATTCGCTCTCACAGCGCGAGGCAGCGTTCTCCGCCCTCCAGGACACGACGGTGAAGGGGAAGCCGGGCCAGAAAGAGGAACTCCTGACCGCACTGAATCGAACGGTCGCCGCCTACGTCGGGCCGAACCGCGTCGACGACTCCGTGTTCGCGGCCGATAGGCGGATCGTCACGCGCACACAGCGCGACGCACCGGGCGTCGCCGAGGGAATCGCCGACGCGGACGAACGACTCGCGCGCACTGCGCTCGCCGACACGGAAGCCGCCCACGACGAACTCTCCGCCGATTCGAACGTCACCTACGACGAGGCGAGCGTCGAGCAGGAACTCTCGCGAGCACGGACCGCACTTGCGAACGGCGGCGACACCCCAGTCGCGCGCGTTCAGCGCTACCGACGCGCCTGGCAGCACGCCCAGACCGCACTCGACACGATGGACCGGGCGGTTACCCCCCGCGTCTCGATCACCACGCGTGCGGACCCCCGACACGCCGAGTCGATCACCTACCGGCTGAACGGGACCGTCACCGACGTCCGGACGTTCGAGATTCGAACGGTGACCGTCACGTTCGCCGACGGCACCGCGAAGGGGGTCAAACTGGAGCGCGGACCCGCGCCGTTCGCGACGGGCAGGTTCAACACGACGCTCACGCTGGACAAGCCGGTCAACGAGATCACCGTCGACGCGACCGACGAGAATGCCCACCTGGGCGCGCGTGAGCGGGGGGCGAAGGGGAACCGTGGGGACGGGAACGACGGCGCCGGCAGTGACGAGGAACGCTCATCGTCGACCGGCAGCGACACGCTCCTGCTCGACGCGGACGGGCTCCCGGACAGCTACGAGCGGTCGGTCGTCGGCACGTCGCCGCTCGATATGGACAGCGACGCGCCGACGACGAACGTCTCGGAGGCCGACGACGGAATCGTCGACGGCGCGGAGGACTTCGACGGCGACCGCGTCACCACGGTCGTCGAGTACCACGCCGGAACCGACCCGTTCGACGTCGACACCGACGACGACGACCTCACCGACTGGTTCGAGCTCTCCTACGAGCACCTCGACCCCCTCGCCGCGGACACCGACGGTGACGGGGTGCCGGACGGACAGGACGACACCGAACCCGACGGGCTCACCAACGTCCGCGAGCAGCGACACGGGACGAACCCGAACGTCGTCGATACGGACGGCGACCGGCTCACCGACGCGTACGAGGTGGACACGACGCTGACGGTCCCGACCGTCGCGGACAGCGATTCCGCTCGGACCGGGACGAACGAGTCCGGGGACGGGGTGTCCGACGGCGCGGAGGACTTCGAGAACGATACGCTCGCCACAGCATTGGAGCAGAACGTCTCGACCGATCCGTTCGACCCGGACACGGACGACGACCGGCTGCGAGACGCGTTCGAGCACGCGTACGACACGATCGACCCCACGACGAACGATACGGACGGGGACGGCACCCTCGACACCTGGGAGGACCCGGACGGCGAGACGCTCGTCAACCTCCACGAACAGTCGAACGGGACGGTTCCCACCGACGCCGACACTGACGACGATTTCCTGACGGACGCCTATGAGGTGGGGACGACGCGAACCGATCCGACCGACGTCGACAGCGACTCGACGCGGACGAACCGTTCGGAAGCCGACGACGGCGTCCGCGACGGGGCGGAGGACTTCGACGGGGACGCGCTGGCGACCCGGATCGAGCAGAACGTCTCGACCGACCCGTTCGACGCGGATACGGACGACGACACCCTGACGGACCTCTTCGAGCATCGCTTCGCGACGGTCGATCCGCTCCGCAGGGACACGGACGGCGACGGCGTCCCCGACGGGCGGGAGGACCCCGACGACGAGGGGCTCGTGAACGTCGGCGAACAGCGGTACGGGACGCTCCCGCTCGACCCCGACACGGACGCGGACAACCTCACCGACTACTACGAGGTAGACACGACGAAGACGAACCCGCTCGTTCCCGACAGCGACACCGGGAGGACGGTTCCGGACGAGGCCGGTGACGGCGTCGTCGACGGGAGCGAGGACTTCGACGGCGACGGGCTCGCGAACGCGATGGAGTTCGCAGCCGAGACCGATCCGTTCGACCCGGACACGGAC
This sequence comes from Halorarum halophilum, assembly GCF_013401515.1. NCBI lineage: Archaea > Methanobacteriati > Methanobacteriota > Halobacteria > Halobacteriales > Haloferacaceae > Halorarum > Halorarum halophilum. Next base: position 3,106,103 of record NZ_CP058529.1, on the reverse strand, counting down.
GACGATGGGCTCCGCGACGGCTTCGAGCAGGCCTACGACACGCTGTCCCCGCTCACGAACGACACCGACGGGGACGGCACGCTCGATGCGGTGGAGGACCCGGACGGCGACGGGCTGGTCAACATCGACGAACAGGCAGCGGGCACGAGTCCAGTCGACCCCGACACGGACGGCGATACGCTGACGGACGCCTTCGAGGTGGAGCGGTCGCTCACCTCGCCGCTCGCGGTCGACAGTGACAGTGCGGGGACGAACGCGAGCGAGGGCGACGACGGCATCACCGACGATGCCGAGGACCTGGAGAACGATTCGCTGACCAACGCCCGCGAGCAGGAACTCGACACGGACCCGCTGCTCGCCGACACGGACGGGGACGGCCTCACGGACGCGTACGAGGTCCGAACGACGAAGACTGACCCGCTCTCGAACGTCAGCGATTCCGCGGTCACGAACGCCGACGAATCGGCGAACGATGTTCCGGACGGGCTCGAGGACTTCGACGCCGACCAGGTCGAGTCGCACTACGAGGAGGTGTTCGGCACGGACCCGTTCGACGACGATACGGACGGCGACGGCGTCACCGACGGCTTCGAAGTCCGCTTCTCGGTGCTCGACCCACTCAGCGAGGACAGCGACGGTGACGGCGTCGGGGACGCCAGGGAGGACGGCGACGGCGACGGCCTCGAAACCGCAGCCGAGGAGCGTGCGGGAACGGACCCGACCGCGACCGACACGGACTTCGACACGCTGAACGACTCCGTCGAACTGGCCGAGCACGGGACGGACCCGCGCTCGCCGGACACCGACGACGACGGGCTCCGTGACGACGAGGAACTCGAGCTCGGGACCGACCCGCTCGTCGGGGACACGGACGACGACGACGTCCCCGACGGTGAGGAGACGTTCACCACGACCACAACGAACGAGTCAGTCGGCGCCTCGGTGTCGATCACGGGTCAGGGGAACGTGGCGGAGTCGGTCACCGTACGGAACAGTACGGACGCGATGGTCACGAGCGACGCCGTCGCGTCCGTCGCGGCCTCGAAGCCGCTCGACTTCACGGCCGGGCGGGAGTTCGACGAGGCGACGCTCACGCTGTCGTACGACGAGTCGACCGTGAGCGGCGAGTCCGACCTGGCGGTGTTCCGGTGGAAGCCGGACGCCCAGACGTTCGAGGAGGTCCCGTCGACGGTCGACGCGGCGAACGACACGGTCAGCGCGACGACGCCGCACTTCTCGATCTACATCGTGTTCGACGGGCAGTGGTACCCGACGCAGTTCTCGACCGGGGACGACTCCGGCGGGTCGAGTGACTCCGGCTCCGGCGGGTCGGGCGACGATCAGGAACGGAGGATCATCGACGGCGGGTTCTCCGATCTCGACGACTGGACCGCGATCGGCGACGTCTCCACCGACGGCACCGACGCCGTCGTGGAGTCGGACGCGCCGAGCGTCGACGACGGGGGAAGCGGTGGTGACGATGGCGATGACGGTGATGACGGCGGTGACGATGGCGACGATGGCGACGACGGCGACGACGACGATGACGACCGCTGTTACACCGGCGGCTGCATCGTCTCGCTCTCGGGGAGTGTAGCCACCTCGTCGTCGAGCGGGACGACCTCGACGCTCGAACGCGGCGTCACCTTCGAGGACGACGCGGCCGACGCGACGGTCAGCGTCACGGTCGAGGGCGACGCCACGGCGGACAGTACGTCGGACGCGGCGGCGGTCGTCGAGACGACCGGCGGCGACCGGGAACTGTTCCAACTCGACAGCGGCACCAGCGGGACGGTCACGCGGGAGGTCGACCTCTCGAAGGTCGGCGGCGACACGGTCACGGTTCGATTCACCGCCTCGAACGGTGCGACGCTCCGCGTGAGCGACGTGACCGTCTCCGCGACGCACGACAGCGACGGTGACGGGCTGACGAACGCGAGGGAGACGGGCGGGTTCACCCTCGGGACGGGCGAGACGATCTACACGAACCCGTACTCGGCGGACACGGACGGCGACGGCCTCTCGGACGGCAGGGAGATCGACGGGCCGGCGGAGAACGACTACGGGACGTACACCAGGCTGGACAGCGACCCGACCACGGTCGACGGCGACGGGGACGGCCTCACCGATTACGAGGAGACCTACGAACAGCAGTCGTACCGCGTCACCACTTCCGCCGAGGACTCGCGCGCACTCCTGCAGGCCGAGAGCGCCGACGAGATGGTCGCGGAACTCGAATCCCGCTCCGCGTGGACCGATCCGATGCGGACCGACACCGACGACGACGGCCTCTCGGACTCCCGCGAGGTCGCCCTGAGCACGAACCCCGACGATGCCGACTCGGATGGCGATGGCGTCACGGACGGTCGGGAGGTCCACCGGTGGGAGACGGACCCGACGTTGCACGACTACCGGCCGCCGGCGGTCACCATCCACCAGGCGAAGTACGGCACGGAGGACCTCCACTCCGAGTACGCCATCCTCTACTCGGCCGAGGACCCAAGCGGCGTTTCGGAGGTGCGGTTCATCAAGGAGGGCGACGTTCAGGAGGCACTCGACTTCGACGGCCGGCCGCAGAACATCGGCGGCCGGGTGTACTTCGAGGTCGGCTTCCTGGAGACAAGCGCCGACGTGGTGACGGGGACGACCGTGGACGTGACCGCGACGGACGCGCACCAGACGGAGACCCGGATGGTCGCGCTCGAACGGGCGAACTTCTACGGCAACCTCGTCGAGGAGTACGACTACCCCAGCCTCAACACGCCGGCTGCCGCGTGGGGACTGGGCGCGGTCTCCGGGTATGCTGCGAGCTGGGGGTCGACCGTTCGCGGCGCCAAACAGGGTGTGGAGGGGACCTACGAAGTGTATCAGTCACTCCGTGAGAACCCTGTCGAGTACCTCCAGGGCGTCACGGAAATCATCGACATCCTGGAGCAGTACGGCCTGCTGGACATTCTGATCAACGCGTTCTTCGGCCCGATTCATGAGCTCCAAGAGACGAACAACCCGTACGACAAGGCAGAAAACCCCGAGTTGTATACGAAATACAAGGTCGGCTGGTACGAGGCGTACGTCGTCGGGAAAGTCGCGCAAATCGTCGTTACCGCAACTGGGAGCAGGGTCGTCGCCAACTCACGATACACTAAGAAGATCGACGACGTGCTCGGCGACCGGTCGACGACCTATCGCTCCCTGAAGGGGCTGAAACACCGGAAGGATGCGGCCGAGGTGTTCGTCGTCACGAAACTCGTGGAGGGGGCCGGACGCGTCGGGTCCGGGACGGTTCGCGGGGCGAAGACCGTTGGCTCGAAGGTGCAGGTCTGGCAGTTGAGCCGGCAGGTGGACGTCGACGGGACTGACCTCACCACCACCGAACAGCAGGCGCTTCGGGTGTACCTCCAGACGACCGGGCAGGACGGCGTCCGGACGCTCAATCGTATGGATTCCGAGACGCGGCGCGACCTGCTGAACCTCGGCACGCGGTGTTCCGTCCCTGCATCGGGCGGGTACAGCACGTTCACACCGAGGGACTGTGGGCTCTCCGAGGCGGAACTGGAGGACCTTCGGACGAACTATGCCCGACACGCCGACGATCACGAAGCGTTTGCTGAGACCGTTGATGGACTCGACCCGAGGACGAAGCGTGACCTCTACGAAGCCATCGCCGACGCGGACGCCGAGACGAGCGAGGACATCGTCTGGATGGCCGAGCATATTTCCGCTGGGCGGATCAATGAGCTGGACTCTCAGGGGCTTAGCCTACGGGAACACGCAAGAGGACTGAGTATCTATGTGAGGTCCGGGAAAACCGTCGGTAAAAATCGAGGAGATATGGCAGAAATTATAGCCCAAGAAACTGTTTTGGCTAAATACCGTGCAGAAGGGAACCTTGTTCCTTTCGGCGAGAACAAGGGAATCATCGTGAGAACTGCGACAGGAGAAGAATACGAATTCGATCACATGGTCCTCGGAGACAATGGCGGAGTTAAATATATCTTTGAAACAAAGTCGGTCCGCGGCCAACCTGGGGCGTCCGGCCAAATCCAGTCGAATCTAGTGGAGCTTGAGAACAATGGAGGTGTCCACGAAGTGAGTCCCAACAGTCTGGAACTCACGGATGACGACCTCCCAGATCCATTTAGGGACAGTGATAAATTACGAAGTGTTGGGCCGTCAGATGCATACGACGAGCAGATTCCATTCAGCGAAGAGCAACTCAGTGCGTTATATGAAACTGCACAGGAGATGAAATAATCATGGACCTTCGTTTAGTTGTCCCATCCGGCATGACTGCAGACGACATCCGGGAGTACTACAATCAGTATCATGGTGCAGGACCCGATTCTTCAGACCACGAAGCGGGGTCTGAGACCGCTGAGAGATTAATCACCAATTGGGATGAAAGCGAGTATCTCCTTGTGGAAACGATTCCGAGGGACCTGATTGAGGAGTATGGAGCCGAACGGTTGTACGATATTCTCATCGACAGCGGAGAGGCTCGAACGATATTCGGCAAAGATATTGCAAATCTAGTGGTGATTATCGACGAATATGCAGAGCAGGCCGATCACGAAAACGTAGGACGAGCGAGTGTGCAGGAAACTGTATCCAAACAAGTACTCGCATTATGTCAGTTCGCGAGAGATAAGGGTTACGGGATTCGACTCTATGACTGAGAGCAGATATTCACCTCGTCGTTGACAAGAAAAGAGATGAAACCGGCAACGATGTCCGAGCTAACGCTATTCAGAAACGATAGAGAATTGAGAGGACGGCAGAACGAACCACCATTTCGAGAAGGTACAGGTGATGAACGCACGCCACACTACCATCTCAGCTTGGGCTATGCCGATTGACGATATAAGTCGGGACCTGTTCGCTGACGCGTTCCAGTTGGAGGAGGCAGGCGAGTACGGCGAAGCCGCCGAGCTGTACGCCCTTCGCGCCTTCGCCGGGCTACTCGAGTCCACGTTCCAACCGGGACGGACAATGCGATTGGCGTTCGCCCACACACTCGAAGCCATCAGCGCTGACGTCCGAGGAGGGAATCAGTCGCGTGCAGAGAACCTCTTCACGACCCTATCGCCGTGGTACGAGCCGATGATAGGGGACGCTGACGACCCCATCCTGGAAGGACTCCTCCACGAGTGGATGGGAGATGCACACCTCATGCTGGAGAGCGATGATGCAGTTCAGCGATATCAGGACGCGAAGCGGCTGTACGAGACGCAAGCGGAGCCAGGCCGTAACTGGGCGTTCGAGGAGGAGTTCGACTACGCGTATTGGGCGTTCGAATCGTTCGCCGAATCGAAAGGATACGCGATGCCCGAGGATGGGAAGCTAGATTTCCTCGGGCGCGTCGAATTCAAGATCGCCCTGGTCGAGGACGTTCTCCCTACGTAATCTCGCGGAATCGGAACGTACGGGTTAGAATTCAGTCTCACACGACGACGGGGACGGGCTCACCGATTACGAGGAGACCTACGAACAGCAGTCGTACCACGTCACCACTTCCGCCAAGGACTCGCACGCACTCCTCCAGGCGGAGAGCGCAGACGCGATGGTCGCGCAACTCGACTCGCCTGGACTGATTCGATAGGGACAGAGACGGACGACGACATCCAGACCCCGCCGACGGACCCGAACGAGCAGACAGCGTCCTCACAGCGGTGGGAACGCCCTGACGAGGTCGAAGGCCGGATCGGGTATGTAGTTCGTACAACTCTGAACGACCTCCGTGAAGCGATCCGTCCGCCGTACTCACGCTTTCGTACTTCGGACCCGAATGAGGGAGGTGGATGAGCGCCTACGAGATCGGGCTGATCGTTGTCGCCATCGCGCTCCTGGGGACAGCCGTCCTCCCACGGCTGCTCGAACACAAACCCCTCTCGTTTCCGATCGTATACGTCGCGCTCGGAGTACTCCTCTTTGCAGTCGTCCCCGGTGCGCCCGCCCTCGATCCGATCGGGAACGCCCATCTGACCGAGCGGATAACCGAGCTCGTCGTGATCGTCTCGCTCATGGGGGCGGGACTGAAACTCGACCGACCGTTCTCGCTACGAGCCTGGTCGGCCACCTGGCGATTGCTCGGAGTCGCGTTGCCCCTCACGGCCGGGGTGATGGCAATCCTCACGTGGCACCTCCTGGGGCTCTTGCCAGCCACGGCCATTCTGCTCGGCGCCGTGGTCGCTCCGACCGATCCGGTCCTCGCGTCCGGGATCGAGTCGGGCGCGCCGCTGACGGAACTCGAGGAGGAACGGGACCCGCAACACCGGTGGGGGACGGTTCGGTTCGCGCTCACCTCGGAAGCGGGCATCAACGACGGGTTGGCCTTTCCGATCACGAACCTGGCGATCGCCGTAGCCGGGGCGTCGCTCACCGGGGGGTCCTGGCTGATCGACTGGGTTCTCGTCGACGTCCTCTACAAGATCGGCGCGGGGCTCGTGTTCGGCTACGTGATCGGACACCTCATGGCCCGCTTCCTGTTTCGGCTCCCGACCTCGGAGAGCGTCGCCGAGATGATGGGGCGTGGCGGGGAGGTGATGGCGGGGGTCGAGGCGCTCGCGACGACGCTGCTCGCGTACGCGGTAACCGAGCAACTGGGCGGGTACGGCTTCATCGCCGTCTTCGTGGCCGCGCTGTCGCTCCGCCACTTCGAGTGGGAACACGACTACTACTTGGAGCTCCACGATTTCGCCGTCCTCGTCGAACGGCTGCTGATGGCGACGGTCCTCGTGTTGTTCGGGGGTGCCATCGCCGGGGGGTTGCTCGCACCGGTGACGTGGCTCGAAGGGCTGATCGGCTTGGCACTCCTCCTGGTGGTCAGACCGGTAACGGGGGTGCTCAGCTTCGTCGGAAGCGACGCCCCCTGGCCCGAACGGCTCGTCATCTCCACCTTCGGCATCCGCGGCATCGGCTCGTTCTACTACCTCTCCCACGCCCTGGCCGAATCGTCGTTTCGGGAGACGGAACTCCTCATCGCGGCGGAGGAGCTCTGGGCGTTCGTCGGATTCGTCGTTCTCACGTCGATACTCCTGCACGGGATCAGCTCCAGCCCGGTGATGAACGCCCTCGACCGGTCGAAACGTGGGCGGGAGGTGAGTCGAGCCGATGTCGACCAGTAGACGACCTTTGCCGTCGATGGATACCCCCGATTACGCGCGATCGGCCTGCTAGCCAAATCGAGCGAACCTAGCGATGGTATTCCCCTGTTTTTCATCCATCTCATCGAAGGAATACACGAGTCAAATGTGATGGTCATTCATAGCATATACAGTGAACATCTCCTCAGTATACGTTCCTCCTCCGCACGTGATGACCGCGGCCCACCGCCCTCCATCGAGCACTACGTACTCCGGGCCGAACGAGAGCCTCAACCTGACACCCAACCAGCGATAGTAACACTTGGGCATAATATACTGTTGTTCGGTATTTTCGCGTCGGCCGGCAGCGAGTCGGTGTTCCCGAGAGATGCGGAAGTGGAGGTCCACGTCCTGACGAGAAAGGAGTCGGATCGCGGCACCCTCGACGAAACGGGGACCTGACCCGACGGCGGACAGTTCGAGTTGTGGATCAGAGTCGATCTACGAATCGAGATATTTCGCTCCGAACGCCCCATGCGTCCGCTCCAACCGTGTTCACCGATCGTGTTATCGCCTATCTTGGTTGGAAAGCGCCCGTATCTCGTCGACGGTGTACTACGGCACCTGCTGGCGTTATTCGAGTGCGTGTCGGAATCGAGCATGGGACCCAGAAGCGAAACGGAAGCCGATAGCTTCCCCGAAATCATACATCAGATCTGGACATATAGAAATCGTTTCCGTAGTCCGTCAACTCTGCCAGCCCTGGTTCCAAACGCGTACTCTTCTCTGGAATCTGCTATTCGGAGAGTGCCACCACAATGCTGGTCGAACGTGGATGAACGCTACTTCACGACGACTTCCGGGTTTGTACCGTCGTGGCGGATGCGACGGCCTCGTTCGCCCGCCGTCGAACGACGAAGGTGGCCCGTTCACAGAAGATTCATGCCCCGATGTCACACACCTCCTCGCGTGCGTATCACCGACTACGAGCTGTTCGAGGTGCCGCCGCGCTGGCAGTTCCTCAGGCTGGAGACGAGCGACGGGCTGGTCGGCTGGGGCGAGCCCTACACCAAGTGGCACTTCGTGAACGGGAGCGCCCCCGCGACGCGGAGCGCGGTCGACCAGATGATCCAGCACTACGTGCTGGACGCGGACCCGGCACGGATCGAAGACATCTGGCAGTCGATGTACCGGAGCAGCTTCTACCGGGGCGGGCCGGTCCACATGAGCGCGATCGCCGGCATCGACGAGGCGCTGTGGGACATCAAGGGCAAGCGATGCGGGGAGCCGGTGCACGAACTGCTCGGCGGCCGCGTGCGCGATCGAATCCGCGTCTACGAGCACGTCTCCGTCCCCCACGACGAACCTGTCGCGGACGCGGCGGCCGCCGCGGCGCGGGAGGCTCGCTCAGCCGTCGACGAGGGGTACACCGCCGTGAAACTCGTGCCGACCGGCGGGCTGGAGCGAATCGACGTTCCCGCGACGATCGATCGCGCCGAGACCGTCGTCGGGGCCGTCCGCGAGGAGGTCGGGCCGGAGGTGGGCGTCGCGCTGGACTTCCACGGGCGGGCGTCGAAGTCGATGGCGGGGCGCCTGCTCGACGCGCTGGAACAGTTCGACCCGCTGTTCGTCGAGGAGCCCGTTCTCCCGGAGCAGGGTCCCGAACTCGCACGGCTGGCCGAGCAGACGACGGTCCCCCTGGCGACGGGCGAGCGGCTCTACTCCCGGTGGGACTTCCGACCCGTCCTCGAATCGGGCGCGGTGGACGTCGTCCAGCCCGACGTCTCGAGCGCGGGCGGCATCACCGAGACGCGGAAGATCGCCGCCGCCGCCGAGACGTACGACGTCGCCCTCGCGCCGCACTGTCCGATTGGGCCGCTGGCGCTCGCCGCGTCGTTCCAGGTCGACGCGTGCGCGCCGAACGCGCTCGTCCAAGAGCAGGTCGTCATCGGCGAGGACCGGCCGCTCTCGTACGTCGAGGACCCGAGCCCGTTCGAGCCGACGGACGGGTTCCTCGACGTTCCCGAGGGGCCAGGGCTCGGCGTCTCGATCGACGAGGAGCGGGTCCGCGACCTCGACGGCGAGGACCTCTCGTTCGAGCGGCCGGTGGGCCGGCGCCCGGACGGGAGCGTCGGCGAGCGGTGAACGACGGCGTGCTTCCGGTTCCAATGCTTTCGCACCCGCGAGCCACCTCCGGGTAGTTCGGCGGGTTCGACGTTCACTCAGTTCACGGTCACCCCCTCGATCGAGGCCGCCTACTCGACCGCATCGCCGAGTACCCCCTCGACCGCAACTTCACGTCGGCATCGCCGCCGATCGATGGTTCCGAGCGGTCGTACCCGTTCTCGACCCGTCGATACGTGCCGCCATGCGTTCTCCTGAGCCGATCCTAGTAGTTACAAATAGTACGAACGTAACGAGGAACTCCGTGTCGCGTCTCGGAACAGGGCCGTGAGCAACTCTGCAGGGTTCGTGACGCCGTTTCCTGTCACGTCCGAACCGACGAGAGTCACCGCCGTCGGCCGAATCGAAGGCGCTTCACCCGATCAATTCATTCGGAAGGCGGGAACGAGCGGTCGGGACGTTCCGACGGTTCGGACGGGTCCGCGTTTGTCCTGCCGAGCGTGTTCTTGGCGCACTCCGCACCTGACGCCTCGGATCGGGTATCCTGGACAGCCCCGCATCCGTTCCCGCCCTCGGAACGCACTGGTGGAACGGAGCGGGCGACTCCGCCACGAGAACCTGACCCGACCCCCAGCGGACCGGGCGATCGAATCTGTGAGGATCGCCTTCACCACCTCCGGACGCCGGCGAGCACGGTACGGGATCGACGACGGGAGCGGGCGACCGTATTTATGTGGGGCGAGCGGTGACGTACGACCGATGTCATGGGAGTTCGAGCGTGTTTCCGGCCCGCGCGACGCCACCGAGGGCCCCGTCTGGATGGACTGGGTGGTCCGGTTCACCGAGATCCGCAGGAATCAACTCCTCGAGTACGACCCCGAGACGGACGCGACGCGCGTGTACATCGACGAGACGGCAGGTGCCGTCGGGCTCCACGAGGGACTCGACGGAACGCTCTACGCCTGCGAGGCCGAGGGACACCGAATCGCAGCGCTGTCGCCCGAAGGGGCGACGACGGTCGTCGTGGACGAGTTCGAGGGAACGCCGCTCAACGGACCGAACGACCTGGAGATAGACGGCAAGGGGGACATCTGGTTCACGGATCCGGACGACATCGGCCGCGGAGAACTCGGTCACACGTCGGTGTATCGGGCCGAACGGGGGGACTCGGGGTGGGAACTCGTCCATCTGACCGACGAGATGGACCGGCCGAACGGGCTCCTGCTCTCGCCCGACGAGTCGAAGCTCTACGTCGCCGAGTGCACGTACGGCCCCGACCAGGACTGCGACCTGCGGGCCTACGAGATCTCGGCTGACGGGTCGCTCGGCGAGTACGAGGTGCTGCACGATTTCGGCGACCATCGCGGTATCGACGGGATGACGCTCACCGAGGAGGGAGCCATCGTCGCCTGCGCCGGGTGGGAGGAGAGCGGACCCGGCCCGTCGGTGTACGTCTTCTCGCCCGCGGGGGAACTACTCGCCCGCCACCCGTTCCCGGAGAACCGGCCGACCAACTGCACGTTCGGCGGACCCGACCGTTCCACCCTCTACGTGGCCGACCTGACGGGAAGCCTCCACAGCGCGGAGACGGAGCTGACCGGCTTCGACCGGTTCTGAGGCACGCGGGAACGGGCGGACGACACTGCTCGCGGGCGATGCTGCTCGCTCGAACGGTTCGTCGGCTTCCCGACCGCGGCGGCCGTGAACGCCCCGAGCCGCGCGATGGTGGCCGCGATGGATTTCGCGCCGTCCGTGTGGCGGAACGCGAAGCGGGTGCTCTCGCTGATCGCCACCACGAGGGTCGTGTTCAGGTGATCCCTTCAGCGGGTGCCTCCGCCGCACTCGTTCCCCGTCACCCCCGACGGCCGCCCGGCACAGTCGCTTACAGCGAGGGGACGTTGCCGGATCTCGCGAACGGCTCCACGTCGCCGGGGTCCGCGGCGTCGAGCAGGTCGTTGTTCGCGAACAGGCGTTCGTCGCCCGTGTCATCGAGGGCGATGAACGTCGCCGTCCCGTCGGCGGCGCGCGAGTCGCGAACGGTGATGTCGCGGGCGTTCGACAGGCGGACGGCGGCGTCGTCCCCGTCGCGGTGTGCCTGTCGGCCGACGAACCCGTCCACGAGCAGTCCGTCGACGTCCGAACACGCCAGCCCGTTCCGATAGTAGTCCGGCACGTCGTCGGCCCACGTCAGCGTCACGTCGCGGATCGTGACGCCGCTGACGTTCTCGACGTGGACGCCCGCGATGTCGCTCTCGAAGATCGGGGACATCACCGACGTGGGTTGGAGATCGAAGTTCCCACCCACGAGGTCGGCGTTCTCGCTCCCGGCGAGCTCGATGCGGACGTTCTCGAACGCCACGTTCTCGATATCGGACTCCTCGGACCCGTAGACGAGAGCGCCGTTCTCGCTGCGGGCGACGATGTTCTCGAATCGGACGTTGCGAACCGCGCCGAGGTCGGTGTCCTCGTCGCGGGGGACCGACGAGACGTGAATCGGCTCGCCCTTCCCCCACCAGGGGCCGGGGAGCAGGTTCGAGTCGATGACGATGTCGGCGAACAGCACGTTCTCCAGGTCGCCCGAGTCCCGGTGCTGGATGCCGAGTCCGCGGTTCGACCCCTGGATGACGATGTTCTGGAACGTGCAGTCGCGGATGGTGTCGTCCGTCCCCGACCCGAACTTGATGGCGCAGGCGCTCGAGGAGAGCGTACAGTTCGTGACGGTGACGCCCTCGCACGTCGTCTCCACGTCGGATCGGGCGCCAAATGTGATGCTGTCGTCGCAGGACTCGATGGTGCAGTCAGAGATGTGGACGTTCCTGCTGTCGCCGATGTGGATGCCGTCGCAGTTCGGGATGAGCATGTGGTTGAGGATGTCCACGCCGAGTACGTCCACCTCCTCGCACCCGTGCAGGCTCACCGTCCACGCGGGCATGTCCCGAAGCGTCACGTCGCGCACGGTCACGTTCGTGCAGTCGTCGAACCTGAACATCGGTCCTGGCCTGAAGTCGGGTTTCGCGACGGGCCACCCCTCCGTCCCGCCGCTTCGGGCGAGATACCGCCGACCCTGCCGCGCCTCGTGGGGGCCGTTCGAGATGAGCGGGTGGCTCGTGCTCTCGTTCGAGTGGCCCTGGATCGGCGTGTCCATCCGCATGAACTCCGTGCCGCGGCCGTCGAACTCGCCGTCGCCGGCGATAGTGACGTTCTCCGCGTCCTCCGCGAGGAGGAACACGCGTTCGTCGTCCGGGCCGACGTACTTCGAGGTGAACGCGGACTCCTCCGACGCCGGATACACCACCGTACCGGCCTCCAGGTGGAGCGTCACGTCGCTCTTCAGGTGGATCGTCCCCGTCGTGTACTCGCCGCTGGGAACGACGACAGTGCCGCCTCCGGCGTCCGCGCAGGCGTCTATCGCGCCTCGGAACGCGTCCGTGTGGAGGTCGTCGTCCGATTCGCCGTACTGGGTTACGTCGTACGCGCTCGCTGCGGGCGCCATCTACCCGTTCACACTCCCGGACGTGCCTTTATGATATCGGTGGTCGAAGTGACGCGAGTGCCCGCCACCAAGCCGAACGTCCTTTTCGTGATGACGGACCAGCAGCGATACGACACCGTTCGCGCGTTGGGAAACGCGCGAATCCACACCCCGAACATCGACCGTCTGGTCGACCGTGGCGTCTCGTTCACCGACGCGTACTCGCCCGACCCGATCTGCATCCCCGCCAGACACACCGTCCGGACGGGGTGCGAGGCGACGACGACGGACTTCCTCGGAAACGAGAAGCGGGACGCGAGTCACCTCGAGGAACGCTGCGGCCCGTTTCTCGCCCGGGCGATGCGCGAACGGGGGTACCGGACGTTCCTCGTCGGGAAGTACCACGCCCACCCCCGCGACATCGACCTGGGGTACGACACCCGTCTCAGCGTCGAGGCGTACCGCGAGGACACGGGCCACGAGGTCAAGACCACCGCCCGCGAAGGTGCGATGGTCCACCTCCCCCAGCAGAACCACCTGCCGCCCGAGTCGAACTACGAGGCGTGGACGACCGACCGCGCGGTCGAACTCATCGGGGGCGACGGCCCCTTCTTCGGACTCGTCTCCTACGAACCGCCGCACCCGCCCTTCGCGCCGTCACCGCCGTTCGACCGGATGTACGACCCCGACAGACTCCCCGGCCCCGTCCGCGGTGACCGCGCGGTCGACCACATGGACGAGAAGATCCCCGCCCAGAACTACCACTTCTGGACGACACGCGAGGACGGGATCGACGCGACCACCGTCCGGGTACTCAAGGCGCACTACTACGGGATGATCTCAGAGGTGGACCGCCACATCGGGCGACTGCTGGACGCGGTGGAGTCGCGCGACGACGCCGAGAACACGGTCATTTGCTTCTTCTCGGACCACGGCGAACTCCTCGGCGACCACCACGGGTGGGAGAAGTCGTCGTTCTTCGAGTCGTCCTGCCGGATCCCGTTTCTGCTCAGCTGGCCTGCGGAACTCCCCGCGGGAGTGCGCAACGACGAACTGGTCTCGCTGACCGACCTGTTCGGCGTCGCGACGACGGCGGCCGGAAACCCGGACCTGCGCGAGGGTATCGACGTCGTCGGGATGGTGAAGGACGACGCCGACCCACGCGAACGACTGTACGGGTATCACCGGACGCCCGGACTCGCGCCGAACTTCACGACGATGGTCCGCGAGGGCGACTGGAAGTACGTGTTCATGCAGAACGGGGGGCGCGAGCAACTGTTCGACCTCTCCGCGGACCCGCACGAACTCGACGACCTGTCCGGCGAACGGCCGGAGCAGACGGCCGAACTCCGCGAGACGGCGGCGCGAAAACTCGAGGCGGACGACCGGACTGACTTCGTGGAGAACGGAACCCTTCGGCGGTATCCGTACCAGCGACTCGACATGGGCCGCCTCATCCGCGAACCGTACCCCGAGTCGCCCGAGGACGTTCTCGAGTAGCGGCGAGGAACCGCCTCACGGTCGGGCGATGTCGACCCGCGGCCGTCGTCCCCAGTCGCCGCCTGCCGTGAGTTTATTACCGCCGGTGCAGAGACTCACGCCACCGATGGAGATCACCGACGTCCGTACCATTCGGTTCCGCTACACCGCTCACGTCGAAGCCGACGAGAAGGGCCACGGCCACCCGGGCCCCCCAACCGACGCGACGGGGACGATAACGCACGTCGTCGTCGACGGCGGCCCGGACGGCTACTGCCGCGGCGGACACGAGCGATCGAACGAGCTCGCGAAACGCCACCTCGTCGGGGAGAACCCCCTCTACCGCGAGGAGCTGTGGCAGCGACTCAGTCGCGCCGAGCGGTTGAACAAGGGCACGCTCACCGACAAGCGCGTGGCTCCGATCGACTGCGCCCTCTGGGACGTCGCGGGCAAGCACGCGGACCTGCCGGTCTACCAACTCGTCGGCGCGGCGCGCGACGACGTTCCGGCCTACGGAAGTACGATGGTCGGCGATGACGACCCGGAGGGACTCGGGACGCCCGAGGCGTACGCCGACTTCGCCACAGCGCTCGTCGAGGAGGGGTACCGGGCGGTCAAACTCCACACGTGGATGCCGCCGTTCGGCGAGAGTCCAGACCGCGACATCGAGGCGTGCCGGGCCGTCCGCGACGCGGTCGGGCCGGACGTAGACCTGATGCTCGACGCGCACCACTTCTACAGTCGTTCCGAGGCCAAGAAGATAGGCCGGGCCCTCGAAGAACTCGACTTCCGCTGGATCGAGGAGCCGATGGACGAGCACTCGATGTCCTCCTACGAGTGGCTGTCGAACGAACTCGACATCGCCGTCGTCGGCCCGGAGACCGCGGAAGGCCGGATGCACACCCGCGCCGAGTGGATCAAGCGGGATATCGCGGACATCGTCCGCGTCGGCGTCTTCGACGTGGGCGGCATCACCCCCGCGCTGAAGGCAATCGGCCTCTGCGAGTCGTTCAACGTCGAGTGCGAGATACACGGCCGCGACGCGCCGAATCTCCACCTGCTCGGAACGATGGCGTTCCCCGGCCGGTACTACGAACGCGGGCTGCTCCACCCGAAGCACGACTACGCGACGTACTTCCCCGAACTGGAGGAACTCCCCGACGAGATCGACGACGAGGGCGTGGTCGAGATGCCGCAGTCGCCCGGTCTCGGGTACGAGTTCGACTGGGACTTCGTCGAGGAGAACCGCCTGGACTGACCCCGCGGACGCCACCGACCGGGAACGCGAACCCGCCTTCCGAACCCTCCCCGCTTCCCGATACTGCGACCCGTCCGACTCCGCGGCCGGCGCCTCCTCCGTTCCCCCTCGTCAGCGGTTGTAGGCGCCCCACGCCCACAGGAAGAGGAAGGATCCGACGCTGACGAGGACGAGCGAGATACCCCACACGCCGAACATTCCGGCGATGACGCCCTCCAGCACGAACCGTGCGAGCAGGATCATCAGGGCCCCGGCGGCGACCGCACCGACGAACAGTTTGTGTTCCGATAGCGCGGTCAGGGGTCGCGACCTGGGAGACGTCTCGACGGCCATGGTATCCCGAGCGTTAGACAGCCACTCACAAATAGATGCTGTTCGGACTACCGGAGTTCGCCCTCGTCGTCGACGATGCTCTGACTGTCCCAGTACTCGTGGGACTCGTCCGCCCGGTAGCATCGGGCGCCGTGGCCGTCGTCCGTGGTGATGAGGTCCGGATCCCGCGTGCGGCAGATCTCTCGTGCCTTCGGACACCGGGGGTGGAAGTGGCACCCGGACGGACGGTCGACCGGGTCCGGGATGTCTATCTCTCGGACGGGGAGCTCCTCCTCGCCCTCGTCGCCGTACAGGTTGGGGGTTGCCCACTTCAGCGCCTTCGTGTAGGGATGTTGTGGGTTCTCTATCACCTGCTCTATCGGACCGACCTCGACGATCCTCCCGAGGTACATCACGGCGATTCGCCCGCCGGCCTTCTCCGCGAGGTACCGGGCGTTCGAGAGGTCGTGGCTGATGAACAGGTACGACGTGCCGAACAGCTCCTGCAGTTCGAGCATGAGGTCCATCATCTCGACCCGGAGGCTCACGTCGAGCGCGCTGATGGCCTCGTCGGCCAGGATCAGGTCCGGATTCGAGAGGAGCGACCGGACGAGGACCACCCGCTGTTGTTCGCCCCCGCTCAGCTGGTGCGGGAAGCGGTTGACGAAGTCCTCCGCGGGCGACAGTCCGACCTTCTCGAGGAGCGCGAGGATGGGCTCCTTGCGCCGTTCGCGGCTCAGGTCGGGGTACCACTTCTTCATCGGGAGCATCAGGGAGGTCAACAGGCGCTGATTCGGGTTCAGCGCGCTGCCGGGGTCCTGGTGGATGATCTGGAGCGAGCGCCTGATCTCGGAGAAGGGTATCTCCGGATCACGTTCGTCGCGGGCCTCCCAGATGTCCTGACCGCGGAACGTGACCGTCCCCGACGTCGGGCGCTCCGCGCCGATGATGGCCTTCCCGAGCGTCGATTTCCCGCATCCGCTCTCGCCGATGAGCGCGACCACGTCGTTCTCGCCGATGTCGAGCGAGATGCCGTCGACGGCGCGGACGGTCTCGTTCTCGGAGAACAGGTCGAGGAGCCCGCCGTTGTTCGTGAAGTGGACCGACACGTCGTCGACGGAGACGACCGAGGAGTCGGAGCTCATCGTCGGCCCTCCCCGTCGCTCCGGAGCGGCATCGCTTCGTCCACGTCGTCGTGGTAGAAGCAGGCGGTTCGGTGGCCCGGCGACCGCATCACCATCGGCGGTTCCGCCTGCGTGCACGACTCGTCAGCCATGGGACAGCGCGGGTGGTAGGAACAACCGGGAATCCTGATGACAGGGTCCGGCTTGTTCCCCTCGACGGACCGCATCTCCTCGACGGGGACGTTCAGGTCCGGCGTCGCCTGCAGGAGCATCCGGGTGTACGGGTGCGCCGCGTGGTACAGTATCTCCTCCGTGTCGCCCACCTCCACGATGTCGAACGCGTACATCACCGCGAGTCGGTCCGCGAGCTTGGTCAACAGCGGCAGGTCGTGGGTGATGAAGATGATGGTCAGGTCGTACTCCTCCTTGAGGTCGCGAAGCAGGGAGATGATGGAGCGCTGCATCAGTAGGTCCAGCGCCGCCGTCGGTTCGTCCATCACCAGCACCTCCGGCTCCAGGACGAGCCCGAGCGCGATGAGCGCGCGCTGTTTCATCCCCCCGCTGAGCTCGTACGGGTACGCGTTGAGGACGCGGTCGGGGTCGAGGTAGAGGTCCTCGAGGATTCCGCGCGCCCGGTCCATTCCGGCGTCGACGTCACGGTTGTGGTCCTCCAACGTTTCTGAGAAGTGGCCGCGAACCCGCTTGACCGGGTTGAACGAGCTCATCGCGCCCTGGAACACCATCGCCACCTCCTCCCAGCGAAACTCCTTCAGTTCGCTCTCGGAGAGGTCGAGCACCGAGATCGGGTCGCCGCCGTCGGGCGGGTAGTACGTCACCTCGCCGCTGGTCTCGCCGGGGTCCACGACGGCGTTGAGCAGCGTCGACGACAGCATCGACTTTCCGCTCCCGCTCTCGCCGACGATGCCGAGCGTCTCGTTGCGGTGGATGTCGAGGTCGACGTCGCGAACCACCTTCGACTCGCCACGGTTGGTGCCGAAGGTGACCTCGAGGTCCCGCACTTCGAACACCACCTCCGATTCGTCCCGCGCCGCGTCGTCCGTCCCGGTTTCCGTATCGAGTGTCGAGTTCATTGTCTTACCTTCTCGGTCAGTCGCTTTGGCTGGTGTGCGATGCGTCCTTCTTGGTCGTGTTCGCGTGCCGGGCGCGGAGGCGGACGTTGAACAGGCTGTCGAGTCCCTGCGAGAGGAGGACGAGGCTGAACGACAGGAGGAAGATGCAGAGCATCGGGAACACCATCCAGTGCAGCATCTCCGGCCGCGTCAGCGCGTTCCCCTCGTAGGCCAGGTTCATCATCACGCCCCAGTTGAACGTGGTGAACGGCAGGATGCCGAGGAAGTAGAGCCCGACGGACTCGAAGATGATGCGTCGCGACGTGATCGCGCCGTTGATCATCACGTACGGCATGAGCTGCGAGAGGATGTCCCGGCGGAGAATCGTCGAGAGCGGAATCCCCATGATCTCCGACGCCTCGACGTACGACTCCTCGCGGATGCTGAGCACCTGCGACCGGACCGTCCGGGCGAGCCCCGGCCAGTTGTCGATGCCGAGGAAGACGCCGACGAGGTAGGGGTTCTCCGGCTGGAAGATCGCCGTGATGACGATGATGAGCGGAAGCCCGGGGATCGTGATGACGACGTCCGTGAACGTCATCAGTATCGTGTCGATGCGCTCGCCGTGTTTGAACCCGGAGAGGACGCCGACGACGGCCGCGAACCCGACGCTGACGACGGCCCCGGCGAATATCATCTTGAAGATGCCGGGCGTCGCGTGGATGAGTTGGGCGTGGATCGGCTGGCCGAACACGTCCGTCCCGAAGGGGTACGCGAGCGCCTGGAACGGGGCCGCGAGGACCGGCGCGTCGCCGCTCGTCGGCTTGTCCACGAGGGCGACGCCGACGGTTCCCATGAGGACGAACACCGCCAGGATGGCGCCGCCGAGGAGGGCGCGCCAGTCGTCGCTGGCCACCCGGGCGGGCGCCAGCGCGTTCAGGTCTATCGCTCGCTTGAGCCGAACCTTCCTGGATTCGGGTTCGTGGTCGCTGCTCTCGTCGTAGAGGTTCTGTAGGTCGAAGGTGTCTGATTCGGGGTTACTCATGACTCGTCAACCGAGATTCGTGGGTCGATGAGGCTGTACGTGAGGTCGGCGACGAAGATGGCCGTCAGCGAGATGGCCGTGAAGACGATGAGCGTCCCCATCAACAGCGGGTAGTCCTGGGTCTTCACCGCCTCGAACATCAGCAGTCCCATCCCGGGGTAGGAGAACACCTCCTCGACGATGACGGCGCTGCTGAACACGCCCGCGATACCGATCATGAACTGCGTGTACATCGGCAGTATCGCGTTGTGCCCGAGGTACTGCGTCGCGATTCTCGTGTCGCGGAGGCCGCGAAGTTGCGCGACGCGGACGTAGTCCTCGCCGAGGATCCGTATCGCGTTCCCGCGCATCGAGAGGGCGGCTGACGTGGCGAGCACTCCCATCGAGATGGCCGGAAGCGCGGCATGCTTGACGAGGCTGATCATGAAGTCTGGGTTGTACCCCACCGGGACTCCCGAGCCAATTCGGCCCCCGACGGGGAAGTACGACTGCTCGATCGCGAGGAAGTAGATGAGCACGACGCCCACGATGTAGTAGGGGATGGAGTTGAGCGCGATGACGACGGAGGAGACGCCGGAGTCGAACCGCGACTTCTCCTTGTACGCGGTCAGCACGCCGAGGATGATGCTGAGCGAGTATCCGAGGGCGAACGCGTACAGGCTGATGAACATCGACCACGGCAGCCGCTGGAGGATGAGCGTCGTGACCTTCTCGTTCTTGAAGAACGACCGACCGAGGTCCTGGTACAGTACCACGTCCCTGACGTAGTTCAGGTACTGCACGTGGACCGGTTGATCCGGGTTCACGTTCGTGTACAGTTGAATCAGCGTGTTCAGGCGGTCGATGTCCATACCGGTCGAACCGCTCTGTGAGAGGATGACGCTCTTCATCGCCTCCGTCGGACCGCCCGGCATCGCCTGATACAGCCCGAACGATACCGTGATTGTGACGAAGAACGTCAACAATGCTTGTCCGAGTCGCTTCAACAGGTATCGTGGCGTCACGGGTTAGCATCTCCCGCACGATAGTATAAACGTTTCATTGCGAGGCCTCCGTCGCGAGGGACTTACTTCGAGCTGATCCACCCGTTCTTGAACGAGAACTGGCCGGGTCGGTTCGTGTTGAGCTCCTGGTCGCCCTCGGCCGGCATCGAGAAGTCCTCGACGTCGCCCCAGTACCCCGAGTCCTCCTCGACGAACACGAGGTCGGGAAGCGCGTAGTTGAACCACTGGACGAGCTTTCTGGTGTTCTCTTTGACCTCCTTCTTGGACTCCGACGACGGCAGTTCGTTCATCAGCTTCGCGGGCTGGATCTCCGTTCCGCCGCCCTGAACCTCCTTCGCGCCGACTTCGCTCGGAATGGTCGTCGTGAACGGCTTCCCGGTCGGGCCGGCGTCCCCGCTGGACGGGTCGCCGACTTCGATGCCGTAGAAGTTGTTCGAGAAGTACGCCGTGGGGTGCCACAACGCCTTCGCGACGTGCCAGATCCAGAAGATGTCGGCCTGGTACGTCTGGAGACGCTGGTAGTAGTCCGAGGAACTGACGGTGCTGATCTTCGTCTGGAGGCCGAAGGAGTTCAACTGGTCGTTGAACACCTTCGTCGCCTGCACCTGGATGTTCTCGTTCGAGGTCAGGACGTTGAACGTGAACTGCTTCCCGTCGGGGTCCACCCAGTTTCCGTTCTTCTTGGTGTACCCGGCCTCCTCCATCAGCGCGGTCGCGCCCTCGACGTCCTTCGACGTCGGGTAGTCGATGAGTTTGTCGACGAAGTCCGAGCCGAGGTACTTGTCGTGGATGGTCGATCGGAGCGCGGTCTGCTTCTTCGGCGGCTTGCCGACGGTTCCGGCCTGTCGCATCGCGGCGACCATCGACTCGAGGTCCACCGCGTGGGCGATGGCCCGCCGGACGGGGAGCTTCGCGAGGTGTTCGTTCTTGAAGTTGAAGGTGAACTTCTGCGTCCGGAACCAGTTGAGGCGGTAGACGTTCTGCAGGTTCTCCGGGTAGGAACCCCGCTGGGACTTCGACATGAGGACGTCGGGGTTCATGTCGACCTTGTTGTTCACTGCGAGCGAGTCCACGTCGGCCGCCGTCTCAGGGATGATCCGCGCCTTCGGGATGTCCGTTCGGTCCGCGTACGGGTGGTCCTCGAACTTCTTCAGCTTCGTCTCCGAGGAGTTGAACCCGGTGACCTGGTACAGGCCGTTGCCGAGTCCCTCGTCGATCAGCTGCTGGGTCGTTATCTTCAGGTTCAGCAGTTCCTCGGTCACCGCGTCGCGTTCGCCCTGGTCGGCGGCGTCCTGCAGTTTCGTGAGGTACTCTTTGTAGACGGATCGCGGCGTGTTGACGAACGTCTCCGCGACGTCCGCCTTCATCAGGTTCGGCGCGACGGCGTTCTTGAACGTCCGCTCGATGGTGTAGTCGTCGACCAGCTCGTTGCTCTCGATGGTGGACTTCTCGGGCTGTTGGAGCCTGTCGATCTCGAGGCCGACGAAGTAGTCCTCGGCCGTCAGGTCGTCGCCGTTCCACCACTTGAAGTTCTTCGGGAACTTCAGCGTGAGCGTCCTGCCGTCCACGGTCATCTCCTCGAGGAGGTCCGGCCGGACCGACCCGTCCGCGTACCCTCTGGCGACTTGCTCGAACAGTTGGTCCTGCAGCGTGTGGGCGTAGTTCCCCAGGCTGTACCTGTTGAACTGGACGTCGGTCGGCGGCCGTCCGGCGGGGAAGTCGAGCGTGTCGTCCGCTACTCCGCTCCCTCCGTCGCTCCCGTCGCCGCCCGTATCGCCCGTCGGCGTGGTCTCCGATTCGCTAAAACAACCCGCCAGACCCGCACTGCCCGCGACGGCGCCGTACTTTACGAAGTCTCGTCTGCTCCAACGGCTCAAACTCCTTTTTGCCATGCGTCATCATTTATCATACTATCCATCCTATAAATACATATCGAAATTGCCGGTTTCGGGTGATGTTCCTCGTCCGTGACCACGAACCCCACTCCGTCCGGACGGGCGACGTCCGGTCACGTGCGGTGGATCACCCAGAGCAGGACGACCACGCCGACGAAGAGGACGACGAACGTCGCCAGTTGCACGAGGACGAGCACGTGGGTGCTCGTGCCGGGTTCGACGGCCGTCAGCGACAGCAACAGGAGGAGGATGGACACGGCCGAGATGACGAGTACGTACTTCATCTTCGTCGTATAGTCCCGAAGGATCCCGGCGAGGCGCGGTTCGGACATGGCGGGTAGTCGTCCACGGCCTATTTGATTGTGTTGTCCGCCGAACGTACGTCGTCCGTCGGGGAGTCCCCGTCGGTAGAGTTAGATAATGCCGGTCGTATGCCTCCAGTATGGATCGAGGAGTGGTCCTCGTGGACGATACCGAGACGCACAGGGGGCTCCTGCAGGAGGCCAAACAGTACTCCGTCGGGGCGGACGCCGACCTCGTCCTGTTGGTGACGTTCACCGAGGACGAGTTCGACGAGACCCAGGAGATGCTCGACACCATCGGCAGCGTCGAGAACACGACCTACACGGACGACCAGGTCCTCACTGCAGCCGCGAACGTCGCCGAGGAACTGGCGCAGGACGTCCTCGCGGACGGCGCCGTCCCGTACGAGGTCGTCGCGCGCATCGCCGACGAGGACGAACGGGCGGAGACCGTCGTCGAAGTCGCCGAGGAGACCGGGAGCGACCACGTCTTCGTCCTCGGACGAAAGCGCTCCCCGACGGGGAAGGCCATCTTCGGGGATCTCGCCCAGTCCGTCGTCCTCAACTTCGACGGCTACGTCACGCTCCACGCCGAGTGAGGCCAACGTGGGACTCCCTCGGTCGGCCGCGGACGCGGCCACGACACCGGCCGGGAACGCACGGTCAACGGGTGCCTCACGCGACGCGTCTACGGGACCCCTGGAGGGGCCCGTTCGAGACGCCCGGGTCGGATCGCCGAACTACCACCCGTCCAGCACGACCGAAGTTCAACGTGTCTTGTCCACCACGTAGTCAACGTCGATATCCGACCCGGGGTCGGTCCGCCACTCGAACACCAGATCCCAGACGCCGTCCCCGCCGTCCCACTCGAAGTAGCTCTCCCACGAGTAGGTGGCCGACGTCCCGCCGGTCGCGGGTTTCGCGCGGAGATCGAGCGCCGAGGGTTCGAAGTCCTCCGGCGCTTCGACGCTTCCGGGAACCGAGGCGTAGTCGGAACTTCGAACGCCCTCCACGCGCGCGGCGGGCGAGTCGCCCGACGAGAGGGTGACCTCGCCGGACGCGAACCCGCCGCCGACGTTGTCCCGGACGACGGTCGTGTTCGAGAACGTCCGGATGCTCCCCTCCGTCGCGGCGTCGCGCACGTCGTTTCCGACGATACGGTTGTTGTTCGTGTTCGGCCCGGTCTCCAGGATCCCCCAGGCTTGCTGCGGGTCGTCCCTGTCGTCGTACACGCGGAGGTTGGTCACCGAGACGCCCTCGGCGGGGAACTGCTCGCCGTCGTCGCGCGAGTCGATGCGGACGCCGTCCCCGTTCGTGTTCTTCACGACGCCGCCCTGCACGGTCACGTTCCGACAGTTCTGGATCAGGATGCCCTGTTCCGCCGCGCCCTCGATGTTGACCTCGCCGACGGTCACGTCGTAACACTCGGAGACGCCGAAGACGCCGCGCGCGCCGCCGCGACTCACCACTTCGCCGACGGTGATGTCGTGCGCGCCGTTCGCGACGCGGAACGTGGCGTATCCAGCGGGAACACCGGGTTCGAGGCCGACGATGCTGTTGACCGTCGTATCCGTGGTGTCGTTGAGGAGGACGACGCAACTCGCCGGGTCGACGCCGATCACCTGGTCGATCTGGAGGCGGTCGACGCCATACGTCTCGAACGCGTGGTGGTCGTTCCCCTCCACGTACACCCGGTCGACCTGGATATCGGTCGAGCGGGGCGCGTCGCCGCGGCCGTCGATGCGGACGCCGTCGCTCCTCACGCCGACGATCCGCAGGTCGCCGAGGCGGACCTCCGAACAGCTCGTCAGTCGGACGCCCATGTCCGCCGGTCCCTCGACGACCAGCGATTCGACTTCGATCTGCGATGCGCCCTCCGCCCGCACGACCGGCGGAACCGCCTCGCCGTCGGGAACCGAGAGCGTCACTGGCGCGTCGAGGACGGTGTAACTGGGCAGTTCGATCGACCCGTCGCCCTCCTTCACCTCGCCCGGGGAGGCGACGACCACCTTCTCCTTGGACGTTCGACCGTCGGTGAGGCCGTCGATCGCCGCCCGCGTGACGGGGACGACGCCGTCTCCGCTCGCGACCTCCCCATCGGGGCCGTCGGCGTGGAAGACGCCCGCTTCGTCCCTCCAGACGACAACGTCGGCGTCGCGGGCCGAGGTGTAGACGTGCTGAACGTCGAGTTCGCCGAGTTCGGAGAGGCTGTGGCCGTTCGCGTCCACGTCGCGGTTCCACTGCCTTGCGGAGGAACCGGTCTCCGTCTCTCCGTCGTCGGACCGCGCGTCTGCGGCTGCGTCGCCGGCGAACGCCGAGACGCTTCCGACGCCGAGCAGTGCCAGTACCGTCCGGCGGGTGTACGTCAGGGCGGATCCGGAGTGCTGGTCGGTACCGTCGCTGTGTGAGCTGGGTTCAGTCACGCGCAGCTAATCATTACCATTGCGTAAATAATTTATCTCCGTTACGTTCGTACGAGAACCAGATACGTGACGTTCGAGAACGGAGTGCACGGGATGCGATTACGGAGACGCGGGGGGCGGCGGGAACACGGATAAGTAGGTTGCCGTGCAGGGGGGAGTAGATGGAACGAGACGGGATCCAGTTTCACAACGTCGAAGAGCTGCGAGACGTCGACGGTGACGGTCTCAGACTGCAACGGGTGCCCGAGGACGTTCGAACTCGGCTGAACGACGGGGCACAGAGTCGGATGTGTCACCCCGCCGGCGTCGAACTCCGGTTCGTCCCCGACGAACCCGTCAGCGTGACGCTCTCCTCACGCGTGCGCGACAGCGTGGTCCGTCCGTTCTGGGGCGACTTCCAGGCCACTGGGAGGGAGGTCATCGTCGGTGAGGAGCCCCGGACCATCGAACTCGAACGTCCCGAACAGTTGACCGACCTCCGTCCATCCGTCCGGGATGGGCTCCGGTACGACCCCCGTCTGTGCCGGCTCGTCCTCCCTGGAGAGCACCGCGGGGGGCACGTTCGCTTCCACGGCGTCGAGGGGACCGTCCGCCCGCCGCACGCGTCGGAGGTCCCGTCGGTGCGATATCTCGCGTACGGCACGTCGATAACCGAGGGCGAAGCCCCCGTCAGCGAGACGCTCACGTACGTCAACCAGACCGCGCGACGCCTCGGCGCCGACGCGATAAACCTCGGCTCCTGCGGCACCGCGTACTGCGACGAGGCGATGGCCGAACACGTCGCCGGCCGCGACGACTGGGACATCGCGACGCTCTCCCTGTCGGTGAACATGGTCGGCACGTTCCCGCTCAAGGTGTTCCGCGACCGGGCGTCCGCGATGGTCGACACCGTCGCGGGAGCGAACCCGGACCGACCCGTCGCCCCCATCACGATCTTCCCGAACGCCCGCGACTACCGGACCGACCACGAGGAAGGCGACGAATGCGAACGCTTCCGGGACGCGCTCAGAGCCGTCGTCGCCGACTGCGACCACGACAACGTCCACCTCGTCGAGGGGCCGGACGTCCTCCCGACGGCCGCCGGACTGACGACCGATCTCGTCCACCCCGGCGACGACGCCATGATACGGATGGGGGAGAACCTCGCGCGCGAGCTGACGCCGCTCCTGGCGGGGACCGATTCGTCGGCCTGACGCGTCGGTCGGCGAAGCGATACCCCTCTCCTGGCGATCGACCCCCAGCCTCGTATCGCTCCGCGCTGCCGTGTTCGATAGTGCCGCTGTCGGGGAGAAGTATGTCCGTGACCCGTTGGCCCTGGTTCGGTTCCGGACCGCGTTCGGGTCTACCGTCGTTCGGCCACGACGGGGTTCGTCAGCGTTCCGATACCCTCGATCTCGACGTCGACGGTATCGCCGGGGGCGAGGAGCTCCGGGGGGTCGCGGAAGATGCCGACGCCGCCGGGGGTCCCCGTGGAGATCACGTCGCCGGGTCGCAACGTCGTGATCCCGCTGATGTACTCGACGACCTCCCCGACGTCGAAGATGAACTCCTCGGTGTTCGAGGACTGCTTCGTCTCGCCGTTGACGCGGCAGGCGACGTCCAGGTCGTTCGGATCGAGGTAGCCCTCCGGGACGAGTGTCGGGCCCATCGGGGCGAACGTGTCGTAACTCTTCCCGCGGAAGAACTGCTCGTCATCGAACTGGGCGTCCCGTCCGCTTACGTCGTTGATGGCCGTGTACCCGGCGACGTAGTCGCGGGCGTCCTCGGCGGGGACGTCCCTGGCCGTCCGGCCCACGACGACGCCGAGTTCCACCTCGTAGTCGACCTCTTCGACCTCGGCGGGGTGGACGATGGGATCCCCCGGGTTCGTGACCGCCGTGTCGGCCTTCCCGAACAGGAGCGGCCGTTCGGGCACGTCCTCGTTCTGTTCTTCGGCGTGGTCGTGGTAGTTCAACCCGACGCAGATTATCTTGCCGGGATGCGGAACGGGCGCCAGCACGTCGACGCTCTCCACCGCCACCGAGCGGTCCTCTGCGGCGTCTACTGCGTCCTCGACGACCCGCAGGAACCCAGGGCTGGTCAACTGCTGGTAGGACACGTCCTCGCGGAGTCCGGTGAGCGGTACGATTGCGTCGTCGCGGCGAACGCCCCACTGCGGGGCTCCGCCTCCGGTGTATCGAACGAACTGCATCGAAAGTCGATCCACCCCGGGAACACCTAACTATTGTGTTCCCCAGCTCGGGAGCGGGATGGACGCACCTCGATGCCCGTCGCGCCTCCGAGAACTCGTTCCGGCCCGGTATCGGCGCCGCGGCCCACCGCTGCACCGTCACTCGCTCACTGTCGTCGGAGGTGTTCATCGGTCCCGTGTCCGGTCCAGCGCGTCGAAGTACTCCACATCATCCTCGTCCGTAGGACACCGCGCGTGGACGCACAGCGTCACGGATTCCGAGGATCCGGACCGCATCCGTACAGTCTCCGTCGCACGTTCGCAAAAACAGGCATCCTCGTCGGGAGGGACCGTCAGTCGAACTGCGGGATCACCTCGTCGGCGAACAGCTCCATCCCGGCCGTGTCGGGGAAGTCGACGAACCAGCCCTGGAACTTCGTGACGCCCGCCCCGATCCGTCGCTCGATGGCTTCGGCGCACTCCTCGGGAGTGCCGATGATGAAGTACTCCCGGGCGTCCTCCTCCGTCTCGATCGCCGCCCGGTCCTGGTACTCCTCCTCGAACTGGATCGGCGTCATCAGGTCCAGCAGCCGTTCGAACTTCTCCTCGTCGCGGGTGCAGATGACGTGGCCGTCCCACGAGTACTCGATCTCGTCGGGGTCGCGTCCGACGGTCTCGCAGTGGTCCTCGATGACGCCGATCTTGTGTTCGAGCGTCTCCACGTCGCCGTTGAAGACGTCCGTGTTCCAGACGTCGGCGTGTTTCGCGACCAGTTTGAGCGTGACCTCCTCGCCCTGCCCGCCGACGAGTATCGGCGGGTGCGGGTCCTGCACCGGCGGCGGCGCGCAGTAAGCGTTCTCGATCTGGTAGCGGTCGCCGTCGAAGCTCGCGCCGTCGGTGCCGGCGTCCCACATCCGCTTCATCAGCCGGATGGACTCGTCGAGCCGCATCAGGCGCTCGAAGCCGTCGCGGTACTCCCAACCGTAGGCGTCGTACTCGGGTTCGTGCCACCCGGCGCCGAGCCCGAGTTCGAGACGGCCGTCGCTGACCACGTCCAGGGTGGCCGCCATCTTCGCGACGAGCGCGGGATTCCGGTAGTCGTTACACAGTACGAGCGAGCCGACGTTCACGTCCTCGGTGAACCCGGCGATGGCGCTGAGGAGCGTCCAGCACTCGTACTCCGCGTGGTCGCGCCCGAGCATGAGGTGGTCGGGCGCCCAGACGGCGTCGAAGCCGAGGTCCTCCGCCGTCTCGACCCCCATCCGGGTGGTCTCCCAGTCGAGCTCCTCGTAACACGGCGTGTCCCGGTGGACGGGCTCCGCGTCCGACTGGGGCGCCCCCGCGAACACCGGCACGTTGAACTCGAACGATAGCTCGCTCATCGGGTCACTCCACGGCGAAGTGTTCGAGCGCCTCGCGGTTGAGTTCCGCGCTCACGCCGACCCCTTCGGGGAGGGGGATGGTTCCACCCTCCGCATCCGGCGGGTTCGCGTAGATGGCGTCCGCGTACGTCGACTCGCGGTCGGCTGCCTCCTGCTGGCGCTGCCTGTACCACTCCGGGATGGGGAAGTACTCGGCCATCGGTATGTTGTCCGAGGCCGCGATACAGTGGAGCGTCGGGTTCGTCCCCGAGTGGGGGACGACCGGGACGCTGTACGTGCTCGCCATGTCCGCGATGCGCATCATCTCGGTGATGCCGCCCACCCGGTGGACGTCGGGCTGGAGGATGTCGACCGCCCCGCGGTCGAGCAGTTCCTTGTGCCCGAAGCGGGTGAACTCGTGCTCGCCACCGGAGATGGGTGTAGCCACGTGCTCGCGGACTTCGGCGTACCCGTCGATCTCGTCGGGGAGGACCGGCTCTTCGACCCATGCCACGTCGTACCGGTCCAGCCGTGAGATCATCCGTTTCGCGTACTTCACGGTCCAGCCCATGTACGCGTCGCCGGCGATCTCGATATCGTCGCCGACGGCGTCGCGGACGGTCTCCACGATGCCCTCGTTCTCGCGCATCCCGCGCCGTCCCGCCTCCGGGCCGTACCGGAACCGGAGCTTCATCGTGTCGAACCCCTGGTCGGCGTAGTCCTGCGCTTCCTCGGCGAGTTTGTCGTGGTCGACCGGGTGGAGGTTGCTCGCGTAGGCGGTGATCTCGCTCTCGGTCGGCCCGCCGAGTAGTTCGTAGACCGGCTTGCCGGCCTCCTTGCCGGCGATGTCCCAGAGCGCGATGTCGACGGCGCTGATGGCCTCGATCGCGGCGCCCTTGCGGCCGAACGGGATGGTCGCCCGGTACATCATATCCCAGAGACGCTCGCGTTCGGTCGGGTCCTCGCCGACGATGAGTTTCGAGAGCGTCTCGTCGACGATGGTCTCGATGGCGCCGGTCGCCCAGTTACCCTGGCCGACGCCGGTGATGCCCGCGTCGGTCTCGACCTCGACGACGACGTCCCCGACCGGCCCCATCCACTTCCGGCGGGCCTGGGGGTTGTCGCCGTCGGCGTTGTTGTACTCCTCGAACTTGCTCATCACGGTGACGAGGGGGAACTCGACGAACTCGCCCCACGACTCCGTGCTGACCTTGGTGACTGAGATATCTGTGATTTCCATGGGTGGCGTTGGCTGGTGGCCGTGTACGTGTGAGACGTGCGGAACTCGACCATAAATCTTTGTGAAGGCCCGTGCTCCCGCCGCCGTCGAGGTGCCGGAGGTGCTCGGCCACGATTCGAGACCGGCGAGGCGGTTCCACCGCTCTGGGCTTCGTCCGGCGTCGTGCGGGGTGACGGTCACGTTCCCGAGTCCCGAGAGGGGTCCGTCGGAGCGGTTCCGGGTCGGTTCGTCTCGAACGGCCGTTCCCGTCCGTCGGGAGGTGCCCGCCGCCCGAGCGCGTACTCGAACTCCCACCCACCACGGGTAACAGACCAAAATTATAAGGTCTCCTCCGCGAAACCGCTGTTCGAACGAGCTCCCCCGTTATCGGTGAGCATCTCGCCATACCAATGAAAGCCATCGTGCAAACCGGACCCGAATCCGTCGAACTCCAGAATCGAGACCGCCCAACTCCTGCTGACGACGAGGTACTAGTCCGCGTTCATTCGGCGGGCCTCTGCGGGAGCGACGCGCACGCCTACCGGTACGAGGGCGGCTACGAGTGGGTCCCGATGCCCCGAATCATGGGCCACGAGTACGCCGGCGTCGTGGAGGCGGTCGGCGACGATGTCGAGGAGTTCTCCGTCGGGGAGAAGGTCGTCGAGGAGCCGATCCACGACTGCGGCACCTGCTTCCAGTGTCGGAACGGACAGCCGAACGTGTGCCAGAACTTCTCCATCACCGGGATGCATCGCGACGGCGCCTACACCGAGTACGTGACGGTCGAGGACCAGCACCTCCACTCGGTGCCGGCAGACGTCCCGCTCGAGCACGCCGCCATCACGGAGCCGACGAGCATCGCCGCCCGGGCGGTTCTGACCCAGTCGATGACGACCCCCGGCCACAACGTGCTCGTCGAGGGGCCGGGTCCGATCGGAGTGCTCACGGCCTGCGTCGCGGATTCGATGGGCGCGAACGTGCTCGTCTCGGGGCTCGAACGCGACACCGTCTACCGGCTCCCGCTGCTCGAGGACCTTGGCATCGAGACGGTGAACCTGGAGGAATCCGACCTCGAAGCGCACACCGAGTCGTTCACGGACGGGGTGGGATTCGACGTCGTCTTCGACACCACGGGGCACAGGAGCGGCGTCGAGACCGCGGTCGAGCACGTCAGGAAGGGCGGCCAGGTCGTCGTCGTCGGGCTGCCGGCCGAGCCGAGCGAACTGTACATGACCCCGCCCGTTCGCGGCGAGATCGACATCAACACCTCCTACGGCTCGACGTGGCGCAACTTCGAGCAGGCGCTTCGGCTGATGGACAACGGCGCCATCCAGCCGGGCGTCATCGTCGACTCCTCCTACTCTGTAGACGATCCGACGGCGGCGTTCGAGGCGTTCCTCTCCTCGGAGACCTGCAAGCCGGTCTTCTCGTTCGCGGAGTAGTCCACGGCAGCGGACCTCTCCGACGTGAGTTCCCCTAGTCCCATAGTAACACTCCCGGTGGGCGGAGCCGTTCGTCCAGCCCGTCGGCCGAGTTCGATAAGTTACTTCATCCGGTACACTTCGTCCATCCAGATCCCGCCGTCGCCGTCCTCGAGGATCGGGTCCATCACCTCGTTCCAGGAGGACTGGGCCCTGCTCGACTCCATCACGCGCCGGACTGCCTCGGGATTCTCCACGGTCATGAAGCCGAAGACGTGGCCGTCCTGTTCGAACACGCTGTAGGATTCGATGCCGGCGCCGGAGGAGAGGTACGCCTCCACCAACTCCTCCGGAACGCTCTCGTGGGCTTCGCGGTAGGCGTCACGCTTTCCGTCGACGATCTCGAGGTGAAACGCGATCCGTTCCATGCGAGCGCCCGTTCACGGAACGCCCTCATAGCCGTTTCGCCGGGGAGGCGTATCGAGCGGTCGGCGGGGAAGGCTTTTGAGATGTCGGGGAGTGCACTCACCCAATGATCATCGACAGTCACATGCACGCGTGGGGCCGTCCGAGCCCGGAGCACCCGTGGGTCAACGGCGACATCGTCGATCTCGTGGAGACGTTCGACGTGCCGGCGGTGTACGACGTCGATCGATTGCTGTCCGACATGGACGGGGCTGGCGTCGACGAGGCCGTCGTCGTCGGCTACCCCATCTGCGAGTGGACCGACAACTGGTACACCGTCGAGGCGGCGAGCCACGACCGACTCTCCGGTATCGTCATGGTCGACCAGTTCGCCGACGGCGCCGCCGACCACCTCCGGAACCTGATGGCCAACGACGGCGTGGTGGGGTTCCGCCTCGGCGCCATCTGCCCGTACGACCGGATGTGGGAGACGTTCGATCCAGCGGTGGACTGGCTGCTCGACGCCATCGAGGAGCGGGCGTTCTGGGCGGCTGCGTGGGAGACGGACGCGGTCGTGCAGGTGCTCGCCCATGTCGACCAGCTCGACCAGGTGGTCGCACTCGTCGACGCCTACCCCGACCTGACCTACCTCGTCGACCACTTCTCGCACGCCGACCCCGCCACCCCACCGGACGAGTCCTCGTTCTCGACGTACGCCGAACTCGCGGAGTATGATAACGTGTACGCGAAGCTCTCGGAGGTCCAGCACCGCTCCCGGGAGGCGCATCCCCACGAGGACATGCACGACCACGTCCGGTGGCTCCTGGAGGAGTTCGGCAGGGAGCGGCTCGTCTGGGGCACGGACTACCCGAACGTCAGCGACGTCGCGACCTACGAAGAGTGCGTGACGTGGCTCGAACGGGTCCCGGAACTCGGCGAAACCGACCTCCGTTGGCTTCGCGGCCGGGCGTTCGAACGGGCAGTACGACGATAGTCGTCCGCGCTACGACCTGCTTCGACGGTATCACGTCCCGTGACGGACTGTGAGCGTGTGAGTACTGCTGGACGTCTACTGGCTACGTCATCGATCGAGGCGGACGGATTGCACCGAAGGGGTCCTTCGTTCGTCGGCGACCGGAACCGTGAAGCTCTGCACCGGTTGAAAAAACAGCCCGTCCGGTAATGCCCGACGCCAGGTCGGCGTCGGTGCCGTCGATCTGCCCCTCGCGGTACGTTGCCTGGACGATCCTCCTCGCAGTACGTCGCCTGGACGAGGGCGTGTGACAGTGTGCCGTCCGGCGATACCAAACGTTTATGCGTTCACTCACGTGTTGTTGTGGCAATGACGGTGTCAGACCCGCTCCGGGTGAAATCGGCCGGAACGACGTTCGCGATCGTCGAGGCGCTCAAACAGCTCGACCGGCCCAGTATCGCGGAGGTTGCCGACCACGTCGGCGTGCCCAAGAGCACCGCACACGATCACCTCAGTACGCTCGTCGAACTCGAGTTCGTCGTGAAAGCCCCCGACGGCTACCGGATTGGCACGCGGTTCCTGGAGTACGGCGGCTACGCGCGGGAGAACATGAAGGTGTATCGCGTGGCGCGGCCGGTCATCAACCGCCTCGCCGACGAGACGGGCGAGCACGCCAACCTCATGATCGAAGAGCACGGCCTCGGTATCTTCCTGTACAAGGCCAAGGGGGAGGACGCCGTCACGCTCGACACCCGACCCGGAATGCGCGTCCCGCTCCAGACTGCCGCCATGGGGAAGGCGATCCTCGCTCACATGCCCCAGTCGGAAGTCGACCGTATCATTTCCGAGCGGGGACTGCCGAAGGTGACCAGGAAGACGATCACGGACCGGGAGACGCTCTCCGACCAGCTTGCCGAGATTCGGGAACGGGGGTACGCCACGGACGACGAGGAGCGCATCGAGGGTATGCGCTGCATTGCCGCGCCGATCCTCGACCGCAACGACGAGATTCTCGGCGCGGTGAGCGTTTCGGGCCCGATGAGCCGGATGCACGACGACCGGTACGAGAACGACATCCCGCGCCAGGTCCAGAGCGCGGCGAACGTCATCGAGGTCAACATGACCTACTCCTGACGGCGCTGATGCCGTCCCCAAACCCCCGCAGCGGTCGTCCATCGGTTCGACCGTGGACCGACCCCGGTTCGAGATGCGTCCGCCATCACCGGACGCCGGACGTCGTTACAGTAGTAGACCCGTAATACCCGGGTTCGCGGCAGATCGACAGCGACCGGTGGGCGGGCCGACGTTCTCCTCCCGTTCCGAGACTCTCGGACGGTACCTTCAAAAGCGGGATCGTCAACCGTCGTCTTCTCCCCGAACCAGTCGATCCGAGAGGGGCCTCACTCGAACCGTATCCGGCCGAAGTGCTCCGGGGAGTGGTACTCCGGTGTCGGCGTCGGAAGCGGGTTCCACGTCGCCTTTCGGTGGTCCGGGACGCCGCTCCGGTAGAAGTTCCCCCGCCAGACGGCGTCGTGCGCTATCGACACCGGTCGACCGGTGAACGACTGGAGAGTCGCCTCCGGAATGCGTACGGCCAACCACCACCCGTTGTCGTCCTCCGACGGCGTTCTGGTCGGACCGGGCACGGACGTCTCGACGTCGATCTCCCCGGCGAGCATCGGCGACACGAGGTCGCGACCGACTCCCCGCTCCCGCCACGCCGGCTCCTGCCACCCCAGTTTGAACGTCCCGCAGCAGTTGGCCTCGAAGTTGAGGTACTTCCCCTCGGCATCCGGGCCGGGGGTGGCGAAGAACTCGACCGAACTGTCCTCGAACGTCGGGCCGTTGAGTTCGGTCACCTCCGCGCGCATCTCACGGTCCTCGACCTGGAACTGCAGGAACAGCGCGTCCTCGTCGTGGAGTGCGCGGACGACCGTTCCGGGCCCATCCCCGTCGTCCGACCACGAGAACCGGTCGATCTCGCCGGCCTTCGCCCGGTCCCAGGCGGTTCCGTTCACCTCGCCCGACAGCTGGACGCCGTCCGGTTCGTACCGCACTTCGTACGTTCGCATCGTCCGGCGCGTCGGCCCCGGCCCCCTTAAGTCGACTGGAGCGTCGGTCCCACACGTCGAACCACCCCTCGGCCAGCCCGAGCGCGTCGCGTCGGTCCCCCCGCCGATCGAACGCCATCTGTGGGCGTACCTGCCCTCAGTCGGGCGATCAGAGAGCCGGCATCCGTGCCGGCGTCGACTGAATCCGATGCAGCGCGGCGAAGCCCTCACCGCTATCGTTCGATTGTTACGTCTGCCATTTTCCCCCTCGAGGCGTTCCCCGCTCGCGAATCCGGGGTGCCGTCCGGGCCTGATCGACCGCTTCCTCGGTGAGCCAGCCGTTCTCGGCCCTCTCGGGACGATTGAACGGAGGGAACTCCGAGCTCCTGGACTGAGGAGTTACAGTAGTAGTGTTGTAATCTCACGTGGTACGTTTCGAGTTCCGTCCCCCCCTGGTGGGGGACGGGACCGTTTAAACGGCGATCCCGTTTCCGCTACGGGAACGGTCATCGAAGAAACCACCTCGTGGTTCCGGCAGCAGTTGTACGGGTTTCTGAAGAACTGGCCGATAAAGCCAGGAAACCTGGATGGACGCGCTCATTTCCGCCCGGATGGAGGATGTCACGCGTTCCCCTCCCGAGAACGACTGTCGGATCGTCGCAGAACGGTGTTCGCCCTATCCCGGTTCGAGAACGGAGACGGGCGACGAACCGAAGGGGCACGGGTCGCGTTCAGTATCCTCGATGCACTACAACTGCGGGCCTCGCACACCGCCCCCCTCGAGAGACGGCGCGAGTCATAGACGAGTGAAGCTCCGAACCGGACCTCGACGTCGCTCGCGGGTCCCGAGAGCCTCGCGACGGACGGAAGTCATCGCCGAGGGCGAGTACGGAATCGACGGCGAGGAGAACGTCCACGGCCTCCGGCGCACCGCCGCGCCTGTGAAAAGCGAAGACGTAATCTCGTCACGGTCGGAACGTCAGTCCCTTCAAGCCGCAGTCCTCCGGAATGGAGCGCCCACGGGGGCGGTCGACGGCGTGATTCGAGAGGCGCAGCTAGTCGGTGTCTCCAGTCGCCCACGACTGAGTGCTGTCGCCGATGACGCGTTCGATATCGTCGTCGAGTCGGTCGTAGAGCTCCTCGGCCCGGCGTTCGTCCGCCGGCGAGAGTGGCTGGATGGGTTCGCGAACCCCGCCGCCGTGGAGGCCGGCGAGATCGAGTCCCTTCTTCACCGCGGAGACGCTGATCGCTCCCGCGATGGAGTTCCCCTGTCCCGTCTCCTCTCGGAAGTTCTGATATGGGATACAGACGTTTCGAATGCGACGTGCACGCTCCCAGTCCTCCGCCGTGAGCGCGTCGAACAGTTCGAGGCCGACCTCGGGGCGGAAGTTGCTGACGCCGGCGGAGAATCCCTCTATTCCCTCGTTCCAGAACGGCACCGCGAACGGCTCGGCGAGGCCATCCACCCAGACGACGTCGTCGGCCCCCGCGGGAACTGCCGCGCCGAGTTTCACCGCGTCCTCCAGCGCGTACTTGATGCCGACGACGCCGTCGACGCGCGTCAGATCCTGAAGGTAGCCGACCGACGGGTCGAACCCCTTGACGTACGGGACGAGCGGCGTTTCGGTGGCGGAATCCAGCTTCTCGTAGTAGCGGATGAGTCCCTGCTCGTGGACGTACGAGTGGTCCGGCGGCATCACCATCATCGCGTCGACGCCGACCCGGTCGTACGCCCTGATGAGTTCCTGCGCCGCCGACGTACTCCCCCCGACCCCCGCGAGAACGCAGGCGTCGGATGGGAGAGCGTCGACGCTCGATTCGGTCACCGCGACCCGTTCGTCGCGGGAGAGGGAGTGGTACTCGCTGATGTTCGCGGCCGCGAGGAACGTCCGAATGCCCGCGCTGTAGAGCGTCTCCGCGTTCTCCTTCAGTTTCGAATGGTCAACCTCTGTATCGGCGTCGAACGGTGTGAGGAGACCAGCGGCGACGCCACGCAGGTGCTGACGCACGCCGTCCTCGGAAAGTGGCATAGAAGTGAATCCCAGCCCGTCGTCATAATACCTTCGTCCACCTGTGGGAAATCTAGAAGAACGGGACGGTGAGGCCAGGACGGAACGGGCGAACCTCGGGAATCGAGGGCGAACACGGCGAGACCGGCACCGAGACGAGACCGATCCCACGGACGCTTCCGGACGAACGGAGCCACGGGAACGGGCGAGATGGAAGATGGAGGGCGTCAGCGCCGTCCCGAGTCCCACGTTCGGCCGGATAGGGGGCGAAGGTGTCCGAGAACAACAGCTATTTTCGGACCGCTTTCGTCACCGGACACCGTATGTACCGACTCGCGGAGCGAGACCACCGTCCGGCCGCCGACCGAGCTCGGAGCCTGAAGATCGGGTACGTCGGTGGCGGGAGCCAGGGGTGGGCTCACACGCTCATCAACGACCTGGCGCAGTGTGAGGACCTCACGGGGGAGGTGGCGCTGTACGACGTGAACCACGGACTGGCGGCGAGAAACGCCGAACTCGGGAACCAGGTCATGGGGCGCGAGGAAGCCGTCGGCGACTGGACGTTCCAAGCTCACCGCGAGATGGACGCGGCGCTCGACGACGCCGACTTCGTGATCTGCTCGACGCAGGACCCACCCGCGGACACGTTCGTCAACGACATCGACATCCCGAAGGAGTACGGGGTGTACCAGCCGGTTGCGGACACCGTCGGACCCGGCGGGACCATGCGCGGGCTGCGAGCGATTCCGCAGTACCGCGAGATCGCGGCGACCGTCCGCGAACGCTGCCCGGACGCGTGGGTGATCAACTACACCAACCCCATGACCGTCTGCACGCGGACGCTGTACGAGGAGTACCCCGATATCAACGCGATCGGCCTCTGTCACGAGGTGTTCCAGACCCAGGAGCTGTTCGCGGAGCTGGCCGAGACGTACGTCGACGCCGCCGAGGACGTCGATCGCGGGGACGTGGAGGTCACTGTCAAGGGGATCAATCACTTCACGGCGGTCGACGAGGCGTACTGGCGCGGTCACGACCTCTTCGCGTATCTCGACGCGGAACTGGAGAATCGAACGCCGCTTCCGGGGTACGAACCGGGCGACATGGAGGGGGAGTCCTACTGGGTGAACAACTTCCAGATCGCCTTCGACCTCTACGACCGCTTCGGCGTGTTCGGCGCCGCGGGGGACCGTCACCTCGCCGAGTTCGTCCCGTGGTACCTCGCGATCGACGACCCCGAGGAGATCCAGCGCTGGGGGATCCGCCTCACGCCGAGTTCCGCCCGCGTGGACGACGCCGACGGGCCCGACGAGATGGCACAGTACCTCGACGGCGAGGAGACGTTCGAGTTCAGCGAGTCCGGCGAGGAGGCGGTCGATATCATGCGTGCGCTCCTCGGCGAGGGACAGTTCGTTACCCACCTCAACTATCCCAACGAGGGACAGATCGCCGGACTCCCGACGGGCGCGGTCGTCGAGACGAACGCCCTGCTCACCGGGGGAGGCGTCACCCCGCTGTGTGCCGGCGAACTGCCGGACGAGTTCCGGAGCATGGTCGAGCGCCACGTCACCAACCAGGAGACGCTGATCGAGGCCGGGTTCACCGGGGACCTCGACCTCGCGTTCCAGGCGTTCCTCAACGAACCGCTCGTCACGCTAGGGCGGGAGGAGGCTCGGGACCTGTTCGCCGACCTCGTCGCGGCCGAACGCGACTATCTCGACGGGTACGACCTCGACGCGTCCGTCCTCCGGGACTGAGACGCGGCGACGTCGCGGGAAGCCGAGGGGAACCCGAACTGCCTCCGACCCCGAAACGGCTGACTGACTTCACTCCCGGACGTCGGACCCGTGCATTGACTCTTCCCGTGCGCTGTTCGGCGGGCGCGTCTCCCCGCCGTCCGGTTCGCCACTCTCTCCCGACGGAGTGTTCGCCTCGAGGCGAGGTCCTACCGCGTACCGATAGTAGGCCGTCCAGGCCGCCGTAGCGATGCCTACCAACAGGAGGAGAGGCGGCGACCAGTCCATCCCGAACCGGTCACCAATCAACATCCCCGACAGCAGCACCGCCAGCACGAACACGTACACCGTCACGTCGGTTTTTCTGAACGACATGCGGAAGCGGATGCAGTCTACCGGAATAAAGGCTCAGGTGGACCGAGCCATCGCGCTTTTGCTCAGGCGTCCACGACCCAGCCGACGGCGTTGCGGAGGAGCTTCCGGTACTCGTCGTGGGCGAACGCCTCCTCGGTGTGCCCGAGCGACGCGTAGCAGACCCGGCTGTCGCCGTACGGTCGCGTCCAGACGACCGGGTATGCGGGGAGGTCGGGATGGTCCATTCGGGCGAGAACGCACACGTCGTCGTCCACCTCCACTTCGTACGGTTCGTCGAACACATCGAAGCTATCGACGCCCTCGGTTACGGGATGCGCGTCGACGATCTCGACGCCGAACGTCGACTGCTGGGGGTGATCGAGGAAGTGCCCCCCGACCAGTTCGCGGAGCTCCGGAACCGGCTCCCGACGGTGGTCGAGTCCCCCATCGCCGTCGCCGACGCTCGTGAGGTCGGCCGCACAGTGGATTCCGAGGTAGCCGCCGCCGCGGGCGACGAAGTCGGTGAGACCCGCTCGCTGCGGCCCGGTGAGCGTGCTGTCGGTGAGGTAGTCGACGACGAGGTCGTACCCCGAGAGGGAGACGAGGTCGTCCCGCTCCGTGGAGCGAGTCACGTCGGCGGCGTCGCCGAGCGCCGCCTCCACGTGGGGGCCCATGTTATCCAGGTCGTGGAACGGGAATCGGGTTTCGCCCACGACGAGTGCGGAGGGTGGTGTCACGGTTCGAGCGTGGCAGAACGGGCGCAAGAACGTTTCGGTCAATCGGGTGAGACCGGGTCACGGGTTGGGTATCGGTTCGGCCAACTGATGGAGCCGCCAGTAGCCTCACCAGCGACACGAGGGTCGGATCTCGATTCGGAGGACCGATCTCGAACAGCCCTCGCGGGTTCGAGGGTGAACGACGGTCGGTAGCCATTTGTGAGTGGGATGAGCACCGTCAGTCGGAGCTCACATGGAAGACCGACGGTTCGGACACGATCGCGCCGAGTGGACGGAGCACGTGCTTCGGGCGAGCGACCTCCCGTTCGCCTACGGCGGGGAGACCGGGTCGGCGTTTCCCGTCTGGCAGGAGACCCTCCGCGAGGAGCTCCGATCCGTCCTCGGGTTCCCGGTGATACGCGAGGGCGGGGTTCCCGACCTCGACCCCCGCTGCCACGGGACGGAGGCGGCGGCGGACCACGAGCGACAGATGTGGAGCGTCCGGACGGAACGGGAGTTTCGCGTCCCGTTCTACCTGTTACTCCCGAACGAGCCGGAGCCACCGTACCCGGTCGTCCTCACCGTCCACGGCCACGCCGAGAGCGGCAAGGAGCTCTCGGTCGGGGAGGTGGAGAGCGATGCGGATCGCGAGCGGATCGCCGACGAGCGACGGGATATC
Source organism: Halorarum halophilum (assembly GCF_013401515.1). NCBI lineage: Archaea > Methanobacteriati > Methanobacteriota > Halobacteria > Halobacteriales > Haloferacaceae > Halorarum > Halorarum halophilum. Next base: position 3,066,419 of record NZ_CP058529.1, on the reverse strand, counting down.
GCCCGGCAGGCCGTCGAGTGCGGGTACGCAGCGGTCGCACCGGACATGCGCGCGTTCGGCGAACTCGCGGCGCCGGAGACGGCCAGCGGAGACCGCCAGTGTACGAGCTTGCAGAAGCACGCCCAACTGGTCGGGCGAACGCTCGTCGGGGAGCGAGTGTGGGATACGCTACGGCTGATCGAGTTCGTCCAGCGACGCGCGGCGCTCGACGTCGACCGGTTGGCGATCACGGGTCACTCCGGCGGCGGGGTGGTGACCCTGTTCGCTGCCGCGCTCGACGACCGGCTCTCCCCCGTCGCCCCGTGCGCGTCCGTCTGTCCCTTCGAGGACTCGCTCGTCCCCATCGACCACTGCGTCTGTAACTACGTCCCCGGCATCCGCCGACTGGGGGAGGTGTGGGACTTCGCCGGCCTGATCGCGCCGCGGCCGCTTCTCGTCGCCGCCGGCGAGCACGACCCGATCTTCCCCATCGAGGGGACCAGACGGGCCTTCGATCGACTCCGTGACGTGTACCGTGGGTCCGGAGCCCACGACGCGTGCGAACTGTACGTCGGCGACGGCGGACACCGGTACTACGAGGCGGGTGTCTGGCCGTTCATCCGGGACCACCTCTGAGTCGACGGGGGCGTCCGACTGCCAGGAGGACGACGAGACGGTACTCCGGGCCGGGATCCTCGAGTCGGGCGCGGTGGACGTCGTCCAGCCCGACGTCTCGAGCGTGTGCAGGCGGTGAACGCCGTCTTTCCTATCGCCTCCGATGCTTCCGCACCCGAGAGTCAGTCCTCGAGCGACTCGGCGGGCTCAACTTCCCCCCAGTTCACCGTCGCCCCCTCGTTCGGGGCGGCCCACTCGACCGCGTTGCGGATCACCTGCTTGACCTCCGCCTGGTGGAGGATGGGGTACTCCTCGTGTCCGGGGCGGAACGCGAAGATCCGGCCGCGCCCGCGGCGGTAACAGAGCCCCGAGCGGAACACCTCACCGCCCTCGAACCATGAGATGAACACCGTGCGATCCGGCTCGGGGACGTCGTACGGCTCGCCGTACGTCTCGGTCGCCGGGATCTCGAAGGACTCCCCCAGCCCGTCCGCGATGGGGTGGCCGGGGTCGGCGACCCACACGCGCTCGCGCTCGCCACCGTGGCGGTACTTGATGTCGCAGGTCGTCCCCATCAGGCGTTTGAACGGCTTGGAGTTCTTCCCGGAGTGGAGCGGAACGAACCCCATCCCACCGTGGACGCGGTCGACGACGCGCGTGGCTACCTCGTCGCTCACCTCGTCGTTCGCGCAGTGGGACCACCAGACGAGCACGTCCGTCTCGGCGAGCACCTCCTCGGTGAGGCCGTGCTCGGGCTCTCCCAGCGTGGCCGTCCAAACGTCGTGGCCCTCGTCCGCGAGCGGCGCCGCGACGGCGCCGTGGATGCCGTTCGGGTACCGCTCCGCGACGGCCGGCTCCTCCCGCTCGTGGACGTTCTCGTTCCACACTGTCACGCGAAGCGTCACGCTCTCACGCTCCGCTCGTCGGGGGACCCCCGTCCTCCGCGAGCTCCGTGTGGATGCAAACGGGTTCCCGTTTCGTCTCCCGAGAGGAGCGCGAACTCGCCGGCGGAGGCGTCGGTGACCACTCCGCTGACGCAGCCCTTGCAGGCGAGATGGCCCACCCTCACGGGTCCGCCCGTGCGGTGCTCCGTCCGCCCCCGGAACTCGGCTTTCAGCATGATATGGGTAGGACTCTCGGCCGGCCGGCAAAAACGTTCGGTCCGACAGCCATCCCCGTCCGTGGGACGGTCACGGACTGTGACGCATGAACTCGATAGTTCGGGGGTTTTACCGCCACGTGTTCCCCACCGGGGAACAGATAGATTACAGTCGTACTCTTGTAATTCGAGGCTCCGATGGCCACCAGGCGGACCTAGTTCGAGGTCGCTCGGCAGCGTCCGTGGCGTCGTTCCCCTCCACATCCGAAACGGCGATCCCCGCCGTCGTCAGCGGAATCGGCGTGAAACGACCCGCCGATTCGTTCGCGAGGTGGGAACGGACGGCCGGGGCGTTCCGACGGTCCAGGGGGTGACGTCCGTCCCCCGACGGTCGTTAGGGCTCACCCGTTCGTAGTTCTCTCCGGGGCCGTTCACCCGAGGCGCCCGACGCCCGTTCCCCTCATGGGAACAGGTTTATGTGGTATGGGGTGTGCTACACTGGTATGACAGAGCAAGCGGGACCCGCGTCGGGCCGAACGATCCGGTCGGTGAAGATCGCCTTCAACATCATCGACGTCCTCCAGGAGCGGGACGACATCGGGGTGACCGAACTCGCGAGCGAGCTGGGACACTCGAAGAGCACGATCCACAGCCACCTCCGGACGCTAGAGGAGCGGGAGATCCTGGTCCGCGAGGGGGACAGCTATCGACTGAGCCTCCGCATCCTCGACATGGCGACGCACGTCCGCGAACAGGTCGGTAACCATGACGTCATCCAGGACGAAGTCGAGTCGCTGGCGGAGGAGACCGGCGAGATCGCCCAGTTCGGGATCGAGGAACACGGTCGCATCTCCTACCTCTGCAAGGCGACGGGCGACCGGGCGGTCGAGACGGCCTCCAGGATCGGAACCCAGCAGCCGATCCACTCCACCTCGCTGGGGAAGACGATTCTCGCGTTCCTCCCGGCGGAGCGCCGCGAGGAGATCGTCGAGTCGACCGAGCTGACGAGGATGACGCCCAAGACGATCACGACGCGCGAGGAGCTCTACGAGGAACTCGAGGTGACGGCCGAGCGCGGGTACGGGATCGACGACGAGGAGAACATCGAGGGGCTCCGGTGCGTCTCCGCCCCCGTCAAGAACGGCGAGAAGGTGCTGGGGGCGATTAGCGTGTCCGGGCCGTCGAGCCGGTTCACGAACGACCGCTTCCACGACGTGCTCTCCGACTACGTCCGCCGGGCGGCGAACGTCATCGAGCTCAACACGAAGTTCTCCTGAGCGCGGCCGGGTTCGGCGTCGTCAGTCCTACTCGCGGGAGCCGGAACGGTTTAGACGCCCGTGTCCGCATCCACCACCATGCAGATCTCCACCGTCCGAGGATACGCGCTCTCGTCGCCGATCGACCCGCCGCAGGAACGCCGCTTCTTCGGCGGGACGCGCCGCCTCCGGAAGCGTGACGTCGTCCTCGTCGTCGTCGAGACGCGGGACGGCGAGCGGGGTGTCGCCACCGCTGGCGCGAGCAGCTCCGCCATGCGGGAGTACTTCGAGGGCGACTCGCAGGGGACGTTCGCCGACCTCGTCGATGGCACCGTCGCCGACGCGCTGGAGGGTGAGACGCTGGACGAGCCCGCGGACGCGCACGACCTGCTCGCGGGGGCCGGGCCGACGGGCCACCTCCTGACGGAGGCGTGCTCGGCCGTCGACGTCGCCCTCCACGACATCCGGGGGAAGCGGCTCGGCGCGCCAATCTACGAGCTCCTCGCGGACGAGTACGGGACTACCCCGACCACCGAGCTCCCGCTGTACGCCAGCGCCGGGATGTACATGGAGCCGACGGGCTACGCCGACCAGGCGGCGGTCCTGGAGGAACTGGGGTTCATGGGGTACAAGTACCGGCCCGGCATCGGCCCCGACGGCGACCGCCGGACGGTCGACCTGCTCGTCAAGGCGGTCGACGACATGGAGCTCATGCTCGACGTCCACACGTGGTGGAAGCTCCGCGACGCCTACGGGGACGAGACAGTCGCTCGACTGGTCGAGTACGCGACCGAGGCCGGCGCCTACTGGATCGAGGAGCCCGTCGAACCCGACGACCACGACGGGTACGTCGCCCTCGCGGAGACGGGCGCCCCGCTCGCCGGCGGGGAGAGCGAGGAGTCGGCGGCCGGGCTCGTCGAACTCGGCCGAACCGGCGCAGTGGACTTCCTCCAGGGTGACGTGCGCCATCACGAGGGGTACACCGGGTGCCGGGAGGCGGTCGATTTCTGTCATGGGCGCGACGTCGAGTTCGTCCCGCACAACTTCGGGACGTGGCTCGGCCTCGTCGCGAACGCGCACCTCGTCGCCGCGGCCCCCGAAGTCCGGCTGCTCGAGTACCCCGTCTTCGAGGGCGATCCGGCCCTGGACGCCGACGAGGACCCGGGGATGTACCAGTTCGACCTCGCGTTCGACATCATCGGGGAGCGGCTAGAGATCGCCGACGGCATGCTGGCCGTGCCCGACGGTCCCGGACTCGGCGTCACGGTCGACCTCGACGTCCTCGAGGAGTACCCGTTCGTCGAGGGCCCGTGGACGGAGTTCGAGTACGACGAATCCGCGTGAGGCGAGACGGAGGAGTTCCGGTCGCCTCACGGGCGGTTCGGACGGAGGAATATCGGAGGGTGCCGCTTCGCGGTGAACGAGTTCGACCGGTCAGATCACTTCGAGGGGCGACTCCGCCTCGATGCGGTCGTAGTGCTCCTCCGCCCGCGATCGGTCCCGCTCCGAGAGGTCGACGAGGGGGCTCCGCACCGGGCCGCCGTGGTACCCCGCCAGGTCCATCCCGTACTTCACCGCCGGGACGTTGTTCGCGGCCGGGAGCGTGTTGCCCTCGCCGACGTCCTCCCTGAGGTCCTCGTACGGCCGCAGGACGCGCTGGATGCGCCGGGCGCGCTCCCACTCCTCCGCCTCGACCGCGTCGAATAGCGACAGCGTCGCCTCCGGGACGAAGTTCCCGATGCCGGTCGTGAACCCGCTCGCCCCCTCGATCGCGAACGAGAGCGCGTACCGCTCCGCGATCCCGTTCACCCAGGTCACCTCGCCCGAGGAGTCGGCCACCGTCTGGGCGAACTCCTTGATGTCGTTGACGGCGAACTTCACGGCGACGACCTCTTCGCGTTCGGACAGCTCCAGGAGGGTGTCGCGCGTCACCTCGGGGCCACGCTTGTAGATGACGACGCCGAGGTCGGTCGCGTCGCACACGGCGTGGTAGTACTCCTTCAGGCCGTCCTCGTGCGCGTACGTGTGGTCGGGGTGCATCACCATCATCGCGTCCGCGCCCGCCTCCTCGTAGGCCGACGCGAGGCGTTCGATCTCCGCCACGCTCCCCGCGGCGCCGGCGGTCACCGTCGCCTCGTCGCCGGTCGCCGCCACGTGGGTCTCGACGATCTCGGCCCGCTCCTCGTCCGTGAGCGAGTAGTACTCGCCCGTGTTCCCGCAGGGGACGAACTGGCGTGCTCCGGCATCGTACAGTCCCGAAAGGTTCTCAGCCAGCGCGTCGTGGAGGACCTCCCCGTCCGCCTCGCCGAACGGCGTGGCTGTGGTGAACGCGACGTCCCGATAGCTATCTCTGAGGTCGGCTCTTGCCATGGAGTGACTCACAGTAAACCGGAAATTCAAATAAAGCTACCGCCCCCCCGTACACAGCTCCGGTGTCCGCCCCGGCTCGGATGTCGGGGCAAGGAGCCCTGCGTCGAGGTCGGAATCAGCCGTCCAGCCGGTCGACACAAGCTATAATGCGCCCGGCCGACTGCTCGGTTCATGGAGATAACGGATCTGGAGGTGATTCCGCTCTCGTGGTCGCTCCCGGAGGGCGAGGGGATGGGCGATTCGCGCGGCTTCGGCCGGACGCGCGCGACCTCGCTCGTCCGACTGGAGACCGACGACGGGACGGTCGGCTGGGGGGAGGCGTTCGCCCCGGGGAGCGTCGTCGAGGCGACCGTCGACGAACTGTTCCGCGACCGGGTGCTCGGGATGGACCCGTTCGACGTCGAGTCGCTGGCCGACCGATCCTACACCGATCCCTACCACTTCGGCGGGAGCGTCTTCGTCCAGAGCGCGCTCAGCGGCATCGACGTCGCCTGCTGGGACGTAATCGGCAAGACGGTCGGCCGGCCCGTCCACCGCCTCCTCGGCGGCGAGGAGTGCCACACCCTGACACCGTACGCGTCGACGATGTACTTCACCGCCGAGGAGCAGCCGATCGCGGAGCCGATCGAGCGGGCGGTCGCGGAGGGGTTCACCGCCGCGAAGATCAAGATCGGGAGCGGCTTCGAGGCGGACGTCGAGCGCGTCCGGACGGCGCGCAAACTCCTCGGCGAGGACGCCGCGCTCATGGTCGACATGAACGGCAACTACCGGCCGCGACAGGCGATCAAGACGGCGCGGGCGATCGAGGAGTACGACGTCGCGTGGATCGAGGAGCCGGTCCCCCCCGAGAACGAGTCGGGCTACCGCGAGGTGAAGAACCGGATCGACACGCCGATCGCCGCGGGGGAGGCCCACTACGGTCGCTTCGCGTTCAAACGGCTCGTCGACGACCGACTCGTCGACGTCGTCCAGCCGAACCTGGGGCGGTGTGGCGGCCTCTCGGAGGCGCGGCTCATCGCGGACATGGCGACGACGGAGAACGTCGCCGTCCGGCCCCACGTGTGGAACAGCGCCGTCGGCGTGGCCGCGGCGGTCCAGTTCGCCGCCAGCGTGTCGCCGTACCCCCACACCCGGAACGTGCCGGAGCCGATGATGCTGGAGTTCGACCGGAGCGAGAACCCGCTCCGGTCGGAGATCCTGGAGACGCCGTTCGACCCGACCGGCGGAACCCTCGACGTCCCACAGGAACCCGGACTCGGCATCTCGGTCGACGAGAGCGCCGTCGAGCGCTACCGGGACGACTGAACGGGACGTGGATCGTTCGTCCCACGCCGCCCGCCGCCGCGTTCCGGTCGGTCGCTTGGACCAGACCTTTTAATATCGAACCGCCTGCCCTACCCGTATGGACGTACTCGTAACAGGCGCGTACGGTCGCTGCGGGACGGCTATCATCGACCACCTGCACGACCGAGAGGGGTACGACTTCACCTACTACAACCGGTCGGACAGGCCGCCTGACCACCCGTACGGCGGCTACGACACCGTCGTCGGCGACATCGCCGACTACGAGACGCTCCGGGACGCGTTCGAGGGACGGGACGCCGTCATCCACCTCGCGGCCTACCCGCTCACCGACGGGGACTGGGGGGACGTCCTCGAACCGAACATCGTCGGCATGTACAACGCGCTGGAGGCCGCCCGGGAGGCCGAGGTCGAATCGTTCGTCTTCGGCTCCTCGAACCACGTCGTGGGGATGTACGAACTCGAGCACAGGCCGGAGATCTACTCGAGGGGGTTCGACCTCGTCCTCGACCACGAGGTTCCCGTCCGTCCCGACTCGTACTACGGCGCCTCGAAGAGCTTCGGGGAGGACCTCGGCCGCTACTACGTGGAGGAGTACGAGTACCCGAAACGGTTCTACGCGCTCCGCATCTGCACCGTCAACGACGAGGAGTACGACCACCCCTACGGCGACGCCGAACAGGGCGCCGACGAGGGGGAGTGGGAGCGCGGCAGCGCCGAGTACGAGGAGGCGGTCGCCCGGATGACGTCGACCTGGCAGTCACGGCGCGACTTCGCGCACATGATCGACCGCTGTCTCCGGGACGACACCGTCGAGTTCGACGTCTTCAACGGGGTGAGCGACAACCGGTCCCGGTGGTTCGACCTCGAACACGCGCGGGCGACGCTCGGGTACGACCCGCAGGACGACAGCGCGGAGTGGGACGGGCCGCCCGAGTAGCAGGCGGTGGGCAGTCCGAGGGGTACCTCGCGGCGCCGAGTTCGCCGCCGGACCCCAACCGATATATGGTGGCATTCCGTAACACGGTAGTAATGAGTTCAGTAGAACGGGCCAGCGGGCGCGAGGACCGGTCCTGGGGAGCGTCGACCGTGCTGGGAACCCTGAGGAACTCGGCCACCCTCTCGCTCGCGACGCTCGGCCTCGTCCTGGTCGTCATCGGACTCCTCATCAACACCGGCGTGTGGGCCGCGATCTTCGTCATCTGGGGGACGGCGCTCGTGCTGTTCGGGGTGACCACCTATTCTCTCATCCAGTGGCGGCGTCGCTGACCGTCACCGACGCCGGAGCTGTGAGATCCCGTGGTCGCCCGGCCGCCGTTCGAGTGAGAGCCCCTGGAACTTCCGAATCGTGAACTCACCGAGCACGTTCACCTCGTTCCCCTCCTCGAGGTGACCGCCGACCGTCCGGTCGCCGTCGAACGCCGTGACGTGCAGGTGGGGCTCCCCGTCGGCCACGACGCCGCCGACGTTCGTCACCTCCCACGAGCCGTCGAGTTCGAGGGTCACGTTCCGGTCTGCCTGCTCCTCCGGGAGGTCGGTCCGGTTCACGTAGTGGATCTTCAGGCCGCTGAACGTCCCGATGCCCGAGACGACGGCGCCGGTGTCGACGTCGTGGTCGGCGCAGGCGTCGGTGAGCGATTCGAGTACGAGGTCGCCGCGGTCGAGGCGGACGACGACGTGGCCGTCGTCTGATTCGAACGAGTCCATACCCATTCCGTCGGTGGCGTTCGGGTTAAGTTTTCACCCGCCGCGTCGCCGCGCGCCACGCGGGACGCCACGGACGGTTCCCAGGTCGCGTTCCGCGGGCATCGCGCCGACGGAACCCGCCCCGGTCAGTTCTCGACGCGGTTCGCCTCGACGAAGTCCCAGTCGAACGAGTAGCCGAGTCCCGGCTCCTGGGGAACGCGGACGGTGCCGTCCTCGCCGAGGGGGTCGACGGGGTCGGTCAGCCAGGGGGTCGCCTCGTCGTACTCGTACTTCGGGTGGAGCAGGCCGCGTTCGTAGTACTCGCCCGGGTTCGCCATCGCGCCGAGCAGGTGGAGATTCGGCGCGTTGCCGCCGTGGACCTCGCACGGCACGTTGAACGACTCGCAGAGGTGGACCGTCTTGATCGCGGGGGTGAGCCCGCCGACGTCGGCCACGCCGACCCGGCTGATGTCCGCGATGCCGCGCTTGATCCACTCGGCGCGGGTGTACATCTGCCCCTCCGCGGTCTCCGGGCCCACGACCGGGACGTCGACGTTCCGCGTGAGCCACTCGTAGGAGGACATCGAGTGCTCGTCCATCGGCTCCTCGAACCACCTGAAGTCGAGTTCCGCCAGCGCCCGCCCGATCCGCTTCGCCTCCGTTCGGCTGTAGAAGTGATGGGAATCGAGCATTAGTTCCACGTCCGGCCCGACTGCGTCCCGGACGGCCCGGCACGCCTCGACGACGCGGTCGGGGTCGGCGTCGTACGGCGGCATCCACGTGTGGAGCTTGATGGCCCCGTACCCCTCATCGAGCAGGTCGGTCGCGAACGCGGCGTACGCCTCCGGGGTGCCCAGCCCGTCGGGGTCGTCGTCGCCGACCATCGTGGAGCCGTAGGCGGGGACGTGCTCCCTGTGTCCCCCGAGCAGCCTGTACACCGGCACGTCGAAGTGCTTGCCGGCGACGTCCCACAGTGCGCAGTCGATGCGGGAGACGTTCGAGTCGCTGAACGTCCCCTTGTGGAGCCGCTGGGACCGATTGAGCCGCTGCCAGAGCCGCTCGCGTTCGAGGGGGTCCTCCCCCCGGAGGTACTCCGCCGCCAGTTCGTTCGCCCGTCTGTCGCCGCCGGTGCAGTAGCCGTCCGGGCCGCCGTCGACGACGACGCGGGTGATGCTCCCGACCGTCTCGTGCGGCGCTCCGGGGTGGGAGTGTCCCTTCCCATCGCGGACCCTGCCCGACCGGTACGTGAACCTGATCGTCTCGATATCGCTGATCTCCATCGTGCGCTAGCGACACACACGACGGTACACCACGTAACGTTTGGGTCGGCCGGCCGGACTACGATGGCCGACGGAGGAGGAAGGAGCGTCGCTCAGTCGTCGCCGACGATGGACTCGCTGTTCCAGTACTCGTGGTCGTCGACCGAGCGGAAGCAGGCGACCCTGTGGTCGTCCGCGTCCGACGCGCCGTACGACTCCGGTTCGGTCGTGCGACATACCTCCCGCGCCTCCGGACAGCGGGTGTGGTACCGGCACCCGCTCGGGGGGTTCGTCGGGTCCGGGATGTCGATCGTCCGGATGGGGGAGTCGTCGACCTCGCCCTCGGCCTCCTCGGCGGAGAGTTCTGGGGTCGCCCATCGGAGCGCCTGCGTGTACGGGTGCTGGGGGTTGTGGATGATCTGCTCGGGCGGGCCGATCTCGACGAGTTCGCCGAGGTAGACGACGCCGATGCGGCCGCCGGTCCGCTGCGCGATGTACCGGGCGTTCGAGAGGTCGTGGCTGATGAACAGGTACGACGTGTCGAACACGTCCTGGAGCTGGATCATCATGTCCATCATCTCGACCCGGAGGCTCACGTCCAGCGCAGAGACCGGCTCGTCCGCGAGGATGAGGTCCGGGTTCATCAGCATCGCGCGGATGAGCGCGACGCGCTGTTGTTCGCCGCCCGAGAGCTGGTGGGGGTAGCGCTCGAAGTAGTCCTCCGCGGGCGACATGCCGACGTGTTCGAGCAGGCTGAGGATGCGCTGCTTCCGGTCGTTCCCGTCGAGGTCGGCGTTCCAGCGCTTGAGTGGTTCCTGCAGGCTCGCCTTGATCCGTCGGTGGGGATTGAGCGAACTGCCGGGGTCCTGGTGGACGATCTGGAGCGAGCGCCGGATCTGCCCCCACGTCATGTCGTCGCTCCCCGATTCCCGCACGTCCCAGATGTCGTGGCCGCGGTACTCCACGCTCCCGCCGGTCGGTCGCTGGAGCCCCACGGCGGCCTTGCCGAGCGTCGTCTTCCCGCACCCGGACTCGCCGACGAGGACGACCACGTCGTTCTCGTAGACGTCCAGCGAGATGCCGTCGACCGCTTTGACCGTGTCGGGCGAGGAGAACACGTCGAGGAACCCCTTCGCCTGCTCGAAGTGGACCTCGAGGTCGGAGAGCGACACGACCGGTTGCTCGTTCGTGCCGCGGGCCACGGCGGTCGCCGTCCCGACGTCGTGGTCGGCGAACGCGTCCGACGAGGCGGCGTCGTCGGCCATCGGGATCGCCTCGGCGGACTCCTCCCAGTGGTGGCAGTGGACGTGGTGATCGTCGTCGACCGGGTACGCCGCGGGATCCTGCATCTCGCAGGTCTCGTCCGAGAGCGGGCAGCGCGGGTGGAACGAACAGCCCGACGGGACGTTCACCGGGTCGGGTGCGCTCCCCTCGACCGGCCGCATCTCCTCGATCGGCGACCCGAGGTTCGGCGTCGACTTCAATAGGAGCCGCGTGTACGGGTGTGCGGGGAACTCCAGGATCTCCCGCGTCGGCCCGAGTTCGGCGATCTCGAACGCGTACATCACCGCGATGCGGTCGACGAGGTCGGCGATGAGGGGCAGGTCGTGGGTGATGAAGACGATGGTCAGGTCGTACTGGTCCTTCAGGTCCTCGAGCAGCGCGATGATCGAGCGCTGCATCAGCAGGTCCAGCGCCGCCGTCGGCTCGTCCATCACGAGCACCTCCGGCTCGAGGATGAGGCTGAGCGCGATTAGCGCCCGCTGTTTCATCCCCCCGCTGAGCTCGTGCGGGTACGAGTTGAGCACCCGATCGGGGTCGAGATACAGGTCTCTGAGCAGCTGTTCGGCCCGCTCCATCCCTTCGTCGACGTTGTAGTCGTGCGCGCTCAGGGTCTCGACGAAGTGGGTGCTGATCTCGCGCACCGGGTTGAACGAGCTCATCGCGCCCTGGAACACCATCGAGACCTGCTCCCAGCGGAACTCCCTCAGCTCCGAGTCCGTAAGATCGAGCACGTCCACCGGCTCCCCGTCCTTCGGGCGGTACGTGAGCTCGCCCGTGAGCACGCCGGTGTCGACGACGGCGTCGAGCAGCCCGGACGCGAGCATCGACTTCCCGCTCCCGCTCTCCCCGACGACGCCGAGCACCTCGTTGCGCTGGATGTCGAGGTCGACGTCGTCGAGCACGCGCGAGTCGCCCCGCTCCATGTCGAACGTGACCGACGCGTTGCGCACCTGCATGATCGGATCCTCTACCTCCCGTTCGGTTCCGTACTCGGTCGTTGAAAGGGTCATTGTCTCAGAGTCCTCCGCCCATCACGTCCGGGTTGGTCGTACTCTCCTCCTCGGCATCGTCGCCCGCGTCGGACGTCGTCTTCTCGTGTCGCGCCCGAACTCGGGGGTTGAACACCCGGTCGAGCGACTGCCCCAGCAGGATCAGCCCGATGGAGATGAAGATGATCGCCACCATCGGCACCAGGAACCAGTGGAGCGCCTGCGGCCGGACGTGGGCCTGGCCCGTCTGTGCGAGGTTCAGAGTGGCCCCCCAGTTCAGGTCCTCGAACGGCAGGACGCCGAGGTAGTACAGCGCCGCCGCCTCGAAGATGACCCTGCGCGAGGCGTTCGTGAGGTTGATGACGACGAACGGCATCAGGTGCGGGACGATCTCCTTGAAGACGATCCTCCGGGTGGGGATCCCCATCGCCCGCGAGGCCTCGACGAACGACTCCTGGCGGAGCGTGAGCACCTGCGACCGGATCGCCCGTGCCAGCCCGCCCCACGCCGCGATGCACAGTATGATTCCGATCACGTACGGGTTGCCCCCGATGGGGAGCAGCAGGACGAGCACCATCACCAGCGGGAGCCCGGGGATGTTGATGCAGATGTCGGTGATCGAACTGAGCACCGTGTCCACCATCCCGCCCTTGTAGCCGGCGACCGCCCCCACGACCGTCCCCATGGTCACGGTGAACAGCGCCCCCGCCGTGATCATCTTCAGCATCTCCTGTGTCGCGTGGACCGTCTGTGCGAACAGGTCCCGACCCATGTCGTCGGTGCCGAGCGGGTACTCCCAGTGCTGGAACGGCTGGGCGAGCGCCGGCCCCTCGACCACCTCCGTCGGCGGGACGATCACCGTTCCGACGGTGCCCATCAGCACGTACGCTAGCACGATGGTGAACCCGATCCGGGCGCGCCAGTCGCGCCAGATGATGGAGATGGGGGCGTACACGTACGCGTCGAACAGCTTCCGGTACCGGTCGCGTCGAGTCTCCTCGTACTGGGAGACGACCTCGAACGGCGACCCGACGGCGCCGCCGTCGGCCATCGCGTCGCCGCCAGTTGTCGCGCCGTCGGCCCCGGCACCGTCTTCAGCCGAGCCGTCGGCGTCGCTTTCCTCCCTACCCTCCCAGTCGTCGAACGGCGATTCAGTACGTTTCACTGTGCTGACCTCCTGCGCGCGGGTCGACCAACCCGTACGTCATGTCCGCGAGTAGTAATGCGATCACGACCGCCACCGTGATGACCATGAACCCCCCCATCATCAGCGGGTAGTCCCGCTGGTTGAACGCCGAGAACAGGTAGTAGCCGAGCCCCTGGTACTGGAACACCTTCTCGAGGACGATGGAGCCGCCGAACATCTCGCCGATGCTGATGAGCAGCGTCGTGTACATCGGGAGCACGGCGTTGCGCGCGACGTACTGGGTCGAGATGGTCACGTCCGAGAGTCCACGGAGGTGGGCCACCCTGAGGTAGTCCGACCCGAGAACCCGGATGCTGTTGCCGCGCATCCCGAGCGAGGCGATCCCGGATGCGACCAGCATGGACATGACCGGAAGCGCCGCGTGGTGGACGATCCCCTTGATGTACGGCCAGTTGACGCCGGCGGGGACGCCGGTCGGCGCCCGGCCGCTGGTCGGGAACCAGCCGAACCGGTACGAGCAGAAGATCAACAGGAGGATCGCCATGACGTAGAACGGGATCGACCCCATGAGGATCGCCCACGAGGTCATCCCCACGTCGAGTTTGCCGCCCTCCCAGTACGCCATCAGCGCCCCGACGGAGATGCCGATGAAGAAGCTGATGAACAGCGACCAGCTCAACACGAACAGCGTCCACGGCATCGCCTGCGCGAGTATCTCGGCGACCGGCTGGGCGTAGTAGGTCGACACCCCCAGATCGCCCTGGAGCATGCTGCCCATGTACTCGACGTACGCGATCGGGATCGGTTTGGTCGGATCGACGCTCATCCGGAGCTCGACGAGCTGTCGCGCGCGGACCGGGTCGACCCCCTGGCTCTCCAGTTGGGCGACCATCGCCCCCATCGGGTTCCCCGGCATCATGCGGATCAGGGCGAACGAGAGCGTGAGGACCGCCCACACCGTGAACACCGATTGCGCTATCCGTCGTATGCGCCAGTCCAACGTTGCCATGGTACTGATAGACAAGCGTTTCGCGACCACCGTAATGAATTTTCCCATCCGCTCGAAAACGCCACGTCAGGTCGCCCACACTACCACTCGCGCACCGTGATTCGAACCGCTCGTCACAGACACCGATCGCCGACGGGACGACCCACTACTCGAGCGGATCCCACCCGGTGTACAGCAGCACAGCCGACGCGGCGAACGTGAGCGCGACGGGAACGAGGGTGAGTTGGGCGACCACGTACGATCCCGACCCGGGTTCCAGGTACAGGAAGCAGAACCCGAGTAGGACGAGGAACAGGATGTCGATCCCGAGTATCGTTCGCGAGGCCGCCTGGAGGAGTCCCATGGCGTGACGTTCGGGTGGGAGCTAATAAACGTTCAGCCGCCGTCCCGATCGGGAGTCGGTGGCGTGCGAACGTCGTTCGCGGCCGGCCGTCCCGACCTCAGTCGCCGACGTACCGAAGGGCGCCGTCGGACATCTTCGGCGCGACGTACAGCGCGTCGTCGACGCCGTTCCGAATGCCGTCCCTGATGTCCAGCTCCCAGTTGGAGCCGTCGTAGGCCCCCGCGTCGGGCTGGTACATCATCTCTGCCTCGGGGAGGGTCTGGTTCCACCACCACATCAGCTCGCGGTGGTACTTGTCCTCGCCGGTGGCCTGCCACTGACGGATGTGGTCGGCGACGTTGATCGTCTTCGTCCCGCTCGACCCCTCCGGGTCGCCGATCGGCATCGGCACGTCGCGTTCGGGCTTGAAGTGGGTGATGGACTGGATCCAGTCGGGGACCAGGTCCAGCGCCCACAGCGCGGAGATGCCGTTGGCGGACGAGCCGTCGGGCATGATGTCGTACTCGCCGTTCGTCCGTCGCTCGTCGAACGTCGCGTCGTCGACCTGCTGTTGTTCGACTTCGATCCCGAAGTCCTTGAGGTTCTTCTTGAGCACCTGGATGTCCGGGCGCTCTGCACCGTTCATGATGTTGAGCTTGAAGCGCTCGCCGTCGGGGGTCATCCAGTTGCCGCCCTCCTGCGTGTACCCCTCCCGCTGGAGCAACTCCGCCGCGCGTTCGGTGTCGTTCTCCCCGTACAGGGTGAAGTCGCTCACGTCGATGGTGCCCTCCGTGAGCACCTTGCCGGGCACCCGACACGGGGCCCACTCGAACAGGCGGTTGACGCCCTGGAGCAGGGAGGATACCTGCTGACGGTCGAACACGTGGCAGACGGCCTTGCGAACGTTCACGCTCGTGAAGGGCGTGTCGTACCCTTCGACGTCGTGACCGCAGTTGAACGCGAACAGCTTGTTGCTGGATCTCCCCTCCCGGAACAGCGTGTGGCCCTCCGGGAGCTGGGCCTCGAGGTCGGTCGAGACGGGGAAGCCCTTGTGTGCGGCGTCGACCAGCCCGTTCGAGTACGGCTGGGTGGGCTTGTCCTGGGAGAAGAGCTTGAGCGCGAACTCGTCGAAGTTGATGTTGTCCGCGTTCGGGTGGTCCTCGTACTTCTCCAGGATGACGATGTTGTCGCCGACCTCCGAGATCTGGAACGGCCCGTGACCGATCGGGTCGTCGGAGAGCGCCGGGTACTTCGCCGACGTGATCTCCCCGATGACGGCCTCCTTCTCGTCGCCATCGCCCTCCCGGAGCCGCTGGTGCCAGTCGCTCCACTTGTCGTCGTCGTGCTTGGTGAAGATGCCGCGCCCGAGGTTCCCGTGGTATGAGCCGATGGTGTTCTGCACCGCGAAGATCTCGGACATCGGGTCGTGGAGGGTGACCCTGATGGTCCGGTCGTCCACGGCCTCGATGGACTTCATGACCTGGTGGGCCCGCTTGCCCTCCTCGGCGCCGGCCTTCAGGATCTCGAGTTCGATCTGCTGTTCCATGACGTAGTCCTGGGCGACGAACTGATCCCCGTTGTGCCAGGTCCACTGGTCGCTGAGGGTCGCTTCGAGGACGGTGTCCTCGGTCATCTCCCAGGACTCGGCCATGAGCGGATACGCCTCGTTCTTCGTCGGGCTATACACCGCCAGGCGGTCGAACATCGCGGCGCCCGGATGCCAGCAGCCCGTCTGGGACGGGTTCCAGGGGTTGAGGTGGCGCTCCGTTGGCGGGACCCCGCTCGTGAGCGGGTCGAACACCCTGAAGCGAGTCGACGACCCGTTGCCGCCGTTTCCTCCGTTGCCGCCGTTCCCGCCGTTCCCGCCGCCGTTTCCACCGGGTTCGGGCGGGTCGTCACCGGAACAGCCGGCGAGCAGCGCTGCCCCGCCGGCCGCCCCCGTCTTGAGGAACGTGCGTCTGGTACTCAGCTCTCTTCGCCAGTTGCTAGGGTCTGGCATACCACAGCATTGCGAACCCCATGGTATATAGTTAACTATCGTTCAGCTCGAATCCGTTTCGATGGGATCGTTCACCGAGATGGTTCAGATGGACGGGACTTGACGGAGTTCGAGTCAGTCGAAGATCCCGTCGAGGAAGGGGTACAGGTCGGTGATCGCGACGCGACCCGCCCCGCGCCCGGACTCGTAGGCCGCCATCGTCACGGCCGTCGCCTTCAGACCGTCGCGGGCCGTCGCCGGGGGCTCCGCCCCCGTCTCGATCGCCTCGAGGAACGCCGTTCCCTTGCTCAGCCGCCGGCTGTAATCGAGGTGCGGGCGGTGCTCGGTCCCCTCGGCGTCGATGGTGTACCCGGTCCGCTCGTCCCACTCGGTCCCCTCCAGGTACACCGCCCCCTCGTCGTCCCAGAGGTGGACGTGCTCCCGCGTGCGGGCGACGATCCCCGAGTCGGAGACGTTCCCCACGGCCCCGTTCGCGAACTCGATGACGATCGAGGACTGCTTGTCGAATATCTGGTCCTCGTCGTGGAAGTCCACGTGGGCGTTCACGTGCGTCGGCGTGAGCCCGGTCGTCCACAGGATCGCGTCGATGACATGCGTGCCGACGTTGAGGAGGTGCCCCCCGCCGCTCAGTTCGGGGTCCATCCGCCAGTCGTCCATCGTCTCGTAGTACTCGCGCCAGTCGTGGGTCAGCTCCCCGGTGACGAACGTCGGCTCCCGGTCGCCGAGCGCCCACCGGTCCCTCGCCAGGTCGTACGCCGGATTCAGGTGGCGCTGGTAGCCGAGCATCACCACCCGATCGCTCGCCTCGGCCCTCCGGGTGATGTCGTGCGCGTCCTCGACGCTCGTCGCGATCGGCTTCTCGCACAGCACGTGCAGACCGCGGTCGAGCGCGGCGAGCGTCTGGTCGTAGTGGAGCCCGTTCGGCGTCGCGATCGCGACGGCGTCGAGCTCCGTCCCGTCCAGCATCGCCCCGTACTCCGCGTACCTGGCGGACTCCGGGATGCCGAGTTCGCGGCCCGCGTCCGCGAGGCCGCTCGCGCTGACGTCGGACACCGCGACCAGTTCGGAGTTCGGGAGTTCGACGAACTGGCGCCCGAGGCGGACGCCGAGGCTGCCGAGGCCCACGAGACCGACCCTGATCGCGTCGTCAGATTCCGAGTGTTCGATCATCGAGGTGGTAACGACGTCCGCCGAGCGGAGCATAACAGTTTTGCTTACCGACTGATCGTTCCTGGCTCCGACACGCGAGGCGGGGAAGACCGTTCCCCACACGGGAACTCGAATCCCGTCGTTCGGACCGTCATTACGAGCGTATGTTTGTAAGGATGACTGGGGAAACGGGGACGCTCGAACGACACCGTCCCGATTTCCGCAGGGAGGAGCCGTGAGCGAGCCAGTTCCCGACACGCGGGTCGGTTACGAACCCGTTCCCAGCATTCCCTCGTCGCCGCTCCTGCTCCCGTCGATCCCGGAACTCCGTTCGTAACGCAGGAACCGGCGGGGACAGGGACTCGAGGGGGGCACTCGCACGAAAACGCGGGGGCTGTGGGTCGCTCGTCGGGATCGAAGCGAGGTCGGGACGGTTCGGCGGGAGGTCTTCCCCGGAACGGACGGAGTGACCCGGCAGAACTGGTTCGGCAGGCGGGAACGGGGTTGGGGGGCGGCCTGCCTGTCTATCGGCGGTCGACCTGTGCGTCCGCGTCGACGTGGTCCGCCAGCGAGCCGTGGTTTCCGGCGAGCGAGATCGAACCGGCCCCCCGGGCCCGGAGGAACGTCCCGGACTCCGGGGCGGTACAGCCGCCCACCCTCGTCTCCGCGACGTCGGTGACGGATACCGCCGGCGAGGGTTGCGGATCCGGAACTCGGAGTCCGTCGACCGAGACCAGTTCGACAGCCTCGCACTCGAGCGCCGGGGCGTCCGGCGTCCGAATCTCCACCCCGTCGAACGACACGTCGGCGAGCGACTTGCAGAAGAACGCGTGGGAGGCGTCGTAGTTCTCGGCCATCGCGGGAGAGATATCCGTGGCGTCGAGCGGCCGGGTCGCGTCGATGCGGACGTTCGAGAACGAGATTCCTTCGAACGGGCGTTCCGGGAGTCCGGCCATGAACCCCGCGGAGGAAACCTCGGTGGCGGTGATGTCGTGGAAGTGGACGTTCCGGACCATCGGGGTCCCCTCGTCGACGGGGAGCGGCTCGCTGTCGATGTCGGTGAAGTAGTAGCCGTTGACGACGAACGGGCAGCCGACGCGGCGCATGACGATGCTGTCGAACCGGAGGTCCTCGACGACGCCGCCGCGACCGCGCTGCGTCTTGATCCTGATACCCCGGTCGGTGTCGGTGAACGTGCAGTTCGAGACGACGACGTCCCGGACATCGCCGGACATCTCGCTCCCGATGACGATCCCGCCGTGTCCCGCCTCGACCGTGCAGTTGGTGACGGTGATCCCCGAGGCCGGCCGGCCGACCTCCCGCCCCTCCGCGTCCTTGCCCGACTTGATGCAGATGGCGTCGTCGCCGGCGTTGATGTAGGTGTCGCTGATCCGGACGAACTGCGAGGAGTCGACGTCGATGCCGTCGCCGTTCGGCGCGTCGGCCGGGTTCTCGACGTTCACGTCGTGGATCGTGACGTCCTCCGAGTAGACGACGTGCGTGTTCCAGAAGGGGGAGTTCCGGAGCGTGACGCCCGAGACGGTGACGTTCTCGGACTCGTACACCTGGAACAGCGGCGGCCGGTGGGTGAAACTGCTGACGTCGTCGGCGTTCTCGTTCCGCTCCTCGAACTCCGCCAGGCGCTCCAGCAGTCCGTCGGGATGCTCGGACTCGGGCGCGTCGTAGAACTCCCACCAGTAGTCGCCGCTCCCGTCGATCGCCCCCCGACCCGTGACGGTGACGTTCTCCGCGTCGGCGACGCGGAGGCAGGGGTGGAAGCCGACCTGGTCCCACCCCTCCCACCGGCTCTCGACCGTCGGGAACGCCGCGTAGTCGCGGACGAACGCGATCGTCGCGCCGGCGTCGAGGTGGAGGGTCGTGTCGTCCCCGACGCGGAGCGGCGCCGTCCGGTACGTCCCGGGCGGGACGTGGACCGTCCCGCCGGTCTCGGCGCAGTCGTCGAGGGCGTCCTGTATCGCGTCGGTGTCGAGTTCCTCGCCGTCGCCCGTCGCGCCGTACTCGCGGACGTCGTACCGACCGGTGGCTGTTTCGTGCATCGTCCGGCTATCTCGGAGGGCGAAAATAAGGGTTGCGACGGCACGAACGGGCCGGAGGAAGGGTCGCCGGACTCCGTCAGGAGACCTCGACCCGCTTGGCCCAGCTGCGGAGCCACGCGCGCGTCCCACTGCTGGGAACGCGGAGCGATCGGGAGTGCTCCGCGAGGTCGGGGTAGCCGCCGACCTCATCCTGACTGTCGACGACCGCACCGCCGGCTGTGCGGACGTTCTCGACGATTCGCTCGTCGTGTTCGGACCGGTCGGCGGGGCGCGCGCCGGCGTTCCGGAGGTTGTGTGTCTCGACCCGGTCGGTGGGGATCCGTTCCAGCTCGTCGGGCCACAGCGGCCGCTCGTCGAGCAGGGTGATCCCGTCCCCGATCATCGGGACGTCCGCGTCCCAGTCGAGGACGTTGCCGTCGGCGTGGACGCTCCCCTCGCCGAAGACGTTCGCCTGCTCGCTGACGGGTCGCTGGAACACGTTGCCCTCGATGCTGTGGGCGGTGTCGGGGTCGGCCCACATGCCGTCCTCGTACCGGTGGACGAGGTTGTTGGCGATGACGGTCTCGGTACCCTCCTTCAGGCGCGGGTTCCGGTCGGTGGCGAACGCCAGGACGTTACCGACGTACGTGACCCGCTTCGCCCGGTCGCCGATAATGGAGTTGTAGCCGTGCTCGCCCTTCGAGTGGGTCGCGTCGTTCAGCGGCTCGGCGATCAGGCAGTTCGAGATCGTCGTGTCCGTCGTGTCGTAGCCCGCGTTGATGTTCTCGTCGACCGACCACGTCCCCGTGCAGTGGTCGATCACGTTGTTCGCGGTGCCGTCGCCCGTCTGGATGGCGTCGGGCTCCCAGCTGGTGTCCTGGCCGGCGTCCCCCGGCCGTACGCGAACGTGCTGGACCACGCAGTCGTCGGCGGACAGCCAGATCCCCCCGCGGACGAGCGTGATGCCCGGCGACGGCGCCGTCTGGCCGGCGAGGTACAGTCGATCGTTGGTCACCGTGAGCCGCTGGGCATCCAGGTCGATGGTCCCGCTGGTCTCGAAGACCACGACGCGCGGTCCGTCTACGCCGACGGCGGCTTCGAGCTGACGACGCGTCGGCTCCGTGATCAGGATGACGGGCGTGTCGTTGTCCAGCCACGGAGCGGGGTCCGCGAACCCGTCACCGGGGTCGAACGCGGACGCGCTCTCCGGTCCGTCCGAGTCGTCCTCGCCGTCCGATATGCTCGGCGTCCCGAGCGTGACCGACGACCCCGTCGCGCGGTCGCCGTCGCTCGTGTCGGCGACCGCGCGCACCTCGTAGTACCGTCTGCTCGTCAGCCCGCCGAGGTCGACGGAGAACTCGTCCGTCTCCGCGAGCGTCGTCGACTCCGTCGCGGTCCACGACTCCGTCGGAACCTCCCGGTACTCGAAGTAGCACTCGGCGGACTCCGCCCCGCCGAGGTCAGTCAGTTCGCCGCTGAGGGTCGCGGAGGACGCGGTCACGTCCGACGGGGAATCCGTCGAGACGAACGGTACGCCCTCCTCGACCGAGACGCTCCCGGCGACCTCGACGTCGCCGATGTCCCGATTCGTGTCCGGCGAGATCCCCGACAGGTTCCGGTGCTGCGCGGTGCACAGCGTGCCCACGTTGTGGCTCGTGACCGGGATCCCGACGTGCGCCGCCGAGTCGAGGTCGACGTTCTCCGGTCCGAGCTGCGCGATCCGCGTCCAGTCGCTCCCGTCCGTGGAACCGTACGCTTCGACCGTGTCGCCGCTCCGGCGCAGCCGCAGCCAGTCGGCCTGCACGCTGCCGCCGTCCACGTCGCTCTCGTCCTCTCCGCCCGACGTCGTGCTGAGCGTCTCCGTCCCGGCCTCCGGTCGCCACTGCAGCGAGGCCGCCCCGTCGGGCGTCCGGCGGAGCATCACGTTCTTCGCGTCGTCGTCCAGCGTCTCCCGGACCATGAGCCCGGTCTTCGCGAAGGCGTCGGTGCGTTCGAGTTCCGTGTTGCGCACCGTCACGTCGAAGTCGCCCTCCAGCGACTCGTAGTAGAAGTGGAACGCGTCCACCTCGCTCCAGATGTCCGCGCCGCCCCCCTCGATGGTGATGATCGTCGCAGCCGCGGCCCCGCTGCTGGCCAGCGGAACCGCCGCGGTACCGATACTCCCCGCTCCGATCGCACGCATGAGCGTGCGCCTGGTTGGTGCCATTGGTTACACCGGGAGGAACCTAATAGCATTCCGTTATAAAGGTTATGTCAACCCGTACCAAGCTATTTTGATCCGTGTAGTATCTGACACCAGCATCGATCTCCGCCGAGCCGACGGGACGGCTCCGGAACCGGGCGCGTCGACTGTTGCGACCCGAAAGACGAAGTTCCGCACCGACGATGCCCGTATCATCATGTCCACGACGCTGGCCGGCGAACTCGTCGAGTCCGTCCGACGGCACGCCGATACCGTCTTCGAACACGGCCGCGACCGATACGGCGACGACCGAACGCCGCTCCTGGCCGACGCCGTCGACGCCGGGACGCTTGACGCCGTTCCCTACGACGCCCGCGACGTGGACGACGGCCGTCGGCTCTCGAACTTCGCCGTCCAGCAGGAGTTCCTCCGGACGCTCGTCGGGCTCGCCCGGTCGACCGGGGCGACCGAGTACCGCGACGAGGCGGCGGCGCTCACCTCGTGGGTCCTCGAGGAACTGTCCGACTCGGCGGGCCTCCTCTACTGGGGCGGCCACGCCGCGTACGACCTCGACGCCGACGAACTCGTGATCAACAAGGACGCGCACGAACTGAAGTTCGAGTACCCGTTCTACGAGTTCCTCTGGGAGGTCGACGCCGAACGGACC
This sequence comes from Halorarum halophilum, assembly GCF_013401515.1. Lineage (NCBI taxonomy): Archaea > Methanobacteriati > Methanobacteriota > Halobacteria > Halobacteriales > Haloferacaceae > Halorarum > Halorarum halophilum. The sequence goes on along the minus strand of NZ_CP058529.1, from coordinate 3,044,069 downwards.
CGGCGGTTCGTCGAGGCGTTCTGGAGCGCGCACGTCGTCGACTGGGGGCGGCTGGACTTCAACCGTCACGGGGAGTGGGACGGGGCCGTCGGGAACCCCTGGGACGACGAGTACGAGGGGGGCGACGTGTTCTTCTGGGGCGAGGGGCTCACGTTCGTCAACACCGGGAGCGACCTCTACTACGCCGCCGGACTCCTCTCGTCGTTCGCGAACGAGGCGGCCCCGCTGACGTGGGCCGAGCGGCTCGCCCGTCGGTACGTCGAGACGCGTCAGGAGCCCGGGCTCAGCGGCTACCAATTCAGCCAGCACCCCAGCTACTGCAACGGGCCGGCGATCCGAGGCGACCGGGCGCAGTACCAGTTCGCCCCGTACATCCACGGCGACCACCTCGTCTACGAGGGAACGCTGTTCCGCCCCCGTCCGATCGTCCAGCGGCAGCAGCTCGCGCTCGGCGACCGGCTCGGTCCGCGGGGGGAGTCGTTCACGCGGTGGGCATTGGAAGAGCTCCGGGCCTGGTACGAGGTCGCCTACCGCTCGGACGCGAACGAGTTCGAGCCGATGCTCACCGACGGGCACAGCCTGGAGGGGTTCGTCTGCCGGCGCAACGGGTACTTCGGGCCGAAGGGGCGCGTCGTCGGCCCCATCGACGCCGGCCCGGAGTTCTTCTGGACGTACGCGCGGGCGAGTCGGCTGACGGACGACCCGGTCTGTTGGCGGGCCGCCCGGGACATTGGCCGGGGGCTCGGCCTGGGCGAAGTCGGCCGCCCCGATTCGAAACCGGACCTCAGCGCGTCCGACCGCACCGACCCCCCCGACTACGCGCTCCTGTACGGACTGCTCGAACTCCACCGCGCGACGGACCGGGGGGAGTACCTGGAGGCGGCCCAGACGCTCGGGACCGACCTCCTGGAGGGCCGGTTTCGGGAGTCCACGGGGGCCTTCGTGGACGACCGAAATCGGGCTCGGCTGGACGACCCCGTCCCGCTCTCCCTGCTCCACCTCGCTGCAGCAATCCGGGAAGAGAGTGCCGCAGACCTCCCGACGCCGGTCGGCGCTCCCCGGACGCCCGAGGGTGGAATCTGACTCCACGTCGCGTCGCACCGGAGGACCGTCCGCCCGTCAGGGAGTCCTGTACCGTTAAGTCGGGCGCTTCGCAAGGGATCCCATGAAACGATATCGCACGGACGTGCGGGACGGCACCCTCCACCTGGAGCGCAACGACGGGTGGATGACGGTCGGCGCGATGGACGACATCTGCGAACTGGTCGGGGGTGAGGAGTACAGCATCGAGTACGACGAGCGGGAGCGGGCTGCAGCGTGGCTGGACGACGACGAGGGGACGGTCACCTTCGACGTGCGCGAGACGCTCGCGGACCTGACCTTCGACGACGAGTTCGTCGGACTCGTCGCCGAGGTGGGGATGGACGAGGTCGACGAGGAGGGGTACCCGCTCCGGACGTCGATGTTCGCCGACCTGCTGACGCGCATCTGGGACGCCAAGGGCGACATCGACTCGCTTTCCGAGTGAGTCCCGTCCGGCCCGGAGCCGCTATCCACTCGTCGCTTTGCGGGGACGGGGGTCGAGCGTCGGTCGTCGAGGGTGGGGCAAACTTATCACCGAATCGGTGCAGGGGTACGGTATGGATTCGAATCAGTCGCGACGGTCGCTCGCCGTTCCGGAACGGTCGATCCTCGACGCGTGCGGCGAGACGCCGCTCCCCGAGATGGGGCTGATCGAGCAGGTCTGGGAGACGGACCCGATCCCGCAGGCGGACGTCGCCGAACGCGCGTCACGGGCCCTCCAATCGCTCCCGTTCGACGACGTTCCGGCCGGCGGCGAGGTCGCACTCGGCGTCGGGAGTCGCGGTATCGCGAACCTCCCCGGCATCGTCGCCGGAGCGGTCGACGGGGTAGACGAGTTGGGGTACGAGCCGTTCGTGTTCCCCGCGATGGGGAGCCACGGCGGGGCCACAGCCGAAGGGCAGCGCGAGATGCTGGCCGAACTCGGCGTCTCGGAGTCATCCGTGGGTTGCGAGATCCGGTCGAGCATGGAGGTCACCGAGGTCGGTCGGACCGCCGATCGGGACGTGCCGGTCGTCGCCGACGCGAACGCGGTCGCGGCCGACGCGATCGTCCCGATCAACCGGATCAAACCGCACACCGACTTCGACGGCACGGTCGAGAGCGGCCTTTCGAAGATGCTCGTCATCGGAATGGGCAAACAGCGCGGGGCGAAGATCGCCCACGACTGGGCGGTCGACTGGTCGCTGCGCGACATGATCCCCGAGATCACCGACCGGTTACTCGCGGAGCTCCCCGTCGCGGGCGGCGTCGCGATCCTGGAGGACCAGCACGACGACACGACGCGGATCGAGGCGATCCCGCCCGAGGGCTTCCTCGACCGCGAGGCGGAACTCCTCGAGACCGCGTACGATATCATGCCGACGCTCCCGTTCCCGGAACTCGACGTCCTGATCCTCGACCGGCAGGGGAAGGACATCAGCGGCCAGGGGATGGACACGAACGTCATCGGCCGCCGCCCGTTCGCGATCCAGGAGCCCGAACCCGACTCCCCGGACGTCAAACGGATCTACACGCGGGGGCTCACCGAGACGACCCACGGGAACGCCATGGGGATGGGCTCGGCCGACTTCGTCCACGAGGACCTGCTCGAAGAGATCGAGATGCCGACGACGCTCATCAACGCCCTGACGGCGAGTACGACCAGGGGCGTCCGGCTCCCGCCGGCCGTCGAGACCGACCGCGCCGGTCTCGTCGCGGCGCTCTCGACCATCGGCGTCGTCGACCCGACGACGGTCCGCGTCCTCCGCGCCGCCGATACGATGCACCTCCACCGGCTCTACGCGTCGAGGGCGCTCGTCGACGAAGCGCGGGACCGCGACGACCTCCGCGTGCTCGAGGACCCCTCGCCGATCCGCTTCGAATCGGGTGACTTCGCGGCGCCCTCACCGCACGAGAAGTCCGGCGTCGAGAACCCCGAGCAGGACTGAGTTCCGGTCGGTCCCCGTTTTCTCGCACGCGCGTTCCGCGAAGAAGGAGTTCGGTCGTCGAACGGGCCGGTGCGAGCCGTCAGACCTCCAGGTCGTCGACGTCCACCTGCCGCCGTTCGTCCCAGGCTCGATGACTCGCCTCCGTGAGCTGGACCCCTTTCGCCCCCTCGGAGAAGTCCCAGGGGAACGGCTCGTCCGCGACGACGTGGCGGATGAACTGCGCCCACTGCTGCTTGAACGCGTTCTCGAACACCCGGTTGTCGGGCACCGGCTCCCAGTCCTCGTGGAACTCGTGTTCGGTGGGCGTGTCGGGGTTCCACACCGGTTTCGGCGTGTTGGAGTGGTGCTGCGTCTTGCACTCCCGCAACCCCGCGACGGCGCTGCCGTCCGTGCCGTCGACCTGTATCTCGAGCAGGTCGTCGCGCTTCACCCGCACCGTCCACGAGGAGTTGAGCTGGGCGACGACGTCGTTCTCGAGTTCCATGATGGCGTAGGCCGCGTCCTCGGCCGTCGCATCGTACTCCTCGCCCTCCTCGTCCACCCGCGTGGGGATGTGGGTCTTCCCGAGACACATAACCGACTCCACGCGGCCGAAGAGGTTCTCCAGCACGTAGCTCCAGTGGGAGAACATGTCGTCGATGATCCCGCCGCCGTCCTCCGCGCGGTAGTTCCAGGACGGCCGCTGTGCCGGCTGCACCTCGCCCGAGAACACCCAGTACCCGAACTCGACGCGCACCGAGAGGACCTCGCCGAAGTAGTCCTGGTCGATCAGCCGCTGGAGCTTCATCAGTCCGGGGAGCCAGAGCTTGTCCTGCACGATGCCGTGTTTGACCCCGCTCTCCTCCGCCGCACGCGTGACCTCCAGTGCGGTGTCCAGGTCGTTGGCCAGGGGTTTCTCGCAGTACACGTCCTTCCCGGCCTCGATCGCCTTCAGGAGCGCTCCGGGGCGCCGCGGCGTGACCTGCGAGTCGAAGTAGATCTCGTCGTCCCCCTCCAGGCACGAATCGAGGTCGGGGTCCGCGACCCATCGGTCGACGTCGTGCTCGTCGCTCAACGCCTTCAGTTTGCGCTCGTTCCGCCCGACGAGCAGCGGGTCCGGCACTACGCGCTCCCCGCTGGGTAGTTCGACGCCGCCCTCCTCCCGGAGTGCCAGGAGCGATCGGATGAGGTGCTGGTTCGTCCCCATCCGACCGGTCACTCCGTTCATGATGATACCGAGCTCTTGCATGGTCGTACTGCGTCGGTCGGAATCGAGCTGTAATAGCGTTTTGGTCACGACAATGTAAGACGTTAGAAGGGGCTGACAGGTCGGTGGTCGGTTCCACGGTTCTCGCACTTACCGCTCGAACACGCGACGATCTCGCCGTCGAACGGAGAACCGTCGATAACGCGCGTGCTTCCCGCGTCGGGAGCGTCAGGGACCGGGGCTCCTCGCCGACGAACTCGTTGTTACGACCAGTATCTTCTTGTATTCGGTCGCTGGATTCCCGATATGGGCGCGAAGATAGGCTACGTTGGCGTGGACCACCACCATCGCGATCCGTACTTCGCGATCGCGAGCGGGCTCGACCTCGAGATCACGGCCGTCTGTGAACCGGGTCGGCGGATCGACCTCGGGAACCTCGCCGCGATGGACGATCGGCCGGACGAGATCACGACCGAGGGACAGGAGGTCGCGGACCTCGTGTCGGATGCGACCGTGTACGAGGACCCGCACCGCCTCGTCGCCGACGGGGACATCGACGTCGTCTGGATCACGTACCGCAACGACGAGACGCCGTCGATCGTCGGGAGCGCCGTCGACAACGGCGTCCACGTCATCAGCGAGAAGCCGATCGGGCGGACCGCGGCCGACCTGGAGTCCGTCGCGGAGCGGGCGAACGAGGCGGGCGTCACCGTCTCGCCGACGACGTTCTACCGGAAGAACCCAATCACGATGGAGCTCCGCGAGAAGGTCCGTGACGGCTTCTTCGGTGACGTCTCCACCGTCCAGGGCCGGTTCAACGCGAGCCAGCTCTCCTACCGGAACACCGACCACTACATCTACGACGAGGCGACCAGTCGTGGCGGCGCCCTCCAGTGGATCGGGCCGCACTGGGTCGACATGATGCCGTGGGTGCTGGACGATCCGATCGCCCGGGTGAACGCTCGATTCCACGACGCGGCCGAGGTCGACGTCGAGGCCGGCGCGGTCCTCCAGTTCGAGACCGAGGGCGGAACGCTGGGGACCTATCACACCGGCTACTACCTGAACGAGCGGGGCAAGGACACGCACCTCGGCATCTACGGGACCGAGGCGCAGGCCCGAACGCCCGTCCACCACGACTCCCTCCAGCACGAGCCGACGGTCCCGCTCGAACTCACGTCGGAGGACCCGAACTGGTCGGCCACCCCGACGCGGACCACCGAGTTCGAGTTCTCCTACGACCGCTTCCCGGCCTGGGGTGACTTCGTCCAGGACTACTTCGAGGCGTACTTCGAGGGCTACGAGACGGGGGACGTGCCCGCGACGGTCGACGACGCGGTCCAGTTGCTCAGAGTCCTCGACGCGGCCTACGAGTCCGGCGACCGTGGCGAGTGGGTCGAAGTCGAGGGCTGAAATCGCCGGACGTTCCCGGTTGAGAACCGATTCCCCGACGCGTGAATCGGGCGAGTCGAGAGACCCGAACCGCTGCCTCGTTCGGGAACCAAGCGATTGAAGGGCTCGAACCCACACGGGGAACGCCACGAACTTCGAGTCCGTCGTCCCGAGGCCCTTCCGCGATATCGATCGATACCTGCTGGAGGTAGGTTTCACTCCTCCCCCAGTATATTCACTTTGGCCGTCAGCTACCTCCTTATATAAAATATCAAACTTGTATAAGAGTCGTAACTACGACCCATTAATTTCCGATGTCGAGGTTTTTCTGGCACAATATCCCATATTCTGTTTATTATTTCCTAATATTAATATTTCTTCAACCTGTTAGATCCTCATTTCCGTCGAAGAACTTTACCGGATTCTTCTCGTGATATGTATCTGATTTTTATTACATCTCCTCTTCATTACGGCAGTGGTGGGACACCGACCCGATGAAGATCAGTGCTGGCTGAGGGGACGATGCTCCGAGCAGGCCGGTACCCGTGTCGAGGAGTTTTTCGGGGGAGCGACACGCCGGAGAACGTGTGGGGAGTAGCCAGCGACGAGCCATCGGAGATGGACGGGTGGGAGCCCGGTGACGAAGGTCGGTTCAGGCACCGAGTTTAACCGGGCGCTGAGCCAACGGTTCCCCATGGCCGACCAGCGTGTCGCCGCAGAGACGACGGGTCGGAACGTCGCCGGGGAGGTCCCGGAGGACGAGCCCGACGCGGTGACCGACGACGTCACCGTCCACGACGACGACGTCGAACTCGAGCGGACCATCGGGCTCGTCGGCGGGCTGGCGATCGGCATCGGCACGATGATCGGCGCGGGGATCTTCGTCTTCCCCGGCCTGGCGGCCTCGAACGCCGGCCCAGCGGCCGCCCTCTCGTTCGCGATCGGGGGCGTGATTGCGTTGCTGGTGGCCCTCCCGACCTCCGAACTGGCGACGGCGATGCCGCGGAGCGGCGGCGGCTACTACTTCATCTCGCGGGGGATGGGCACGGCCTACGGCGCGATCGTCGGCCTCGGCTTGTGGCTGGGTCTCGTGTTCGCCTCGGCGTTCTACCTCGTCGGCCTGGGCCACTACGCGACCGCCGTCTTCGCCGAGGTCGGAATCGCGCTCTCGTTCGATCCCGTCATCGCGATCGGCCTGCTGTTCGGCGCGGGGCTGACGGCGCTGAGCATCGGCGGGACGGAGAACACCGCAAAACTGCAAAACGGCGTGGTCGGCATCCTCCTCGTGGTCCTGACGGCCTTCCTCTCGTACGGCGTCCTCGACGCGGTCGGCGTGTTCGGTGAAGGGGCCGTCCCGGAGACGTTCTTCTCCCAGGGGTACTTCCCGGTCCTGACGACCGCCGCGCTGGTTTTCACCTCGTATCTGGGGTTCGCCCAGGTCGCGACGGTCGCGGGGGAGATCAAACAGCCGAGCCGGAACCTCCCGCTGGCGATGGTCGGCTCGGTCCTCGTCGTCACCGCGTTCTACGTCGTGACGATCTTCGTCGCGACGAGCGCGTTCGGCGCGGACCGGCTGGGGACGTTCGGGGAGACGGCCATGGTCGAGGTCGCCCGCGAGTTCCTCGGACTGCCCGGCGCGGTCGCGATCCTGGTCGCCGGCCTGCTGGCGACGTTCTCGAGCGCGAACGCGTCGATACTCAGCGCCTCGCGGGCGGTGTACGCGCTGAGCCGCGACGCCCTGCTCCCGCGGCGGGCGAGCGAGATCAACCTCCGGTACGGGACGCCCCACGTCGCACTCCTCGCGGCCGGCGGCCCGATCCTCGTCCTCGTCGCGACCGGCCAGGTCGAACTGCTCGCGGAGGTCGCGTCGTTCCTCCACCTGATCATGTACGGGCTGATCTGCGTCGCGATGATCGTGTTGCGACGGCGGGACCCGGACTGGTACGACCCCAGCTACCGGATGCCGGGCTATCCGGCGTTACCGGCCGTCGGCGCACTCGCAAGTTTCGGCCTGATCGCGTTCATGCAACCCGCGTCGATCGCCATCGGCGTCGCGGTCATGGTAGTTTCGTACCTCTGGTACCGATACTACGCTGGGGACGTGACCCTCAAAGGAGCCATCAGACAATGACAGACCGACCGTCGATACTCGTCCCGATCCGCGTGCTCGAAGGGGAGTCGATCCCGGAAGGGGTGCCCGAACTCCTCGCGAACGCCCACGTCGTCCTGCTTGGGTACCACGTCATTCCCGAACAGACCGCGCCGGGACAGGCACGCATGCAGTTCGAGGAGCGCGCGACCCAGCGGCTCGACGAGTACGAGGCGATGCTCGCGGACGCGGGGGCGACCACCGAGCGTCGACTCGTGTTCACCCACGACGGGCAGAAGACGATCGATCGGACGATCAGGGAGGAGAGCTGCCTGGCCGTGCTCGTCCCGAACGCGACCGGCCCGCCCGAGGACGTGCTCGTCGCCGTCCGCGGCGCCGTCGGGGTCGACCGGCTCGCCCGCGTCGTCGCCGGACTGTTCGGCGATACGGACGTCTCCGTGACGCTGTACCACGTCGCCGACGAGGACGAGACCGACGACGACATCCGGACGCTCCTCGACGGGGTGGCGGATCGGGTGACCGATCTCGGGATGGACGCCCCGGCGATCGAGACGCGGATCGAGCGCGACCGGGGTCCGCTCGACGCGATCGTCCACGCGGCCGACCAGTTCGACGCCGTCGTCATGGGCGAGTCCGATCCGTCCCTGGCGACGTTCGTGTTCGGGATGCCGGCCGACCAGGTCGCAGAGCGGTTCCTCGGCCCGGTGCTCGTCGTTCAGCGCGAGTCCTCCACGGGGGAGGAGTAGGTCGCGCGTCGGCAGGCTACCGGACCGAGACGACGAGTTCCCCGTCGGCCGTCCGGGCGCGTTCGTACACCGTGACCGTCCCGTAGCTGCTCACCCGAACCTCGTAGTCGTCCGTCTGGAAGCGCAGCTGCCACTGGGAGTCGTCGTGAGCTGCCAGGCACTCGAACACGTCGGGGTCGACGTGGTCGTAGATCGGGCTGTCCAGCTCGACGGGGTCGACGCCGTCGATCTCCCCGAGCTGTTCGGCGATCGTGACGAGGATGGGGTTCGGACCGGGGGTCCCCGTCCACGTCGTCTCCCCGAGGACGCGTTGGCGATCCGCGGCGGCCCGCGACCGGCGTTGCCGGGCGTTGTGTCCCTCGATGAACACGCCCGCTGCGACGGCGCAACTCGTCAGCGTGAGTATCTTGTCGTTCAGCCCGCCGATCGGCGCCCCGCGGAACAGGTGGAGGGCGACCCACCAGGCGCCGATCGACGCCGAAACCAGCGCTCCGATCCAGCCGGCCTTGACGATGCTCTCGACCTGATCGGCGTCGAAGCCACCGTCCCGGAGCCGGAGGGAGAACACGACGAGGGCGGTCGACGCCGCGAGCGGGACGGCGATCTCGGGGAGGTTCGAAACGACCGTCCCGGAGTCGAGCGGAACGTAGGCCAGGGACGCGAGCGCCGTCAACCCGATGAGGATCGGAAAGCTATCCCTCCAGGGGAGCGGTCGTGAGCGATACTGCACGTACCGAACCACCCCTCGAATCGGGATAAACGCCACTCAAAATTTCGTGCCCGAAGCGTCGTAACTTGTCGGGGTCCTCCGAAGATATTCACCATCGGACACCTAGGTGGAAACCGTGGGAGCGAGTTCGCTGTGGCGCCCTCGCGGACGTCCTCGCCGCGATCCAACCGGCCGTTTCGACGGAGCCGTCGATCCTGTCGCACGCGACGTATCCCCCCCAGCGAGGGCGGGGCGTACACTCTTGTGAGACGGGGACCAACCGTCGGCCCACTCCACGATGTCGAGAGAAACAGCGATGTCGCCGGAGCGAGTGTGCGCGTCGGGCCGACGGACCGGGAACCGACCACTGTCTCAGTCCGGCGATGACTGAGCGGGGGCGCGATCTGTCGGGGGTGTTCGCCCCCGAGCGGATCGCCGTCGTCGGCGCGACCGAGCGCGAGGGGTCGGTCGGCCGCGCGGTGACGGCGAACCTGCTCGCGGACTTCGAGGGCGAGGTCGTCCCGGTGAACCCTGGCCGCGACTCGGTACTCGGCGTCCGGTGCGTCGCGAGCGTCGCCGACGCCGACGCGGACCTGGCGGTGATCGCAGTCCCGTCCTCCGCGGTCGCGGACGTCCTCGAGGAGACCGGTGAGGCCGGCGTGCGCGACGTCGTCGTGCTCACGGCCGGGTTCGGCGAGACCGGGTCAACGGGCGCGACGCGCGAACGCGAACTCCGCGAGATCGCCGCGGCGTACGGGATGAACCTCGTCGGCCCGAACAGCCTGGGCGTCATGAGCAGTCCCGTCGGGCTGAACGCGACGTTCGGGCCGGACGCGCTGCCGCCGGGGAGCATCTCGTTCATGAGCCAGTCGGGGGCGTTCGTGACCGCCGTCGTCGACTGGGCGAGCGAGGCCGGCCTCGGCTTCAACGACGTCGTCTCGCTGGGCAACAAGGCCGTCCTCGACGAGACCGACTTCCTCCGCGAGTGGGGCGGCGACCCGGAGACGGACGTGATCGTCGGCTACCTCGAGAGCATCAGCGACGGGCGCGCGTTCGTCGAGGTGGCCCGCGAGGTGACCGACGACACCCCCGTCGTCGTGGTGAAGTCCGGCCGGACCGACGCCGGCGCACAGGCCGCGTCGAGCCACACCGGCGCCATCGCGGGGAGCGACCGCGCCTACGAGACCGCACTCGCAGAGGCCGGCGTGATCCGCGCCGGGACGGTCCAGGACCTGTTCGACGCGGCCCGGGCGTTCGCGAGCGGCCAGGACATCGCGACCGACGGCGTCGCGGTGGTCACGAACGCCGGCGGGCCGGGCGTCATGGCGACCGACGCGGTCGGCGACGCCGACCGGCTCTCGCTAGCCTCGTTCACCGACGACACCATCGGGACCCTCGGCGAGGCGCTCCCGGACGAGGCGAACCGCTACAATCCCGTCGACGTCGTCGGCGACGCCGACGTCGGACGCTTCGAGGCCGCGCTCGACGCGACGCTCTCGGATCCGGGCGTCGGCGCCGGCGTCGTCATCGTCGCCCCGACTGCCACGCTCGACTTCGGGGCGCTCGCGGACGCCGTGGTCGACCTCGGCGCCGAACACGACGTGCCCGTCGCCGTGAGCCTGATGGGCGGCCCGCGACTGGCCGAGGCCCGCGAGACGCTCCGGGACGCGCACGTTCCGACGTACTTCGACCCGGCCCGTGCGGTCTCCGGGCTCGACACGCTGGCCGAGCACCGGGCGATCAGCGGGCGCGAACGCCGCGAACCCGAGCGGTTCGACGTCGACCGCGACCGCGTCCGCGAGACGCTCGCGGCGGTCCGGGAGCGGGAGGACAACCAGCTCGGCGTCGAGGCGATGGACGTGCTCGACGCGTACGGCATCCCGACGCCCGTCGGCGAGGTGGTCGACGACCCCGCAGACGCCCGCGAGCTGGCGGAGCGGATCGGCGGCCCCGTCGTCATGAAGATCGTCAGCCCGGACATCGTCCACAAGTCGGACATCGGCGGCGTGAAGGTCGGCGTCGAGCCGGGCGACGTCGCCGACGCCTACGAGGATCTCGTCGCCCGCGCCCGTAACTACCAGCCCGACGCCCGGCTGCTCGGCGTGCAGGTCCAGGAGCTGATCGACGTCGACGCCGGGGTCGAGACCATCGTCGGCAGCCACCGCGACCCGCAGTTCGGCCCGCTCGTGCTGTTCGGGCTCGGCGGGATCTTCGTCGAGGTGCTCGAGGACGCGACGTTCAGGCTGGCGCCGGTCGCGGCCGCCGACGCCCGCGAGATGACCGGCGAGATCGACGCCGCGCCGTTGCTCCGGGGCGCGAGGGGTCGCGACCCGGTCGACCTCGACGCCGTCGTCGACGCCATCGGGCGGCTCTCCCAGCTCGTCGCCGACTTCCCCGCCATCGTCGAACTCGACGTCAACCCGCTGGTCGCGACACCCGAGGGCGTCCAGGCCGTCGACCTGCGGCTGACCGTGAACCCGGAGGAACTCCCATGACACGAACGCTACTCGTCACCTCGACCCGAGAGAGCATCGGCAAGACCGCCATCGTTCTCGCGCTCGGTCGTATCGCGGCCGAGCGCGGGCTATCGGTCGGTTACATGAAACCGAAGGGGACGCGCCTTCGGAGCGTCGTCGGCAAGACGCTCGACGAGGACCCCATGCTGGCCCGGGAGGTGCTCGACACCGGCGCCGAGACCCACGAGATGGAGCCGGTCGTCTACTCGCCGACCTTCATCGAGGGGGCGGTCCGCGGGCGCGAGGACCCCGACGCGCTCGCCGAGCGCGTCCGGGAGGCGTTCGACGGCCTCGCTGAGGGGCGGGACCTGATGCTCGTCGAGGGAGGCGGCGACGTCCGGACCGGCGGCGTCGTCGGCCTCACCGACCCCGACGTCGCGGAGCTGCTGGACGCCGAGGTCCTCCTCGTCGCGGAGTACCAGGAGCCCGGCGACGTCGACGAGGTCCTCGCGGCGGCCGCGGACGTCGGCGACCGGCTCGCGGGCGTGCTGTTCAACCGGGTCGGCGACACCGCCTACGACACCCTGGAGTCGGACGTCGTTCCGTTCCTGCGCTCGCGGGGCATCGAGACGGTCGGCATCGTCCCTCGCCGGACGGACCTCGCCGGGGTGACCGTCCAGACGCTCGCGGACGAACTCGGCGCGGAACTGCTTACTGACGGGGACACCGACGCGGTCGTCGAGCGGTTCCTCGTCGGCGCGATGGGCGGGGAGGAGGCGCTGCGCTACTTCCGCCGGAGCCGCGACGCCGCGGTCATCACGGGCGGCGACCGCGCCGACATCCACACCGCCGCCATCGAGGCGGGCAGCGTGAACTGCCTGGTGCTCACGGGCGGACACCGTCCGCCGGGGTCGGTGCTCGGCGCTGCGGAGTCGGCCGGCGTCCCGATCCTGCTGGTATCGGGCGACACGCTGACCACGGTCGAGCGCGCCGAGGACGTGGTCCACAACGGGCGGACGCGCGACGAGCACACTATCGACGTCATGCAGAACCTGCTCGCGGATCAGGTCGACACGGAGCGACTCCTCGGCGGGGACGAGGAGTGAGTCGAGGTCCGGAAATCGCGGATTCCACGCCGATCAGATCGGCTCCCTCCGGTCCGTGGAACCCCGGGAGTGGTAAGGGAGGGTGACTTTTCACGCCGGAATACATCGTACTTATTCTAACCCATCTATATGGGCGAACATGGATAGCGTCGAAGATGGTCGGGTGAAACCGATCGACATTCTGTTGGTCGAACCTAATCCGGGGGATACCCGCCTGTTCACGGAGTCCTTCAAGGACGGGAGCATCACGAACCAGATCTACGCCGTCGGGGACGGCGAGTCGGCACTCGAGTTCCTCCATCAGCGGGGCGAGTACGAATCCGTACCCCAGCCGGACATCATCCTGCTCAACTTCAAGTTGCCGGGGACGAGCGGCGAGGACGTGCTGGCAAGGCTACGGGGGGACCCGAAGTTCAGCGAGATTCCAGTGGTCGTGCTCACGAGTTCCGAGGTCGAGGAGGACATCGTCAGGTCGAACGGGGTCGACGCCGACCACTACCTCCAGAAACCGGTGGAGTCCGAGGACTTCGTCGATTTCGTCCAGTCCATCGAGGCGTTCTGGCTCACCATCGTCCGGGACTCCTCGAAGTAGCGGTCCCCCGGCCCGTTCGACGGCGAGTCGGAGCCGACGTCGAATTACTCCGTCACTTCCTCCCGTCGAAAAATCCTTTGACTCCGACGGTCGTACTTCGGCCATGTCCACCGACGCGCTCGACGAACTCGACTTCGGGATCCTCCATCTGCTCCAAGAAGACGCGCGCAACATCTCGCCGGTCGACATGGAGGACGAACTCCCGGTCTCCGACACGACAATCCGCAACCGCATCGAGAAACTGGAGGAGCGGGGGATCATCGAGGGGTACGTCCCGCTCATCAACTACGAGAAGGCCGGGTTCCCGTTGCGGGTCAAGTTCGCCTGCACCGCCCCCGTCCAGGAGCGGTCCGACCTCGCGGAGGAGGCGCTCGAACTCCACAACGTGGTCGACGTCGAGGAGATGCTGAGCGCCCACGAGAACGTCCAGATCCTGGTCGTGACCGATCACGCGGACGGCCTCCACGAGGTCACCTCGCAGATCGACGCCCTGGGACTCACGATCGAGCGGGAGAGCCTCGTGCGGCGGATCCATCGGCGCCCGTTCAACCACTTCGGCGAACACATGGTCTCCGGCGAGAAGTAGCCCCGGCGAAGAATATATTTCTCCCCCTTATCCTTCGAATATTCAAGCACTTTTATGCAGTTACTGTCTTCGAAAGTCACTTTTAGACAATTCTTTTGTCCCATGCCAACTAGGGGTGGCCTATGAACGTACAGGAGGGAGTTCCATCGAACGACGCCGTGGAGGACGACACTGGCGTGGTCCCAGCTGCCATCGCCGAGGCCGAGAGCGTGGGCGTGACCGAACTCGCTTCCCGACTCGCCGGCGAGGCGACGCGCGTGTCGTTTCCGTCTCACCGCCGGGAGGTGGAAGTTCGGGGTAACGGCGCCGTAACCGTCACCGAACCCTCGGGTGGGAAGTAGATGTACCAGTGTCTGTGCAACACCTGCAAGGAGGACAGGATGGTGGACGGCATCGAGGAGGCGCAGGAGTACTTCAACGAGCACGCTGGCCGCGGGTGTGAAGTCGAGATCGTGAAGGCGGACGTGGCCGACGACCAGTTGACCGCCGAACCGACCGCACCGACTGCCTCGGGGAGCGACGCGCAGTCGGCAGACGAGGCTGCTTCGGCCGAGGATACCCAGCCCTCCGACGAGTGAGTTCCCGACCGTCGAGCCGCTGAGAACGGGATGGTGTACTTCCCGCACGTTCCCATCGGTTCCCACACCCTTCCATCGGGCGAACGACCACCGTGACCGACCGGTCCTCCCGGCGGGGAGGCGAACGAACCTACAGTTCGCGGTTCCACCGGGGTCGGGACGGTCGGGAGGAGTGTCCGTCCGTCGAGTTGAGCCGTTTTTCGAGTAGTAACTGTATCAGGGCGAGGTGCCGAAGCGGAGACCGCCTCGTTCCCACGTTAGCGAGACATTCGTTGGCAGACCTAAGTGGTTAGGAGCAACCTACTACGGGTAACAGCCACTCCGTGAGAGTAGATGGAGTCTACGTTGACCAGAATCTGGCAAAAGGTGTCCCGGACGGCATCGCTGGGGATCGAGTCGGTGGGGGACTCGACGGAATCGGTCGAGGCCCGGGAGTCGTCCGAGGAGGATGCGTCTTCCGAGGATCGTTCGTCGTTCGGGGAGCGTTCGTCGTTCGAGGAGGGGGAGACCGGGTCCGAGAGCCCCCTCGGCGACTACGATCCGAGCGCGCTGTGCAGTCGGCGGCACTTCGTCACGGAACTGGGGATCTCCCACGACGAGTTCTTCGCCCGACTCATCGAGGACCAGAGCGGTTCGCTCCCCCAGAAGGAGTTCACCGAGTTCACCAGCCTGTCGAGTTCGACGGTGAGCCGCATCCTGCGGGAGATGGAGGACGACGAGCAGGTCGTTCGGGTGCAGATCGGCAGGGAGAACATCGTCTACCTCCCCGAGCACGCCCCGGCGGGCAGCGTCTCAAGGACCGACACCGCCGACGTCCGCATCCACGCGTGAGCGTTCGATCCGTCTGAGACCTCCCCGGACACGCGAGGCGCTCGACTGGTGAGCAACCGAGCGCCCGGGGTCACGTCCTCAATGGGGTTCCACACAAGCCGACCGTTCTGCCGTTGGCGTGCGAACTTATCACGGCTATAATGAACACGTCGGCGCCGCCTCTCCCGAGCGGACGTAATGACGGACTACTCTCGACGAACCCTCCTGAAACACGCGGGAATGTCGATCGGTGCCGGGACGGCGACTAGCGGGTGTATGGGTCTCTCCGGTGAAACCAGTCCGACCGCCTCCGACACCCCGACCGGATCCCCGTCGGCGTCGACCCGGGGAACCGACGGCCAGTCACCGACGACCGAGGGAACCGACGTGCACGAATCCGTTCGGATCTCCGAGGACATCGAACTCAGGAAACTCCCCTACGAGGAGTGGCCCGAGTCGGACGCGTACCCGTACAACGCCGAGGAGGCCGAGGAGATGGAAGCGCGGACGAACACCTACGAGGGGAACACGGGGCTGCAGGTCGTCCAGAACGCCCGCGTCCTCACGAACCTCTCCGAGAACGTTCGCACCTCCGACGATCCCGTCTTCGAGGACGCCGCCGAGCGGGTCACGGACACGCTCGTCGAGGCGGCACATGGGACCCCCGAGGGGAGCACCGCCGAGGCGATCTACTTCCCATACGGGTACCACTTCAAGCTCCACGGAAACCCCGATCTGTTGATGGAGACGCCCTGGTACTCGGGGATGGCTCAGGGTCTACTCTTGAGTTCGTTCACGCGGCTCTACCGACAGACGGGGGACGAGCGGTACAGCGACCTCGCGGACCGCACGTTCGCCTCGCTCGTCCCGTCCGGGGGATCAGAGCGGTCGAAACCGTGGGTGTCCCTGATCGAGGACGGCCACTACTGGATCGAGGAGTACCCGAGCGAGGTGCCGGCGCACACGCTGAACGGGAAGATGTTCGGGATCTACGGGCTCTACGAGTACTGGTGCCACAGCGGACGGGAGGACGTGGAGACGTGGCTGCTCGCCGCGCTCACGACGATCAGCGACCGGATCGAGGAGTTCCGGGTCCCCGGCGGCCTGAGCTACTACTGTCTCGAACACGAGGGACAGATCGACAAGTACCACTCCATCCACATCGGACAGCTGGAGGCGCTGTATGACATGACGGGCCACGACCGGTTCCACGAGGTGGCCGAGACGTTCAGATCCGATCACGCGCCCTAGGAACCGACTCGGGGCTCCTCGGACGTCCCGACGACGGCCACCTCAGGACGCGTCCCGGCCGACCCGCCTCACCGCGAGCGCCTCGCCAACGCGACGACCCGAGCGGGCCGACAGTTGATTACCTGCGGGACCGAACGACCGCGTAACGGATGTTCGACGAGATACTGCTCCCCGTCGACGGGAGCGAGAACAACCGTGCCGCGATCGCGCACGCCGGCGGTATCGCCGAAGCGTTCGGGAGCACGATCCACGTCCTCCACGTCGTCGACGAACGGATACTCGACAACGCGGACGCCGCCGACGAGCTGGTCGCGGCCGGCGAACGCCTCGTCGAGTCGGTCGCCGACGAACTGGAGGGGGACGGTATCGACACGTCCTCTCGGGTCGAGACTGAGATCCCGCGCGATGTCATCGTCGACCACGCCCACGGCCGGGGGATCGACCTCGTCGTGCTGGGGAGCCACGGGCGGACGGGGATGCGGAAGTTCCTCCTCGGAAGCGTCGCCGAGGGCGTCATCAGACGCTCGGACGTCCCGGTGTTGACGGTCCCGCCGGGCGGGGCGGGGGCCGAGTTCTCGCCGTACCGGACCGTGCTCGTCCCGACCGACGGGAGCCCGAGTGCGGCCGCCGCGCTCGACCCGGCTACGGCGCTGTCGACGGCGTTCGACGCCCGCCTCGACGCGCTCTCGGTCGTGACCACGACCGCGCTCGGGGTCGACGTCCGCTCGACCGTGTTCCACGAGCAGCTGGAGGAACGCGCCCGAACCGCCGTCGACGACCTCGAGGAGCGGGCGAGGGCGGCCGGCGTCTCGTCGGTCGGGACGTCGGTCGCTCACGGGTCCGCCGCGGCGGAGATCGTGCGGTACGCCGTGGAGCACGACGTGGACCTGGTGGCGATGGGGACCCACGGCCGGGAGGGTGTCGAACGGTACCTCCTCGGCAGCGTGACCGAGCGCGTCCTCCGCACGTCGTCCGTGCCGGTGCTGACCGTCCGAGTTCCCGAATCCGGGACCGAACCGGGGATGACGTCCGAGTCCTCCTGACTGGACCACGGCGGCGATTCCCGAGCGGATACCCGCGTTGCGGCCGCCGAGGGTCCCAGTCGACAGGCATATAGTCGACCTGTTGCGTACAGGTGGTCACAGTGATGGCGACGACCCACGTGCTGACCGGAATGCTCCTCGCGGTTCCGGTCGCCCTCGTCGCGCCGGAACTCGCGCCCGCCGCCCTCCTCGCGGGCGCCCTCGGCGGCTTCGCGCCCGACGCCGACCTCTACGCCGGCCACCGGAAGACGCTCCACTACCCGGTCTACGGGCCGGCCGCGGCCGCCCTCGCGGTCGGCGCGGCGGCGGCGATTCCCGGCGAGGCGACGGCGTTCCTCGCCGTCTTCCTGCTTGCCGCGGCCGTCCACGTCCGCATGGACGTCTTCGGGGGCGGCCTGGAGCTCCGGCCGTGGGAGGGCGGTTCCGACCGCGCGGTGTACGACCACTTCCGCGGACGCTGGCGTCGTCCGCGCCGGCTCGTCCGCTACGACGGCTCGCCCGAGGACCTGCTCCTCGCGTTCGTCGCGGCGGGCCCGGTGCTGGTCGCGTTCGCCGACGTCGCGTACGTCACGCCCGCGGTCGCGCTGTTACTCGGCGTCTCCGCGCTCTACGTCGCCGTTCGGAAGCCGCTCGCCGGGCTCGCTGCGCAGCTGGTCCCGTTCGTTCCCGTCCGCGTTCGGCGGTACGTTCCGGAGCGCTACCACGGCTGAGCGTTCGAGCCGGGGTCGTCCACGCTCGAACGGGGCGAGGCCGGTGGCGGTCGTCATTCGCCGGTCGTCCCGCCCGCGAGCGAGAGACCGTTGTGTGACCGAAAGAGGGTCGTGGGGTCGTACTCGGCCTTGAGTTCGGCCAGCCGCTCGTAGTGGTCCCCGAACGCGGCGCGCATCAGGTCCGTCCGGTCCGCCGCGAGTCCGGGGAAGTTCACGTAGAGGGACCGGTCCGACTGCTCCCAGAGGTGTTCCCACGTCTCCCGCGCCCAGTCGAGGTTCTGGCTCGACGTGTGGGGGTCGTCCCACGTCGCCTCGACGCTCAGCATGAAGGCGGCGTCGCGGTGGGGGAAGGCGGTGTCGTCGGCGTCGACCCGGTTCATCTCCCCGCCGAGTTGCCAGAGGGTCACGCTCGAGTGGTGGGACGGCGCGACCGACGCCCGTTCGACGAGCAGGTCGATGCAGTCGTCGCCCAGTTCGTCCAGGTACATGGACTTCCAGTAGTAGTTCCGCCCGTGGGGGTAGGCGCCCTCCGAGTCGTGGATGTCGGCGTACGTCGTGGGGCCGCTGTAGTCGACGAGCGGGTCGCCGAGCTCCCGGAGGGGCCGGAGGACCCGCTCCCCCTCCTCGACCGGTCCGACGTGACAGGCCATGATCCCGAGCGCAGGCTCGCCGCGGGCGGATTCTGGGACACCGTCGCCCCCGGGTGCGAAACTGTGGAACGCGAGCGTCGTCACCTCGTCGGGGCACGACTCCGTGTACTCCCGATAGGCGCGCAGGACCTCGCGGGAGTTGTCGCCGGGGTAGTACACCATGGCGCTCGCGATCTCCGGGCCGACGGGGTGGAGGTCGAACTCGAACGACGTCACGGCGCCGAACTGTCCGCCCGCGCCACGGATCGCCCAGAACAGGTCCCCGTGGTCGGACGGGCTCGCCCGGACGAACGACCCGTCGGCGAGGACGACGTCCACGGAGCGGAGGCTGTCGATGCCGAGCCCGTACTTCCGGCGGATCCAGCCGAGTCCGCCGCCGAGCGTCGACCCCGCGACGCCCGTGTCCGCGGCCATACCGCCCGGCACCGCGAGCCCGAACACCTGCGTCTCGCGGGTGAGTTCGCCGAGGGTGACGCCGGGTTCGACACGCGCGCGTCGGGCGTCCGGGTCCACGTGTATCCCCTTCCGCTCCGAGAGGTCGACGACCAGGCCGCCGTCGACGACGGCCGTCCCGGCGACGTTGTGGCCGCCGCCGCGGATCGACACCGGGAGGTCGTGCTCGCGGGCGAAGTCGACCGCCTCGACGACGTCGGCGACCCCCGAACACCGCGCCACGACGGCCGGGTAATGGTTGATCAACCCGTTCCACACCTGCCGCGCGTCGTGGTACCCCTCGTCGTCGTGTGTGAACACCGTCCCGGCCATCCGCTTCCTGAACGCGCGAACCTCCTCCTCCGGGATCTCCCGGAGCGAGCCGACTCCGGAGTGGTGCTTCGAACCGCGCATGTCACGGAGGTTCGCCTCGAATCCTGTTGAAGGTTGTGCGGGGTCGAATACGGCGGTCGTCGGCGTCCGCGTCACCGCCGAGCGACCGTCCGATTTCGTGGCGTTCGACGTGGCCGACGCCAGCGACGGGAGTGGACTACGTCCGCTTGTCGCGGGCCGGCCTGGTCTCCAGGCCGAAGACCCACGGGAGCACGTAGACGATCGTGGCCGCGATGATCGCCCCGCTCAGGAGGACGCCGAGCAGTTCGGCCCCTCCCCGGACGGGGGCGACGGCGAGGTAGCCTACCGCCAGGAGCGCGAAGAACGCGACGGCCTGTACGATTCGGGGCACGTTCGGTGTTGTGTCCTGCCCGATATAGGGGTGTTGCCGGCACCCGCGGGAACGTCGAGCAGTCGCCCCGGGCGAAGCGTGTCGCCGGATCTCGGGGTCGAATGCGCCCCCTAACCGGCCCAACGTTAAATCCCGACGCGACGAGAGTGTCCACGTACAGTGACTCACGCCGTAGTGGTGGGAGGACGATGACCCACCCGGTCGAGGTGCAGCGATTCACGCTCGGAGCGACCCGTCCAGGGGTCGCCTCGAACGGAAGGGACCGATGAGTTCGGGGTTCCGCGACTTCCTGGCCTCGCTCCGGGGGCCGGTCTCCGTCTACTCCGAACCCGAGGGCCTCCCGCGCCACGCCACCTGGCTCGAACTGTTCTTCGACCTCGTGTTCATCGTCGCGGTCGCCGAACTCGGCGCGTTCCTCCGGGAGTCGCTCTCGCTCGTCGCCGTCCTCGAGTACGCCAGCCTGTTCATCCTCGTCTGGTGGACGTGGGTCGGGTTCAGCTACTACGCCGACGTGTTCGACACGGACGACCTCTTCTCGCAGGTCGCGCTGATCGTCGTGATGTTCGGGGTGATCATCATGTCCCAGACGATCCACGACGCGCTCCACGGGGGCTCGTTCGAGTTCGCGGCCGCGTTCCTCGTCTTGCGGCTCCTCTACATCGGCCTCACGGTCCGCGGGTGGTACATGACCGGGGGGTCGGACAAGTTCTTCAGCTACTGGGTGACGTTCAGTTCGCTGTCGACGTTCGTGTGGGCGCTGTCGCTGTTCTACGCGGACCCCGGCCGGTTCGGGCTCTGGACGTCCGCGTTCCTCCTCGAGATCGCCGGGATCGGAATCGTCTACCTCGTGTTCGACACGGTTCCGGTCCAGGTGTCGCACTTCCCGGAACGGCTGGGACTGTTCACCATCCTCGTCCTCGGCGAGACGATCCTCGCCGTCGCGGCCGGGACGGAGGGAGCCGACTGGTTCCTCCGCTCCGGGATCACCGCGCTCGGCGGCTTCCTGGTCGCCGTGACGCTGTGGTGGCTCTACTTCAACAACTTCGACGAGCGAACGATCGACCGCGTGCTCGGGCAGTCAGAACTCCACTGGCTCCACATGCGCGAGCGGATGCTCGTCTACGTCTTCGGCCACTACTTCGTCTTCACGGGTATCGGCGCGGCCGGTATCGGCCTCGAGGCGGCGATCGAGGCCTCGATCGCGGGCCACGAGATCGAACCCGTCGCCCGGGTGGTGCTCGCCGGGGGGATCGCCGCCTTCCTCCTCGGCAGCAGCGTCTGCCACCGGGCGATGCCGACGCCGATCCACGACCACCTGTTCGCCGCACGCATCGGGACGGCGCTGATCGTCGTCGCCGGCGCGGTCGTGGGGAGCCACGTATCGCCGGTCGTCGCCACGTGGCTCGTCGCGTTCCTCCTGCTCGGGCTCACAGTCGTCGAGGGCGTCCACCGGTACTCGCGCTCGTCGGCGGGAGCCGTCGAACCGGAGCCGGGGCCATGAGACGGAAACAGACGACGAGTCGGGAACGGGGCGACCGGCACGGCCGGCGCGTCGCGACGCCGGGACACCGGCGGGGGAGGGCGTAGCAGATGCGCGAGGTCGTCCTGATGTGGCGCGACTCGCGGATGATCATCCTCACGGTGGTCGTGACCGCGGTGTACACGGCCGCTCTCATCCCGTTCAAGGGGTTCGTCCTCGTTCCGGGGTTCACGGAGATCAGGATCGCGAACGCGTTCCCGGTCGTGTTCAGCCTCATGTTCGGGCCGGCGGCCGCCTGGGGGTCGGCGTTCGGCAACCTCCTGGGGGACGTCTTCGGCGGAACCCTGACCCGGGGGAGCTTCTTCGGCTTCGCCGGGAACTTCTTCTTCGGGTTCGTCGGCTACAAGCTCTGGGGGAACCTCGGGCGGCTCTCGAGCGACAGGGAGCCGGACATGCGGTCGGGCGATCAGGTCGTCGAGTTCGTCGTCGTCGCCCTCGTGGCCTCCGCGGGGACCGCCGCGATCATCGCCTGGGGGCTCGAGGTCCTGGGGTTGTTCCCGTTCTCCGTCCTCGGCACCATCATCGGCGTCAACAACTTCCTGCCCACCGCCGTCCTCGGCCCCCTGCTGCTCCGGGTCCTCTACCCGCGGGTCAAACAGGACGGGCTCCTCTACCCGGACCTGATGCGCGCGAAGGACCTCCCGTCGGTGAACCATTCGCGCCAGTCGACCGCGGGAGTGACCATCGCCGTCGTCTCCATCGCGTGGGCCGTCCTCGGCATCGCCGTGAGCGTCGGTATCCAGGGCATCCCGCTCGGCGCCAGCCCGGGGGAGGTGATGCCGCCCAGCCCGGTGGAGACGCGGATCCAGCTGGTCGTCGGATCGGTCGCGGTCGTCCTGCTCCTCGTCGCGAGCGCCTTCTCCGGCGAGCGGCTCTCGCAGCTCTATCGTCAGGAACCCCCGGCCAGTGGGCCGTCCGACGAGTTCGGTCCGTGACCGGCGGGCCGAAGCGCGCCTTCAGTCGTCCTCGCTCGTGAAGCCGATCTCCTCGTGGGTCCCGTCGCAGTACGGTTTGTCCCCCGAGGCGCCACAGCGACACAGCCAGGCGTCGTCGTCCCGGGCGGTCGAGCCGTCCTCCTCGCCCACCAGTTCGAACTCGCCCTCCAGGTGGAACGGGCCGTCGTCCGTGGGCGTCACGCGCAGTACGCCCTCGGGCGGGGATCCGTCGTCCGTCGACCCGTCGGTCACGGTCCCGGCCGCCGAGAACTCGACGGACCGGTGACTGTTGTCACAGAGGGGTTTGTTCTCGGAGGCGCCGCACCGACAGAGCGCCACGCGGGTGTCCTCGAGGAGCACCTCGTCGTCCTCGGAGACGAGTTCGACGTCGCCGCGGACGTACAGCGGGCCGTCCGGGGCGACGGACACCGTGTTCTCCTCCGGGACCGACTCCGGGCTCCCGCCGTCCGACCGGTCGAAGTGCAGCGCGCCGGTCGGACACCGCGTGACGACCTCCGCCAGTTCGTCGGGGTCGGCGCCCTCCGGCTGGATCCAGGGTCTCCGGTCGGGGTCGAACACCGAGGGTAACCCGCGAACGCACTCCCTGGCGTGGATGCACCGCTCGACGTCGTAGCTCACCGTGATGTCCTCCGCTTCGTACTCGTGCACGTCCCGCTTCATCGTGAACTCCTCCGGGGCACCCACGCAGGTACGGCTGCGACATACGTTAACGTTCCTCTGGGCAGCGGAGAGCGCGACCGTTCGAGCGGTCGCGACCGCCGCCCCGGCCGCGGTTCGTCGACCCGCGACGGGGGCGTTACCGTCTCCTCACGCCCGGGAGCCGATGAACCGGTCACACGCGGACCCCACCCGTGTCGCGGAGTCCGACAGATCCCACTGGACCTCCCAGAACGGGTTCGCGCCGTTGACCCGGGGGACGAGCGCCGGGTCGGTGTCGGGCGAGATTGCGTCCCGACGGCCGCGCCCCGCGACGCCGATGTCGTGGGTCCGACGGACGACGTCGGCGGCCTCCTCGCTGTAGCTCCCGTACGGGTAGCAGAACCGGTCGATGTCGATGCTGAGGCTCTCCTCCAGTCGGCGTTTAGCGCCGGCGATCTCCGGTTCGAGCCGTTCCGGGGGGAGTTCGCCCAGGCGGGGGTGCGACCCCGTGTGGTTGCCGATCGTGACGAGGTCCTCGTCGGCCAGCTCGACCAGTTCCTCGCGATCCATGTACTCGTACTCGTCGTCGTTGTGGTCGAACGACGGGTCGTCGACCGCGTCGGCGATGACGAAGACGGTCGCCGGCACGTCGTACTCGCGGAGGATCGGCACGACGTTCCGATAGAAGTCGCGGTAGCCGTCGTCGAACGTGAGCGCGATCCGTTTCGCCCCGCCGGTGGAGAGGGCCTCCGGCAGGTCGACGATCTCGAATCGCGTGTCGAGGTACTCGATGTCGTGCCGGAGCCGGTCCGGGGGGAAGTCGTCGTAGAACCCGCCACCGACCGAGTGGTACCGGAGGACCCTGTTCGTTCGGCCGAGGCCGAGCGTCCCGAGACGGGAGTAGTGACCGGCGAACGCGACGAGACGCCATCCCCTGAGCAGGGCCGAGTCGAAATCCGTCAGCGTGTTCAATTTACGCATTCGTCGTGTCGAGGGACCTACTCCCTATTCGTTAGTTACCGGATTACGGTCCGGTGGGGGCCACTCGGAGGACCGAAGCCGACCGTGAACCGACGGGTCGTCGTCGCTCGCCGTCCTCACGGCCCGAAATCGGCTCGCCTCTCGTCGCCCGGACGACGTGTCGGCTTGCCGGGAACCGAAGAGGAATTCGGCCGGGACGATACCGGGGACCGATGGCCCAGCGCAGCGGCAGGGAACTGCTCGGCGTCGCGACCGCGGCGTTCTTCGTGACGATGGTCGCTCGGCTGGCCCCGAGCCCGCTCGTCCCCGACATCATGGACGCGTTCGTCGTCACGAAGAGCGAGGTCGGCGTCGCTCTGACGGGGATGTGGGCCGCCTACGCCCTCTTCCAGTTCCCCGGCGGCGTCCTCGCGGACCGGTACGGCGAGCGCCGGGTCGTGCTGCTGGCGATGGGCGCGACCGGCGTCGCGAGCACGGTGCTCGCGGCCGCCCCGACGTTCCCGCTGTTCGCCGCCTTCGCGGTGACGCTCGGGGCGGCCGCGGGGCTGTACTTCACCGCCGGGACCGCCTTCCTCACCGCGCAGTTCGAGGACACCGGGCGGGCGCTCGGCATCCACGAGATCGGTGCGTCGTCCGCCGGGCTGGTCGCCCCCGTCGCAAGCGCGTACGCGGCGACCAGGTTCGGCTGGCGCGCCGGCCCGCTCGTCCCCGCGACCGTCGCCGTGGTCGTCCTCGTCCTCTTCGCGTGGCGCGCGCCCCGAACGCCGCCGGCCGATCCCGGCCAGTCGCTGACCGAGCAGCTCGACGTCCGTCGGCTGCTCGCGCTCCTCGCGCGGCCGAGCGTCCTGTTCACGACCGTCCTCGCGATGGTCGCCTTCTTCACCTGGCAGGCGTTCGCCTCGTTCTTCCCGACGTTCCTCGTCGAGTACGCCGACGTCCCGACGGGCCGCGCGAGCCTCGTGTTCGGTGCCGTGTTCGCGCTCACCATCGGCGGCGCGCCCGCGCTGGGCTGGGCGTCGGACGCGACCGGCCGGGACGCCACCTTCGGGGCGTCGCTGCTCGCCGGCATCGCGGGGTACGTCCTCTTCCTGTTCGCGGAGGGAACCGCGGCGGTCGTTGCCGGGACGCTCCTCGTCGGTATCGGGCTGAGCTGGCCGGGCGTCCTCAACTCCCGGTTCATGGACGTCCTCGCCGAGGACGAGCGCGGTACCGGGTTCGGGCTCGTCCGGACGGTCGTGCTGCTCGTCAGCTCGCTCGGCAGCGGCGTGACGGGGACGATCGCCGACCGGGCGGGCTGGCTCCCGGCCTACGGGCTCGTCGCGGGGCTCATGGGACTGCTTGTCGTCCTGCTCGTCGCCAATCAGGCGCTGGGCGTCGACGCCTGAGCAGGACGGCTACGCCGCGGTGCGTCCACCACGATCAGTCGGCGAACGGGTTTCGCAGCCGGCGGTCGGTCGTCCGTTCGATCTCGAGGAGCCGGTTGTACTTCGCCAGCCGCTCGGAGCGCGCCAGCGAGCCGATCTTGATCTGGCCGGCGTCGAGCCCGACGGCCAGGTCGGCGATGGTCGTGTCGCACGTCTCGCCCGACCGCGCCGACACGACCGGGGCGACGTCCGCCGCCTTCGCGTCGGCGACGACGTCCATCGCCCGAGTCATCGTCCCCGCCTGGTTCGGCTTGACGAGCACCGCCGAGACGACGTCGTCCTCGGTGGCGCGAGCGAGCCGGTCGCGGTTCGTCACGAGCAGGTCGTCGCCGAGCAACTGGACGTCGGCGGGGAGCCGGTCGGCGAGCCGCGCCCATCCCCGCCAGTCGTCCTCCGCGAGGGGGTCCTCGATCGAGATCAGGGGGTACGACTCGGTCCACTCGACGACCAGCGAGATCAATTTCCCGCGGTCGAGCGTCCGGCCGACGCTCTCCAGCCGGTACGTGTCCGCGTCGGCGTCGTAGAAGTGGGAGGCGGCGACGTCGACCGCCAGCGCGACGTCGTCGCCGGGGACGTACCCCGCCCGCTCGATGCCGTCGACCACGAGTTCGAACGCCTCCCCAATCCCCGCCATCGGCGGGGCGAACCCGCCCTCGTCGGCGACGAGCGGGCGGTGGCCGGCCTCGACGACGAGCGAGCGCACCGCGCGCCGGACGTCCCACGCCGTCTCGAGCGCCTCGGAGTAGGTGGTCGCCCCCCGGGGGACCGCGAGCACGTCCTGGATCTCGATGCCACCCTCCGCGTGCAGGCCGCCGCTGACGACGTTGACCATCGGCGTGGGCATCGACCCCTCGGATCCCCGACTGTCGGCGATGTACCGGTGAAGGGACTTCCCGGCGACGGAACTCGCGGCGTGGGCGACCGCGCCGGATACCGCGAGCACCGCGTTGGCCCCCACGGCGGCGAGGGCGTCGGTTCCGTCGTAGGCCACCATCGCCGCGTCGATCGCCTCCTGGTCGGTCGCGTCCCTGCCGACGACGACCTCGGCGAGTTCGTCGTTCGCCGCCGCGACGGCGTCGGTCACGCCCTGCCCGCCGTATCGGCCGCCCCCGTCGCGCCGTTCGACGACCTCGTGCTCGCCGGTACTCGCACCAGCCGGGACGGTGAAGGTGCCCGAACCCGACTTGGCGTCGACCCGGGCGCGAACCGTCGGGTTCCCCCGCGAGTCGAGCACTTCCCAGGCCGTGACGTCGGTGATCTCGCTCACCGGCCGTCCACCTCCTCGCGGACGATCGAGGCCAACTCCGCGACCGTCCCGACATCCCCGGTCAGGATCCGCCTCGCGAGCGCCCGAAGCGTCTCCTTCGTCTCCACCTGCTCGACGTACTCGACCGGCGACTTGCCGTCGACGCGGGCGAGCATGAGGACGCCGAGTTCCCGCACCACGTCGGTTTCGTCGATGGGGGTCGTCTCGACGGTGTCGCGGTACGCCTCCCAGAACGCCTCGGCGGCCGAGACGTACTCGTCCCGCCGGTCGGCGAGGTAGACCGACTTGATGAACAGGTGGTTGAGCATGAACGCGACGTCGAACGCCGGGTCGCCCCAGTGTGCCACCTCGAAGTCGAGCAGCCAGAGGTGGGGTCGCCTGTCCGTGTCGTCGACGAGCACGTTCTTCGGGCTGTAGTCGCCGTGGACCAGCGTCGAGCGCGTCGACCTGATGCGCTCGATCTCGCGCTCGATCGCCGGCGCGAGGTCCGGGTGGCGCTCCGCGACGGTCCGGTGGTACGGGTCCAGGCGCAGTTGCTCGAACGGGACGTAGTTCCCGAACGCTTCCTCGAGGTCCCCGTCGTCCGCGGCGTAGTCGTGGGCCGCCGCGAGGAACTCGCCGACCGTCGCGGCGATCCCCGGGTCGACGGTTCCGTCGAGCAGGTCCGACTTCCACATCCGCGCCGACTCCGGGGCCGAGGAGATGCCGATGACGTGTTCCTCGTGGTCCTCGAAGCGGACGGCCGGGACCGCGACGCCGTCCATCCCGCGGTCGTCGAGGACGGCGGCGTACACCCGGGCGGCCGCGGCCTCGTTGTGGACGCGGCCGACGTCCGCCGGCCAATCGTCCGCCACCGCGAGGTCCGGGAGCGGCTGTTTGAGGACGACCGCGTCGTCGTCCCAGCTGACGCGGAACACGTCGTTCGAGACGCCCCCGCCCAGCGGTTCGGCGACCGGTCGGGCACCCTCGGGGACTCGACCCCGAGCTTCGAGGTACTCGACGGCCGCGTCGGCGTCCAACCTCATCGCTCGGCGTCCCCCGTGGCGCGGAACTGTCCCGTGTCAGTCATACCCACAGTTCGGGCGGTTCGGCTAATGGCTCTTGGGGAGGGCCGGCGGACGGCCGCCGGCGACCGACCGCCAACTGCCGTCCGAGCACCGCTCAGAAGTGCGAGAACTTGTCCCGGCGGTACAGGTCCAGTTCGTTCACGGCGTCGGTCCCGGCCTGTCCGAGCGAGAACCGCACCGCGTCAGCGATGGCCTCGGGTTCGGTCGCCTCGTCGGGGCCGTACTGCTCCTCGAACGCGTCGCCCTGCTCGGAGCCGAACTCGGTCCGCACCTCGGTCGGGTTGACGACGGACACCGCAATCCCGTCGTCGCCGACCTGGCCCGCGAGGCTGTGTGCGAACCCGCGAACGTACCACTTGGTCGCGGCGTACACCGGGTTGCCGGGCCGGGGGTACTGCCCGGCGAAACTGCCGATGAACACCACCGTCCCCTCGGTCTCGCGGAGATGCGGGAGCGCCGCGCGGGTGGCGTAGAACGCGCCGTCGACGTTCACGTCCATCATCGTGTGGTACTCCTCGTCCGTCAGCTCCGCCACCTCGCCGCCGAGCCCGACGCCGGCGTTGTTCACCAGCCCGTCGAGGCGGCCGAACTCCCCGACCGTGGCCTCGACGAGGTCGTCCACCTGCTCGCGCTCCGTGACGTCGGTCGACACCGGAAGCGCCTGAACGTCGTACTCGGATTCGAGTTCGTCGGCCAGTTCCTCGAGCCGGTCCTCGCGACGGGCGGCGAGCACGAGGTTCGCCCCGTCCGCCGCGAGAACGCGCGCGGTGGCCCCGCCGATTCCGGAACTCGCTCCCGTGACGACGACCGCGTCGCCTTCGATGTCCTCCATGTTCGGGAACTCGTAGCGAGGGCCGAAAGGGGTTACTCCCGCTCTCGCGGGTCACCTCCGAACGGTCGACGTGTGATCCCTCCGGGCGTTCCGACGACGTCGAAGTCGGTGGCGGTCAAGCTAGGTGATCGGGTGGGCGGGGAGGCCAACCAAATCGGTGACGGGGAACGATCCCGACTCGACGGCCGGCCAGATTCGCGTAGCTCACGGGACGCACCCACCGAGAATATCAATTTCTAGTATATAGAATTTAGATTACTAATTTCTCGCCTATCGAGCTGCTGTATTCCCACGAAGTATCGCTAAACCAAGCCGATCCTACACCCCTCAGCTAGTTGAGAGCGGTGATCCTCACCATAACCCGTCGATCCGGACCCAATCGTCTCGAACCGTATCCTCAGTCCACCCCAATCTCGAGAAGAGCGAGTACGACGCCTCGTACCGGGTTCAGTCCGATTCCAACAACGGAGTCGTGTTACTGGGGATGGCTATCGTTTACATTCGCGTGCGCCGACCCGCGTTGACCGATTCCAATCATTCCCCAGTCTCGTATTCAATACTATCATGTCTTTGTGGTATGGAACGACCTCGAGGAAGTAGGGGGAGAGATGGCAGAAATCGGTTCGGAGAAGCCGGACACGAGGAGCCGACCGCCGTCCACGCCGCCACAGTCGACGGTCGGGGTCGACGAAAAGATCACTGCAGACGTACACTTAGCGCGAAGGACGGGGCCCCTGTCGCGTCCCCGGGGCCCCGTCCGGAGGGAAGGTTTTTGTACGATCGAAACCGTGTCGACACCGTGTCACGCGGTAGCAGTAGCGGTCGGAACGGCCGAGTTTCGGGTCGTCCAGCGGCGTCCCGTTTCGACGCGGACGCCGCGCGCGGCGCCGACCCGTCCGCTGGCGGACCCCGGCTTCGTCGGGACGTCCGTCGCCGCCCGAAGAGACGCGCACAACGACGAGAGCCCAACGCAATCCAATGACAGAACACGAGCCACGCCGCGGCAGGACGGCCGCCTCACACCAGCACCCCGACCGACTGCGAACTACGGGGAGGCCGTGATGGACGGGAACGTCACCATCTCGAACCTGGAGAAGTTCTACGGCGAGGGGGCCGAGCGAACGAAGGCCATCGAGGACCTCTCGTTCGAGATCGACGGCGGCGAGTTCGTCAGCGTCGTCGGGCCGAGCGGCTGTGGCAAGAGCACGCTGTTGTACCTGATCGCCGGCTTCCTGGACGCGTCGACGGGGACGATCTCCGTCGACGGCACCCCCATCGACGGCCCGGGGACGGACCGGGGCGTGGTGTTCCAGGACTACGCGCTGTTCCCCTGGCGGACGGTGTTCGAGAACGTGACCTACGGGCTCGAGGAGGGCGGCGTCCCCAAGGACGAGCGGCAGGCCACGGCCCAGCGGTACATCGACATGGTCGACCTCGACGGGTTCGAGGACAAGTACCCGAAGGAGCTCTCCGGGGGGATGAAACAGCGCGTCGCGCTGGCCCGGACGCTCGCGTACGAGCCGAAGATCCTGCTCATGGACGAGCCGTTCGGCGCGCTCGACCAGCCGCTCAGGGAGTCGCTCCAGGACCAGCTGATCGACATCTGGGGCGACCTCGAGAAGACGGTCGTGTTCATCACCCACGACGTGGAGGAGGCCGTCTACCTCTCCGAACGCGTGATGATCATGACCCGCCACCCCGGGACGAAGAAGATGGTCACCGAGGTCGACCTCGACCGGTCGCTCCCCCGCGAGGAGATCATCACGTCCGACGAGTTCACGACGACGAAGAACGCCGTCTGGAAGTCGCTCCGCGAGGAGACGAGGACGGAGGTGCGACCGTAGCCGTGGGGGGGGCAACCTTTCAGGGGTCCGAAGCGGTCCCGGAACGGCTCCGGAGTCCCGCCCGGGCGGTCTTCGACTGGGTCCCGCTCGTCATCGTGGCGCTCCTGTGGGAACTGGCGAGCGGGACGGTCGTCGCCGAGGCGATCCTCCCGTCGCCCGTGACCGTCTCCGGCGAGATCTGGGAGCTGCTCGTCACCGGCGAGGTGTACTCGCACCTGTTCGTCTCGCTGTTCCGGATCGCGGTCGGCCTGGGGCTGAGCATCGCCATCGGCGTCCTCCTCGGCATCGGGATGGCGCGCTCGGACGCGGTCGAGAACTTCTTCGACGTCTTCCTCTCGATGACGTACCCGATCCCGAAGACGGCGCTCGTTCCACTCGCGATCCTCTGGCTGGGCGTGGGCACGAGCACCGCGATCCTCATCGTCTTCCTCGCCTGCCTGCTCCCCATCGTCCTCAACAGCTACAACGCGGCGAGCGACGTCGACCGGAACCTCGTGTGGTCGGCGAAGATGATGGGAACGGACGGACGGCGGCTCCTCTGGAAGGTCATCTTCCCGGCGACGATCCCCGAGATCATGACCGGGGTCCGGCAGGCCGTCCCCATCGCCTTCATCGCGCTCGTGAGCGCGGAGCTCATCGCCTCCAACGAGGGGATCGGCTACCTCATCCTGACGTCCGGCCAGATCGGCAACTACCCGACGATGTTCGCGAACATCGTCATCATCTCGGCGATGGCCTTCGTCGCGGTGAGGGGGTTCGAGGAGGCCAGGGAACGGGTGTTGACATGGACGTAACCGCAGACCGACGGGTCGACCTGTCCGCCGCCGTCTCGGTCGGCAAGTCGATCTACTCGCTCGTCATCGTTCTCGTCCTCTGGGAGCTCGTCGCCCAGTTCGGGCTCATCCACTACTACTTCCTGCCGCCGCTCTCGGACATCCTGCTCCGGTTCTACGAGCTGACGGTGTCCGGCGAGATGCTGTACAATGCCTACCTGACGCTCAGGCGGGCGCTCGTCGGCCTGGCGATCGCGTCGGTCCTGGGCATCGTCGTCGGCATCCTCTGCGCGCGGAACGCCGCCGTGAACTGGTTCTTCGACCCGATCATCAAGATCGGTTACCCGGTGCCGATCATCTCGCTCATCCCGGTGTTCATGCTCTGGTTCGGCATCGGCGACGTCTCGAAGATCATCATGGTCGCGGTCGGGACGTTCTGGCCGGTCGCGGTCAACGCCCGCGACAGCACGCGACAGGTCGAGCAGAACCTCGTCTGGTCTGCCCGGATGATGGGGACGGGCAACGGGCGGCTCCTCCGCCGGGTGATCCTGCCGGCGGCGGCGCCGGGCATCCTGACCGGCCTCCAGATCGCCATGCCCCTCTCGCTCATCATCACCTTCGTCTTCGAGATGGTCGCCGGCGGCGGCGGGCTGGGAGCCCTGGAGATCGAGGGCGTCCGCTCGTTCGAGTCGACCCAGGTGTACGCCGCCATCATCGCCATCATGCTCGTCGGTATCGGCCTCGACCGCATCCTCCGCTTCGCCCGCGGCCGACTCCTCCACTGGACGTAAGCGGGGTGGGACCGTCCTGCCGGCCCTGTCCGGCCGCAGTCCCCGTTCGCTTCCCCCACTCGTTCACACCGTCTCGATCCTTCCCCTTCGGTCGCTCACGTCGTCTCGACGCGACGCCGGTGGCGCCGAGGCGAAAACCTAAATGGTCGTCTAGCCATGTTCTCGCTGTATGCCAGCGACCCCCACGAACAGCTGCGTGGCAGTAGAGTTCCCTCCACGGATGCGGGAGGGACGCCCCGACTCCGACGGCGGGTGGTACGCGCGATGATCGACGTCACCGAGGAACGGGTCATCGACTGCGACTGGCACTACCAGGACTCGTTCAAGGAGGTCGCGGAGTACATGCCCGAGCCGTGGCACACGAAGTACGTGGAGAGCAACTGGGACGACGCGGGCGTGAAACAGAACCTCAGTTCCTTCTTCCCCACGTCCACGGGCGACAGGCAGAACTACGGGAAGGTCACCCGCGAGCACTCGAACTACCCCGACGAGCCGGAGGACCCGGAGCGCGTCACCGAGGGGATGGAGTTCCTCGACATCGACGTGTCGCTGCAGATCTCCCACCTCATCCTCGCGATGGGCGGCGTCAACGCCGACGACGAGCGCGTGCAGGCGTTCACGAAGGGGTACATCGAGTACATGATGGAGGAGGTGCTCGACCCCGACGAGGGCGTCTACGGGCTCGCGCCGATCCCGTACGGCGACGTCGACGCCTCGCTGGAGGTGCTCGAACGCGTCGAGGACGAGGAGGCGTGGGTCGGCGCCTGCTTCATCACCGCGGGGGCGAGCCCGCCGCTGGGGAACCGGAAGTACGACCCGATCTACGAGCGTTGCGAGCAGATGGACTACCCGGTCGTGTACCACACCGGCGGGTCGGGCCTCGACGAGTACGTCCGGGCCGGCTACCAGGAGATGATCGAGACGCACACGCTCGGATTCCTGGAGTCGAACATGTCCCAGATCGTCAGCGTCGCCTGCCAGGGCATCCCGGAGAAGTTCCCCGACCTCGACATCGTGTTCATGGAGTCGGGCGTGACGTACATCCCGGGGCTCGTCAGCCGCCTCGACGAGGAGTACCTGAAGCGACCCGAGGAGGCGCCGCTGCTCGACACGCGCCCCGGCGAGTACATCACGGACTTCTACTTCGGCACCCAGCCGCTGGAGATCTCCGCGCGCAACGACCTGCTCGAACTCTGCTTCGACATGATCGGGACCGACCGGCTGCTGTACGCCTCGGACTACCCCCACTGGGACTTCGACAGCCCCTCGACCATCAACGATCTCCCGATGCTCGACGACGACGACCGCCGGGCGATCCTCGCGGGCAACGCCGAGGAGGTGTTCGGCCTGTGAGCGACGACTCGCTCGTCAAGGTCGGGCCGGCCGACGAGTTCGCGGACGGCGACCACCGGATCGTGCAGATCGGCCGGGCCGAGGTCGGCGTCATCAAGGCGGAGGGGGAGTTCTACGCCATGCGGAACCAGTGCCCCCACGACGGCGGGCCGGTCTGCGAGGGGAAGGTCCAGCGCAAGCTCGTCGGCGAGTTCACCGGACCGGGCGAGCGCATCGACCAGCACTACAGCGACGACTGCATCGTCTCCTGTCCGTGGCACGGCTGGTCGTTCGACCTCGAGACCGGGACGCACATCGGCGACGACAGCATCGTCCTCCCGATGTACGACGTGGTCGTCGAGGACGGCGTCGTCTACGTCGACGACGGGAAGTAGCAGTAACGCGGACCGTCGGCTGTGAGCCGTCGCCGCCCGCGACGGTTCGGTTTTCGACGTTCCCCGGCGCCGTGAGCCTCGACGCCGAACACGCCGGCTCGTGGACCGACGGCGCTCGACCCACCGGGGACAATCTACTTGGGGCAGACCGGTGAGGGGGGAGTATGCACGTTGCGATCATCGGCGGCGCGAGCACCATCGGCTCGACCGTCGCCTACACCGTCGCCGGGCTGGCCCCCTCCATCGACGTCAGCCTCGTGGACATCGACGAGGAGGCCGCCTGGGCCCACGCCACGGACATCTCCCACGCGGGCTACCACTTCGCCAACGCGCCCGACGGCCGGTCGAGGGTCGGCCCCGACGGGTTCGGCGAGGTCCGGTCGGCCACCCCCGAGGACCTGCCGGACCTGGATCCCGACCTCCTCGTGTTCAACGCGGCCGCCCCCCAGCCGGAGGACGCGACCGACCGCGGCGCCCGCGAGGCGGAACTCGAGCGGAACCTCGCCATCGTCGACGACGTCGCGGCGGACCTGCGCGGACTCGACCCGACCCCGCTGCTCGTCGTGACCAACCCCATCGACCGGCTCACCTACCGGTTCCGGTCACTGCTGGGCTGGCCACGGGAGAAGTTCATGGGCTACTCGCTCTCCGAGACGGCCCGCGCGGCCGACGCCATCGCCGAGGGGCTCGGCGTGCACAGGAACGCCGTCCACTGCCCCATGATGGGCGAGCACGGGGAGAACGTCGTCCCGGTGTTCTCCCGCGTCCGCGTCGACGGCGAGCCCGTGGAGGTCCCGGAGTCGGACCGCGCCGACGTCCGGGAGTACGTGCGCGACGTCCCCTTCGAGATCGCGAAGCGCCGAGGGGTGAGGGAGACGTCGCGGTGGGTGACGAGCGCCGGCGTCACCCGCGTGATCCGGTCGATGGCCGCCGGCGGGAACGAGGAACCGTTCTGCCTGTCCACGCCCCTCGCGGGCGAGTACGGGTTCGAGGACGTGGCGCTGGGCGTCCCGGTGACGCTGGACGGCGACGGGGTCGCGGAGATCCACGAGTGGGAACTGTCGGCCGAGGAGGGGTCGCAACTGACGGAGGCGTACGAGGCGGTCAGAGCGGACCTCGAACGGATCGAGTAGCCGAAGTCGCTTCACCCTCTTCCAGCGGTTTCGGGCCAGCGTGGACCCCGTGCTCGCGGTGACGGATGGCGTGAAACGTAGGGGTCGCGTGAAAAATCGCGGTCGACGGCGTGTCCCCTCCCTTCAGTTCTCCGGGAGGAACTCGTTGGTGGCGTACTCGCGGACGTCGAAGCTCTGCTCGATGAAGCCGAGGTCGACGAGTTCGTCCATCGCGAACTGGAGTCGCTCGAAGTCGATCCTGATGTCCTGGCGGAAGTAGTCCTGGTTGGTGAGGAAGAAGCCGTCGACCAGCGGCTCCGGGAGCTCGAAGTGTTCGGCTGCGAGCGAGACGACCTCCGAGCGGTTGTCGTAGCAGTAGTCGACGAGTTCGGCGAAGTCCTCTCCCCACGCGCCGATGGCGTCGGACTTGTTGTCGATGGAGTCGTTCGAGGCGGCCGTGTACGCGAACGGGTACTCCTGGTCCCACGTGTCCTGGCTGGTGTACACCTCGGTGAAGTTCTCGCCGCGCGCCGAGACGGCGAAGATGGCCGGGAAGATGGCCGCGTCGATGCGCCCGTCGTTGATGGCGGACGTCATGGTGGGGAACGGGAGTTCGACCATGTCGACGCCGTTCTCCGGGTCGATGCCCTCCTGCTGGAGCTTCTTGACGATGACCGCGTGGACCCCGGTCCCGAGGCTGTTGACGGCGATCGTCTTGCCCTCGAGGTTCGCGGGCTCGGTGACGTCCGAGTCGCTCCCGGAGAAGATGGTGAACCCGTACCACTCGGGGTGGGCGTCCCAGAAGTCCGTCGCCACCATGGAGATGTTCCCCGGAACTGCCTCCTGCTGGACCGCCGACGCGTAGCTCACCGAGGAGAGGAGCGCCAGATCGGTCTCGCCGGCGGCCATGCCGTTCAGCGAGTCGGGCGTGCTCTGGTTCCGCGTGACCTTGAGTTCGTACGCGTCGCCGAGGTTCGTGAGTTGCTCCTGGAGCTCAGGGATGGCGAACAGGGAGCCGAGGTTCTCGACCGGGACCGTGAACGCAAGTCCGAGTTGCGTCGTCCCGCCTCCCGGAAGGCTCGAACACCCTGCGAGTCCGGTCAGGCCGGCCCCCGCGACGGCCGCACCTGACTTCAGAAACGTTCGACGCCGCGTGCTATCGAATGGCATCATCGAATCGAATAGTTTTCGGGGTATAAAAATTCACCCATGAATCGGCTACCTGTCACTAGCCGATTCGATCGGCACAGCGGAGGTCGACGCGGACGGAGGAGCGAGCCCCGGACCTCACTCGGACATGACGGTCACGACCGGCTGGTCGGCCGAGAGGAGGATCGACTGGGTGCTGCTCCCGAACAGCGCCTTGCCCGTCGGCGAGCGCTTGCGTCCGCCGATGACGAGATACCGGGCGTGCCGGCGGTCGGCCTCCGCCAGGATCTCCTCGACCGGTTCGCCGACGCGCCCCTGGACGACCGCGTCCTCCCAGTCGTCGAGCGTCCCGCGGACGACGTCGCGGGCGACGCTCCTCGCGTGCCGTTCGCCGTCCTCGACGGAGTACCCGTCCGAACTGGCGTCGCCTGACCGGACGCCGTCGGACCCCGAATCGCCGTACGAAGCAGCGGACGGCAACGAGTACCCCCCGGCGGTCGTACCCGTCGACTCCCGAAAGCCGTCGAACACGTCCTGTGGCATCACGTGCAGGACGACGTGGTCGTCGCCGAACGCCTCGGCGAGTTCCCGCCCCTTCTCCACTGGCCTGCTGGGTATCGCCTCCCCGTCCACCGCCGTCAGTATCGTCATACCGGACCACTCGTGCAGGACCCAATAAAGCGTGGTGTCGCTGGAAGGTTCTCGGGTTCGCGGCGGCCCGTCGATGCCTCGTTCGCATCGCGGTCGGGCGGGGGACCGCCGTCCGTCACCCCCACCCCCGAGTTTAATAGTGGTCCCTCACAACAGATTGGCCGTCGAATGAGCGAGAGAGAGTCAAACGACCGTAGCCCCTCCGCTACCGGGGCGGGGGATGGCGGGGCGAGATACCTCACCCAGGACGACCTCGAGGTTCCCACCCACCGGATCGTCGCGCCGGACGGCTCCTACAACGCCGGGGCCGTCCCCGACCTCGACGACGAGGAGTTGCGCGACCTGTACCGCTGGATGGTGACCGACCGGGTGTTCTGCCGCCGGATGGTGAACATCCAGCGGCGGGGCGAACTCGGAACCTTCGGGTCGACCCGGGGGCAGGAGGCGAGCATCGTCGGCAGCGCGTCCACGCTGGAACCGGACGACTGGCTTTTCGTCGGCCGCGCGTGGACGCCCATGTTCATGCGCGGGGTCCCGATGCGGGACATGATCCTCTTCTGGCGGGGCATCGAGGAGGGCCAGAAGTCGTTCGCCGAGCACAACTCCCAGATCGCCATATCCATCGGCTCGCACCTCCCGCTGGCCGCCGGCGTCTCCTGGGGGATGGACCTCGACGACGGGGACGCCGTCACGACCGCCTATCTTGGCGATGGCGCGACGAGCACCGGGGCGGCCCACGAGGCCATCAACCTCGCGGGGGCGCTGCGGCTGCCGGCGCTGTTCTTCTGCCAGAACAACCAGTACGCCATCTCGACGAACTTCGAGAGCCAGACCGGCGCGAGCACCATCGCGCAGAAGGCGCTGGCGTACGGCATCGACGCCATCCGCGTCGACGGCCAGGACGTGCTGGC
Source organism: Halorarum halophilum (assembly GCF_013401515.1). Lineage (NCBI taxonomy): Archaea > Methanobacteriati > Methanobacteriota > Halobacteria > Halobacteriales > Haloferacaceae > Halorarum > Halorarum halophilum. The sequence continues at coordinate 3,006,292 of NZ_CP058529.1, read as the reverse complement.
GGTGTACGACGCCGTCTCGACCGCGAAGGAACGCGTGCGCCAGGGCGAGCCGGTGTTCGTCGAGTCGGTCACCTACCGCCTCGACGCCCACACTACCAGCGACGATCCCACGCGCTACCGCGACGACGAGGAGGTCGAGCGATGGGAGGAGGACGACCCCATCGAGCGGTACCGGTCGTTCCTGGAGGCCGAGGGGCTGTGGGACGACATCGACCACGACGCGATCGTCGAGGAGATCGAGGCGGAGTTCGACGAGGCGCTCGCGGCCGCGAACGAGTTCGAACAGCGCGGCGTCGAGGAGCTGTTCGCGTACGTGTACGACGAGATGCCGCCCGAACTCGCCAGGCAGCTGGCGGAGTTCGAGGACCTCCTCGAGCGCCGGCCGGAGATGTACGACTACGTCGAACAGCGGCCCAAGGGGTGACCATGCAGGCAACAATCGTGGAGGCGGTCAACGACGCATTGCACACCGAGATGGCGGCCGACGACCGCGTGGTCGTCCTGGGTGAGGACGTCGCCAAGAGCGGCGGCGTCTTCCGCGCCACGGACGAACTGCTCGAGGAGTTCGGGGGCGACCGCGTGGTCGACACGCCGCTCTCGGAGATCGCCATCGTCGGGGGCGCGACGGGGCTGGCGATGTACGGCTACCGGCCGGTCGCGGAGATCCAGTTCTCGGGCTTCCTCCCGCCGGCGTTCGACCAGCTTGTCTCCAACGCCAGCCGCATCCGCTGGCGGACGCGTGGGGCGCTCAACGCGCCGATGGTGGTCCGGATGCCCTACGGCGCGGGCGTCCGGGCGCTCGAACACCACTCCGAGAGCCTCGAGGGCGCCTACGGCCACATCCCGGGGCTCCAGATCGTCGTGCCGAGCACGCCCCACGACACGAAGGGGCTGCTGCTCAGCGCCATCCGCGACCCCGATCCGGTGCTGTTCATGGAGCCCAAGCGCATCTACCGGTCGTTCCGCGAGGAGGTCCCCGAGGACGACTACGAGGTGCCGCTGGGCGAGGCGGCCGTCCGCCGGGAGGGCGAGGACGTGACGGTCGTCGCGTGGGGGTCGATGATGCCGCCCACCCTTGAGGCGGTCGAGGAGGGCGACGTCGACGCGGAGGTGATCGACCTCCGGACCGTCTCGCCGATGGACGCCGAGACGGTCGTCGAGTCGGTGAAGAAGACGGGCCGGTGCGTGGTCGTCCACGAGGGGCCGCGCAGCATCGGCGTCGGCAGCGACGTCGTCGCCCGCATCAACGACGAGGCGCTGATGTACCTCGAGGCGCCGGTCGAGCGCGTCACCGGCTTCGACACGCCCGTCCCGCTGCTGTCGATGGAGGACTACTACTTCCCGCACCCGCCACGCATCCTGGATGCGATGGAACGCGCGCTCTCGGTCTGATCGATCCGTTTTTCTCGGGGATTCGTCGTTTCGAGGTGCTGCCCGGCATCACGAGGAACTCGGAGGGCGACTCGGTTCACCACGGGGGCTTCCGAAGTGTTCTCATCCGACCAGGGGAGCTCGCGGTCACGTATCCACACGACAGATAGGAGGGGGAAACACTCAAACGGAACCCCGCAGACGATGAGCCATGGCCGAGCGAACGTTTGAGCTACCGGATCTAGGCGAGGGTATCGCCGAGGGGGAACTCGTCTCGTGGCTGGTGGCGCCGGGCGAACACGTCGAGGAGGACCAGACCATCGCCGAGGTCGAGACCGACAAGGCGCTCGTCGAGGTCCCCTCGCCGTACGAGGGGACCGTGAGCGAACTCCACTACGAGGAGGGCGAGATGGTCCCGGTGGACTCCGTCGTCGTCACCTTCGACGTCGACGGGGACGACGGGGGCGCCGACTCCGAGGGCACCGGGGGGAGTGATGAGTCCAGGTCCACGACCGGGGATGGGGCCGAGACGACCCCCTCGGCTGCGGGCGACGCGGAGACGTCCGAGTCCGGTCCGAGCGGAGGCGACGAGCAAGCGGTCCCCCAGAGTCGCGTGTTCGCCGCGCCGACGACCCGGACGCTGGCACGCGAACTCGGCGTCGACCTCGCGGCCGTCGTCGGCTCCGACGGGGGCGGGCGGGTGACCGAGGCCGACGTTCGCGAGGCGGCCGACGCCGGCGACAGTGACGGCGGCATTGAGGGCGTCGACTCGGCCGGCGAATCGGTCGACGCCTCCGCCAGCGATTCCGGCGGTGCGAGCACGTCGGCCGGACCGACGGATGTCACCGGCGGCGAACCGGCCGTGACCGAGCGCGCGTCCGCCGACGCGGTACCCGTCACGGTCGAGGGCGACGGCGCGGACCGCAAGCGAACCCTGGCGATGCCGGCGACCCGCCGACTCGCCGAGGAGGCGGGCGTGGATATCGACGACGTTCCGGCGAGCGAGGAGCGCGACGGCGAGGCGTTCGTCACGCCCGAGGACGTCCGCGCGTACCTGGAATCCCGCCGGAGCGGGGACGGGACGGTCGGCTCCGACACCGCCACGGCGGTGGCCGGAAGCAGTGCGGGGGGGAACGGTGCGACGGCCGGCGGAGGCAACGACACGACCGCGGGCGGAGGCGGCGGCACGACAGCGGGTGGCGCCACGTCGGGCGAGCGCGTCCCCTACAGGGGCGTCAGGCAGACCATCGGCGAACAGATGGCCCGGTCGAAGTACACCGCGCCCCACGTCTCCCACCACGACGAGTTCGACGCCGCCGACCTGGTCGCGGTCCGGGGAGAACTGGCCGAGGTGGCCGAGCGGGAGGGCGTGAAGCTCACCTACATGCCGTTCGTCATCAGGGCGATCACGACGGCGCTGCAGGAGTTCCCGTACCTGAACTCCAGCCTCGACGAGGAGGCCGGTGAGATCGTCCTCCACGACGAGTACAACGTCGGCATCGCCGTCGCCACGGACGCGGGGCTGATGGTGCCCGTCGTGAAGAACGCGGACCGGAAGGGACTGAAGGAGCTGGCGGCGGATGTCAGGGACCTCGCCGAACGGGCGCGGAACAGGGAGATCTCGCCGTCGGAGATGCAGGGTGGGACGTTCACCGTCACGAACATCGGCGTCATCGGCGGCGAGTTCTCCTCGCCGATCATCAACCACCCCGAGGCGGCCATCTTCGCGATGGGACCCATCAGGAAGCGCCCGTGGGTCGTCGACGACGAGGTCGTCGCCCGGGAGACGATGCGGTTCTCGATGTCGGTCGACCATCGCCTGGTCGACGGCGCCGACGCGGCGCGGTTCTCGAACCGCGTGAAGGAGTTGCTCGCGAACCCGGCGCTGCTCCTGCTCGACTGACCGAGATACCGTCCCCGGGCTCGGGACGACGCCACCCCGACCGGGACGACGTCGGCACGGTCGGGACGACACCCGTGGACGAGATCGGTCGTCTCGACGGACGAGTGCACTTTTGACGGGAGGACACGAGGTGCGAGTCATGGTTATGGGAGACATCGCGACCGGTACCGACCTCCTGGTCATCGGCGGCGGTCCCGGCGGGTACGTCGCCGCCATCCGCGCCGCTCAGGAGGGCGTCGACACCACCCTGGTCGAACGCGAGGCGTACGGCGGCACCTGCCTCAACCACGGCTGCATCCCCTCGAAGGCGTTCATCACGGCGGCCGACGTCGCCCACGACGCGGCCACCGCCGCCGAGATGGGCGTCCACGCCGACCCGGCAGTCGACGTGGCGGCGATGGCCGAGTGGAAGGACGGCGTCGTCGAGGAGCTCACCGGTGGCGTCGAGTCGCTCTGCGAGGCGAACGGCGTCAACCTCATCGAGGGGACGGCCGCGTTCGAGGACGAGCACACGGCGCGGATCGCACACGGCGGCGAGGGGCAGGGGATGGAGACGGTCGAGTTCGAGCGGGCCGTGATCGCGACGGGGTCACGCCCGGTGGAACTCCCCGGCTTCGACTTCGCCGACGACCCAGTGTGGTCCTCGCGGGAGGCGCTGGCGGCCGACGCGGTCCCCGACGACCTCGTGGTCGTCGGGGCGGGCTACATCGGGATGGAGCTCTCGACGACGTTCGCGAAACTCGGCGCCGACGTGACGGTCGTCGAGATGCTGGAGGACGCCCTCCCGACGTACGAGCGCGACGTGGCCCGGGTCGTGACCGAGCGCGCCGAGGAGCTGGGCATCGAGTTCCACTTCGGCGAGGGGGCGGCCGGCTGGGAGGAGACCGCGGACGGTCGCATCGCCGTCGAAACCGAGACGGAGTCGGGCGACAGGGCCACCTACGAGGCCGACCGCGTCCTCGTCGCTGTGGGTCGCGAACCGGTCACGGACACCCTCGAACTGGAGGCCGTCGACCTCGACCCTGACGAGGACGGCTTCCTGCAAACCGACGACCGGGCGCGGACCGACCTCGAACACGTCTTCGCGGTCGGCGACGTCGCCGGCGAGCCGATGCTCGCGCACAAGGCCAGCGAGGAGGGCATCGTCGCCGCCGAGGTCGCCGCCGGAAACCCCGCCGCGCTGGACTACCAGGCCGTCCCGGCCGCGGTGTTCACCGATCCCGAGATCGGCACCGTGGGGATGACCGAGGCGGAGGCCGAGGAGGCGGGCTTCTCCCCCGTCGTCGGCCGGATGCCGCTGCGCGCCAGCGGCCGGGCGCTCACGATGGCCGAGTCGGACGGCTTCGTGCGGGTCGTCGCCGACGAGGGGACGGGCTTCGTGCTCGGCGGGCAGATCGTGGGGCCCGAGGCGTCCGAACTCGTCGCCGAACTCGCGCTCGCCATCGAGATGGGCGCGCGTCTCGGGGACGTGGCGGGCACGATCCACGCCCACCCGACGCTCTCGGAGGCGGTCCACGAGGCGGCCGAGAACGCGATGGGGAAGGCGATCCACACGGGGAACCGCTGATCGGAGGGACGCCACCCCGACGTCGGGGGCGGCCCCCGCCCCGTCTGTGAGACCGCCCGCACGGCGACCAGTGAGCCCACCCGAGGAACTAACTCGGAAAGGGGCGAGGAACGACCATGTCACGGGAGAGCCGAATCCGGCGCGTCGCGATCCACGACTGGGGCGATCACCCGTGCCCGCCTGCCCACCTCCGGGACCTGCTCGGCCACCTCGACGCGGAGTTCGAGGTCAGGTGGGCGGACTCGCTGGACGACTGTGACGGGGTGATCACGGTGTACCACCACGACGAGTTCCTGGAGGCGGTCGAGTGGGTCCACACGATCCGCTCGGGCTACGACGACTTCCCGCTGGACGCCTACCGCGACGCCGGCATCACCGTCACGAACAGCACGGGCGTGGCCGGCGATCTGGTCGGCGAGTCGGCGGTCGGGTTCATGCTGACGTTCGCGAAGGGGCTCCACCGCTACCGGGACAACCAGGGCGAGAACACGTGGGAGCGCATCCCCTGGGAACGGCCGTTCGAACTGGGCAGGACGTCCGCGTGCGTCGTCGGACTGGGCGAACTCGGGGGGAGCGTCGTCGCCCGCGCCGGCGTGCTGGGGGTGGACGTGGTGGGTGTCGACGTCAGGCCGGTCTCGGAACTCGGGCTCGACCGCGTCTACGACGTGAATCGGCTGGCCGAGGCCGTGAGCGACGTCCGGTTCGTGGTGCTCACGACGCCGCTGACGGATGCGACCCGCGGGCTCGTGGGTCGGGACGTCTTCGAGGCGATGGACGAGGACGCGTACCTGATCAACGTCAGTCGGGGGGAGATCGTCGATCAGGGCGCGCTCGTCGGAGCGCTGGAGGACGGGGAGATCGCGGGGGCGGCCCTCGACGTGTTCGAGTCCGAGCCACTAGACCCCGGTTCGCCGCTGTGGGGGATGGACGAGGTCATCGTGACCCCGCACGCCGCCGCGCAGTCGAACAACTACGGCGCGAAGGTCGCCGACCTCGTCGAGACGAACATCTCGCGGCTCGACGAGGGCCAGCGACCCTGGAACGAGATCGTCTAGCGCCTGGCCGGCTGTACACTCCTGTTCTCGGCTTTCAGTGGATTCGGCTCTCTTCGTGGCTGGCCGTGTGTACGACCAGCCACCATCGTTACTCCAGTCGGAATCAGTGGGACACGGCGGCATCGTGATCGCTCACGATCGACCGAACGATCACGGTTCGCGAGAGACGAACCGTGGTGAGAAGAGCAGTCGTCACGATCGGTCTGTTCGTCAGATCCGAACGGAAGGGCGTCGTCCATCCTCTCCCGACGAAGTTACGTACGAGCCCATGAGCGAGAACTGAACTCCTAGCGGGCCGCAGGCTGCAGAAGACGCCCCCGTCGGTCCGGCGCGTCCGCACATCATTACAGGAGTATGGCTGTAATCGGAATCCGTTTTCGCTCACCGATCGGTTCTCCGCCGGTGGATCACGTATCGTACGCTGTCCCGAACCCGTGAAATCAGAGTCGACGAGTGATATCTGACTGACGTGTGAAGTACCTGTGAGTGGGGGCATGTCGGGTCGCGGCAAACGGGTAGCGATATTATTCGTGAGAAGCGAATATCTGTTCTCCCCTCGATGTCCCTCGTTCGCGTCCGGATACGACCGACGGAGCGGACGGCTCAGGAGTGCGTCTGATTGAGTTCGATGATGTTCGCGGCGTGCCGGAGTTTCGGGAGGATCTCGTTCTCGATCCGGTCGGCGTCCATCCGGCTGGTGGGGCCGGAGACGCTCACGGCCCCCGTAATCCGGTCGGCGCTGAGGATCGGCACCGCGACGCAACGGAGGCCCTTGATCCGCTCCTCGCGGTCGTACGCGACGCCGCGCTGCTCGATCTCGTCCAGTTCCTCGTACAGCGCGGCCCTGCTCGTGATCGTTCGGTCGGTCTTCGCCTCCAGCCCGTATCGGTCGATGATCTCGTCCGTTTGCTCCCGCGGGAGGTGCGCGAGGATCGTCTTGCCGAGGGCGGTCGTGTGTAACCGGACGCACTGACCGGTGTAGGAGTCGACGCTGACCGCGTTGGCGCCCTGCGCCCGTGAGAGGAAGATGCCGAGCCCGTGTTCCTCCACGAGCAGGTTGACGTGCTCCCCCGTCGCCTCCGCGACCTCCTCCAGTTCGGGTGCAGCTACCGTGTACAGCTGTTCCCTGGTACGGGCGTACGCGCCGAGGTCGAGGAATCGGAGGCCCACTTCGTACTGGCCGTCGTTCTCGACGACGTAGCCTTCGTGTTCGAGGGTCCGGAGGTAGTTGTGGGTGCTGCTCTTCGGGAGGTCGAGGTGGTCCGCGAGTTCCGTGATGCTCGCACCGTCGAGCGCCTTCAGCGCCTCGACGATCCTGAACGTCGTCTGTGCCGTCTTCACCGGCGTCTTGAGTTCCGTGCCACTCGGTTCCATACGTCACCCACGGAGTTCGCATTGAAATACTTGCTGTTCGCCAGAGGCGGACAGTCATTCGTCGGCCGGTGACAGGTACGACCCCTCCGTCCCGTTCACACAACCGTCCGGTCGACCGGTCGAACCGGTTCGTCAGGGGCACCCACGAGACTGATATCATTTGTAGGATATAGGTATATTTCTGTTAATTGGGATGGGATCGGTTTCGTTCGGTATCTACCTCCGTTCGACAGGACGTTCTATCAACGCCCTTATTCGGTGCGTTGACACTCATAGCAGGCGTTCCATGTTTTTCCGAGTGGAATCGTTTGACTTCCAGCCAGTCTGACGCGATCGGGCCATCGGTTCGGAGATACGCCGTCATTCAGCCTCTATCGTGTACCTCCGTCGGTTTCGCGGGGAATTCGAAGCGGGATCGCGACCGCGGAGCGTAATAGTATGATATTTGTTTAGAGGGCTTTTCCATAACTTTATTGTCTAATTCATCGACACGGTCATACTCTGCTCGTTCGGGATGCCGTCGACCGTCGTCCGCGCCACTACTGTTATCCCCCGTCGTTCCGACGACGGCCCGTGAACCGATGGGGAGGACGACCCCGTTCCGCGGACTCGGTACGAATCGTCCACAGTACGACGTCATGGAGGACTCCGAAGACGGATCGAATCCTGGACGCCACAGCGTGCTCGACCGGTCCGGATCGACCATCCACTACTGGATCGCCGGCCCCGAAGACGGTCCGCTGGTCGCGTTCACCCACGGCGCGACGATGGACCACCGGATGTTCGACCTGCAGGTCGGCCCGGTCGTCGACGCCGGCTACCGGGTGCTGACGTGGGACGTCCGCGGCCACGGGCGCTCCAAGCCGATCGGGATGGAGTTCACGCTCCCGGCCGTCGTGGAGGACTTCCTGGCGATCGTCGACGCGCTCGGAGCGGACGAGGTGACGCCGGTCGGACAGTCGTTCGGGGGCTACGTCTCGCAGGAACTCGCGTTCCGCTACCCAGGGCGAGTCCCCGCACTCGTCGTCGTCGGCTCCACGAACGTCACGGCGCTGCCGTCGACGCTCGAGTACGCCGCGCTCCGCCTCTCCCCGTACGTGTTCAGAGTGTGGCCGTACCGGCACCTGCGACGAACGATCGCGAAATCCACGGCCGAGACGGAGCCGGTCCGACGGTACGCCCACGACGCGGCGAGTCGGCTCTCGAAGCGGGAGTTCCTCGCGGTCTGGGAGGCGGTCGCCACCTGCCTGCACGCCGAGCCCGGCTACCGATTCGGGAAACCGCTACTGTTGACGCACGGCGAGCACGACGGGACGGGGACCGTCGCGAGGGACGCCCCAACGTGGGCGGCGACGGAGCCCGAATGTCGCTACGAGGTCGTCCCCGATGCGGGGCACAACGCCAACCAGGACAACTCCGAGTTCTTCAACTCGCTCCTGCTCGAGTTCCTCCGCGAGCACGTTCCCGTGTGACTGTCGCTCCCAGTACCATTGCACTGCGCCCGTCCTTCCTCCATCCGGCGAACGGACGAGCCGCAAACCGTGCCGGATTCGCAGGTCACGCCCGATACCGGGACCGCTCCGGCCGTGGTCGGGCTGCGACCCGATCAGGGTTCGGCCGCCGACCCCGACGCGAACTGCCACGCCCGTCTCGTCGCGAGGAGCGCCACGAGGAAGATCGCCAGCGCGTTCACCGGGTGGACCGCGGCGACCATCGAGCCGAACGCGCTCGCGGTGGTGTACTGCACCGAGAGCAGTACGAACAGCCCGACCGGGGCGAGTTTCAGCGGACGCGGGAGCCGTCCCAGGAAGGCGAGGGCGAGCAGGATCGGGAGGAGCGGTTCGAAGACGTGGACGAAGCCCGCGTGGAGCGACCAGTTCGCCGGGTCGACGAAGACGGCCATCCCGGCGACGTACACCTGCACGACGACGCAGGCGGCGAAGACGCCACCGACGAGGACGTAACCGTACCGCGCCCACGCGACCCGTCTCGGACGCGTCATTCCGGCCTCCCGCTTCCGTCCGCGGTGGCGTCCGTGCCGACCGTCGAGAGTTCGTGCCCGAGGGCGACGAACGCGAGGTAGAGCGGGCCTTCGACGCCGAAGGCCGGGAACCCGAGGATGGCGAGCGGCGCGAAGATGACCATCGCCGGGAGGATCGCGACGAACAGCCCCGCTGTGAGCCGACTCGCGTCCGTCTCCCGCCAGAGGAGGACCCCGTAGAGGCTCCCGAGCACCCGGATCGCGAAGAAGGCGACCCCGACGAGTCCCGTGACCGGGCTGAACGGGACCCCGACCACCCGGAGGCTCGCGACGATGACGAGGACGGCACAGCCGTAGCACGCGAGCGAGAGCGCGAGCAGGGCGGCGACGCGGCGACCGCGACGGCCGTACATCGCCCCGTATCGGGCGTCGGCCGCGAGCAGCGCCACCGCACACAGCAGGTAACCGAACGGGTACGCGATACTCACGGCGCCGGGGTCCACGCCGAACCCGGTGCGACTGATCGACAGCGCGGCCAGGGCGACGCCGGCGACGAGGCCGCCGAGACCGGCTATCCTCACTCTGTTCGGCGTCCACCAGGTCGCGGACAGGAGGGGTCGTTCGGGGTTCCCGGAATCCGTGTGAGTCATCGGATCACCCCTGCGTCAAGGCGGTCCCGTCACCGTCCTCGCCCTCGACGACGACCGCGCCCTTCATCCCCGCCGACTTGTGGGGGTCACAGTAGTAGAGGGACGTCCCGGCGGCGTCGAACGAATGCTCGAACGTCGCCCCCTCCTCCGGCCCGCCGCTGTCGAACGCGTCGTCCCTGTCGACGACGTTGTGGTAACCGTCGTCGATCCACTCCCAGGTGACCGTCGTCCCGAGCGTGACGCGGATCGCCGCGGGTTCGAACGTCATCTCGTCGCTCCCGGGTCCGACCTCGACCGTGACGGCGTCCTCGTCGGTCAGGTCCGTGACGGAGTCGTAGTTATCGGTGTCGGAGAGCCACTCGTCGACGCTGTCGCCGCCGCCTCCGTTGCCCGTCCCGCCGTTCCCGTTGGCCGTTCCGCCGTTCCCGTCGGTACACCCCGCGAGCACGCCCGCGACAGCGAGACCGCCCACCGCGCGGAGGAACGTGCGCCGCCCGGGCGAGGTGGTTGGCCCCTCGTCCTCGGGTCGCATCCGGTCGTGGTCCGACGGTCGGTTTCGGGAGTCGGTCGTGCAGGTCTCGTGTGACGTTGGTTGCTTCATGGTCTGTCTCCATCAGCGCCGACGAGCGGGACGGCGATAACCCGGCAAGCAGAGTCGCCGGCCCGGCGTCCGTGCACAAGAGTTAAGTATCGAAACCCGGCAGACGGGATCGAGTCGTCCGCCGCGACGCCGACGCGCGCCGAACCCGACAGATTAAGCCGGTCCGTGGTCAGGGGCGGGTGGAGACGCGCCGAACGCGATCCGAGCCCAGACCAATGTCAACCAGGACGTCCCCTCCAACCCGCGATCTGGAACAGGTCGTGGGTCACGCGCTCCGTGCACCGACGAGACCGCAGACGTACCGGAACCTGCTCTACCTCCTGGTGTCGTTCCCGCTCGGGATCGCCTACTTCGTGCTTTTGACGATCGGCTTCTCCGCCGGCGTCCCCCTCCTGCTCGTCCTCGTCGGCGTCCCGGTCATCGTCCTCACGCTCCTCGTGTCCGTCTGGCTCGCCGGGTTCGAACGGCTGCTCGTCCGTCGACTCCTCGGCGTCGAGGTTCCCCCGACCGAACTGCGGACCGACGGGAGCCCTCGGGAACGACTCGTCGGGCTGGTGACCGACGTGGCGACGTGGAAGGCCGTCGGCTACCTGTTCACCAAGTTCGCCTACGAGAACCTCGCGTTCGGCCTGCTCGGGTCGGTGTTCGCGACGTCGGCCAGTTTCCTGCTCGCGCCGCTCTACTACACGCGCGCCCCGGTCGTCAGCTACGGACCGTTCTCGATCGCGGACCTGACGCTCGAACTGCTGTTCGGCTGGGACGACCTCCTGATCGGGCTCACGACCACGATCGAGCTCGGTTCCTGGCAGGTCGAGACGCTGCCGGGCGCCCTGCTGTTCGCCGGGCTCGGTGTCCTCGGCTTCCTTGTCGCGTTCCCGCTGGCCAACGGGTTCGCCTGGCTGTGGGGGCGGTACGCGCGGTACATGCTCACGGCGCCGCGCTACTGGTCCACCCCCGAGTGGTAGGTCGCCCGCCGGCCCCTGAATCAGGCCCTGGTGAGCGAGTACAGGATCGAGAGCACGCCGGCGAGGTGGGCCGCCGTGACCGCGAGTACGATCTCCGCGTCGGTCGCCGCGGTCAGCGCCGTCAGCGCGGAGTTCACGCCGACGGGTACGGCCGTGAGCAGGACGATCCCGACGGCGAGATACAGCATCGGCCGGCTCCCGTTGCGCCGGTAGCCGCGGAACGCCTGGTACGCGACGAAGACCCCGGCGACTGCGGTCACGGCGGCGAACGCGAAGATGAGACCCCCGGCGCTCGTGAACGCGTCCGAGAGCTGGAGCAGTGGTCCCGTCATTCTCTCACCTCGTCCGACCGATCTGCGTCGCGTCGCGACTCGGGTCGACGCGGTCGCGCGGCGCCGTAGATCGCGTACAGCATGGCCCCGAGGCCGAGCACCTTGCTCGCGTTCGCGGCCGCCGACCGTGCGACCGGCGAGGCGGCCGTGACGTTCGTCAACACCAGCTGGATCACGATCGGTCCGGTGACGAGCAGGATCAGCCCGACCGCGAGGTACAGCCGGGCACGGTCGCGGTTCCGGCGGTAGCCGCGAACGATCAGGTACGCCACGACGAGCGACAGGGCGGCCGTGAGGAGCAGCGCGAGGAGCGCCAGGACGACGACGAGCGGAGACCCGCCCGTAGCAGTCTGGAGGGGTGTGGTGGCGACCATGTTAGCGTAACCCCTCGAACAGGTCGGTGAAGCGGTCGGCGGCGGTCTCCGGGCGGTACGTGACCTCGACATCGAACGCGCCGTCGGCCAGTTCGATCGTGATCCGGTCGAGCCGGGCCGAGTACGTCCGGTAGTGGTGGCCGTCCCTGTCGAGGTTCAGGCGCTCGGCGAGCAGCTCGTGCTCCTGGAGGCGCTCGATGCGGCGGTAGATCGTCGAGACCGACGCGTCGCACGCGTCGCTCAGTTCGGGGGCGGACATCTCCCGTTCGCTCGTGTAGATGAGGATCGCATTGGCGTACTCGTCCTCGAGGAGCCCTGCGAGCTCCCGAACCTCGTCCCCCTCCGTCATTCGACGCCCCGGTGGCGCGACGGGACGTCGGGACGCCCACGTGCGTTCGATCGGGTCGATACCGCCATTGACTCGACGGGTGTGCGAGGGGAGCCGACATAAAAGGGGGGACACGGTCGCTCGTTCGGCGACCGTGGGCGGTGGGACTCCCAGCCGTGCGACGCCCCGGCACGCACGGTCACGGAACGGAAGGCACTTGTTCGCCGGTTGTTCACTTTCGGGCCTCCAAGTGTCACGCATCCCGAATCCACTCCGCTCGCTGGTCCTCGCCGTCGGTCTCCTCCTCTCCCGGTTCGGCCTCGTCACCGAGCGACGCGCCCGCCGTATCACCGACCTCTCCTGGCCGCGCATCCTCACCGGCCTCGCGCGAATGTCGAAGAGCGCCGTCGACGTGGCGATGGTGGGGATCGCGCTCGGCCCGGCCGCCATCGCCGGCGTCGGCTTCGCCAGCCCGTACTGGGGGCTCGCGTTCTCGCTCGGCGGCGGGATGGCCGCGGGTACCATCGCGCTCGTCTCGCAGCGCTACGGCGCCGACGCCCACGAGGAACTCGGGCAGGCCGTCCGGTCGAGCGCGCTCGTCGTCGTCGCGGTTTCGCTCCCGGTGGCGCTGGCCTTCCTGACGGTCCCGGAACAGCTCGTCGGGATCGTCAGCGACGATCCGGTCGCGATCGGCTACGGCGCGGACTACCTCCGGGTCGTCGCGTTCGGCGTCCCATTCGCCGGGCTGAATCTCGTCGCCAGCCGGGTGTACATCGGCGCAGACGACGCCTGGACGCCGATGGTGCTCCGCGCGGGCGGGGCGGTCGCGAACATCGCCATCAACGCCGTGCTCATCTTCGGGTTCGACATGGGCGTCGTCGGCGCCGCGACCGGGACCGTGGTGTCGAACGCCGTCGTCGCCGTCGCCTTCTCCGGCGGGCTCGTCGCCGGTCGGCTCCCCGGCGTCGGCGACCTCCCCGTGCGGATCGACCCCCGCGGCCCCTACCTCGACGGCGAGGAGATCCGACAGCTCGTCCGGATCGGCGCCCCCGTCGTCGGCCGCAACCTCGTGTGGACCGTCGCGGAGTTCCCGATGCTCGCCATCGTGGACGTGTTCGGGCGGGACACCGTCGCGGCCTTCGTCGTCTCCCGGCGCATCTGGGGGCTGATGAACACGCCCGGCTGGGGGTTCGGGCTCGCCTCCTCTAGCCTCGTCGGCCAGCACCTCGGCACCGACGACGAGACGACGGCGGAGGCGTACGGCCGCGAGATCATCACGTTCGCCGTCGCGACGTACGTCATCTCGGCGGCGCTGGTGCTCGCGTTCGCACGGCCGATCGTGGTCGCCTTCGTCGGCGACCCGACCGCCGGCTCCGTCGACCCGGCGGTCGCGCTGGTGCGCGCCGCCTGCGTCGCCGTAGTCCTCCAGGGCGTCTCCGGGGGGGCCGCCGGCGCGCTCGACGCGAGCGGCGACACGCAGTGGCCGTTCTTCAGCCAGGCCGTGGGGATGTTCGGCGTCTCCATCCCGCTGGCGTACCTCGGGGCGACGACGTCGCTGGGCTTCCTCGGCCTCCAGCTCGCCTTCCTCGCCGAGACCGGCGTGCCGGCCGCGCTGAACTACCACCGGTTCCGGACCGGGAAGTGGAAGGCGGTGAGTCGGGGCTACCGCCCGGACGCGGCCGTCGGAGGGGACTGAGCGGATGGACGCGGTCCCGCGGGTTCGGTTCCGTGGGACGACGGGTCAGGGTGCATCAGGTATTTGACCCGAGGGCGTGACGGGACCTCCCGATGGTCTGGCAGGTAACCTGGGCGACGGTCGCGCTGGCCATCGCGGCCACGGTCTCGACCGGCGTCCTGGCCCACGTGCTCCCGGCCGCACAGGACAACTGGCGGCGGCTGGAGTACCGGGCGTTCGTATGGCTCTCTCTCGGCGCCATCGTCTGGACTGCCACCTACGCGACCCACCTCGCGGCCACCACCGGGTCCGCGAAGTACGTGCTGCTCGACCTGACGTGGGTCGGTATCGCCATCGTTACGGCTTCGTGGCCGGTGTTCGCCTTCTCCGTGACCGGGAGCGACGTCCTCACCGGGTGGTCGATCCTCGTGCTCGTGGCGGTCCCGACGGTCGTCGCCGCGCTCGCGCTCACGAACCCGGTCCACGGACTGGTCTACGCCGACGTCGTCGAGAGCGACGTCGCCGCCGGGGGGTTCGAGTTCACCCCGGGACCGGCGCTCGTCGCGTTCCTCGCGTACTCGTTCGCGGTCAACGTCGCCACCTTCGTCCACCTCCTCCGGGCGACGCTCGGCGCGGCAGGCGACGCCCGGGTGCGGTTCGCGCTCGTCTGTCTCGCCGGGGTCATCCCCACAGCCGGGGGGATCGCGGGCGCCGTCGCGAGCGGCGGGTCGCCCACCGTCGACTACACGCCGGTCTGTCTGGCGCTCACCTCGTCGATGACCGGGCTGGCCGTGACCCGGTACGGGCTGCTCGATCCCGTCCCCGTGGCCAGGGAGACGGTCGTCGCCCGGATGCGCGACCCGGTGGTCGTGGTCGGCGAGGACGGCCGCGTCCTCGACTCCAACGACGCCGCGGACGACCGTCTCGGAGTCGGCGACGACGACCTGAACCGACCCGCGTCCGCCGTGTTCGCGGACGTCCCTGGCGTCGAGCGGGCGCTCGCGGGGGACGAGTGCGACCGGATCGAACTCGTGGGGCCCGACGGCGACGTTCGGCTGTTCGACGTCTCCGTCACGGCGCTCGGGACGAGCGAGCCGACAGCCGGATCGGGAGTGAGATCCGAGAATCGGGTGCTCGTGTTCCGCGACGTGACCGACCAGCGCCGGATCGAACGGCGGTTCGAGGCGCTCATCGAGGGGACGTCCGCGCTCATCGCCGTGCTCGACTCCGAGGGGACGGTCACCTATGCCAGCCCTGCACACGAGGACGTCCTGGGGTACGACCCCGATTCGCTCGTCGGCCGGTCGGTGTTCGAGTTCGTCCACACGGAGGACCGGGAGGACATGGCGGGGGCGTTCGCGGAGGTCACCCGGGACGGCGAGAGCCGGACCGTCCAGTGTCGATTCCGCTGCGCTGACGGGAGCTGGCGGGAGCTCTCCGCGACCGGCGACGACCTTCTCGACGACCCGTTCGTCGAGGGGGTCGTGGTCTCCTCCACCGACATCACCGTCCAGAAGCAGGCGGAGCGACGCCTCCAGGTGCTCAACCGCGTGCTCCGGCACGACCTCAGGAACGACATGAACGTGGTCGACGGGTACGCCGGCCTGCTCGCGACGACCGTCAGGGAGGACCCCGACCGGGCGTGCGAGTACGCCGACATCATCCGCCAGCGCGCGCGCAACCTTGTCGACCTCGGCGAGAAGGCGCGGACGCTCGACGCCCTCGTCACCGACGCGGAGACCGTGACCGAGGTGGTGGACGTGGTCGCGCTGATACGGTCCCACTGCGAGCAGTTGCGCGCGGAACACCCGGAGGTCGAACTGACCGCCTCGCTCCCCGAGTCGGCGTCCGTGACCGCCGTCCCCATCCTCGGCTCGGCGTTCGACAACCTCCTCGAGAACGCCGTCGAGCACAACGACCGCGAGCGCCCCACGGTGGACGTCTCGGCGACGGTGGTCCGCCCGTCGGACACGGAGGAGGCCGCCCACGTGCGGGTCCGGATTGGCGACGACGGACCGCCCATCCCGGAGAACGACCGGGAGGTGCTCCGTCGGGGATCCGAGACCGCGCTGGAACACGCCAGCGGGCTCGGGCTGTGGCTCGTCAGCTGGATCGTGTCCGCCTCCGGCGGCACCATCGAGTTCGACCCGGTCGAGCCCCGCGGGAACGTCGTCACCGTCCGACTCCCGCTGTACCGGCCCGACGGCGACGCCGAAGCGGCAGACGACGACAAAGCGACGACGCACGCGACGAACGACGCCGGAGCCGGCGACGTCCTTGGCCCCTCGACGGACCCGACCGGTGAGTAGGCGACCAAGAGTCACACGACCTCGGTTACCGAGACGAGGAACCGTCAGTCCACGCGACCGTCGTCGGCGAGTTCGCCGGCCAGCCCCCACTCGGCGGCGCGCCGCTCGGCCTCCTCCCGCGCCTCGCGCTTGATGGCCGCGACCCGCTCCTCGTCGGCGAGGAACGCGGCGAGCGCGTCGTGATCCCCGCCCTCCCCGCGCCGTCCGTCCGGCGCCCGCTCTCGGGTTCGAGCCGCCAGCTCCGGGTCGTCGGCCAGTTCCCGCGCGGGCCCGCCTGGGGCCACCTGCAAGGGGTCACAGTCGTGGACGGTCGCGATCTCGGGGGCGGAGAGGCGGTAGGAGGACGCCCGCACCGGTCCCGCGCCCGCGAGCGCGGCCAGCGCGGCCGGCCCGCCCGCGTCCGAGTCGAGTTCGTAGGCGAGCACGGGCACGCCGTCCGCTAGCGTGATGACCCCGCGTTCGGCCACGTCGAGCAGCAGCGTCGTCCCCGGTTCGAGCACGAGGTACCCCGTCAGCTCCCGGTCAAGCGCGTCGCGCAACGGCTCGCCGACGTCCGCCACGACCCGCGCGGCGAGGAGGTCCCCCCGGGGGAGCGACACCGGCGCGGGCGCGGCGCCGAGCGGCCCGTCGCTCATGGCCGGTCGGGGACCACCGCGCTCCGGAAGCGGTCGGCCACGTCGCCGGCCTCGCCGGGCTTCGGGTCGAGGCGGGCGGCCGCGGCGCGGTAGGCGGCCGCGGCCGCGGAGTCGGGCGCGTGTGCGAGCAGCGGGCGGCCGGCGCGCCTCGCCGCCCGCGCGTCGTCGCTGTCCGGAACGGCGCCAAGGGTCGACCCGCCGAAATAGCGCTCCGCCTGGTCGGCGACCCGCCCGAGGTCTCCGTGCACCTTGTTGAACAGCACGCCCGCGGTTCCCGTTCCGTACGAGCGCGCGTACTCCTGGACCTTGAGGCCGTCCGATAGCGAGGGGATGGTCGGCTGGAGCACGACGATCACCCGGTCGGCGAGGACGACCGGGAGCACGGCGGACTTCGAGGCCAGCGTCGCCGGCGAGTCGAGCAGCAGCACGTCGGTATCAGCGGCCAGGTCGGCGACGACGTCCCGGAGGCGGTCCGGGTCGGCGGCCTCGAACGCCGCGAGGCTCGTCCCGCAGGGGACGACGCGCATGCCGTGCCGCTCGTAGGTAGCGTCGTCGACGTCGATCGCGGTGTCCTCCACGAGCAGGTCGTGGAGCGTGACCGGCGCGTCGTCGAGGCCGGCGTGGAACAGCAGGTTCGCCATCCCCGTGTCGGCGTCGACGACGGTGACGTCGTATTCGTCGGCGAGCGCCATGCCGAGCGCGAGCGTGCTCGTCGTCTTCCCCGTCCCGCCCTTGCCGCTCGCCACGGCGAACGCCTCGACCATGCGCGGGGTGGTTCGCACTGGTACAAATAATTTCGGCGTCGTCGTCGCGAAAAGCGGGCTGGATGGGGTTCCGGTGGGGATGGTCGCCACGACCGTCGCGTTCGTCGTCGGGCGACTGCTGGAGGGGTTCGCGCAGGTCGACCGGTCCGACCGGCCCTCACGTCGTGGGGACGGTCAGACGGACAGCGACCCCGCCGGACTCGACGTTCGCGAACTCGGCCCGGCCGCCGGAGGCGTCGAGGACCCAGTAGATGACCCACAGTCCCAGCCCGGTGACGTGCTGGAGGGGGAGTTCGCGGTCGCTCGAGAGGACGGCCATCTCGTCCTCGGGGATCCGCGAGCCGTCGTCGACGATCTCGAGCGTGGCCGAGCCCTCCCCGGGATCCGTGACGAGCGAGACGGTCACGGACAGTCCCTCGGTCCGGTTGTGGACGGCCACGTTCTCGAGTACCTCCCCCACTGCGACGGGGAGGTGCCGGTTGGCCTCGACCATCGCCCGGTCCGGGAGGTCGGCGTCGACGGACACCTCGGGGTACGCGTCCCGGAACTCCGCTACCTCCCGGCGAGCGATTGCGGCCAGGTCGATCACCTCGGTCCCGCCGCTACCCCAGAGATCGGAGAGCAACTGGGCGTTCTCCGAGAGCCGGTACACCCGGTCGACGTGGGCGTCGACGGTGTCGAGTTTCCCTCTCGTCTCCGGGTCCGCGGCCGACTCGGTCAGGTCGTCGCTCAACCCGCGGAGGATCGTTACCTCGTTCCGGATGTTGTGCCGGAGCACCCGCTGGAGGATGGTGAGCCGTTTCGTCAGGAGTTCCTGTGCCGCGCGCTCCCGCTTCACCTCGGTGAGGTAGTAGCCGACGAGCGCGCCCGCGCTCGCCCCGAGGCTCCAGCCGATCGAGAGGACGAACCAGGCCTCGGCGGTCGGCTCCCCCGTCGCTCGCCGCAGCAGGAGGAAGAGGGTGGCGAGCAGGCCGACGACGACGCCGACGCCCAGACCCACGAGGACGATCCGGAGGACGTCCCTCGCCGGGAGCCGTTCGGCGACGGCCCGGTAGCCGGCGAAGAAGACGCAGATCGCGAACACGAGCAGGATCGCGGCCTCCGCGAACTCCACCGCGAGCGGGTCGCTGTCGAGCAGGACGTGCACGCCGGCGAGGAGGACGATCGCCAGCCCCAGGAGGTGGACGAGGTAGCCGACCCTTCCCGGGTCGTCGCCGGCCGCGCGCGCTGACATTCCGGGGACGTTGTGAGTCCAGAAAGGTATATCTACGGAAACACTACCTCCCGAAACGATGCATCGAATCGACTCCGGACCGACGTTCCCCGCCCCGAGCAACCACAGTTAAGATATGACCGGGAGTGGTCCAGCCCGTGCAGGGGGAACGGTCCGCGGGGGACGAGCAGTGGTCCTCGCGTACGGGCTTCGTACTCGCGGCGGTGGGCGCCGCGGTCGGCCTGGGGAACGTCTGGCGCTTCTCCGCGGTCGCCGGCACGAACGGCGGGGGCGCGTACGTCCTCCCGTACCTCGTCGCGGCGTTCGTCCTCGCCGCCCCCCTCCTCGTCCTCGAGTTCGCCGTCGGGCGCGCCTACCGAACCGACGTCGTCGGCGCCTTCCGCGCGGTGCGCCCGTGGCTCGCGCCGGCCGGCTGGGCCGCCGTCGGCGCCGTGTTCGTCCTCCTGTCGTACTACCTCGTGCTCACCGGCTGGGTGCTCGCGTTCGCGCTCGCCGCGCTGCTCGGCCGCGAATTCACGTTCGTCGCGTTCACCGCCGGCTGGGCGCCCGTGGGCTACTTCCTCGCCGCCGCGGCGGTCGTCGCCGTCGTCGTCTCGCTCGGCGTCCGCGACGGCATCGAACGGCTCTCGAAGCTCGCGATCCCGATCGTCTTCCTCGTGCTCGTCGGCCTCGGGGCGTTCGCGTTCACGCTCCCCGGCGCACGGGAGGGGTTGACGTTCCTCTTCGCGCCACGGACGGACGCGCTCGCGGACCCCGGCGTCTGGGTGGCCGCGCTCGGGCAGGTGTTCTTCTCGCTGTCCGTGGGCCAGGGCGTCATGCTCACCTACGGCGCGTACCTCCCTGACGAGGTCGACCTGCGACGCTCGGCGGTGGTCATCACCGTCGCCGACGTCGCCGTCGCGCTCGTCGCCGGCGTCGCCATCTTCCCCGTCGTGTTCTCGTTCGGGCTGGAGCCGTCGGCCGGCACCGCGCTGGCGTTCGAGACGCTCCCGACCGCGTTCGCCGCCATGCCCGGCGGCCGGTTCGTCGCCGTCGCCTTCTTCTCGCTCCTGTTTCTCGCCGCGGTCACCTCGGCGGTCTCGTTGCTGGAGGTCGGGGTCTCCACAGCGACTGGTAACACGCGGCTCTCACGCCGCGCCGCGACTGCGGCCCTCTCGGTCGGGATGGTCGTGCTCGGGCTGCCGTCGGCGCTGTCGTACTCGGCAGTCGACCTCCGCCTCGGCGGGGTCCCGGTGCTCGACGCGCTCGACGGCTCGGTCGGGACGTTCGCGCTCCCGTTCACGGCGCTGTTGACGGTCCTCGCGTTCGTCTGGCTCACCGAGCCGGCGATCGTCCGCGAGCGCCTCGGCGGCGGCTCCATCGTCCCGTTACTGCGGTACGCCGTCCCGATCGTCCTCGGCGCGACGACGACCTACCGGCTTGTCACGGCCGGGCGGGGCGGGTTTGGTCGGGTGCCGGACGCGATCCATCCCGACGCGGGCGTGGCGTCGCTGCTCGTGCTCGGCATCGTTTGCCTCGCGCTCGTCGGCTGGTACTGGACGCGCGAGCAGCAGTCGAGCCGCGCGGCGCGGCGGGGCCGGACGGAGCGGGACTGAACGTCGGGACCGGACGGCCGGATCCGGAGTCCCCGGACGGCGCTCACCCGATGCGGAACTCGCGCCGCTCGATCGCCCCGCAGCGCGGACACACCCGCCGGTAGACCAGTCGCCCGTCGCGGTACCGCGTCGTCCACTCGCCGGCCGTCTCGGCGGTGCCACACGAGCCACAGCGCTCGGTTTCGCGTAACTGTTCCCGGTAGCGCTCGAGCGCGGTCTTCCCGCGCGCGGACGTGGATGCCATGCGTTAGCATACGCATTGATGCGGCAAAAGTTGCTAGGACCGTTGATTCGCCGGACGGCGCGGAGGTGGGCTACTCCTCGAACAGGTCGTCGACCGCGTCGCCCGCCGCGCGCGCCGCCTCGTCGGCGACCGCCTCGGCGTCCGGCTCGGCGTCCGCCGGGGGGTTGACGTACACGTCGACGTCGAGCACGCCGTCCTCGAACGTCACCGTCACGTCGAAGTCGGTCAGGTCGGCCTGGCGGTAACGCGAGAGGACGACCCCCTCGGCCGCCTCGGAGGCGACCTGGACGACCGTCTCGTCGCTCGGTTCTTCGGGCATCGACCCTTACGCGCCGCCCGCGCCGCCGGGACCCATCCCGGCCGGACCGCCGCCGGCGCCGCCCTGGAGCATCTGCTGGAGCTCGCTCTGCAGGTCCTCGAACTGCTCCTGGACGCGCTCCTCCTGCTTCCCGAAGCGTTCGGCACGCATCTCGAGCGTGTCGACCT
This sequence comes from Halorarum halophilum, assembly GCF_013401515.1. Classification (NCBI taxonomy): domain Archaea; kingdom Methanobacteriati; phylum Methanobacteriota; class Halobacteria; order Halobacteriales; family Haloferacaceae; genus Halorarum; species Halorarum halophilum. Next base: position 2,984,849 of record NZ_CP058529.1, on the reverse strand, counting down.
TCTCCTCGAGCTCGTCGTACGCCTCGTCGTACTCGGTCTCGACGAGGAGCTCGCCGACCTCGCGGTACATCACGGTGTCTTTATCGATGTCCTCGAGCGCCTCGAGGGCCGTCTTGGACTCCGTGAGCGAGCTCTCGGTGGCCTGTTTCTGCTCCGCGACCTGCTGGGCCTGCTCCTGCAGGTCCTGCAGTTCCTCGATCTTCTCCTGAGCCTCCGGCGGCAGATTACCCTGCATATCCCGACAGTCGTGCTTCGGCGTGAAAAACCCGGTTATTGCCGGACGCGAGTGACGCGAGCGACTCGACCACCCGGAGGGAGGTGTACGCGGCCGAGCGGCCCGGAATCGGGAGTAACGCCGACCGGAGTTCGCGGCTAGCTCACTCTGTCCGCGACACGTCCGCCACGTCGGCGATCTCCTCGGCGACGCGAACGAGGCGGACCCAGGTGTTCGTCCCCGCACGGAGCGCGACGAGGTCGCGCGCGCGCACCCTGACTTCCACGGTTCGGCCGGCCCGCGAGACGGTCGCCCGAGAGCGGTCGTCGTCGACCTCGCCTACCTCGACCGCGACGGCGTCGTGGACGTCGCGGGCGCGCCGCTCGGCGGGGTAGGGGAAGGACAGAACCGCGTCGTGATCGTAGTCGGTACCGCCTCCGGGCATCGGCCCGCGGCTACTCCACGTCGACTTCCTTGATGACTGGTGCGCGCTCCTTCAGGAGCACGCGGTGACCGCAGTAGGGGCAGCGGACGCCGCCGTACTCGTCGAGTTCGACGTCGCGCTTGCAGCGGGAGCACTTGTAGCTCATTGGTGGATGGTGGGGGTGGAGGTACTTGGGCCTCGGGGTTACTCGTCCTCGGCCTCGACGTCCACCTCGACGTCGACGTCGGCCGCGCCCTCGCCCTCGAGCGCCGCACGGATGGAACGCCGGACGCCGCGGCCGCCCGGCGTCTCGGGCCGGTAGGCGCCGCCGGTGAACGTCTCGCCGGTCTCCTCGTTCACCCAGACGCCGGTGCCCTTGCGCTTCACCGAGTCGCCGTCGACCGTCGCGTTGTTCATCTCGTCCTCGATGTCGGCGACGCGCTTGCGTGCGACACGACCGTATCGGGCGCCGAACCGCCCGGCGCTCCCGGTCTTTCGTGCCTTGGATTCAGCCATATGAGCGCGACTTCGCCGGACGTGGGTAAAAACCCCGCGAAATCGGCCGCAGCGGTCGGCAGACCCGACTGCCGGACGGACTACGCGAACTCGTCGTCCGCGAGCGCCTCGTTCAGGTCGGCCCGGACCAGTTCCCCGACCTCGCGGTCGCTCGCGGTCGTCACCACGCGGTTCTCCTGGACACTGGAACCGTCTCGAAGCAGCAGACGGACGTTCCCGTGCTCGTCAGCCCGGGTCACCTTCGCGCGGACTCCCGTCCGCGAACCGCTCCCGCCGGCGTCGATGGGGCCGGGGATGATCTTCTTCACGTGGGGGTGTTCCGCGACGGCCCGGATCGCCCGCCATCCCTTTCGTTCGCCGATGAGCGTCGAGTGTGCGCCGCCGAGTTTCTCCGCCGGCGCGGCCTCGACCACCTCGAGCGACGGTTCGCCGTGCCGGGCGAGCACCGTCTCGACGGGGTCCTCGTCGGGCACGCGGTAGAACTCGTAGTGGAGTTGCGCTCGGGTCTCGCGCAGCGGGACCCGCTCCCCGGCCGCGTACACCGTCTCCGGCCGTTTCCGCTGGATTTCGTCGGCGACCCGGCCCGCGTAGTTGCGGAGCTGCGTCCGGGCCGTGCGCTCGCCGTCGTCGGGAACGGTCGTCACCGTGGTCTCCCCGAGTACCTCCGCCCGGTCCGCAGGTTCCTCCGACTCGTCGTCCTCGACGCCGACCTCGCTGTCGAGCATCGTGAGCGTCGCCCTGTCCTCACCGAACACGACGACGACGGCGTCACAGTTGGCGGTGTTGCACCGGAGACAGTAGTCCCCGGGGCGGTCGAGGGGTGCGCTACACCGCCGACAGTTCATACCCGAGCGAGGTGTCGGGGTCGGATAAGCGCGTTCGTTCGGTTCGGCACACCGCATGACGCTATATCAAATCCCGGAGGATGGCGTCCTCACCCGTCCGATCGAATTCGAGAGTCGGCATCGAGAACGTCCCGTCCGTTCGGCGTTCCCGAAACGCGTTCGGACGAGAAACCGCGAGAAGCTGCGAGGGGTGAAATCGGGGCGGTCCGGGTGGCCGTGCTTTCCGGTGCGCGTCGAACTGCGTCAGGTGGCTCGAGTCGTCACGGGACCAACGACAGGGAAACGGACGCCCGATGAACCCGCGTCGACCGCCGGCCTCACTCGTCCCCCGGCGGTCCGATCCCGATCGTCTCCTCGATGAGGTTGCTGTGACCCCGCCGCAACCGCTCGGAGAACGCCTGGTGGGAGATGCCCATCTCCTCCGCGAGTTCCCGGAGGTCGATCTCGCGCGGGACGTCGAAGTACCCCGCCTCCCACGCCGTCCGCAGGCTCTCGTACTGCTCATCTGTCAGCCCATACCGTCCGCTCGGGTCGGATTCGAGATCGCGGATCCGCTCGATGTCGAAGGTAAGGTCCTGCTCTTCGCAGAACGCGTTCACGTTCGACAGCTCGTCCCGGTCCGGGAACAGTACTCGGACCCGCCAGCCCGACTGCGTGCCGTGGAGCTCCATGATGGTCGAGCGCTCGTTCGTCACGATCCGGACGATCAGGTGGACGTGCTGGGCCCACGTGAGCTGATAGAGCCCCTCGTCCTCGTACCAGGTGAGCTGCGAGAAGTCCTGCACGCTGGGATCGTCCTCGAGCGCCTCCTCGAGATCGGCCTCGTTCGCCCCGCTGAGCCAGACGAGCGGGACGACGATGTCATCCCCGTTCGCCACGATCCGCTCGCTCTCGGCCTCGAGATCCGGCACCTGATCGAACGTGTGCTGCAGGGCGAACTCCCCGTGGGGGATCTCGGCGACGACGATCGTTGGCATACGCAGTCGTATATCCGGCGAGGTATGAGAGTTTTGTCGGGAGTTCCGCGTTCCTAATCGGAAATTCGAATTACATATCGTGCACGGACGCTGGATTGTCCAACTCACGGTCCCTGCCCAGGCAGGCAGCGGTCACATAGGAGTCGGTTACCCATGATGAACGTACATGAGCAACCAGGAGACCAGGGTCGATACGACCGACAGCGAGGAACTCAGGGAGATCGTGGAGCGACAGCGGGACGCGATCGATCGGCTCGAACGGAAGGTCGACGCGCTGGCCTCCGAACTGGACACGAGTTTCGGGGGGAGGTGTACGCGGTGCGAGGACGGCGTGATGCTCCGGAAGGACATGTCGCTGGTCTGTTCCTCGTGTGACGTCGTCAGGTCGCTCTGACAGCCGTCGGGTCCGTCCACCCTCTTCCGGACGACCGCGCGTCAGGGCCGGACGGACCCGAGCACCCTCGGTTTCGCTCACCCAGGGCGGGTGAGCGACGAACGCTCCTCACGGGTGAATCGAGCAGGCTCACAGGGGGCCCGTTGCGGCATCGAAAAAGAATCCGACCGGACGTGTGCGAGCGCGGCCTTACCGACCGTGGCTGAGGCGGACTTCGTCGTCGGTCACCGCCTCGATGTCGCTCTCCCGGAGCCGGTAGGTGTCCTCGTCACTGTCACCCCACCCGAGTTTCGCCTTCAGCTCGTCGGCGATCCCGGGGTTCGGGTCGATGTGGGCGGCGCCGGCGTCGACGTCCTTGACGATCCCGATCTTGTCGCCGGTCGACGTGACGACGTCCTTCCCCTCGTCGGCGTCAGTGAGTTCTGTCGACATTGCATCCAGGTAGTCACCCGTTATCGTGGTCGTCCTTCTGCCTGCATATTCAACATCGGCGTCGACAGGAGGTCGACGCGGGCGGCAGGTCGGACGCGGCGGGTCGCCATCGCCCCAGCGTCCACTCATCTACACCGGGAGTCCACCCGTCGGTCGTCCGTCGTCGAGGGAGGGGAGGTTACGGCCGGTCGAACGCGTCGTCGAGACGGTCGGCCGCGAGCGCCGTCACGGTCCTGACCCGCGTCTTCTGGAGGTTCAGGTCGCTGTACCGACAGCCCAGTTCGCGTAACGTCCGTTCGCTCCCCCGGAAGTCGTACGTGCGTCTGGCGAGGCGGCCCTCCGGGCACCGCGTCGTCGCCACCACCGGCACGCCCCGTTCACCGAGCGTTTCGAGCGCGGGGATGATCTGCGGGGGAATGTGGCCCGCACCCAGCGCGGCCAGACACACCGCGTCGCTGTCGGCACAGGCGTCGAGGAGGCGCGTCGACATGTCGAGCGTGACCGTGATCGCCTCGACGTCGGAAGACAGCGCGTCCCTGTCGGGCGCGAGCGTCGGGTCGGGGTTCTCCGACCGACGGCGCCACGTCACGCGGTCCTCGTCGACGACCGCCAGTGGGCCGAACTCCGGCGACCGGAACGTGTCCACGTTCGTCGCGTTCGTCTTCGTCACCTCCCGCGCGGCGTGGACCCGGTCGTTGAAGCAGACGAGCGTCCCCTCCTCCCCGGCCGTTCCATCGACGGCGACGCGCACGCTTGCGAGGAGGTTCGCCGGGCCGTCGGGGCCGGCGAGCGACGGGTTCCGCATCGCGCCCGTGAACACGACGGGCGTCCCGCCGTCGTAACACAGATCGACGAAGTACGCGGACTCCTCGAGCACGTCCGTCCCCTGCGTGACGACTACGCCCGTCACGTCGGGGTCGGAGTCCAGTTCCTCGAGGCGCTCGACCAGGTCGTACAGCCCCTCGTAGGTCATGTACGGGCTCGGTTCGTTCGCGAAGTCGACGGTGTCCACGTCCGCGACGTCGCCGAGCCCCGGTACCGCGTCGACGAGTTCCCGGCCGGAGAGCGACGGACTGGCACCGTCCCCGTCGGACGTCGACGCGATCGTACCGCCGAGTGAAACGACAACAACGACCATGCGACCGGTACCGACCGAGGCCTCTTGAACCGCGTGGAGTACATCGCTCGAGCCAATTAATGTGAATATATAGATATATTCCTCGGGGGCGTATCGAGGGATATCGGCTGTTTTGAGCCGTCTAGTCGACCGAAAACAACTGTTAGCTGACGAAGGAGGAGGAGCACCCGTGAATCGGATAGCGCGATATCGAATTTTTCGCGGACCCCGACGAACCCTCTCGGAGCCCTCGCAGGGGCGACGGAAACGAGTCCGAACGGTGTCCGTCCGTACCAGTCGGTCTCCGTCGACTCGAGAAGGTGGGTCAGTGTTTCCGCGTGCTAGCCGCAGGGAGCACTCATCCGGCCGATTACAGCCGCTCCGGGTCCCGTTTCAGGTACTCGCGCAACACCGTCGTCGCGTACGAACCGGAGGGGAGCGCGAAGGAGAACACCGGGTCGCCGTCGCGCTCGTCCACCCCGAGGTCGGTGACCAGCGAGACGGCGCGCCGGGTGCCGGTCGACTCGAACTCGCCGGGGAGCGCGAAGTCGCCGCGTTCGACGCCGAGGTCGGCGAGCACCTCGCGCTCGATCTCCCCCGGTTCCCCGTCGGCGAACTCGGTCTCCGTGCCGACGAGCGGCGCCGTGACGAAGGCACGACCGCGCTCGCAGTGCCGGGCGAGCACGTCGACCCGGTCCTCGGTGGCGCGCTGGACGCGGTCGGGGTCCGGTTTGGGGTAATCGGTGTCGCGTTCCGCGAAGCAGCACACGTCGCCCGCGACGGGCCGGTGGAACGGTAGCCCGCGGCGGAGTCGCTCGCTCAGGATTCGGTTGAAGGCGTACGATTGCGCCGCGTTGACGAACAGCCGCTGGAGGTTCGACGGCACCGCCTCCAGCGCCTCGCGCCAGTCCGCACCCTCGGCGAGCCGGTAGAGCATCGAACGCTCGTACCGGAGCCGGCCGGGCATCGCGTCGAGCGCGGCGGTCCAGTCCGGCTGCTCGGAGGCGGCCTCCCGCTCGACGACGTCGCGGGCGGCCTGGGAGTCCTCCGGCTCGGTGTCGTACGGGTTGCCGACGTACGCGAGCACCGCGCCGCGCCAGTCGCCCCGGAGGACGTGGAGCCCGACGTCGTGGGTGACCGGCCGCCGGCTGCCGAAGCGCTGGTGGCCGAAGTAGTTCGGGACGGCGACCGTAGCGGGGTCTTCCCCTGAGGTTCCGGCGTCGCCGCCGGCGAACGCGCGGAGGTCGGCGGTGATGGGCGCGGGGTCGCCGTCCGCGTCGCGGACGCGGATCTCGAACTCGTTGCCCGCGAGGTCGCCGAAGGTGAGCGCTCGCCCCGTTCGCCCGAGCACCTCGACGTCGGCGTGGCGTATCTCGGGGACTTCGTCCGGGTCGATCCGCTCGACCGTGAACAGCTGCGTCGTCACGGCGTGCTTGTCCTTCGTCCCCGCCCAGGAGACGCGCTCGCGGCTGATCCCGAGGTCGTCGGAGAGCCGGCCGGCGAAGTCGTTGGTGTCCCAGCTCCGGAGCGTCGCCCGGAGGAGGACGTGCGGGTACGAGCCCGGGTCGGCGTCGACGGGGTCGGGGTCCATCCGCTCGCGCTCGCGGACGACGAAGTCCTCGGGCTCCTCGCGGAGGTGACCGCCGATGCCGTCGGCGTCGCTGACGTAGAAGTCGACGCCGACGACCCGCTCGCGGGGGTGGGCCTCGCGCATCAGTACAGCGGCAGGTCGCCGGTCACCTTGTCGACGATGTTGTCCTGCCCCGGACCGACGGCCAGGGCCGTGACGGTGCCCGGTTCGAGCTGGGTGTGTCCCGCGTCGCGGACGACGGCGTACGGCAGCCCTTCGCGCTCGGCGACGTCGGCGAGTTCGAACAGCTGGGACTCGCCCTGCCCCTTCAGGACGACCTTCTTCTGGCCCCCGCCCTTCCACTCCTTCCGGGTCCGTCTGTCGGCGTCCTCGTAGGCCGAGAGGGAGGCGTGTGCCACCTGCGCGGCGAGCTTGCCCGTCCCCATCCCGATGTCGGTCCGGGCGACGATGGCCTGTTTCATGTTCTCCTGGTTGTCCCGGCTCGGGGTATAGGTGCTGTTATCCGGTGGGTTCGGCTGGGCGTGGTTTCCCGGAGCGGTGACTGCTTCCATCGCGACACATTCCGTGACGACCGCGAAAGCCCATCACGACCGACGAGTAAGTCCGAAAACATTTACCAGATCGCCGAGAGCACCCGCCAATGTCGCGTCCCCGTACGCCCCTCCTCCGCCCGCAGTCGTACTTCCAGGCCCACGACGGCTCGCCCCCGCTGGGGGACGCCATGATCGCCGTCCTGGTGGTGGCCGTCGTCACCGCCGGCGGCGTCGGCCTGTTCCTCTCCGAGTTCGACCGCGCGGTCGACGCGACCGTCACGATGGACAACCCCGAGCACGTGCCCGAGTGGGCCTGCGAGAACTACGCCGAGAGCGACATCTCGACGCCGAGCGGCTGTCACCCGTCGGTTCCGGAGACGGTCGAACGGGACGTCGGTTCGCTCGTCGTCGAGAAGTACTCCTGGCTCCCCCTGGTCGTCCTGCTATTCGTCCCCGTCCTCTGGGTGTTTCAGGGTGCGGTGCTCCACGGCGCGAGCGCGCTCTTCGACGGCAAGGGGACGTTCTCGGACACGCTCGCGGTCGCCGGCTGGGGGATGGTCCCGAGCGTCACCCGCATGCTCGCCATCGGCGCGCTGCTGGTGTACCAGCTCCGGACGACGACCTTCCCGGGCTCCACCGAGGGTGCGGTCGCGGCGCTGGAGGCCGCCTTCGCCGGACTGAGCACGATCTCGCTGGTCGCGACCGCCGTCGTCGCCGTCTGGGCGGGGGCAGTGCGGGTGTACGGGCTCGCCAGCGCGAGGGAGATCACGACCGGCGAGGCGTTCTGGATCGTGCTCGCGAGCACGCTCGTCGGCCTGCTGTTCGAGGCGGTCTGACGGGCGCGGAGGGGTAAGGCCCCGGCGCAGTGGGACACTGCCGTGCGACGCGGACGGGAGGGTTTACGTCGCCCCGTCCCGGTCATCGGGACATGATACTGGCGGACACCGACATCCTCGCGCGACTCCGCGACGGGGACCTCGTCGTCGACCCGCTCGACGACGTCGACACGCAGGTGCAGCCGGCGAGCGTCGACCTCCGGCTCGGCCCGGAGTTCCTCGAGTTCCGCCGGACGAACATCCCCTGCATCCACCCGAACGACGAGCGCGAGGTCGACGAGTACGTGACCGAGACCCACGTCCCCGAGGGCGACGACTTCATCCTCCACCCCGGTGACTTCGTCCTCGGCACGACCAAGGAGACCGTCGAGATCCCCGACGACCTGGTCGCCCACGTCGAGGGCCGCTCCTCGCTCGGCCGACTCGCCATCGTGGTCCACGCTACGGCCGGGCTGTGCGACCCCGGCTACCGGGGACAGATCACCCTCGAACTGTCGAACCTGGGGAACGCCCCGGTCGCGCTCAGCCCGGGGATGCGCGTCTCACAGCTCACCTTCACCGAACTGAAGTCGCCGGCCGACCGCCCGTACGGCAGCGAGCGCGGCTCGAAGTACCAGGGCCAGTCCGGCCCGCAGGCCTCGCGCATCGGCGACGACCCGGAGTTCGCCAACCGTCGACGCGGGACCCGACACGGCGGCGAACTCGGCGACGATGGCGACGAGACAGCCGGAGGAACGGGGGCGTAGCGTGCGGTTCATCGAGGAGATCGTCGTCGAGGAGTTCCTCCCGACGGTGCGCTCGATGCTCGCGGAGGAGCTCAGGGACCGCGGGCTCACCCAGAGCGAGGTGGCGGACGCGCTCGGCATCAGCCAGTCGGCGGTGTCGAAGTACGCCCACGGCGAGGTGAGCCGGCGCGAGGAGGTGCTGAACGACGAGCGCGTGGAGGAGCTGGTCGAGCGGGTAGCCGAGGGGCTCGCCTCGGGCGACATGGGTCCGGTCGCGGCGCTCGTCGAGTTCGAGGTGCTCGTCCGGGAGCTCGAGGACGGCGACCTGCTCGCGGACCTCCACGAGGAGGCGATGCCCGAACTCGCCGGCGCCGAGTACGACTTCACGGTCCACGACCCCGAGAGCGCGCTCCGGGAGCGCGAGCGGACGCTCGCGTCGCTCCGTCGCGGCCTCCGGCTCCTCACCAACACGTCCGGGTTCGCCGGGCTCATCCCGCACGTCGGCTCGAACCTGGTCGAGTGTCTCCCCGACGCGACAGACATCGAGGAGGTCGCTGCCGTCCCCGGGCGCATCTTCGACGTGAAGGGCCGGGCCACGGTCCCCGGCGACCCGGAGTTCGGCGTGAGCGAGCACGTCGCCGGCGTGCTCCTCTCCGCACGCGCGGCGGACGCCGACGTCCGCGCCGCGGTGAACATCACCCACGACGACGACATCGTCGCGACGCTGGAGGAGGCGGGGTACGAGGCCATCGCGTTCGACCCGGAGGCGCCGACCGACCCCGTGCGGGCCGCGCTCGCCGATCGCGACCTCCCGGAGACGTTCGTCGTCTACCAGGCGGGCGGCTTCGGCATCGAACCGGTGGTGTACGTGCTCGGCCCGGACGCGCCCACGGTCGCCAACGTCGTCCAGGAGCTGCTCTGATGTGGCCGAATCGGGAGGACGGGGGACGCTGAGACGATGGACGCGCCGGAGTTCTATTCCACGTTCGCGGGGCTGTACGACGCGCTCGCCCGGCACGGCCCGGGTGTCGGGCACCTCCGCGAGTCGCTCGCCGACACGCTCGCGCCCGATGCCGGCGACGCCGTCGTCGAGTTCGGCTGCGGCACGGGCGCGAACCACCGCCACCTCCGGGAGCGGGTCGGTCCGACCGGCCGGTACGTCGGCGTCGACTTCTCGCCGGGCGTCCTCGCGGTGGCGTGGGACCGGGAGCGGGCGGACGGCGCGGCGTTCGTCCGCGCCGACGCGACGCGCCCGCCGATCACACCGGGGAGCGTCGACGCCTGCTGTGCGGCGTTCGTCTCGGGGATGCTCGCCGACCCGGCCGAGGCGGTCGAGGCCTGGGCCGACCTCGTCGGACCAGGCGGCCGCCTGGCGCTGCTCGACCTCGCGCGGACGACGCGGCCCGGGTGGCGCGCGCTCAACCCGGGCTTTCGCCTGTTCGTCCGGCTCGGCTCGCCGCCGGGCACCGCGACGTCCCTCAGCGAGAGCCCGACGGCGGTGCTCGACGGCCGCGTCGCGGCGGCTCACCGGACGCTCCGGGCGCGGTGTACGGACGTGACCGTACGGACGCTCGCCGGCGGGTTCGCGCGGGTGAGCGCGGGGACCGTCAGGTAGCCGGCAGGCGAGCGCGGTTCGTCGGTGGCCGCTCCCCCCAGGGCCGGTCCATCAGCAGTTCGTCCCTGACCGGTGGCCAGGCCGGTCGGCGCTGTCCGTCGTCAGCGCGTCGCCCGCGCCTCGCGGACCTCGGCGCCGTCGCGGACCACGTCCTCGCAGTGGGGACACACGCGCGGACCCGCCCTCTCGTCGGGCGCGAACACCCTGACGTACTGCTCGGAGACGGACGACCCACAGTTGTTGCACTCTCGCATGCGACCTGCCGTTTCCCAGCATCCGTGATAAATTCCGTGGTCTGAGGACGAAAATATGGTCCGGAACGCGGGGCGCTCCGTCGCCCCGGCGGCAGAGCACCGAAGGTGAGCGAGCGCCCCTACCGCAGGGGCAGCAAGCGCTCTCCGAGCCCGCGCTCCATCGGCCGCTCCGCCAACAGGACCGAGCAGTCCACCTCGTCCACGACGTCGTAGTGGAGCGAGTCGCGGACGAGCCGCGACAGCAGGCCTCGTTCGGTCGCCCCCATCAACAGCATGGTGTGGCCCGCCGCCTCCCGGGCGATGGTCCCCTCGAGATCCCCGGAGTCGTCGACCACTGGCGTGGTATCCTCGAGGTCGTGCTCGGCGGCCCACTCCACGAGGAAGCGCTTCCCAGCCGCGACCTCGTCCGAATCGTCGACGACGTGCAGGAGCGTGACCTCGGCGCCCGTTCCGGCCTGGAGCGTCCTGGCGATCTCGGCACAGAGGTCCGAGTGCGGGGAGTCGGTGACGGGGAGCAGGACCCGGGAAGTGTCAATTCCACTATCCTTGAACACGAGGAAGTCGCAGGGAAGCTGACCCGTGAGTTCGTGGAGCGGGCGGTCCCGTCGTGCGGCACCCCACAGGCGGTCGGCACCCCAGCCAAGCATCACGAGGTCGGTGTCCCTGCGCTCGGCGACCCTGAACACCGCCTCGAACGAGCGGTGTGAGACGATCGTGGAGGTTTCGCAGGTGACGTCGTAGGTACCCACCGTCTCGCGGACGTCCTCGAGCAGCCGCTCGGACTCCGCGACGATCCGCCGGTTCTGCCCGGCGCCGTACCCACCCGGGGACCGGTCGGGAACCTGGACGATGTGGACGACGTGGACCGTGGCGGCCTCCCTCTCGGCGGCGAGCGTGCACGCGAGTTCCACGAGCCTGGACTCGGTCCGCGGGTTCGCGATCGGCACAAGTACCCGGTACCCCCCGTCGTCGGTCGTCGGTTCCTCCGCAGTGTCGACGAGCGGGACGTACGACTGCCCCACCAGCCCGCCGAAGAGCCACTCCTTGAGCGAGAGCTGCCGATCGGCGCCCTCAAAGCGCGCGGACTCGAGGCGCCGCTCTGTCGTCTGGAAGTAGTTGACGACGGTGACGAGGATGACCCCGCCGACCGTGTTGCCGAGCAGGACCGGGAGGACGAAATCGACGAACCCGACGAACACGGCGAGGTCCCCCCGGAGGACCAGGTACACCATCTCGGTGATCGAGACGACCGAGTGGTACAGCCCCCCCAGGGGGATGGCGAGGAAGGCGAGGTAGACGACGACGAGCCGGGAGATCGTGTCCTGGGAGGCGTACTCGACCCAGACGACCCCTGCGACGATTAGCCCGGCGAACGCGGCCTTCGAGAACAGGGGCCACCACCCGGTTTCGACGCCGTGCTGGCCCAGTTCCGCCGCCACCGTCGCCGCCTCCGGTGAGAGCACGCCGCCGAAGACGAGCGCGGTCGCCCCGAGGGCCCCGCCGGCGGCGTTCCCGCTGATCACGACCACCCAGTTGCGCAGCAGGGCCGGAATGCTTGCGAGCCGTTCGAGCGTCAGCGCGACCGGAGGGAGCGTGTTTTCGGTGTACAGCTGGTAGCCGCCGATGATGATGTAGATGAACCCGAGCGGGTACAGCAGGGCGCTCACCACGGGGTCCCCGCCGGTCGTCGCCGACAGCGAGACGTACAGCATGAACGTGATGGTGATGGCGAAGCCGCCCGCGAGCCCGCTGAAGAACAGTTCGCGGCTACCGGACGTTATCTCCTCGTCGGCCGCGGCGACGATCCGCTGGAACACCTCGTCCGACGAGAACCGGTCGCGGACGACCCGGCCCGCCGCCGGCGCGCCGCTCCGCGAGCGCTCGACGGCGTCCCTGACCGCCGTCTCGTTCTCGGATGCATCGGGGTCGGACATTACGGGCACCGGCTACCGATTCGACCCAAACATTTGGTTCATTCGGCCACGGCATCCTGAAACGGTGGTCGGGTTCACCCCGTCGACGCCGGCCCTCCAGGGCCCCGGCACCGCCGCGTCGTCGCCCCTCCCGAGCGACGCGGGTTTTTGCCGTCGGAGCGCCAACGACCACCACACGAGTCACAATGAGCGACGCGACCAACATGCTCGTCGACGGGGAGTGGCGGACGGACGTCCGCCGCGACACCGGCGACGGCGGCGAGTTCGAGCGGGAGGAGACGAGCTTCCGGGACTGGATCGACGGCGCGGTTCCCGGGCCGGACGCGGAGCCGGTCGAGAACCCGGATTTCCCGGCAGAACCGGACAGGTACCACGTCTACATCAACCGGGCGTGCCCCTGGGCCCACCGCGTCGCGATGACGCGCGCGCTGAAGGGGCTGGAGGACGTGGTCTCGCTCTCGCTCACGCGACCGGAACGGTACAACGAGGGGTGGGAGTTCTCCGAGGACCAACCCGACCCGCTCTACGGCGCGCGGTACCTCCGCGACATCTACACGAAGGCCGATCCCGACTACACCGGCCGCGTAACAGTGCCGGTGCTCTGGGACACCCAGCGCGAGACGGTCGTGAACAACGAGAGCGAGGAGATCATGCGGATGCTCGACACCGCGTTCCACGACCTCGGCAACGGCGTCGACCTCTACCCCGAGGGGTACCGTGAGGAGGTGGACGAGTTGATCGACGACGTCTACCCGCGAATCAACAACGGCGTCTACCGCGCCGGCTTCGCCGGCACCCAGGCGGCGTACGACGATGCGGTCGATGACCTGTTCGAGGCGCTCGACGAGTACGAGGAGCACCTGGACCACCGCCGGTACCTCGCGGGCGACCGCCTCACCGAGGCCGACGTGGCGCTGTTCGCGACGCTCGTCCGCTTCGACCACGTCTACCACACGCACTTCCGGTGCAACCGCCGTGCAATCCACGAGTACCCGAACCTCTGGGAGTACACGAAGGACGTGTTCGGGACGCCCGGCGTCGCGGGGACGGTGAACCTGGACCACATCACCCGCCACTACTACAAGTCGCACGAGAGCCTGAACCCGAAGCGCATCGTACCGACCGGCCCAGACATCGACTTCTCGGCGCCGCACGACCGGGACGGGTTGCCCGGCGAACCTCCCGCAGAACTGGTGGGGGACGCGGCGGCGGATTGAGCGACGTTCCCCGTCCTAGAGGAGGCCGCAACGTCGCTCGATGGCGAATGCCCCCACTTCTGCCCACCATAGCCAGCAGCCGAGGACGAACTGGAACGCGATACGACTAATAGACGCGTCAACTTTCCATATATTCCGCAAGATGTTCTCCCGTCCGAGTTTAATCCCTTTCTTCGAATACAGAAATTTGTTTTGGTGAGCCCCGAAACCACCGTTTTATCGCGATCCGGCACGTCATTGTTCATCCCGACTAAAGCGTCGCCGGAGAGATTTCATATCGCACTATAGAGTTTATTATGTAAACCTTCGTGTCAGAGGGTGGATCACCCGGAATCGGCGACGACGACCCGGATGCGGGGCTTTACGGCGACCCACGCGAATAGCCGGCCATGCCCAGACCCACAGCCCGCGTCAGGTCCTGTGACCGCTCCCGCATCCGAGTGATGTTCGACCTCGCCGACGAGGCCGAGCGCGAGGGGCGGGACCCGGTCCGCCTGGAGGTCGGCGAACCCGACTTCGACACGCCCGAACACATCACCGAGGCCGCGGTCGATGCCCTACGTGGCGGCGCGACCCACTACACCTCGAACGCGGGGCTGCTCGAACTCCGCGAGGCCATCGCCGACACGCTCGACGCGGAGTACGGCGTCGAGCAGACGCCCGACGAGGTCCTCGTCACGACCGGGGGGATGGAGGCGCTCCACCTCGCCGTGCTCGCGACCGTCGAGCAGGGCGAGGAGCTGCTCATCCCATCGCCCGCGTGGCCCAACTACTGGACGCAGGCCCGACTGGCCGACGCCGACCCCGTCGAGGTCCCGATGGCGGCGCCGGACTACGACCTCGACGCCGAGCGCGTGATCGACCGGATGGGCCCCGACACCGGCGCGGTGGTGCTCTGCTCGCCGTCGAACCCGACCGGGCGCGTCGCCGACCCCGACGAGGTCCGGGCCATCGTCGAGGCGGCCGCCGAGCACGACGCCTACGTCATCTCCGACGAGGTGTACGGTGCGCTCACCTACGACCGCGACCCGGAGGGGGTCGCGTCGATGACGGGCAACCCCGAGCACGTCCTCACGGTCGGCTCCTGCTCGAAGGCGTTCGCGATGACCGGCTGGCGGGTCGGCTGGCTCGCGGGCACCGCCGACGTCGTCGACGAGACGACGAAGGTGCGCGAGTCGACGACCTGCTGTGCGCCGACCATGGCCCAGCACGGCGCGCTGGCTGCGCTCACCGGTCCGCGCGACCCGGTCGAGGAGATGTACGAGGCGTTCCGGGAGCGACGCGACTACGTCGCCGACCGGCTGGAGGGCATGGACGGCGTGACTGCCCCGCGTCCCGAGGGCGCCTTCTACGCGTTCCTCGAACCCAATACCGACGAGGCGAGCCTCCCGCTGGCGAAGCGTCTGCTCGAAGACGGCGACGTTGTGCTCGCGCCGGGCGACGGCTTCGGGGACGCCGGACGGGGACAGCTTCGGCTGTCGTTCGCGAACTCGCTGGAGCGACTGGAACTGGGGCTGGATCGGATCGAGGAGACGATCTAACGACCAACGTCGGTTCGACTCCACCGGCCCGTCGACGGCGCTACGACCCGTGCTGTATTCCGGTCCACTCGTCGATCTCGAGCCGGTACCCCTCAATGCCCCGCATGGGGTCGGCGGCGCTGAACACGTCCGGGTGCCACGCGTTCTCCATGGCGTCCCGGAGGTCGGTCCACTCGTCGTCCTCGATCTCGCGGAGGGGACCGGTGAGGCTCAGACTCCGCCACTCGTTCGCGGACTCGGCGTCGTAGACGAGGAACCTCGCTTGTCCCGCCCGATCGCTCAACGTCTCCTTGCGGCTCTCGGTTCCGAACAGGAGGAACACGAAGTACAGCGTCGAGTCCCCGTCGAACCCGAACGACATCGGCACGAGGTACGGAACCCCCTCGTCGAGGAGTCCGAGGACCCCGACGCCCTCCTCCGTCAGGAACTCCCGCATCTGGTCGTCGGTCATGAAATCCGGGGAGGACTCACGTATCTCGTCGATCGACATACGAAACGATACTCGCCCGGACCCATTAAGCCAGGAGATGATTTCGGTCAGTTTTACTGTCGATGTAGTCCCGTTGTCGACCGATTCGCCACGCGTGAGGACGTTCCGACGCCCCAGCTTCCACAGCGGAACTAAACCCGTCCGGTGCCTCCCGTCACCTATGCACGGGGTCCCCGGGAGCCTCGCGTCCGCCGTCCGGCGGCTGGAGCCACCGCCGCGGGTCGTCGACTGGGCGCTCGCGGCGACCGTCGCGTTCCAGGTCGTCTCGGGGCTGTTCTCGTTCACGGTCGGCTCCCCCGACGGCGAGTGGGTGTTCTGGCTCCACTCGACGGTCGGGCTGACGCTCGTGGGCCTGCTCGCGTTCAAACTGTGGCGGGTGCGCCGCCGCGTGCGCACGCCGGCCGCGTGGGACGGCGCCACGCCGCTCTCGGTGCTCCAGGCGGTCGTCGCGGTCGCCGCGCTGGCGACGGGCGTGTTTTGGGTGCTCGGGGGCAACATCCCCGTCCTCGGCTGGACGACGCTGAACCTCCACATCGGGCTCGGGCTGGTGCTCGTCCCGCTGGTGCTCGTCCACCTCGGCGCCCGCTACCACTCGCCCCGCGACGTCGACCTCGACAGGCGCGCGGCCCTGCGGACCGGGGCGCTGCTCGTCGGGGGCGCGCTCGCCTGGCAAGCCAGCGAGGCGACCGACCGCCTGCTCGGCGGCGCGACCCGGCGGTTCACGGGCTCGAAGCCGACGGCAGACCTCTCCGGGGCGGAGACTGAGGGCGGGGAGTTCCCGGTCACCTCGTGGGTCGCCGACGACCCCGACCCGGTCGAGCGCGAGGAGTGGACGCTCTCGGTCGCAGGGCTGGTCGAGGAACCGCTTGAACTCGGTTACGACGAGGTGGACCCCGGCCCCGCCGGTTCGGGCGACTCCGGCGGGGAGGGCACGCAGGTGGAGGCGACGCTCGACTGCACGAGCGGCTGGTACACGCACCAGAACTGGGACGGCGTCCGCGTCGGCGACCTCCTGGAGTCGGCCGGCGCCTCCGGCGAGGCGCGCTACGTCAGGTTCGTCTCGGTGACGGGCTACCGGTGGTCGCTCCCGGTCGAGGAGGCACGCGACGCCCTGCTGGCGACGCGGGTCGGCGGGGAGCGCCTGAGCCACGGCCACGGCGCGCCGGCGCGGCTGGTCGC
Source organism: Halorarum halophilum (assembly GCF_013401515.1). Taxonomy (NCBI): domain Archaea; kingdom Methanobacteriati; phylum Methanobacteriota; class Halobacteria; order Halobacteriales; family Haloferacaceae; genus Halorarum; species Halorarum halophilum. Next base: position 2,968,015 of record NZ_CP058529.1, on the reverse strand, counting down.
TCCCGGACGGCGCGGCTTCCAGTGGGTGAAGTGGGTCGAGCGCGTGGAGGTCCGACAGCGTGGCGACCCGGCCCAGTGGCTCGTGACGCTGATCTCGGGGTTCGACTAGTCTCCCTCGGAGATCAGATGGTCGATGCCGCCGTCGCCGAACAGGTCGGCGACGCCCCTCGGTAGAACGGCTCCGGCGAGATAGGGTACCGGTGAGTCGTCACTCCTGATCCTTGCCGTCGCGCTTCCCGAGGTCTCCCTCGCGGATGGCGCGCTCCGCGTCGCGAAGCGCGGCCTCGCTGTCGAACCCCTCGACGATCCGTTCGAGTTCCCCCCGCGGCGCGTCGGCCAGTTCACGAGCGTGACGCGTGATGTTCGGCACGGCGCGGATGATGTTGTCGATGACTGGGACGGCGGCCATCCGAGGCGACCTGGACATCGGGTTCAGGTCGACGACGATCTCCGTCTTGCCGAGTTCGCCGAGCGACTCCGCCCGGTCGCCGTCCTCCAGCGGCACGAGCACGACGTCGGCGGCGCCGATGCCGTCGGCGTCCACCTTCGCCCGCTCGTGGTTCAGTCCGGGGATGCGCCCGTCCGCGGCGAGTCCCTTCACCTCGTCGGCGCCGTGTTCGCGGAGGTGGTCGGCGATCGCCCCCATCCGCTCCTCGGTCCGGTTGAACAGGTTCACCTCGATATCGGCGTCGGTCGCCTCCGCGAGGTCGACGATCTCGGCCGGGACGAGCGCGGCGACGTTGCCGTTCACCGAGAGCACCGGATGTTCGGCGAGCAGCAGGTGGGCCGCCGCCGCCCGGGCGGCCGCGTCCGCGCTCGGAAGCGTCTCCTCGCCGAGTAGGTAGTCGAACGCCTCGCCGCGGCCCTCGGCGATGAGCCCCTGCGTGGAGGTGATACCCTTCTCGACGCCCTCCTCGATGCGGTGGCGCGTCAGGAGCGACTGGTAGCGCGGGTGGTCCCGCGGGAGCTCCGACTCGTGGTCGACCTCGGGCGGCGCGGCCTCGTCGGTCATAGCAGGTGGTCAGCGCCGACCGGTGAAAACTCACCCCGTTTCGGTCGGCCCCACGAGTCCCGTCTGGGGACCCGGTGGGTGGTCGTCCGAAACCCACGTCCGGGCGTGGTCCATCCCTCGCAGCTCGACCGCGATGCCGGCACGCTCCGGACGAGACGTGAGCGAGCGGTATCCGGCTTGGGAGATGTAGCGAGTATTTCACCTCAGAAAGTTCTTTATGCATAATCATGACAAACGTACATGACCGGACAGTCGGACTACAGTTTTGCCCTCTGCCTCTCCCACGACGTCGACCGGGTGTACAAGACACACCAGTACCTCTACAACGCGATCTCCGACCGCGATATCGGCGAACTTCGGGGGACGTTCGGATCGAAGAACCCCTACTGGCAGTTCGAGCGGTTCATGGCCATCGAATCCGGACTCGGCGTCCGCTCGTCGTTCAACGTCCTGGACGAGATCCACCTCTCCGACCGCCCGATGTCGGAGTGGGTGAGCAAACGGGGCTGGATGCTGTACACGGGTCGGTACGACGTGACCGACAGGGCGATCGCGTCGACGTTCCGCACGCTCGACAACCTCGGCTGGGAGATCGGTCTGCACGGGTCGTACACGTCCTCGGAGAACTCCGGCCGGTTCGGCTACGAGAAGGAGCGGATCGAATCCGTCGTGAACACGGAGATCATCGGCAACAGACAGCACCACTGGCGCCTGTCGCCGCCGGAGACGTGGAAACACCTACGTGATGCCGGGATAAAGTACGACACCTCGCTGGGCGACTCCACTGCCATGGACTTTCAACACGGGTACGACCTGATCCGACCGTTCGACGACGAGTTCGTCGTGTTCCCGTGGTCGCTCATGGACCACGCGGTGATGGGATCCGCGAAGTCGACCGACGAGGTCCTGGCCAACTGCCAGCGCGTCCTCGAGGACGCGCGGGACAACAGCAGCGTGCTCGTCGCCGACTGGCACTCGAACGTCCTGTACGAACCCGAGTACCCCGACTACGCGCGGGTATACGAGGACCTGATCGAGCGGGCGCTGGACATGGGCGCCTGGGTCGGCCCGCCCGGAACGTTCTACGAGGCCGTTCCCCAGCCCGACGGGACGATCGCCGACGCGCTCGACAACCTCTCGTCGACCGGGAGGGAAGCCCGTGTCTGAGGCACCGCCGAACAACCTGTGCGTCCTCGCGGACCCGTACCTGAAGGGGTACCAGGTCCGGTCGATGGAGATCGCGGTCGAGCGGGCGGGGGTGGAGATCCCGCTCGTGCTCGTCAACGACGACGAGGACCCGGACTACGATCGGGAGGCGGAAGCGAAGACCGTCAACGAGGGGCTCGGACTGGACGCCGTCCGGCTGTTCTTCGACGTCCTGGAGCGGGAGCGAGCGTGGACGTTCGTCATCGCGGAGAAGAAACTCGCGGAGGAGTTCGGCACCCGCGTCGAACCGTCGAGGCGGATCCACGTCGACGACATCGCGCTGTTCGACGACGCGGACGTCCGCCGAGTCAGCCCGGTGAAGGACGGCAACTGGAACGAACTCCCGCCGGACGCCGTCGAGGCGGTGGGGGAGTCCTGCGACGTCGGCATGCGGTACGGCTTCGGGCTCCTCAAGGGGGACGTCCTCGAGGTGCCGGAGTACGGCGTCCTGAGTTTCCACCCCGCGGACATCCGACTGTATCGGGGGATGGGACCGCCGCAGGCGTACCTCGACGGCCGGGACCGGATGGGCGTGACGCTACAGCGGCTCACCGAGGACATCGACGCCGGGGAGATCATCGCGTACGCCGAGACCGACGTGGACGACGGCGCCACCCTCTGGGAGATCTACGACGAGCTCCACGATCTCCAGGCGAACACCCTGGCGACGGGAATCGAGAACCTCCGCGACCCGTCGATCGAACCGACGGTTCCCGACTCGCTCGGGCCGTACTACTCGACGACGCTCCGACGCAAGCCGTCCTTCGCCGGTCGGGTGCTCCTCAAGAACCTCCGCGGCCACGTCCTGAGCTAGGGACCTCCGAGACCCACCAGCGTCGCCCCGGTCGGGTGGACCGTACAGGGGGTCGCGTCGTAGCCGGCGTCCGAGAGCCCCGTCCCGAGCGCGAACGCCGTCCGGCCGAGCATCGCCATCGACGCCCGCGACCCCTCCGCCTCGGCCGCCTCGACGGCCTCCGCGACCGCCGGAACCAGGAGCCCCGCGTCCTCGGCGAACTCCCGCGCGGCCGCGAGCAGCTCGTCGACCGTCGGGCGGCGGCGCAGCCGCGTCAGCGCCGCCTCGCCGGCCGTCCGAACCGGGTCGAGGTCCCCCCCGAGCACCGCCTCGGTCGACAGTTCCCCGAACGTGACGTACTCGACGCGCGGGCGGGCGGGCAGTCCGTCGAACTCGCCGTGGCCCGGCGCGCCGGGTTCGAGCCTGATGGGGAGGCCGCCGCGGAACTGCGCGACCACGTCGCCGAGCCCCGTCCCGGCCTCGACCTCCGCGACGTGGGCGGCCCGGACCAGTTCGTTCTCCGAGCGCGCGAGGTCGAACGCGTCGTTCGCAGCGAGGGCGGTCGCCAGGGCCGCCGCCCCGGAGACGCCGAACCCGGCGCCGACCGGGAGGTCCGTCCGGACGTCCACGTCGGCCGGGAGCCCGCCGGACTCGCAGTCCCCCTCCCGGGAATCCGGGTCGAGCGACCCGAGCACGCCCGTCACGGCAGCCATCTCGGTTGGCGTCCCGTCGAGGAAGATCCGCCCGCCGTCTTCGATCGATCCGGTCGGGCGGACCGTCACCTCGACGCCGTCCGACAGCGCCAGGCCGGCGCCTCGGGAGCCAGCGACGGCGGGGTCGTCGTGGGGGTACGGCGCGAAGAACGCCGTCACGTGGCCGGGCGCGAACGCGGTCGCCTCGTCGGTCATCGTTCCCGAATCGCCCGGCCGGTAGGTATCGGTTGTGGAAGCGGCGCGCGGCGTCACCCTTCAATATACTGGCCGAGCTTTACAATGGAAGGGGACGAAAATTGGGTTGCATGTCAGTAACAACAGCCATGCTGTCGGCCGGCACAGTCGCAGCCACACCGTTGCAGGGCGGGGGGGGCCTGCTCTGGCTCGCTATCGTGTTCTTCGTGCTGGCGCTCGTCTCCGCGTTCGCGGGCTTCCGCGGAGTGGCCGGGATCAGCATGGAGATCGCGCGGATCCTCGTGTTCGTGTTCATCGTGCTCGCGATCCTGACGTTCCTGCTGTAGGCAGGCGCGAGGAACTTTGTCGGCCGGCGGCCCAGTGACCGCATGGAACGGGTCGCCGTCGACGACGTGGAGAACAGTGTCCAGCCAGCGGCGGTGCTGAAGCCGCTCACCGACGCGCTCGGCTGCACCGACCTCGCGGTCAACTCCTACGAGCTGGCGCCGGGCGACTCATTCGCGTTCGCGTACCACAGCCACGACGCCCAGGAGGAGGTGTTCGTGATCCTCGAGGGGACGGCGACGTTCGAAACCGAGGAGGGCGACGTGACGGTCGACTCGAACGAGGCGATCCGCTTCGGCCCGGGCGAACTCCAGCGCGGGTGGAACCGGGGCGAGAAACGGGTCCACGCCATCGCGCTCGGCGCACCGCTGGCGTACGAGGGCGGCGAGACGCTCGTCGACTGCCCGACGTGCGGCGAGCGCACCTCCCACGACATCGTCCGCCCGGATGACGAGCCTGACGCGAGGGCGGTCGTCTGCGAGATCTGCGGCACGGAGACCCAGCGGTGGCGACGCGGCGCGGGCGGCGAGAACGAGTGGGCGTAGCTCACTCCGCGTCGCGCTCCCGTCCGGAGCAACCCCCGCGTTCGACGTCGGTACCCTGGTCGGTCGCACGCTCGCGCTCGGCCGCACGCCGGGCGGCGTCAGCTCTGGCGTCCTCGACCGACTCCGTCCGCAGGAGGGCGTCCACCCGGCGCTCGAACTCCGCCTCGTCGATCTCGTCGCGGGCGTAGCGGTCACGGAGTATCTCGAGCGCGTCCGCTTCGGGATCGGCTGTCCCCTCCGCGTCCTCTGCGCGCCGTCGCTCGTAGTACCTCGCGAGCGCGACCGCCGCAGGGAGCACCCCGCCAAACCCGACGGGGAACGCGACCCAGAAGTACGGATAGTCGACCGCGAGCAGGCCGAACGCGACGAGGAGGACGAGCGCGACGACCACGCCGCCGACGGCCTCCTGGAGGGGCGTGTCCTCCTCGTCCACGCCCTCGCTTCCGGGGCGGTCGCCCCCCGGGTTCGACCGGTCCATGGCCGTCTTACGCACCAGCGCATGAAGAAACGGCGTGGTCGGGGGACGACGGGGTAAGGTCAGTGAAGGCGTGTCTGTGAGAGAGGGATCGATGCGGGAGTAGTCGGTGAGAAAGTGGTCGGTGAAGGGGAGTGAACGGTGCCGTCCGCGGACAGGTCGCCTTGCGACCGCAAGGCCGACTCCGCCGAAACCGCCGGGCGGAGCAGCGATCGGCGACAGGACCTATCCGTCCGCCGTCCGTTCCGTGAACATGGTCTCCATCGACGTCGTCGTGCTCACCCTCCTCGGCATCGTCTTCCTCGGCGCTGCGCTGCTGCCGGAAGAGCTCGACGGCGCTCCCGTGTCGCCGGCGATGCTGTACGTCCTCTTCGGCGCGGCCGTGTTCTCGCTCCCGCTGGGGCTGCCGGCTCCGAACCCGCTGGAGTACGAGACCGCGACCGAACACTTCGCGGAGTTCGTCGTCATCGTCGCGCTGATGGGCGTGGGGCTGAAGCTCGACCGACCGTTCTCCGTCCGCGGCTGGTCGGTGACCTGGCGCCTCCTCGCGGTGACGATGCCGCTAACCATCGCAGCCGCCGCCCTCCTCGGCTGGTGGTGGGTCGGCCTGGCCCCGGCGGGGGCGATCCTCCTCGGCGCCGTCATCGCCCCCACCGACCCCGTCCTGGCCTCCGACGTGCAGGTCGACCGCCCCGCGGCCGGGGAACTCAGCCCTGAGGAGGCCGACGACCAGGAGGTCCGCTTCGCGCTCACGTCCGAGGCCGGGCTGAACGACGGCCTCGCGTTCCCGTTCACGTACCTCGCGATCGCCGTCGCGACCGCCGGGCTGGCGCCCGAGAACTGGCTCCAGGAGTGGCTCCTCGTCGACGTCGGCTACCGGATCGTCGTCGGCTGTCTCGTCGGCTACGGCGCGGGCTGGGGGCTGGGAAAGCTCCTGTTCCGACACTCCCCGACGACTCGCATCGGGAAGGCCGTCGAGGGGACGGAGGCGCTGGCGTGCACGCTCCTGTCGTACGGGGTGGCGGAGATCCTCAACGGATACGGCTTCCTCGCCGTGTTCGTCGCGGCGCTGCTGATCCGGGATATCGAGCGCGGCCACGAGTACAACCAGGCGCTCCACGACTTCGCGGAGGTCGTCGAACGCCTGTCGCTGGCGCTGCTGCTGGTGCTGTTCGGGGGCGCCGTCGCGACCGGTCTGCTGGCGCCGCTGTCGGTCGAGGCCGCCCTTGTCGGTCTGGCGCTGGTGCTGCTCGTCCGGCCGCTGGCCGGCGCGGCCGGCGTCCTCGGGCTGTCCCGCTCGGCGGGCGAGCGGGCCGTCGTCTCCTTCTTCGGGGTCCGCGGGGTCGGCTCCATCTTCTACCTCGCCTACGGGCTTGGGTCGGCGGAGTTCGCCGACGCCGGCCTCATCTGGGCGCTCGTGGGTTTCGTGGTCCTCGTCTCCGTGTTCCTCCACGGCGTGACCGCGCCGTACGCGATGAGGTGGTTCGTCGGCGAGAGCGAGGAGGAGAGCGGGGAGACGGGAGCGGGAGAAGACGAGGGAGCCGCGGCGTAGACGGCGAGGGGGCGAGCGGCCGGCGCGGAGCGGAAGGTGGGGCGGAGGGCGTGTCGCAATCGCGTTCCCGCGAGCCCGCTTTGCGACGTCGGCTAGGGGCTCAGTCGCTGGCGGTCCCGCGGGAACAGGACGGCCTCGCGGATGTTCTTCAGGCCGAGGATCGTCATGACGAGGCGCTCTGCGCCCATCCCCCAGCCGGCGTGCGGGGGCATGCCGTACTTGAACATCTTCGTGTAGTACTCGAACGCCTCGGGGTCGAGTCCCTGCTGTTCGAACCCCTCGATGAGCCGCTCGTGGCGGTGTTCGCGCTGGCCGCCCGAGACGAGTTCCATCCGGGGGTGCATCATGTCGAAGCCGGTCGAGAGCGACTCGTCGTCGTCGTGGTCCTTGATGTAGAACGGCTTGATCTCGGAGGGCCAGTCGGTGATGAAGTAGTGCTCGCCGACGTCCTGCCCGAGCGCGTGCTCGGCCTCCGTGGAGAGGTCGTCGCCGTAGACGAGGTGCTCGTCCAGGTCGCCCGTGGCGTTGATGCGCTCGAGGGCCTCCTCGTAGGAGAGCCGCGGGAACTCGCCTCCGGGGACCTCGAACTCGTCGGTGAGGTCGAGCGCCTCGAGCTGCTCCTCGCAGTTCTCCGCGACGGCCTCGTAGGCGTTCCTCGTGACCGCTTCGGCGGCGTCCATCGCCTCGTGGTGGTCGCAGAAGGCGCCCTCGAAGTCGATGGACGTCGCCTCGTTGAGGTGGCGAGGCGTGTTGTGCTCCTCGGCGCGGAAGATCGGACCGATCTCGAAGACGCGCTCCAGGCCGGAGCCTGCCATCAGCTGCTTGAACAGCTGCGGCGACTGGTTCATGAACGCCTCGCGGCCGAAGTAGGTGATGGGGAACAGCTCGGTGCCGCCCTCCGTGCCGGTGGCGACGATCTTCGGCGTGTTGATCTCCGTGCAGCCGAGCTCGCGGAACGTCTCGCGGGTCGCGCGGAGGATCTCGGCGCGGACCTCGAAGACGGCCTTCACCTCGTCCTTCCGGAGGTCGAGCGTGCGGTTGTCGAGCCGGGTCGGGAGTTCGGCGTCGACCTTCCCGGAGGGGTCGAGCGGCAGTTCGGGGTCCGCTGCGGAGACGATCTCGACGGACTCGGGGACAATCTCGACGCCGGTCGGTGCGCGGGGCTCCTCAGCCACCTCGCCCGTCACGGAGATTACCGACTCGCGGTGGACGCCCAGTCCCGTCTCCACGAGGTCGTCGTCCATCTCGTCCTTCTCGAACTTCACCTGGATCCGGCCGGTCGTGTCCCGGAGGATGAGGAACGCGATCCCGCCGAGGTCGCGGGTCTCGTGGACCCAGCCGGCGACGGTGACCTCGTCGCCCGGCTCGGCGTCGGCCGTGTAGGTTCTTCCCTGCATACGCGTTCGTTCCGGCTCACGGGGCTTAAAAACGGTCGATTCGAGAGCGCCGGAGGTCGCCCACACCCAAAACGTTTTGTTCGTATTAGGTTGCTAGTATCCTGATTCGAGAAAATACCGCCTAGTTTATCCGGATTCGGCATCTACGTGGCACCAAGGAAAGCGACTCGTCATGAACCACGACACTGTCATCATCGGCGGAAGAGGCGCTGGAGAGACGCTCGCGGAGGAACTGGCGAACGAATCCGGTGAGGTGGCGTTCCTCGGCGATGACCACCGCGCGGTCGAGCGTGCCGCGGCGGCCGGCGCCGACGCGCGCGTCGTCGATCTGAAAACGGGGACCGCGCTCGACCGGGAGGGCCTCGACGGCCCGGACGTCGTCATCGTGGCCTCGCACGAGGATGGCCGAAACCTCCTCGTCGCACAACTGGTTCGGATTCGGCGGGCCAACCGCGTCATCGCGCTCGTGAACGACCCGGAGAACGTGGATGCGTTCGTCGACGCGGGGGTGGAGCCCGTCTGTGCTTCGACCGCCCTGGCGTCCGCGCTCGACAGGAAGCGCCACGGAGAGGAGGTGTTCGAAACGGAGGAAAGCTCCGAGGACCACAAGTGGTCGACGAACGAGAACGAGCGGTTGCGCTCGGACGGCGGGGGTGACGCGTAGTGCCGAAGGGCCTCGAACGCGACCTCGGTCTGTTCTCGGTGCTCGCCATCAGCATCGGGGCGATGATCGGCAGCGGTATCTTCATCCTCCCGGCGGTGGCCGTCGAGTACGCGGGCCCGGCGGTCGTGCTGGCGTACGTACTCGCCGGCCTCGTCGTCCTCCCGGCGGCGCTGTCGAAGGCGGAGATGGCCACCGCGATGCCCGAGTCCGGCGGCACGTACCTGTTCATCGAGCGCGGGATGGGCCCGCTGCTCGGGACGGTCGCCGGCATCGGGACGTGGTTCGCGCTGTCGTTCAAGGGTGGGCTGGCGCTGGTGGGCGGGGTACCGTACATCCTCTACCAGTTCAACGTCCCACCCAGCATCACGACGCCGCTGGCTCTCACGCTCGCTACGATCCTCGTCCTCGTGAACCTGCTCGGCGCGAAGCAGACCGGCCGGGTGCAGGTCGCTATCGTCGCCGTCATGCTCGTCGCGCTCGGCTGGTTCGCGGTCGGGGGGACCCCCGCGGTGGACATGGTGAACTACGACGGGTTCTTCGACAGCGGCACCGGCGGGATCCTCGCGGCCACCGGACTCGTGTTCGTCTCGTACGCGGGCGTGACGAAGGTGGCGAGCGTCGCCGAGGAGATCGAGAATCCGGGCCGGAACATCCCCATCGGCATCCTCGGCTCGCTCGCGTTCACCACGGTGCTGTACGCGCTCATCGTGTTCGTCATGCTCGGCGTCACCGAGCGGTCCGCGATCGCCGACTCCAGCGCGCCGATGGCGGTCGCCGCGGAGGCCGCACTCGGCCCCGCAGGCGTCGTTGCGGTCATCATCGCAGCCCTGCTCGCGCTCGTGAGCACGGCCAACGCGGGCGTGCTCTCCTCCTCGCGCTACCCGTTCGCGATGGCACGGGACAACCTCGTCCCCCCGTCGCTCGGGGAGATCCACGAGCGGTTCAACACGCCGAGCACGTCCATCCTGCTCACCGGCGCGGTCCTCCTCCTGCTCATCGCGTTCGTCCCCCTCGAGAGCATCGCCAAACTGGCGAGCGCGTTCCAGATCCTCGTGTTCGTCCTCATCAACGTCGCCGTGATCGCGTTCCGCCGCGGCACGATGGAGTACGAGCCGTCGTTCGAGTCGCCGCTGTACCCGTGGATGCAGGGGTTCGGCGTGGTCGGCGGGCTCGTCCTGCTCACGCAGATGGGGACCGTACCGCTCGTCGGCGCGGTGGTCATCACGGCCGCGAGCGTCGGGTGGTACTTCCTGTACGCCCGCGGTCGCGTGGACCGCGAGGGCGCCGCCGTGGACGCGGTTCGGCGCGAACTCGGCAGGCAGGCGCTCGACCGGACACGCGAGGCGGTCGCGCCCACGGGGAGCGGCTACGAGGCGCTGGTCGCGGTCCCGGAGGACATGGACCCCTCCCACGAGCGCGCGCTCGTGGACGTGGCCGCGGACCTCGCGGCGCCCCAGCACGGCAGCGTGTCGGTCGTCCGGTTCGACGAGGTGGCAGACCAGGTGCCCCTGGATGCCGCCGAGGAGCAGTCCGCCGCGGACGTCCAGTTCGAGGAGCGGACGGACGACATCGCGGCCGAACTCGACGTCGACGTCCCGGTGCGGGTGAGCGAGGTCGTCAGCCACGACACCCGTCACGCGCTCGCCAACCACGTCGAGTCGACCGACGTCGACGTGCTCGTCATGGAGCACGAACCCAGTGGACTGCGCGAGCGGCTGTTCAGTTCGGACGTGGACTGGGTGCTCGACCACACCGACTGCGACGCGGTGCTCGTCGACGACGGCGCGCCTGAGTCCGGCGGTTCGCGGGGCGGGATGGATGCCCCCGACGGCGTCGGCCTCGGCGACGTGAACGTCGTCTCGGTGCTCACCGACGAGGGGCCGTACGACCCGGCCAAGGTCGCGGTCGCGGACGCGGTCGCGATGGCCCACGACGCCGAGGTCCGCTTCGAGTACAGCGTCGATGGCTTCGTCTCGGAGGAGCAGCGGCGAGTCATCGACGACTACCACGAGGAGATCGCGGGGCTGTGCTCGGCGCCCGTCCGGACCGGGTTCGTGCTCCCCGACGGCGGCAAGGTGGACTTCGAGGCCGACGAGACGGACGTCCTCGTCACGGGCGTCGGCGCCGGTGAGATCCTCGAGAACGTAGACTGCCCAACGCTCGTCGTCCGGCCACGCGAGGAGACGACGCCCGGGCGGTTCGCCCGCGCGCTGGAGCGCTGGCTGCTGTAGCGGCGAACGCAAACGCTTTCCGGGGCGAGTTCGCGTGAGTGGTCATGCCGAAGCGCGAGTTGGACGAGCTGGACGGGTACATCATCTACCGGCTGCAGGGGGACGCTCGGACCACGTCGGCCGCGGAGATCGCGGAGGATTTCGGGGTCTCCCCGAGCACAGTGCGGAACCGGATCAAGCGGCTCGAGGAGGACGAGGTGATCCGGGGAAGCCACGTCGACATCGACTACGAGCTGGTGGGCTACCAGCTGTTCACCATCATCTTCTGCACCGCGCCCATCCCCCAGCGCGAACAGCTCGCCAGGGACGCGCTCGAGGTACCGGGCGTCGTGTCCGTCCGCGAACTGATGACCGGCGAGGAGAACCTCCACGTCGTCGCAGTGGGGCGGAGCGGCGACGACCTCAGCCGCATCGGCCGCGACCTCTCCGGGATAGGACTGGAGATCGTCGAGGAGGAACTGGTGCACAACGAGTACACCTGCCCGTTCCACTGGTTCGACCCGGACTGCGAGAAGGATGCTGATTCCGAAACTGAGGACCCATTATCCGACGATTCGTGAATTAATCGTCTGGTTTATGCTGTAGCGCGATCTACGCGGCGGTGATGACCGACGTCACCAGACACGTCCAACCGATTCGCAGCCGATCCACTCGAACTCGGCCGGCCGGAACCAGCCCGATCTCCATCCGATCGGCCGGCCCCGACCCGATCCTCGTCGGACCGACCCCATCGACGCCCGAGACCGTCGCCGCGTCGCGGACAGCGGGGGGTGGCTGAGATGGTCGAGGCGGCCGGAATCGACCTGCTGGGGATACTACTCGTCCTCGCACTCGCGCTCGTGTTCGGCTCGCTCGCCGAGCGCGCGGGCTACCCCGCGATGATGGGCGAACTGTTCGCCGGCATCGTCTTCGGGCCGCCGTTGCTCGGCCTGCTCTCGCCGAGCGCGGGGCTGGAGGTGCTCGCCGAGCTCGGCGTGTTCCTGCTGATGGTGTACGTGGGCATGGAGGTGGACATGCACGAGCTGTTCGCGCTCGGCCCGAAGGCGCTCGTCGTCGCGGTCGGCGGCTTCCTCGTGCCGTTCGGGCTCGGCTACGGCATCGGCGCCCTCCTCGGCTTCGACGTCGGGGCGTCGCTGTTCGTCGGGCTCGCGATGGCAGCGACGTCGCTCGCGACGAAGTCCCGCATCCTCTCGGACCTCGGGCTGCTGGACACCCGCATCGCCGGGGTGCTCCTCGGGGGCGCGCTCGTCTCCGACGTCGGGGTGCTGGTCGCGTTCGCGGGCGTCCTCGGCTACGCCGACGCGGGGAGCGTGAACGCCGTCGAACTCGGAGTCGTGCTCGGACAGGCGCTCGCCTTCTTCGCGGTCGCGTTCGTCGTCGGCGACCGGTTCCTCCCCGCCGTGTGGCACGGGGTGGAGACGTTCCGCGAACGGTACGGCTTCGTCACCGAGACGACCGCGTTCACGGTCGCGCTCGTCGTCGCGCTCGTGTTCGCCGAACTCGCGCACCTCGCCGGGCTCCACGCCATCATCGGCGGCTTCGTCGCGGGGATGTTCATCCGCCAGGCGGACCTCGAGCCGGCGCTGTACGACCACATGGAGCACGTGGTCCGGGACCTCGCGGTCGGGGTGTTCGCGCCCGTGTTCTTCGTGACGGTCGGGTTCGAGCTGACGCTGGACGTGTTCGGCTCGGCGCTCGGAACGCTCGCGCTGCTCGTCGCCGTCGCGTTCGTCGGGAAGATCGTCGGCTCGTGGCTGTTCTCGCTCCCGACCGGGCTCACCTCCCGCGAGGGGCTGGTCGTCGGGCTGGGGATGAACGGCCGGGGGACCGTCGAGATCATCATCGCCTCCGTCGGGCTCTCGGCGGGCATCATCGACCAGTCGCTGTTCTCGATGCTGGTGTTCATCGCCATCTTCACCACCGCGATGGTGCCGGTGACGATGACGTGGGGCGTCCGCCTCCTGGACCGGTCCGGGGAACTGTACGGCGCCGACGGCTCGACGGTCGCACTCGCCGACGGTGGGGCGGCGGGGAACCGCGACGGCGGGGGTGACGGCGAACGCTGACAGCGAACGCCGACCGTCACGCCAGCACGGAACGCCGACGGCCGGGTCGGCGGGAAGCGCGGCTGACGCGCGGCGAGGAGTGGGTGAGAACGCGGAATGCGCGGCCGTGGGATGTGAGCGGAGTTCGCGGGACCGTGCCGTTCAGACGTCCGCGAGTTCGGCGTGGGCGTCCTTCACGCCCTCGACGGTCTCGCGGACGGCGTCGCAGCCCTCGTCGTGGAGCAGGTCGCCGACGACGACGGTGTCGGCGTGTTTGCCCATCTCGTGGGCCGCGTCGTAGTCGCGGATGCCGCCGCCGTAGAACAGGCTGGCATCGTCGAGGGCGTCCTGTGCCGCGCCGACTTTCTCGGTGTCGCCGAAGGTGCCCGAGTACTCGATGTAGACGATCTCCTGGCCGAACATCCGCTCGGCGACGCGGGCGTAGGCGGCCACGTCGTCGGCCCCGAGGTCGCAGTCCGCGTCGGTGAGCTGGGCGACCGAGGCCTCCGGATTGAGGACGATGTACGCCTCGGTGTGGGTGCGCGACCAGTCGAGGCCGTTGTCGATGCGGACCCACTCCTTGTGCGCGCCGGTGATCCAGAACGGCCCGCCGGCGTTGAACACCGTCGGGACGAGGTAGCCCTCCAGCGCGTCCGAGTCGATGACGACGCCGGGGTTCGACGGCTCCTGGTACAGCGGGACGTCGTACTCCTCGCACGCCTCGACGACGCGCCGCATCTTGTCGGCGGTAACGTCGAGCGTGCCGCCGATCTCGATGGCGTCGGTGCCGGTCGCACAGACGTCCTCGAACGTCTCGTCGGCGTGCAGTTCCTTGTCCGGGTCCACCTTCAGAACGTGGTCCCAGTCATCCCAGGGCGCGGTCATCGTTGGAGTGTGAGTGTGCGAGGGACGGTAAAAAGGGCGCTGATTGGACGTTGAACAACGCTTATGATCGTCACCTAATATCAGGAGCCATGCAGACTGTCGAGGCGCGCGAGGAGCTACTCTCACGCGCCCGGTCGATCTCTCCCGATGAATTCGAGGTCCTGTGTTCACTCGTTCTTGGCCGGACTCTTCGAACGACGGAGCTGTCAGTAACGCCGAGGTCGCAGGACGGCGGAATCGATATCGAAGGCCGACTCAGTTACGACTGGTTCGCAGCGGACTACGGTGTCCAGGTCAAGCGGTACGCCGAGGAGAACACGGTGGGAAGTGATCGCGTCCATCGGCTCGCAGGGGCGCTTCTCAGCAACAACTACCACTTGGGAACGTTCATAACGACGAGTTCATACACCAAACCGGCCGTCGCGGCGTCGAATCAGCTGCCAGTATAGCTCGTTTCGGGCGATGAGTTGGCCGACGCGATGGTTACTAACAGAATCGGAGTTACGCGAACCGATAACGGATACGAGCTAAGGGCGGAGTTCTGGGACGACCTCGTCGCGGCGAGCGAGCGAATACCGGCGGGTGACGTTCCGCTGGCGAGCAACTTCGATCGCATCCGCACAGTTCTGATAGCGATGAAGTACACCGATGGCACCGCGAATGCGATACACCGGTGGGTGAAGGAGAACCGACCACAGGAGATCTCCAGCCGCCACGTCTACATCAATGCCAACGCCGCAGCAGTCCTCGGGCTCGCACGAACCGAACCACCGACCGGGGATCGGTCCGTAAAGCGATGGGGATTGACTGGACTCGGTGCGCAACTGATAACGACGGCCCCCGGTTCCGAAGAGGAAACGCAGACCTATGCCGAGGCGATTCGTGGCGTCGAGTTGATTCAAAAGCTACTCGTTGAACTCCGTGACCGTGGAGAGTTGAAGAGATGTGAGATAAAGGAAACCATCAGTTCAGAAACCACTGGGCTCTCCGAACAGAGCATCAGTCGCCGTGGGAGTTCGGTCCGAAACTGGTTACAGAGACTCCCAGAAACCCAATCCGAGGGTCCAGGTTCGACCCTGACGTATCTCAGTCAGTAACCTGAAAAGCGCGGGGGTGTCAGTCCGCCTTCGCCTGCCAGTCCCGCACCGTGTCCGCCCCCACACCCTCCACCTCGGCAGCCAGATCGTCCGGCTCGACGTCCTTCAGCGACTTCACGTCCTCGACGCCGGCCGCCTTCAACTTCTCGGCGGTCTTCTCCCCGATGCCCTGGATGGCCTCCAGTTCCGACCCGTCCTGTCGGGACTGGTACTCCCGGTAGTTGCAGATGGGACAGCCGAGCTCCCACGGCTCGTCGCCCGAGTGGACGATCAGATGCGGGAGCCCGTGCTCCTCGCACTCCTCGTCCGTGATCTCGATCTCGCCGCGGCGCGGCAGCGGGAGCGAGTAGTCGCAGTCCGGATAGCGCGTACAGCCCACCAGCCTGGAGCCCGAGCGGAGGCGCTTGATCGCCAGTTCCCCACCCTCCTCCTCCCCGCACTCGGGACACACGCCGATGACCTCGTCCTCCTCCTCGTCCGCCTCGTCGGCCTTGCACTGCGGGCAGCCGTGGACGAACGTCTTCCGCCCGGCGAGCATCTTCACGTGGCTGAGGCCGTGCTCCTCGCACTCCTCCTCCAGGATGAGCGGCTTGCCCGTCGACGGGAGCGGGAGCGTGTACGTGCAGTCCGGGTAGCCGTCGCAGCCGACGAAGTACGAGCCGTGCCGCGACTTGCGCACGAGCAGGTCCTCGCCGCACTCGGGGCACGGACCGAGGCGCTTGTCCGCCTTCAGCGACTTCTGGAGCATGTCGCCCACCTCGTCGCTCGACTCGGTCAGCCCGTCGAACACCTTCTCGAGGATGTCCCGCGACTCCTCCGTCACCTCGTCGTAGTCCTTGTCGCCGTCGGCGATGGCGCGCATGTCCGCCTCGAGCTGGGCGGTCATCTCGTCGGAGACGATGCGGTCGGCGAACGTCTCGCTGGCCTCGACGACCGCCTCCGCCAGCTTCGTCGGGCGCGGCGGGTCGCTCTCGATGTACCCCCGGTCGTACAGCTTCTGGATGACGTCGTGCCGCGTCGCCTTCGTCCCGATGCCCATCTGCTCCATCGTCTCGATGAGCCGCGACTGGCCGTACCGCCGCGGGGGCTGAGTCTGCTTCGCCTCGAACTGCGTGTCGGCCACGCCCAGTTCCTCCCCCTCGGTGACGTCCGGCACGTAGCTCTCGTTGGTCGAGAAGTACGGGTAGACGGCGTGGTACCCCTCCTCCACCAGCCGCTTGCCGTTGGACTTCAGCGAGAGCGGGCCGTCGTTCGGGCCCACGCCGCCGTCGGCCGCGACCTCCGACACGACGCGCAGGTGCTCCCAGGTCGCGTCGGGCGCCACTGTCGCGAAGAAGCGCCGCACCACCAGTTCGTACACCTCCCACTCGGCGTCCGACAGCTCCGAGGCCGACGGGAGCTCCCCCGTCGGGTGGATGGGCGGGTGGTCGGTCGTCTCCTCGTCGCCCTCGGTCGGCACCAGTTCGTCCTGGTCGAGCAGCGAGTCGGCGTCCTCGCCGAACTGCCGCGTCCCCGAGAACTCCTCCAGCAGTTCGCGCTCGTCGAGGTCCTCGGGGTACACCGTGTTGTCCGTCCGCGGGTAGGTCATGTAGCCGGCCGTGTACAGGTCCTCGGCCATGCTCATCGCGCGCTGGGCGGAGTAACCGAGCGACGACGCCGCGCGGATGAACTGCGTCGTGTTGAACGGCGCAGGCGGCTCGTCCGTCCGGGTGCGCCGGCGCACCGAGTCGACCGTCGCGGACTCGGCCCCCTCCAGCACCTCGTAGACGGCCTCCGCGGTCGCCTCGTCCCAGACGCGCTCGGCCTCGGTGCCGTCGTCGTCCTCGTAGAAGTACTGCGCCTCGAACTCGACGTCCTCCTCGTCGTCACCCTCCCGCTTCAGGAGGTCGGCGAACAGCTCCCAGTAGTCCTCGGGGTCGAACGCCTGGATCTCGCGCTCGCGGTCGACGATGAGCTTCAGCGTCGGCCCCTGCACCCGGCCGACGGAGATGAAGTCGTCGCCGAGCTGGCGGGCCGACAGCGAGAGGAACCGAGTCAGGGCGGCGCCCCACACGAGGTCGATGACCTGCCGCGCCTCGCCCGCCGCGGCGAGGTCGAAGTCGATCTCGTCGGGGTTCTCGAACGCGTCGGTCACCTCGCGCTTCGTGATCGAGGAGAAGCGCACGCGGTCGACCGGGGCGTCCTCGTTCACCTCGCGCACGAGTTCGTACGCCTCCTTACCGATGAGTTCACCCTCGCGGTCGTAGTCGGTCGCGATGACGACCCGGTCGGCCTTGCGAGAGAGCAGGCGGAGCGCCCGGACGATGTTCTCCTGGGTCGGGCGCTTCTGGACGGGCGCGTCGATGAGTTCGACCGGTTCGACGTCGCGCCAGTCGTCGTACTCCGGCGGGAAGTCGACCCCGACGACGTGCCCCGAGAGCCCGATACACCGGGTCCCACCCCACCGGTAGACGTTGACGCCGGCCTGGCGCTCGGAGTCGAAGGACTCCCCCGAGAGGATCTCGGCGATCCGCCTCGCGGCGTTGTCCTTCTCCGTGATGATGAGTTCCATTGTCGCATTGATAGGCCGATTCACCTTCTAAAGGTTTCGCGGTCTTTCGTGCGAATCGGTGTCAGTAGACGAGGGTTGGGTTTTGGGCCCAAAACAGACGGGAACAGCGTGAAGTCCCGCGTTCTGCGGTCGTGCGCCACGCGCAGTGGAGGATCCGTTCGTCGTCCGTTCGTTCGCCGTCCGGGCCGAGGCGCGGTCAGTCGAACTCCGATACGGCGTCGGCGGTCTTGTGGAAGCGCCAGCGGTCGTAGAGGAGGTCGACGTCGCCCGCGTCGTCGTCCACCCGGAACTCCACGGGCTCCCGGTTCCCGGCGTCGTCGAGCGCGTAGAAGTCGTATCGCGACCCGTCGTCGTCCGGGACGAGCGGCGTGCCGTCGCCGCCGAGCGCCCCGCCGAGTTCGAGCCGGAGGGTGCCGCCGTCGCGGGCGACGTACGCGCGCTTGATGCCCCGGTAGGAGGCGTACTCGCCAGTCAGCCGGTCGAAGCGGGCGCGGCGCTCGAAGAACGGGACGACCTCCGCCGGGTCCTCGCCCAGCGCGGCGGCGAAGACGCCCATTCCGAGGTGCGCGAGGGGGTAGTCCGGTGAGGCGTTCGCGGCGACCGCGACGCCGAGACCCTCATCGGGGGAGAAGCCCGCGTAGGCGCTGGAGACCGCGATGGAGCCCGAGTGGCCGACCAAGTCGCGGTCGCAGACCCGACGGGTTCGCCAGCCGTAGCCGTACGGCCCGGCGGGCGTGTCGACGTGGCCCTCGTGGAGCGCGCGGACGCCCGCCTCGCTCAGGAGGCGCGACCCGTCGACCTCGCCGTCGTTCAGGTGGAGTCGGAGGTAGTCCGCGAGTTCGCGGACGGACGTCAGGACGCCGCCCGCGGCGCGCGAGCGCTCCCGAATCGGAAGCGAGGCGGCGACGATGTCGTCGTCCTCGCGGAGGTACTGGGTCATGTGGTCGTCGTCCATCGCGAACTCGGTGTCGTCGAACGTCGCGCGGGGCATGTCGAGCGGCTCGAACACGTGGGCGGTGACGTACTCGTCGAACGGCTTGCCCGTGCACGCCTCCACGACCTCGCCAAGCAGCGTGTAGCCGGTGTTGCAGTAGGCGAAGCGCTCGCCCGGCGCCGCCGCTCGCTCGTCGGCCGCGCCCGCGAGGTGCGCGTGGAAGTCCGCCTCGTCGCCGAGCGCGAGCGTGTCGGTCCCCCGCCGCAGCCGCCGGGCGATGAGCGCCTCGCTCACCCCGAGCGACGGGTAGCCCGAGGAGTGGGTGAGGAGGTGATGCAGGCGGATGGGCTCGTCCCCCTCGGCCCCCAGATCGACGTCCAGGTAGTCCGTCACCGGGTCCTCGACCGAGAGCATCCCCGACTCCTGGAGCTGCATGACCGCGAGCGCGGTGAACGACTTCGTCAGCGACCCGATGCCGTACAGCGTGTCGGGCGTCGCCGGCCGGTTGCCCGCGAGGTCGCGCGAGCCGAACCCGTCGGCGTACGCGACCGAGTCGTCGGCCACCACCGCGACGCTCACGCCCGGCAGCCGGTCCCGGCGCATCGTCCGCCGGACGAGCTCCCCCACGGTCCGCTCCGCGTTCGTGTCCATGGGAGCGCGACGGCGCGCGTCGGCTTCAATTCACGGACCGATACGTCGCGGGTGATTGGGGGTTGGTGCGTTTCGGAGGCGGTTACCCAAAGAGAGCGACCACAACAGCAGCGACCACCTCGAAAGCCCCCGCACGTCTCGGCTCGGTTCGGCCGCTGTGCTCCTCGGCTTGCTCCCATCGGTCGCTCGCCTGCGGTGCTTGCTTCGTCCGCGTTCGCCGAGAGCCACGGGGGCTTTCGCGGTCGTCACCAGCGTTCCTACCAGCTATCCACCGAACCATCCATCGCTGATCCGATCACTGAATTCCCTGCCCGACCCGAACCGTTCCGCTACCCGGAGCGTTTTCCCCGCCCGACCCTCGAACCCACCATGCCAGAAACCGACTCGGACCTGTTCGGCATGACGTGGGAGGACGCCGGCGAGGCGTTCCTCACGGCCGACTGCGCCGTCCTCCCGACCGGAAGCGTCGAACAGCACTCGACCCACCTCCCCGTCTCGACCGACACCCTGCGGGCGGACCACCTCACGGCCGAACTCGTCGAGGCGGCCGAGGACCACGGCCTCGAGTTCGTGCGCCTCCCCACGCTCCCGTACGGCTACTCCGAGCACCACATGCGCTTCCCGGGCACCGTGACGCTCTCACAGGACACCTACAAGTCCGTCCTCGTCGACGTGGGCGAGTCGCTCGCCGAGCACGGCGCCGAACGCCTGCTCTTTCTCAATACCCACGGCGGCAACAAGGAGGCGCTGTCGCTCGCGTCGGACCGGCTCAACCGCGACACGGAGCTCACGGCCCACTTCGTCCACTGGACCGACTTCGCCCGCGACGAACTGGAGGACCACTTCGGCGAGGGCTGGGGCCACGCCGGCGACCACGAGACGTCGTTCGTGGAACTGTACCGCCCCGACCTCGTGAAGGAGGGGAAGAAGGAGCCCCAGACGACGAGGGAGCTCCCCGAGACCCGCTCGTGGACCTACTTCGACGACGTGACCGAGCAGGGCGGGCTGGGCGACCCGACGAACTCCGACCCCGAGTTCATGAAGGAGGTCGTCACCAACACGACCGACCGCATCCTCGATGCGCTGACGGACGACATCGGCGCCGGCTGGTAATCGGGAGACTGCGGTTCGAATCGGAGCGTCGAGCGGCCGACTCGTCCGCCCGATTGTGGGTTCGGAACCCGCGATTCACCGACGGAAAAACCGACGGGGGATGACGCCGACCGGCCGATCGAAAATCGATATACTGCGACCCGAATCGGAGAAGTCAAGCGACGATCCGGGGTCGATTCAGACCGCCGGGCCGCGCTTCGACTCGCCGTCGCCGTCGACGCCCGCGGACCCGACATCCCCGTCACCCGCGCGTCGCGCCCGCAGGACGAGCAGCACGGCGCCGGCGCCAATCACCGTCAGCGCCAGGCGGACCAGGCCGCCGCCGGGAACGAACTGGGTGAGCGCCACGACGAGGAGACCGAAGCCGAGCGCCAGCCAGCGTGCGTTCTCGGCGTCCGCACGGTCGAGCGCCCGCAGGGCCCACGTTCCGAGCGTGAACGCGCCGAGCACCAGCCCGGCCCACAGCAGCAGGCCGTAGGCGACGCCGCCGAGCAGGGCGAGGGGGATGCCGATCAGCGTGATCGCCAGGAGCACGAGGCCGACCGGGACGAGCAGGAGCGCCGCCAGCCCCACGCCGCCGCTCCGGGCGGTGTCGGTCAGGCCGGCCTCGCTCACCTCGCCCACGAAGCGGGGCGCGACGAGCAGCAGGACGGCCCCGAGCGCGAGGTGGACGAGCGTGCTGTACAGCACGCCCAGCCACGCGGGAAGGGTGAACAGCGCACCGTCGAAGTTCCAGGCCGCCGCGCCGTCGAGGTCCGTCCGGCTGACCGTGCCGGCCACGCCGTCGCCCTCGTAGGCGAAGTCGTCGGAGTCGTACGCGACGTTCCCGCCGACGGTCGCGGTCGGGCCGATGCGGATCCGGTCGGCGCCCGCGGTCACGTCGCCCGAGACGGCGCCGTCGACGAGCACCTCGCCGGCACCGACCTCGAGGTCGCCGCCGACAGCGCCCGACTCGCGCAGCATGAACGCGCCGGTGCCGACCTCGACGTTGCCGTCGACGCGGCCCTCGATGGTCACCGCGCCGGCCGCGCCGGAGAGGTCGCCGGTGACGACGCCGGTGGGCGCGACGAGCACCGTCCCGCCGGCCGCGTTCAGGTCGCCGTCGACCGTCCCGCGGACGACGATGGTGCCGCCGACCGCGTCGAGGTCGCCGTTCACGGTCTCGCCCTCGGCGACGACGACGGTGCCGCCGAAACTCGATTCAGCGGCCGCCGCCGGCCCGCTCGCGACCAGGAGGAGCACAAGGAGCGCGGCGAGGAGCCGCAGTGCTGTGGATTGCATGATC
The DNA here is from genome assembly GCF_013401515.1 of Halorarum halophilum. NCBI lineage: Archaea > Methanobacteriati > Methanobacteriota > Halobacteria > Halobacteriales > Haloferacaceae > Halorarum > Halorarum halophilum. The sequence continues at coordinate 2,946,347 of NZ_CP058529.1, read as the reverse complement.
GCCATTATAGACGCTGGGCGAGGGGATAAACTAGTATCAGCATACCGATACCATACCACTTCGTTGCACGGTCGGGAGGGGCACCGTTCAGACGTGCTCGTCGAGGAACTCCGCGATGGCTTCGAACTCCTCGACGAGGTTCTCCCGCGAGGTCGTGTGGTGCCCCTCGTCCTCGAAGATCAGTTTCTCGACCGGGACGCCGCGCTCGCGCACCGCCTCGACCACCTGCTCGGCCTCCCCGACGGGGACGCGCGGGTCGTTCGCGCCGTGTTGCACGAACAGTGGACACCGGACGTTCTCGACGTGCGAGAGCGGCGAGATGGACTTCAGGAACTCGTAGTCGTCCACCAGGCTGCCGTATTCGGCCTCGCGGTGGCTCCGGCGCCACTCGCCCGTGTTCTCCAGGAACGTCGTGAAGTCGGCGATGCCGACGAAGTCGACCGCGGCGGCCCACAGGTCGGGGTACTCGGTGATGGCCGCGAGCACCATGAACCCGCCGTACGAGCGGCCGTAGGCGACGACCCGGTCGGGATCGACGTCGGGTCGCCCCTCGAGCCACTCCACCGCCGCGGCGATATCCGCGACCGAGTCCATCCGTCTCTCCACGTCGTCAAGGTGGGCGTAGGCCTTCCCGTACCCCGACGAGCCGCGGACGTTCGGTTCCAGCACGGCGTAGCCGCGATTCAGGAAGAACTGCTTTGTCGGGTAGAACCACGGCCGGCGCTGGTGTTCGGGACCGCCGTGGATGTCAACGATGACCGGGGCGGGGTCGTCGGCGGACGCTCCCTCCGGGCTGGTCCAGTACGCGGGTATCTCCCGCCCGTCGAACGTCTCGTAGTGCACCGTCTCGGGCGCCCGGAAGGACTCCTCGGGAAGACCGTTCGTCCCGACGGGCGTCCAGATGGTCTCCTCAGTTTCGCCGTACTCGACGCTGTGAACGCCGTACGGCTCCGTCGGCGCCGTGTGGGTGAACGCCACCCGCTCGGCGTCCGGGCCGAACGTGAACCCCGACGCGATACCGTCCACCTCGGGCGCATCCGTCGGCTCGAAGTCGGTTCCGTCGAGGGTTCCCGTGCGGACCGCCGAGTAGCCACCCTCGTTAACGGCGAACGCAAGCCGCCCCGTCTCGGCGTCGTACGCCAGCGCGTCCACGTTCCAGGCGGCAGTTCCCGGTTCGCCGCTCCGATTCCCGTCGCAGCCTGCGACTTTCTCGAGTTCACCGGTATCGAGATCGAATCGACCTACGTGGGTCGTGTCCGTCCCGTGATCGGTGATGCAGTACAGGCCGCCGTCGCCGTCGAAGTGGACGTGGGAGTAGGTCGCCTCCGCGTCGTCCGAGAGCGTCGTGACCTCGCCCGAGTCGAGGTCGAGCAGCGAGAGCTCCACGTCATAACTCGAGTGTGGCTTCGAGATGACGAGCCGCTCGCCGCGGGGGCCGAACGCCTCGACGTCGAGCCAGCCGCCCGGTCCCTCGTGTACTCGCTCGGGGTGACCCGGGTCACACCCCTCGCCTCGCTCGCAGCCCGCGCCGACGCGCTGGACGTACACGTCGAAGCGGCCGTCCTCGTCGCGGTTCGCGGTATAGGCGATCCGCTCGCCGTCCGGCCCCCAGGCGCCCCAGGCGTGCTTCGACTCGGGGTCGGCCGTCAGCGCCGTCTCGGCTCCGGTGTCGAGGTCGTAGTGGAACAGCTGGTCGCGCTCGTCGCTCCCGCGGTCCATGCCGAAGACGAACGCCTCGTCGGTCGGCGACGCAGCGACCGTCGAGACGCGCTCCTCGTGCGGGGTGAGTCGCTCGGGCCACGCCCCGGGGTCGCTCGTCGTCCACACCTGCGGCGTGCCGGAGGTGTCCGCGAGGAACAGCAGTCGGCCAGCGGGCGTGACCGTCGGGGAGTCGACGTGCTCGACGGCGAGGTACCGGGCCACGCCGTACGCCGGCTCCGTATCGGTGTCGCTCATGCTCCCTCCGGGTGTCGGGGTCGGCTAAAGGGTTGGCGTGTCGGCGAGCCGCGAGTCGGGTCGAGGGCGAGTTCGATACCCGGAGACGGCGCGACGAAACGGAGGCTATTCCGAATCGGTCAAGTAGCGGTTCGGCCGAACGTCTCGTGTGACGACTCGTCCGAGACCGCCGGGTCGGACGCTCACCTCGGGTTACTGCCGAATCGGTACTCGCGGGGATAACGGGGACCCGGTACCGTTCGTCGATCGGCGAATCGACCGACTGGAGTGGCCTACAGTTGGGACAGAACGACCCTACCATGCGTATACAGGCCCAATCCCTTACAACGTTTCTCCCGAACATATCGGATATGCGATTTTCCAGCAGTCAGGAGTCGGAGGACGACCCCGAATCACGGGAGTCGGCAGGCGTCGAGGCACGAGACGGAGTGCGCGTTCTGTCGGACGAAGGACCCTCGTCGAATCGCCATCACCGCCTCGTGACCGACGGCGGAACGGACGAGGAGGCCGAGGGCGACGAGGAAGACGAAGGTGCGGACGAGGGCGATGAAGGCGGCGACGAGGGTGAGGAGGATACCGAGGAGGAAGGCGAGGAAGAGGGAGAGGACGAGGCAGCCCAGGAAGAAGGTGAGGAAGGCGAGGAGGAGGAAGAAGGCGAACAGGGTGCCGAAGAGGAAGAAGGTGAGGAAGGTACCGAAGAGGAAGGGGAGGAAGGCGAAGAAGGTGCTGAAGGTGAGGAAGAAGGCGAGCAGGGCGCCGAGGAGGGAGAAGAAGGTGAGGAAGGCGCTGAAGAGGAGGGGGAGCGTGCGACCGTCCTCCACCTCGACCTCGAGGGGCTGTTCCTCAACCTGCTCGGCCTGGAGGTCGACCTGAACGAGGTGGTCCTCGACGTGGACGCGGTGAAGGGGGAGAACAACCTGCTCGGCAACCTCCTCTCCGGGGTCGCGGGACTGCTCAAGCCGATGTCCGGCGGCGGGCTGGGCAGCCTCCTCGGCGGACTGCCCGGCCTGGGAGATCTGCTCGGCGGCTCCGGCGGCGAGGGTGAAGACGAGGAAGGTGAGGGCGGAGGTGGCGTGTCCAATTGGGCCTCCTCCGCGAAGGAGTCCGTCTCGGGGCCAGTCAGTGACGCGCTGGAGAAGATCGATATCAATGCCATCCTGACCCAGGTGCTGAAGGAGTTCGTCTCCGAGCTGTTCGGCGACGGCTCCGAGGAGTCGAGCGAATCTGACGGGGAGTCCAGCACATGAGCGAGAACGAGGACGGCAACGGGGACGACGGTGGAAGCGGTGATGGGAACGGCGACGGTGAGCAGTTAGACGTCGTCCAGTCCGTCAAGGGGATCGACTTCGAGGAGGTGTTCGAAGGGACGCCCCTCGAGGGATCGCCACAGGAGGGGGAGTCGACGGCCGAGTACGTCGGCGGCCGCATCGGCTCCTTCCTCGGGAGGAGCCTCGGCGCATGGCTGGGGGGGCTCATCGTCGCTTCGCTGACGGAGACGCTGGCGGGCGACGAGGAGGAAGGTGAAGGCGAAGAGGAGGAAGGCGAGGAAGGAGAAGGCGAAGAGGAAGAAAGCGGGGAAGGCGAGGAAGAAGGGGAAGGTGATGGGGACGAAGACGAGGCCGACGAGGACGACGAGGAGTGAGCATGTCGTTTCCCACTGGCCGAAACCGCCGACGGCGGGTGACGGTCGATGAGTGACGAGCCCGATCCGAAGGCGGCGATCGTCGAGGAGGTACGCGAACAGGCCGACGTCGGCGACCTCCTGGCAGGCGGCGACATCGAGGACCAGCTGGACGGCGAGTCGCTCGGCCGCACGCTGGGTAAGTCGCTCGGCGCCATGGCAGGTCGGCAACTCGGTCGACGGATCGCACGGCGAGTTCGGGACTGGCTGCCGTTCGTCAGCGACCCCGACCGGGAACTGTCGCTTCCGGGCCGGGTTCTTCGGGCGCTAGTGGTCGCCATCGGTCGGACCTTCTCACAGCCACAGTTCCAGGACGCCGTCGGCGACGCGCTTCAGGGGATCGCCGAGCGTGGCGAGGAGGCCCAGGAGACCGCGGAGGACGCCGCTGAGACCGCAGGGGAGACCGCCGAAGAGGCCGCCGACCAGGCGACTGAGACGGCCGAGGACGCGGCCGACCAGGCGACCGACACGGCAGAAGGGGTGGCCGACCAGGCGACCGATGCGGCCGGAGGCGCGGCCGACGCCGCGGGGGAGGCGGCCGACGCCGCGGGGGAGGCGGCCGACACCGCGACAGGGGCGGGCTCCGACGCCGTGGAGGCGCTCCAGGGGGACACGGGCGACCTCAAACGCGAGACGTACCGCGAACTGCTCGACGTGCTCTCCTACTCCGACCTCCAGTCGGTCGCCAAGTCTGTCGACGTGAAGGCGAACCTGGGGCGCGAGGAGATGACCAACGCCATCGTCGAGCAGTTCGCGGAGGAGGAAGCCCAGGAGGCCCAGGACGAGACCGAGGAGGCGGAATCCTCCGACGGGGGGGAGGGTGGGAGCGGTTGACGGAACCCTCCTCGGAGCCGGAGGACCGGGCCACAGAACTCGCGAACCGCCTCGCGGAGGCGACCGACCGCATCGTCCCGCTCCTCGACGAGGGGGAGGGCCTCTCGTCCGAGGACGAGGATGCGGTCGGCGACGCGCTCGCGGAGTTCGCGGAAGAGGCACGGGAGGCCGACTTCGAGACGTTGCTTCGGGCCGCCGGATTCGAGGACCTGCCCGACGACCCGAAGCCCACGGACCTCCCGGAACTCGTGGGGCAGGCGGACGACGAGGAGGTCGATACCGTCCACCGATTACTCGGGCTTCGGGATCTGGCGGAGGAGTGGGAGGGCCTGGAGTCCGACGAGCGGCACGAACAGCTTCGGGACCTGTTCGAGGGCGTTTCGGCCGACAGCGGGGTGGGTGATACCGTGGAATCGACAGACGACGGTTCGACCGCCGAACCTGACGAGACCGAGGAAGCAGAGGAACCCGGGGACGAAGCCGAGTCCGAGGACGACGAGCGATCCGGGGGAACCGCGTCGTTCGTCGACAGGCTTCGGGACGCGGCGAATCAACTCTCTGAGACCGCCGCCGAGAGCGTGGCCGACGAGACGGAGGCGGCGGCGGACGCCGTCACGGGCGATGACGAAGCCGAAGAAGCCGAGGAAGCCGAGGAAGCCGAAGACGAAGCGGAACCAGAAGAGGACGACGAGTCGGACCGGAAGTCCCGCTCCCGCCGGGGACGGTACTCCTCGATGCCGTCGAACCGTCCGGACATGCAGGGCGTCGGTCGCAAGTCGACGATGCCCCGCCGCAAGCGGAACTGATCGAGGGGGATTCCGGCGGTTCGGGCCTCAGTCCCCGAACCGTTCGAGGACCGCCGCGGTCGTCCGAATCCCGTTCTCGAAGCAGGTCAGGTCGAGGTGCTCGTTCGGCGAGTGGTTCGCCTGGTCCGGGTTCGCGTACGGGACGACGAGCACCGGCACGTCGGCGAGCGCCTCGACGCGCCGGAAGAACGCGGCCGGGAGCGAGCCGCCGAGCACCGGGAGTTCGACCGGTTCCTCGTCCCACACCGCGGCGAGCGCCTCGCGAACCGGGTCGGCGGCGGGCGCGTCGACGGGCGTCTTCATGGGCGGGAACGTCGTCCCCTTGGTGACGACGACGTCCGGGTGTTCGGCCGCGACGTGCTCGCGGATCCGGTCAAAGATCCTGTCCGGGTCCTGTCCGGGGACGAGCCGGCAGTCGCACTTCGCGGTCGCCTCGCAGGGGACGATCGTCTTGCTTCCCTCACCCTGGTAGCCGGAGTCGAGGCCGTTGACGTTGAGGACCGGCTCCAGCAACAGGCGTTCGTAGTACGGCTTCCCGGTCGCGAGGTGAGTGAGACCGAGTTCCTCGCGAATGGCGTCCTCGTCGTCCGGGAGTCGGTCGACCAGCTCGCGGTCCGCGTCAGTCACCTCAGTATCGTCGTGGAAGCCGTCGACGGTGACCTCGTCGCCGGAGACCATCGACGCGAGCACCTCCGTCAGTTCGGTCGCGGCGTTCGGGACCGGGCCGCCGAAGTTGCCGGAGTGGAGGTCCGCGTTCGCGGTCCGGAGGTCGAGCTGGAAGGTGAGGATGCCGCGGTTACCGTAGAGGAGCGTCGGCCGGCCGCTGCGATGCTGGGGCCCGTCCGCCACGTACACCAGGTCCACGTCGGCGATCTCGGCGGCATCGCCTTCGAGGTACCCCGCAAGGCCCAGGCTGCCGCTCTCCTCGCCGCCCTCGACGAGCACCTTCACGTTCACGTCGGGCAGTTCCCCGGCTCCGTCGAGGGCGTCCACCGCGAACGCGTGGCACGCGAACTGGCCCTTGTTGTCGCCGGCGCCGCGGGCGTAGATGCTGCCGTCGCGGACCGTCGGCTCGAATGCCAGCGAGTCCCACGCTTCGGCGTCCTCGGCTGGTTGGACGTCGTAGTGGCCGTAGAACAGCACCGTCGGCGCGTCGGGGTCGGCGAGTCGCTCGGCGTACACGAGCGGGTAGTGGTCGGTCTCGATTCGTCGGGCGTCGAAGCCGAACTCGCCGAAGAAGTCCGTCACCGCGTCGGCACCCCCCTCCATTCCCTCGCCCGTCGCGCTGACGGTCGGGAGACGGAGGAGTTCGAACAGCGCCTCGCGGTAGCCGTCGAGTCGATCGTCGATTGCCGCGTCGGTCGCGCACATGCGGATACGGGCGTCGGAGGGGGCTTCGCTGTTGTGCAGGCGGCGCGTCGTGCCGGAGATGAGTCGGTGGTAGGGACTCGTTACCTCGCCGAGCAGGCAGTCCTATCGCGGAAATACGCCTTCAACGCGCAGACAGCGTTTAGAACGACTATGAATCCGATTTTCGGCGTTTCTCAAGCCCGATGACGGGCCGGGACTTCGTCCATCGGGACAGGTTTTGTATCGCGTTATTCGATTTACAGTGTCGAGTGTGAGGCACTCACGCGTGACAGCGAATCGGCCCAAAGCAAGCAGTATGGATTCTCTCGCTGCAGTACTCTGAATCGACTTCCGGAAGTCCGGGGAATCCGAGGGTCGTGGGGGCTCACGATCAGTAGGAGCGGGCGAATCCTCTGAGAACAGTCGATTTGGAGGACGGCCGAACGATTGCCAGAACGGGGGCCAAATCGAGCCCCAAGCTCGAAGGAATAGCCACGGAACATGACGGTTGGATCCAGCGTCACTCCGAACACGTGACGGTAGCGGACGCTCCTTCGATAGTACTCTTCGCGCGTGAGGGTCTCGGATCGGCGGGACCCGGGATGAGGTAGCTTGTGAACCCACCACCCAGGAGAACGTAGAGGTATCACCTGCGATTCGCCGACCGCCGAGAACAGTCCGAACGACCGAACAGACCGGGCGTCCCCGCCTTTCAGTTGACCCTGCATTCGAGGACAGTTGCGAAGAGAGTTGATCGGTAGGACCCAACAGGTGTCCGGGATCGCTCCAGCAGCCGAGGGACTCCTTTCCGGACGACGAAAATCGGGAGCCGACGCGGAGCCAGCGAATCCCCTCCCACTAATCGACCCCATTACATGCCGATTTCGGCGCTCTGGACGCCTCAAACGCCGTATCCGGGCCTAGTCTTACGCTTCCAGGAGAGCTACCGGAACGGAGCTAGTGAATCGTATTTCGCTATATCAAATTTTCCGACGGAGCCACGATGGAGGTTCGACCGGCTGCTTCCGGCTTCGCAAGAGCTACCGATGCCGACACCGGAGGTTCAGGCGGATTCCCGTGGCGAACCAGGACGCGCGCGTCGACATGACGACCGGCGCAATCCCCCCGCGGCTGTTCAGACTCGCGTGGCCGCTCGTCCTGGGGAACCTGCTGCAGACGCTGTACAACCTCGCGGACATGTTCTGGGTCGGACGCGTGAGTCCGGAGGCGGTCGCGGCCGTCTCCCTGATGTTCCCGCTGTCGTGGATGTTCGTCTCGACGGCGATGGGGCTCACCGCGGCGACCATCGCGCTCGTCTCCCAGCACGTCGGGGCGGGCGAGGACCGGGCGGCCGACAGGGTCGTCGGGCAGACGACGCTGCTCGCGATCGGCGTCTCGCTCGTTCTGATGGTCGTCGGGCTGCTCGGGCGCGTACCGCTCCTCCGGTGGATCGGCGCGCGGGGCGAGGTGTTCGTCCAGTCGCTCGCGTACATCGAGGTCATCTTCCTCACGCTCCCGCTCACGTTCCTCTTCTTCGCGTTCCGGTCGTCGCTCCAGGGCGCGGGCGACACCAAGACGGCGATGTGGCTCGTGGCCGTCTCAGCCGGCTTCAACATCGTCCTCGACCCGTTCCTCGTGCTCGGCTGGTGGGTGTTCCCTGCGTTGGGCACCCGCGGGGCCGCCGTGGCGACGTTCCTCTCGCGGGGACTCGCGGCCGGCGTCGGCGTGTACATCCTCCTGCGCGGCGATTGGGGGATCCGGCTCCACGTTCGCGACCTCCGACCCGACCCGGAGCTGCTCCGTCGGCTCGTGGACGTCGGCTATCCCGCGACGCTCGACGGATGGGCGCGGTCGTTCGCCGCGGTTGCGATGGCCGCGCTGGTCGCCCGGTTCGGCCCAGCCGCGACGGCCGCCTACGGCATCGGCGTGCGGCTGATGTCCGTCTCCTGGACGGTAGCGGGTGCCGTCGGGCAGGCGACCGCCACGGGCGTCGGTCAGAACCTCGGCGCGGAGACGCCGGAACGGGCCAGCCAGGTGACCGCCACGGCGACCGGCGCGACGATGGCGCTGCTGTTCGCGGCTGGCGGACTCGTCTGGTGGTTCCCCGCCACCGCCATCCGGGTGTTCGTCGGCGACCCCGCCGTCGTCACGGAGGGCGTGACGTTCCTCCGGGTGGTCGCCCTCTCGTGGGGCTTCTTCGGCGGTCTGATGGTCGTTCAGGGGGCGTTCCGCGGCGCCGGCGACACCCGGGTCGCGATGGCGCTGTCGCTGTGCTCGCGGTGGCTGTTCCGCATCCCGACGGCGCTGGTGCTCGCGTTCGCCTGGACCGTCACCGTCCCCGGCGTCGGCGTCGTCTCGGGAATGGACGTCGGCGTCGTGGGGCTCTGGTGGGCCTACGCGCTGAGCGCGGTCGCTTCGTTCGTCGTCGGCGTCGCCTGGTTCCTGCGCGGGACCTGGAAGGAGGGCATCATCGAGCGGGACGCGCCGACGGCCGGCGACGATTGACAACTGGCAACGGGAAGCAGGCCATCGAGCCCCACGCGGGCGGTTAGCCCGGCTCCGTTGTAACTCCGGGAGAGTGAACAGTTCGGCACCTCAACGGGTAGTGGAGATGAGGTAGCGATCAGATAAGACCGAAACGTGCTGCGAAACTGCTAATCTGATCCGACACGATAGAGATTCGGTATGCCGAATAGCGGTACCTTGTTGCAGGCGGCACTGAACGGAGGTCGTGAGCATCCCGCGGCTCCCCATACGCCGGAAGAGCTTGCCGTGGAGGCACACGCTGCAGTCGCTGCCGGGGCCGAATCGCTCCATCTTCACCCGTACGACGAGAACGACCGCCAAACGCTCGCAGCGGAGCCGTGTGCCGAAGCGTTGCGCGCAGTCCGCAATGCTTGTCCCGAGGTTCCGATTTCACTCAGTACTTCAGCAGGTATCGAGCCCGACCCAGAGCGACGATACGAACTCATCGCGGCCTGGACGGAGCTCCCGGACCTCGTGACGGCCAATCAGGGCGAGAAGGGGATTCACGACCTCTGCGAGCTACTCGTCGAGCGTGGTATCGGCATCGAGGCGGGCCTCTTATCGCTGGACGACGCGCACGCTTTCGTCACGTCGGGAGTCGCACCACGTTGCGAACGTGTGATGGTCGAGCCACTGGACCCCGACCCCGATGACGCCGTCGCTCTCGCCGAGTCGATCGAGCGGACGGTCGACGACGGCGGCATCCAGCTCGAGCAGGTCCATCACGGCGACGGCATCGCCTCATGGGCGGTCAATCGACGCGCGGTAGCACGCGGTCACGGGATCCGTACCGGGCTGGAGGATACGACGGCCCTTCCTGACGGTCGTCCAGCCAAAGACAACGGGGAACTGGTTGCAGCCGCGGCGTCGTTGCTCGATTAGGAGGTGTTCGTTCACAGGATCAGGAGCCGCCAGAGACGAGAAACCGAGTAGTGCTTGGCAGTAGTCAATACGCAGATCCACCAAGCGTCTCTTTCACGGGAGAGTATCCCCGAATCGGGGGGTTCGACGGGGCGTTAGTCGTCCAGCCGTTCGCGGAGCAACTGGTTCACCGTTCCGGGGTCCGCCGACCCGCCGGTCGCGGCCATCACCTGGCCCACGAGGAAGTTGACCGCGCCCTCGTCGCCGCCGTGGTAGTCCTCGACGGCGTCGGGGTTGTCCTCGATCGCCGCGTCGACGGCGTCGGTGACCTGGTCGTCGTCGGCCTTGCCGAGGCCCTCCCGCTCGATCACCTCGTCGGGGTCGAGCCCCTCGTCGAGCATCGTTCGCAGCACCGTCTCCTCGGCGTTCTTGGTCGTCACCTCGTCCTCGGCGACGAGTTCGACCAGGCGCGTGAACTCGTCGAGGCGGTCGGTCACGTCCTCGACGGCCATGTCGCGGTAGTTGAGTTCGCCGAGCAGGTTGTCGGCGACCCACGTCGCGGCGAGGTCCGGGTCGAACTCGGCGGCGACCTCCTCGTAGAAGTCGGCGACCGCCTTGCGCGAGGTGAGCTTCGAGGCGGCCTCCGCGTCGAGGCCGTACTCCTCGCGGAAGCGGGCGCGCCGGGCGTCCGGGAGTTCGGGGATGGGGATCTCCTCCTTCCAGCCCGACACCTGCAGCGGGGGGAGGTCCGCCTCGGCGAAGTAGCGGTAGTCCTTCTCCGCCTCCTTCGAGCGCATCGAGACGGTGTTGCCGTGGGTCTCGTTGAAGTGGCGCGTCTCCTGTTCGACGGCGCCGCCCGACTGGATGAGCCGGCGCTGGCGGCTCTCCTCGTACGAGAGCGCCTTCTCGGCCCCCCTGTGGCTGGAGATGTTCTTCACCTCGGTCCGGTTCGCGGACTCGAGGGTCGATTCGGCGATGGTGCCGTCCTCGTCGATCTCGTCGGCGGGGACCATCGAGAGGTTCGCGTCGATGCGGAGGCTGCCGTCGCGCGAGGCGTCGAACACGCCGAGGTACTCCAGCACCTCCTCCAGTTTCTCGAGGAAGGCGCGGACCTCGCCCGGGTCGCGGAAGTCAGGTTCGGTGACGACTTCCATCAGCGGCGTGCCGGCGCGGTTGTAGTCGATCAGCGTGTAGTCGGCGCGGTCGACCGAAGTGGTGCGGACGTCGATCGACTCGGTTCCCTCGCGGACGTGCCGGAGGCTACCGGGGTCCTCCTCGAGGTGGGCGCGGCGGACGTTCACCGTCCGGCGCTCGCCCTCGGTCGAGAACTCCAGTCGACCGTCGGCACACAGGGGGGCGTCGTACTGGGTGATCTGGAAGTTCTTCGGCAGGTCGGGGTAGTAGTAGTTCTTCCGGTGGAAGCGGGTCTCCTCGGGGATGTCGGCCTCGAGGGCCTTCCCAACCTTGACGGCGGCCTCGACGGCGGCCTCGTTGAGGACAGGGAGGGAACCGGGGAGCCCCAGACAGACGGGGCAGACGCGCGTGTTCGGGGCCTCGTCCTCCGCGGGCTCGGTCGAGCATCCACAGAAGACCTTCGTGTCCGTCTCGAGCTGGACGTGGACCTCCAGCCCGATGACGGGTTCGAGGTCGGCCCGCTCGGCTGCTCGTGCCATTACCGACGGATTGGGTCGCCGGAGGTAAAGGCTAACGGAGCGGATTTCCGGCGCGTGCGTCGTCGCCCTCACGACGGCGGGGCGATGGCGGGACGACGACGGACAGTATTTACGGGCGGCACGCCTTCGTCGGGTGAATCCATGACTGCGACACGGTGGTGGGTCAAGCTCGCGGCCCGCTGGCTGGCCAGGGTCGACGGCGTCTCCGGGATGATCCGGCTGGCCATGCTCGGGCTCACCGGCATCTCGACCGCGACGCTCACGCTCCGACAGTACGGCCACGGCGAGTACGCCTGGCCGCTCATCGCCGTCATCAGCGTCGGGACGCTCGTGTTCACGTACCTCTACACGGAGGGCGGCGTCTGGAACCAGATGGCGCGGGACCGACAGGACCTCTCGACGAACTTCGCCGGACCGTCGATGCGGATGAACGACGAGATGATCGCGCGAGGGATACTGGCCGCACAGGAGAAGCGCGAGCTCTCCGCAGCGGAACGGGATGCGATCCAGCGGGAGCTGGACCACGCGTTCGAGGAGTTCCGGGAGGGGATCGACCTGGAGGACTGACCGCGTCACCGGCGGATTTCTGGGCGGGCGTGACGGCACGGCCGAGGCCCTTTCACCCGCGGTGCGATCAGCGCCCCCTCCACCGAAACCGATCGTCCGTTCGAAGTGGAGCGAAACCGACAGACAGCGGTGCGAATCGGAGAAATTCAGCGCGCGTACAGGGACTGCCCGAGCAGCTCCGCGAGCGCCGTCGAGTCCTTCGGCGTCACCGCGACGTACGGATGCGTCACGGGTCCGAACACGTCGACCACGCGCCCGACGGTCGTGAGCGAGTCGTCGAGCACCATCGTGCCGATGTCCGCGGGGTCCTCCCCGTCGGGCACGCGCAGCACGGCGAGCCCCTGGGCGGTCCGGACCACCTCGCCGACCCGGCGCATCACTCGCCCCTGAGGATGCCGATGTAGGCGGCGACGGCCTGCACGAGGTCGTTCTTCGCGGTGTCCTCGGTGCCCGAGACGAGCACGCGCCCGCGCTCCTCGTACTCCCGCGAGTACGTCTTGTCCCGTTCGATCGTCGCGTCGTAGCCGACCTGCTGGACCGCCCTCGCGATCTCGTCCACCGTCGGCTCCGCGACTGCCTGCTCCTCGGAGACGCGCCGCCCCTCCGCGCGGGTGAGCGCCGCGTCGAAGTACGCGGGCCAGAGGACGTTCTCGACCATACCGGAGGGGCGCGCGCCGGGCGGAAAAAGGGTGCTATCGACCTCGGCGTCGAGTCCGGGAACGGAGGGACGGACGCGTCGATCCGGTCGATCGGTCGTCGTGCGATCGGCGTCTACTCGGCTTCAGTCGGCGTTCGGGGGTGCAGCACGGGGCGTCGCCTCGTCCTCCGCATCGAACACGTGGTCGAGAGGGTGGGGCGATCGGAGGAGCGCGATGACGCTCCACATGATGCCGGTGAGGAGCGACCCGACGGCCGACATCGTCATCCCGAGGGTGAAGAACGTCGTCCCGTAGATGATACCGATCGTCGCCGACGGGAGGGAGGTTCCGAGGGGGATGTTCGCCATCGAGTCGCGGAGGGTCGGCACGAGCACGAGGAGCGAGAAGACGCTGCCACAGAGGAAGATCAGGTCCTGCCACATCATCGTTCACCCGCGGTTGGAGGGGCTTTCTTGGAGGTAATGTCGTTCATCACTAGAACGGAGACGAGGGGTGTTGAAAAGCCTTACTCGTTATCGAGTAGTTTCTATCGTGAAGGACCTACGATCACCCTACCTCGGCGTGAGAATGGCTAACGAACGGCCAGGAGACGGGCGGAAAACGGGATGAACGTCATAATCGTCCATGTCCGAGAATCGACCCCAGTCGAGTACAAGAGCAGCCGAAAATCCCTGCTTACTCGCCGAACATGGCCGGTTCTGGGCGGTACCCGGCCACACCGGCCGAGAGTTGATGCGGGGGAGCTGAACCCCGCACCAAGGGAGCTACGAACGCTCGCGCTCGCGCATGCCTCGCTCCCTACTGTGTGCCCTGTCCTCGACGTCCTCGAGCGACTCGGAATCGAGGAGTCGCTCGAGCTTCCGCTCGAACTGCTCGTCCGTGAGCTCCCCGCGCGCGTACCGCTCCCTGAGCGTCGCCAGCGCGTCGCGGTTGTTCGGGCGGTCCGAGTCGGCGGTCCGGGTCGGCTCGTCCGACTCCGTGTCGCCCCACGACCAGAGGTCGTCCCACCCGTCGTCCCACCACTCTGTGACGTCGTCCTCGTCGCCGAAGAGGAGCGCGACGAGCGGAACGACGACGACGTAGCCGATCAGGAGCGCGGCGAGCCACCAGCTCTGCCCGGTGAACAGCGCTGCGAGCCAGAGTCCGGTCACCACCGTCCCGGCGATCTCGGTCGCGTTCTCCCGGAGGCGCTCGCGAGGTGTCTCGGCCATACGGCCTAGAGCGCGGAGGTCCAGTATAAAACGGGGCGGCTCCGCTACCGGCCGCGTCGCGCGAGCAGCGCGCTCGCGAGCAGGGCCAGCGTGGCGACGGCCGCGCCGAAGCCGGCGGCGGTCGTGTCGGTCGTGGTCGGCTCCTCGGTCGGTTCGGCGGTCGCGTCGCCGGTCTCCCCGTCGGGCGTCGGACTCGCCGTCGACGAGGCGGTCTCGACGCTCACCTCACTCCGTGCGACGAACTCGGCGTTCGCGGCCGCCTCTGGGTGGAACCCCTCGGTGAGGTTCCGCACCGCGTAGACGACCGAGCGCGGCGCGGGCTGGTTCAGGTAATTCGTCTCTACCATCACCGTGTTGTTCTCCCGCACGGCGTCGAGGCTCGCGTAGGGCTCCTGCTCGGTGAGGTAGGTCGTGGAGTCCGTGAGCACGAGGTAGTCGGGCGAGAGTTCGAGGACGACCTCGTCGCTCACCTGCGGGTAGGTCGTCGAGAACTCCCGCTGGCCGGCCGCGTTCTCCGCGCCCGCGGCCTCGATCATCGCGGAGATGAACGTGCCGGTGTTCGCGACGTACCCGCCGCCGAGCGGGTAGAGCGCGGTGGGGCGCTCGGCGTCGGCGGTCGCCGTCCCGGCGGCCTCGACGTTCGCGTCCATCCACGCGTTCGCCTCGGCGGCGCCCCGACAGTTGCCCGTGAGCTGGCCGATGAGCGTCGTCTTCGTCCGCACGTCGGTGACGTTCGTCGCCTCCGCGAAGTGGAACACGGTGACGCCCGCCTCGCGGAGGGCCGACACGGTCTCCGGGGAGCTGGCGTTCGGCGCAAGCACGAGGTCCGGGTTCGTCCCGACGACCGCCTCCACGCTCACGCCCATGCCGGACGCGGAGACGTTAGTCCGCGAGTCGGCGCCGTCGAGGTACAGCGCGTACTGCGTGAGGCCGACGACCTGCTCCTTCCCGCCGATCTCCCACATCGTCTGGGCGGCGCTGGGGTTGAGCGTCGTCACGCGCTCGGGCCGTTCCTCGAGGGTGACCTCGGTCCCCGTCGCGTCCGTCGCGGTGAACGGGAACTCGCAGGAGGCCGCCTGTCCGTTCGTCCGGAACTGTCCGTCGACCGCCCGGGCGTCGCCACCGACGGCCGGGGCGTCCACGCCCGCCACCCCGTCGGAAGCCGTCGGGGCGGAGGCCCCGGCGGCGACGGCCGGGACCGCCCCCGAGAGCACGAGGGCGGTCGCCAGAAGGATCGCTGTGTATCGTCGCACACCGAACGGGAACGTGGAGAGCAATAAATATTTATCTAAAGCAAGTCCCCTTTCATCCATGCGCGTGTGGGCCCGGACGGGCGCCTGGTCGGCGGCGCTTCTCGCCACGCTGTTGGCCGTCGTCACCGTGAGCGCCGGCGTCGGTCCGGTCCCCATCCCCGCCCGAACCGTCCTGGCCGCGATCGCGAACAACGTCGCGGTGCCGGTCAGCGTCGAGCGCGTCGCCGGCGCGGCCGACGCCGGCCTCGTCGGCACCGGAATGGACGTCCGCTACGTCCACCCGTTCGCGTTCCCCGTCTCCTCGACCCACGAGGCCATCGTGATGAAGGTCCGCCTCCCCCGCATCGTCCTCGGTGCGTTCGTCGGCGTCGCGCTCGCGGCCGCCGGCACCGTGATGCAGGGGTTCTTCCGCAATCCGATGGCCGACCCCTCCATCGTCGGCGTCTCCTCCGGCGCCGCCGTCGGCGCCGTCTTCGCCATCGTCGCCCCGCTGGCGCTCCCGTTCGGCATCGGCCTCCGCGGCGCGGCGTTCGTCGGGGCGCTCGCGGCCGGCTTCGGCGTCTACCTCGTCGCCACCCGCGACGGCCGGACGCCGGTCGCGACGCTGCTGCTCGCGGGCGTCGCCGTCCAGACGTTCCTCGGTGCGGTCGTCTCGTTCATGCTACTGCGCTCGGGCGAGTCGATGCGCCGAGTCGTCTACTGGCTCATGGGCCACCTCGACAACGCCACCTGGGGCGACGTGGGCTCGGTGGCCCTGCTCGTCCCCGTCCTCGTGCTCGTCCTCTTCACCTACGCGCGCGACCTGAACGTCCTCCTGCTCGGCGAGGGCGACGCGGGCGCGCTCGGCGTGAACGTCGAGCGGAGCAAGCGGTCGCTGCTCGCCGTCTCGGCGGTGCTCACCGCCGTCGCCGTGGCCGTCTCGGGCGTCATCGGCTTCGTCGGGCTCGTCGTCCCCCACGTCCTCCGGCTCGTCGTCGGGCCGGACCACCGCATCCTCCTGCCGACCAGCGCGCTCGCCGGCGGGACGTTCCTCGTCGCCGCCGACACGGTCGCTCGGGCGGGCGCCGCGGAGGTTCCGGTCGGCATCGTCACCGCGGCCGCGGGCGCGCCGTTCTTCCTCTACCTCCTCAGGAAGCGGGAGGTGTACGAGCTGTGATCCGGGCGCGCGACCTCCACGTCGCCCTCGGCGGCGAGTCGGTGCTCGAGGGCGTCTCCGTCTCGGTCGACGCGGGCGAACTCGTGGGGCTGGTCGGTCCGAACGGCGCGGGCAAGACGACGCTCCTCCGGGCGCTCAACGGGACGCTCGCGCCCGATTCGGGGACCGTCGAGATCGACGGCGCGGACGTCGCGGAGCTGTCCGCCCGCGAGGTCGCCCGGCTCGTCGCGACCGTCCCGCAGGACACCGGCCTCTCGTTCGAGTTCACCGTCGAGCAGGCCGTTGAGATGGGCCGAACGCCGTACGTCTCGCGGTTCGGCCGGACGACCAGCGCGGACCGCGAGGCCGTCCGAGAGGCGATGGAACGCGCGCAGGTCGCCGAGTTCGCGGACAGGGCCGTGACGACGCTCTCGGGCGGGGAGCGCCAGCGGCTGCTGTTCGCCCGTGCGCTCGCCCAGCAGACGCCCGCGCTCCTGCTCGACGAGCCGACCGCGAGCCTCGACATCAACCACCAGCTCCGGACGTTCGGGCTCGTCGCAGAGGCCGTCGCGGACGGGAAGGCCGCGCTCGCGGCCATCCACGACCTCAACCTCGCGGCGCGCTTCTGCGATCGACTGGTGCTCCTCGCCGACGGCGAGGTCCGCGCGACCGGGTCGCCCGAGGCGGTGCTCGCCGACGACGCGCTCGCGGAGGCGTTCGGCGTGCGGACGGCGCTGAACCGCGACCCGGCCGTCGACGCGCCGCTCGTCACCGCGCTCTCGGACGAGGACGAGTAGCTGTTCGTCCGGCGATCGTTGGACGACGGGGGTGTTCGGCCGAATACGGGCCGACGAGGAGCACCGAACCGTAGCCGGGATGCGCGGAGAAGTGGCACCCTACAGCCTGATTTCGGCCATCTTTGCCAAGGTACTTGAGCGGAGAGTTACTCTAGACGGGTAGACGTGTATTCTCTATCATCTGGTGGGCAGCGAAACGCTCTCACAACCGAGTGGCCCGAGAACACCCCGGGAGAACAGTGAATCCGAGCCGCGTCGACTCGATCGTCGACCTCACGTACGGCCTGCTGATCGCGATCTCGGTGGGCCTGATCATGATCGCCGGCAACGCCATCGGGCTGGCGTTCGGGTTCGGCGTCCTCATCTCGTACATCATCCACGTCGTCTGGAAGATGGCCCGGTTCGACCCGGACTGGATGACGACGGCGGTCAAGGAGACGGTCGAGGAGACCGTCGACGAGACGGTCGAGGAGAAGGTCGGTGAGACGGTGGAGAAGACGGTGGGGGAGACGGTCGAGGAGACGGTCGGCGAGACCGTCGAGAAGACAGTCGGGGAGACGGTAGAGAAGACGGTCGACGAGACCGTCAGTGAAACCGTCGAGGAAACCGTCGGTGAAGCGGTCGAGGAGAAAGTCAACGAGACGGTCGAGAAGACTGTCGGCGAGACGGTCGAGAAGACTGTCGGCGAGACGGTCGAGAAAACCGTCGGCGAAACGGTCGAAAAGACGGTCGACGAAACCGTCGAGGAGAAGGTCGGTGAGACGGTCGAAGAAACCGTCGAACAGACGCTGGAAGAGCAGTTGGAGGCGGCCGAGGAGGAAGACGTGAAGGAGGACGAGGAGGGCTCCGACACCCAGACCGGGGGCAACTGATGGTCGAACTCCTGCTCGTCGTCGGCGTCCTCGTCGCGATGTTCGTCGCGTACAACATCGGCGGCTCGACGACGGGCCCGGCGTTCGGCCCGGCCGTCGGCGCGGACGCGATCTCGAAGACGGTCGCGGCGGGGCTGATGGGCGTGTTCTTCTTCATCGGCGCCTGGACCATCGGCCGGAACGTCGTGACGAAACTCGGAACGGAACTGGTCGTCGACACCGGCGTGTTCACGCTCGAATCGTCCATCGCGGTCCTCTTCTTCATCGGCGTCGCGCTCCTCGTCGGGAACATCTTCGGCGTGCCGGCCTCGACCTCGATGACCGCCGTCGGGGCGATCGCGGGGCTGGGGCTCGCCGGTGGCGTGCTGGACTTCGCCGTCATGGGCGAGATCCTCACCTGGTGGGTCGTCTCGCCGATCATCGGCTTCTGGGTGTCGCTGATCATCGGCCGGTACTTCTACGCGCGGCTCAACCGCGTGGTCGCGATGGAGCGCAGCGAAGGTCCGCTGTTCGACGTCGATCGCTCGGGCGCGGTGCCGATCCCGCGCGTCCATCGGACGACCAACCGTCGGGAGTTGGCCGGGACGATCACCGTCGTCGCGATCGGCTGTCTGATGGCGTTCAGCTCCGGGACCTCGAACATCGCCAACGCCGTCGCGCCGCTGGTCGGGAGCGGGGAACTGGCGATGAACCCGGCGATCATTTTCGGCGGCGTCGCCGTCACGATCGGCGCGTTCACGATCGCTCGCCGGACCCTGGAGACGATGGGGAGCGACATCACGGAACTGCCGCTGACGGCCGCGATCGTCGTCGCGTCGGTCAGTTCCACGCTCGTCGTCTTCCTCTCGGCGCTCGGCATCCCCGCGAGCTTCGTCGTCATCGCGACGATGTCGATCATCGGGCTCGGCTGGGGCCGGGCGACCCGGCCGATGACCGGCTCCTCGGACGTCCCCACCGCGACCGACCTGTTCAACCCCGCGACGACCGTCCGGATCGTCCTGATGCAGAACGTCGTGCCGGCGATCGCGACGCTCGGCGCGTACCTCACCTTCCGGTTCGTCCCGATATTCGGGTTCTGAGCTGAGTTCGCTCCGAGGCGGCTCCCGGCCGACCTCCACACCCAAGGCCGTGAGATTCGTCCGCCTCCCCATCCGAACCAGCCCCGAACTCACGAACCGGTAGCCCTTTCGCCGCCCGTCGGCGAGACGAATCATGCGCGTCCCGTGCGTCAGGGTCCCCGTCGAGTCCGGCGAGGCGACCCGCCAGCGCCTCGCCGAGGCCGCCCTACTGGACGGCGACCGGGAGATCTCGGTCGAGGACGGCGACATCTTCATCCCGGTCACCGACGCCGACACGGTCCCCGCCGAGTACGAGGTCGTCGAGCGCGTGGCCGCCGAACGCACCGGACAGGTGACCCCCGACGAGATCCTGGGGTACGAGCCGAGTTACGAGCGCCTGGGCGACATCGCGATCGTCGACGAGGACGACCCCGCCGAGGCGAGGCGGGTCGCCGATGCGATCATGGAGTCGGATTTCCCGTGCGAGACGGTCGTGAACCGCGCCTCGAAGGTCCGGGGAGAGTACCGGATCCGCGACTGGGAGGTGCTCGCCGGGGACGGCACCGAGACGGTCCACCGCGAGTACGGCCACGAGTTCCTCCTCGACATCGCGGAGGTGTACTTCTCGCCCCGACTCGCCACCGAACGCCACCGCGTCGTCGAGCAGGTGGCGGCGGGCGAGCGCGCCTTCGACATGTTCGCGGGCGTCGGCCCGTTCGCGATCCCGATGGCCGTCCGCGGCGCGGAGGTCGTCGCCTGCGACGTGAATCCGCGTGCCGTCGAGTACCTCCGGGAAAACGCGAGACGGAACGGCGTTTCGGAGAACCTCACCGCGATCGAGGGGGACGTCCGCGAGGTCGCCGCGGAGTACGACGGCTGGGCCGACCGCGTGGTGATGAACCTCCCCCACTCCGCGAACGAGTTCCTCGACACGGCGGTCACCCTCGCGGGCGACGACTGCGTTCTCCACCTGTACGACATCCAGCACGAGGACGACCCGTTCGGGCCGGGCGAGCGTGCGGTCCGCGCGGTCGCAGGCGACGAGTACGAGGTGACCGTCGAGACCGAGCGGGTCGTCCGGTCGTACGCGCCCCACGAGGTGAACGTCTGTCTCGACGTCCGATTGACCCGGGTGTGACGTCGGCCCACGGGCGCGCCGCTTTCGGAATCCTTATTTCCGTCATGCCGGTATACCGAATGCGAGCGCCGGTGTAGCTCAGCTGGCAGAGCGATTCCTTCGTAAGGAATAGGCCGAGGGTTCAAATCCCTCCACCGGCTTCCGTTTTCCTCCTATGCTCACCTTCATCGGTCTCGGCCTCTACGACGAGCGCTCGGTCACCGTCGAGGGCCAGGACGCGCTTCGGGCCGCCGACCGCGTCTTCGCGGAGTTCTACACCAGTCGACTCGTCGGGGCGACGGTCGGCGAGCTGGAGGCGTACCACGCCGTCGACGTTGAGGTGCGCGACAGGGCGGGCGTCGAGCAGCACCCCGAGCCGATCCTCGACGCGGCCGAGTCGAGCGACGTCGCCTTCCTCACCGCCGGCGACACGATGATCTCGACGACGCACGTCGACCTCCGGATGCGGGCGGTCGAACGCGGCATCGACACCCGAGTGATCCACGGCGTCACCGCACAGTCGGCAGCCTCCTCGCTCACCGGCCTCCAGAACTACCGCTTCGGGAAGGCCGTGACGCTCCCGTTCCCGTACGCCCACGGCGCCGACGGCGTCCCCGCGAGCGTCGTGGACGCCATCGAGGACAACCGGGAGCGCGGCCTCCACACCCTCGTCTACCTCGACATCAAGGTCGCGGGGTCCTCCCCCGCCGGCCCCGCCGAGGGTGAGCCGGACGAGTTCATGACGGCGAGCGAGGCCGCGGGGATGCTCGCCGAGGACTGGGACTCGGAGGTACTCGGCGTCGCGGTCGCGCGGGCGGGCAGTCCGGACCCCGTCGTCGCTGCCGACACGCTCGCCGCGCTCGCCGAGCGTGACTTCGGTGCTCCACTCCACATGCTCGTGGTGCCGGGCGACGTCCACCACCTCGAAGCCGAGGCGCTGGCGACGCTCGCGGGCTGTCCGGCCGGCGTCCTCCCCGAGTTCTGAGCCGGGTTCGAGACGGGAGACGGACTACAGTCGTCCCGACTTCGACCCGCCGGGACTGTCCGGGCGGTCGCCCGGCAGGTCCAGCGACCCCCGCAGGTCGTACTCCTCGTTTGTGGCGAGGTACAGCACGTCCTCGATGACGGTGAGCAGTTCGGGCAGTTCGCGCACAACGAGGTAGGTGACGCCGACGAGCGCGACGACCGCGAGCACCTGGCTGATCACCCGGTCCGAGAGGAAGAACGACACCATGTGCGGGTCCGAGGAGCCGAAGAGGAACAGCACCTCGTCGACGAACACCTGGAGGTACTGGTTGCCGAAGGTGACGCCGATGAACGTCGTGCGGACGAGGTTCAGCCCCCAGATGACCGGGATCGACACCGCCAGCGCGCGGAGCTTCCGGGCCACCGGCGCGCGGACGGCCGCGATCAGGCCGACGAAGATGGCCATGCTGCCGAGGCCGGTGCACGCGAGCACGATCTCGAACAGGAGCGTGTGCCCCTCCGCGGTGGTGAACTGGAAGGCGTTCCAGTAGCCCAGTTCCGGCCCCCGGACGAGTTCGGGATCGTACCCCAGGAGGCGGATGAGAAAGCCCGTCTGGACGGTCACCGTCCGGATGAGCACCTCCTTCGGGGCGGGGAATGTGGCGCCGAACAGGGAGATGCTGGGAATGGTCTCGAACGGGAGGTACACCATCCCCATTCCGGCGACGGCCCGGGAGAGCACGAACAGCGAGTCGCGACCCTCCCAGAGGAGTTTCGCCACGTAGAGACACGCCGGTACCGCGAGCAGGGCGAGCAGGCCCTCGACGTAGCTCTTCTGTCCGAACGCGAAGTGCGGGAACAGGACGAGCCAGAACGCCGCGAACAGCCCCCACGCGCCGGCGACGACGCCGCGAGCCGCCCGGTCGAACGATGACTGGAGTCTGTCCGTTCGGACCGCCCACTCGATCCCGGCGCCGGCGACGAACGTCAGGACGACCAGCCACGCGAACGCGTCCGTGTAGGCGTTCGGCGCCGCGAGGAGGGCGTCGAGGGCGGTGTCGACGGCGCTCTGCATGCGTGACGGGAGGTGACGGTCCGGTAAAGCCCTTGTCTTGTCCGAGTTGGGTGACGGGGTACGCCGTCGCTACTCGAGGTAGTGCGTCGAAAGAATGAGTCCGCGCGAAGCGGACGTGTGACCGGTAACGCCGGTCAGTCGTGGTTGGAGTTAGTCGCGACGGGTCGCGAGCAGCGCGGCGCCGATGAGCGCGACGAGCGCGAGCACGGCAGTGAAGCCGGGCGTCGTGGTCGTCGTCGTCGGCTCGTCCGTCGGCTCGTCCGTCGGCTCGTCCGTCGGCTCGTCCGTCGGCTCGTCCGTCGCCGGCGTACCGGTGCCCGTCGTGGTCACCGTGCCGTTATCCGTCGGCGTTGCCGTGTCCGTGGACTCGACGACGTTACCTTCAACGTTGTCGACCACAGTGGAACCGGCATGGCGGACGTTTACGTTGAACGTGTCGCCCTCAGCCTGCTCGCTGAAGTCGAACTCGCCAGAGAACGTGCCGTCCGACTGGACGGTCACGTCCTTCGTGTTGAAGAACCGCGGCTGCGTGTCACCCGAGGAGCGGACGCGGATCGTCAGCTCGGTGCCGGGTGCGAGGTTCGTCGTGCCGGAGATGGACTGGTTCTCCGAGGCAGTGACTTCGACCGGGTCGCTGTCGAGTTCGGTCTCCGCATCCTCGACCGCGAAGGTCGAGTTGACCGACTCGTAGTTGTCCTCGTCACCTGCCTCATCGTCGTCTAGGCCGAGGAGCCACTGGTCGTTGACCGTGAACTCGCTCTCGAACTCGTCACCATCTTCGGCATTAAGTCCAGTATCGTCACCACGCTCGAAGTCGGCGCCTTCGACGTCGATCGCGAGGTAGTAGGCACCGTCACCTTCGACGACAGTGACATCGCCCGACGATACGTCAAGCGTCTTGGGATCGCGGTTCTGAACCGGGTTGGTCTGCTCGATCGTAAGGCTCAGACCATTATCGATTGCGTTCTGAAGACTTCCCTCAGCGTCAACGAGTCCGTCAAGACCAGTCGCACTGACCTGGAAAACGACGTAGTCGCCGAGAGCGACGGTGTCGTCCTCGGTCAGGACGCCGTCCTCAACAAGCGAGTTGAGGTCTTCTTCGGTGGTATCGCCGTCCTCGTCAGCGTCGAAGTCAACGTCCTCGGGGGCCGTCCACGTCGACATTTCGTCCGTGGACCGCTCCTCGATGAAGATCGAACTGATGTCTTCCGGCGATTCGAGCGTTTCCTCAGCGCCGGTTGTGTCCGAATCGACGGACGCGTCGGTGCTGGTGCTCGTCGCAATCGTGTACTCGCCCGTGGCGAGAATCGAGCTCAGGGCCCCGGACTCGTCCGAGTTTGCAATCTCATCGTCGCTAGCAACGGTGAAGACGTCCGTATCAGGGTCTCCATCGCCTGCTGCGTAGCTGTTGAAGAGGATGGAAACCTGGCCGTCGTCATCTTCGTCGGTGAATTCGACACTGGCCTGGTACCCGTCGGAGTCCTCCTCACCAATCACGAGAGTGCCATCAGTGGCGGCCCCACTGAGGTCGATAGTGATGTTCGCAACACCACCCTGTGCAACTTCGAGCGAACTGTCCTCAGCGAAGGACGTCTCACCCTCTGCCACGTCGTTGACCACGATGGAATCCGAGGCCTCAGCCGACGTGTCGGCCACTTCGAAGTTGAAGGTGTAGTTGCCTGCGTCGATGTCGTTGAATTCGGTCGGGTTGTCTTCGGTCCCGCTGACGGTGACTTCGATACCGTCATCGTCGTCGGCGTCGTCGTCACCGTCGACGTCTGCGTTGGCAGCGTTCCACGCATCGTCACCGAAGATGGTCATGAGATCTGAGTCATCGAGGTCGTCAGCCGTGACTTCCACGGTGTAGTCCTCGACGCGGTTTTCGGATGCAACTTCAAGGTCGACAGTGGTCGATCCCTGATTGCCGACTTCATCATTATCGAACGAGGTACTGAAGTCCTGCTCACGAATAGTGAACCTGACGTCAGCCGTGTCAGCACCCTGGTCCGAGATGAAGTAGGTCGTGCCCGCTTCGAGGCTACCAGTTTTTACCGTGATTGTACCGTCATCATCTTCTTGCAGCTGCCGGACCGGGGCTGCGTCCTCCCCTCTATCCTCATAGAGCTGGTAGTCCCCAGATCCAGTACTGTCATCGCTTGCTTCATAGTCCCATACAGCGTCTTCGCCTTGGAAGACAATCCCGTTGTGGGAGAACGAGCTATTGCCCGCTGCTTCCTGTGCCGCGGTCGTCCCGGTGAGCGCCACGGTACCAGCGAAGACGCTGAATACCATAAGCGCCGTCAGGAACAGCGCGCGGATCTTGTCGTTTGTGTTTGTCATGGTTGGTTGCTATCGGTCGGCGACGTCAGCGTTCGCCCCGCCTCGACCAGTGCGCCCGCGAAGCGGACTTGGCCGGGGGTACTACCTGGTGTCACCATGGGTAGGGGTAGCCAAAACGAACACCGCCCGTTATAAATCTCTTGTGGTGAACTGTGAGTCGGGACAACGCTTCACACACCCGAATTCGGGCGCGTGAGCGGTTCTCGCCGCACCGCAGTACAAGTACTTTGTGCATATTTCCGGCGAGAAAGAAATAGGTTCGGCGTACAGGCGTCGGACGACCGTCGGTCATCGACCCGATTTAGACCCCTACATCTTCGCGCGCTGTCGGAGTTAGTACGATGAGCGTACACGGGCTCGCCCGCTCGACAAGCCTATCGTACGTCGAGGAAAAGCCGAGTAAGCCGACCAAAAGGGATGCCACGTCGACTGCCGACGGCCGCCGAGCGCTACCGATCCCGCAGCACCGACTCGCCGGGCGTCGTCGACGCGCCCCCGCTCAGCACGACGCCGGCGTTCAGGTTCGTGTCGATGCCCGTCTTCACCCCGTCGCCACAAACGACGCCGAACTTCCGGCGACCCGTCGAGGTCGACTCGCCCTTGACGCGCACGCGCACCGGCTCGTCGTCGTGCCTCAGGTTCGCGACGTTCGTCCCCGCGCCGAAGTTCACGTCGCGCCCGAGCACGCTGTCGCCGACGTACGAGAGGTGGCCGACCGTCGCGCCAGCCATCAGGAGGCTGTTCTTCACCTCGACCGCGTGGCCCACCTTCGCGCCATCGCCGAGCATCGTCGCCCCCCGGATGTACGCGTTCGGCCCGACGGTCGCGCCCGACCGAATCAGCGCGGGTCCCTCGATGACCACGCCGGCGTCGATCTCCGCACCCTCCTCGACCACGACCGAACCACGAATGTCCGCGTCCGCGTGGATGTCGCCGAGCAGTTCCCGCTCCAGCTCGCCGAGCTTCCACTCGTTCGCCTCAAGGAGTTCCCACGGCCGCCCGACGTCGAGCCAGCGGTCGAACGGGACGGCCCGGACGTCGCTCTCCTCGCACGCGCGCGTGAGAACATCCGTCAGTTCGAGCTCCCCGCGCTCGCTCTCGCCGACGTCGAGCCACGCCTGCGCCTCGGCCGGGAAGACGTACGCGCCGGTGTTGATGAGGTCCGATGGCGGGTCGGCGGGCTTCTCGATGACGCCCGTGGCGAACGTGTCGCCGCCCCGAGATTCGGTGTAGAGCACGCCGTAGTTCTCGGGGTTCTCGACCCGATAGGAGCCCACCGCGGGCGCCGCGTCGTACAGCGTCGAGAGCGAGCGTTCGTCGTACAGCGCGTCGCCGTTGAGGACCGCGAACGGCCCGTCGTCGAGCTGCGACGACGCGGCGCGGACCGCGTCGGCGGTGCCCCGCTGGTCGGTCTGTTCCGCGTACTCGACGGGGACGCCGGCGAACTCGTCGCCGAAGTACTCGCGCACCGGTTCGGACTCGTAGCCGACGACCAGCACGAGCCGCGAGGCGCCGGCCGAGACCGCGGACTCCGCGGCGTGGGCTGCGAGCGGCCGGTCGGCGACCGGGAGCATGGGCTTCGGGCGTCGTGCGGTCAGCGGCCGCATTCGCGTGCCTTCGCCCGCCGCGAGCAGGACAGTCTGCATAAACGCTACCGCGGGGGGCGGCGGGAAATCGGTTTTGGCTTGGCCGTCGCCCAGGGTGACGATCCGGTCACTCCACCGTCACGCTCTTGGCCAGGTTGCGCGGCTTGTCGATCGCCCGTCCGAGCCGGTTCGCCATGTGGTAGGCGACGAGCTGGAGCTGCGCGTTCGTGAGTACCGGTGCCGTTCGCGGGTGGGTCTCGGGAATCTCCAGCACGTCGTCGGCGTACCGCTCGACGTCCGAGGCGCCGTCGGTGACCGCGACGACCGGCGCGTCGCGCGCCTCGACCTCCTTCACGTTCCCGATGGTCTTGCGCGCCCGCTCGTCGTCGCCCGTGACGACCGCGAACACGGGGGTGTTCGCGGTGACGAGCGCGAGCGGCCCGTGTTTCAGCTCGCCCGACGCGAACCCCTCGGCGTGCTCGTAGGTGATCTCCTTGAACTTGAGCGCCCCCTCCAGCGCCACGGGGAAGGCCGGCCCGCGGCCGATGAAGAAGTACGCCTCGGAGTCGAGGTACTCCTCCACGACGTCCGCCGCGCGCGACTCGTCGAGCACGTGCTGGAGGTGGTTGGGCAGGTCGCGCAGCGCCGCGACGAGTTCGCGGGCGTCCTCGCCGCCGCGCTCAGCGAGCGTCGCCGTGAAGAGCGTGAGCGCGACGAGCTGCGAGGAGAACGTCTTCGTCGCCGCCACGCCGATCTCGGGGCCCGAACGGATGTACAGCACGTGGTCGCACTCCCGCGCCGCGCTGGAGTCGACCACGTTCGTGACCGCGAGCGTCTCCGCGCCGCGCGCACGCGCCTCCCGGAGCGCCGACAGCGTGTCCGCCGTCTCCCCGCTCTGGGTCACGCCGACGACGAGCGTGTCGTCACGGACGGGCGCGGGGCCGGTCGCATACTCGCTCGCGAGGAACGCTTGGGCCGGGATGTCCGCCGCGCGCAGCGCCTCGACTCCGAACAGCGCCGCGTGGTAGGAGGTCCCGCAGGCGACGAACTCCACCCGGCCGGGCGTCTCCACGTCCGAGAGCTCCTCGACGGTGACCCGCCCCGCGAGCTCGTCGAGCCGGCCGCTGAGCCCCTGCCGGAGCGCGGTCGGCTGCTCGTTGATCTCCTTCAGCATGAAGTGGTCGTAGCCGCTCTTGCCGGTCTGCTCGGCGCTCCACTCCACGGTGGTCACCTCCTTCTCGACCCGGCCGCCGTCGGCGTCGGTCACGCGCCAGCCGTCGGCCGAGAGGACCGCGAACTCGCCGTCGTCGAGGTAGACGACGTCGCGCGTGTGTTCGAGGAACGCCGGCACGTCGCTCCCGAGGTAGGTGGCGTCCTCGGCGACGCCCAGCACCAGCGGCGAGTCGTTCCGGGCGGCGAAGACGCGCTCCTCGCCGGCGACGACGACGGCGATCGCGTAGCTCCCGTCGAGCCGTTCAACCGCGTCGCGGACCGCCGCCTCGGGCTCCAGCCCCTCGTCCAGCGCGCGAGCGACGAGGTGCGGGACGACCTCCGTGTCCGTCTCGCTCTCGAACGCAACGCCCTCGGCCTCGAGTTCGTCGCGGAGCGCCCGGTAGTTCTCGATGATGCCGTTGTGCACCACCGCGACCCGACCGGACTCGTCGGTGTGCGGGTGCGCATTCGCGTCCGTCGGCGGGCCGTGGGTGCTCCACCGGGTGTGGCCGATACCGACCGAGCCCCCGGGGACCGACTCGCCCGCGTCGATGGCCTCGCGGAGGTTCGATAGTTCGCCCGACCGTTTCACCACGTCGAGCGTCCCGTTCGAGAGCGCGACGCCCGCGGAGTCGTAACCGCGGTACTCCAGCGTCGAGAGCCCGTCGAGCACCACGTCGAGCGTCTCGTCGCCGCGGCCGACGACGCCGATGATGCCGCACATCAGCGGGTCACCTCCGCGTCCTGACCGACGTTGCCGTCGACGACGACGCCGTGGCCGATCCGGGCGCCGGGGCCGACGAGCGAGCCGGGGACGACGGTCGCGCCGCCGCCGAGCCGCGCGCGGTCTGCGAGCACGCAGCCGAGCCGCCGATCCTCGTGGACCCTGTTGCCGACCCGGACGTCGCCCGGCCCCGACGGCACCGTCGCGCCGGCGCCCACGACCGCGCCCTGGCCGGTGACGGTGTCGGCGAGCGCCGCGTTCGCGCCGATCCGGGTGTCCGTGTCGATCACGCTCCGCCGAACCGTCGCGCCGGCCTCGACCGTCGTGTTCCGTCCGAGCGCGACGTCGGGGCCGACGACGGCGCCGGGTTCGACGACCGCGTCCCCGCCGACGACGACCGGCCCGAACAGCGTCGCGTCCTCGTGGACGCTGGCGCTCCCGGCGACGAACACGCCGTCGGTCCGTTCGGACTCGTCGACCAGCCCCCGTTCGAGGAGCCGCCTCGCGAGCGTGAGGAGGTCCCAGGGGTAGGTCACCTCTGAGCGGAGGCCGCCGGCGCGGACGCCGCGGACGTGTCCGCCACGCTCGATGACCGCGGCCAATGCATCGGTGAGGCCGAGTTCCCCGTCCTCGCGGGGGGTCGCTTCGAGGTCGGAGAAGACGGAGGGGCCGAACGCGTACACGCCCGCGTTGAGGAGGCGGTACTCGTCGCGGCCGGGCTTCTCGATGAGATCCGTCACGGTGTCGCCGTCCAGCACGACGGCGCCGTACATCGGCGCCTCGTCCGACTCGACGACGGCCAGGGTCGTCACGTCCTCGGCGGTGTGGGCGTCGAGCACCGACTCGATCATCCCGTCTGCGACCACCTCGTCGCCGTTCACGACGAGGAAGTCCTCGTCGATGTCCTCCCTGGCCTGGAGGAGCGCGTGTCCGCTGCCGAGTTGCTTGCGCTGGACGTGGTAGGTGATCGGGGTTCCGCGGTAGCTCGACCCGAAGTGGTTCTGTACGCGGTCGCGGTGGTAGCCGACGATGACGTGGAGGTCGTCGATGCCGGCGTTCACGAGCGCATCGAGGACGTACTCGAGGATCGGTCGGTTCGCGGCCGGGAGCATCGGCTTCGGCCGGTGACGGGTGAGCGGGCGGAGGCGCTGGCCCTCACCCGCGGCGAGAACGACGGCGGTATCGAGTTGCATTGGTGTATGGTCTGGAGGCGTCTTCAAAAGGCGTTTCCTCGGCGAGGAACGGTTCGGGACGGAAAGGTGGCTATTCGGCGTCTGCTTTCGGGTCGGCTTCTGAGTCGACCTCTTGGGCGTCCCCGTCGCGTCGTTCGCTCAGCGTCTCCCAGATCTCAGTGCAGCCGGCGCCGTCCTCGACCTCCGCGAGGTGGGCGTCGAGGTCGTCGGAGCGGCGCGTGGTGTTACTCATATACTGAGTAACCATACAAGCAGGTGGTATGAATCTACCGGTCCGGCGTATCAGGTCGGCAGTTCGGGGTCAGCTTCCGGGGCGCACCACCCCAGGTTAAGCCGCTGGACAGTTGAGCGGGGCGCATGGACGGCGAACGCGACCCGAGCGACCTCCTCGACGCGCTCGAACTCACGGAGTACGAGGAGCGCGCCCTCGAGCGGCTCATCGAGCTGGGGCGCACTACAGCGCCCGATCTCTCGGAGGCGACGGGGGTGCCGAAGGCCCGCATCTACGGCGTACTCGAGGAACTCGGCAACGCTGGCTACATCAAGGTCATCCCGGGACGGCCGAAGCAGTACCAGCCGAAACCGCCGGCGGAGATCCTCGACCGCGCGGTCGAGAACCGCCGCCAGTCCTACGAGACGTACCGGAGCGACGTGGAGGAGATCAGGGAGCCGTTCCTCGAGGCGTTCGGCCCGCTGTACGAACGCGCGAGCGAGGACATCTCGCCGACCGAGGAGCTGTTCCACGTCGTCGACGTGGGCGAGGCGAGCGAACGGGAGACGCGCGCGCTGTACGGCGAGGCGGAAGAGCGCGTGCACGTCCTCACAAAGAGCTTCGAGTACTTCGACGCGATCGAACCCGCGTTCACGGCCGCCTACGAGCGCGGCTGCGAACTGGGCGTGCTGTTCCTCGATCCGTCGTTCCTCTCCGCGGAGAACGCGGCCGTCCAGGAGCGGATGGTCGAGCACCTGTGTGGGGGGTACCCCGACGTCGCGCTTCGATTCAGCACGACCCGGCTCCCGTGGCGCGGCACCATCGCCGACCCGAGCCTGGAGTACGACTCCGGACGGGCGGTGCTCCTCGTCGAGGAGGAGGACATCCCACTACACAAGCGCCAGGCGGCGGTGACGGGGAACGCCTCCTTCGTCGCGGGGCTGGAGCGGTACTTCGATCTGACCTGGGAGTACGACACGCTGGAGACGGACCCGTACGGCGGGGCGTAGTATCGAGACGCCGACCGCGAGGCCATCGAGAGCGCGTCGACGAGGATTCGGTCCCCACCCCCGCCAATTTGTCGCAGTCTGGCCTCCTACTCGTCGACGCCTTCCGTTCGAATTCGATTATGAGGAGCCGTGAACAGGTCATCTTCCGGTAGTTTCTTCGTTACTTTGCGCTCCCGGAACACGGAGTAGTCATGCGTCGACGGAAGTATCTCAGCGGCACTGGACTGTTCGCAGCGACGATGCTCGGCGGGTATGTCACCGATTCCGACGAACGGCCAGCGACCTTCGTGCAGGGAGGCACCGAAACGGGGACGGAACCCGGAACCGGGACCGCAGCCGAAACAGCGTCGCGGACGAGCAGATCACAGACCGAATCCGGTCCCGATGGGGAACCGGAGGTCGTGATCGGCGAATCCGAACTCGTCGTCGACGAGGGAGAGTTCGGTACAGACGTGTACGTCACGGCGTCCCTCGAGAACGTCGGCGGTGCGCCGTCCGGCGCCGTCGAAGTCACCGTCGACTGGTACGACGAGGCGGGGGACTACCTGGACAACGGCTACGCGTACCTGAACTCCCTCGACTCCGGGGAGGTCTGGGCCGCCCGAGTGTACTTTCTGGGGACGGATGCGGAGCGAGTGAGTGACTACGAAGTAACGGGGGAGTACGACACCGCACCCCCACGGATGAACCCAGACGGGCTGCGGCTCCTGGAGAGCGATCTCCGGATCGACGGGGACGAGGCCCTAGTCTCGGGGCGGGTCGCAAACGAACGCGACGGAGCAGTTTCGTACGTCGAAGCCAACGCGAAGATATACGACGATAACGGTGTGGTGATCGGCGGCGAGTGGACGAACGTAGCGGACCTCCCGGCGGGCGAAGTGTGGGCGTTCGACGTGTCGTGGTGGGGTTGGGAACGGGTGGAAGAGGCCGCGGACCACACAATCTGGATGACGGACTCGGTGTTCTGAAGCCGCTGATTCGGCCTGACTGGCGGTACAGGGGCAGTCAGCTAGAACCGGTGGACGGCGTGATGTGTTCAGTCAGCTCGCTCCGCCTTCGCGTTCAACAGCGTCCGAACCGAGTCCTCGACACGGAACTCCGGCTCCCAGCCCAGTTTCTCGCGGGCCGTGGAGATGTCCACCGCGAACGAGTCGACGAGCGTCTCGGCGCTGCGCGGGTTCTCGACCAGGTTCACCTCGAGGTCCCGGCCGAGTTCCTCGGCGGCGAGCCGCTGGACCAGTTCCGCGACGGCCCCCACGCTGGGGTCCTCCTCGGACGCGATCTCGTACTTCTCGACGCCCGTCTCGCCTGCGTCCAGTTGCTCGAAGAGGCGCTCGGCGCTGCGGACGTACGCCCGTGCGACGTCCTTCACGTGGATGTAGTTGCGAGCCTGCGTCCCCGGCTCGTACACCGTGAGCGGCTCGCCGGCCATGGCGCGGTTCACGAAGAAGTTGATGACGGTACCCTTCGAGACGCGCGTGCCGCCCACCTCGTGCTCGCCGTACAGGTTCGACTTCAGGTAGAGGTGTGCGGGGAACGCGCCGTCGGCGAACGTCTCGATGGCGTCCTCGGAGAGCACCTTCGTCCGGCCGTACCAGTTCATCGGGTCCCGCGCGTCCTCGACCGTGATGGGGAACGACTCCGGGTCGCCCAGGACGGCCATGCTGAACGGGAAGACGAGGGCTGCACCCGTCTTCCGACAGAACCACGCGACGTTGTTCGTCCCCTGCACGTTCACGTCGTACGCCCGGTCCGGGTGGTCCTCGCAGTCGTCGACGCCGCTGATAGCCGCGAGGTGGCAGACGACGTCGGCGCCGTCGAGGGCAGCCTCCAGTTCCGAACGGTTCCTGACGTCGACGTGCTCGACGGCCACGTCGTCGATCTCGCGGACCTGACCGAGGTAGAAGTTGTCGAGCGCGGCGACGTCCCAGTCGGGGTGGTGCTCGCGGAGGAGGTTCACCACGCGGCTGCCGATGAACCCGGCCGCGCCCGTGACCGCGACGGTGCGGGACTCGTCGGTCGTCATGCTCGTGCGAGCGTGGCGGGGCGGGAAATAGCCGCCGCTTCATCGCCGACCGACCGACCGACCGTGACCGCCCGGGACGGTCATCCCCGGTCCACGTCAGCCGCATCGTTTGCGTCACTCGGAGTACTTACGCCGAACAGCGCCTATCCGACGGTATGTCACTCACAGGCGCCCTCGCGGCAGGGGCGGTTCTCGGCGCCCGCCACGCGCTCGAAACGGACCACGTGGCAGCTATCGCGACACTGGTCGAGGAAGACGATACCCGAACCGGACTGGTCGGCGCGTCGTGGGGCGTCGGGCACTCGGTGCCCATCGTCGTGCTCGGCCTCCTGTTCGTCGCGCTCGGGATTAGATTGCCCGAGCGCGTCACCGGCGTCTTCGAAGCCATCGTTGGCGTGATCCTCGTCCTCCTCGGCGCCCGAATGTTGTGGCGCCTGATCAGCGGGGGAGTCGGCGTCGAGACGCACGAACACGGTACCGACGGCGTCGAGGGGGACGGACACGACCGGGACACGCACTCGCACTTCAGGTTCGGGAGCCTCTCGGTCGGATCGGGTCACGGCCACGTCGACTCCGAATCGTTCCTCGTCGGCGTCGTCCACGGCTTCGCGGGCAGCGGCGCGCTCGTGATCGCGCTCGTCGCCTCGACGCCGTCGGTCGGGGCGGCGCTGTGGTTCCTCGCGGGCTTCAGCGCCCTCTCGGTCGTCACGATGGCGGCCGTCTCGTCCGTCTGGGGTCGGGCGCTCGGGCTCGGGGCGACGCGGTATCTCGAGGGGGCGGCAGGGCTGGTCAGCGTCATTATCGGTGGGCTGCTCCTAGTCGAACAGGTGGGACCGCACCTCCTGTGATCGAATTCGGGTGCCGGAGCGTCCGACCTCGTGGAAGCGTTACTCCGCGTCGAACCGCTCCGCCAGGTCGCGAATCCCCTCCCCGAGCGTGTACTCCGTCTCGAAGCCCGTCCCCGCGATTCTGTCGAAGTTCACGTGGTAGGACGGGCCGGGGTGTTCGTCCTCCAGGTAGGTGATGTCAAGGTCGCGGTCCAGCTCCGCCTTGACCGCCTCGGCGATCTCCTCGATGCGGTAGTTCGCGTCGGCGTCGCCGACGTTGTACACCAGGTGGTCCCAGGCACCCGGGTCGAGCGCCGCGTCGGCGTACGCACTGGCGGCGTCCCGTACGTGGATGAACGGGCGCCAGTTCGAGCCGTCGCCGTACACGGTCAGCGGGCGGTCGGTGAGCGCGCGGAAGACGAAGTGGTTGACGACGAGGTTGAAGCGGACGCCCGGCGAGTAGCCGTAGTTCGTGCTCATCCGCAACGAGACGCCGTCGAATCCGTGCTCCTCGATCCCCTCCCGGAGGAGCGACTCCGCCTCGTACTTCGTCTCCGCGTAGGGGTTGAGCGGGTCCGGTTCGACCGTCTCGTCGATGTTCTCGACCGCGGCCCGGCCGTAGATGTTACACGACGAGGCGAAGACGACGTTCGAGACGTCGAGTTTGCCCGCCGCGCGGAACACGTTCTCGGTCGCGTCGAAGTTGACGCGGAACGTCTCGTCCCGCCGGTCGTGCGTCGAGGATGCGCCCGTGATGGCGGCGAGGTGGACGACCACGTCGACGCCGCGCATCGCGGACTCGACGTCGCCGTACTCCGTGATGTCGCCCCGACGGAAGCGGAGCGAGTCGTCGCTGCCGAGCCCGCTTCCCATCAGGTTCCGCGGGGTGGACATCGAGAGGTCGTCCATGACGGTGACCCGGGAGACGCGCTCGTCCCCGCACAGCATGGGGACGAGCGCGCTGCCGATGTAGCCGCAACCGCCGGTGACGAGGACGTGCATGGCGGCACCGAACGACCCGGTTACACAAAACGGTCGGGGTTGGCACCCGCCCGCCGGTTCCCGGTGTGTGGACGAGACCGAACGGAGGTAGCCTTCAGCACCTAATCAGCCGCGACGAGATGATCTTCCAGAGAACTCTTCGGCGTCGGCTGACGTTCCCGAGGAGTGCGTGGGGGACGAGTTGAACGATCCAGCTCGGCCGTGGAGCGGCCGCGTGTTGCCATTACACCACCCACGCGCTGACGAAAGGGGGAGGACTCGAACCTCCGGGGCCGTGTTTCAGGCCACCCACCGGCGGGGTGGATGCTCTTCCAAGCTGAGCGACCCTTTCGCGCTGCGTCTTCCTCTCGCATCCGTTCGAAGACGCGCTACCGGTCTTGTAATCCGCCCGCTACCGTGCGGTTAGCCCGCACGCTCGATTTCTGGTAATCGCTCGCTAAACCGGGGCTGCGGCGGGGAAAAAGCTCGCGGCGTCGACGGATAGTGTGCTCGCGTTCGAGAACGGACGGGCGACGCGGCTCAGTTCGCCTCGTCGGCGAGCCGGTCCTCGAGGACGCCCGGCAGGAACCGGTCCTCGTGCGCCCGGATGGTGTCCGCGTTCTCGACGAGCGTCTCGAGGACGTTGCGGATGCCGTCCTCGAAGGAGACCGACTGGCCGCCGATGAGGTCGGCGTACCGGTCGTTCTCGATCTCCATCTGGTGGGTCTCGTCCTCCTCGCGGGGGTTCTCGAAGTGCTCGACCTCGGTACCGAGGTCGAACTCCCCGGCGACGTCCGCGATCGTCGTGCCTATCTCGACGATGGAGATGGCGCGGGTCACCTGGTTGTAGACGGTGACGTCGTCGGGCCTGTCGTCCGGGTCGCCGAGCGCGAGCTGTGCGAGCCCCTCGACGGCGTCCTCGAGCGCGACGAACGGCTTCCGCTGTTCGCCCCTGCCGTACACCGTGATGGGGTAGCCGGCGACGGCCTGGGCCGCGAACCGGTGCGCGACGACGCCGAAGTAGTAGTCGAAGTCGAAGCGGGTCGCGAGCCGGTCGTCCCTCGCCGTCTCGTCGGTCTCGGCGCCGTAGACGATGGCCGTCCGCACGTCGGAGACGGGGATGCCGAACTGTTTGTTCGCCAGCCGCAGGTTCGCCGCGTCGTGGCTCTTGGAGAGGTGGTACCAGGACCCGGCCATCGCGGGGAACGGCACCTCGTCGCGCTCGCCGCCGTTCTCCATCGTCGCGCCGCCCTCGGGGATGGGGAACTCCGGCGCGCCGTACACGCCCGTCGTGGTGGTCTCGATGAAGTGGGTATCTGAGAGGTCGTGCTCGTGCAGGCCCCAGACGAGGTTCCGAGTCGCCGCCATGTTGTTCTCCTGGGTGTAGTTCGCCCGCTCGCCGTTGATCTGCGAGTACGGCGCGGAGGGCTGGGCCGCCGCGTGGACGATCGTGTGGGGCTCGTGGACCTGGAGGAGTTCGTTGACGAACGCTCGATCGGTCAGGTCGCCCTCGACGAATGAGAGGTTCGTGAGGCCGAGCGCCTCCTCGGCCGCGTCGAGGCGGGTGTCGATGTCCGCGACCGGCGTCGCGGAGACGGCGCCGACCTCCTCGACCCAGTCACGCCGGCCGAAGTTGTCCACGAGGACGACGCGTTCGTTGGTCCGGGAGGCGATGCGGATCGAGGTGGGCCAGCCGAGGTAGCCGTCGGCGCCCGTGACGAGGATGCTCATAGTTACTCGGATTCTGAGTTACTACGCGAGCACAAAACCGTATCGGTTCGGTCGGGCAGGTAGCTCCTCCGTAAATTACCCGCAACAAATCACATGGAGACCGCCGTAACTAAGGCCTAAACGGCTCGGAAACGTCACCATTGGTACGAATTATTCGGTTAGAGGAGTGCACTGTCGACCGGAAGTGTCGTCCGGCCCGAACGAGGAGAACGCCTTCGACCACCCTCCATCCTCCCGATCAGGCCGGTAGCTCGACGCGGGAGACGCGCCCCGTATCGGGATCGTACCGTCTCACCGGAACGGACTCATCACCGTTCGCAGGATCGTGGTCCCGGCGCCCGTCGAGCACGTCGGCGTAGATCGCCTCCAGCCGTTCGGCCATCCGCTCCAGACTCACCGGCTCGACCGCCTCGCGGCCGTTCGACCGCCGAGGGTTCTGCAGGATCGAGACGAGGCCGTCCACGAGTTCGGCGTCCGTGTCGCCGACGGTCGAGGGCGAGACCCCGTCGAGTCGCTCGGGCACGTCCCCCACCGGGGTCGAGACCACGGGGAGATCGCAGGCCAGCGCCTCCTTCACGGAGTTCGGGGAGCCCTCCTGCTCGGAGGTGAGGATGAGGGTGTCGGCCGCGTTCATGGCAGTCGACACGCGTTCGTGTGGCTCGCCGGAGAGCGTCTGGAGTCGGACGTCCGCGTCGACCCGCTCGGCGGCGCGGTCGACGAGCCGCCTCGCCCGCGGGTAGTCCTTCACGACCCGTCGCGGCGAGTACGGGAACAGGACGTGTCTGGCCGACGGCTCCCAGCCGAGTTCGTCACGAGCGGCCGCCCGGTCCTGTGGGGAGAACAGCGAGCGGTCGACGCCGTGCGGGACGACGAAGCACTCCCGGTCCAGGGTCCGCGCCATCCGTTCGGACATGACCACCACCGCGTCACAGCGGCCGGCGCAGGCCCGCGTCACCGGCCCGTACCGGTTCGTCAACTCCGTCCCCCACAGCGAGCAGACGACCGGCCGCCGCGGCTGGGCGAGCGCGGCGGGGGCCGTCAGGCCGCTGTTCGCGTGGACGAGGTCGTAGTCCCCGACCGACCGTCGCAGCACCGTCGGGTAGAAACGAATGTAGTCGAGGACGGACCGCGACGCGGCGTCCGGCCCGGGGTCGTGGCGGCCGGGCACGGGGACGGTGGTGCAGTCGGTCCCCCGTCGGTCGAGGACGCGCACCTGCTGGTCGTAGAAGCGCGCCTCCGCCTTCGTCACGAGGTTCAGAACGCGAGTCATGGCTCCCGCTGAATCCGACCCGAGCCCGGCGCGCTCGCCCGGTTGCCGCCCCCGTCAGCAATCTCAGAGGCCTCCGTCAGCCCCACCTCGCCGCCCCCGAACCCGCCGATCTCGCCGATGATGCCGGTCTCGCCGTCACGCAGTTCGTCCACGCTACCCCCCGCCTCGCTCACCGCACGGTCGTCGACGAGCGCCTCGACCGCCTCGACAATCCGGTCGGCGACGCTCACGTCCCCGGTCGCACCGTCGGCCGTCCCGGAGTGCCACTCGGTCGAGAGCGCCTCGCGGATGGCCGCCTCGTCGGCGCCGACGAGCACGTTCGCCCCCCGCTCGACGGTCCCGGTCCACTCCGTCCGGTCGCGCATGGTGACGCAGGGCGTCCCGAGGTAGAACGCCTCCTGCTGGACCCCCCCGGAATCGGTCGCGACGCGGTCGGCGGCGTCCAATAGGTGGACGAAGTCGAGGTAGCCCACGGGGTCGACGACGCGGAGTTCTGCCCGCGCGGCCGCCAGCAGGTCGAACTCGTCCAAGCGTCGGACCGTCCGCGGGTGCGCCGGGAACACGACCGGCTTCGGCGAGGCGGCGAGCCCGTCGACGATGGCTTCGAGACGCGACCGGTCGTCCGTGTTGCCGGCGCGGTGGACCGTCGCGAGGACGAACTCGCCCTCCTCGAGCCCGAAGTCGTCGAGCGCCGTCGAGCGACGGGCCGCGGTCGTCCGCGTCCACGCGAGCGAGTCCCGGACTGTGTCGCCGACGAGCGAGACGTGCGCGGTGACGTCCTCCTCCGCGAGGGTCCGGACCGCCTCCGTCGTGGGTGCGAGACAGGCGTCGGAGAGGTGGTCGATGAGGACCCGGTTCCGCTCCTCGGGCATCGACGGGTCGCCGCTTCGCAGGCCGGCTTCCACGTGCACCACCGCCAGTTCCCGTCCGGCGCCCGCGACGGCGCCCGCGAGCGCCGAGTCCGTGTCGCCGTAGACGAGGAGGGCGTCGGGCTCCTCCCGGTCGACGACGTCGCGAAGGTCGGCCAGCAGGGACCCCATCCGCAGGGGCGAGTCGTCGTTGGCGGCGTCGAGCGGGTACTCGGGGTCCGCAATGCCGAGTTCCTCGAAGAACACGGCCGACAGCTCCTCGTCGTAGTGCTGGCCGGTGTGGACGAGCACCCCTTCGTGAGCGGCGCGCACCGCCCGCGAGACGGGGAACGCCATGACGACCTCCGGCCGCGTGCCGACGACCGAGAGCGCCTTCATGCCACACCCTCCGCGCTCTCGGCCGTGTCAACGCCGCCCACGCCGTCCACCCGGTCCTCGCCGTCCGCGCCGTCCGAGCCCTCAGCCCCCTCGGCGAGCACCGTGTCGACCACGACGTCCGTCACGTCGACCTTGTCCGCGAGCAGGCGCTCGCGACGGCGGCCCCAGCGGTCGGCGGACTCCGGGTCGGCGAGCAGGTCGACGGCGCGGTCGACCGCGACGCGCTCGTCGGCCGTCGAGACGAGCAGGCCGTACTCCGACTCCAGTTCGCGGAAGTTGCTCATGTCGTCGGCGCCGGCGAAGGAGTTCGACCGGACGCTCGGCGTGCCGAGCAACGCGGCCTCAGTCGCCATCGTCTGGGAGTCGCCAACGTACAGGTCGGCGTACGCCAGCAGGTCGTGGACGTCCTCCGGCGCGACGGGCAGGCGGTACTCCTCGAACTCGTCCGGAAGCGGCCCCTCGCACGTGAGATACACCGCCCCGTGGTCCGAGAGCCGCCGGAGGAGGTCGCGTTTTGCTGCCCGGGAGAACCCCCGCTGTCCGACGTCGTGGTGGGCGTCCCACGAGACGAACCGCACGACCGAGTACGGCTCGTCCACGTCGACGCCGGCCGCCTCGAGGGAGGTCGGATCGGGGTCGAACCGCTCCGGGTGCAGGTACGCGAGCTCGTGGAAGCCGTCGTAGCGCCGGTGGGCCGGGCCGAGGTCGGTCGCGAAGCCCGCGGGCGTCCAGATGACGTCCGCGAACGGGCGGGTGATGCGGGTGGCGAACCGCGCCGCCTCGCTGTCCGTGAAGAGGACGCACGAGGCGCCGACCAGCCCGGCGGCGTGGGCGGCCGCGGGGCTGATCTGGCTCACAATCACGTCGGGGTCGAACGACCGCGCGAGGCGTGCCATCCGGACCTCGCGGGCCGCCCACTCCGCGGCGAGCGCGAGCGGCGAGCCGCCCGTCCGCGAGACGGGGACGTGCGGGATGTCGAAGGCGTCCAGGAGCTCCAGCGTGACGTCCTTCCCCCGCGACGTGACGAGGAGGTCGTGGCCGCGCTCGTCCAGTTCGTCGATGGCGTGTCTGAACAGGTGGACGAGCGCCGGGTGGGTGACGTCGAAGAGGAGCCTCATCCTCCGTTCCACACCCCCGAAGGGCGAGTCGTGAGCGAGGTGACACCACGCGATATACGGCGTACCGCCGGGATCGACGTGGCCGGCCGGTCGAACTCGTCGACCGGTGCTGGTTCGGCCGCGTGGTCGTCGAGTGGAACAGGGTACTCCATCGCGATGGTGAACAGTCTGGTAATCATTCACAAAGTAATGTCCGAGCTAACTGTCCGGAGACGGGTGATATCCGGTAGCTATCCAGTCATCCTTCCCGTTCGTGAGTCGACCCGTCGAGAACGGCTACTCCGAGACCTGGCGGAGTGGCTCCGAAGCGGACGCCCGGCCGAATCGGCTCCACGCGCGCCCCGACGACTGGCCACCTCTATGTGGACCCTGCCCGAACCGGAGGGCATGGACGGTATCACGACGCGCGACCCGGACGCGGTCGAGGCGCTCGACCCGGCGATCGCGTTCTACACGGTCAAGCGGGTGGACGGCGAGACGGTCGCACCCCGGGCCGACGCGGTCAACTCGATCGCCTGCTTCGGCGACTCGGGGACCGGGACCGACGACCCGGACCGACTCGCAGTCGACGGGGTGGGGGAGCCGGCGACGGCGACCCGGCCGGGGTTCGACTGGGACTGGGTCTGCCCGACCGACGACGCCTACCGCGACCGGCTGCTCGACTGCATCGACGACTGCGTCGCCGCGAGCCCGGACGTTCGACTGATGACCGTGGGCTTCCCCGGCGAGGCGTTCTGTCAGTGCGAGCAGTGTGACCGCTCGTTCAAGGAGAGCGAGTACGGGGACCGTGTCGACTGGCGCGCGGCGGTCGTCACCGAATTCGTCGAGTCTGTCGCCCAGCGAGTGCCCGGGAACCTCACCCTCACCGCGCACCCGGACCCGTATCCCGGAAGCCTGATGCGCAGACGGGGGGTCGACCTCGGGGCGCTCGACGACGTCGTCGACGAGGTGCTGGTCCCCCTGTGCGACCCGTCGTACGAGACGACGTACTGGCTCGAGACCATCGCGCGGGGGTTCGCGGCCGCGGTCGAGAGCAGGCTGACGGTTCAGCTCTCCGTGCCGTCCGACCGGTCGCGACTCGACGCCGCCGGCCGCGCCGTCACCCCCCACGCGGACCAGGTTATCGTCGGCGGGTCACGCGAGACGCTCAGAGACGAGGATTTTCCAGCAGTCCAAACGTTCTGAGCGTGCTCTGCGCAGAGGCAGGATAATCGACTAATGGGGAATAGCCAAATCTTGATTAGCCTATTTTGAGTTTGGTTAGGCTGAGCGACCGTTCCTGACCGCGTTCGACGCGCTCAGTTCTCCCGGACGAACATGACCGTCTCGATGCCGGGCGTCCGCATGTCGAACTCGTGGACCCGGTAGCCGTCGCCGAGGCGCTGGCCGAGCGCCTCCCGATGTTCGGCCCGGGCGATGACGACCGGCGGCGTCCCCTCGGCGCCGACGGACTGGGGAACGCGCGTCTCGTTCCCGGCCGCCGTCTCGACCGTCTCGGGCGTCTCACAGACGACCGCGAACTCCTCTTTCTCGAGATACCAGGCGAGCGGCAACGAGTCGAACCACTCGATGCACGCGGGCGTGCGGACGGCCTCGCTGTCCCCGTCGACGAAGTAGGAACCGTAGACGAGCACATCCGGGCCGGTGGTGTCGGCGTGGGCGGCCCGGGTCATGTCCTCGAGGGCCGGTCGCATCTCCTGGTTCGGCTGGGCGTACTGGACGAGTTCATTGTCGTCGGCCGTCGGATGGAGGTAGGAACTCGAGACGCCGGTGACGGCAGTCATCCCCGCGACCGAGACCAGGACGAC
This sequence comes from Halorarum halophilum, assembly GCF_013401515.1. NCBI lineage: Archaea > Methanobacteriati > Methanobacteriota > Halobacteria > Halobacteriales > Haloferacaceae > Halorarum > Halorarum halophilum. Next base: position 2,904,666 of record NZ_CP058529.1, on the reverse strand, counting down.
CAGTACGAGCGCGACGCCGACGCGGTCGTCGCTCGCCAGCGCGTCGCCGCCCCAGCGCACGACCGTACCGAGGCCGACCGCCGCCGGGATGGCCAGCGGGACCAGCGCGTTCACCATGATCCAGCCGCCGAAGATGTCGGTCCCGAGCGGGTAGCCGAGCACGGAGACGAACCCCCAGTAGGAGGCGAACATCACCAGCGACCGGGGGCGTTCCGCCGCGTACCGCTCGGCCAGGAAGCCGAAGACGGCAAAGCCCATCAGCGGGAGGGCGTAGTTCCGGAGGACGGTCACCGCCCGATCCAGGAAGCAGAGGTAGCCGTCGATGACGTTGTCCTTGTGGCACTTCGGATCGGAGGGGTGGCCGAACCAGTACTCGAAGCCGCCGCGGATGGCGTCGACCGTCGCCTCGACCACCGTCGGGAGCTGTGCGGGGTTGCTCAGCGCGGCGTAGAGGCCGACGCCGTCGCCGCTCCCGACGCGCGGCGCGTAGAAGAGCAGGATGACGAAGCCGAAGAGGAGGAGGGCCAGCGCGAGGTGGCCGGCGACGTGGGCCGGGGAGTGACGATCCAGGAGGTCGTCGAGCGACTCGGGGCGGTAGGCGCGGAGCCGGTCGAGGCCGGTCCGGCCGTCGCCCCGCCGGAACAGCGCGGTGTCGGCGACCAGCCCGCCGGCGCCGAGCCAGCAGAGCAGGTAGACGACCATGTTCTCCTTCGCGGTGAACCCGAGCGCGACGAAGACGACCGCGAGGTGGGCGTACCACGCGTCGCGGGTGTCGACCCACCGCACGAGGAGGCCGAAGGCGACGAAGGCGAAGCCGGCGACGAGGACGGTCGACCGGAAGAAGCGCGAGTAGTACAGCAGGACGGGGTTGAACGCGAGGAACAGCGCGAGCGCGACGACCTCGACGCCGCCCAGGCGCTCGCGGAACAGCAGCGCCGAGAGGGGAAGCAGGCCGCCGATGACGGCCACGACCAGCCGGGCCGCGAAGTCCGTCGTCCCGAGCAGGGCGAACGCGACCGTGTTGACGTGCTGGACGAACGGCCCGTGGATGATGTAGCGGTACTCGAACGAGCCGGTCCGCATGTACTCCATGGTCCACCAGGCGACGCGGGCCTCGTCGAAGTGGGCGACGCGGTCCCCGAGGAGGACGAGGCGGACGAGGAGGGCGAGGACGGTCACGGCCAGAACGACTCGCGGAACGGAGAGCCGATAGGGCGCGACCGGGAGGGCACCGTCGTCGGACATCACCCACCCAGTGGACCCAGGGGGTTAGAATTGTTCTGGTCGAAACCGCTGGCGCGGGCGGGGGTTCGTCGAATATCGGGCCAAATCATGAGGGAGTGGAGGCTGTTCGATGACGCCCGAGTAGTGCGAAGCGGTGAGGCGCGACAACGGCTATCGGTTCAGCGCGACCGAGGGCGAGGAACCGGCGTCGAGCGTCCGGGAAAACGATTTTGCCGCCGACGGAGTAGATGTACCCGATGGCCGAGAAAGCAACTGGCACGGCCCGACTGACGTGTCTCAGGTGCGGGTTCGAGGCGCCGGTGGGCGACGAGTGGAACGAGGTCGAGCACCCGCCGCTGGGGACGCTCACGCAGTGTCCCGAATGCGGGAGCACCAACATCCACAGCCACGAGTAACGGTCGGTCGACGGGCCCTGCTGCCGCCGTACCGAGAGCTACTCGTAGTAGTCCTGGCGCTCGACGACCTCGCCGAACGCGACGGTCTCGGTCACGTCGGTGATCTCGATGGTGACCCGTTCGCGGAGCTCCGTGTCGGGGACGATGACGACGAACCCGCGGTCGACGCGGGCGATCCCGTCGCCCTTCTCCCCGATGTCCTCGATCTCGACGGTGTGCTGTTCGCCCTCCGCGACGGGCTGGTCGGATGGCCCACGGTTGCGATCCGGGGAGCGCACCTCGCGACGGCGGTCGTCGCTGGAACGGTCCTCGTCGGACTGCTCCGGTTGCCCCGCGTCCTCCACGGAGAGGAGCGCGACCCGGTACGTCCCGCCCCCGTCCAGTTCCCCGATCGTCACCTCGTTCCTGGGCACCTCGATGACGTACGAGTCGCCCTGCTCCTCTACCTCGCCCGCGAATACACACAGTAAGTCCTCGGAGATCTCCATCAGTTCAACCTCGTTCCGTGGTACTCGGTCGAAGCGTCGCATGAGTCTGCCGGTTCCGGGCGATGCTGACTGTAGTTGCTGGCGTGGGCGGGTCGTCCGTCGACGCAGAAAGGAGTGCGCGTCGAATCGCTCGAACAGGGCGTTCGATATGGAAATCGCTCGTCGTCGCGGTCAGCGACGTCGCCGAACGACGAGCGCGATCGCCGCCAGCAGCGCCAGCAGCGCGGTGCCCGCCGTGAACCCGGGAGTCGTCGTCCGCGTGGTCGTCGTGGTCGGAGTGGGTTCCCGTGGCGACGTCGTCTCGGTCGCCGTGCTCGTCGCCGTGGGCGACTCCGTTCCATCCGCAGTCGGAGTCGACGTCGGCCGGTCGGTCGGCGTCGGCGATGGAGTCCGGGTCGGCGACGGCGTCGGTGTCGGGTCGTCCTCGCTGTCGCTGCTGTCGCCGTCGTCGTTCCCGTCGTTATCGTTCCCGCTGTCGTTGTTCCCGTCGTCGTTTCCGCCACTACTTCCACCGGAGGACGCAGCGGCGATGGTGAACGAGTGCGTGAACGTCTCGACGTTGCCGGCGCCGTCCGCGACGGTCACGGTCGCGTCGTACGACCCCGCCGAGAGCCCGGTCGCGTCGTAGGAGGCGTAGCGCTTCGTGACCGAGAGCCGCGAGGCGTCGGCCGGTTCCCCGTCGAACTCGAACTGGACGCTGCTCGCGTCCACGCCGCTGATGTCGTCGCTGTAGTCGAAACGCACGTCGGTCCGCGTCGTGCCCGCCGCCAGCGTCCCGGTCGGGCCGGCCCCGTCCAGCGTCGGCGCGCGGGTGTCGGTGACGACGGTGCCGTACGTCGAGAAGTGGGCGACCGAGGTCACCCAGTACTCGCCCGTGGTGCCGTTGACGGTCACCGTCCGGATCTCCGTGCCCAGGTCCTCCCACTCCTTCGTCGTCCGGTTGAAGTAGCTGAGGTTCACGTCGCCCTTCCCCGCGCCGCGCGGCAGTCGCAGTTCGTCCACCGGGACCCCGATGGTCGCGTCCGTGAGGTTGTCCGTCAGCTGCGCGCCCAGCTGGGCGCGCAGGAAGTTCAGCCCGGCGCGGTCGTTCCCCAGCGGCGCGAGGGGCGTCCGACTGTCCGTGAGCACGACGTACGTGTCGTCGACGTCGGCGCTCGTGTTGAACCGGACGAACGTGCCCGACGGCTCGAGCACCACGGTGACCGTCCGGTTCGTCGTGGTCAGGTTCCGGAAGGTCGCGGTCGCGTTGTCGGACCCCTGATTGCCGGCGTGGTCGACGCCCGTCGCGTCGATCTCGTATCGGCCATCCTCGTCGATGCCGAACGTCCCGTTCCACTCCGTTCCGGTGCCCGTCATCGTGACGGACGTGTCGGTGCCGTCAGGTCGCGTCACGGTCACGTCTATCGAACCGGTTTGGAGCGGTTCGCTCGCCGTGAGGTTCACCGCCGCAGTCGTACCGTCGAGTCGCGAGAGGCTCGCGCCGAGCTGGGGCCGCGTCCGGTCGACGACGACCGTCTCGGTTCCGAAGACAACGTTCTGGTTGCCGGCAGCGTCGGTCGCGAGCGCGGCGACGGAGTAGTTGCCGTCGTCCGGCATGTCGTCCGAGTCGAAGGTCGCCGTCCAGTTCCCCGCCGTCGCGTCGAACGTCGCGTTCTCGATGGCGACGAACTCGGCGTCCTCCGAGTCCAACCCGACCAACACGCTCTCGATCGAGGAGTGTTCGTCCGTCGCGTTCACCTCGACGGTGACGGTCCCGTTCGCGTAGACCGTGTCGCCGGCCTCGTTGCTCCCGGCGACGTCCACGATATCGAGCGTCGGGGGCGTCGCGTCGATCGCCTGGCCGCCAAGTTCGAGCACCACCGTCGGTTCGTCGGCGTCGGTACTCGCGACCTCGACCGTCGCGGACTTCGTCCCGAGCGTCGTCGGTGCGAACTCGACGGCGACCGTCTCGGTTCCGCCGGGAGCGACGGTGAACGGACTCGACTGCACCGTGAAGTCACTCGCGTTCGCTCCGGCGACGGTGAACCCGGTGACGTCCAGCGCGGCGTCGCCGGTGTTGGTCACCGCGAACGTCGTGGTTTCCGTGTCGTCCACTGGGACGCTCTCAAAGTAGTGACTACTTGGTGAGACGTCTATGTCGGGCACGGGCTCTGCCGTGCCCGTTCCGGACAGCATGACGTGGACCGCCGGGTCGTTCGGGTCGTCGGTGTTCACCGTCAGCGTCGCCGTGTCCGGATTCTCCGACGTGGGGGCGAACTCTACGGTTACGTTGTGGGATTCGCCGGGACCCAGCGCCAGTTGCGTGTCCCCGGCGACGACGTCGAAGCTCCCGAAGTCGGAGGAGCCGAGCGTCACGCCGTCGAACGTGAGCGTCGTATCGCCGACGTTCTCGACGGTGACGTTCGCCTCGGCCGTCGAGCCGACGGTTACGTCGCCGAAGTCGAGCGTGGATGGCGTGACCTGTACATTCGCCTGGCCACCCTCGACGGTGCCGGTGAGCGGGACGCTCACGACCGGTTCATCGGGGTCGTCGGTGTGTATCTCGAGCGTAGCTGTCTTGGTACCGGGAGTTTCCGAGGTCAGATATACGCGCACGTATCCGCTACCTCCCGACCAGAGGAAGGAGTACGTCTGCGAATCGTCGGAGGTGATCGAGAACTCGTCGGCGTCCGGGCCGGTGATCACCGAATCGGACCAGTGGAGGTCCCCCTGTCCCAGGTTCGTTACCTCGAAGTCCTTGTACACCCACGCGTCGACCTCGGCGGTGCCGTAATCCCAGCTCGATGGCGTGACGTCCACGTCGGGTTGGGGCTCCGTCACGGTCACCTCGACCGGCGGCAGGTCCTCGATGGAGACGTTGTAAGTCCCGGTACTCGAGAACGAGTGGGTGACCTCGATCAGATCGTCGTCGTTGTAGCCGGTGCCGACCGTACCGGCGGTCGTGTCGACGACGCTGTCGTCCACTTTGAGACTCGCAGTGTACCCACAGGCTGCGTCGCCCTGGTTCTCGACCGTCGCGGAGACGGTGAACGACTGGCCGGTGGACACGTTCTCGCTCGACACCGTCAGTCCGTAGTAGTCGAAGAGCGTCTTCGACTGGTTCGTTGGGCCGCCCTCCAGTGCAAGGAGCGAGTACGTGTTGTCGTCGTTCTCCAGACCCGTCGTGTATAGCAGGCCATCGACGACGGCCGGCGTGAACGCGTGTTCGTCGTAGGCGTCGTAGCGCCACATCAGATCGCCGGTGTCGGCGTCGTAGGCCCTGATGGCGCTGTCCGTCGTGGGGACGTACACGACCCCATCTGCGTAGACGGGAGAGTACCTGACGGCCGAGCAGATCTGGGTGCTCCACAGCTCGTCGCCACCGGTCGCGTCGATGGCCCGGACGGCTCCGTCGGCGGTGAAGTACAGCGTGTCGTTCACCAGCGCGGGCGACGATCCGGTGTAGCCGTCGACGTTCGCGGGAGCGCTCCAGATGGGGCTCCCGTCCGTTGCGTCCAGCGCGTAGATGCTCGCGACGGTACTGTCCCACTCAGCGTCGTCGACGTAGACGACGCCGTCCTCGACGACCGGCGAGTGGAGGCTCGACCCGGTACCGGCGATCGACTGATTCCACACCACTCCGCCGGTGGCCGCGTCCAGCGCGTAGGTGTAGCCGTCGTCGCTCGTGACGTAGACCGTCCCATTCTCGACGGCCGGCTTCACGTTCATCCCGTAGTACGAGCTCGCCCGCGTGAACGTCCAGAGGACCTCCCGCGTGGAGGCGTTCAGTGCGTGGACGGTGCCCGAGTCCGCCGAGTCAACGTACGCGTATCCCGAGACGTACGCGACGTCGTCCACGACGGTGATGCCGCCGACGTCCCCCAGCCCGTTGTACGTCCAGAGCCGCTCGCCGGTCGCGGCGTCGAACTGGTAGACCCTGCCGTCGGACGTAGCGGTGTAGACGTAGCCGCCGGCGTAGGTCGGCGGGACCACGACGTCGCTCGCGGAGTAGGTCAGGTACTGCCACTGCAACTCGCCGTCGGTCGCGTTGAACGCGTAGACGAACGCGCCGCCGCTGACGTGGTTTCCACCGACGAACACCGTCTCGTTCGCCAGCGTCGGGCCGGTCGTCCATTCGTAGGAGTGGTTCACGGACCAGTTCACGATATCGCCGCCGACCGCGGTCGGCGCGCCGGTCCCGGTGTTGTTGCCGGTGTTCCCGGCGTCGAGGCTCTCCTTCGGCCAGGCGTCGGGCCCGGACGGCATCTCGCGCGGCCCGATGAACGGGATGGTCTCGCCGTCGCGGGAGTCGCCGGCACTGACCGTGACGCCGGCAGTGCGGTCGGCGAGGTACGCGTTCATCCCCGTGTCCTCGTAGTTCGGTTGCAGAGTGAACACGTAGTCGCCGCGCTCGTCGAGGCGGACCGTCCAGGTGGCGGTCTCGCTCTCGCCCGGGGCGAGCGTCCCGTCGCGGGACGGGTAGTTCCAGACGTGGTGGTCTTGGCGATCCTCGTCCGGGGATACGAGGAGGTTCGCGTTCCACGACCGGGCCATCGTCCCGCGGTTCGTCACCGTCGCCGTGACCGTGACGTTCTCGCCCATGTCGACCCATTCCGAGTCGACAGCGAGGTCTGTGAACTCGAAATGGCCGCCCTCGGCCAGTACACGCAGCGGTTGTCCGGACTGCTCGACCGTGAACAGCGTGCCGTTCGCGACAGCGAGTACCGTCCCCGATGCCCGCGCGGTAATGTCCGTACTGCCGTAGTACTCCCCGGTCTGTGCGTCGTAGAGGTGCGTCGGTTCGTCGTCGCCCTCGCCGATGTAGAGCAGCCCGTCGACGGCGAGCAGTGTCGACGGGTAGGCCGTGCTCCAGTTCCAGTCGAGCGCGCCATCGGCTGCGTCGATCCGGTAGAGGTGTGACCTGTCGTAGGAGATGCCGTTCCCCAGCTCGTACTGGCGGAGGAAGACGGCGTCGTCGGTGACGACGGGGTCGAAGAGCCGCCAGCCGTCGGCGGTCTCGTCGAGGCCGTGCGGGACGAAGCGCCATCGCTCGCCCCCGTCGGAGACGTTCAGCGCGTGGAGTTCTGGCTCCGCGTCGCCGTCGGCGCCAGCGGTCTGGTTGATGACGTAGACAAGGTCGCCACTAACTACCGGCTGCTCGGTCAGGTCGAGGTTGAACGGTCGCGACTCGGTCGACCATCGCGCCGTGCCGCTGGAAGCGTCGATCGCGACGAGATCGTCGTAATGTACCCTGGAACTGTCCACCCACTCCTCGTTCTGAAGGGCCGCATAGACGGTGCCGTCCGCGACGGCGATACCGTGGAAGAGCTCCGTTGTACTGCGTTCGGTTCGATCGTACGTCCAGGCGACCGACCCGTCGGTCGCGCTCAGCGCGATAACGGAGGCGTTCGCGTACTGATCCGTGTTCGGTTCGTAGGTCCCGCCGGCAACGTAAACGCGCCCGTCGGCGACGATCGGCGCCTGGTCGGACGTCAGCGACCGGTTCAGCGAGGTGTCGTGAGTCCACTCGACGCCACCGTCGCTCGCATTCAGCGCGAACACCGTACCGTCGCCGTCCACACCGTTCCCGTCGAAGTTGAACGGCGTCGTGTAGAGGTAGACCGTGTCCTCCTCGACGGTCGCAGATCCGGCCGGGAGACGGTTGCGGTCGGAGACGTTGAACTCCCACTCCCGGACCCCGGTATCGACGTCGTAGGCGGCCAGGCTGAAGATGGTGTTCTCACCGTCTCGGCGCTGGCTGTGGACGACATAGGCGGTCCCATCGGCGACGACAGGGCGGGTGTCTCGGTGGAAGTTGTTGACGTTCCACCGTTCCTGGAGGTGATGCTTCGGTGCGACTGCGTCCGGGTTGCTCCCAGTGAGACCGGCGTCGAACTTCCAGGTGGGCCAGTCGTCGACCGGGGTGGAATGGATCACCTCGACAGTGACAGACTCAGTAGATGGGCCGACCTCCAGGTCGCGCTTGATCGAGAGGTTCCAGGACCCGGAGGTGTTCAATCGCGTTTCGAACGTGAACGTCTTCGACTCGCCGGCGTTCAACGTCCCGTTCACCCGGTCCGTAGCCCACCAGTCCACGTGCAGCGGCGGGTCGGCCATCAGCGAGAGATCGTATTCGCGAGCCTCGTCGTCGACGTTCTCGACGGTCACGTCTACGGCGACGAGTTCGCCCGGCGCGGGGGTCGTGGTCGACGTCGTCAGCCCGGAGAACGCGAATGGCTCCGCCTCCAGGGCGTAGACGCGGACGATGTCATCGTCGGTCACGTCTTCCTCGTCGGTCGTGTGGACGTACACGCGTTCGTCAGCGATGACGGGGTCGGTTGCCTGTCCCTCGACTCGATAGGTCCAGAGCACGTCGCCCGTATTGCCATCGATGGCGTCGACGAATCCCCGATCGTTGGTCGCGTAAACGACGCCGTCGGCGACGGCGGGCGGGTTCGCGTCTATCGTCGTGTAGACGAGTCCGACGTCGATGTCGCCGGCCATCCGGTGGACCCACTGACGCTCACCGCTGGCCGCATCGAGCGCGTGGATTCCGTTGCCCATCGAGACGTAGACCGTCCCGTTCGCCACCGCGGCGCCGTTCGGACGGGCGTGTGCGTCGTGAATCCACTCGACGTGGCCGTCGGAGGCGTTCAGCGCGTAGAACTTCGGATCGTACACATCGCCCCCGAACTCCACCTCGTCCCCGGCACCGACGTACACCGTGCCGTTCACGACGGTCGGCGCCATCGTGATTCGACCTTCGACCTCGAACCGCCAGCGCTCGCTTCCGTCGGAGGCGTCCAGCGCGAACACTGCGTACTCGCGGTCCCAGCTATCGGAGAGCTTCCACGTCGCGTAGACGGTGTCCCCGTCGGCCGACAGACCGCCGCCTACGTCATCGGCGTGCTGGACCGACCACAGCTCGTCGCCCGTCGCGAGGTCGAACGCGTACAGTCGGACCTCGTCGACGTTTTGGTAGTACCGCTCGACGTAGACCGTCCCGTTCGAGGCGACCGACGACCGGGCCTCGAAGTCGGTCACGGTCCAGAGCTCCATGCCGTCAGTGACGTCGTAGGCCCTGACCGATTCCTCGTTGTAGCCGCTCGTCGTAACCACGGCCACGTCCTCGGAGACGGAAACGTGATCGACGGTGAGGTCGCTGACGGCCCATAGCTGCTCACCGGTCTCGTTGTCGAGGACCCGGAGCCCGTCACGCGTTGGAACGAACACCCGACCGTCCGCGACGGCTGCGGGCTCGTTCCGGGTCAGGTTCTCGGCCTCGAACACCCACCGGGCGTCGACGTCGGTTGCTGGCCCGGACGCGTTCGGGTCGTGCCCGGAGCGTCCCGAGTCGTGGCCCGAGGTCGGCCAGTCGGCGAACGCGGTCGATTCGCCGAGAGTTGCCGAGGGGTTCGATTGATCAAGATCGGTCGGTTGTCCGGCACTCTCGGGGAAGGCACCCGCGACTCCGCTCGCGGCCACCGTCGAGAGGACGACGAGCAGGGCCAGTCCGACCGCCCGCCACCTCCCGCGTTCGTTCACGCGGACCACCCGGTCGCGATCGACTCGTTCAGACCACGGTGCTCGGGGACGGGTAGGGTGCTACTAACGGTCATGAGTAGTATACGTTCGATGATACCTCGAACTCCGCAGGGCTGGATATACCCACCCACCGACACGGTCACCACGATCCGAACTCGTTTCGGGAAGTGGAACGGTTTCGTTCGGGAACGCGCCGGCGGGTAACAACGCTTTTCGTGGTGTGTTTCCAGTGACCGGTATGATAGAGCGGGAGTCGGGGGACGTCACCGAACTTCTCGACGTGTCCATCTCCCGGATGGACGTCCTCGACCTGTTGCGGACCGGCCCGCTCCGTCGGGCAGAACTCGAATCCGACCTCGGGGTCTCCAAGACGACGGCCCACCGGATCGTCAGGGCGCTCTCGGACCACGGCCTCGTCGAGCGGACAGTCGAGGGCTACGCGCTGACCCCGTTCGGCCAGGTCGCGGCAGAGGAGGTGGTCCGGACGCGGCGAACCTTCGAGGCGGCCGACGCCCTGCGCCCCTTCCTTGACGCCATCGCGGCGGTTCCGTTCGACCTCGACGTCTCGCAGTTCGCGGACGCCGTCGTCACGACGGCCCGACCGACCGACCCCTACCCGCCGGTCGCGCGCTTCATGGAGCTGCTGGCCGGGTCGAGCACGCTCAGGGGGTTCGACACGACCACCATCGCGCCGATCTTCGTCGACGACATCCGTCGGGAGATCCTCGGCGGGATGGAGGTGAGCGTCGTCTACCTCCCGGACACTGCCGCCCAGATCGCCGACGCCCACCCTGAGGAACTCGCCGACTCGATGGCGAGCGGGAACGTGGAACTGTTCACGAGCGAGTCGCTCCCGTTCGGCCTGGCGCTGTTCGACGACCGGATCGGCATCGGCGCGTACGACACCGGGACGGGCATGTTGACCACCTTCGTCGACACGGACGACCCCGACGCGATCGAGTGGGGCAAGGCCCTCTACGAGCACTACCGCGAGGACGCCGAGCCGTTCGAGCCACGGGTATGAGCGACGCTTCCGGGAATGGTCCCGGTCCGGCGAGAGGGTTCAGGTGCGCAGCCACCGACTCCGCCTGCTCACTTGCATCGTACCAGCAGACGACCCGAACCGTTCGAGAGCCGGTGTCCCGAGGAGCGTCGCTCAGACCGGGCCGTAGAGCGAGACCGCGATGATGCTGGCGGAGGCGATGGTGTTGGTGGCGACGTGGGTCACAGTGCTGCTCGCGGTCCCCCAGCGGTGCCGGACGAGACCGAAGACGAGGCCGAGCGCGAGGAGCGTCGTCAGCCTAGCGACGGAGCCGTCGACGACGACGTGCTTGAGCGCGAACAGTACCGCCGTGACGGCGATCCCCGGAGCGACGCCCCAAGTGTCGACGAGCTCGGTCTGGACGATCCCCCGCCAGACCCGTTCCTCGGCGATCGGCGCGAGGAGGCCGTTCCCGACGAGGAGCAGGACGGCGACCCACGGCGACGCCCCGATCGCGGCGCCGAGTCCCTCGGTCTCGGCCGCTGCCTGTGTGTCAAGATCGAACAGCATGGCGTCGACCTGTGCGGTCACGACAAGCAGGACGAAGGCGACGACGGTCGCGAGCGCACCCGCGAGGAGCAGTCGGATGGACTAGTCGTACTCCCAGTCGGCACGGGACTGTCCGCGGTCGAGCGCGTACCTCGACAGCAGGATGGCGATCAGGGGGAAGCCGACCGCCAGCGCTAGGTAGTCGCCGATCGTGGGCGCGTCGAGGAGGATTCCGGCGAGCGCCGCGCCGCCGTGTCTGAGGAGGTACTCGAGGACGATCCAGCTCACGACGACGACGAGCGCGAGTCGGGTGGAGGAAGCCCGGGACATACCACCCGCTGTCAGGGAGCCCACCTATTCCTTGGCATCCGTTGTCGTGACGGACGCGGGGCCATGAGCGGTGCTGGACGCGGAACCGAGTTCGAAGGACCGCTTGACACCCGCTTCGTCACAGCACTCGGGGGCGCCAAGGCGTCCTCCACTGAACGCTGATAAAGCGAGGGTGGGGCGCCAGAACGCTTTTTGGACTCATTCGGAAACGGAATCCCATGGGCTACTCGAAGGAGAACTACGAGGACGTCGAGCCGAAAGCGCCCGGGATGTACTTCCTCCGCGACGCGCTGGGCTGTGAACAGCTCGGGCTCACCGTCGTCGAGGGTGACGAGGAGTGGTCCGGGATGGAACACGACCACGAGGACGAGGAGCAGGAGGAAGTGTACCTCCTGCTGGAGGGCTCCGGGCGTATCACCGTCGACGGCGAGGAGGTTTCCCTCGAGTCCGGGGACGTCGTCCGAGTGCCGCCCTCGGCCACGCGGGAGTACGAGTTCGACGAGGCGAGTCGGATGATTATCGCCGGCGCGCCGTGAGCAGGGCCCTGGTGCACTGCTCCTGAGCAACCATCTCGGAGCCCGATCGCTCGTGGACATTTTCAGAACTCGGTACTGCCGCCGAAGCTGTCGCCGAATCCACGTCAGCACGTTCGATCGTCCCAGCCCGGCCGCGATTGCGAGGCCGGCGTAGACGGAGAGTGGATAGATCCGAACCCGTCGCATCGGGTCGTCAGGTGCGAATAGGGGGGTGAGCGGGGTCGCGATCACCGCGCAGAAACGAACGTGACGACGACGCGCTCGCCCCTGGACGGAGGTGCCGAACAGTCACCCAGATCACGTCTCACGAGGAGATAGATCGGCGCGGCGACGAGCGTCAGACCGACGCCCACGCTCCAGATTCATGCCCGGTCGTTACCGCGTGCACTCGCGCCCGTGTACGTCCAATACGCGACCGCGAGGAGGGCGGTGAACGGGACGGCGAACCAGACGAGGGATCCGGTCGTGTCGAGAGCTAGAGGTGTTTGCGTCGTTGGACACCCTCGGATATGAGGGGGTTCGTCCGTCGATGGTCAGTACGTCGCGCAAACCGGATACCGAATGCGCAAAGGGGGTTCTTCGGTGTGCATCCCGAACTGGTCCGTATGACTTTGACAGCAACCGAAGAGGATGGGGCCTCAGCAACCACCCAGTGGTTGCACGGATTCTGGGCGTATTACCGGGAATACACCCACACAGCGATGCACGCGGCTTCGGCGGCGGCACTCACCGCGTTCGGGCTGCTCGTCTTCATCGACCGCCTCTTCGTGCTGCTGGCGATCGCCACGTACCTCTTTCCCCCCCTCATCCTCTATCATCGCGACACACCCCTCGGGACGACTTCGGATCCGTCACCAGGGGCCACGCTTCAAGCCGAGTCGGAGTCGAACTCGGACGACGATTCCGATACCGACTCGGATAGCGACGACGGCGACAGTGACTCCGACAGTGATGATGGAGACACTGATTCGGATGGACCCAATAGTGACGCGGATGCTGACGGTGCGGATGCCGACGCCGACGCTAATGGATAACACACGTTCCCGTTACCGCGGCCGACCACCCAGACACCTCGATGGGCACACAGGGTCTTGCACTACCGTGCGGAGGTTGACGAACCGCTAGAGGCTCGGTGGCCGCCCGGTACAGCTGGTCCACCCGTCACCGGGCGGGAATGAGAGGAGTGATCGGTCGGTTCGGCTCAACGGCAATCACCAGGTCAGCCCCTCGTAGATGAGCTCATCAGTCGGCTCGACGATCCGTCGTCCGTCGACGACGACCGGAGAGGTCATCGCGTCGAACTCCGCGTCCAGCGCCCTGAACTCGTCCCAGCCGGTAACGACAGCAGCACCATCGGCGCCCGAGAGTGCCTCCGCCGCTGAGCCGGCGTACTCGATGTCCGGGAAACGCTCGCGCATGTTGTCGGTCGCGACCGGATCGTACGCGACGACGTCGGCTCCCCGGTCCAGGAGTCCCTCGATGACGGGAATGGCGCGTGAGTGCCGAACGTCGTCCGTGCCCGGTTTGAATGCCAATCCGAGGACCGCGATGCGCGCCCCCTCGAGGTCGACGTGGCTCGCGAGGATGTCCAGAAGCCTTTCCGGCTGCCGGTCGTTCACCTCGACCGCCGCAGTGAGCATCGCGGGGTCGTAGCCCGCCTCTTGGGCGGCCGCGATGAGTGCTGCCGTATCCTTGGGAAAACAGCTCCCGCCCCAGCCGAGTCCACTCCTGAGGAAGTGTTCGCTGATCCGGTGGTCGAGGCCGATCGCGTCGGCCACCTCGTACGCGTCGAGGCTGAACTCCTTGCAGACGTTCCCGAGGTCGTTGATGAGGCTGACCTTGGCTGCGAGGAAGGCGTTGTTCGCGTACTTGATCATCATCGCCGTCTCCGGGTCGGTTCGAACGACCGGTGCGTCGTGGCGTTCCAGAAGAGGTTCGAACACGGCCTCCAGGCGCTCGTGCGCCCAGTCGACGTCCGTGCCGACGACGAGCTTGTCCGGGTGGGTGAAGTCCTCGACCGCAGTTCCCTCTCGCAAGAACTCCGGGTTCGTCCCGAACGCGACGAGACCCGTGTCGTCGGTCGCGAGGTCCTCGCCGAGTCCACGTCGGAGCGCTGCGCGGACATCGGCGAGTGCCGGCGGAACGACGGTGCTCTTGGCGACGACGAGATGGTGGTCTCCGCTATTGGCGAGGGCCTCGCCGGTCATCTCAGCGGCGGCTTCCAGGACCCCCGTATCGATGCTGCCGTCCTCGCGGGCGGGCGTCTGGATCGCGAGGAAGGTGACGTCCGCGTCGGCGACGGAGTCGTAGGTCGTGGTCGCGCGGAGGGTCGTCCCTGCGTGTTCGGCGATTAATTCGTCGAGGCCGGGTTCGTGGATGGGTGCCCTGCCGTCGTTGATGGCCGCGACCACGTCCTCATCGATGTCGATCGCCGTCACGAGGTGGCCGAGATCCGCCAGCGACGCCGCCAGCGTCGACCCGACGTAGCCCGAGCCGATGACTTTGATCTCCATTGGCGGGTGACAGTGATGCGGCGCACATGAGGGTTCGCCTTCGAACGAGGATCGTCATGCGTCTCTCAAACTATTTACCCGAGGGATCGATGTGGTGGGGTATGCAGGCTGTCGTACTCGCCGCGGGGGAGGGAACGCGGCTCCGCCCGCTCACCGAGGACAAACCGAAGGGGATGGTCGAGGTGGCCGGCCAGCCGATCCTCACCCACTGTTTCGATCAACTTGTCGACCTCGGGGCGAGCGAGCTCATCGTCGTCGTGGGCTACCTGAAGGAGACGATCATCAGCCACTACGGCGACGAGTACGAGGGCATCCCGATCACGTACGCCCACCAGCGCGAGCAGAAGGGGCTCGCACACGCCCTGTTGACCGTCGAGGAGCACATCGACGACGATTTCATGCTCATCCTCGGCGACAACATCTTCCAGGCGAACCTCGAGGACGTCGTCCAGCGCCAGCAGGAGGACCGCGCCGACGCGGCGTTCCTTGTCGAGGAGGTCCCCTGGGAGGAGGCGGGTCGGTATGGGGTGTGTGATACGAACAAGTACGGCGAGATCGTCGACGTCATCGAGAAACCGGAGGACCCCCCCTCGAATCTCGTGATGACGGGGTTCTACACGTTCACGCCGGCCATCTTCCACGCCTGCCACCTGGTCCAGCCGTCGAACCGGAACGAGTACGAGATCTCCGACGCGGTCGGCCTGCTGATCGCGAGCGGGCGGACGATCGACGCGATCGCGCTCGACGGCTGGCGCATGGACATCGGCTATCCCGAGGACCGCGACGAGGCGGAGCGGCGGCTCACCGGTGAACTCGAGGACGCCGAAGCGAACGCGTAGCGTCCGTATCTTCGCTATTGGCGTGACGATATCGAAGCGCTTACCGACCGACTCATTCGGTATCGGGTATGAAGATTCTCGTGACCGGCGGCGCGGGGTTCATCGGCGGCCACCTGGCCGAGGCGTTCGTGGGAGACGGCCACGACGTCACCGTCCTCGACAACTTCGAACCGTTCTACGACGTCGGCATCAAGCGCCACACGGTCGAGCAGTGCCGCGATGTCGCGTCGGAGAGTGACGGAAGCTATCGACTGGTCGAGGGAGACGTTCGCGACGCCGACCTCGTCGACGAGGTCGTCTCGGGGATGGACGCTGTCGTGCAACAGGCCGCACAGGCCGGCGTCCGCACGAGCGTGGACGAACCGCGGAAGGTGACCGAGATCAACGTCGACGGGACGGTGAACGTCCTGCAGTCGAGCGTCGACGCCGACGTCAATCGGGTGATTATCGCGAGTTCCTCGTCGGTGTACGGCAAGCCGGAGTCCCTTCCGTACGACGAGGATCACCCGACACAGCCGGTGAGTCCGTACGGCGTCACGAAACTCACGTAAGAACACTACGCGCGGGTGTATCACGAACTCCACGACCCCTCGACGGTCTGTCTGCGGTACTTCACGGTCTACGGGCCGCGGATGCGCCCGAACATGGCAATCTCCAACTTCGTCTCGCGGAGTCTCAACGACGAGCCGCCGGTCATCTACGGCTATGGCGAGCAAACGCGGGACTTCACGTTCGTGGGCGACGTGGTCGACGCGAACCGGACGTTGCTGACCTCGGACGCGGTGGACGGCGAGGCAGTCAACATCGGAAGCACGGACACGATCACGATCACGGAGCTCGCGGAGGAGATCCGCGACCAACTCGCACCCGACCTGGACCTCGTCTATGAGGAGGCGCGGGAAGCCGATACCAGGCACACCACCGCCGACGCGAGCAAGGCGCGGGAGCGATTCGGGTACGAACCGTCGACCGACATCCGGAGCGGCGTCGAGCAGTTCATCGACTGGTATCGGGCGAACCGCGACTGGTACGAGCCGCTCGTCCGGTCATCCTGAGCCGTCGTCCGACCGAGAGTGTTCGTCGGTCCCGCGTTCGAAGGGTCCTCGTTTAGGGGCCGAACAAACTTAGTTTGGTTTTCAATTCTTGTTCCGCTTGTTGATAAGTAGTACGCAGGACTTAACCCCGCTCATGCAACACTAATTTGACGATGAATGCGGGCTGGCGGTACCGACTGCTGGGCGTCCTCGGCGTAGCCCTGCTCTCGGCGATCACGGTCTCGCTCGTCAACAACGCGAGCGTCCAGACTGCGGCGGCGGCAGTGCCCGTCCTCTCACGACTCTCGTCCGAGCCAGCGGGGACGGCCGAGTTCACGATCGAGGTGCTGGCCACGGTCGCGGTGTTCGTCGGGGCGTTCCTCCCGCTGTACAAGCCACGGCCGCGGCGCATCCTCGACACGGTCGCGCTCGCCCAGAAGCGCGTGCTCGTGGCGATGTTCGCGCTGGCGACGATCGGCTACTTCGACTGGACCTACCGGCTGCCGCGACTGACCGTGCTGCTGGTGACGCCGATGCTGTTCGTCGCGTTGCCGGCGTGGTTCGCCTGGATCCGACGGCGGCCGACCGAGGGGCACGAGCGGGCGATCGTGGTCGGGGACGACCCGGACCTGATCGGGGAGGTCGCACGCGAGGTGGAGATTCCGCTGCTGGGCTACCTCTGTCCGACGAGCGCGTTCCGGGTCGACGTCGGCGACGACGGGCGGATTCCGGCGATGGCCGACGGTGGGCACACGCATGTTGGCCTGGACCGGCTGGGTGGGCTGTCCCGCATCGAGGACATTCTGGTCGAGTACGACATCAACACGGTCATACTGGCGTTCGAGCACGCAGATAGAGCGGAGTTCTTCGGGGCGCTGGATGCCTGTTACGAGCACGGCGTCGCGGCGAAGGTGCACCGCGACCACGCTGACTCGGTGTTGACCTCGGGGGAGGGCGTGGGGACGCTGCTGGACGTGGAGGTCGAGCCGTGGGACGTGCAGGACTACATCGCGAAACGGGTGTTCGACGTGGTGTTCTCGGTGATTGGGTTGGTCGTGTTAGCTCCCGTTATCGTGGGGATTGCGGTGGCGATCAAGTTGGACGATGGGGGGTCCGTGTTGTACCAGCAGGAACGGACGGCCGTGTTCGGGGAGACGTTCGACGTGTACAAGTTCCGGTCGATGGTCGAGGACGCGGAAGGAGAGACGGGTGCGACGATCAGTGAAGAGGACGCCGGCGGTGTTGATCAACGTGTGACGTCGGTGGGACGAGTGCTGCGGCAGACACATCTGGACGAGATACCGCAACTGTTGTCGGTGCTAAAAGGCGACATGAGCGTCGTTGGGCCGCGTCCTGAGCGGCCGGAGCTAGATACGGACATTCGGACTGGAACTGTGAATTGGCAGAAGCGGTGGTTCGTGAAGCCGGGGTTGACGGGCCTGGCACAGGTGAACCACGTGACTGGGGCAGAGCCCAGTGAGAAGATTCGGTACGATCTTGAGTACGTGCGGCGCCAGTCGTTCTGGTTCGACGTGAAGATGGTCGTCCGGCAGTTGTGGAAGCTGTTCGCGAACGCGACCGACGCCGTGTTTGGTCGGCGTGGATGAGTCTTTCCCAGGATGCGCAGCCACCGGGCCCCCAGAAGCTGTATTCCGAGGTGACGGGTGGGGGGCGTACCACGTCCACGCGATGAGTCGGGACTAGGCGGCGATGGGGCACGACGTGACAGTGCTGACGTTACGGACGGAGGACGACCATCCGCACGTCGAGGAACGTGACGGATACACCGTCGCTCGCTATCAGACGACGGTGAGTGCCCTTGGGAACGAAATGTCGCTGGATGTGGCGTCGTACCTCCGAAGTGCGGACGACTTCGACGCGATCCACGCACACTCGCACCTGTACTCCTCGACGAACCTCGCCGCACTGAAGCAGGTATTCAGTGAGACGTTTGTGATAACAATACACGTGACAAATACAATTGTAATTTAAGGTAATTGCAAATTTACTTCAATTACTGTGACAATGAAACCAGGTGAGAATCGTTGTGTGGATCTTGTGACAGTTCTATTCGACTTGGAGGAAAGACTTTCGAACATGAAACGCTTATGGTCAACTTCGAAAAAGAATCCTATTTACGTTCGGTTGTTTTCGACGATTACGACTGCTTGCACCGTAATCTTTCTTTGGAACTTCGGCAAAAGCACAATATCGAAACTGCTGTGTTTCTCGTTGATGGCGCGAATTTCCTCCAAACTACACTTTCCCGAGCTGATTCTGATTTTCAGACGCGTCGCTACGGAAATTGGAACGCTGTCGAAAAGAGCCTTCAATAGCTAAAGCGCCGAACCTCGTTGTTCCCGAACGGCTTCAACCACACCGAACCGGAAGCCGCCGAAAACTGATTGCGGAGTTTCGCTCGCTGTTATATTGCTTCAAACTAAGTTCACTCGGTGTCGGATGTGTCTCTGTAAGAGAAGACCTCCGGAAAGGTAGAGGAGGATTCGTTAGGTCATACCGGAAATGGGCCGAGTTACACGTTTGGATACTCCGAACAGTAAATTGGAGCCCAGCCCTCGATATTTAATTGAGAACCGAGTCGTAGACTGCCGCCATCGAGTCCAGCATTGTCGCACGACTGAACTGCTCCTCAACCCGCTGCCGTGCGTTTTTCCCGTATTGGCGCCGTCTCTCCGGATTGTCGAGTAGTGTCTGTATGGCAGCAGCCAACGCTTTCGAATCCCTTGGCTGGACTGTCCGTCCCGTCTGTCCATCGACACTGACCCATGGAACACCGGTCGGGAGGTCGGTGTTGACGACCGGGAGTTCGTACGCCATCGCCTCCAGCTGGACGATGCCGAATGCCTCGCTTGCCTCGACGGATGGCAACACAAACATATCGGCGACAGAGTAACAGTAGTGGAGCAGTTCGTCGTCGACGTGCCCGAGAAACGTGACCGAGTCCTCAAGACCCAGTTCCGTCACCTGCCGTTCTAGGGCAGTTCGGCGATCCCCGTCACCGACGATGAGGAGGTTCGCATCTACGTCAGCCATCGCGTTCAGAAGGTGCGTCACTCCCTTGTAGTAGTTCAGACGTCCCACGAACAGGACGGTCTCAGTGTCTTTGTCAATCGGGATATCGTACGCCGATCCATCGTAGGTCCCGTATTCGTCGAGGGGGACAGAGAGAGGGACGACGTCACATTTCTCGGTGTGTGCCGAGAGCAATTCGGAATTGTCGCGAAGTCGCGGCGACGTAACGACGATACGGTCGGCCGCTGCCAGGAACCTCTTTAGAACGGGTTTGTACGCCTTGAGAGCGAGCTTCTGTCGGACGATGTCACTGTGGTATGTCACGACCGTTTGGGCGTCCCCCGTCGAGACGAACAGATCCGAGACCGGTCCCAGTGGATTCGGGAGATGATGGTGAAGAATGTCTGCCGTTCGAGCGGCGTCCCGGAGCTGCTTCGGGAACCCTGGCGCTATCGGGACAGATTTCACGACGCCGAAACTTCCGGTCTTGCGAACCGTGACGCCATTGTGTCGCTCTCGGTTCCCCCAACCACGCGGAACAGAGGCGACCACGTTCACACGATGCCCTCGGTCGGCCATTCCCTCACTAATCGCGCGGACGACGCTCTCGACACCGCCGATTTGCGGATAGTAGAGTTTGTTGACACTGACAATGTTCCAATCTACCGTCGTTTCATTGGTCGACTTGGAGTTGTGGCCCGTCATACTAGCTCTCTCGCCTGTGTCGTCCCCTCACGTAGCCGTACCAGCCCATTTGAGCCGGTTGAAGAGAACCAACAAACCGGACACGTTGCTCTCTCATAGAGCAAGTACGTCGTGATATACCGCCTGTTCCTGTTCCGTAATCGTCGCAGCATCGAACCGTTCGAGCGACTCCTCCCGCCCCCGTTGTCCGAATTCGGTCATCCTCGAGGGATTGTCGAGTAGCCGTGTTACTGAATCGGCGATTACCCGCGGTTCCTCAGGTGGGACGAGGTAGCCCGTTTCTCCGTGCGTGACGATCTCCGGAATCCCACCGTCAGCTGTGCCAACGACCGGCGTCTCCATAAGAAGTGACTCGACCACGACTCGGCCAAACGGCTCTTTTAGCGACGGTAAGACGGAGACATCGAACGCAGCCAAGTAGCGGTGTACATCGTCGACATATCCAGTAAAAGTGATACAGTCTTCGACGCCAAGTTCGCGCATCGTCGCCGCTATCTCGCGTTCGTGTGCAGTTCCGAGTCCTTTGTAGCTCCCACCGACAAACAGAACCTGAACGTCTGGATGTGACTTCTGTATTTCGGGGAGCGCTCGCACAAGGTCTATCTGTCGTTTTCTAGGAGTCAGTCGTCCGACAGTCCCGATAACGGGCTGGTCGTTTCGTAAATCGTGCTCGGCTATGATATCTCTAGGAGTGACCTCTGCCGGGTCGAACACATCGGTATTCACGCCGTTGTAGATTACGGTCGTCTTTTCGCTCCACGGCGAGTACGTGCTCGCGGTGAACTCGGAATTGGCGATAATACGGTCCGCACTCTCACACACATACCTGTCGAGGATACCGTGGTCGGAGTATGCACGGCTCGACCGTGCGTGAAAGAGGAGTGGAGTTCCTGTGATACGCGCCGGGAATGAGACGAGCACAGCGCTCTTGAAACTGTTCGTGTGGACGATATCGATGTTTCTGTCGCGGATTAATTCATACAGCGACCGAGTTGCATCGACAACGGTCGGTATATTCGCGGCAATCTCTGCCGGCCGTGTCAGTATTCCCTTTTCGTTTTTATTTCGGATGTCGCCGCGGTTGTACGGGACAGTAACGACATCCACGTCTCGCCTCGCGAGCTCGTCACGCATGTCGCCATCCGAGGTGGAAACGGCGACGATTGGGTGCCAGGTGGACGTATCGAGTTGGTCGAGGCGCGTTAGGAGACTGACTTGTCCACCGCCAATTTCTGGGAAGTGATCAACATAGAGGATTCGCCGCCGTCGATTAGTTTTATCCCTCACCGGTGGACCGGTCATGGGCAGCGTATATCAGCCCGAAATAAGTAAACAGCGGTCCCAGGACCCGCCAGCGCGCGTAGAATTCCTGGAAGAATCCCCAAACGAGGAAGGCTGTAAAGGCACCTATCATGCCGAGTGCGAGCCCGCTCATCTCGAACGTTGACTCTCTGTACGCTTCGAAAAGACGCCAGTACACTAGTCGAACCCACATGCAAAAGATCATGAATCCGACAATTCCCGTCTCTACGAGGAGTGCAACGTACTGGTTGTCAGGGCTGATATGATTACTGAACAGTTGCGCCATTCGTTCCTGACTCAAAGAGAACCCGATACCGAAGAGAGGATTGTGTACAAACACGGTACTCAATTTGACCCAACCGTTCACCCGTTTCCAGAGTGTCCCGATCGGAATCTTAATGCCAAGTGCAGGGACCTCCCGCCAGAAGAACGTTGAACGCGTGAACCGAATGAGAAGCCATTCGGGTGCTATAATTATTCCAACTGGAACAGTTATCGCAACTACGAACAGCGTTTTCCACCGATATTCAAGCAACACGACGATGAATATACCGATGACGAGTCCAAGAATCGCAGACCGCGCGAGTGTGGCTAATGTGAGGAATCCACACAGCGCAGACAGGGTAAAGAGCGAACCAGTGACTCGCTCACGAGGATGTTTTATGGCGATGCTGAACGACACGATTGATGTCAGAGATGTAAACATTCCAACAGCGAGCTGACTTTGCTGCCAGAATGCGACAAGTGGTCGATGCCCAGCAATGCGAATGGTGGTCTCAGTGGGGCGGATATCCAAAAGGAACAATGCGAACAGATACAGAGCCATTACAGCAGAAACAACTAATAAGAAGGACATCACATTTATTTGTTGCTTCGTATTCTTTCTAAGATACACTGTCATCAAAGCTGGAAATGTGAGGTACAAAGACCACTGGGCCAGATACAGTGCGCCCATCACGACTGTCGGGACATCAAAGTACAGGAGCGCTTTGAGGAGTGAAAGGATACCGGCTATGCTGAACAAGATCACAACGGTTATGTACTTTGGATCAGGTAGCGTCCACGTCCCCGAGAGCGCCATCCGTCCGATGATAGCTAAGCACAACCCGGACAACAAAAATACGTTCAGACTGACGCCAGGACCTACGGGTAACTCCGGAGCGAAAAGCGTCAAGGCGGCCAGAAAATAAATTAAGGCCACCGGACGGTAGAAAGAAATCAAAAGCGAAAGCAACGTAATCGCGAAAACTACAGAAATATGAGCTCGATGGAGCGCGACCAGCAAGATAGCTAAGACAGCAAATAGGGCAGCACTTGCCAACTTTTCCTGAGCTGTATGAATTTGAGGAGGCATTTTAAAACGATCGCGCTGATGCGTATCGACAACCACAATGAGCAGGCTTATTGGTTAGATTTGCCAATTGTCTTATGATTGACTGTCTGACAAACAGCCCGTTCATTCCGTCAGGTAACGCTAGGCATAGTTCTGAATCGCAGAGTTTGTTAAGGCCCGTCGATTCAACGGCATCCTTGCGCCTGTGAGCGTGGGAGTATATGAATCTAATACAGCCAATTGTTAGTCCATATTCGACAGTAGCATCAATAGCAGGCGACGTCTCCCGGTCGTAGCCATACGAACTCAGGTGATCTGGGCGGAGACTGTCAAAGACATAGAAGAGAACGTTCATTCGTGCGTGAGATGCTGTTCTAGACCTGAAGTAAGTATTGAATGGAGTTGCGACCCCACGTCGTCCCACGTGTACGAATCCATAACACGCTCACGGCCAGCCTCGCCGAGTGACCGTCGCAGGTCGTCGTCAGTGAGCAACCGGCCGATAGCGTCGGCGACCGCATCCGGATCGGTCGGGTCAACGAGATATCCCGTCTCGCCGTCTACGATGGCGTCAGTCACGCCGCCGTGTCGTCCCCCGACGACGGGGGTGCCCGTCGCGTTCGCTTCGAGGAAGACGATACCGAACCCCTCAACGCTCGTCCGCTCGCGTCGGTTCGGCATCGCGAACACGTCAGCGGCGTTGTATAGAGAGGGCAGGTCATCGTCCGGGACGTACCCGAGAAACTCAACCGCGTCGTCGACGCCGATGGTCGCTGCGAGCGATTCGAGGTCCGTGCGCTGCTGACCGTCACCGGCGACAACGTACGTCAAGGATGGATAGCTGTCGAGTAGCGACGGGAGTGCCTCCAGTATCGTATCGTGGCCCTTCCGCGGGTCGAGGCGGGCGACGGTGAGGAGGATGGGGCCGTCAGTTCGCACTGCAACCGGATGCGTGTCCGTCGTCTCGAAGCGCTCAGGGTTCACCCCGTTGTTGACGACCCGGACGTGATTCGGGTCGACGCCTATGTCGACGACTCGTGCTTTCGTGTACGAACTGACCGCTATCACGACAGACGCCATCTCCAGGAGAGTGGCCTGGACGTGTCGGAGGCGTGACCCAAGTCGCTTCCGAACGGTCGTCTTCTCGTAGACCACTTCGTGCGCATGAACGGCGATGGCCGTCTTTACACCGAGAACGTAGCTCGACAGCACCGCAATCGCCCCCGTTGGGAACCACATCGGACAGTACACCCAGTCGATACCGTGTTTCCAGACGGCGTAGAGCAGCATCGCAAACAGCAGCAGGTGGCCGACGACTGGATACGACGGAACCCGGTAGACCGGAAACGGCTGCTCCGAATCGAACGCATCGCTGCCGTCCATCGCCGGTGCAACGACGATGACGTCGTCGCCCGACCGGTCGAAGTAGCTCGCTAACTGGTGGGTGTGTTCGGCGATACCACCCGACAAGGGCTTATAGTCGACGGTGTAAAACAGGACGTTCATCGGTGCTGTCCCCGCTTGACGGCGGCCGTCGGTGTCCACGAAGCAGTCATAGATACCCCAAGTCTTTCAGATGCTCCTGCACGTCGCTGTCCTGCTGCCCGGGCCCGACGCCCCCGTTGCTGGCCGGCGACCCAAGCGCGTCGTCCCACGCCGCAAGCGCGTCCTTCAGGCGCTCGTCGGGCGTGTCGCTTCCTCGAACGTCGCGTTGTTCGCCGGGGTCCGCGACGAGGTCGTACAGTTCTTCCCTCCCGCGGGAGCAGTAATGGACGAGTTTCTGTGTCCTGGAGCGTGCCATCCGCAGGTCGACCTCGTACTGGGACCAGTCGAACGATGGCGCGTGCTCACTGAGCGACGCAATCTGCGGTGGTGGCGTGCGGTACTCCGACAGCGCGATCCGGTCGGGGTCGGGCTCGCAGAGCGACTGGGCGCTCATCCCCCCCGTCAGGTCGACAGCCGGGTCCTCGATCAAATCCGAGAGTGTCGGTGGGAGGTCCGTCAACTGGACCGGTGCGTCGACGGTGTCGGCCTTGAACACGCCCGGAAGCCGGGCCATCATCGGGATCCGAACGATGCTGTCGTAAAGCGCGAAGTGGTGGTCGACAATCTGGTGTCCCAGCGGCTCGTGTTCACAGAACTCTTCGCCGTGGTCCCCGACGACGAGTATGAACGTATCTTCGTACAGGCCCTCGGATTGCATCCACTCGAACAGCTCACCGAGTTTGGCGTCAAGATACGACAATTCCCCGTCGTACAGCGCTTCCATCGAGTCGACCTCCTCGGAGGTCAGTTCCCGCTCGCCCGAGAATATCTTCCCGCGGTCCCGGTGGATATTCCGGTTCTTGAAAACTTCCCGGTACGGCGTCAGCGGGCCGCCGTCCAGATATTTCCGGTGGTACGGTCGCCGTGGCGTGTATACCTGATGGGGCTCCATGTAGTTCAGGAAGGCGAAAAACGGCGTTTCGTCGTCGCCCGCCTTGAGCCACGTCTGCAGTTCGCGGTTCGTTGACGCAGCACCGGTGTCAGAGAGCAGGAGGGCCTTCTTCAGCTTGGTCAGCATCTGCCCGACACCCGATTTGTACTTGTGGACGTGCTCGCGGTAGACGTCGACGAAATGGTCGATGCCTCTGTCGAACCCGTAGCTCGCGGATACCCACGGGTTGTTCGAGAATGCGGCCGTCCGGTAGCCCGCCTCCGAGAGTTGTTCGGGAAACATCGTCACACCGTCCCGCTGAGAGTATTCGCCATGGAGGACGCCGTGCTCGCTCGGTAACAGCCCCGAGAAGAGAGACATATGAGCCGGAAGCGTCCACGCAGCCGGCGAGATGGCGTTCTCGAACCGCGTTCCCTCGTCGGCGAACCTGTCGAGGTTTGGCGTCGTCTCCCGACCGTAGCCGTAACAGGAGAGGTGGTCGGCCCTCGTCGTGTCCATGACGACGACGAGGATGTTCGGCTTCCTCATTGGTCGTAGTGGGTTTGTAGGAACCGATTAATCTGTCGGCTTCGCAAACGTATGGCAGGACGGCGCTAAGCGGTTTAGACGACTGTCTCGTAGACGTCCTCCAGCCGCTCGGAAACGACAGCGATATCGAACTCAGAGCGGAGCTGGTCGTGTCCGGCCGTCGCTAGCGTCTCCGCGAATGCTTCGTCGGCAAGCAACCGCTCGATGGCGGTGGCGAGACCAGTGCCGTCGTCGTCCGGGTTGACAAGCAGCCCCGTCCGTTCGTCCGCGACCAGTTCCGGAATCCCACCGGAGCGGGATGCCACGACCGGGACTTTCCAGGCGAGTGCCTCTTGGATAACCTTCGGGAGGTTCTCATCGTGGGAAGGAACGACAACGACGTCAGCCAGTGCGTAGACGTCGACGACTTTCTCCCAGAATCCGGTGAATGTCACCCGGTCGCTGACCCCGAGGCCTTCGACCAGCGACTCAAGCTCGGACCGGGCTGTGTCATCGCCACTGCCCACCACGAGGAAGTTCGCATCCACCTCTGTCGCGGTCCGAATGAACGGCTTGTGGCCCTTGTTCGGGGCGAGGCGACCGATTAGCGCGACGGTCGGTCGACCGTGGCGGACGTAGGTTTCGGCCAGTGCGTCGGGGTCGGCCGAACGGCTCCGGAAGTCGGTGACGTCGATTGGGCTTCGAACGACCACGTGGTCGGCGTCGCCGTCGGCCAGCTCGCGCCGGGTGTACTCCGAGACGTGTATCGTCGTGTCGGCCGCCCGGAACAGACACTGTCGGAGCCACGGATGGTTGCGATGGGACGCCGTGTGGTGGACATGCTGAACAAACGGGCATCCGATCAGTATCGCCACGATGCTGGCGACGACACCGGCTCTGAAATCATTCGCGTGAAGCAGGTCCACGTCGTATCGCTTGCAGAGTCCATAGAGTCGGCGGACACCGCCAGCCCGTGGCAGCGCCGCCGCCAGGTCGCCGGGCGATACCGGGCCGGCTCCGAACCCGACTATCGGCTCGATGGGGGCGGAGAGACGCTCGCGAGCGCGGTCGACACAGGCGGGTGCCGAGTCCAGTAGCGCGACGACGTTGGTGGCGTCAGGGGAAAACGACTCACGCCCCTCGACTCTGGTCACTAAGTCGACGAAGCCACCGCCGGGCTGGGGATGGTGACCGACGTGGAGGACGGTGGGGGGGCCTGGGCTCATCGCCGCGCGTAGACCTGATGGAGTTCGTTCTGGACTTCTTCGGGGTCGTGCTCGAACGACCCACCCAGGGGCGCGCAGTCTATCTCGAACCCGTACGCATCGAAACAGTTGTAGAGTTCCTGCAGGGTCTCGTCAGGGATGATGGATGGATGGACCTCACACAGCACCTGCAGGGTGTGTGATTCGTCCCGAACCCCCGTCAATCCCTTGAGTGCCGTCAGTTCCACACCCTCGACATTGATGACGGCGAAGTCGACTTCGTCACAGTAGTCGTCCACCGACGTGTCCCCGTCTAGGCGCGTCTGGATGATACACACATTACTGAAGCCATTGCGCTGAATGTTTCGCTTTAGGCTCCGGACGTGGGCTGGGTCCGCTTCGAACGCTGTGACCGACCCCGTCGATCGCATCCGACCGCATGCGTACAGCGTGAACCACCCACTGCCAGCGCCCAAAACCGCGACGGTCATCCCCGTCTCGACGTCCTCGATAAACGTCGAGAACGCTGGCTCTTCGTGCCACACACCAGGGAGATGAGTGCACGGACGGGGCCAGTGACCGGATGTCTCCATCAACTGGCCGTTGATTTCAACAATATCTCCAAACGCAGTCTGATAATCAATGATCATAAACTCGACGTTTTGTGCCCAGAATGAACGCCCCGTTTCGGTACGCGGCAACTACACCCCGTAGTAGATTCACCGTGCCTTTATCGATAGGAAGCGTGTAAAAACATTTTACATTGTATAACAAACCGACCTCGAGTCTATTCAAGAGTTCGTTAGCCAGCCTGAATACGATGTAAAAACCCGAACACGGAGAATCCAATCCGAAATTTCCTTTACACCCAAAAGTATACGTGCAGTAGTGGCTACGAATGTCGTCCTCATTGTTGTTGACGCTCTTCGATATGATCGTGTGGGGGTATCATCTGTAAGGACTCCCACTCTGGATCATTTTGCTCGTAAAAATACTACATTCACCGACGCAATCGCGAACAGTAATACAACAGATATTTGTGTTACGACTATTCAAACTGGGCAATATCCAATTGAGCATGGTGTTCTCCATCATGGAACGGACGTCACTGAGCGAGAACGACAATTTGGGCATGGTGCGCCTTCGCTGGCCGAACGGCTGAAAAGTGAAGGATATCAGACTATCGCTGTTGAACCGGTGCTCAAACGCTGGCACCGAGACGGATTCGATCGATTTGTCGATGGTGTAGACAACGATGACGTGAAGAAAACAGGAATGAGCGGTTTGATTCCAGACTGGGCCATTTCAATGGGGGGGAGCATCTTAGACTATTTCCCGACCTATGTCCAGAATAATATCCGAGAGGCCGTACTCAATGTGGTCACCGATACCACCGATGGTAAAGGTGTCACGAAATCAGCACTAGAATTACTTGACGATGTTGACGAGGATCCGTTCTTTTGTTTTCTTCACTACTGGGACGTGCATACACCATATAATCCACCCGAAAACTACGTAGAAGCGGTCAAGGAACGGAACGACTACGACGAGACACCGCTCCAAGATGTCTTCGAAGAGTACGGGCTTGAGGGTACCATCACAGGCGAAGGTCTCCGCAAACGAAAGCTCCACGGGCGGCGTCCAGAGACAATCGGCGAAATACAAGCACACTACGATGCGGCGGTGGAGTACGTAGACGACTGTATTGGCGACCTATTCGAGGGCCTCGAACAGCGTGGTCTGGATGACGACACGCTGCTCGTCGTCACCGCGGACCACGGCGAGAGTATGACAGAGAAAGGTGTGTTTTTTGACCATCATGGGTTGCACGACCCAGTTGTACATGTCCCGCTACTATTCGGTGGTACTGATATCCCCAACTCAACCGTATCAGCTACCGTCCAGCACGTAGACGTCGCCCCAACAATATGCGAACTGATTGGCATCCAAGAACTGCCTGGAGTGGGAGAGTCACTCGTTCCACTGATGCGAGGGAACACTACTGAGCCCCCCCGAAACGGCGTCGCGTTCGCCGAAGAACGACACACACGTTCCGCGAGGATGATTCGGCAGAACTCGTTGAAACTAATAAACACGTTGGAGGGGGATGGCAGCTGTAGGTACTGTCAGCGTAAGCACGAACCATCGAAAGCCCTCTACGATCTCGACAGCGACCCTAGTGAAAAGGCGAATCTACTGAACGGAGACGAATATTGTTCCCAAGTGCGTGCCCTACTTGAACAGTTTGAGGAGTTCGAAATGGGGCTGATAGAACCGACGCCCGATGATAGTATTAGCGAGTATGACGAAGCGGAGTTAGAGAATCGATTAGAACACCTCGGTTACAGGTAGGTCGTGTTTAGTTAGTCTCATTGAGCCAGGTAGCGAGCGCTTGAAGCCTGTTTCAGCGATTTCAGGGAAATGTGACTGAAGCAGTTCGAGAATGACGCTGTTCGGCGTTTCAGCTCGCAGAAGATGCGCTTAACGCTATTCCGATTTTTATGTCGTTCATGATCAAATCGGAGCCCAGCTATCGAAAGTGCAGTTTGGAGGTGCTGAGCGCCATCGACCAGAAACGCAGTAGATTTGACCGAGTGTTTCTCGCACAGTTAGGCGAGGAAAATTTGTGTAGCCGAGGTCGTCGTGGTCGGAAAGAGTCGACCATGAAGCAGGGTGTTTGTTTCGGAGTTGCAGGCAGCGTACAGCCAGTATTGCTGGGAATTGTCCGAATCGCCGTCTCGTTGAGCGCGACGTGATTCGGGGGTCGACCTTCGGCAGGCTGTAAATTAGCCTTCTGAACCCATTCATGGACCGCTTTTCGAGAGCGCTCGACACCCAGATCAGCGAGCAAAGTGACGGAATTCGACAGCGAGAGCCCCGCTAATTGGGATTGAATACTGAGCTTCATCGCTGGCTCGGGTGTCCGCTCTCGTTCCACAAACTCCATGTCGATCCAGTCGCTAAGACCGCCGAGGCGGGCAATTTCTGCCATAGATCAGCAAGAAACCCTCCCGCCTCACTTTTCACGCTTAACTAAATACAACCCGACAGAGGCCAAGTCGCCGTTCGTCTCGTACTACACGGATCGAAGCAGACATATTTTCGCCCGCAAGCACGTCGCCATCCACAGCTGTTGCCGTTCAGACTGTACTACGCGTATTTCGTGCTGTGGCGGGTCGCCAGCCATCTGCGCTACGGCCATCGAAAGATATTCAAAGCGGTACTACTTGGCGTCTACCACGGACTGCGTGGGCAAGCAGGCGTGTACGAGCCGATTGCGGAATGGTAACTCAGCTTCGAATAGGCTCATCCGAACGCGACTGAGAACCGGGTCGACGACTAGTCATACATTCAATTATGAAGCCCACTGGGTCACTTTCCCATGGACCTGTGAGAGGTTAATGTCCGCTTCACGTAGCGTCAACACTCCGAACGAGACGGATAACGGCATAACAGCAGCAAATAAAACCACCGCTGTCCAGACAGTGTCGAGCGAAATCGCCGAGTCCCTGACAGCCACGTAGTCGGAGACGAGCAGCGCGTACCCGAGCGCGAAGAGTGCGGGGACAAGTAACTGGACGGTCACTCGACCGAACAGGCGAACAGAGCCATCGAAAAACGCGATAACGACGCCAAAGAGGAGGAGGAAGAAGACGAAATACGTCCCGGCCGTCGCGATCCCGATACCTATCAACTCACCGCCGAGCTGAATGGCGGCGTAGTTCAACGCAGCGTTGACGGTGATGCCAATCGCAATGACGAGGATGTAGAGTCGCTGTTTCTTGAAGCTATTGAGGACGCTCCCAACGACCGTCGCACCGGCGAAGAAGATGTATCCAAACGCCAGTGCCCTGGCGACCGGCACACTAGCTGGGTACTCGGGTAGCACTATCTGGATGACGAGCGGAACGAAGACATAGATGTTGACGAACACGATTGGGAAAAAGTACGAAATGACTTTTACCGTACCGAGAAGCTCCGATTTGAACTGCTCGGAGGAGAGGTCGGCACCGTACTTCTCGGAGAACGACGTGTACAGGACGTTGGTCACGACACTGGAAACAGTCAAGAGGAGCGTCGCGAAAGTGTCTCCGGTCCCATAAAAGCCCAGGCTCTTCGAAGGGAAATACCAGATAATCATGAGCCTGTCGACTGTCTTGAACACCTGCGACGAGAACGAAACCAGCATTATGAGGAAGCCAATTCGGAGAAGACGTCGGAGTCGCCCGGTGTCGAGTGAGAAGGATGGGATATAGCCGATACGGTAAAATCCGATTCCGAACTGGGCAACCTCCCGTAGAACGCGCCCGAATAGGAAACCGACCAATGAGAACTGTATCGTGAGACCAATCGTCACCACGCTCGACGCCGCTCCAACGAGCTTCAACAGGGCGTTCTCCTCGAAGTTCCCGAGGCCGTTGTTGAACGGATGCACGAATGACTTCGCAGTTTGGCTGGCGATGATGACGATGCCAAAGAGGGCGATGACTCGAATTTCCGAAGAAAACCCCGGCCAAATTGCCATGCCGCCTACAATAGCCACCTGAACGATGATGACGACAACGAGGAATGTCGCGACGACATCTGCGAGTTCACCGATTTGAGACTCGTTTTTGGCACCCCGGTCGACCGATAGCTGTCGTCGGAACGCATTTGGAACTCCAAAGTGGAGACGACCGCCGTACCGGAGTACGATTTGGAAGGTGAACCAAGCGCCTAACACCGCAGGTCCCAGAACTCTCGCAGCGATAACTCCTTCGAGCATCGTCATGGCTGTCGCGAGTAGCGTAGCGCCTCCGAGCTGCGTGATATTTCGGAACTTGTCGGCCCAGTTCATCGGTTGAATTTTCCGGGTCGCCACCAATCTGAGGAACAGACTGAACTGAAACGTTCCACTACGAGCAGGGCACGGGACTGGTATACATTTTGATTCCGATTTCGGGGTCGCGTTAAGTTAGTGGATGAGGCATCGAGTTCGAAGTGTCTATGGCTGAATCCGAACGCCTCGTCTCCACCGTGCTGTCAGGGTCGGGGCTGCGCGCGCAGCGAAGCGAGCACGGAGCGGTGGGTGGGGAGGTGGGGTGGCGTGGTGGTCATGAAAAAACCGGGAAGCTGCCCTGCTCAGGCCGGCCCGACTAGCCCTCCCGTCGCATCCGACAGCTGTGGGCGTCGCCCCACCTCGTCGTACAGCGCCTGCGAGTAGCTCGCGATCTTCGACTGCGACGTAGGGAGGACCGTCTCCACCGCGTCCACGACCTCCGCTTGCTTTACCGTCTTTCCATCCGTCAACCGATCCGCCGAATACACTGCGGCACCGGCCACCGTCATCCGCGTCGTCCCTGGCCCGACTGGCACCGCATCGGCTATTTCCAGCAACCGCACTGCGAGGCGCCGCAGCTCCAGCCCGGTCGCCACGTCCACGCCGACCGTTCCTAACTCGCCGATGATCCGGTCGACCACTCGCTCACGCACCGGTGGTGCCTCCACCTCGGTCTGCATTCGAATCTTCCGCGCGGCCGCACACGCCCGCTCCTCGTCCGTCTTCGCGTATCGCGCTACGTCCGCCGGCTCGCGTTCGATGCCAGCCTGCCGCATCGCCAGCAATACTGCTCCGGCCGCCAGCGACTCCCAGGCCATCCGCCCGCCCGGTAATCGTGCACGCTTCGCCGCCTTGAGCATCCGTGACGCGTCCGTCTGGACGTACCTCGGGAGCGCCAGATTCGCCCCGAGCATCCCGATATCCCGAAAGCCCTCGTTCAGGCGCTTGTCCCGCTTCGACGGCATGGTGAACCGCTTGTGATGACGCCGCAGCCGCTCCATCTTGTCCATCCGTTCGGAATTCAGCTTGTTGCCCTTCCCGTCCGTCTGAAGGAAGAACGTCGTGTGCAGGCCCTTGTCGACCCGCAGGTCCGTCGTGGGTTCGATCGCCCACTCGCCCGTCCGATCAGCCGTATCCGGCCCACGCGCCTTCAGTCCCGGCTCACGCTCCAGATTATCGACCGACACGACCAGACCACACTCGGTGCACACCGCTTCGACTGCCTCCGATACCACACGACCCGCACACTCGGGACACGTCGGCTGCCACCCGACGTTCCGCTCGTCAATCCGTTCGTTCGATTTCGATTCATCCGAAGCTTCTTGGCCGATAATTGCTCTAGAACTCATTGCAGTGCCTGAAGGCGCTCACTCGGCGCCTTTTCCCGACCACCACGACTCTCCAGCCGTGGCTCTCTCACCGACCGACGACTTCAGCGCGCGCCGCTCGCGCCTTCGCGAGCGCCCCCTGGGGCGCGAGCGGCGCGCGCCTCAGGAAGAACAATACAACCAGCATCGCGCGGCGACCCGCCCGGCGCGAGCGACCAGCGGAGTAGGCGTGCTCGCGTTTCGAGCACCGACCGGAGCGCAGAAACCGACACGCGTACCCGCTGGCGTCAAACCAGACGCCCGGAACGGCGAGCGACGCAGGAGCGAGCCGCACGCCCGGACTGGTCGGTGACGAGCGACGCGCCGGGCGGAAGCGGCGAGCGGGGCGGGCCGGAGCAAAGGAGGTAGCTACCCGGCCATCACGTTCGGTGACAGTTCAATCGAACACAACCTTCTAAACCAATATACTGTTCCGTACATTATTATACTGACCAGCCGTAGGTCAGCGTACCATGACCAAGGACACACCACACTCCCGGCGCGGCCGGTCGGACGGCGGCACCGACCGCTACGACGTAAACGACCGCGTGGTCGAGGAGTGGGTCGAGGAGACGACGCCGTTCGAACGTGTGTACGAGATCGTCCGCCAGACGTACGATCCCGAATCCACGGCACAGCTCGCCGAACGGGCCCGCGTGTCGCCGACCACGGCGCGAAAGCACCTGCGGACGCTCGTGGACGCCGGTGACGTCACGACTACCCAAGACGGTCAGACCACACGCTACCGCCGG
The DNA here is from genome assembly GCF_013401515.1 of Halorarum halophilum. NCBI lineage: Archaea > Methanobacteriati > Methanobacteriota > Halobacteria > Halobacteriales > Haloferacaceae > Halorarum > Halorarum halophilum. Next base: position 2,870,771 of record NZ_CP058529.1, on the reverse strand, counting down.
TCGGAGACGGCCATCGTCACCGAGCACGCACAGTCGCTTCTCGCAGAGCGGACGCCCGAGGAGATCGCATCCCGGATCGCCGAGATGAAAGCAGCACTCCAGGAGTGGCGCGAGGAGTACGGCGTCGAGTCACCCGAGGAGTTCGCCCGTGAGCTGGACGTCGCTGATGCCGATAGCGACCACGGCACGGTCCTCACCGAGTGGCAAACGACCCGCCGCAACGTGGCGCTCGCACAAGCGGCGCTCGCGATCGGCGAAGCGACCCGCTCGGGCCACCTCACCGGGTCGGACACGGACGAGGACGGCACCGACGGGGCGTCCATCGTCGGATGACCGACGAGGAGGAGGGACAGCCCACGCCACAGGACCATGCCGAGGTGTTCGGCCCCATCGACGCCAGGGCGTTGCGCGAGATTCGGGACTTAGTCGTGGAGCTGGAACCACTGGTCGGGACGGCGTCGCTTGACGACCCGGTGAACCCACAGACGCTCTCGATCGACCTCTCCGATGGGGTCGGAGACGCATCGACAGCCCGGGTGGACGTGCGGTGGAGCCTGACTAGCAACTACGCCATCCACTACACGGACGAACGAAACAGGAATTTTCGATTTGACCGTCACCCAAAACCCGACGCACCGGCACGGCACTTCCATCCGCCGCCGGACGCCCCCAGCCGCCCGGTCGAGCCATCGTGCATCACCGTGTCCGAGGTATCGCTCGTCACACGAGCGGTTCTCCACCGATGGCGATATGCCTACACCCACGGAACGTTCGAGGGGATCAACGACGCGGAGAACCCACCATAGGTGAGCCGCCACCGAGCGACGTTGTCCGTGGCCTACGGGAAGTTCTACTGAGTCGTGGATTGATAGCCGTCCCGTGCCGATGGCCGAGATGACCTCCTCGAGTCTCCCGAAACGCCGCAGTCAACGCGACGCCGACTGTGGTCGCGAACTGGGCGATCCATTCGATCTGTGCATCGGGTCGAACACCGCATGAGTGGGCGACACAGGAGATCCGGGTGGGACTGAAAGGGGCCGGCGTCTGCGCGACGCCCGGTCCCGCAAGCACCGCAGCGGAGCGAGGAGCGCAGCGCGGGTCGCGCGAGCGCAGACGCCGGGGGCTTTCGAGACCTGCTCCGGGCTGCGGATGCCACACCACAACATAGTCACCAATTTGGCGAATCTCTTTTCCAGCGAGTAGCGCGACGATCCACGGCGCCCCGCACGAATCCCTGTGTCGATCCGACGTCAATTCGCACACGGGGGCGTTCGCCTGTCCATCGTCTCTGAATACCTGTTCGCCATCGCATTCAACCGGCCGATCGAAACGATTCGTACGAGGCGCTCCTCCTTCTGCCCTTCCGGAGCAACAACGGCTACGCTGGATGAGCGTCTCCAGATCTCCTCGTTCCCGCGTCCAGTGGTAACAATGACTTCGTGAGAAACGACGGAAACGTGGGGGTGTGGGTTGCCGACTCGTCTCGATCCACTGTTAATCCGAATTACTCACGAGAGGACCTCGGCACACTCGACGAGGTCGTCCTCGGTCGCCCACCGACAGAGACGGCCAGCATCGTCGAGCATCTCGAAGATTGCCGTCTGCATTCCGCTATACGGGTTGTCGATATCGATGGCCGTGTCGATCGCGTCCGCATCCACCGTGTCGTATTCGCGTTTGAACACGTGGGTCTTCGCGAAATACGTCTCGAGGGCGGTGAAGTAGCCTTGCTCGACGAGGAAGCCGCCCTGACCGTGTTCGGCAACACCCACGATGACGTCCGTGTAGTCGGCGAGCAGCCGGAACTTGAGGTAGGTGTTCGTCCACTCGCTCCGAATGTCGACCATCAGAAACGCGTACGCGTCGGGCTGCCGGTTGAGGCGGTCTTTTACGAGTTGGAGACGGCGGATTTCGGGTCGCCCGTAGCTGCCGAGGACGAAGTACGAACGCTCAGCCGAGAAAATCGGCGCGAGCTCCGCGACACTCTGTTTGAGCGCTTCGTACTCCGCTGGCGTGAGTGAGGCCTCGTGGAGATACTCGTGCGCTCTCTCCGCGAGTTCGTCGACGGTGACCGACTCCTCACTCATTCGGCCGGAATTCTCCCGTCCCCTGCTTCAATGTGGCGACCACATCGTCGACCGTATCGCCCTACACCGATTCGTATTTGAGCGAAACGCTTTTGCACACACTACCCGAATAGAGCGATAATGAGTACGTCCGATCACCCGCCAAGCGACCTGGAGTCCGTTCGCGAGCGGCTCAACGTCGTCACCCAGGAGACGCGGTTCTCGCTCCTCCAGGACATCCTCGGGCACCCGTCGGAACTACCGACGTTGAAGGAACTCGACTACGTCAACCCGAGCAAGAGCCAGACGACGATTCGCCAGCACCTCCAGCGGCTCGTCGACGCCGGCATCGTCGAGGAAGTGCTCCTCCCCGAAGACCGGCGGCAGAACGATCTGCCGTACAAGTTCTACGGGATCAGTGCGAGTGGTCGGCAGTTCCTCGGGGAGCACAAGCTCCTCCGGGCACGAGACACGCTCCGACAGATCTACGACCGAGTGGAGAAGACGGGGGACATCAACCGATACGAGACTGCCCCGCGACCCGAGCGCTGACAGCCACATTCGTTCACTTGGCAGACGGGTGTCACCCAGCCCACCGGCAACACGACTAGGGAGCTAGTACGTCTACTCGTCGGGGTTGACGGGACCGGTAGATTGAGGATCGGATGTTGTCGGCGCTCTGCACCGACCCGCCACGGCCCGTGCAGGTCGCCTCGCTCCCCTTCCCACCGGGCCATCCGGACGGGTCGGAGCCATTTCCGACCGCACAGCGTGCCACCCTGGCGGCCGCCCAGACGCGCGTCGGCGAGCGCTCGATTTCCGCGTGTCGCATTGCCAGCAACACCGCCCCGGCCGCCACCGACTCTCAGGCGATCGTCCACCAGGTACCCACGCGGTGTTCGTACTAGTACATGCGGAAACCCATCAGGCCAGTGACCCGCGAGAAGGTGCGATGCCATGGGAGGGTTTCCGGTATCCATTGGAATCTGGATGAACTCACCCAATCGAGGAACTCAACACGAGAAGATCCAAACTCGGATTAGTACTACGAGAATGGTGTAGAACAGCTCTCAGCAACACAGCGCCGCTAATGGGGTGTCCATAATCGGTCGAACGCCCCGCAAGTAGCAACGTTCCCAGGGATGAGGACCGAGCTAGGAACAGTAGCCGAGTGTAATTACACCAGCAACCCCCACGGAGAGCACACAACACCCGACTGGGCGACGAAAATCACAAGACTGTTCGCCAGACGATGCAAGCGACACGTCCGATCGAGATGTCCGTTCCGTGTGACCAAAATCGCATGCAGGCAACCGTGTTTGGAAAACTAACGAGGTAACTGGACCGACCTGCGCTGAGCACATATCAGCCAAACAGGTCGGAGAACGCTTGTCGGATCAAGATTACCGGGATAGTCAACAGGCCACTGGTAGGCACTGTTGAGCGAAACCCTCCTAGTTCGTCCCCTCACGACGGGAGGGGTGTTCCCTTGCGGAGGATTTGGCCGATTATGGATAGCAAGTGATGGATTGAGAACGCTGGAGATCGCTTTTTGCCGGATCTCCAGCCTCAAATGCGAGTATGGATCCAGTCGTGGCCAGGAATTCACACGCGCCGAGATTAGAGAGAGCCCACGAGCACAAAGAGCCCCCATTTGACAACAGTCTGTGCTGGCGAGTGAGTAACGGACCAGACCCATTCACAAGTCGCAACCCCTTTGTCATGCCCCGAGGTCGTTCCGAAAGATGACCGAACCGGGTGGAACACCATGCCCCTCATAGACGACGAGGGCAACCTCTTCGGCCTCGTCAACGTCGTCGACGCCCTCGCCGTCCTCCTCGTCCTCGCCGTCGTCACGGCGGGCGCCGCCTTCGTCCTCCAACCGGACGCCGAACCGACCGAACCGGACTTCGCCACCACCCACGCGACGCTCGATCTGGGCACCCAGCCGGACTACCTCGTCGCCCAGCTGAACGAGGGCGACACCTACTCGCCCGATGGAACCGCCGAACTCACCGTCACCGACGTCCACATCCAACCACAACAGGGAGCCAACGGCACCAACGCCCTCCTCAGAGTCGAACTCCGGGGGGAGACCGCGGACACCGATGACACCCAGTCTAACGCCATCTCCTACGACGGCGCACCCCCACGTCTCGGCCGCACGCTCGAACTAGTCACCGACACGTACGAGGTGAGCGGCACCATCACGGCCCTGGGCGACGGGCAGGCCATCCCGACCGCGGAACGCCAGGTGCTGCTCTCGACCACCGTCGACGCCGAGACCGCCTCGAGCATCCAGGCGGGCGACGCCTTCACCCTCCGCGAGCGCACCCTCGGAACGGTCGAGTCGGTCCACGTCTACGGGACCGCCAACCCCGACCGGAAGCGCGTCCTCCTCGGGCTCACCCTCCAGGCCCGCGAGACCGGCGACGGTGCGACGTTCGCGGGCACGATCCTCCGACCCAACGCCTCCATTCCCTTCCGGACGAGCGACTACGCGCTCACTGGCGAGCTCGAACGCGTCGGCGCGACGGAACCCCGCGGCGAGGAGGCCACCCGGACTGTCACCCTCCGGCTCACCGACGTCCCGCAGGAACTCGCCACCTCCATCCAGTCGGGCATGACCGAGACGGCGAGCGGGGAGACGCTCGCCCGCCTCACGAACGTCGAGCGCGAGAGCGCGACGGTCGTGCTCACCAGCGACGACGGGAACATCTACGAGCGCGAGCACCCGACGAAGCAGGACCTCACGGTCACGGCCGACCTCTCGGTCCGCGAGACGTCGACCGGGCTCACGTTCAAGGGCCGGACCATCCAGCAGGGGAACACCGTAGTCCTCGACCTCGGGAGCATCACCGTCGAGGCGACCGTCGTCTCTACGTGATCAAACCATGACCGACACCTCGTCGACGCACGACCACGGCGACGGCATCCTCACACGGGTACTCGAGGGCTCACGAGTCGTTCGGACGCTCCGTGCCCCCTTGCGGGACGACTCGCGGACGAGCAGGGCGACGCGGTGGCTCTCGACGGTCGTCAGGAACTCCTCCGGCTATCGGTGGCTGACGAAGGAACCCGAACCGGAGGTCGTCGTCATCGACCTCCGGGAGACGTGGACGGTCGGCCCGATCGTCCGACTGCTCGATCGGCTCGTCGACCGGGTGACGCCGTACTGGCGTGAATCGGCACTCAAGCGCGGACTCGACGGTTCTGTCACGCTCGGTGAACGAGCCGCTGGCACGAGGTTCGGTCGACTCCTCGTGAAGCTCCTCGAACCGCCCGAACTGCCTGCCGATGCGACCGACTCGGATGAGCAAGCTGACTCCCGGTCAGCCGGGGGTCGTGACGAGAAGGAGGAGTAGCGACCCGCGAGAATTGGTCGTGACGATCGACGAAACCATTATCCCGAATTCCCACCAAGGTGGGAATATGAGCACCGACCGCCGGATCGACGAGAAGGGGCGAATCACGCTCCCCAAGGAACTCCGTGACCGTCTCGGACTCGAACCCGGGGAAGAGGTGATCGTCGAACTCGAGGACGGGAGCATTCGCGTTCGTCCGCACGTCGTCCGAGAGGAAGCTCGAAATCGCCTCCGCGGCTGCGTCAACGCGGACACGCGCAAGCGACCAGTAGAGCGGATCGACCCCGCGGATCTCAAGCGTGTCTGGACGAGCGACCTCCCCGGGTGATGTTCTGTCTCGATGCAAACGTCTGGGTGTACTACCTCGACGCTGACCTCCCGGAACACGAAGACGTGGCGCCACAGGTCGACGCGCTCCTCGCGACGGAACCACTGTTCACGACGACCGTGCTCCAGATGGAGGTCGTCCACTACCTGGCGAACACGCTTGCTGAGAGCGGGAGCACGGTAGGCGAGTTCCTCTCGCTGCGCGATACGACGGTCGCCGATCTGACCACGGCGGACGTCGAGATGGGAGCGGATCTCCTCCACGAGTACCCGAACGCCGGCATCGGCGGCCGGGACGCGACCGTACTCGCCGCGATGGAACGCTACGGAATCGAACGGTTGTGGACACACGACGGGGCGTTCGCCGAGGTCGCGAAGGAGGAAGGGTACATCGTGCATGACCCAACCAAGGGCTCGGTACCAGACGACCTCGACACCCTCGACGATGGTGATTCCCCCAATGATGGATGATCCGAAAGCCGCGATCTGCTTGCCGAATTCGTACAACTGAATAAAACTAGATATTTAGCTTTCGAGTTAACCTATGGAGGGACCGACGCGCCTGTCCACAAGGAATACATAGCAAAAGCATGGAGACGATCTCAGTTTGGATTCCCGACGATCTCGAGGCAGAACTCAAGGCGTACCTTAAAGGCGAGAAGCTCGACCGGAGCACGGGTGTCCGGAAGAGTGATGATCCAAATGACGAAAGTAAACGATATCAGGCGATTTCTCGCGTCCGAAGTCGCATTCGGGAGGAATTGCCGGAGGACATCGCCGTGCTTTCAGAACATCATCCAGAGTTGTTTAACGAATTTCGGAAGACGGCATGTGACAACGAATAGACGGTATTGGTGAGAAGTGAACTTATTCGTCGCCTAGCAATCCTCCGCAGTCACTTTATCCACCCGTTCGACGTACTCACTGACCACGTCCTTGACCCACGGTGGGTCGAATGGCGTCGCGACCTGCTTGACGCGACCATCCTGACCACGGGACTCGATCCAAGTATCTACGAGTCCCATCATCTCCAGATCAGCGAGCGTTCCAGCGGAACTACGAGTGTCTATGTGCCAGCGATCGGTCGGTGGACATCAACCTTCGGCTGAACTTGCCGGGTCTGGTCCGAGATACCACTAGCGATTGCGAGAAGTCGAGAAGGTGGAGATCTGTCGAGATGAACCCTGTGAGCGCTGAACGTGCTACGAGATGGTTACAAACGTCCTCCAAGAACCGTCACGGCTAATTGGACTGAGATGATTTAATATCGGGCTCACGACGGATCGAGCAGCTTCGACTCCGCCTTCCGCAGGTGTTCGAGCACCGTCGCCTTCGAGACGCCGAGCTCCGCTGCGAGGTCTGCAGCCGAAACCCCCCTCGGTCGCTCGTAGTAGCCCCGCTCGCGGGCGACCTCGAACACCTCCCGCTGGCGATCCGAGAGGGAGTCCTCGGGGAACAGCGGCGTCGCCCCCGCCTCGGGCGACGTTATGCGGACCACGTCCACCTCGGCGTCGGCCTCCGCCCGCACCTCGTCGAGCAGGGCGCGGACCGCGTCGCGACGCTCGTCCGTCAGCACCGCCCACCGCTCGCAGCCGTCGCGGATGCGCACCGGGGCGTCGGGGATGAGCCCGCGGGAGACTAGCGACGTCGTGATGCTGTTGGCCTCCTCGTAGGCGACCAGCAGGCCGCGTGTGGCGTTTCCGGGGGCGACGTCGGCGCCGGTTCCGCCCGACGAGGAGCGGTGTCCGCTCGGGACCGTCCGGACGGAGGTCGTGAGCGGCGAGGCGTCGACGGCGTCGATCAACTCTGCGACCGCGGCGGTCGTGTCGCCGAACGCGGTGAACCGCCCGGTCGCGAGCCCGTCGACCTCGTACACGCCGTGGCCGAGCAGTCCCGCGTCCGTCCGCTCGGTGACCTCGAGCGTCCAGCAGTCGGGGTGCCAGATGTCTAGGACCAGCCGGAGACACGTCGCCTCCCTCGCGATGTCGGTCGACGGCTGAGCCATGACGTGCTAATACGTCTCACCCAGATAAAACAGTTCGTCCGGAAATTCCGTCCGAGAACCACGTTTAACGAGGAACGCGGAGCCGAAAACGGAGGTGCTCGCCCCTACGCGCGACTCCAGAACTCGCGCTTCCAGTCCGGGTCGAACAGGCGGACGAGGCCGACCGTGAGCGTCGGCACCGCGAACAGCGCGATGAAGAAGTACGCCATGATGGTGTACCCCTCCGCGACGAGCGCGATGATGCCGAACTGGGAGAGCAGCGTCGCCGTGACGAGGATGCCGACGCCGATCGCCCCGCTCTGGAGCGGCGTGAGGCCGTCGACCTTCTCGAACCGCCCGGCGTCGATCTCCTCGAGGTCGCTGTCGACGCGGTGGATGATGGCGTGGATGGCCCCGACGGCCGTCTCGACGAGCGTCCAGCCGATGACGACGCCGTAGAAGCCGATCAGCAGGGGGCCGCCGACGCTCCCCAGCATCGGGAGCCACGGCACCTCCGCGCCCATCACCGACTCGTTCGGGTAGAAGCCCATCAGGCAGAGGTAGGTGAGCAGGAACGGGAGCGTCATCATGGTGCCGGCGAGCAAACCGGAGACGATCGTCTCCTTGCGCGTCTCCTGGCGGTGGAGGACGAAGAACACCGCCGGGAAGATCGCCAGGTTGTAGCCGACGTAGAGGGCACCCGACTGGAGCACCGCGCCGGTGCTCGCGTCGTCGACGTAGGACGTGTTCCCGGCCGCCAGCACGTTCGTCACGTCACCCCAGACGGTCGAGAGGACGACGACGCCGAAGATCACATAGGCGAGATAGAGAAAGCCCGTCCCGACGGTCTTGAACCGCTCGATGAGGCTCGCGCCGAAGTAGGTGAGCACGCCGACGACAGCGATGATGGCGACGATGCCGGCCATGTAGGGGATGCCGAGCGTCTGTTCCATGATCGACCCCGCGGCGGAGGCCATCACCGCGATGACGACGGTCGCCATCACGATGAACAGCACGTCGAACAGGGGCCAGCCCTTCCAGATGATCGCCTGCATGTAGCTCTTGTAGTCGTACGTGCGGAACGTCCGGGCCAGGTCGAACACGACGATCGACATGACGGTGAACCCGAGGAAGATGGCCAGGACGGCGAGCAGGCCGGCCGAGCCGAACTTGGCGCCGTAGGCGACGACCTCGCGACCGCTGGCGTAGCCGCCCCCGATCAGCAGCGACTGCAGGATGATCGCCGGGAGGACGATCGACCCGAACCGCCCCCGCAACAGGCGGGCGAAGATGCTGATCGTGCGCTGGTCGCGGTCGTCGGCCGAGTCGGTCGTGCGTGCCATGTGATACCATCACCCCGTGATACCGTGAATAGGTACCACCTCTCATGAGAGGGAGTGGGACTTTGCCCCGCTCCCCGGATTGTGAGGCCATGGACCTGCGAAGCGCGTTCGACACGCCGACGCCGGCCGTCGTCCTCGCGGAGGGGGCGTTCGGGGGGATGGCCGGCAAGACCGCCAACGGCGTCGTGATGCACAGCGAACTATTTGAGGTCGGCGCCGTCGTCGACTCCGATCAAGCCGGCCGGTCGGCCGCGGACGTGCTCGACCGGCCCGAGGTCGGCGACGTGCCGGTCGTCGAGTCGATGACGGCCGCGCTGGAGGCGACCCCCGACGCGGAGGCGCTCGTCATCGGCGTCGCACCCGCCGGAGGTGCGCTCCCCGAGGAGTGGGTCGACGACATCCGCGAGGCGATGCGCGCCGGGTGCGACGTCGTCTCCGGCCTCCACGTCTTCCTGAGCGAGCGGGACGACTGGGTCGACCTCGCCGACGAGTGCGGCGTCCGCCTGTTCGACGTCCGCAAACCGCCCGCGGACGACGACCTCCGGGTCGCGGACGGACGGGTCGACGACATCGACGCCGACGTCGTCCTCACGGTCGGCACCGACTGCGCGGTCGGGAAGCGCACGACGACGTTCGAACTGTACCGGGCGGCCCAGCGGGCCGGCATCGACGCCGGCTGGGTCGCGACCGGCCAGACGGGCATCATGGTCGGCGCCCACCGGGGGACCGTCGTCGACCGCGTGCCCGCGGACTTCACGGCCGGCGTCGTCGAGGACAACGTCGCCGCGGTCGGGGCGGACCACGACCTCGTCTTCGTCGAGGGGCAGGGGGCGCTCACCCACCGCGCCTACTCGGGCGTGACCCTCGCGCTGCTCCACGGCGCCTGGCCCGACGCCGTGGTGCTCGTCGACGACCCCGACCGGGAGGGCCGCACCCACTTCGACCGGTTCCCCATCCGCGGCGTCGACGTCGAGCGCGACCTCGTCGAAGGGCTCTCGGAGGCACAGGTGGCCGCCCTCTCGACGTGGGGCGACCCGGCGACCGAAGGGGAGCAGCACGGCCTGCCGACGGCGAACGTCTACCACGACGACGGCCCCGAGGCGCTGCTGGACGCCGTCATGGAGGCGCTGTGACGGACGAGCGGATCGTCGCCGTCGACGTCGAGTCGCTGGACCTCCCACTGGCCGAGCCGTTCGAGATCGCGCTCGGCACGCAGGAGCACGCCGAGAACGTCCTCATCCGGGTGGAGACCGAGTCCGGGGCCGTCGGCTGGGGCGAGGGATCGCCCATCCCCCACGTGACCGGCGAGACCCAGGCCGCGGCGATCGAATCCGCGCGGGCGGCCGTGACCCTACTGGAGGACGAACCGGTGACGGCGTACCGTCGGCTCGTCGGGGCGGTCCGGGCCGCGATCCCCGGCATGGTGTCGGCGTCGTTCGCGGTCGAGACCGCCCTGCTCGACGCGTATTGCCGGACGCGGGGTATCCCGATGAGCGAACTGTTCGGCGGCCCCCCGACGACAGTCGAGACCGACCTCACGATCCCGATCGTCCCGCCGCGGGACGCCGGCGACGCCGCCGCGGCCGCCGCGGACGACGGGTTCGAGCACCTGAAGGTGAAGACCGGCGGCGACGTGGCGGACGACGTCGCGCGCGTCGTCGCGGTGGCAGAATCGGCGCCCGACGCCGCGGTGAAGGTCGACGCCAACCAGGGGTGGACGGTCCCGAAGTCGGTCCGGTTCGCCCGTGAGGTTCGCGACCGGGGCGTCGACCTCGCGCTCCTCGAACAGCCGGTGCGCGCGGACGACGTGACGGGGCTGGCTCGCGTCCGCGACGCCGTCACGGTCCCGGTCGCCGCCGACGAGGCGGTGTTCACGCCGGCGGACGCGCTGGCGGTCGTCCGGGCGGACGCAGCGGACGTGCTCAACGTCAAGCTCGGCAAGTCGGGCCCGCTCGACGCCGCGGGGATCGCCGCCATCGCCGAGGCAGCGAACCTGGAGCTGATGGTCGGCTGCATGCTGGAGTCGGCGATCGGCATCCACGCGAGCGCGCACCTCGTCGCCGGGTCGGGCGCGTTCTCGTACGTCGACCTCGACGGGAACCTCCTGCTCGCCGAGGACGTCGCCGACGTCGAGTACGGGCCGGAGATCACGATCGAGGGGCCGGGCCACGGGGTCACGCCGCGAACGTAGTCACCGAACGGGGAGCGGGTGTGGCGGATTGACGGCATAGTATTGAAGGAGCATTCCGCTCGTCGGGCGGAACGGCTCGCTCGAACCACCCTCTACGGCGTAGCGCGATCCGTCCCGTGCCAGCCCGCGACGTCGATGACATCGGACGCCACCGAGTGCTCACCGACCAAGTCCTCATACTGCAGCGTCACCTACGGTATCGAATGTACGATCGGATCCTCGTCGGGACGGACGGCAGTCGCGACGCCGAGGCGGCCGTGACCCACGCGATCGACCTCGCTCGACAGGTGGGGGCGACACTCCACGCGGTGTACGTCGTCGACACCAGGACGGAGTACGATAACGACATCGTGGACCCGGAGACCGTCCGGCGGACCCTGACCGAGGAGGGCAAGGCCGCGCTGGCCGCGATCGAACGCCAGAGCGGTCCCGAGACGCCCGTCGTGACCGAGATCCGGGAAGGCGCTCCATCCGAGGAACTGCTCGAGTACGTCGACACGAACGGGATCGACCTCGTGGTACTCGGGGCGCAAGGCCGTTCGGCGTTCAAGACGATCCTGCTCGGGAGTACGACCGAAGCCCTCCTCCGAGCGGACGAAGTTCCCGTCCTGGTCGTCGGGGACCGCGACGAGTGAAAACGACTGCATCACGCGGTACGACGCGCCAACGGATACGACGTCGCCGTCCGCCGGAAGTGAACGCGCATCCGGGAAGGTCTCGGTGGGAGTGGTCGGCCCTCACGATCGATCGGGCGGCCCCCCTGCGCGTTACTCGCCTGCGTCCCGCGCGTGCTCCCGGATGCCGTCGGTGATGACGTCGAGGCCGTTGTCGGCCTGTTCCTCGGTCATCACGAGCGGCGGCAGCAGCCTGAGCACGTTCTTCTCGCGGCCGGCGTTCCACACGAGCACGCCCCGGCCGTAGCAGTACTGCTGGATCCACTCGACGGCGTCGGAGTCGGGCGCGCCGTCGTCGTCGACGAACTCGGCGCCGATGAACAGCCCCCGACCGCGCACCTCGGCGACGAACGGGGAGTCCTCGGCGGCCTCGCGGAGCCGACCTCGGATGTGCTCGCCGAGGTCGGTCGCGTGCGAGAGCAGGTCGTGGGCCTGGATGTACTCGATGGCCCGGATGCCGCCGCGCATGGCGGGGACGTTGCCGCGGAACGTCCCGATGTGACCGCCGGGCCCCCACGTGTCGAGCTCCTCGCGGTACATGAGCGCCCCCAGCGGGAGGCCGATGCCGCCGATCCCCTTCGCCATCGGCATCGCGTCGGGGGTCACGCCGGACCACTCGGAGGCGAACCACTTCCCGGTCCGACCGAACCCGGACTGGATCTCGTCGACGATGAGCGGGATGTCGTTCGCCTCGGCGAGCTCCTTCAGCCCAGGGAGGAACTGTTCTGGCGGTTCGACGACGCCGCCCTCGCCCTGGATCGGTTCGACCCAGATGCCGGCCGGGTTCGTCAGCCCGCCGTACGGGTCCTCGAGGGTCTCGCGCACGCCCGAGAGAATGTCCTTCGTCGCCTCGTCGGGGTCGTCGCTCCGGAGCGGGTACGGGTACGGGACGTGGACGACGTCCGAGAGCAGCGGCGTGTAGTCCTTCTTGTACTTCCGGCCGCTGGTCAGCGAGAGCGCCCCCGACGTCGAGCCGTGGTAGGCGCCCTTGAACGAGATGAGGCCGTGGCCGCCGGTGTTGTACTTCGCGAGCTTGATCGACCCCTCGATCGCGTCGCTCCCGCTCGGCCCGCCGAAGATCACCCGGTTGTTGTCCGCCAGGTCGCCCGGCGCGATCTCGTTCAGCTTCTCGATGAACTCGATCCGGGTCTCAGTCGGGAAGTCGATCGTGTGGACGAGCCGCTCGGTCTGCTCGTTGACCCCCTCGACGACGTACGGGTTCGAGTGGCCGACGTTGAGCACGCCGATCCCCGCGAAGAAGTCCAGGTAGACGTTCCCGTCGACGTCCCGCACCGTCGCGCCCCGGGCCTCGTCGAGCGCGATGGGGACCGACCGGGGATACGCGACGGCGCTGGAGTCGATCTCGCGCTGCCGTTCGAGGAGCGACCGCGACTCCGGCCCCGGGACGTCGGTCGTCATCCGGGGCTCCTGGGCGAGGTGTACGTCCTGGATCGGTGGACCTGTCATCGGTTCCCGAATGGACCACGGAACCAAATAGCTTGCCCAAAATCCCACTCAGTTCTCTGAGATTAGACGCTGTCCGAGTTTCAAGATTGTATATGTACAGTGTACGGAGAGGGTGGCCGAGCGGCTTCATTGTGCTTCTGCAGGAGCCGCTCGCCGAGCTTCCCTTCCAGTCCGACAGCGACCAGGAAAACGAAGGGCTACGGCGCGTTTCGCTTCACCGACGCGAACCGACGCTACGTCTTCGGGGAGAGATCGAGTTCGAGGAGCGTCTCGATATCGTAGTTGCGCAGCGGGTTCGGCTCCTGCTTGATCGTCGAGATGACGAACTTCGAGCTCGTGCGTTCGACGCCGTCGACCGCCTCGTACGACTCGACGAGGTCCTGGACGAACGAGCTGTTTGGGAGGTGAGCGGTGACGATGAAGTCCGTGTCGCCCATGGTGAAGAAGACGTTCGAGACGCCGTCGATCGCGCTCAGCTGTTCGCCGACGGTCTCGTGGTACCCCTCCTTGTACTCGGCCATGACCTCGGTGATGACGGTGACGGAGAGCCCGATGGCCTCGGGCTCGATCTCGAACAGGTCGTTCTTGATGACCCCGTCGTCGCGCAGGTTCTGGAGGCGGTAGTGTACGGTGGACTTCGGCGTGCCCGTCTCGTCGGCGATCCGCTTCGGGCTGGCCTCACCGATCTCGGCGATGGTCTTCAGGATCTCGAGGTCCTGCTCGTCCAGGCTCATTGCCAGCCCCCGTCGGCGCGTTCGGTCATGTATCTGCTGGCTTCCGGCGGGACGGCGATTCCGGCTGGGCGACCGAAGCACTCCGCCGTCGGCCGTCGGATCCGCTGGGTCACGGGTTCCCCCCGTCCGCACCGTCGGCCGACGCGAGCCGGCGGGTCGTCCGGGCGAACACCTCGGCGCCCGCGACGACGTCGTTCCACTCGGTGAACTCCCGCTCGTTGTGGGTCTGCCCGTCGACGCTCGGAACGAAGATCATCGCGGCGTCGGTCAGCTCCGCGAGGTAGGACGCGTCGTGACCGGCGCCGCTGATCATCCGCATCGAGGGGTGGTCGCTCCCGTCGGCCGCGGCCTCGATCGCGTCGGCGACCGACGGCGCGAACTCCGTGTGGGGGATGCGCCACAGTTCGGTGAGGTCGTACTCCGTTCCCTCCCGGTCGCAGGCCGCCCGGAGTTCGTCGTCGACCCTGTCGACGGCGTCTAGGACCACCTCGTCGTCGTACGAGCGCACGTCCACCGTGAACGTCGTCTCGGCGGGGATGACGTTCACGGAGTCGGGTTCGACCGACAGTTCGCCCACGGTCGTGACGACGTCGTCGTCCAGTCGGCCGGCCATGCGGCGGACGGCGGTGACGACGTCCGCGGCGGCCACCAGCGCGTCCGACCGCGTGTGCATGGGGGAGGGACCGGCGTGGTCCGCGTTCCCGCGGATCGTCGCTTCCAGCCACGCCATCCCCAGCACCCCCTCGACGACGCCGATCGTGTGTCCCGCCTCCTCGAGGCGGGGGCCCTGTTCGATATGCAGTTCGAGCGCAGCGTTCGGGACCTCGTCCGGACCGACCGGGTCCGTTCCCCGGTAGCCGATCTCCTCGAGCGCCTCGGCGACCGTGGTCCCCTCGTCGTCCGTCTCCGCGAGGACGGTGTCGAGGTCGTGGGTCCCCACGTAGGTGCCGCTCCCGGTCAGCGCCGGCTTGAAGCGGGCGCCCTCCTCGTTCGTCCAGTTGACGATCTCGATCGGCCGCGCGGTCTCGATCCCCTCGTCCTCCAGGATCCGGAGCGTCTCCAGCGCCGAGAGCACGCCGAGCTGGCCGTCGTAGCGACCGCCCTTCGGCTGGGAGTCGAGGTGCGAGCCGATCAGCACCGGCGCGAGGTCCTCTGTCCCCGGCCGGCGCCCGAAGACGTTCCCGAGTTCGTCGATCCGAACCGAGAGCCCCAGCTCCTGCAGGTCGTCGACGAACCGGTCGCGCACGCGGCCGTCCGCCTCCGAGAGCGCCAGCCGATGCAGCCCGTCACGGTCGGTCGCGCCGATGGAGGAGTACTCCTCGAACGAGACGCGGAGCCTATCGGGGTCGATGAGTCCCATGGGGATGGATACGGAGCAGCCTAAATATACCTTGTTCAAGATTCAGTGGTGGAACCCAAATACTGTCCCCAACATTAATTCTGAATGGGACGCCAGCTAGTTTTCCCGTTAACTATATCCGTCCGCTATCGATTGACATTGGCATGGTAGATAGAAACAGGCCAGACGTACCGAACCAGAGGTCCGATCCGGCTTCGCTGGGGGAGAACACGACGGCAGACGGGATGGGGATCCCGTCCCCGAGCCGTCGGGGGTTCATCCGCGCGACCGGCGCGGGAGTCGGACTCGCCTCGATGGCCGGCTGTCTCGGCGGTGGCGGCGGCGCCAGCGGCGGGCTCACCATCGGGTTCTACGGCCCGTTCTCCGGGCCGACCTCGAACATCGGCCAGCAGAAGCGGATGGCCGCCGAGCTCTCCCGCGACCTGATCAACGAGGACGGGGGCGTCCACGGCGAGGATATCGAACTCGTCTTCGGGGACTCCGAGTCGGAACCCTCGGCGGGCCGAAACGAGGTCAACCGGCTCATCTCCCAGGAGAACGTGGACGTCGTCGGCGGCGGCTTCCACAGCGACGTCGCGCTGGCGACCATCGAGGTGACGTCCCAGAACGACACCCCGCAGATCCTCGACGAACCGGTCTCGAGCGAGATCGTCTCCAAGATCAACGAGCAGGAGCTGTGGAACGTCTTCAAGACGACGCCCCCCTCGGAGGCGTACGCGGTCGGCTGGCGGAAACTGATCACCCAGTTCCAGGAGAACGAGATCGGCTACTTCCCCTACCAGGACAAGACAGTCGCGATGATCGGCGAGGACACCTCCTACGGCCTCTCGATCATGGACCTCATGAAGGGAGAACTCGACAAGATCGGCTGGGAGATCATCTCCGAGGACGAGGTGAGCCTCGACGAGACCGACTTCACCTCGCTGCTGGCCCGGATCCAGGAGAACGACCCCGACATCGTCTGGGCGGTTCAGACCTCCTCGTCCGGCGCCGGCAACCTGGCGCGACAGTTCGCCGAGACCGGGTTCGAACAGACGCACCTGTTCCACAACTACGGCCTCACCATCTCGGACGCCCGCGAGACGGCCGGGGACGCGGCGGACGGCGCGATGACGCTGCTGAACGCCGGCCGGGTCGACCCGCTGCTCGAGGAGCAGGGTGTCCTCAGCGCGTGGGACGACGCGTACGACGCCGACATGACGGGGAGCGCCGCCCTCTCGTACCAGAACGTCAAGGTCATCGCCGAGTACGTCCGGGCGTTCGACGGCATGGACGCGTTCCGGTCGGCCAGCGTCGACGAGTGGGCGGAGACCGTCATCTCCCACGATCCGATCCCCGGCGGCACCGGCTACATCGACTTCAAGGACAACCACGAGGCCGCGTGGGGCAGCACCGACAACCAGCCGGCGCTCGGCTACCAGGTCCTCGGCGGCGAACTCAACCTCGTCTGGCCGAGCGAGGTCGCGACGTCGGAGATCGACGGGAGCGTGTACTGACGTGCGCGTCGACACACAGCCACGCCGCACCCCGTCGCGGGCGGCAACCCACACGAACGACACATGAACGTCAGGGAAGTCGAGACGGACGCCGAGCGCGCCGAAGTGTTCCCGGTGCTGACGGAGCTCCGCTCCCACCTCGACCGGGAGGAGTTCGAGGCGCTCTACGAGGAGATGGCCGCGGAGGGCTACCGGCTCTTCGCCGGCTACGACGACGACGACCCCGTCGCGGTCGCCGGCGTCACCGTCTCGACGAATTTCTACCTCGGCAAGCACGCCTACGTGTACGACCTCGTGACGACGGCCGACCGTCGGTCTGAGGGCCACGGGAGGCGGCTCCTGGAGTTCGTCCACGAGTGGGCGGCCGACAGAGGATGCCAGGCCGTCGAACTCGAGTCGGGGCTGTGGCGCGAGGACGCCCACCGGTTCTACGAGGAGCTGGGATACGAGAAGTACTGCTACTCGTTCAAGTATGACCTCCAGTAAGACGGAACGACGTCGGAGTACAGCGCGCTCGGGGCGGTCGGTCGGTCGCCGCGTACCGGCCGCACGCCGCCGGCCCACGAGTCGAGACGACGGGGAACGTCGACGCCCCGGGGGACGATGACGACGGAAGTCCCGTACGAGTCGGCGCGGTCCATCGCCGACGGGGTTCGCTCCGGGGAGCTCTCGCCCGTCGACGTTGTGGAGACGTACCTCGACCGCATCGAGCGGTTCAACCCCGACCTGAACGCGCTCGTCACCGTCACCGCCGAGTCGGCGCGCGAGGCCGCGGCGGAGGCGGAGCGCGCCGTCGAACGCGGCGACGACCTCGGCCCGCTCCACGGCGTGCCGGTCGCCATCAAGGACCTCAACCGCACCCGCGGCGTCCGGACGACGTACGGCTCGGCCGCGTTCGCCGACAACGTCCCCGACGTCGACGACACCGCCGTCGCCCGACTCCGCGAGGCGGGGGCGATCGTCGTCGGGAAGACGAACACGCCGGAGTTCGGCCGCAAGACCGTCACCGACAACCCCCTGTTCGGCGCGTCGGCAAACCCGTGGGACCTCGACCGGACCACGGGCGGGTCCTCGGGCGGGAGCGCAGCGGCGGTCGCGGCAGGGCTCGTCCCCATCGCACTCGGGTCGGACGCCGCGGGCTCAATCCGGATCCCGTCCAGCGCCTGCGGCGTGTTCGGGCTCCTCCCCGACTTCGGCCGCGTCCCCGACGGCCCGGACCGGCCGGACGCCTTCGAGAACGTCCTCCCGTACACGTTCCTGGGACCCATCGCGCGGACGGTCGGCGACGCGGCGCTCATGCTCGACGCGATGGCCGGCCCGGACGTGGGAGAACCGTACAGCCTCCCGGCGCCGGAGGGGTCGTACCTCGACGCGCTGGACGCGTCGGTCTCGAGCCTGACGATCGGCTACTCGCCCACGTTCGGCGGGTTCCGGGTTGACCCCGTGGTCCGCGAGGCGGTCGAGTCCGCGCTCGACACCCTCTCGGCCGCCGGCGCGACCATCAGACAACTCGACCTCTCCTTCGGGGACTCGTGGGACGAGCGCCACGACGCGCTGGAGTGGATCCTCCAGGAGCGGTACGTGGGGCTGTACGAAAACCTCAAACGGACGGCGGGCGTCGACCTCCTCGAGACGGACCGGGAGATCACGCCAGAGGTCGTCTCGCGCATCCGTGCGGGGCTCGAACTCGACGCCAGCACGATGGCCGCGGCGAGACGGCGCCGGACCGCCGTCTACGACGAGATCCAGCGCGGGCTCGACGGCGTCGACGTCCTCGCGACGCCGACGCTCTCCCGGACGGCGCCCGAACTGGAAACGACCGACCCGACCGTCGACGGGGAGCCGGTCCACCCGATGCACGGCTGGACGCTCACCTGGCCGCTCAACCTGAGCGGCAACCCGGCGGGGTCAGTCCCCGTCGGCTTTGACGACGGGCTCCCCGTCGGGATGCAGCTCGTCGGGCATCGGCTCGACGACCGGGGGGTCGTCGCCGCCTGCGCGGCCGTCGAACGTGAGCTCCCGTGGGTCGGGTCGTACCCGCCGACGGGGCTCGGGGGGACGGCGTGACCGACGACGTGCTCGTCACCGAGGGGCTGACGAAGTCCTTCGGCGGCATCGTGGCCGTCGACGAGCTCGACATGCGCGTCGAGCCGGGCGAACTCGTCGGGCTCATTGGCCCGAACGGGGCCGGCAAGACGACGACGCTCAACCTCGTCACGGGCTTTCTCAAGCCGACGAGCGGGCGGATCACCTTCGACGGCGAGGACGTGACGGGCGAGGACCCGAACCAGCTCTCGCGGCGCGGCATCGGCCGCACCTTCCAGATCGCGAAGCCGTTCGGGCGGCTGTCCGTCTACGAGAACATGCTCGTCCCCAACGTCCCGTACGGGCCGGACGAGCGGGACGAGCGCATCCGGACGCTGCTCGAGGAGCTCCACCTCGATCACGTCGCGGAGAACCGCGCGGACGAGATCAGCGGCGGCCAGAAGAAGCTGCTGGAGCTGGCGCGCGTGCTCATGCTCGACCCGGAGCTCGTGCTGCTCGACGAACCCGCCGCGGGGGTCAACCCGGCACTCATGGACGAGATCATCGAGGACATCAAACGGATCAACGCGGGCGGAACCGCCATCCTCGTCATCGAACACGACATGTCGGTGATACGCGAACTGTGCGAGCGCGTCGTCGTGATGAACGCCGGCCGGAACATCATGACGGGCACGTTCGAGGAGGTTCAGAGCGACGAGCGCGTCCGGGACGCGTACCTCGGGGGGACCTGAGATGAGCCTGATCGAACTGCACGAGGTCGACACCGGCTACGAGGAGAACCAGGTCCTGTACGACCTGTCGATGCGGATCGAACCCGACCGGGTGAACTGCATCATCGGGCCGAACGGCTCCGGGAAGTCGACCACCCTCAAGGCGATCTACGGGCTGATCGACGTCTGGGACGGGACGATCAGCATCCGCGACGAGGACGTCACGAACTGCCACCCGCGCGACGTGCTCGAACGGGGGGTCGTGATGTTGCCACAGGACGGCAACGTGTTCCCGGAGATGACCGTGAAGGAGAACCTCCGGATCGGCGGCTACCTCATCGACGACGACGAGGTGCTCGAGCGACGGTACGAGCAGGTGTACGACATGTTCCCTGTGCTCGAGGAGAAGCGGGGCCAGCGGGCGGACCAGTTGAGCGGCGGCCAGCAGATGATGGTCGCGTTCGGGCGGGCGATGATGCCCGACCCGGACATCCTCCTGCTGGACGAGCCGAGCGCCGGCCTCGCGCCGGACCTGGTCGCGGACGTGTTCGAACAGGTGGAGCTGTTGAAGGACCAAGGTGAAGACATGATCATCGTCGAACAGAACGTCCGCGCCATGCTCGAGATCGCGGACTACGTGTACGTCCTCGACCAGGGCCGGCTCGAGTTCGAGGGCGAGACCGAACAGCTCCGGGACGAGAGCGACATCATGGAGATGTACATCGGGGAGCGGCACGGATGACCCGGACCGTTCGCCCGCGGGTCGACGCAGGCCGGTCCCGGCACGAAGCAGGGGGGTCCGGAACCGATTCGACCACACGGCGCACGCGCGCCGAAGGGGTCGTGACGCGTCACCCGGTCGTCGGCCGGGAGGAGGGTCCGGATGGTTAGCGGCGGGCTGCTCGTCCAGCAGGTGGTCAACGGGCTGTTCTTCGGCGGCCAGCTCGCGCTCATCGCGGTCGGCCTCACGCTCATCTGGGGGGTCGCGCGCGTCCTCAACTTCGCGCACGGCGCGATGTTCATGGTCGGCGGCTTCGTCGGCTTCTACACGCTCGGCGCGACCGGGAGCATCCTCCTCGCGTCGGTGCTGGCCGTGATCGTCGTGTTCGTGCTCGGCTACGTCGTCGAGCACTCGTTGCTGGAGCCGATGCGCGACCGCGAGGAGTTCGACATCGCGTCGATGGTCGTGACGCTCGGGCTCGCGATCTTCCTGGAGAACGCCATCCTCGTCGGCGTCGGCTCCCAGCGGAAGTCGTTCCCGACGTTCACCGACGTCATCTGGAACGTCGCGGGGGTGACGATCAGCGTCCAGCGGCTCGTCATCTTCCTGATCTCCCTCGTCGCGCTGGCCGCGCTCTTCCTGATCATCACCCGGACCAAGCTCGGGCTCGCCATCCGGGCGGTCTCACAGGACAGCGACACCGCGCTCCTCATGGGCGTGCGACCCAAGCGCATCTACTCGATCACGTTCGGCGCCAGCGCCGCGCTCGCGGGACTCGCGGGCGTGCTGCTGGCGCCCATGTTCTCCGTCTACCCCTCCGTGGGGTGGTACCCGTTCCTGCTCGCGTTCATCGTCGTGATGGTCGGCGGGCTGGGGAGCGTCAGGGGGACGCTCGTGGCCGCGCTGGGACTGGCGATCGTCAGGAGTATCAGCATGATCTGGATCGCAAGCGAGACGGCGATGATAGTACTGTTCGCGATCATGGTGGCGGTCCTGATCGTCAATCCCGACGGCATCGGGGGGTGGCTCGACGGATGACCGCCTCGACGTTCCGGACGGCGCTCGGGCGGGCCCGCCAGCGCCTCGCCGAGGACGCGCGGAGCAGGAACGGCCGCGCCATCGCGGTCGGAACCGCCCTCGCGTTGCTCGCGCCGCTCGCGCTGACGGCGTACACCCTCGACATCGTGATGCAGCTGTTCATCGCCATCCTCGCCGTCAGCAGCTGGATCTTCATCGCCGGCTACTTCGGGATGTTCACGTTCGCCCACGCCGCGCTGTACGGCATCGGCGCATACGCCGCGGTGCTGCTCGTCGGCGAGGCGGGCGTCCACCCCGTGGCGTCGATCCTGCTCGGCGGGATCGTCGCGGGGCTGTTCAGCCTCCCGATCGCCTACCCGGTGTTGCGGCTCACCGGCGCGTACGTCGGCATGGTCACGCTCGCGTACGCGGAGATCATCTACCGGGGGACCATCCTCCTGCGCGACGTCACCGGCGGGCCGACGGGGTACACCGGATTCCCCTACCTGTTCGGCGGGGACAGCGTCGTGATGTACTACTTCGTGCTCTCCCTCGTAGGGGTGCTGCTGCTGGTGATGTACGTGCTCCTCGTGAACCGGTTCGGGCTCGTCGCCAGGGCCATCCGCGAGTCGCCCGACGCCGCGCGGATGCTCGGGAACAACGTCCCGCGCCACAAGCTCATGGGGTTCCTGATCGGCTCGTCGATCGCCGGCGTCGCGGGGGCGCTCCAGGCGTACAGCATCCTCATCATCTCGCCGCCGATGCTCGAGATCGAGCGGATGATCGAGTTCATGGCGATGGGCATCATCGGCGGGCTCCGCACCCTGAGCGGCGGCATCTTCGGCGCCGTCATCGTCTTCGGGCTCTCGGAGGTCCTGCGCGACTACGGCGAGATCAGGCTCGTCGTCTGGGGGGGAATGCTCGTCATCGTGACGCTGTTCTTCCCCAACGGCATCGCCGACAGCGACTTCGGCCTCCGGGAACGCTTCGGCGGCGACGTCCCCATCGGCGATCGGATCAGGGAGGTGATCGGGCGGTGACCCGCTCCGTCGACGCGACGGCCCGCTCGCCGCGGGGTCGTCGACCCCGGACCACCTCGAACCGACCTCGGTCGCCCTCCGACCGCACCGTACCGACCACGATAGACGCACACACTACAGCAATCAATGGACGCAACTGAGACCGTCGAGAACGCGATCGAATCGAAGCAGGACGAACTCGTCGACCTCGTCACCGACCTCGTCGAGGCCCGGACGGTGACCGGGACCGAGGAGCCGGGACAGGCGGTGGTGATCGACAAGCTCGACTCGCTCGGGCTCGATCCGGACGTCTGGGAGCCCTCGGCGGAGTCACTGGCCGACCACGAGGGCTACTTCGAGACGTCGTCGTACACGGAGTACGGCTACGAGAACCGCCCGAATGTCGTCGCGCGCCGCGAGGGCGGCGACGGGCCGACGCTCACCGTCGGCGGCCACATCGACGTGGTCGACGTCACCGACGCCGAGTGGGAGCGGGAGCCGTGGACGGTGACCCGCGAGGACGACACCCTGTACGGGCGCGGCGTCGCCGACATGAAGGGCGGCCTCGCCGCGGTCCTGATCGCCATGGAGGCGCTGGACGAGGCGGGGATCGACCTCGGGGGCGACCTCATCTTCCAGAGCACCATCGAGGAGGAGGACGGCGGCGTCGGCGGGGCGCTATCGGTCCTCGAACGCGGCTACGTCCCCGACGCGGCGGTCATCGCCGAGCCGTTCGAACTCCCGAACGTCGGCGTCGCCAGCGCCGGCGTGATGTACTTCCGGATCCGCGTCCCGGGCAAGAGCGTCCACGCGGCGTGGGGCCACCAGGGCGTCAACGCCATCGGCAACGCGGCGACCGTGTACCAGGCGCTCGAACGGCTCGACGAGGAGCGGAAGGCCCGCATCGACTACCCGCCCGCCTACCGTGGGGAACCCGACCTGGAGGGGAACGTGACGAACCTCAACATCGGCACCATCGAGGCGGGCGACTGGCCCTCGACGCTGCCGAGCGAGGCGTTCATGGAGGGACGCATCGGCTGGCCGCCCGGCGAGAGCCGCGCGGAGGTGCGGGCACAGATCGAGGAGGCCGTGGCCGACGCGGCGGCCGAGGACGAGTGGCTGGCCGACCACCCGCCCGAGGTAGATTGGTTCGGCTGGCAGGCCGAGCCCCACGAGGTCGACCCCGACTCCGAGATCGCGACGGTCGCCTCGCGCGTCTCCGAGGAGGTCACCGGGCGGACGGGGTCGTTCGTCGGCGGGAACGCCGGGCTCGACGAGCGGTTCTTCGAGCTCTACTACGACGTCCCCGCCGTGTCGGTCGGCCCGACCGGGACGGGCCTGCACGGCGCCGACGAGCACACCACGCTCACGTCGCTGCTGGAGACGTCGAAGGCCATCGCCGGCATCGCCATCGAGTACTGCGGCATCGACGACTGAACGGCGTCCCCCACCGGGGCGAACTCCCCAGGGGCGAACCTTGACACGAGAGGGGGACCACTGGACTCACGGATACGACGAATACGACGACGCGGAACTGGACTCACGGATACGACGACGCGGAGCGACACGACCCATGATCGACGACACCATCACCGTCTTCTGGCACGACCGGATGCTCGACCACGAACCGCCCGCGGGGACGTACAAGTACCCCTCATCGCCGATGATCGCCGACGACGAGCGACATCCCGACCGGCGGGAGCGCGTCAAGAACATCAAAGCGATGCTCGACCACGCGCTCCCGGAGGCCACCGAGTACGAGTCGCCCGAGCGCGCCACGCGCGACGAGATCGAACGGGTCCACGACTCGGAGTACGTCGACTGGCTGGAGTCGTTCTGCGCCGACGGCGGCGGGCGCATCGAGGACACGACGACGGGGGCGAACGAAGCCACGTTCGACGCCGCCCGAATGGCCGCGGGGGCCGCGATGGCCGCCGCCCGGACGGCGCTCGACGACGATGGATCAGTCCCGTACGCGCTGTGTCGCCCCAGCGGCCACCACGCCCAGCCGACCTGCGCCGACGGGTTCTGCTTCCTCAACAACGTCGCCATCGCCGCCGAGGAGGCGCTCGCGCAGGGGGCCGACAGCGTCGCCATCGTCGACTGGGACGTCCACCACGGCAACGGCACGCAGGAGGCGTTCTACGACCGCGACGACGTGCTCTTCGTGAGCGCCCACGCGGACCACGGCTCCTGGCACCCCGAGTACCACCCACAGGAGGGATCGCTCGAGGAGGTCGGAACGGGCGCCGGCGAGGGCTACACCGTGAACGTCCCGCTCCCGCCCGGCACGGGCGACCGCGGCTACGACGTGCTCTTCGAGCGCGTCGTGAACCCCATCGTCCGCGAGTACGACCCCGACCTCGTCCTCGTGAGCGCCGGGCAGGACGCCGGCGCCGCGGACCCGAACGCGCGCAACCTCGCCACCCGCGATGGCTTCCTACGCCTCGGCGAGCACGTGCGCCACCTCGCCGACGAGACCGCGGACGGCCGCCTCGCGCTCGTCCAGGAGGGCGGCTACCAGCAGTCCCACCTGTCGTTCGCGACGCTCGGCGTGTTCGAGGGACTCCTCGACCGCCGCGTCGAGCTGGAGCAGTACGGGACCGACGACCCGTTCGCCTGGCTAGAGGAGCCGACGGAGCTTGTGGATTCGTGGCTGGACAAGGCGGTGGAGCATCACCAGGAGTACTGGGATCTGGAGTAACCTGAACGGGCAAGGAGGATAGTGGTGACTCGATTACTGAAACGCCCCGTTCTGGAGCCCATTACTGGCCACCTGATTAACTAGCCATTTTATCGGAAATGTCAATAGTGAGTCCATAGTCCAACTACCATTTTGTGCTGAAAAAGGAATTCCGCCAGCGACTGAGCGATTAGCTCGGAGTCTTGCCCTCAGCGAGGCTCTGAGAGTTGCCGCCGTCGTGAGCGGTCCAGATTACACGGACCGTGGTACTAGCTGGAACGGAATTGTCGGTTCCCCCCAGGTTATTGAGAGATGCAGTCGTGCCCGAACTCACGGTTGAAGGGAATTCAACAGATTGTCCACTCTCTGCGACCAGTTCAAGCGAGTCAGCGTTGTCCTCGTCAATGGTCGCGCCACCTTCATGGGTCGCGTCCACCCTGTAGGGGTTCGTTGGAGAGTTCCCTGCCGACGAGTAGTCGAAGTCGAAGTTCGCATTGGGTGCGGTCTGCTGTAGGTTGTTCCCGAGACCGAGCACGAACGTCCCGATGACGGCCGCGAGGATCACAGTGATTGCCACCATCAGAATAACCCCGATGACCGGACTGACAGCACGTTCGTCTTTGAACAGTTGCTTGAATTGCATGGGTATAGTTCTCTGTGACCCGGAGCCCCGGCCTGGAAACCGCGTTCCCGTGGCGGGGCGTTGAGTCGTGAATTCCTAGACCTGAATCTGGGAAATAAAGGTACGTCCCAAATTATCAGTCGTGAATCGCTCACGGGAATCGGACGCGGGACGGAGTCCGTCCGAGAGGGTGCCCGACCGAGACCACACCTCGCATCCGGAGACGGAGCCTTTATCGGCCGACTCTGACAGACACGGCGTATGGTTACCGCCCGGGCCGTCCGCGACCTCCTCGACGAGCGGCCGGACCTCGAACCGGCCGTGGAGACCGTCCTCGAACCCGAGGACCCCTGGGCGTTCGAGGACGTCGACGTCGACTCGGGAGCGTTCGGCGAACTCGTCTCGCACGGCGTCGTCGAACGCGACGGCGAGGAGTACCGCGTCGCCGACCGGGCGGCCGTACGAACTGCGCTCGACGGTGAAGCGCCGGCACCGGCCGCCGACGAGCGATCCACGTCGGACCTCGACGTCTCGCTCCCGCAGATCGACCGTTTCGAACTCGCCCTCCTCCTCGGCGCGTTGCTGCTCGTCGTCGCGTTCCGCATGTTCCCGTTCCCGACGGTGTACCGCGGCGAGCACGTCGTCCTCTCCGCGAACGACCCGTACTTCTACCGCTACTGGGTGGAGACGATGCTCGCGGACCCCGGGACGACGCTCTCGACGATCCCCGGCGGCATCGCGAAGGGGGAACCGCTCCTCGTCGCCGCACTCTGGCTCGTCACGGTCGTGCTCGGCGGCACCACGGAGGTCGCCGGCCACGTCCTCGCCTGGTACCCCGTCGTCTCGGCTGTCATCACAGCGGTCCTCGTGTACGTCCTCACGAAGACGGTCACTGACGACCGCCGGATAGCGCTCGCCGCCGTCGCCATGCTCGCAGTCATCCCGGCGCACGCATATCGGACGAGCCTAGGTTTCGCCGACCACCACGCATTCGATTACCCGTGGCTGGCGCTGACGGTCCTCGGCATCGCTGTCATTGCCGCAGAAGCACGCCGAACCGCCCCCGGCAGGACGATCACCCGCCGACCCATTCCCACGCTCACGTGGAAGACGATCGCCGCGACGCTCGCCATCGGTATCGGCACCGGCGCGCAGACGCTCGCATGGGACGCGAGCCCACTGCTGCTCGTACCACTCGGCCTCTATCTCGCGACCGACGCCCTCCGGGCGGTTCACGCCGGCGACTCGCCGCTCCCGACAAGCGGGCCGGTCCTGCTTGGGACGGGGATCGGCGCCACTATCGCGTGGGCTGGCCACTCCGTGTTCGGATGGCATTCGACGCTCGTCGCCACTGCGCCCGCGCTCGTACTCATCGGCGGTGTCGGCGTCCTCCTCGTCGGCGAACTGGCGCATCGGTTCGACCAGCCCGCCACGGTACTCGCCGGTGTCGAAGGAGGAGGGCTCGTCGTCGGCGCCGTCCTGCTCGCCACGGTCCGGCCGGAGTACTGGACACGACTCACCACGAGCCTGTCCGATCGTTTGTTCGCCGATCGTGCGATCGCCGAAATGCAGGGCCTGTTCGGACAGTCGTTCGGCTGGTTACTGCTGATCGGGTTGATCCTTGTTCTCGCGCTCCCGTACATGGCGTGGGGCGTTCGACTAGCACTCGACGATGAACGCTGGCTGGTTCCGACGGTGTACGCCTGGTACTTCCTCGTGCTCGCCGCCATCCAGGTCCGATTCGTCGGTGAGCTCTCACCGACGGTCGTCGTCTTCGCTGCGACCGGGTTCGTTCATCTCACGGAGAAGTTCGACTGTGCTCGCTCACCAGCACCCTTCAGTGACGACCCCGTTCCGGACGTGCGGATTCCAGATCGGGAGCCGCTCATGGCGGTCGTTATCCTCTTTCTGTTCGTGACGAGCGTGAGTATCTTCCAGGTGCCGGTGAAGACGAGCCAACTGACCGTCCCCGACGGTCAGTACGAAACGGCGACCTGGATGGCCGAGCACAGCGACGACCGCGAGATGGAGTACCCGGAGAACTACGTGTTCAGCTTCTGGCCGGAGAACAGAATGTACAACTACTTCGTGAACGGCGAGTCGCGCTCGTACGGCTATGCGCAAAGTAATTACGTCCAGTTCATCAGCTCGCAAGATGCGCAGGCGTGGTACGACCGACTGAGTGGCCGTGCTGGATTCGTCGTCACAACGCCGATCGTCGTTGGCGGAAACGAATCGAACCTCGGCACCAGACTCCACCGGCACAACGGCAACCGGACCGCCGACTCGCCCGCGCTCGCCCACTACCGGCTCGTCCACGCGACGGCCGACGGCGAGTACAAGACCTTCGCGCTCGTCCCCGGCGCGGTCGTCGAGGGGCAGGCGGAGCCGAACGCGACCGTCACACTGGGGACGGAGGTCGACGTCGAGGGCGCTTCGTTCACCTACGTCCGGGAGACGACCGCCGGCGCGGACGGCGCGTACAGCGTCCGCGTCGCCCACCCGGGGGAGTACCAGGTCGCGGGGAGTAACGGGAGCGACGGGACCACGATCACCGTCCCCGAATCCGCGGTCCGGAACGGGGCGAACGTGACCGCTACGGGGTCGGCGTGAGGATGGACCGGGTCAGGTTCCCCCTCCTCCCCCGGTCACTTCGCTGGCTCGGCGTCTTGGGAGTCGCCGGCGTCATCTGCTACTTCTCGCTCGTCACCGTCCCCCCGGAGCCGCCGTCACCGACGCCGTTCTGGGACAAGCGCCTCCACTTCGCGGCCTACGCGGGGTTCGCGCTCGTGCTGGCCTATGCGACGGCGAACCTGCGGGAGCACCCGTCTCGACGCGTCGCCCTCGTCATCGGCGGTGCTCTCGCGTTCGGTGCGGGTATCGAACTCCTCCAGGGAGCAACGCCCCACCGCTACTTTGGCTGGGGCGACCTGCTCGCGAACGCGCTCGGGGCGGCGCTGGGGAGCCTCTGGTTCCCCGTCGAGCGCCGGATTCGCTACGTGGGCGCCCGGACGCTGGCCGCCGAACTTGCCGCCAGGTAGGACGACGTGGGACGGCCACCCCCCGGGAGTCCGGGTCGGCGGCCGACGGTCGCCCGTCCCCGTCGACTACTCCTCGTCCGCGTCGACCAGTTCGAACAGCGGGTCGAAGTCCTCGGGGAGCTGGCCCCGGACCTGTTCCAGTTCGCCCGCCGGCGCGACCTCGCTCACGAGGTCGACGACGACCTTCGCGTGGTAGGCTGCGTCGGACCGGTCGACGCGCCCCCGCTCGGCGACGCGGTCGACAAACTCGTCGAAGGGGAAGCGCTGACCCGAGTCGGCCTCGAGCAGGAACCGGTCGATCTCCATCGGAAGTGGACTGGCCAGGTCCTCCGCCTCGCCCTCGACGATCCGTTCGCCCAGCGTGGTGAGCGTGGCGCGGGCCGCGCGGACCGCGTGTCCCTCGTCGGGGAGTTCCAGCCGGTGCTGGAGCTGTCCCACGAACTCGCTGAAGTCCATGGAATCAGGACGAGTCGTGGACGGGGAACGCGATCTCGACGGTCGCCTTGTACTCCGTGATGGCGTCGTCGGTGACGTTCGCCGTCCAGTCCTCGATCTCGATGCCGCTGATGTCGTCAACCGACTTGCTCGCCTCCATCACGGCCTGTTCGGCGGCGTCCTCCCACGATTCCTCGGAGGTGCCGAGCACCTTGATGATCTTGACTGCCGTCATGGGAGAGTGCAGGGTCGTCGGCGTATTTGGTATACGCCCCGTACTCGGCAGGGTGGTTCGGTAGGTGACCCCACGGCGATTCGGGCCCCGTAAGGTCGGCCTACAAGTGCTCCCCTCTCCGATGATATCGGGCCCACGACGAAGCGAACCGGGAGACGCGAGGGTCACCAGACCGACGGCCGGGGTTCGGAGGCGCCAGTTCCCCGATTTTCAGAACGTGTCAATCGAACCTATTAATTCATATAGGATAGCTAACTAATACGTTCTATCAATGAGTCGCGTCCGTGACGGAGCACGCCCGGACGACGCGGACGCGGTCCTCCATGTAGATGCGGGCGAGCGAGCGCCTGACCCCGCCACCGCGGCGCTCTCGGCGCGTCCTGGCGTGGCCATCGAGTCCCTGCGGTCGGCGAACGCTGCGGTCGACCGGCTCGCGGCCGGCGACGTCGATTGTCTCGTCTGCGACCCGGACGACCTCGGCGGGACCGCGTTCCTGTGCAGGGTCCGGGGCCGGCACCCCGGTCTTCCGGTCGTCGTGTACACCCGCGACACCGCCGACGCGGTGCTCGACTGGGTCGCGGAGAACGGCCCCGCGGCGTACCTCCGGAAAGGGGACGGCCGGGGCGAGGAACGAAGCGAGGCGCTGTGGAACCGCGTCGAACGGGTCCTCCCGGGCGCGTCGCTCGAACGGGACGAGGCGCTCGTCGAGACCATCCACGACCCGGTGTACGTCCTCGGCGCGACGGGCGAGTTCACCTTCGTCAACGACGCGTTCTGTGCCGCCACGGGCTACGACCGCGAGACGCTCGTCGGGCGCGATGGCGGGGTCGTCGAGCGGACCGAACTCGACGGCGACGACGGGCGGGCCTTCCAGCGACGCCTGTTCGAGCGCGGTGCGCGGGCGGGTCAGGTCGAGGTGATGCTCGGAACCGCCGACGGCGGGACGCTGTACTGCGAGGACCACGTCAGTCTGTTGCCGGCACCGGACGCCGAGTTCGCGGGGTCTGTCGGCGTCCTTCGCGACATCTCCGCGCGCAAGCGGCGCGAGCGCGAACTGGAACGCTACGAGGACGTCATCGAGCTCGCGGCCGACGGAATGTACATGCTCGACAGATCCGGCGCGTTCGACGAGGTGAACAGCCGGATGGAGACGCTGACCGGCTACGACGAGTCCGAACTCCTCGAGTTCGGCCCGGCCACCTGTCTCACGGAGGAGACGTACGACCGGTTCGAGTCCGAGATCGGGGCCCTCCTGTCCGCGGCGAGACCGTGGGGGTCGGTCGAGGGCGACCTCGAGACCGCGGACGGCGACCTGGTCCCGATCGAGGCGCGGATCACCCTCGTCTACCGGGACGGGGAGTTCGACGGCACCGTCGGAATCGTCCGCGACATCACCGAGCGACGCGAGCGCAAGCGCGAACTCGAACGGCAGAACGACCGGCTCGAGGAGTTCGCCGGCATCGTCAGCCACGACCTGCGGAACCCGCTGAACGTCGCGGAGGGGCGTCTCGAACTCCTCGACGACGAGGTCGACAGCGTTCATCTCGCGCCGGCCCGGCGGGCGCTCTCCCGGATGGACGACATCATCGAGGACGTCCTCACGCTCACGCGGCACGGAACCACCGACGTCAGCCCGCACGCGCTCGAGTTCGAGCCGCTGGTCTGGGAGACCTGGCGGACCGTCGACGGCCCGGAGGCCACGTTGACGGTCGCGGGCGCCCTCGGAACCATCCCGGCCGACGAGTCGCGACTCAGGCGAATCCTCGAGAACCTCTTCAGGAACGCGGTCGAGCACGCCGGCCCCGACGTCACGGTTCGCGTGGGACGCCTCGACGGGGAGTCCGGGTTCTACGTCGAGGACGACGGCCCGGGTGTGCCCCCTGGCGACCGCGAGACGGTGTTCCGGACCGGATACACGTCGAGCGCGGACGGCACCGGCTACGGGCTCGAGATCGTCAGGGAGCTCGTCGCCGCCCACGGCTGGGCGGTCGAGGTTCGGACCGGGAACGAGGGCGGGGCGCGGTTCGTGGTCACCGGCGTCTCCGAGGCGTGAGACGGCGCCTCAGGGGGTGTCGGTCTCTTGGCGCAGAATGTGCTGTGCCCGATCCACCCCTACCGCGCGAGCATCCGGTGGAACACGGTACTCCCGAGCGTCCAGGTGTGATAGGCGGCCGACGCCGCGAGGAGCACGAAGAAGAGTCCGGCGAGGACGCCGGGGGGGATCGCCGACAGCCCGGGCACGCCCGTCGCGTTCGCGAGGAGGACGAACAGGCCGAGCATCCCGAGGCCGAGGTAGTACTCGCTCCAGGCGATTTCGCACCCCGAGACGACCTCGAGGTACACCGTCACGTCGCCCGCGCGGTCGCTGAGCCGGACGGTGTGGTCGTCCTCGGCGTACTCGATGATGCCGAGTCGGACGAGCTTCGGGACGTGGGTCTGCTGGAGCGAGACGTACACGCTCTGCCGGACGTCCCGGGGGGCAGGCGTCGTCCCCGACTCGCGTTCCGCGATCCGCTCCGAGAGCTCTCGAAGCGTGTAGTCCTCCCCCTCGTCCGCGAGCAACGAGAGCAGCGACCGCCGACGCTCGTTGCTCAACACGTCGTGGATCGTCGTCTCCTCGAGCCTTGAGGAAGGGGCGGCAGTCGCTGGGGGAAGTCGGGTTGCCACAGTCGATACCACCTACGTACACCTTACTAATCAAACTATTCTATAATGTCATGAGAGCCGAGATGGAATTTGCGACGGCCGGGGGCGGAACCATCCGGCGATTAAGCCCGCGGTTTAGACGTGCAGGCTCGTGTTAAACCGGGCATTAAGCGGTACATAATCGGTCCAATACTATGCCGTCTCCGTTCTGTGAGTTCGTTGATAGCAACCAGCCGGTCCAGCAGTTGCAGACCGGGGCTCGCGTGAGTTCTCGGGGTGGGTGCGCTCCGCCGGCGTCGGACGTCGGTGGAGGGCGCTGGGTGCTGCCGGGCTATCTAACGAAATCATGACACGGAATACGACACGCACGATACGCGCGATCATCCTCGCGACGCTGATGATTACATCAGTCGTTGCGATGAACGTCTCGTTAGTCGGGACGGTACTGGCGGATCAAGGAACAGCGGTCGGCAATGCCGAGGAACTGACGGGCTTCGACGCGACCGCAAACGGTGAGCCCGTCAGCGCCTGACGACGCCCGGCTTCTCGGTGTTCGCGGTCGGCTCCGCGGACGGGAGCGGGGCGGCCACGCCGACCGACGAACCGGCCGACCAGTCCACCGACGAACCCGCGGACGAGGGCACCGACGAGCCGACCAATGACCCGGTGGAGGAACTCGGCGGCTTCAACGTCGGGCTCCTGCTCGGCGTCCTGCTGCTGGTCGCCATCGTTGGCGCCATCGCTTACGTCAGGATCGGACAGGAGTAAGTCGTCCCGTCGGCGGGTCGACTCCGGACGCGGGGCTGACGCCCCGTCGAATCGGTTTTTCGCTTCGTTGAAACCTCGATCAAAGATGTGTTTCAATGGGTGTCCTGCAGAGATAGCGCGTATCAGGCACGAGTGCTGGCCGATGTGGCTTTCTATTGTATCGCTAAGTACAGGTGAGCCACCTATCGTCCAGTCGAGTACGGACTCTAACAGGGCGACACAGTGGTGCCGTTGATACGTTGCGCATCGTCGGGGGTGACGAGGTAACAGGCATCCGACTCCACGTCCGCCTCATCCTGTTCCGTTGAGCAACTGTACTGGTGTTTGACTGCAACGTGATATTCAGCAGGCGACGTTTGGCAGATTCCGGAGGAATCGGTAGTTGCTCCGGTAACCGCTTCACCCGCACGTAGCGTCACATAAATCCGCTGTACTGGGGTCACTTCCGAGGAGAACTAATTCCCGGCAGATCTTCCACGGGAATCCGGCAGGTCACTCACAGAGACCACGCGCTCGTCCTGATAGATTCAACTGGCTGTGACCGAATCAACTGCGAAGGAGGATTGCTAACTGATCACTCGATTTCTAACTGGCCCCTCCCGCCGTCCCCTTCACTGCCGTTCTCGTCCCATTCGAGTTCGAACTCGATACTCAGCTCACCTGGCCCGTCCGTTGGTCCCTCGCGTTCGGCTTTGACCTCGAACGTCGGACGAGCTGGCGGCTCCATTGTCACGGACTCGGACCCGGATTTTAGCGTGACCGCACCGCCTTGATCGAGCTTGTCAGCGACACTGCGAAGATACGATGCGATTTCTTCGCGGGTCTGAACGCTCTCCGAGCTGAACAGGACTTCCTCAGGCATATAGTGACAATACACCCCCTGCACCGATAAGTGCATGCTCTGTATCTAGAGAGATCACCCCATCAATCGGTGTGAGGAACGTACTGTATTCGCGCTCTGTATTCAGTGAGCAATTTTCACGGCTGAGTTGGCGCTTCTGTAAGGATTGTGTGGGCGATACCACCAACTATGACAGAAAAAATGGAGGTGTAGAGAATCCCAAGGCCCCACGAGGTTAGAATACAAGAGTAGGGTCCGCACCCAAAGAAAAAAGTCGTTCGTCGTCCCAATCCAGTGAACGGCCAAAGATCTGGATTACCCATTCCGAAGAATGCAATGTACATCCCCCCCGTTGATACAATGGATGTGAATACGACTTCACGGTTGAGGAGGAGTTGTCTCACTCTTTGGTAATTCATAATATTTCTCCCACATTGGGTCTACAAGTACTTTGTCTCGCCAGTAGGGGGAATCGACTAATGTCCTAAATTTGCTCCTGTCGAGTCCCAATCTATTGACCGACTAGCGCTGTGTATGCAGCAGAGATCGAGGACCCTGCCTTATTCCTGTCAAAAGCGGCGTGCTGACTACGGAGGATGTATTCAGTAGACGGTCATCGTTCGTTTCAGGCCATCAGCGACGAAACAGCCGCTAAGAATAACCTACTTTGTGGGTATGGACTCCATTGTCACTCAGTTCGTCACACAACCACCCTCAGTGAAAATCAAGGGAGTACATCGGTGTTCGCCCCGGTAGGTTCGGTTGAGTCCATGAAACGAGGATTCGAATCACCGAAACGCAACAAGCCGGACGCAGCCGAAGAACATGAGCCAACGACAGGTGGAGATCCCGATGGGCTTGGGATGTGCGTGGACTGTGGGGAGATATACCCGGTTCAGAAGACAGATCATGGAGGAATTCGCCCGATTGGGGTAGGCGATAGGTGCAAGTGTGGAAATACAGAGTTTCTCCCATGCACCGATATGTAGAATCCTACAGCAAGCCAATCTTGACAAGATGTGAGGGGGATAGGTGCATCCCCGATAGGTGTCTTACCTGTTCTTAGCGATTCCGTCGACCGTCACGTTGTCTCGTTCTCGTGCCCGAGACGCGCCCTGTAGTTAGCACATTCTCGACAA
Source organism: Halorarum halophilum (assembly GCF_013401515.1). NCBI lineage: Archaea > Methanobacteriati > Methanobacteriota > Halobacteria > Halobacteriales > Haloferacaceae > Halorarum > Halorarum halophilum. The sequence goes on along the minus strand of NZ_CP058529.1, from coordinate 2,835,841 downwards.
TCTACTCAATTCCTGTCAACAGGAGCGTGCTGACTACAGAGGATGTCTTCAGCAACGGAACTGCCCTCTCTATAACGTCCCGAGTGAACCGTCTGTTAGACGCCTACTGTGTGTGTATTAACCATGCCAGATGTCAGTGTCGAACTGATTCTTCGCCGATAGGGGACTCCCACAGGAGGATGGTCGCCGCCCCGACGACGAGTGCAACGCCACCGACGCCCAGTGCGAACAGCGGAGAGACAGCATCGGAGATGACGCCACTCCCGAGTTGGAACGGGACGACGGCGAGACCGCTGACCATCGCCATCGCACTCAGCACGGTGGCTCGACCAAGCGTCTCCACGCGATCGTTGATGTACTGTCCGGCGAACGAGCGTGTGACATCCGAGACCCCCCGTATCAGGAGGAACGTCGGAAGCGCCAGCAGCGGCAGGAAGTACATCCCGATCAACGCGCCACCAACGGCGAACGGGAGGACGAGAAACCACGTTCGCAGTCCGATGGTCTCCCGGATCGTCCCCGTGTAGTAGTTGAGTATCGCGCCGACGAGACTGTACGCTGCGTAGAACCATCCAAGTAGGGCCTCGACCTGCGACTGGGCCACGCCGAGGTCGAGAGCCACCGTCTCGAAAATCGGCTGGAGGAAGACGAACACGAGGTACGTGACCGCGGCGTACAGAACGTAGTAGTAGAGCAAGAACGCCCGGAGACGACGGCGAGCGAGGACCTCCCTGACGATACCAACCGTTCGGCGGAGACTCAGTTCATCGGTCGCTGTGTCCTTGTACGTCTCCGGTTCGTCGAGCGTGAGCAGTACCACAACCCCGAGACTCGTCACGCCCGCGGCGACGAACCACGGATACGAGAGGTCGATGCTTCCAAGATACCCACCGAGAATCGCCGCAACGACTCCGACGGCTAACGCCGCCGACTCTCCGCGTCCCCGAACGTGGGCGAACTCGTCTTCCGAGAGGTCGTCGGTGAGCGTGTCGTAGAGCCACGCATCTTCGCTACCGGAGCGGAAGTTGTAGCCCAGCGACCAGCAGACGTAGAGGCCCGCCAGCGGAAGAAACGAGTTCGACAGGCCGATACCGAGGAGCGTCAGAGAGATGAGGGACGTTCCGATGAGGAGACTGTTGCGTCGGCCAACACGGTCGCCGATATACCCTGTCGGGATCTCCCCAAACAGCGTCGTCAGGTTGTAGAGTGCCTCCAGAATCGCGATCTGTGTGAACGATAGCCCCTGCGCCAGAAAGAAGAGGTACATAATCGGTCGATAGAACTCGACCGCTTTCGTCGACTTGTAGAGATAGTACTTCAGGATACTCCCGGAGAGTGTTCCCCGAACACCGTCACCCGTGCCTCCAGCCATACGTGTGCTGGCGAACGGAAAGTCGACGAGTATATCCTGTTATTACGGATTCACCACGGGGCGCATACCTCAGCCTAGCGAGGTGGTACGCTCGCTCGGTCTCTCGTTCTAAGTTGGGACCAGACGACTGGTAAGTGACCGATACGCGCTCTCTATTCAGCAACGCTCGATTGATCTGTCGAGCAGCAGGAACCAACCACCTGCTGCATACAGAGGATGTATGCAGTAGGCGGTCCTCGTTCGTTTCAGGCCATTTGCGATGAAACAGTAGCTACGTGGGCCTGCTTATCGAGTGACCTCACCCTCTACCGAGACCGTTTCCGAGTCTTCAATTTCAATTAGATACTGCCGCCACTCTTGCAAGGTGTGTTCCGTCGTAGACACCTCGTCACCATCGACAGTCACAATAATCGTGAACTGGTGATCGTAGTCAAGCCTCGGAATGAAATTCTCAAATAGAGTGTCCTCATCGGGACCGAGTACTGCTGACTCCGTTCGACTGCCGAAGTCACCGGTGGCGACAACTTTTGCCTCGTGTTGGGCTGTATCACCGTTGTGGAGTCGAACTTCAGGGTTACCGGAATTTCCGAGTCCATTTCCGAGTCCTCCCAGACACCCCGTAGTCAGGAGGGTCAAGGTCGCCACCCCCGAAGCAAGGGCTTCTCGACGCGAGAGCAAGGCCATATTTCACGATGTACTGGCACTCACATAAGTATCTTCTACAGGCTGACGACTTTTCGGGTGAGGTGATCTGCTCCTCACCTATACGGAGCAATGGGTCACGCGGCTGACTCGGGAGAGCCACTTGCTGACTATGCGCCCTGTATGCAGCATGCTCTTGACGATCTACTCAACATCTGTCAAAAGGGGCGTGCTGACTATAGAGTGTCCATCGGTCATTCCAGTGGATTAGGGGCGACGAATCGTTTCGGGCTATATTTTCGATGTTAGAGGCTGCAATGGGGTTGGGGAATTTCCCAAAGGCATTCAACAGCGCCTGTGTCGATCTCCTCGCGGAGGACGGTATTGGAATTGTGGCGGGACGCGAGCAATCGACGCCCGTTCAGAGGGTGACTAACCTCAGTACCTCACGAAGCGTCCACATCCAACCGTGTCTGAGGTTTGAGTTCTGCGTCGGATCTTAGCGTTGTGATTTGCGGAGGATCAGCGGCTCGATGGCAAGTGTCCGTTTTGCTATGGTGACGATGCGAAGGACGTACGAGACGAACAGCATGAATGGAACGAGCGTCACCGCAAACGCACCGCCCACGACGAGGATGATGTGGTCGAGACCGAGTGTGCTTCCTGGGAACGTCCCCGCATCGACGATTCCGACCATGATACCCGCAACGGCCAATGCCGGGACTGCAGCATAGAGAATCATCTGAGACAAGTCAATGAGTGCCCATTGGAAGTACAGCGTCTTGATGTGTTCGCGCGCCGGACCAAACAGAGACAGCGCTGTTTTGAGGTCGTCAAGCAAGCCGCGTTCTTCCTCATTGAGGCTCTCTTCGTATTCGTTCGCGAGACGTTCAACTTGGAAGATTTTCCAGCTATAATTGAAATTTAGTGCAGCGAATAACACATCGAACGAGCCGAACTGCGCATTCTCAAGTTGGTCACGCACCGTGTCAGCGTTCCCAGTGACGCTTTCAGCGAATTCATCGACCTCTTCTCGGAGGTTCTCGTTATCATTCTTGTCAATAGACTCTCGAAGAGCCGTCGTCCGTTGTGCCGTGATTCCGATGATCTGCCGGAGGAATTCGGATGGATCGGCAGGACTCGGAGATCCGATTAATTCTTCAGTATAATCCCGGAAATCCATTGAACTGGACATACGCTCGCGTTGATCGCCGAGCGGGCCGTTCTCTTGGGAGAGGACGAGCTGACCGATCGTGACGACGAGTGTCGTCCCAGTCACGATGACCGTGATCATCGTCGAGAACATCGTGTCGATCATGTCGCCGGACTCGATTTGCTGTGAAAACGGTGGATCGAGGACAGCGACGGCGAAGACGAATGCGACGAACACGGCACTGGTCAGGACGATGGAGACGAGAATGCGGTTCGCGCGCAGCAGCAACCAGAGTTTAATCCGACTCTCGCCTGAGCGCTCACGCATCGTGTTGGCCGTACTGATGTCGGTCTTGTCAGTCATACTGGCTCACCCGATTGGGCAGGTCACTTGAAAACGAGGTACTTGGTGCCGCCTCCCTCGTAGTCGATCGTCTCCACCCACTGTTTGGAGTATTCCTACAAGAGGTAATTACGAAAACTTGGTGACCGATACGCGCTCTGTATTCAGCAGCGCCTCGACAAACTACCAGAGTTCAGCCAGAAGCGGCGTGCGAGATACAGAGAGTGGATTCAGCGTTCCTTCGGAAGCAAGGATTCGTTCGGGCCAACGGGGTTGGCCACGTAATGCGAAACGGGGATTAACTGCCGAGACCTCATTTTCCAGCACCAGTTCAGGTGATGTGGTCGTCGTTATCGGCGAACGCTCCGCCGTTCGGTCTCTGAACGCTCCGGTGATTCCCGGTCTCCCCGATACCATCCGGCGATCCAAACCCCGGCAGCGAGGAGAACGAGAGCGATACCCAGGACCGATGTGATGGGTTCGGGAAAGAGGAAAAACAGCGTTCCAAGGATTAGCAGTTCGGCGACGCCGATCGCGGCCCAGTATTTTCTCCAGTTGACCATGGGAGGTCTCGGGTCGTGAACCGCATAGCGATTAGGCTTGCAAAAGTCGACGGCATCGATCCGGGGCCGGATTTCAGCGAGACATGCGCCCTGTATCTCGTATGGAGGGGGCCGACCTACGTGGCCACTGTCAGATGCAGCGTACTGACTACAGAGGGCGAGTTCAGCACAACGACTTCATCTGTTTCACGCTGAGCCTGGTGAACCGCCTGCTCGGTGGATCTGCGTATTTCGGAGGGCACACGCTGTGGAACGAGTAGTCGGATCACCCGGAACTACTTTATTGCGCTTGTCGAATGTGACAATATGGTTATCTCGACCGAATCACTTTGGGAGGAGTTCGCTGAAAACATCGTACAGGAGTACCAGAACGCGATCGTGTATGCCGACTTCGACCAGGAAACCGTCCTCCACGAAGGAGAACTTCGTGTGCTCGCAAACGGGTGGGTCGAACTCTCAACTGGTCGCCTCCTTTCCCCGGAGGCAGTACACCATATCGACACGTAGATCCCCAGTACTGACCGATTCGCTAACCCAGAAGCTGGAGGAGACACCGTCCAAGATACGCGCTATGTATTCAGCGTGGCTCGACGAACGTCATCTGTACCTGATAGAAATTCCGCCGATCAGTTCGCGGGTCTACGTAGCGACTGGTTCAGTTGGGTATCTCTGAATCAAATACTGGCGCTATGCTGAATACTTCTCTGTATCTACCACACGGTTCGTATCAGGTTCTGAGGGGCTCAACAGGGTAGAGTTTCCCGTTCGTCCTCGTGGGAGTTCGATCGGGTTCGACTCAGACGACCAGCAACCCGCCGAGCACCGCCAGCGCGCCGAGGCCGACACAGACCGCCCAGAAGGACACCCGCTCGACGACCCGCATCAGCGCGTCGATGGTGAGGAAGCCGACGGCGGCGGCGGCCCCCAGCGCGACGATCGCGGCAGTGGGCGAGAGGTCGCCGAGCCCCGCGTCGAGGTACGCGAGCAGCCCTCCACCCACTGCCGCGGGGATGGAGAGGAGGAACGAGAACCGGAACGCGTCGGGGCCGTCGTGACCCCTGAGCAGGAGCGCCCCTGCGGTCGTTCCCGAGCGAGAGACGCCGGGGAGGATGGCGACCCCCTGGGCGACGCCGACGAGAAGCGCGTCGAGGAGATCCGGGTCCTCGCGGCCGCCGAGCGAGACGGCGCTCGAGCGCCGCTGGAACAGGCCCGTGAGGACGAGCAGGACACCGACGAGGACGACGAACAGCCCCCCGGCCAGCTCCGAGACCACTGTAAGGAGCGTCGAGTAGGCGGCGATGCCGACGACGCCCGAGACGAGCGTCCCGACCGCGAGGAACGTGACGGTCGCCTGGTCGCCCTCGAACGCCGAACCTGGGCGCCAGGCGGGGAGGAGCGCCAGCACCTCGCGCAGTTCCGCGCGGTAGTAGACGGTCGCCGAGAGCGCGGTCCCGAGGTGGAGGAAGAGGGCGAACGCGACGGCGTCGGCGGGCGAACGCCCGAGCAGCGAGAGTGCGAGGGCGACGTTCCCCTCGCTGGAGATGGGGAGCCACTCGAAGACGCCCTGGAGGACGCCGACGACGAGCGCGACGACGAGCGACCGGTCCATACCCGGGGTGGGTGGGGCGACCCCGAAGGACCTTCCGATGCGTGTCGGGGCTGTCGGGGGTCGGGTGCCCGGGGGGGGGATGGCGGTCGGAACGCGGCGTTCGGCGACCCGGCACCAGCTATTATGCGGTATGCGGTCACACACTCGGACATGGAGATCGAGGCCGCGGTCGTCCGGGAGGAGGGCGGGCCGTTCGAACTCGAGACGGTGGAACTGGAGCGACCCCGGGCCGGCGAGGTGCTCGTCGAGATGGTCGGCGCGGGCGTCTGTCACACCGACCTCTCGGTGCGCGACCAGCACCTCCCGACCCCGCTTCCGGCGGTACTGGGCCACGAGGGGTCGGGGGTCGTTTGGGAGGTCGGCCCGGGCGTCACCGACGTCGAACCGGGCGACCACGTCGTCTGCTCGTTCGACTACGACGACAGCTGTCGGAACTGCCGGAGCGGCGACGTCGCCTACTGCGAGGAGTTCTTCTCCCACAACTTCGCGGCGAGCCGGACGACCGACGGCTCCTCGCCCCTCTCGAAGGGTGAGGAACGGCTCGGTGGGCTGTTCTTCGGCCAGTCGTCGTTCGCCACCCACGCCATCGCGACCGAGCGGAACGTCGTCCCCGTGTCGAAGGACGCCCCGCTCGAACTGCTCGGCCCCCTCGGCTGCGGCATCCAGACCGGCGCGGGCGGCGTCATCAACTCGCTTGACCCGCAGCCGGGCGCCTCGATCGCCATCTTCGGCGCGGGCTCGGTCGGCCTGAGCGGCCTGCTCGGCGCGGAGATCAAGGGGTGTAGCGACGTCGTCGTCGTCGACCTGCAGGAGAACCGACTGCAGAAGGCGGAGGAACTCGGCGCGACGAAGACGGTCAACCCCGAGAAGGTCGACGACGTGGTCGCGACGATCCGTGAGCACCTCGGCGGCAGGGCCGACTACTCGCTGGAGACGACCGGCAACCCGAAGGTCCTCCGCCAGTGCGCTGACGTGCTCCGGCAGACCGGGACGTGCGGCGTCATCGGCGCGCCGCCGCTCGGCACCGAGGCGAGCTTCGACGTCAACGACCTCCTGTTCGGCCGGTCGATCCGGGGGATCATCGAGGGCGACTCACACCCCAAGGAGTTCGTCCCCGACCTCGTGCGGCTCCACCAGCAGGGGAAACTCCCGTTCGAGGAGTTCGTCACGTTCTACGACTTCGAGGACATCGAGCAGGCCGTCGCCGACTCGGAGAGCGGGGAGGCCATCAAGCCGATCCTGCGGTTCTGAGCGGGGATGCAGTAGGAGGCCGAGCAGGGGCCCGGTCGGAGAAGTTTATCAACCTGAGTCGGTTACCGGTGGTCGTGGACTCCCCGTTCGACGTTCTGCGGATCGATGCGGATGCGGAGGAGTGGGAGGTCGACCAGGCGTACCGACGCCGGGTGCTGGAGACCCACCCCGACCAGGGCGGCTCCGCGGAGGAGTTCAGGCTCGTCAGGGCGGCCTACGAGGAGATCAGGTCGGGCGGCGGGGATGACTGGGACGGTGACGAGATCGAGCCCGAGGACCCGGAGGGCCACCGGGGGAGCGAGCAGTCCCGGGTCGAGTACCTCAACTACGAGGTGCTCGACGACTTCGGGTGGGACCTCGACGACCCGGACCTCTTCGAGAAGGCCTCGGCCGAGAGCCTCGACCCGGGCGACTACGGCCGGTTCGTCGTCGAGCCCCACGAGTCCCTCCTCCAGGCGGCCGAGAACCGCGGGTTCGCGTGGCCGTACGCCTGCCGGGGCGGGGCGTGCGCCAACTGCGCGGTCGCCGTCACGGAGGGGGAGCTGACGCAGCCGATCGACCACATCCTCCCGTCGGAGATGACCGACCGCGGCATCCGACTGTCCTGCAACGGGATGCCGACCACGGACGAGTTGCAGGTCGTCTACAACGTCAAACACCTCGCGGACCTCGACGACCTCCGGTTGCCGCCCCACCCGTTCGAGCGAGCCCACGCCAACGACTGACCGGTCAGAGCGCCCCGCTCGGATCGTCGGCAGTCCCCGCGCCGAGGGCGACGACGCGCCCGTCGCCGTAGATCACGTACGCCTCGACGGCGCCGTCACCGTCGGCGTCCGCGAGCGTCGGGTGCGTGTAGATCGGCTGCTCGCGGCTGTAGGTGGCGAGCACCTCGCCGGTCGACGGGTCCACGACCGACACCAGGCCGTCGTTGGTCGCGGCGACCAGTTCCGGGTCGCCGTCGCCGTCGAGGTCGCCGAGCAGCGGCGGGGGCATCATCTGGGTCCCCTCGGTCGTGAGCGTCGTCGTCCACTCGAGGTCGCCGGTCCGCGCGTCGAACGCCCGGAGGCCGCTGTCCCTGGCGCCGGCGTACACCTCCGGGTCGCCGTCGCCGTCCCCGTCGCCGAACGCGTGGACGGACGCCAGCGTCCCGAGGTCCCGGCGCCACTGCGTCTCGCCGGTCACCCCGTCGAGGACGCCGACCGTGCCGGCCGTCGTCGCGACGACGAACTCGGGGGCCGGGTCGGCGTCGGCCTGGCCGCTCGTTGTCCAGCCCACGGCCTCGTCCCAGGTGCTCCGGTTCCAGACGGTCGTCCCGTCGCCGTCGACCAGGACCGCCTCGCCTGCGCCGGTCCCGACCGCGAGTTCGAGCGTCCCGTCGCCGGTGAAGTCGCCTGCCTGCGGGGCGCCGTTCGTGATGCCGCCGAGGTCGCGCTCCCAGACGAGGGAGCCGTCGGGCGCGTAGACGAACAGCGTGCCGGAGACGTCGACGACCGCGATCTCCGACCGGCCGTCGCCGGTCAGGTCCGCGATCACCGGTTTGGTGTAGCCGTACTCCGAGAGGGTCACGCGGAACTCGACCGCGCCGGTATGGGCGTCGAACCCGAGCAGTTCCTCGGTCGTCGAGGCGGCGAACACCTCGGTCGTCCCGTCCCGGTCGGGGTCGGCGATCGCCGGGTCGGCGACCGCGTGGAGCGTGCAGTTCGCGGGCGGGACGGCGTGTGACCACCGGGTAGAGCCGTTGGACGCGTGGAGCCCGACGAGGCGGCAGTCGCTGGTTCCGCCGGGGGCGCTGACGGGGGCGTACACCATCCCCTCGCCGTCGATCCGGCCGGCCGCGACGGGGTGGTGGTTCCCCCGGATGTCGGTGCCCGTCTCGCTCACCCACCGCTCGGAGAGGGTGACCCCGCCGTCCTGGAGGAACACCGCGCCGACGCCGGCGAGGAGCACCCCGAGGAGCACTACGAGCACGGCGGCGGTCCGCGGGCGCATACCCGGCCGTTCGTGGGGAGACGCATAAGCCGTCCCACCGCGGGGCGACGTTCGAGAGTCGAACCACCGGGGCTTTTCGCGCGGTACGCGAACGCACCCACGATGCCGAACGACGGGGGGACGGAAACGACGTCGCGGGCGGTCGGAGCGACGCCGCCGGACTCGCGAACGGTCCGGGTTGCGGTCGCCGCTTTCGCTGCGGTACTCGCCGTGGCGACGCTGTCGGACCGGGCGGCCGCCCACGACGTCGGCGCCTCGCGGTTCGACGCGCCGCTCCCGTTCCCGCTGCTCGTCGCCGGCGCGGCGGCCACGATCCTCGCGACGGCCGCGCTGCTCTCGCGGTCGGGGGACGTGCCGACCCACGATTCGACCCGACGGGTGCGACTCCCGGAACGGCCAGTCGAAGCGGCCCGACACCTCGCGCGGGTCGGGTTCGCCCTGGCCGTCGCGCTCGCCGTGCTCGACGGCCTCCTCGGCCCCCGCGTCGCCGCGGAGAACGCCGTCACCGTGTTCGTCTGGCCGGTGTGGGTCAGGGGGCTCGCGCTGCTGGCCGTCGTCGTCGGCTCCGTCTGGCCGACGCTCTCCCCGTGGCGGGCCGCCTACGAGGGCCTCTGCCGGCTCGAGGGCGACGCCGTCGCCGTGCTCGGCGGGTACCCCGACCGACTCGCCCACTGGCCGGCGACGGCGGGGTTCGTCGCCGGGATCGGCGTCGTGGCCACGCTGACGCTCGTCCCGCGGTCGCCGCGCGGGACGGCGGGCGTCGTCGCGGGCTACGCCGCCGTCATGCTGGTCGGCGGCGTCTGCTTCGGTCGGGAGTGGTTCCGCCGCGCCGACACGCTCGCCGTGCTCTACCGGCTGTTCGGACGGGTGGCCGTCCTCGACCGCGAGGACGAGGGGCGAACGCTCTCGCTCCGCTTCCCGTGGACTGACTGCGTCCGTCCGGTCGCGGACGGGTCGCTCGTCGCGTTCGTCGTCGCCGCGGTGTACACCGTGAGCTTCGACGGCTTCACGAACACGCCGGAGTTCCAGACGCTCCTGTTCGCCGCGCGGCGGACGCTCGGGCTCGGCCCGGTCGCGAGCGTCGTGCTGTACGGGCTCGGACTGCTCGGCTTCCTCGCCGCCTTCGCCGTCGTCGCCGCGCTCGCCGACCGCCTCGGTCGCGGCGGGACGGCCGGAACCGTCCGGGGCGCGTCGCTCGCGTTCGCGCCGACGGTCCTCCCCATCGCGGCCGCCTACGAGGTGGCCCACAACTACCCGTACGTGGTCCGGAACCTCGGCCTGCTCGTCGCGATGGCGGCCCGGGCGGTCGGCGTCCCCCTCATCGCCCTCGACCCGCTCTGGTGGCTCCCGCTGCCGGCGTTCTGGGCCTCGCAGGTCGCCCTCGTCGTCCTCGGACACGCCGTCGCCGTTGTGGCCGCCCACGGGGTCGCAGTCCGGCGGTACGGCGATTCGAGAGCTTCGCGTCGGGGCCACGCGCCGCTGCTGGTGCTGATGGTCGGCTACACCGTGCTCTCGCTGTGGATCGTCTCTCGGCCGGTGGTTTCGTTCGGGTGACTGTGGAGCGCAGGCGGTTGAGGAGGGTGCATTGGCTGGTTTTCCGGCTGACGACCCCTGTCAAGGTCTGAGGAAGCGGACCACTACTGCCAAGCGTCATGAAAGCCACGCCCTCCCCAACCGCAGGACGTGCTCGCCGGATGGCCGCTAGCGATGCGGCCCGGAATGACACCGGGTGGGACTGAAAGGGGCCGCGACATTCACGGGCGCTTGCGCCCGTGAATTCGGGAGAGCTTGCTCTCCCGTAACTCGACGAACGCGGACGAAGCAAGCACCGCAGCCGAGGGAACGAAGTGACCGAGGCGAGGAGCACAGCGAGGCCCCGGAGTCGAGCGCCGCGGGGGCTTTCGCGGTCGTCACCGCGGTTTCCAACCGAACAACCGAACCATCAGACGCCGAAACGAGGTCGAAGACTCAGACCAGTTCGATCTCGTGCCCGTCCTGGTCCTTCGTGAACGCGTACCGGTTGTCGCACGACTCGGGGTCGCGGTAGTCCTCGGACCCGCGCTCGAGCACCGTCTCCCAGTCCTCCTGGAGGTCGTCGACGCGGGCCGCGAGGTGGCCCCACGCGTCGCCCATCTCGTAGGAGCGGCCGTCGTAGTTGTAGGTGAGTTCGACCGCCATCGCCTCGTCGGCGGCGCCCTCGGGCTTCATGAAGTAGTTCGCGAACGAGTCGGCCTCCCACCGGCCGGTGTGCTCGTACTCGAACGTTCGGAGCCAGTAGCCGAGCGCCTCGGTGGCGTCCTCGACGCGGATCATCGTGTGGTCGAGCGACCAGCGGGCGCCCTGGTCGCGCTCGACGATCTCGATCTCGTGGCCGTCGGGGTCCTTCACGAACGCGTAGCTGCCGCCACAGGAGTCCGGGTCGCGGTAGTCGTCGACGCCGGCGTCCATCAGTTCCTCATAGGCGTCGTACACGTCGTCGACGCGGACGGCGATGTGGCCCCACGCGTCGCCCATGTCGTACGTCCGGTCGTCGTGGTTGTACGTCAGTTCGAGCGTCGCGCTGTCCTCGTGCGCGTCCGCCGGGCCGAGGTGGACGTTGGTGAACGTGTCGGCGTCCCACCGGTCCTTCTCCTCGTAGCCGAAGTGACCGGTGTAGAACTCCATCGCCTCGTCCATGTCCTCGACGCGCATCATCACGTGGTCGAGCGTGAATGCCATACGCGAAGGCAAGGTCGCGCGGTCGAAAAGGGTACCGACGTCGCGTCGGGCGGAGCGGCGGGAACCGCCACCTTGCGGCGAGATGAGGACGATCGCCGGGTGGCGAGGTCGGGGCGACCCGTCGGTCGCCGGCGCCGAGTTGCGTGTGGATCGCGTCGGGCGAGGGCTCGGAATGCTCCCGGTGGGACCGGTTGCCACCGATACTCTGTCACGGTTTTCGGTCCCAAACAAGTCCTATCTTCACGGAGCACGTACCTAGGATCGATGACAGCTACTACCCAGCGAACCGACCAGAACGACGGTCGGCGGAAGACCGTCCTGTTCTGCCCCGAGTGCGGCTACGAGAGCCCGATCGCCGAGAACTGGCTCGAGACGACGACCGACGCGGCGCGCGTCCTCGTCTGTCCCGTCTGCGAAACGATCGTCGACAGGCGCGCGCGGGGGCCGCCGCCCGCCCACGCCGAGGCGGACTAACCAGCGCGAGCACCGGACTGCCACGATCGATAGAGAGACGAACGGATCGACGCGGAACGCCGACGGCGGTTCAGTCGTCCGCCGTCGGAACTGACTTCCCGACCCCTTCTCCCTCGTTCATCCCGCCGGCGAGCAGGCGGCCCGCGCCGGGGACCTGCGTGCTCAGGTCGAGCGCGTCGAGGATCTCGTAGGTCGTCGCCGTCGCGGCCGAGAACACCGGCAGGCCGAGTCGGTCCTCGGCGGACTGGATCGCCGCGAGCGACGGCATCTGGACGCACGATGAGAGGACGACCGCGTCGGCGTCGGCCGTGTCGAGCCCCTCGGCGATGTCGACGAGGTTTCGCTGGTCGAGCCGCGCGACCTCGAGGTTGTCCGGGCACTCGAGCGTCTCGTAGTCGACCACGTCGACGCCGCTACTCTCGAAGTAGTCGATCACCGTCCGCGTGAGTTCCTCCACGTACGGTGCGATGAGCGCGACCCGCTCGGCCTCCAGCCGGTCGAGCGCCCGGACGAGCGCCCCGGCGCTGGTCACGACCGGCGCGTCGCCGTCGTTCTCGACGGTCTTCTCGTGGAGCTTCGCCTCGCTGTCCTCGTGGTAGCCGGGGCCCTGCGCCATGATGCCGATGAGGCAGGCGTACGCGATGACGTCACAGCGCGCGTCCGACAGCAGCGTCGCGCAGTCCTCGGACTGGTCGTCCATCCGCTCCAGTTCCTCCTGGGTGACGCTCTGCATGCGCATCCGGCTGGAGTGGAACGTGAACGACTCGCCGTAGAGCTCCGGCCGCCCGTCCAGCATCGCCGGGATCTCCGTCTCCATTGTCACGTTCGAACTCGGGACGATCATGCCGATCCGGAAGTCGTCGGTCATCCTGGGGGCGTGTACGTCCCCGAGCGCATAGAGCGTTCGGACGGGACGGGTCGGCCCGGTTCGATCGGCCCGGACCTCACCGGCGGGTCGCGCGGCCGGCCAGGAGGCCGAACAGCAGCGCGACCGTCGCCGCGGGGTACGCGGCGGCGAGCAGTGCGGCGAGCGGGAGGGCCGCGAGGGCGAGCGTCGTCGAGAGCGCGGGTGCGTGTCGATACGTCCGGTGGTCGGAGGGGGGATAGTCTGCGTACATGAGTGGGGGGCCGTGTTCGTCAGCGGGAGTCGACGTGCTGTGCTTCGAGGCCGGGCGGCTATCGAGCGTCGAGTCGAGCGGCTGGGAAGGCTCCGCCGTCCGGTCGCTTCAGTCGCGATAAGGTGCGGCGGGCCGCCACGTCGGGATGACGACGCGTGCCTGCCGGGGAGCGTACCCCGCCATCGCGGCGGTCACGCGCCCGACGAGAAGCCGGCGAGTCTGGAGTGGGTTTGGCACGTCGTCGTCACCTCGAACTGATGGTGGATCGGTGACACAAAAAAGCCGGGTAGGGATTGGTACCAATGAACAAAGGACGTGGTCGGGGCGATTCGACTACTGCCGACCGCCCACTCGCCACGACCAGTACCGCCAGCCTGCGACGATCCACAGCGCGAGCGTCCCGACCGGGTACGCCGACCGCTCCGGCTGGACCCCGAACTCCAGCGCGACCGCGAGGTTCGAGACCCCCGCCAGCGCGAGGAGGCCCGCCGTGACGCGCGGGTCCTCGGCGTCGACGAGGCCGGTCGCGGCCGACCCCAGCGCGAGCGCCCAGAACAGCGCTGCGAGCGCCCACTGGAGGAGCAACGGCGGCCCGGCGAACAGCGGGTAGTCGGTGAGCACCGAGACGGAGAGTCGCAGTGCGGCGCTCACGCCGGCAGAGGGAACGAGTCCGCCCCCGGCGCTCACCGCGCCCCAGGGGAACCGCAGGAGCACCGTCCCGCCGACGAACGTCTGGACCGACCACGGTATTAGGCCGCAGAGGAGGACCGCGACGAGGACGCGCCGCCGAGTCGCACGCGGGACGGCTCCGACCGTCCGCGCGGGGGCCCGCGTCACTTCCGGGTGATCAGCCGGAGCACGTCCTCGTCCGCGAGTTCGTGGCCGGTGCCGACCTGCTGGTCGTCGTGTTTCGCGCTCGAGCCGGAGACTCGGGCGAACCGGAAGCGCTCCCCGAGCTCGCCGCCGAGCTTCTCGCAGGCGTCGCCGACCGTGTCGCCCTCGCGGAGCACCAGGGGCTCCTCGTAGTCGACGCCGCGGCCGGGCTTGTCCATGTAGATCCGGATGAGCCCGAGCGTCTCCCAGATGCGGTCCTTCAGGCCGTCGAGCCCCCGGCCCTCCTCGGCGGAGATGAACGTCACCTCGTCCGGGTCGAGGTCGTGTGCGCGGAGGTTCTCCTTCACCGTCGGGAGGTAGTCCTCGTCGATGAGGTCGGCCTTATTGACCGCGACCATCGAGGGGAGGTACACGCGGTTGTCCATCACGCCGTCGATGAGTTCGTCGATGGTGAGGTCGTGGGGGATGGTCACCGCGGCGTTGACGAAGCCGTGCTCCCGGAGGACGCTCTTCACGGTCTGCTCGTCCAGCGAGACGGCGTCGCCCATCGTCACCCGGATGCCGTCCTTGTGCGTCTTCCGGACGGAGATGTTCGGCGGCTCCGCGTCGAGGCGGATCTTGTTCAGGTACAGTTCCTCGCGCAGGCGCTCGTACTGGTCGATCTCGAACACCGAGAGGAGGAAGACGACGAGGTCGGCGGTGCGGACGACTGAGAGCACTTCCTTCCCGCCACCGCGGCCGCCCGCGGCACCCTCGATGAGCCCCGGCACGTCGAGGATCTGGATGTTGGCGCCGCGGTACTGGAGCATCCCCGGGTTCACGTCGAGGGTCGTGAACTCGTAGTCGCCCGTCTCGCTGTCGGCGTTCGTGATGGCGTTGATGAGGGTGGACTTGCCGACGGAGGGGAAGCCGACGAGCGCGACCGTCGCGTCGCCGGTCTTCTCGACGGCGTACCCCTGGCCGCCGCCGGAGGAGGACTGGTTCTCCAGTTTCTCCTTCTTCGCCGCGAGTTTCGCCTTCAGGCGGCCGACGTGCTCCTCGGTCGCCTTGTTGTACGGGGTCTCGGCGATCTCCTCGCGGAGGTCCTCGATCTCCTCCTCAAGTCCCATCACCACCGACTCGGCCGTGCGTGCGCCTAAACGCTTTCCTTCGGGGCGGTCGGCCCGCCGAGGAGGGCGTCGAACGCGGAACCGACCGCCGAACGTGTCCGCGGTCCGATACCAGTCCGAGGTTCCCGGTACGCGATGTATCGGCTCGTTCGGCGGCTGAGCCGCCCGTATTTTACTTCGACACGATTATACGTCACGCTCGTAACCTCCAACCACGACGAGATGCCGGATCCATCGCGTCTCCGTGACAGCACGCAGATCGTCCTCCCATGTGACGCGCTCGACCCCGTTCGTGCCGACGTGGAAGCGGAGTTTACGGTCACGGTGTTCCACGAGAGCGACGCGGAGTGCCGCATCATCGGCAGCCCCGTCGAGATCAAGGAGGTCTCGAACTACCTCACTCGCCACGGCGTCACGCTCCCCTGACGCGGGGGACGCCGTCTTCCCGGCCGTCCACGTTCCCGTCGGGCCGACATCGATAGCCTTTGAACCCGCGACCCCCTACGCCGGGTATGGACGAGAACCCCGGGCTGAGCGACCAGTACCGGATGGCCAGCCCGTGGCCGCTGTTCGTCGCGCTCGGACTCCCGATCGCCGAGCTCGGACTGCTGTTCGGCATCATCCCGCTCGCGGTCGGCGGGGTCATCCTCTTCGGCGGCAGCATCGCCGGGATGCTCGGGGAGTCGGGCTACGTGGAGACACCCTGGCGGGCGCTCGGCGTCATCGCGCTGCTCGCGGTCGTTCTCGGCGGCGCCCTCGTGTACGTCGACCCGATGACACCCGCCCCGCTGTCCCTCCGCGGGTACGCCACCGTCGGCGCCGGGCTGTTCATGCTGCTGGCGGGGATCGCCGGCGAACTGTTCGCCCGCGAGGCCGGCGTCCCCGCGTAGGGCGGACTGAATCGACAATGTATTTTGCCGGGCCGTCCAACGTCCGGCCATGACAACCATCTTCGACAGGGACACCCTGCTGGACCTGACGGTCAACGTCATCCCGCTGGGGATCATCCTGTTCTTCGGCGTCGGGTATGTCATCTTCAACCCGTGGCGGGAACTCGGGCTGTTCGGGGACCTCATCATGATCGGTCTGCACGCGGTCCCGTTCATCGGCCTCGCCATCCTGACGTACGTCTCCGGGAAGGCGATCGCCGGCGACGAGAAGCGCTCGGAGGTGTACTTCCAGGGCCAGGCCGCCGTGGAGGACTCGAGGACGAGGGAGGAAATCGAGGCGGACCTCCACGGCGAAGAGGAGGCTGAGCGGACCGACGACGGGGCGCGTGAGGAGGGAGCGGACGTCGAGGGCGGCGACGAGCGCGAGGAGGAGCCGACCCCCGAGATAGCCGCCGGGGACGACGAAACCGGCAACCCCTGACGCGCGGCCGCCGGACCCGACTCGAATCTTTCTTGTGCCTCCGAAACTGACTCGCTCGTATGCAGCTAACCGGCCAACTGTTGTTGACGGTCCTCATGGGCCTGTTCCTCGTGGGCGTGGCCGCCTTCCTCGCCCGGGTCGAGGACTGGCGGTCCTACACCCCGCTGGGGGCCGGCGGGGGCGTCGGTGAGTCCGGCTACGCGCACCGCGAGAAGCCCGCCGGCCTCATCCGATGGCTCACGACCGTCGACCACAAGGACATCGGCCTCCTGTACGGCCTGTACGGCGTCATCGCGTTCGTCGTCGGCGGACTGATGGCGATGCTCATGCGCGCGGAGCTCAGCACGCCCGACATCGCCCTCCTCGGCGCGCCGACGTTCTACAACTCGCTGATGACGAGCCACGGCATCACGATGCTGTTCCTGTTCGGGACGCCCATCATCGCGGCGTTCGCGAACTACCTCATCCCGCTGATCATCGGCGCGGACGACATGGCGTTCCCGCGCATCAACGCCATCGCGTTCTGGCTGCTCCCGCCGGGCGCGCTGCTCATCTGGGCGGGCTTCTTCCCGCTTCCCGAGGTCATCCCGGCCCAGACCGCCTGGACGATGTACACGCCGCTCTCGGCCGGCGTCGGCAACGGGAACCAGGCGAACGTCGGCGTCGACCTGATGCTGCTCGGTCTCCACCTGACCGGCGTCTCGGCGACGATGGGCGCGGTCAACTTCATCGCGACCATCTTCACCGAGCGCGGCGAGCGGGTGACTTGGGCGAACCTCGACATCTTCTCGTGGACCATCCTCACGCAGTCGGGGCTCATCCTGTTCGCGTTCCCGCTGCTCGGGAGCGCGCTCGTCATGCTGCTGCTCGACCGGAACTTCGGGACGACGTTCTTCGCGGTCGGCGGCGGCGACCCCATCCTCTGGCAGCACCTGTTCTGGTTCTTCGGCCACCCGGAGGTGTACATCCTCGTCCTGCCCCCGATGGGTATCGTCAGCTACGTGCTGCCCCGGTTCGCCGGGCGGAAGCTGTTCGGCTTCAAGTTCGTCGTCTACTCGACGCTGGCGATCGGGGTGCTCTCGTTCGGCGTCTGGGCCCACCACATGTTCGCGACGGGCATCGACCCGCGCCTGCGCGCGAGCTTCATGGCCGTCTCGCTCGCAATCGCCATCCCGAGCGCGGTGAAGACGTTCAACTGGATCACGACGATGTGGAACGGGAAGGTCCGGCTCACCGCGCCGATGCTGTTCTGCATCGGCTTCGTCTCCAACTTCATCATCGGCGGCGTCACCGGCGTGTTCCTCGCGTCGGTCCCCGTCGACCTCGTGCTCCACGACACGTACTACGTCGTCGGCCACTTCCACTACATCGTGATGGGCGCCATCGCGTTCGCCGGCTTCGCCGGGATCTACTACTGGTTCCCGCTCGTCACCGGCCGGTGGTACCAGCGCAGCCTCGCGAAGGCGCACTTCTGGCTGTTCATGATCGGCACCAACATCACGTTCTTCGCGATGGTGCTGCTCGGCTACGGCGGCATGCCGCGCCGGTACGCGACGTACCTGCCCCAGTTCGCCACGCTCCACCAGCTCGCCACGGTGGGCGCGGCGCTGCTGTTCGTCGGCGGGCTCATCTGGGCGTACAACCTGGTCGTCTCCTGGCTCGAGGGGGCGCGCGTCCAGAGCGGCGACCCGTGGAGGCTCGAGGAGCAGAACCTCAACACCGCCGAGTGGGACTGGTTCGACCGCAAGCGCCGGACGGCGATCGTCGACGGCGGCCGCGAGGAGGAGCCTGACGACCTCCGCACCGACGGCGGCGGCGACGAGAACTGACGGCCGCGACCGATTCGACTCACGGTTTTTCGTCCTTCCCGACCCCGAGCATCGCCGATGGGGAGGGAGGGTTCGGACTACACCAGTACCAGAACGAGACCGGTGGCGAACATCATGAACGCGATCCCCCCGAGGATGACGCCGAGGAGGTCCTTGTCGCTCATACTCGAAAACGGATCGCAGGGGGGAAAGACCCGTCGTTCTCGGTCGTCGGCCGGAGAACGGAGACCTTAGGGACCCGATAATAACACGGGGATGGACTAACGATCGTCCGAATGCAGACGAGCAGACAGGTGCTGTCGGTGGTGATGGCCGTCGCGCTCGTCGCGTCGGCTGGGGTAGTCGTGGGCGCACGACAGGCCGCCGCCGAACCGACGGAGATCGATTCGTGTACAGTCATCGACGAGTCCGGTGAGTACGTCCTGACGCGGGACGTCGCCCGCAACGGGACGGCAGGGGACGCGCCGATGCCGTGCATCGAGATCCGCGCGAGCGACGTCACCCTGGACGGCGACGGGTACGCCGTTCGGACGGACGGGGACACCTCCGACGCGGAGCGAACCGGCATCAGCGTCGGGGCGAACTCGACGCTCCATAACGTCAGCCTCCGCGACGTGACGGTCGGCGGCGAGGGCGGGGACAACGTCCGCTACGAGGGCGTGGTCGGGGGACAGCTCGTGAACGTGACGAGTTCCGAATCGGGAGGGACGACCAGCGGCGTCGTCGTGGCCGATTCGCGAGCGGTCCGGATTCGAAACAGCACGTTCTCCACTGACAGTTCGTTCGGGAACGGGATCGTTCTCAGCCGGTCCGAGGGAGTTTCCGTCGTGAACAACACGTTCACGGACGTGTCCACCGAGGGCGGAATCAGCCTGGATCGGACGAATGAATCCACGATACGCGGAAACGAGTTCGACGGAGGGCCCGCAGTGAAGGTCGAGAGCGGGTCGGACAACCTCGTGGCGGGGAACAGTGTCGACGCTCGGTCGTCGTTCGAAGGCGTCATCCAGGTCGGTGGGCACGACAACGTCGTCCGCGACAACTCGATCGACGCGCTCGAGGACGGCATACAGGTCCGGGGGGACAACAATACGATCGAGGGGAACCACGTCGAGGCCTATCCCATCGCAGTCGAACTCAGCGGGACCAATCACACCGTCACGAACAACGACCTCTGGGCCGGCGACGTGTCCTCCTACGAGGGCGGCGCCGTCTTCGTCGAGGGGGGCGGCCACGAGATCGCCCACAACCGGCTCGGATTCGGGCACGGCGTCTCGATCAGCGACCCGACCGCCACCATCTCGATCCACCACAACTACATCGATGCCTTCTACGATGTCAAGGTGGTCGAACACGACGAACAGCGCCTCTGCGGCCCGGACTCGAAGGGGGCAGACGCCGTCGAACTCCACTACAACACGTTCGAACCATGGGACCGACTCGGTGCCGCCAACGGCGTCTGGAACGACGGCGCGAACGGCACCCTCGACGCGACGCATAACTACTGGGGCACGGCCAACGGCCCGGCAGACCTCACCGGCGCGAACGTGTCCGATCCGGTCACCGGAGAACCCGCTGACGGGAGCGGAAGCAGCGTCTCCGAGGGCGTCCGCTTCGACCCGTGGCTCGACCGGCCGGCCAACGGGACCCGATCGTCCGAATCGAGCGACTGAGTCAGGCGAACAGGAATCGGGAGGGGTTCAGCCGTCGATGCTGGTGTCGCGGTAGGACTCCCCGTCCTCGTCGCCGAGCATGACGCCGGCGTCGGGGTGCTGATCGGCGTCCTCGACGAGTTCCCCGCGGTCGTGGAGGTCCTGGAGCACCGCCCTCGCCTCCTGCCGCTCGATCCGGCCGACGACGGAGACGACGTCGAGTAGCTGGTCCTGGGGGATGCCGGGGCCGGCCCCGCCGCGGCCCACGTCCTCTTTGAACTCCGGAGCCTCATCCTGGAGGAACACGACGTACGTCCGGACGTCGGTCTTCCCGCCGAGGCGGTCGTGCCACGTCGCGGGGTACGAACTGATCCGGTCGTCGCCGACGCGGTACAGGCGGTCGTCGTCCACCCAGGTGTCGCTGTCGGTGAGCCGCGAGTCGAGCTCCTCGTGGAACGTCTCCATGTCGAACTGCTGGTCTGGATCGGCCTCGAGCGCGTCCGCGTAGGCCTCGAGCGTCTCCCGCGAGACGCCGGGTCGGTCGTCGAGGTGGTTCCGCTCGATGATGGAGACGACGTCCTCGATGAGCAGGGAGCGCCCGCCGTGCTGGAGCTCCTCCAGGACGTCCTCGTCGAGTTCGACCATGTCCCCGGGTTGGGTCGGGAGCCCAATAAGGAGCAGGCCGGCGGACGAGCGGTCGCAGGCCGTCCCGACGACCAGCGGGCGACACCATCGGGACGCCCCACAACGCACTACCGAACACAAGTCCTATTCGCGGACCGTCCCAAATCCGGCCATGACCGAACCGCGCGACGGAGCCGGCACGCGGGCCGCAACGCAGGGGGCGCGACTCGTGCTGGTGCTGTACGTCCTGCTCGTCGGCGTTGGGGGCGCCGGGGGCGCGCTCGTCGCCGTGTTCGTCGACGATCTCTCCTCGCCGGCGCTGTTCGGGCTGTTCCCGATGCCGGTCTCCGTGCCCGGATTCGCCGCCTACGGCGCGATCACGGTCGCCGTCGTCCTCGGCGTCCCGCTGCTGCTCGTCGTCTACGTCTCCCGGCGAATCGAGGACCCCCACGCGACGGAGCGGCGCTGAGCGGGTCGGACGGCGGTCGATCGCTGGACGGCCCGGAACGGTCGCCGTCGAAAGGACTAATCCCCGTCCGTGAGAGTGTTCACCCATGTACCACGTCGTACTCGCGGTCGACGAGAACGAGGAGCGCGCGGAGTCGGCCGCCCGGGAGGTCGCGAACCTCCCCGGCGACCCCGACGAGAAGCGGGTGACGCTCGTCCACGTGTTCCAGGACAACCCCAGCGGCGCCTCGGCGACGCAGGTGGCGTCCGTGCGGGCGGCAGAAGACGTGCTCGATGCGGCGGGACTCGACGTGGAGATCAGCGAGGCGAGCGGCGATCCCGCGGACGTCATCCTCGACGTCGCGGCGGAGGCGGGGGCGGACCTCCTCGTCGTCGGCGGGCGCAAGCGCTCCCCGGCCGGCAAGGCGCTGTTCGGCAGCGTCACCCAGTCGGTCATCCTCAACGCCGACCGGCCGGTCATGGTTGCCGGCGTGGTCAGGCAAGCCTAGGCGGAACGGCGTCCGTCCGGATGGGGAGTCCTGCGAGGAACGTGCCGGCATCGTCCGCCTTCCCGCTCGGATAGCCGGGACGGGGCAGGCTTATACGCCCTCCCCGAGGTGAGCAGACGAATGGATCGACTCCGGAACGTCCTGGGACCGGCCGAGGAGCGCATCCCGCGCTACGTTCTGGCACTGGGAGCCCTCCTCACGCTCCTGCTCGTGGGGGAGTTCCTCTCGCTCCTCGTCCGCGGGACGGACGAAGTCTACCAGCCGGAGTTCCTGATCGGGGTGGTCAGCGCCGTCCCGTTCATCGTCGGAATCACGTACGGCGGATACTGGCTGCGACGCTCGACGCTCTCCCCGGACCGCTACCCGCGCATCGGGAGGTGGTGTGCCGGCGGCCTGGTCGTCTTCCTCCTCATCAACCTCGCGCTGATCGCCGTTATGGGCGGCGGTTCGCTGCCACTGGTTGTCGGATGGATCCGCTGGGCCGTGAGCCTCGGCGCCGGCGTCGGCCTGCTCGTCGGCATCGTGGAGGCCCGCGCCATCCAGGAGGCGCTCGCCGCCGAACGCGCCGCTCTCCGGGCGGAGAACCTCGAGAGCCAGCGCGACCTGCTCGACTACCTCAACAGCATCCTCCGTCACGAAGTGTTGAACTCCGCGGCCATCATCGGCGGGTACGCGTCGCTGCTCCAGGAGGAACACGACGAAGACGAGCAGGAGTGGCGGTACGCGCGGACCATCGACCGCCAGGCGGCGGACATGACGAAGGTCATCCGGGACGTCCGCGTGCTCCTCTCGACCACCAGCGGCGGTGAGAACCTCGAACGGATGGACCTCGCTCGGGTCCTGCGGGACGAGGTGCGAAAGCTCCACGACAGGTACCGGGTCGTCGAGGTCGAGACCTCGATCCCCGACGACGCGGCCGTCGCGGCCGACGACCTGCTCCCCCGCGTGTTCGCCAACGTCCTCTCGAACGCGGTCGAGCACAACGACGCGACGACCCCGCGGGTGACCGTGACCGTCGAACCCGGTCCCGAAACGGTCGTCGTCGAGATCGCGGACAACGGCCCGGGAATCCCCGAAGAGGACGTCGACACCCTGTTCGACCGAACCGAAGCCACGGGAGGGACCCATGGGATGGGGCTGTACCTCGTCGGGAGGATCCTCGACCGGTACGACGGATCGATCGAACTCGCGTCGACGGGGGCGGACGGGAGCACGTTCGTGATCGAACTCCCTCGCGCGTCCGAGGAGTCCGACGGTCACCACCCTGCCGAAGGGACAGCACCGTCGCTCCCGAACGAGCGGAGTGAGAGAGGGTGAGTGAACGAAACCCCGGGCCCCGTTGAAACCATCAACTGAAGATAGGTTTCAGCAGCCTCGCTGAATACAGGGCGCGTATCGGGCACGAGGGCGAGCTGATGTGCTGGGTGAATGTGTCGCTGAGTACAGGGGTTTCTAGATATCGGTGCATGGGAGAAACTCCGTATTTCCACAATCGCACCTGCCGTCTACCCCAATCGGGCGAAGTCCTCCATGTTCGGTCCTCTGAACCGGGTATATCTCCCCGCAGTCCACGCACCTCCCAACCCCATCGGGGTCCCCACCCGACGTTGGCTCAATCGCTTCGGCTGCGTCCGGCTTTTCGCGTTTCGGTGATTCGAACCCCCGTGCCATGGTCTCATCCGAAACCAATGCGTCGGTTCAGGTTCAGCCTTGGTTTTGGCTATACAACTGGTTTTTATACTGGCAGACTCGGCTCAAGCTTCCAGCGCGGAGAGGGTACTTCCAAGGATTCGATTGGTGCCACGCCTGAGTCGGGAGGCGATCGCCTGCTGTGAGATGCCGAGTTCGTCGCCGAGGTCTTCCATCGTCACCTCCCGTGGTGAATCGAAATACCCTCGCTCGTAGGCCAGGACCAACGCTTCCTGTTGTGCATCGGTGAGTGCCGCTTCGGTCGCGGTTTCGACCGGCGTCAGGGCGTGTAGCGCCGAGAGCGTGATCGGAATGTCCAGCTCGATGCAGCGGCTCTGGAACGCGGCGATGTCGCTTCGGTCGTCACCGCGTATGTCGAACGTCCACTGGTCGTCCGTCCCGACGGCTTCGATCAACGGAACTCGTGTCTCACCCAGCGTACTCAGAACTCCTTCGTATTCCGTGACCCACTCGGCACGCATGAGATACTCATCTTCGACGGAATCGATCTGGTGAATGTTCTGTACGCCCGGATGGTCACTGAACGCTGCGACGATGTCGTCCGAGTGACTTCCACGAACCCAGAAGTACGGAATCACAACGTCGGTGCCCGGAACGATTCGCTCCAATTTGACCATGGCTCCCGGTAGTTGGTTGAATATGGTTCCGAGAGGAAATTCGTCGGAAGGAACGGTAAACGTCGCCTCTGTTGCCATCGCTGGCCGCCACGTCTTCCAGTGGGAAAGGGGTATTCATGGGACCTGGCGTGGCCGGAGTGGAGGAAGCAGGTGATGTGCCGCATCTGCTTGTCTCGACGTGCCACTGCATCGTTTGCAGGACCTCCGTAGCGGCTGCACGTTCAACGAACCGAAGCAGATCGGCTTCCGGAAGGTCATCCATCACCCGAAATTCGTCAGTGAAACCAGTTGCTCTCCGAGGATTTCAATGAGGCCAAACCCCGAAAATCGAACCCGGACTCAGTCCGCGCCGTCGGCGCCCTCGACGAGGTCGGCGAAGCCCGCGACCCGCAGGCGACCCGTCGCGCGGTCGGCGAGTTCGCCGTCACGGAACACCAGCGTCGTCGGCGCCGAGGTCACGTCGTACGCGGCCCGGAACGCCTCGACAGCGTCGCCGTCGACGCCGGCGGTCCCGTAGTCCGCCGGCACGGTCGAGAGGAGCGCCTCGAGGTCGCCCTTCATCCGCTCGCAGGGGAGGCAGTCCCGCTTCCAGATGAACACCACGGCGTCCGGGTGCTCGGCGAGGAACGACTCGTAGCTCCCGTCGTCGAGCTCCGTCTGGGAGTCGGGGACCGGTGACGGCGGCGCCACCTCGACGACCATGGCGGCCATCGTCGCCAGTTCGACGGGAGCGGGGGGGTCATCGAGGAACGATCGGAGCGCGAGGTAGGCGGCGATCTCCGCGCGGGTCACGCCGAGCTCCTCGATGCGGGCGGCCGCCTCGGACTCGTCGATGCCGAACAGCTCCGTGACCGTCCCGCGGAACTCGTCGTCGCCGATCTCGAGGTAGGTGTCCCTGTACACCGCGTGGGTCGACTCGAACGCCTCGGTCGCGACGAGTTCGCCCTCCGCCGTCTCGTCGACGGCGCCCTCCTCGACGAGTCGATCGAGCAGCGACTCGGGGTCGACGTCCGCTGTCGGGTCCGCGCTCATACGCCGAGGTACTGCTCCCGGGTCTCCTCGTCGGCGCGGAGCTCCTCGGCGCCGCCCGCGAAGACGACCTCGCCCTGGTCGAGCACGTACGCCCGGTCCGCGATGTTCATCGCGGCGACGGCGTTCTGTTCGACCAGCAGGATGGTCTTGCCGGAGTCGGCGATGCGCTGGATCGCGCTCTCGACGGACCTGATGATCTGCGGGGCGAGCCCCTCGTAGGGCTCGTCCAGCATCAGCAGGTCAGTATGCTGTTTCAGCGCGCGGGCGATGGCGAGCATCTGCTGTTCGCCGCCCGAGAGCGTGCCGGCCCGCTGGTCGGCCCGCTCCTCGAGTCGGGGGAACTCCTCGTACACCTCCTCGGTGGTCATCCCCCCCTCGCCCATCGTGACGCTCCGCCTGACGCTGTTCGACCAGTTGCGTGCCACGTCCGCGAGGTGGAGGTTCTCCTCGACGGAGAGGTTCGGGAAGATGCGCCGCTCCTCGGGCACCAGGCCGATGCCCATCGAGGAGATGTCCTCGGTGGGCGCGGCCGTGATGTCGTCGTCGCGGAAGCGGATCCGGCCGTCGCGGACGTCCGGCGGGCGGGCGCCCGCGATGCAGCGGAGCGTCGTCGTCTTCCCGGCGCCGTTGCGCCCGAGCAGCGTGCACACCTCGCCCTCCTTCACGTGCATGGAGAGGTCGCGCAGGATGTGGCTCTGGCCGTAGTAGGCGTCGACGTCCTCCAGACTGAGGAGGGCGTCGCCGTTGGTCGCCGCCTCGGTGGCGGCCGCGCTCTCGACGTCCGCGTCGTTCGACTCGGGGGAGCTCACAGCTCCACCCCCCCGAGGTACGCCTCCTGGACGGCGGCGTTGTTCTGGACCTGCGAGGGCGTGCCGTCGGCGATGATCTCGCCCCGATTCAACACGAGGATGCGGTCGGAGATGCTGAAGATGACTTCCATGTCGTGTTCGACGAGGATGAACGTGAGTCCGAGTTCCTCCTTGACCCTCTCGATGAGTTCGACAGTGTCGCTCGTCTCGTCGGGCGACATCCCGGCGGTCGGCTCGTCCATCAGGAGGAGGTCGGGTTCGCTCGCCAGCGCGATGCCGATCTCGAGGCGGCGCTTGTCGCCGTACGGGAGGTCCTCCGCGGTCACGTCACGCTGACCGTGGAGACCCACCGCCTCGAGCGTCTCGCGCGTCCGGTCCTGGACCGCCGGGTAGCGGTCCCGGTGGCGCAGGAAGTTGAACCGGAACGCGCCGTGCTCGGCCGCGAGCGCGGCGATCTCCGCGTTCTCCCGGACGCTGAGCTCCGGGAAGATGGAGGCGGTCTGGAACGACTTGCTGATGCCGCGCTGGACCACCTCGTGGGGCTTCTTCCCGAGGATCGACTCGCCCTTGAACCGGATGTCGCCGCGCGTCGGCTCGAGCCGACGGGTGATGAGGTTGATGAGCGTCGACTTCCCGGCCCCGTTCGGGCCGATGATGGAGACGCGTTCGCCCTGCTCGACGTCGAAGTTCACGTCGTCCGTGGCCACGAGGCCGCCGAACTCCTTGACGAGGCCGTCGAGTTCGAGGAGCGCCATCAGCGATCACCCCCCATGCGGTCGCCGATCAGGTCGCGGACGTCCGAGACGATCCCCCAGATACCCCGGGGGAACAGCCAGATGACGCCGACGAAGATGATCCCGAGGATGAGGTGCCACAGCGTCCCGATGGTCCCGAAGCCACTGACCACGTTCGCGACGTAGAGGTACAGCCCCGCCCCGAGGATCGGCCCGAACAGCGAGCCGGCACCGCCCAGCACGGTGATGATGACGATCTCGCCGCTCTCGGTCCAGTACAGCGACTGGAGCGGCACGTAGTTGCCGTGGATGGTGAACAGGCTGCCGGCGACCCCGGCGAACGCGCCGGAGATGATGAACGCCATCAGCTTGTAGCGCCAGACGTTCAGCCCGACGAACTCCGCGCGCTGCTCGTTCTCGCGGATGGCGTTGAGGACGATGCCGTACGGCGAGTTGAGGATCCGGTAGGCGCCCATCACGGCCAGCACGAAGAACGCCGCGATGAACACGTACAGCATCTCGCCGAGCAGTATCGAGGCCGGCCAGAACACGTGCGCGCCGAGGTCGATGGCGCCGAACAGCGGTTCGACGTTCACGCTCGTGAACCCGTTCTCCCCGTTCGTGAACGAGGACAGCGGCGCGGCCGCCATGTAGTACAGCATCTGGGCGAACGCGAGCGTCAGGATGGAGAAGTAGATGCCACCCCGCCTCAGCGAGAGGAATCCGAGCACCCACGCGAACAGGACCGCGAACACCGTGCCCGCCAGCACGACGAGCAGCGGGAGCCCCGAGACCTCGGCGCTGAAGATGCCGGCCACGTAGGCGCCACCGCCCCAGAAGGCCGCGTGTCCGAACGACAGCAGGCCGGTGTACCCCAGCAGGAGGTCGAAGCCGATGGCGAAGATCCCCCAGATGAGGATGAGCGACGCCAGGCCGCGGTACCCCTGCAGGAAGTCCCCGAGGAACGGTGCGTCGGCGAACAGCCACGGGAAGATCGCGACCGCCACGATGGTGATGACGGCGACCGTGAGCTCGTTGTCCTTGATCGCCAGCCAGCGCTCGTACAGTCCCTCGTCGCCGAACCCCTGCTCCGTGGACGTTCCGACTTCGTCGGCCATTTCAGGACACCTCCTCGCTCCCGAACAGCCCCTCGGGACGCAGGAGCAGGATGAGCGCAGCGAGTGCGTAGATGCCGACCTGCGACCAGGCCGACCAGGAGATGGCGCCGCCGATGACGGGGATGCTCGCCAGCGGTGCACCCACCAGGATGGCGTACACCATCCCGACGAGCACGCCGCCGACGACGGCCCCACGGATGGAGCCGACACCGCCGATGACGACCACGAGGAACGCCGGGACCAGCGTCTCCATCCCGATGCTCGGGTTGACGTTCTCGAGCGGCGCGCCGACGACGCCCGCGACGCCGGCCAGCGCGGCGCCGATGGCGAACATGACGATGTACGGGCGGGTCAGTTTGATGCCGAGCAGTTCGACCATCTCGGGGTCGCGGGTGCCCGCGCGGACGATGAGCCCGAAGTCCGTGTACTCAACCAGGAGGTACACGAGGAGCACCAGCACCGCGGTGATGGCGATGACGGCAAGCCGCCACCTGGGGAAGTTTCCGATGGCGGGCAACATGACGGGCCCGCGCGCCCAGCCCGGGCGGGCGAAGTTGATGCTCTGCCCGCCGAACAGGACACGGAACGCCTCCTGGGCGATAATCGCGAGCCCGAAGGTGACGAGGATCTGGTCGATGTCGGGACGGTCGTAGAACGCTCGTGCGAGGTACCGTTCCATCAGGAGCCCGATGACGAACACGAACACCGGGACGAGTATCAGTGCAGCGAGGAACCCGAGATCGAGTCCCACCGTCTCGTAGCCGTACTGCTGGAGCAGCCCGTTGCTGAGCCGCACCTCGTTCGCGATGAGGAGGCCGGCGTAAGCCCCGATGAGATACAGCGCACCGTGCGCGAAGTTGACGAACTTGAGTGTCCCCAGGATGATCGAGAGCCCCATGGCCACCAGGATGTAGATGGCGCCGGCCTGGAGCCCGTTGAGGAACACTCCGAGGAGGTCTGCGAACAAGCTCACGCCGTCGCTCCCCCGTGGCGTCTGTGAATTTCAGTCATGCTAATGGGTGTGTCACAATCGAATATTAATGTGGCGAGTCTGTCGCTGTGGACTATTCGTCGCCGTACTCGCCGAGTTCGCACTCGGCTGCCGGGCCTTCGTCGCACGCGTAGCCCACGTCGTCGCGGGAGGTGACGTTGACCAGTTCGAAGAACTGGCCCTGACCCTGTTCGGACTCGGGCAGCCCCCGGACGACCGGGATGTCCCGCTGCGCCTGGTGGTCGCACTTGCGCATCGTCTCCTGGCCCATCCCGATGTTGTCGTACTCGTAGTCCTCGAGCTGGCGGATGACCTCCGGCGGGTAGAACGTCCCCGCGCGCTCGGCGGCCGCCGCGTACTGCAGCGTCTGGGCGTACGCCAGCTGGGCCGGCCCGGACGGTACCCGACCGTTGTACTCGTCGCCGAAGAACTGGGTGAAGGAGTTCGACGGCTCGTTGTCGATCTGGGAGTCCCACGCGATGGTGCCGAAGATACCCTCGATGGCGCCGCCGGCCGCCTGGGCCATCGGGCGGTTGTACAGCGGCATCACGATCTCCATGTTCTGGTCGAGGCCGGCTTCGATGGCCTGCTGGAGGGAGTTCGCGCCGTCCAGCCCGTAGTGGTTGAGGAACAGCGCCTCCGCGCCGGAGTTGGCCGCCTCCGAGAGGTACGACTGGTAGTCGCTCTCGCCGAGCGGCGTCGCGACGCTGTCGACCTGCGACCAGCCGGCCTCCTCGAAGAACTGCTTCATCGACTCCTGCTGGGTCTGCCCCCAGCTGTAGTCGGCGTACAGCTGGTAGAAGGAGAGGTCGTCCCCGTACTCCCCCGTGACGACGGGCGCCAGCGCCTGCCCGGTCATGTACGCGTTGAACATCTCCCGGAAGCTGTACCGAACGCAGTCCTTCCCGGTCGTGTCGTTCGAGTGGGTCAGACAGCACATGAACAGGACCTTCTGACTCTGTGCAAGGCCCTGCTGTGCGATGGCGGTCGCGCTCGAGGAGCCGCCCGAGAACATGATGACGTTGTCACGCTGGACCATGCGGGAGGCGGACTCGCGCGCGGTGTCGGCGTCCGTCGCCGTGTCGCCCTCGACGAAGTCGATCTCGTATCCGAGCACGCCATCGCCGGAGAGGTCGCCGAAGTCGTCTACCCAGCCCCCGCCGTTGTTGAGGTGCTTGACCGCGAGCTTGTAGGCGCGGAGTTCGTCCTCGCCCTCCGAGGAGTACGGGCCGGACGTCGGCACGTTGAAGCCGAACGTCGCGGTGTCGCCCTCGATGGGGAAGTTGCCGAGCGACGGGTAGTCCTCCCCGTCGCCGCCACCGTTGCCGCCGCCGTTACCGCCGCCGTTGCCGTCCTGCGTACAGCCGGCCAGTCCGGCGAGTCCGGCCACGCCAGCGGCACCTGAGGCCTTCAGCACGTCACGCCTGTTCAGCGAGTTGGTATCTCGAGCCATGCAACTACGCGTGAGAAGGTTGTTAATGAACGTTCCGGGTATATTCCCTTAGTGTATGTTAATATTGGTAATATGTGATTCCCATATCCACTATGATAATGGTTATCACACTGATGCCGTTTCAGTCACGCCATTGGGGAAAGAAACTCACGAACCGTTTCCGGTGACGGCGGAGAACGTGGACGTGATCGGCCGAAATAGGCGGATATGTTGGGGTTCGATTGCCAGGTTCGCCGGGTCCGTCAGGCGAGTTCGTCCGCGACGCCCGCGAGCGAGGCGACCCTGATCGAGGGTTCGACGCCGATCCGTTCGAACGGGTCGTTGCCCCGGTTCACCCAGGCGGTCATGAGCCCGGCGTTCCCGGCGCCCGCGACGTCCCAGGCGTTGCCGGAGACGAGGCGGCACTCCCCGACGTCGCTGCCGGTGCGCGCGGCCGCGTTCTCGTACACCGTCGGGTTCGGTTTGAACGTGGACACCTCGTCGGCGCTGACGACGTCGTCGAGGTGGGCCGACAGGCCGGCGTTCTCCGCCAGCGTTTCGAGCATCTCCGGGTTCCCGTTCGAGAGCACCGTCACGGTGTGGCCCACCTCCGAGAGCCTGGTCAGCGTCTCCACGGCGTCGGGGAACGGGTCGAGGTGCTCGTAGGCGCCGAGGAGTCGCTCGCGGATCGGCTCGTCGGCCTCGACGTCCCACTGGTCGAGCGCGAACGCCAGCGCGTCCCGCGTCACTTCCCAGAACGGCCGGTAGTCGTCCATCAGGGCGGCCTGGTAGGAGTACTGGAGCTGTTTCGCCCGCCAGGTGGCGTCGAGTTCCGCGACCAGCGCCTCCGGCACGGCGAGTTCCGCCGCGAGCGTCTCCCGGACGCTGCTCGTGTCACACAGCGTCCCGTACATGTCGAAGCAGAGCGTCTCGGCCATACCCATGACATCGGCCTCTTGGTACTAAGTGGCACGGCTCGCGGCAGCGTCGGAAACTGCCGCATACTTTAGGCCCCTTCCGTGCTAACGACCCCCACATGGATCTGCGTGATGCAACCCCCGACGACGTGGAGGACGTCCGTGCGGTCGCCAACGCGTCGCTGGAGGCGTCCTACGGTCACGTCCTCTCGGAGGGGGCTATCGAGGACGCCGTCGAGTCGTGGTACGAGACCGAGGAACTCTCGAGGGAGCTGGACGACGACGACGCGGTGTTCGTCGTCGCCGAGGAGGACGGCGAGGTCGTCGGCTTCGTTCAGAGCTACTTCGTCGACCGACGCGAGCGGATCGGCCAGCTGGACTGGCTCCACGTCCACCCCGACCACCGCGGGCACGGCGTCGGGAGCGACCTGCTCCGTCGGGTGGAGGCCGAACTCCTCGAACGGGGCGCGACCCGGATCGAGGGTCGCGTGCTCGTCGCGAACGAGTCGGGGACGGAGTTCTACGCGGAGGAGGGGTTCACGGCCGGCCCCGAGCGCGAGGTGGAGATCGGTGGCGAGACGTTCAGCGAGCGCCTGTACACCAAGTTCCCGGACGAGGACGCCGCCGGGGAGACGGTGACCACGGAGGAACGCGTCACCGCCGACGGCCGGTCGCTGTTCGTCGCCTACGACGAGGCCGAGCGGGCCTCCAAGGCGCCGTTCTACCCGTCCTACTCCGACAGCGACCGGACGACGCGGGAGGGGTACTTCTGCGGGAACTGCGAGAGCTTCTCCCCGCTCGTGGACTCGATGGGGACCGTGGAGTGTCCCGAGTGCGGCAACCGCCGGAAGCCGACCCGGTGGGACGCAGCCTACCTCTGAGACGGTATCAGTTCGGATACTCGGGGCACCGTAATTAAGTTCGGACCTCGCGCCGTGGTGGCATGGACGGACGAGTGCTCGCCGTCGTCGGCGCGAAGGGCGGCGTTGGGAAGACGACGACGAGCCTCAACCTCGCTGCCGCGCTGGCCGAGGACGGCCGGGCGGTCGTCGTCGTTGAGGCGGACCTCGCGATGGCGAACGCGGTCGACTTCCTCGACGTCGACACCGGGGGCGGCAGGACGTTCCACGACGTGCTCGCGGGCGGCGCGGGCGTCGGCGACGCCACCTACCCCGCGCCCGGCGGCTTCGACGTCGTGCCGAGCGGGACGGAACTCGACGGGTTCGTGAACTCGGACCTCGACCGCTTCCCCGGCGCGCTCGACGCGCTGAAGGCGCGGTACGACACCGTCATCGTCGACACGGGTGCCGGCGTGAGCCGCGAGACGGTCGTGCCGATGGGGCTCGCGGACGCCTCGGTGCTCGTCTCGACGCCACGGGTCGCGTCGGTGCGCGACGCGGACAAGACGATGACCGTCGCCGAGCGCGCCGACGCGCCCGTGGGCGGGGTCGTGCTGACCAAGTCGGGCACCGGCCGCTCGCCGCCGGCGAACCGCATCGCGAACTTCCTCGAGACGCCGCTGCTCGGCCACGTCCCGCACGACGAGGTCATCCCCGAGTCGCAGGACGCCGGCCAGCCGGCGGTGGCGTACGCGCCGAACTCCGGGGCCGCCGCCGCCTACCGCGAGGTCGCCGACTCGCTGCGCCGTCGCCCCGACGTGCTCGGCATGACGGTCGGGAACGACCAGGGCGGCTTCCGCTTCGGCGACGGCGCGAGCGCCGGCGGCGGGACCGACGTGTTCCGGTAGCCGACCGCCGTCGGTACGGGAGGCGAAACCCGCCGTCGTAGCTACAAGTAGCAGTTCGGTAGGATAGCGTTAGATAGTGTTTTCTCCGCGCGCGAGGACGGGCGACGATGAGCCGAGCGAGGTCGTTCAGCGATCTTCGATTCGGACGTTCGACGTCGAAAAACCGGACACCTGCGTCAGAAGTGCCGGATCATCCCTCGCCGACCATCCGCTCCTCGCCCTCCCACTCCTGCTGGCGCAGTTCGTACTTCTGGACCTTCCCCGTCGCCGTCTTCGGGAGCTGTTTCACGAACTCGACGTGCTTTGGCACCTTGAACGAGGCGAGGCGCTCGCGGCAGAAGTCGATCAGGTCGGCCTCGCTCGTCCCCGGGTCGCCGACGTCGCCGTTCGCGGGGACGACGAACGCCTTGGGCGTCTCGCCCCACTCCTCGCTCGGCACGGGAATGACCGCGACGTCGCCGACCGCGTCGTGGTCGAACAGCGCGTCCTCCAGTTCGATGGAGGAGATGTTCTCCCCGCCGGAGATGATGATGTCCTTCTTGCGGTCCTGGATGACGAGCATCCCGTTCCCGTCGACGGCCGCGAGGTCGCCCAGGTGGTAGTACCCCTCCACGCGGTCGTTGAACGCCTCCTCGGTCGCCTCGGGCTTCTCCCAGTAGCCGTCCATTACCTGGTTGCCGCGGACGACGATCTCCCCGATCGACTCGCCGTCCTCGGGCACGTCCTCGCCGTCCTCGTCGACGACGCGGATCTCCGTGCCGAGGTAGCCGAAGCCCTGCGTCTTCTTCACCGCGAAGCGGTCGTCCGAGCCGTCCTCGAAGTACCGCCGGGCGTCCGAGGTGGTGATGAGCGGGCCGGTCTCGGTGGCGCCGTACACGTGCTTGAGGTACCAGCCGAACTCGTCCTCGACGGTACGGATGGTCGCCTCCGGCGGGGCGGCGCCGGCGGTAGCGACGCGGACGTCCTGCCCGCCGTCGACGGGGCCGCCGTGCTCGTCGTGGTGGTCGCCGAGCATCTTCAGCACCGTCGGCGCCGCACAGAAGTACGACACGTCCTCGTTCCGGAGGCGGTCGAACACCTCGCCGGCGTCGACGCCGCGGGTGCAGACGTGCCGGGCGCCCATCCCCGTGACGGCGTAGAGGTGGCCCCAGCCGTTCACGTGGAACATCGGGAGCGTCCAGAGGTAGGTGTCGTCGTCGCGGAGCTCCTGGTGGACCGAGATGAGGTAGGCGTGGAGCGTCTCGGTCCGGTGGGTCCGACAGACGCCCTTCGGGTCGCCGGTGGTGCCCGAGGTGTAGTTGATGGTGATCACCTCGTCCTCGTGCATCTCGGGGCGGTCGTACTCGCCCGCCTCCTCGATGATCGCGTCGAACTCCTCCCAGTCGCCCTCGACGGCGTCGGCGTCGTTCGTGACGAACGTCTCCGTCGGGATGGTGTCGCGGACGGACTCGATGCGGTCGGCGTACTCGGCGTCGGCGTATATTGCGGTCACCCCGGCGTCGTTCAAGATGTACTCGAAGTCGGACTCCACGAGCCGGTAGTTCAGCGGCGTGTGGACCGCGCCGACCTGGAAGTTCCCGTAGGCCGCCTCCAGGTGGTAGTGCGTGTTCGGGTCGAGGACCGCGACGCGGTCCCCCTTCTCGACGCCGCGTTCCTGCAGCGCCGCGGCGAACCCGTCGGCGCGCGCTCCCAGTTCCTCGTAGGTGTAGCGCGTCCCGTCGACGGCGAGGACGGCCTCGTGGTCCCCGTAGTTCCGGCGGGCGCGGTCGAGGAAGTCCGTAGCCAGCAGCGGTTTCTCCATGCTCGCCCGGAAGTTCCGGTACATTCGTGATAATCGTTGCGGGGTGGTACCACCGGTCAAGTGTGAAGAAAAGTCGATGACGCACTCAACGGACGGATCTTCCCCATTTTCGGGTTGGTTCCCTCGCTCGGGAATCGGGTCGGCGAGGGGGACTCAGCCCGAACCCCTCGCGGCCTCCAGTGACCAGAAGAAACCGTAGTAGGCGAGGACGCCCGCGAGCATCGCGAGGTAGTAGGCCCAGCGCGGCCCCTCGAGCCACTCGAAGACGACGGAGACTGCCGTCACCCACGTCATGGCGAACACGAGGTCGACGAACATGCCCGACCGGTTCTCCCGGACGTGTTCGCCGATCGCTTCGAGCCGGCTCATCGCCGGCACTCGCGACGGGTGACGCTCATCGTCGACCGTGGTGTGGCGTGCACCCCCGAGGCTCTCCCGACCTCGCTCGTCGACGGCGAGCGCAGGTCGCCCCGGCGACCGCCAGTTCCGCGACGACGTTCCCGTCGGTCGGAACGGAAGCGGGTTCGGACACGGTCAGTCGTCCCCCGGTTCGCCGCCGTCGGTCGCCGCGATGTCCTCGGCGGACTGCATCCTCGTCATCGGCTCCGGGCTGTGACACTGCCGGACCAGCCGCTTGGTCTCCATATCGGGTTCGCCCGTCAGCAGCGAGACGCCGATGGTGACGGCGAACACGACGGGAACGGCGATCAGCGCCGACCCGATCGCGGGCACCACCGCCGCCAGCGTCGCCGAGTAGGGCTCGCCGGAGCCGACGTAGGTCGGCAGCACCTCGTTGATCATCGGGACGGTCCAGATGACCAGGCCGGTCGTCATGCCCGCCAGCGCGCCCTGCCGGTTCGTGTTCTCCCACCAGAGTCCGAGGAAGAACATCGGGAACAGGACCGCGCCGGCGAGCGAGAACGCGTACGAGACCAGCGCGGCGATGGGCGCCGCGGGGTCCAGCGCGGCCAGCGTCGTGACGACGCCGAGCGCGACGATGCTCAGACGGCCGACCAGCACCTGCTGGCGCTGGCTCGCGTCCTCGTTGACGATGGTCGCGTAGATGTCGTGGGAGATGGCCGACGAGCCGGCGATGAACAGGCCGGACACCGTCGCGATGGCCGCGGCGATGCCGCCCGCCGCGACGATGCCGACGAACCACTGGGGCAGTCCCGCCAACTGCGTCGCCAGCACGACGATGACGTCGCCGGCGGCGCTGGTCATCCCGGGGTCACCGAACGTCGGGCCGATGTTCTTCGTGTACAGGTCGGTCCCGAAGGCGGCGAACGCCGGCGCCGAGAGGTACAGCAGGCAGATGAAGAACAGGCCCCAGACGGTCGACCAGCGGGCGGTCCGCTCGCTCTCGACCGTGTAGAACCGCACGAGCACGTGCGGCAGCCCGCAGGTCCCGACGACCAGCGAGAACGCCGTCGCGATCCAGAGGTAGTAGCTCTCGTTGACGAACGGCTCGCTGAACTCCGAACTGAGCGAGCCGATCATCGCCCCGTACTCGATCTGGGGCAGGACCGTCGAGTACCCCTGCGTGTAGCCGACCGCGTACAGGCCGACGAGGAACGCGACGATGAGGATGACGAACTGGACGGCCATGTTCTTCGTCGCGCCCAGCATCCCCGAGAGCGTCAGGTAGCCGACGGTGATCGTCATCATCAGGACGACCATCGACTGGTAGCCGCTCAGCCCGGGGATACCGATGTCGCCGAAGATGTAGAGCCCGACCAGGCCCATGCCGCGCGCCTGCCCGATGGCGTATACGAAGCCGATGAGGAACGTCGTGACCGCCGCGATGGCCCGGGCGGCGTCGGAGTTGAAGCGATCGCCGACGAAATCTGGGGCGGTGTACTTCCCGAACCGGCGCATCTGCGCGGCCAGGAAGATGAGGAGGATGAAGTAGCCCGCCGACCAGCCGACGACGAACGCGAGGCCGTAGAACCCTGACAGCGCGATGAGCGCCGCCATCCCGAGGTACGACGCGGCCGACATCCAGTTCGCGCCGATGGCCATCCCGTTCTCGACGTTCCCGATGGAGCGACCGGCGACCCACATCTCCTCGGTGTCGGCGACGCGGAACGCGTATCCGATGCCCAGGAACAGGGTCAGCATGGCGACGACCAGGATAGCCGGCGCGAGTTTGAACGAGACGTTCAGCCCCTCCGGGAGGAGGCCGCTCTGGAGGAAGACGCCGGCGATCATTCGTCGGTTCCCCCGTCCGCGGCGACGGCGCTCCCGTCGCCGGCCGCCGTCCCGGTTCCCTGCCGGTGGTCGATGCCGTACTTCTCGTCCAGCCGGTCACGCTTTCGCGCGTACCAGAACGACAACACCAGCGCGCCGCCCGGCGCCCCGATCGCGACCAGGAAGTAGTGCAGCGGGAAGCCGAGCACCGGCATCCGGGCGGTCATGGGGCCGGGTGCGACGAACGTCAGCGTCACCGGGCCGAAGACGACGAGCGCCCAGGCGACGAAACCCGTCCAGACCACGCGGAGGTGGTCCCGCATGAATGGCGTGCTCGGGTTCAGGAGGTTCACCTCCCGCTCGAGGTAGTTCGTCTCCCGGTGGTCCCGGGCGTGCTGTGAAACCGTTCCCCCGTCCGCTTCGGTCGATTCGTCTCCCCCGTCTCTGTCGACCATCCGCTGGACAATCGCAATTGTTCATAATAATTTCTCTGGCTCGTACATATGTTATAATATTTGAAATTCCGAATAAAACTGTTGGGAACCGAACCGGTCCTCGCGGAAACGCGCTGGTCACGGACTCGGTCGACGGCTGCAGCTCACCGAGCACGGACAATGGGCCGAAGACGGGCCGGCCCGGTCGGTCGCCTACTCCTCCTGCACCTTCACCCGGATGTCCTCCACGACGTCCGGGTTCCGCAGCGTCGACGTGTCGCCGAGTTCGTCCTCGTTGGCGATGTCCTCCAGCAGGCGGCGCATGATCTTCCCGGAGCGGGTCTTCGGGAGTTCAGGCGTGAAGACGACGCCCTCGGGCCGCGCGATGGGGCCGATGGCGTCCTCGACGCCGGCGACGATGCGGTCGTGCATCTCGTCGTCGCCCTCGTAGCCGTCCTCGAGGATAACGTAGGCGTAGACGGCCTCGCCCTTCACGTCGTGGTCGCCGCCGACGACCGCGGCCTCGGCGACGCCCTCGACGCCGACGATGGCCGACTCGATCTCCATCGTTCCCAGCCGGTGGCCGGAGACGTTGATGACGTCGTCGACGCGGCCGAGGACGGTGATGTACCCGTCATCGTCGATCTTCGCGCCGTCCTCGGGGAAGTACACCCAGTCGTCGGGGTCGTCCGAGTCGACGTCGGAGTACTCCTTCCAGTACTCCTCGATGAAGCGCTCGTCGTTGTTGTACAGCGTCCGCAACATCCCGGGCCAGGGCTTGTTGACGGTCAGGTAACCCGCGCGGCCGGCCTCCACCTCCTCGCCGTTCGTGTCGACGATCCGCGCGTCGATGCCCGGCAGCGGCGGCCCCGCGGAGCCGGGCTTCATGTTCTTGACGCCCGGCAGGGTGGTAACCATCATGCCGCCCGTCTCGGTCTGCCACCACGTGTCCACGACGGGGCAGGACTCGTCGCCGATGTGCTTGTAGTACCACTTCCACGCGCGCGGGTTGATGGGCTCGCCGACGGTGCCCAGCAGGCGGAGGCTGGAGAGGTCGTGCCGGTCGGGGTACTCCCCGCCCCACTTCATGAACGCGCGGATGGCGGTCGGCGCGGTGTACAGCTGGTTCACCTCGTACTCCTCGATGATCTCCCAGAGGCGGTCGCGCTCGGGGTAGTCCGGGGTTCCCTCGTACATCACCGACGTCGTGCCGAGCGCGAGCGGCCCGTACACGATGTACGAGTGGCCCGTGATCCAGCCGATGTCGGCCGCGCAGAAGTACGTGTCATCCGGCTTCACGTCGAGCACGGAGTGGGAGGTCCAGGCGGCCCACGCCAGGTAGCCGGCGGTGGTGTGCTTCACGCCCTTCGGCTGGCCCGTGGTCCCCGAGGTGTACATGAGGAACAGCATGTCCTCGGCGTCCCGTCCCACCGGGTCGACGGTCTCGCCCGACTGCTCCTCGACGAGTTCGCCGTAGTCGCTCTGGTTGTCCGCGAGGTCGTGGCCGAAGCCGTCGCCGTTCGGTCCCAGGCGGTCGACGACGACGACGTCGGACACCTCGTGGTCGACCATCGAGAGCCCCTCGTTGGCCTTGTCGAGGTGGTCGAGCGGGTCGCCGCGGCGGTAGTAGCCGTCGCAGGTGACGAGGTACTCCGAGTCGGCCGAGTTCATCCGCGTGGCGAGCGCCTCCGCGGAGAAGCCGGCGAAGACGACCGAGTGGGGCGCGCCGATACGGGCGCACGCCAGCATGGCGATGGGCAGTTCGGGCACCATCGGCATGTACATCGTCACGATATCGCCCTCGCCGACGCCCATCTCCCGCAGCGACGCGGCGAACTCGTTCACCTCGCGGTGGAGCTCCTCGTAGGTGAACGTCCGATTCTCCTCGTCGGTGGGTTCGCCGATCCACTCGATGGCGACCTCGTCCCCGCGCTCCTCGAGGTGCCGATCGAGACAGTTCGCCGAGGCGTTCAGCGTGCCGTCGGTGAACCACTCGTAGAACGGCGGGTTGGAGTCGTCGAGTACCTGATCGTACTCCTCGTCCCAGTCGAGCATCTCGGCCGCGCTCTCCCAGCACTCCGGCCAGTTCTCCTCGAACTCGTCGTAGATTCCGGCGTCGGAGACGTTCGCCTGCTCGACGAACTCGGCAGGCGGCTCGAACTCCTCCTGCTCCGCGAGCCGCGCCTCCAGTTGCACGTCATCGTCGGACATACTCACCGGAAAAGTCGGAATCGACCGTGATAAACCTACCTCACT
The DNA here is from genome assembly GCF_013401515.1 of Halorarum halophilum. NCBI lineage: Archaea > Methanobacteriati > Methanobacteriota > Halobacteria > Halobacteriales > Haloferacaceae > Halorarum > Halorarum halophilum. The sequence continues at coordinate 2,796,447 of NZ_CP058529.1, read as the reverse complement.
GCGCGATTGTATCCGCTTGCTTGCGATTTTCCCGGCCGTGAAACGAGGGCGCGTGGTCCGGCGCTTCCGCCGGGAGTCGACGGGGTGGCCCGGCTACGACGCCAGCCCGATCTTCTCGCGGTACGCGCCGTAGTGGCGTTCGAACACGTCCATGATCTCGCCCATCGTCGCGTACGTCTTCACCGCGTCCACGAGCACCGGCATGACGTTCTCGCCGTTCTCGATGGCCTCGTCGAGCGAGTCGAGCGCCGCCTCGACCGCCTCGTCGTCGCGCTCGGCCTTGACCTCGGCGAGCCGGGCGAGCTGGCGCTCCTGGGTCTCCTCGTCGACGTGGAGCAGGTCCGTGTCGGGGTCGTCCTCGACCGCGTACTTGTTGACGCCGACGACGACCTCCTCGCCCTCCTCGACGCGCTCCTGGTACTCGTAGGACGCCTCCTGGATCTCGCGGTGGAAGTAGCCCTGCTCGATGCCCTCCAGCACGCCGTCGCGGACCGAGCCGTCGCCCATCTCCCTGATCTCCTCAAGGTACGCCATCGTCTTCTCCTCGACCTCGTCGGTCAGACTCTCGACCATGAACGAGCCGGCGAGCGGGTCCACGCTGTCGGCCGCGCCGGACTCCTCGGCGATGATCTGCTGGGTGCGGAGCGCCACGCGGACCGCCTCCTCGCCGGGGAGTGCGAGCGCCTCGTCGAAGGAGTTGGTGTGGAGGCTCTGGGTGCCGCCGAGCACGCCCGCGAGCGCCTGGATCGTCACGCGGACGATGTTGTTGAGGGGTTGCTGGGCCGTGAGCGACTGGCCGGCGGTCTGCGTGTGGAACTTCAGGCGCTTCGCGGCGTCGGCCTCGGCGCCGTACCACTCGTCCATCACGTTCGCGTACACGCGACGGGCGGCGCGGAACTTCGCCACCTCCTCGAAGATGGAGTTGTGCGAGTTGAAGAAGAAGGAGAGCTGCGGGGCGACCACGTCCGCGACCATCCCGCGCTCGGCGGCGTCCTCGACGTAGGCGAAGCCGTCGGCGAGGGTGAACGCGAGCTCCTGGATGGCGGTCGATCCGGCCTCGCGGATGTGGTAGCCCGACACCGAGATGGGGTAGATCCCCGGCGTCTCGTCGATGGCGAACTCGACGGTGTCGGTGACCAGATCGAGGGAGGGCTCCGGCGGGATGACCCACTCCTTCTGCGCGATGAACTCCTTCAGCATGTCGTTCTGGAAGGTGCCCCGGAGCTGCTCGCGCGGGACGCCCTTCCGGTCCGCGAGCGCGACGTACATCGCGAAGATCACGGGCGCGGAGGGGTTGATGGTGAACGAGGTGGACACCTCGCCGACGTCGATGCCGTCGAAGAGGATCTCCATGTCCCGGAGGGTGTCGACGGCGACGCCCTCCTTGCCGACCTCGCCGTCCGAGAGCGGGTCGTCGGAGTCCTTGCCCATCAGGCTGGGCATGTCGAACGCCGTCGAGAGCCCGGTCTGGCCGTTCTCGATGAGGTAGTGGAAGCGCTCGTTCGTCTCCTCGGCGGTGCCGAAGCCAGCGAACTGGCGCATCGTCCAGGTACGGCCGCGGTACATCGTCGGGTACGGGCCGCGGGTGTACGGCTCCTCGCCGGGGAAGCCGAGGTCCTCCTCGTAGTCGAGGTCCGCGACGTCCTCCGGGGTGTACAGGTCGTCGATCTCCAGGTTCGAGACGGTCGCGAACCGCTCCTTGCGCTCGCCGTGGGCGTCGACGGCCGGGTCCCGGCTCTCGGTCTCCCACTCCTCGCGGGCCTCGCGGATGTCGGCGAGGTCCTCGTCGTCGTACATGCACGAAAGAATTGCCGGAGCGCTCATTAAGGGTTCGGCTGTGGGAAGCCTGATGTGGGTTGTTTTCGGGGTGTTTACTCGATGTCGAGGTAGTCGTCCGTTCCGAGTTCGGGTGGCATGTGTCGGAGAGGGCTGTCCGAGAGGCGTCGAGTCGTATCGTAGTGACGACAGCGGAAGCCCCGTGGGTCTCGGCTCCCGCGACCCGCGCTGCGCTCCTCGGCTCGGTCACTGGCGCTCCCTCGCCTGCGGTGCTTGCGGGGTCGGGGTTCGCCGAGACCCACGGCCCCTTCCATTCCCACCCTGGCGGAGTTTGGACGAGCGACGTGGCTACGATTCCAGACGTTTCGCGGGGGAATCCACCGCTTGGCGCGTGCCGCCGGACCTCCGTGTCCGGCGGATGCGCGCGAGGGATTAGCGAGCCGAAGGCGAGCGAATCGGCTGGGGAGGGGGTGGTGACAGCCGGGAGGGACTGAAAGGGGCCGCAGTTCTAGGGGAAGCCCTCGTGAGCAAAGCGAACGAGGGCTCGGAAGACGAGCGGAGCGAGTCTTCCGTAGGCGCGGACCGACAAGCACCGCAGTGGGAACGAGCGAAGCGAGTGAGCACGAGGAGCACAGCGGCCGCACCGACCCGAGAACCGTGGGGGCTGTCGAGGCATCCGTCACCGGTGAAGCGCCGCTGACTCAACTGAAGAGTACGACCGAGACGCGCCAACGACAGACAAAAGAGCGCCACACACCAACGTACACGCATAAGTGCAGCCGTACGAACAGAAGCAACTCCTCGAGCGCGTCAACCGCGAGAGCGCGACCATCGGCGCGGCCATCCCCGAGCAGATCACCGTACAGGGCGAGGAGATCGACCTCCGGGAGTTCGTCTTCGAGATCAAGCGCCGGGACACCGTTCCCGCGGGCGAGCGCGACCGGGTCGAACGGGCCAAGCGGAACCTCCGACGCGAACGGCTCGACCGGCTCGAGCCCATCGAGGAGAACGAGGTGGACTTCGCGACCGGCGAGGACCTCGCCGCGAGCATCATCGGCATCGACCGGGCGCTGGAGGCGCTCGAACAGCTCGAGCCGGCCGACATCGAATCCGAGGCGGAGCGCCAGGAGGCGATGGACCAGAAGCGATGGATGAGCTTCCTGAAGAAGGCGCTCGGCCACGAGGACGCGAGCCGGCGGCGCGGCGGTCGGTAGCGTCCGCCGGTCAGGTCGAGCCGTCGGCGACCGTAACGTCCGAGTCTCCCGCGTCGGCCCGTCGTTCTAAGTCGCCCCGCCTCCACGTTTCGGGCGATGAGGAACGCGGAAGTCGCCGATCTGCTGGTGGAGTTCGCCGACCTGCTGGAGGCCAGGGACGTCGAGTACAAGCCGAACGCCTACCGGCGGGCCGCCGAGAACGTCCGGGACCACCCGCGCGCGGTCGAGGACATGGCCGCCGAAGGCGAGGACGCCGTCGCGGAGATCGACCAGGTGGGCGACGCCATCGCGAGCAAGATCGTGGAGTACGTCGAGACCGGCGAGATCGAGGAGCTGGAGGAGCTCCGCACGGAGCTTCCCGTGGACATGGCGGCGCTGACGCGCGTCGAGGGGGTCGGCCCGAAGACCGTGGCCACGCTGTACGAGGAACTCGGGATCACGACACTCGACGAACTGGAGGAGGCCGCGGAGGAGGGGCGGATCCGCGAGATCAGCGGGTTCGGCGCGAAGACCGAGGAGAACATCCGCGAGAACGTCGCGTTCGCACGAGAGGCCGGCGAGCGACAGCGCCTGGGCCACGCGCGCCCGCTGGCGGACGACGTGCTCGCGTTCGTCCGCGACGTCGACGCGGTCGGTCGGGCCGAGGTCGCCGGCTCCATCCGCCGGTGGAAGGACACCATCGGCGACGTGGACGTGCTTGTCGCGAGCGAGGACGGGCCGACCGTCGTCGACGCCTTCACCGACTGGCCCCGGGCCGACGACGTCATCGAGGCCGGCGAGCAGAAGGCGAGCGTCCGCGCGAACGGCGTCCGGATCGACCTCCGGGTCGTCGTCCCCGCCGAGTTCGGCGCCGCCCTCCAGTACTTCACCGGGTCGAAGGACCACAACCTCCGGGTCCGGAACCTGGCCATCGACGAGGGGCTGAAGATGAACGAGTACGGCATCTTCGACATTTCCGACGTCGAGGACCCGGACGCGGACCAGCGCGCCGGCGAACGGCTCGGCGGCGCGACCGAGGCGGAGATGTACGAACCGCTCGGCCTCCCGGTGTTCGCCCCGGAGATCCGCAGGGACACCGGTGAGGTCCAGGCCGCCCTCGACGGCGAACTGCCCGACCTGCTCGAACGGGAGGACGTCCGTGGCGACCTCCACACGCACACCGAGTGGTCCGACGGGGGTTACACCATCGAGGAGATGGTCGCCGCGGCGGCCGAATGCGGCTACGACTACCACTGCGTGACCGACCACGCGGCGGGGCCGGGCGTCTTCGGCGACGCCGGGCTCTCGGACGACGACGTGCGCGAGCAGGCCGAGGCGGTCGAGCGCGTCCGCGAGGAGGCAGACATCGCGGTGTTCCACGGCGTCGAGGCGAACATCGACGCCGACGGCGACGTGACCACGAGCGACGACCTGCTCGCCGAACTGGATATCGTCATCGCCTCCCCGCACGCCGCGCTCGACCAGGGCGAGGCGACCGACCGACTCGTCCGGGCGGTCGAACACCCCCACGTCGACGTCCTCGGTCACCCCACGGGCCGGCTCATCAACCAGCGAGCGGGGCTCGACGTCGACTTCGAGCGACTGGCCGAGGCGGCCACCGACGCCGGGACCGCTATCGAGGTGAACGCCAACCCCGCGCGGCTGGACGCCAGCGGCGACGGCGTCCGCGCCGCGGTCGACGCCGGCGCCCCCATCGCCATCGACACGGACGCGCACTCGCCCTCGGAGTTCGAGTACGTGCGGTACGGCGTCCACACCGCCCGTCGCGGCTGGGCCGAGCCGGCCGACGTGGTGAACACGCGCGACGCGGACGGGCTCAGGTCGTTCCTGGACGGCTGATGGCTCCCGCCGACCGCGACCCTCTCCTCCTCGACGCGATGCTCGGCACGCTGGCGACGTATCTCAGGATGTGTGGCTACGATACGGCGTACGCGCTCGACCGCGGCGTCGAGGACGACGACCGACTCCGCGAACTAGCGAACGAAGAGGGTCGCCGGTTGCTCACCCGCGACGCCTCCCTCGCTGGGCGCACCGACGGGGCGGTGCTTCTGGAATCGCGCGAGGTGACCGACCAGCTCCGCGAGCTACGGGGGGCCGGGTTCGACCTCGGCCTCCCGGATCGACCGCGCCGCTGCGGGAACTGCAACGGCCCCCTCCGGCCGTTCGCCGACGGCGAGCGGCGGCCCGACTACGTCCCCGACGACCTGACCGACGTCGACGTCTGGCGGTGTCGCGACTGCGGGCAGTGCTTCTGGAGGGGGAGTCACTGGGACGACGTCCGGGAGCGGATCGAGAGCCTGTGATCGCCCGCGCGGTTACCGCGGGTTCCACTCCTCGCAGGCCTCCATGTCGTCCATGAGGTCGTCGTGGAGGCCGCAGTACGGCTGCATGCCGTTCTCCGTGCGGACGTACTGGAAGTGACCGCAGGAGCCGCAGTAGGCGTCGCCGGCGTTCTTCGCCCGGCCGTCGGCACCTCCCCCGGCGTTACCGGTGCGACCGGACGCGGAGGCGGCCGACCCGCCGGCCGAGGACGACGCAGGTTCGGTCGGCGACGGTCGGGGGTTCGAGGGTGACGACGGCGCCGATGGCGACCGCGTGCTCGTCGTGGACTCGGTGGAGGCCGACGGACTCGTGTCGTCCCGAAGCGACCGGATGTCCTGCGTCGAGGCGCCGCCGTCGCTCGCGGCCGGGTCGGCGCCCGTCGCGGGGCCTGCTCGGCGCGTGCCTCCCCGGTTGGTCTGCGTCTCGACGTCGCCGTCGGGGGTGTTGCCCATGAATCCGATGCCGCCGAGCCCGCCCATGGCGCCCTTCGCGCCCTGGACCTCGGAGACCTGCGAACGCGGCACCTCGATGATCTCCGTCTCGCCCTCGCGGGTGACCTGGAGGCGGACGGTGCCGCCGGGGTCGTTGCGCGACTTGAAGTTCGCGACCCCGACGAACAGGCACCAGAACGTGGTCATGCTGCCGAGGAAGTAGACGGCCGCGGTCGGGATTGTGAGGTCCACGAGGCCGGCGCCGCAGTTCGACCCGGACCACTGGCAGGGGTACGCGTGGGCGAACAGCGCGACGCCGAGGACGGCGACGCCGGCGCCGACGACCGCCGCAGCGCGCGTCCGGCGTTCCGCGGGCAGCACGGTGAAGATGCCGAGGAACACGGCCGGGACACCCAGGCCGCCGAGCACGCCGCCGTACTGCCGGGCTTCGGTGAGTCCGAGCGCGTCGATGGCGGGGTCCGTCCCCGCCACGACGATACCGCAGACGACGAGGAGCGCGCCGAGAAGGAACAACCCCACCCCGAGATACAGCCGCCGGAGGCTGGCGTACTCGCCGACCTTGCCCTCGTACACCTCCGCGAGACTGGTCATGAGGCGCCCTATGAGACCATCACACAAAACAGTATGTCAGACGCGTGTTGCGCGGAGTGAAAGTGGTCGCCGGCTCGGTATCCCTCCGCTTGCACGAACCCGTTGAAGAGTTTCCCGTCTCCCACTCGAGGGGGGAGACGCCGCGAACGGAAAGGATTACACCCGACGCTGTCGAACCCGCGTGCATGGCCGACGACGAATCCGAGGAAGCCGAAGAGCCCGCCGTCGAACTCGGCGAGGGGCCCGACGTCGAGGGCGCCCCCCTGGCGCGGGTCGCCTCGCGGCTCACCTGGCCCCAGGAGAAGTCCCGTATCGTCGAGAAGGAGGGCGACGCGGTCATCCGGACGCCCGACGGCCCTCGCGAACTCCGCGGCGTGCTCGACTCCATCGACGTGACGTACTTCGATCGGCGCCAGACGTTCGTCTCCGCCGTGGGCGACGTCATCGGCCGCGGCCCAGTCGAGACGGCCGAGTAAGCTTTTCCTCCCCAGCCCCGAACCGCTGGGTATGAAGCTCCCGTTAGACCCGGAAGCGATATCTTCGGGCGACATCGGCGAGAAGCGGGCGACGCTGGAGATGGACCACGAGCAGGCCGTCGAGCACGTCCGTGAGACGTTCCTCGAACACGGGTTCGGCGTGCCGGTCGAGTTCTCCCCTTCCGAGCTACTCAACGAGAAGGTGGGCGCGGACCGCGACCCGTACTACGTCCTGGGGGCGTGCAACCCCGAGATGGCGGACCGCGTGCTCGACGCGACGGACAAACGGCTCGGCGCACTGTTCCCGTGTAACGTCGTCGTCTGGCAGGAGGAACCGGGCGTCCAGACGGTGTACCACGTGAGTATCATGCGCATCGGACGACTGCTCGGCCTCGACGCCGACGCCGACGCGATGGACGAGATCGTCGCCGAGACCGGCCGGATGGTCGACGCCGCTTACGACGACCTCGACTCCGTCTGATCGGTCGAATCGGGGACGTCGTCCGTCCCGTCAGGACCGCCCTCCTGTCGCTCGCGGAGTTCCCGGAGTTCGGCCTTCGTCTCCGCCAGTTCCTCCGCGAGTCGGTCGACGCGCTCGTCGTCCGCGCCGGAGTCGGCGAACAGTTTCGCGCCGAGCGCCGCGCCGCCGAGCAGCAGCACGAGCGGAACGCCGAACAGGAACACGAGCACGAGGAGGATGATGAGCATCTCCGGGCCGCCGGGGACCGCGCCGAACAGTGGGACCATAGCTCCCCCGTGAAGGGGCGGTACAGTAAGTCCTACGCACCGAAGTCGGCGAGGTTCGACTGGAGCCCGGCGGCCATCGTGGACTTCGACCGGAGGCGACCCAGCGGCACCGGCAGGTGGTCGGTCACCGATCTGACCGCCGCCTCGAACGTCTCCGCCTCGCCGTACTCGCCCTCGAAGGCGTTCCGGACGGCCTCGCGGATCTGCCAGACGCCGACCGGTCCCCAGTACTCGTCGGAGACGTGCCGGAGGACGAGCACCTTCGCCTGCCGGCCGACCGACGAGAGGTGTTCGAGGACGCCGAGGCGTGCGGCGTAGTAGGCGCCGGCGGTCTCCTCGACGTAGGCCGTCCGGCCCTCGCGGTTCTCGTGGGCGCTCGACATCGCGACGCCCGCGGCCGGGTCCGGGTTCCAGATGCTCCCGGGCGCCTTCATCTCGACGAGTTCGTACTCCCAGTCGCCGGGTGCGAGCACGACCCAGAACGCGTTCCCCAGGTACTCGTTTCGCCACACCTGGACGGAGTCGACGCTGGGCGCGTCCCGGACCGTGCCCCGGAGGTACTCGCTCACGGTGTCGTCGACGGCGGTGATGGACCACCTGGTCGGGACGAGCCGACGGTTCTCGCCCCGGCCGAGCGCGCCGGCCGAGAGCACCGTGTTGATGTCGTACACGTCGAGGCCGCGGCGGTAGAGGTAGGTGATCGCGCCCTGGGCGTTCCAGTCGTCGTCCTCGAGCGTCTTCTTCACCGGACGGGGGACGTGCGGGTTCTCCGTGAGTTCGGCCGACTGGGCGCGCGCCCGCGGACCGGTCGGGGTGGCGATGTCGTCGGCGGTGACGTCGAAATCGAGGTTGGGGCCGTCGTCGAGGCCGATCTCGACGTCCACCGGGCGGTCGGCGATGGCGACCTCGCGCTGGGTGCCGAGGAAGCCGTCCCAGGCGTCGTGGACGCTCGTCACGTCGGCCGCCCGGTTCGAGTTGAGCAGCGAGGTGCGCCGCTCGAACACGTCCGAGATGGAGACGCCCTCCTCGTACCAGCCGGCGTTCGTCTCGAAGCGCGCGGCGTCCGCCTCGTGGCCCACGGGCGAGAGGATGCCCGTCGAGACCTTCGGGTAGTTCGAACGCCCGACGAAGATCGACGGCGAGACGGAGCCGAACATGGAGTCGCCGCTCGTCGCCTCGTCGAAGCGGTGCTGGAACGACTCCATGTGGTCGAGGAGTTCGTAGGACTTCTCCGCGGCGAGGCGGCGGCGCTCGGCGCGCTCGTTGACCTCGAACTCCATGAAGTCGTCCAGTTTCATACGGGAGAGCCTAGCCGCCGCGAGGGCTTGAACGTTCCCCGTCGCGGGGATACGGCGGTCCGGAGGGCCGGCGATTCGGGTCGGAAGCGGGGGCTGACAGGCGACGCGAAGGGACGTCCGCGCGGCAGGTCGTCGCAGGCCTCGAACGACTCCCGGTTCGGTACGAGGCGACTCCCGCGGACCGCCGCGCGGCGGGGGTCAGGTCACGGGCGTGCTGGTCCCGTGTTCGTATTTGAAGTTCCGCGTCGCTACCGGTGTGAGCGAGCGATCGGAGTGGACGAAAAGGCGTGGTCGGGCCGGCGATCAGGCGTGGATGCCCATCGCCTCGATCTGCTCCTGGTAGCGGTTGCGGATGGTGACCTCGGTCACCTGGGCGACGTCGGCGACCTCGCGCTGGGTCTTCTTCTCGTTGCACAGCAGCGACGCCGCATAGATCGCCGCCGCTGCGTATCCCGTCGGGGACTTGCCGGAGAGCAGGCCCTGCTCGGCCGTCGTCTCGATGATGTCGTTCGCCTTGTTCTGGACCTCCTCGCTCAGTTCCAGTTCGGAACTGAACCGGGGGACGTACTTCTTCGGGTCGACGGGTTTCATCTCGAGGCCGAGCTCCTGGGAGATGTACCGGTAGGTCCGGCCGATCTCCTTGCGCTCGACGCGCGACACCTCGGAGATCTCCTCGAGCGAGCGCGGGATGCCCTCCTTCCGGCAGGCGGCGTACAGCGCGGACGTGGAGACGCCCTCGATGGAGCGGCCGCGGATGAGGTCCTCCTTCAGCGCGCGCCGGTAGATGACCGAGGCGACCTCGCGCACCGAGCGCGGCACGCCCAGCGCCGAGGCCATACGGTCGATCTCCGAAAGCGCGAACTGGAGGTTCCGCTCGCCGGCGTCCTTGGTCCGGATGCGCTCCTGCCACTTGCGCAGGCGGTGCATCTGGGACCGCTTCTTCGAGGAGATGGACCGGCCGTAGGCGTCCTGGTCCTTCCAGTCGATGGTCGTCGTCAGACCCTTGTCGTGCATCGTCTTCGTCGTCGGCGCGCCGACGCGGGACTTCGACTGGCGCTCGGAGTGGTTGAACGCGCGCCACTCCGGGCCGGGGTCGATCCGATCCTCCTCGAGGATGAGCCCCGTCGGCTCGTGCATCAACTCGCCGTCCCCGGTCCGGACGAGTTCGTCCTCGTCGATGTCGTCCACGTCGAGATCAGCCTCCTCCGTCGTCTCCGACTCCCCGCTGTCCTCCCACTGTCGTCGCCCTCGCTCCTCCCGCTGGCGGGTTGGCCGTGTCATCGCGTTTTTATATTATCCCCCGGGATTCACTTGAAAGTTAGTGTGGCGGATGCAGGGAACGACGCGACGCGAGCGCGAACGGAACCCTTTCGCCGGGAGGGGCCGGAGGGGGGCGTATGCCGGTCATCGAGTGCGACCCCGACGCCGCGAGGAGTCGGCTGGAGGAGGCCGGGGTCGCCGTTTCGGGCGGGAACACGGACCACGAACGCTGGCGCGCCGAGCGCGACGGCGCGACCGCCGTCGCCTACAACGACAAGGTCGTCGTCCAGGGGAGCGACCCGGCGGGACTGACGACGCTGCTCCGCGAGGGGGGCGGCCGCGGCCACGTCTACTTCGACGGCGCCTCGCGCGGCAATCCCGGCCCGGCGGCCATCGGGTGGGCGATCGTCACCGGCGACGGCGTCGTCGCCGAGGGCTCCGAGCGCATCGGGCGGACGACGAACAACAAGGCGGAGTACGCCGCGCTGGTCAGGGCGCTCGAAGGCGCACGCGATTACGGCCTGGACGAGGTCGACGTGCGGGGCGACTCCCAGCTCGTCGTCAAGCAGGTCCGCGGGGAGTGGAACGTGAACGAACCGACGCTCCGCGAGCGGCGGGTCCGAGCCCGCGAGTTGCTCGACGGGTTCGACCGCTGGTCGATCGACCACGTGCCGCGGGAGATAAACGAGCGCGCCGACGACCTGGCGAACGAGGCGTTCGATGGCTCCTGAGAACGAGAGAACCGCGGACGGGACGGACGGGGACGCCGAACCGGGCCCTGAGGAGGGTGAGGAGATCGGGAAGGAGGAGGAGACCGAGGAGCTTCCCGAGCGCGTCGTCGACGAGGCGGAGCGGCTCACCCGACTCGCCCGGGAGGCCGTCGGCGAGGCGGAAGCGGAAGCCTACCGTGAGGACCGGAGCGAACGGCTCGCCGAACACGAGTTCACGGCGCGCGTCCGCGAGCCGGACGACACGCTCGTCCTCCACCCGGAGGAGTGGCTGGAGGACGGCGTCGTCCGCATCGAGCGGATCGAGGACACCTCGCGGGCCGTCGAACGCACCCTCTCCGGCCCCGAGGATCCGGACGACTGGGCGGCCGTCGAGGCTCACAATGCAGCTGTAGTCGAGCGCGTCGCCGCCGAGCACGGCGAGCCGCACCGCGCGAACGCCCGCGCGTTCGCGGACTTCATGGGTAACCACTACGCGAAGCGCGTCGAGGACGCGACGGCCGACGAGGTGGCGGAGTTCCTCGAGGAGTACTTCCCGCGCAACGCCTGGCCGTCAGAAGAACAGCGGGACGCCGTAACGGCGTCCGTCCGACTCGTGACCGAGTCGGCCGACGACTTCCCCCCTTCGTAAGTCGGTCGTCGGTCCGTGTCCGATTATTCGACGTCGATTCGCTCGCGGATGTCGCCCGCACGGTCCTCGTCGGTGACGTACTTCGAGAGCACCCAGTCGAGCCGGTCGAGGACCGCGAGGCGGCCCTCCTCGGTGAGCGCGTACTGGTTCGTCCGCTTGTCCAGTTCGCTCTTCTCGACGAGGTCCATCTCGACGAGGTCGTCCAGGTTCGGGTAGAGCCGACCGTGGTTCACCTCGGCGTCGTAGTACGACTCGAGCTCCCGCTTGATCGCCAGGCCGTACATCGGTTCCTCGGAGAGGATGACGAGGATGTTCTGTTGGAACGCGGTCAGGTCGCGAGCGATGCCCGCACTGTCGCTCTGGGTTTGTGCCTCTGACATGCGATACCAGGAGAGATGTCACCTGGCTATTTAATGCTTGGCAACTTGGGTCGCCGATTCCGGCGGTAGAAGGCCGTACGCACCGCTCTTCGGGACTTCCGACGGACCGTTCCCCCGCAGTCGTCGGACCGAGCGTGCGCCTCGGCCGGCAAGACAACAGGCTGGCGGTTAAAGGCTCGGCCGGGAATCGCAGGTGTGGCCTACCTGTCAGGCCGCGCGCGACACGGTTCTCCGACCTCGCGCGCGACAGGCGCAATCGAGTACGGCGTCGCTCCGAGGCGTGTCGAAAGGACTTTGCCCGTTTTCGGGGAATCCGTAGGTGCATGACGAACCTCTGGGAAGACCTCGAGACGGGGCCGAACGCCCCCGAGGAGATCTACGCCGTCGTCGAGTGTCTGAAGGGCGAGCGCAACAAGTACGAGTACGACAAAGACATCCCCGGCGTCGTCCTCGACCGCGTGCTCCACTCGAACGTCCACTACCCCTCCGACTACGGGTTCATCCCGCAGTCGTACTACGACGACGAGGATCCCTTCGACGTGCTCGTGCTCGTCGAGGACGCGACGTTCCCGGGCTGCATCATCGAGGCCCGCCCCGTCGCACTGATGAAGATGGACGACGACGGCGAGCAGGACGACAAGGTCATCGCGGTGCCGAGCGAGGACCCGCGCTACGACCACATCGAGGACCTGGAGGACATTACCCAGCAGACCCGCGACGAGATCGACGAGTTCTTCTCGACCTACAAGAACCTCGAGGCCGGTAAGGAGGTCGAGACGCTCGGCTGGGAGGACCAACAGGCCGCCTACGATGCGATCGAACACGCGCAGGACCTCTACGAGGAACACTTCGGCTGACAGGGCGGCACGCTCGCCCGCGGCACGATTTCTTCCGTGAACTGTCGGATCGGCAGCCCTCTGGTCGTCGTTCATCCAATCGCGAGCAGGGAAGCCGACTCATGACCGGGAGACATGGACGTCGAGGGGCGAATGTGTTATAATTATGAGTAATCTTTTGGGTGCGGGGCGCCACGTTCCGAACAAGCATGGCAGCCAAACGCCCGACCGTCGGCCTGGATCACCCGACCGTGGTGCCCGCGAACTTCGACCCCGACGGACGCGGCGCCGGGGAAGCGGATGCGGGCGACGAGGGAACGGATGGGGGCGACCAGGACGAGGACGCCGAGGCGACGGACGACGACTGAGCCGACCAGAGCCGGCCGAGCCGACGAATCGGACGGCGTCCGCGCGTAGAACCGGCCCTCGGAGGCAACTCCTATTACCGGCCCCCGGTAAGGGCGGGTAATGGCGAGATGCGACGCGTGCGGCGAGTACGAGAGTATGCCGTACCAGTGTCGTCGCTGCGGACGGACGTTCTGCTCGGAACACCGCCTCCCGGAGAACCACGACTGCCCGGGGCTCGGCGACTGGAACGACCCCGGCGGCGTCTTCGACTCCGGCTTCGACGACTCGGTAGACGAACGCGGTCGAGAGTCGGGCGGCGTGACCTCGCGCGTGAGTTCCTACGTGGACCGACAGACCTCCACCGGCGGGAGCATCGGCTTCTTCCGGGGGAACATGACGTACGTGTTCCTGGGCCTGATGTGGGTCACGTTCCTGCTGCAGTTCGTCGTCTTCCCGTTCCTGCTCGGCATCCCCACCCCGACCCCGGGACGACCGTCCCCACTGTGGGACGCGGCCTTCGTCCTCTCCAGCACGCACGTCGAGTACGTCTGGACCTGGGTCACGTCTGTCTTCGCCCACGGCGGGTTCACTCACATCGTCTTCAACAGCATCGCGCTGTACTTCTTCGGCCCGGTCGTGGAGCGCCGGCTCGGCTTCAAGCGCTTCACGGCCCTGTTCCTCGTCTCCGGCGTGCTGGCCGGCCTCGCCCAGATCGGCGCGAGCATGGTGCTCGATCCGGGGTCGGTGACCGGCGTCGTCGGCGCCTCGGGCGCCATCATGGCCATCATGGGCCTGCTGACGGTGCTCCGCCCGAACCTGAAGGTGTACCTCTACTTCGTCATCCCGATGCCGCTGTGGGTGCTCACCATCGGGTTCGCGGTGATCTCCGTCCTCTGGGGGTTCTCGGTCGCACCCGGTGGCGGCAACTCGGCGAACTGGGCGCACCTCGCCGGCCTGGTCATCGGCTTCGCGTACGGCGCGATGGTGAAGGGCGACCGGAGCGCGCCCGAACAGATCCAGTTCGGCGGACCTGGCGGCCCGGGCGGACCGGGGCGCGGGCGCTTCTGAATGCCCACGATCGTCCGTCCGGAGTTCCGGCCCGACCCCGCGCTCTCCCGCGAGGAGATGGAGGCGCTCCAGCGGGAGGTGGCCGGGGCGGCGACGTTCACGGACGACCTCCCGTTCGACCCAGACGTGGTAGGCCTCGCCGACGCCCAGCGCTCGCTCGGTGACCGGCTCGGCGCCGACGCCGCGGTCGACGCCGACCGCCCCCTCGTCGCCGGCGTCGACCAGGCGTTCCTCGACGACTGGGCGATCTCTGCGGTCGTGGTGATGCGTGGCGGCGAGGTCGTCGAACGCACCTACGCCGTCTCCCCGCTCGACATCCCCTACATCCCCGGCCTGCTCTCGTTCCGCGAGGGCGGGCCCATCCTCGACGCGCTCGCCACGCTCGACTCGGAGCCGGACCTGTACGCCCTCGACGGCAGCGGACGGGTCCACTTCCGGGAGGCCGGCATCGCCACCCACATGGGCGTCATGCTCGACGCGCCGGCCGTCGGCGTCGCCAAGAGCCTCCTCTGTGGCACGCTCACAGCGGACCCGGACGGGCGACCACAGGGCTGGCGGGCCTCCATTGAATCGAACGGCTGCGTGACGGCGCCCGAGGGCACCGTCATCGGCTACGCCTACCAGTCCCGGCAGTACGAGAACAACCCCGTCATCAACCCGCTGTACGTGAGCCCGGGCCACCGCGTGAGCGCCGAGACGACCGTCGACCTCGTCGCGTCGCTGTGCGACGGGTACAAGCTCCCGGAGCCGACGCGTCTGGCGGATTCGTACGCCGACGAAGTGAAGCGCGAAGTTCAGGGAGAGTAGTTCGTCAGAGAGTACCGCATCACCACAGTAGGGTTCGCTGGAGCTGAACCAGTGGTCTCTGGGAAGCGGACGATCTCGGGATCCCCCGCGGCTCTCGACTCGGTGCGGCCGCCGCACGCCAACACAGTAGTTCCACCTTTCGGCGAGGAGGAGTACCTCCGAGCACCCCACCGAACCGTCGTGCGTGCCGAACCGCCGGCGACCGAGAGGCCGAAAGTTAACATCCCCGCCGCCGACGTGTGGATATGGAACGGACGGTCCTCATCACAGGTTGTTCGTCGGGCATCGGTCGCGCGTCGGCCGAGGCCTTCCTCGACGAGGAGTGGACGGTGTACGCGACGGCCCGGAACACCGCCGACATCGAGACGCTCGGCGAGCGTGAGGGCTGCCGCATCGCGACCCTCGACGTGACCGACGGTGACGACGTCGAGCGCGTCGTGGACCGGATGCTCGACGAGGAGGGACGCATCGACTGCCTCGTGAACAACGCCGGCTACGGCCAGCTCGGTCCCGTCGAGGACGTGTCGAGCGACGCCGTCCGGGAGCAGTTCGACGTGAACGTCTTCGGCCCCCACCGGCTCATCAAGGCGGTCCTACCGGCGATGCGCCGCCGCGAGGACGGCACCATCGTGAACGTCTCGAGCGTGCTCGGGCGCATCGCCGTCCCGGGGACCGGCGTCTACTCCGGGTCGAAGTTCGCGATGGAGGGAATGTCCGACGCGCTGCGGAACGAGGTGCGCGAGTACGGCATCGACGTGGCGCTGATCGAACCCGGCCCGGTCGACAGCATGTTCGAGGACCGCGTCGAGTCGGAACTCGGCGGACTCGACCGCTCTGGCGCCTACGAGTCGTTCTACTCGCTCTACGAGGACTACGACGCCGTCGGCGGGGGCGGCGTCGGCGCCATCGCGCCCGAGGAGGTCGCAGCCGACGTGGTCAACGCCGCGAGTTCGACCGAGCCCGCGGCGCGCTATCCGGTCGGCCCGATCGCCAAGGCCGGCGAACTCGGACGCTACCTGCCCACGTGGCTCGCCGACGGCGTCTGGTCGCTGGCGAAGAAACTGGGGTAGCTTCGAGTGATGGGTGAACGATGACGGACGAGCGCGTCCGCCGGCTACACGACCACCTCGAAGCCACGGCCGAACTCCCGGTCGAGCGCGAAGTCGGCGCCTACCTCGGGGAGGCCGAGGCGGTCGCACGCGACCTCGCCGAGCGACCGGCCGAGCCGGCCGTCGTCAGCGAGCGCGCCGAACACGTCCGCGACCTGCTCGCGGAGGTCGAGGGGACGGGGAACGACGAGGCCGACGAGCACGTCGCCGCCGCCCGCGACCTCGCGAGGGAACTGGTCGAGGAACCGGCCGAGTGCGACGGGTAGCGCGACGACGGGTCGGTGAGATCCGGGCTCAGGCCAGACAGGCCGCGACGACGCGGAGCGCGTCCTCGCCGCGCACCTCGTCTGCCAGCAGGGGGACCCGTTTCACGTCGCGCCCGCGGAACAGTTCCGTCGCCCGGGAGAGGGAGTTCTGCTGCACCTCCCAGCGGCGCTGGCAGAACTCGCAGGTGTCGAGGTTCGGCGTGACGACCCAGTCGTCGTCGACGGCCGCGCCGGCCACGTCGCCCGGGTCCTCCATCACGCGGTTCACCACGAGCGTCGACACGGGGATGTCGAACTCGTCGAGCCGCTCGACGAGACGCTCGGACTCCATCACGCTCATCTCCTCCGGCACCATGACGACCCGGAAGTCTGTCCGATCGGGGTCCTGAAGGACGGTGCGGAGGCGCTCGATACGGTCCTTCAGCTCGTCGAGGTCCGGCTCCCCCGGGCCGCCCTCGCCCATCCCGAACATACCCTTCACGCCCTCCATCATGCCGGAGAACTGCTGACGGAGCTTCATCAGCCGGCCGACCATCGAGTCCAGCAGCTCCGGGAGCTGGAGCAGTCGGAGCGTGTGGCCCGTCGGCGCGGTGTCGACGACGACGCGGTCGAACCGCGGGTCGTCGAGGTGTTCGAGCAACTGGCGCATCGCGGCCGCCTCGTCGGCGCCGGGCATCGTGCCGCCGAGCATCGCGCCCATCGGCCCGTCCTCCATCGCCTCACCCATCCCACCGAGGCCGCCGAGCGGGTTCCCCCCGGCGGCGTCCGTACCGCCTGCGCCAGCTCTCGCCCCATCGTCTTCGGCACCCATCCCCTCGTCGCCGAACAGCCCGTCCTCCATCGCGGCGTCGGGGTCGATCTCGGCGGCGTACAGGGGAACGTCCTCCCTGATTCGGGACGGCCGTGACAGGATCTCGGTGTCGAGCGTGTCCGACAGCGAGTGGGCCGGATCGGTGGAGACGACGAGCGTCGACGTGCCGCCCGCCGCGCTTGCGAGCGCCGTCGCGGCCGCGCAGGTGGTCTTCCCGACGCCACCCTTCCCGCCGTACAGCACGTACTCGGGGGCGCTTCGCTCGGCGAGGTCGGCCGTGTCGACCGTCGTTCCCATCCCTGCGGGGTCCGCTGGCGGCCTGTTGCCCCCAACGTCCTCGTCCACGTCGTTGACGGGTTCGACGTCGATATCGTTCATGGGGGGAGGAGGGAGGCGGTGCTTGTCTATCCGTTGGTCGCGGTTTCGAACAGGTCGGCCAGAATTCGGAGTTACCGCCCGCGTGTGAAGGTTCAAGTACGAAACCGAACCCAGACCGTCGCGGACGCACCTGGTTCCATGGACGGGCGGGACCGACAGTCCGTGTAGGCCTCACCGGCCCGAGAAGTTCCGGCGAGTCAGTCGAAGTAGTCGGCCAGCCGCGCCGCCGCCTCCTCCACGCGCGGCGTGACGAGCGCGAATCGGAGCCACTCGTCCCGCGCCGAGCCGAAGGTATCGCCCGGCATCCCGGCGACCCCCGCTTCGTCGACGAGGCGCTCCGCGTTCGCCATCGTTCCCGGGAAACCATCGAACCGGGCGAGGACGTAGAACCCCCCGTCGGGGCGGGAGTACTCGGCCCCCGCCGCGTCGAGCGCGTCGGTGAAGGTGTCGACCCGCTCTCGGAGCAGCGACCTGACGGACTCGTAGTACTCCGTCTCCGTCTCGCGGAGTGCGCGCAACACTGCAACCTGCGGCGGCCGCGAGGTCGCGACGTTCACGAGCATGTGGCGGGTCTTCGCCCCGCCGACGAGGCGTTCGGGAAGTATCGCGTAGCCGACGCGGAACCCCGTGATCGCCATCGACTTCGAGTAGCCCGACGTGACGATGGCGCGGTCGGAGTCGAGCGTCAGCGCGGACTCGAACTCCCCGGTGAAGTCGAAGTGGTCGTACACCTCGTCGGAGACGAGCGTCGCGTCCATCTCCTCGGCGAGCGCCGCCAGTTCGCGCATCGTCTCCCGCGAGTACACCGCGCCGGTCGGGTTGTTCGGCGTGTTCACCAGGATGAGCCCGGTCTCCTCGCTGGCCGCCTCGCGAAAGCGCGCCGGGTCGATGGAGCCGTCGCGCTCGGTCGGAACGAGCGTTACCTTCCCGCCGAGCAATTCGGTCTTGCCCGGGTAGTACGGGTACACCGGGTCGGCGAGGAGCACCTCCGAACCCGCATCGCGGTCGAGCGCCGCCGCCATCGCGAGGTAGTTCGCCTCGCCCGTCCCGTTGGTGACGACGATCCGCGAGGGAGCGACGTTCCGGCGCGCGGCGATCTCCTCGCGGAGTTCCAGCAGCCCTTCGCTCGGCGGATACTGGAACTCGTCCGGGTCCGCGTCGGCGTACTCGCGGAGGCCGTCCCGGAGCGCGGCCGGCGGCTCCCAGTCGGGGTTCCCCGACACCATGTCCACCACGTCGTGCTCGGCCGCCTCGGCGTACTGCATCAGGTGAAAGAACTGCGGCCGCTCGTAGTTCACGCCCGTCAGTCGGCTCGCACACCCCTTTACTCCCGCGGTCGCGACAGGCGGGCGTCGACAGTGAGAGACGGCTCGGCGATCGCCTCGTACGGAGCATCCAGCGACGTCCGCCGACTATTTGGCTCGACACCGCCAAGCGAACGTATGCGCGAGTTCGCGGACGACCCGCCGATCGAGGAGCGCGTCGGCGAGGCGCTCCGGGCGGCCGGGGCGTCCGTCGCGACGGCCGAGTCGTGTACGGGCGGGCTCGTCGGGTCGCTGTTGACCGACGTCCCGGGGTCGAGCGACTACTTCGACCGCTCGGTGGTGACGTACTCCTACGACGCGAAACTGACCGAACTGGCCGTCCCGCGCGAGCACCTCGACGGGGAAGGAGCCGTCTCGGAACCGGTCGCCCTGGCGATGGCCCGCGGCATCCGGGACACCGCGGGGACCGACTGGGGACTGTCGACGACTGGCATCGCCGGCCCGGAGGGCGGCACCGCGGAGAAGCCGGTCGGCACGGTGTTCGTCGGCGTCGCTCGACGCGGCGACTGGGGCACCGGCGAGAGCCGTGCCACCGTCTCGCGTCACGAGTTCGACGGCACCCGGACCCAGATCAAGGAGCGGATCGCCCGGCGGGCGCTGGAGTCCCTGCTCGACGCCGTCGAAACCGTCTGAGTCGAGGCCGAATCGGATGGATGCGGGCGGCGGTCAGTAGACGGCGACGTCGTCGAACCGGCCACCGTACGCGATGTGGCGGGGGTGGGTGGGCTCCATCCCCGAGAGGAAGAGGCGGTCGAGTTTCCCGTAGCTGTTCTCGAAGCCGAGGTGGGCGAACTCCACGAGCCGACGGGCGGTCGTCGCGGGGTCCGTCCGTCTCACCACCGTCCGCTCCTCGCGGTTCCGGAGCGCGGCGGTCAGCGCCGCCTCGTCCGTCACGTCGGACTCGAACTCGGTCCACGCGGCGCCGATGCTGCCCCGGAGGTGCGCGTACGACGAGCCGTACCCGGGGATGTCGAACGCCTCGGCGATTCGTCGGCCGCGCGCGTTCTGTCGTTCGAACAGTTTCGCGTTGTACGTCTCGATCGCGTGGATGCGGTCGCGGTAGGCGCTCACCTCCGCGCGGGTGAGGCTCACGTTCAGGAACTCCGGGTGGGGGACGACCACGGCGGCCTCCTGGCGCTCGAACTCGGCGAGTGCGGCCTCGTACGTGATGAAGTCCGGAACCGGATCGTCGAGGCCGATCGCGAGGAGGTGCCGCCGGTTCCGCCAGTCGCCGGTGAACACCTCCCTGGCGGGGACTACCGTCACCTCGTCCGTCGAGAACCGCTCGGCCCGGGTCCGGATCTCCGGGAGGCGGACGAAGTGGGGCGCGTACACGAGTACGTCGACCCCCGCGGCCTCGGCGCGCTCGACGATCCGGTCGTCGAGCACCTTCACGTGGAGGTCGACGCGCGTCGGTGCGTCGCTCACGTGTCCGAAAAAGCTTCCAATCGGGTTATGGATTCCGCTTCCGGAGACGCCGGGAAACGCTTTTGCGGTCGCCGGGCGTGGACGCGGACATGTCGAGGTGGGCCTGCGCGATCGAGGGGTGTGACGACACGTTCGACGCCGTCGAGGACGCCATCGTCCACCAGACGGCCGAACACGAGCGTCACGAGTGCAAAGTGTGCGGGACCGTCGTGCCCGACGGCTACTTCGCCATCCGGCACGCCTTCGACGAGCACACGCGCGCCGAGTTCGTCCGCGCGTACGACGCAGACTCGGACGCCGTCCGACAGCGCGAACAGGTGAAAGACGAGATCGAGTCGGTCGTCGACCTCCAGTCGGTCGTCGAGCGGATCGACGGCGCGGTGTGAGTCCGGAGCGACTGTTCTAGCGGGATCGATCTTCGTTCGCCGGAGAGAGATAATCGGGAGTCTGGGGGCTATCGTTCAGCAGTGTACCCGCGAGACGAAGTGGACGGGAGCGAGTGAGTTCGTCAGCGTTCGTCGCTATCCAGCACGCGGATCTGGTCGCCGCGGACCGTCACGGGGATTGGGACGGTGGCCTCGTACAGTTCGACGGTCACCTGGTCCTTCCCCTCGTCGATGCGCTGGACCTGCGCCTTCTCGCCCTTGAACGGGCCGGCGATGAGTTCGACGATGTCGCCCTCGGCGATACCCTCGACGTCCGGCGTCGGCGAGAGGAAGTGCTCGACCTCGGCCATCGACGACCGGCCGGCCTCGCCGTTCGGACCCTCGACGAGCCCGCGAGCGTGGGGAACCTCCTCCAGCACTCGCCGGATGATCGAGTCGGTGTCCGCCTCGACGAGCACGTAGCTCGTGAGCTGGTCGGGCGCGAGCACGGCGTGGATGTCCGGCATCTCCTTGCTGGCGATCATGTCCGCGACGGTGCGCTCCTGGCTCGCCGTCGTCTTCACCGAGTAGATGGGCAACGCTCAGACACCCCCGGGGAGGAACGACATGATGGCGAAGATGACGAACCCGAGGAAGCCGACGAGGAAGATGCCGGCGCCGGCGATCTTCGCGATCTGGGAGAACTCCCCCCAGGATGGCGTGCTCGCCAGTTTGAGCACCCGCACGTAGCTGGTCAGGTCGTACTTGACGTCCATTGTTGCCGGGGATACTGCGGCGCTCCTTCTATATCTGTTGCATCGGGGGCCGGAGTCCGACGGTGGGAATCGGCGTTCCGTGCGGTCAGGCGCCGTCGAGGGTTCCGAACCCCTCCGGCGGGCGTCGATGGTCGGTCGCGCGCTCGAAGCCGTACGCCAGCTCGAACAGCCGCGGCTCGGCGAACTCCCGTCCGAGGAGTTCGACGCCGACGGGGAGCCCATCGTCGGTGAAGCCGGCCGGGACGACGATGGCGGGCAGTCCCGTGTGTGCGGAGAGTTCGCAGTTCATCTCCGCGAACGGTTGGTGTTCGGGGATTTCGACGGGCGGGACCCTCGACGGCGGATACAGCAGGGCGTCGAGGTCGAGGTCGACCATGCGGGAGAGGGTGGACTCCTTCAGTTCCTGCCGCCGCCGCAGTCGTCGGAGGTACCCGGGGTTCGAGTCCAGCGTCCCGGCGTCGACATCCAGGATGTCGGCCTCCTCGAACCGCGCCGCGATGGAGGGTGCGATCTCCCCCGTCCCGTACACCTCGGCAAGCGAGTCGTACGGCGCCGCCTCGCCCAGCTCCGAGAGGTACCGGTCGAAGTCGCGGGCGAACTCGTACTGGAGCACGCGGGCGCTCGCGAGGCGGTCGAGGTCGACGACCTCGACCGGGTCGAGTATCGTCGCGCCGGCGTCGGACATCTCCGCGACGGCCTCCTCGACGATGGCCGTGACGGCGGCGGCGTCCGCCTCGGACGTGCGCTCCTCGTCCCGGGGCCCGAAGAACTGTCGTGCGACGCCGACGCGTGCGCCGTCGAGCCCGTCGGCGTCGAGGTGCTGGACGTACCCGTCCGCCGGAACCTCGTCCGCGCCGGTCGCCGTAACCGGGTCGTCCGGGTCGTAGCCGGCCATGACCTCGAGCAGCCGGGCGGCGTCGGCGACGGTCCGGGTGATGGGGCCGGCGGTGTCCTGGCTCTCGCTCAGCGGCACGATGCCCGTCCGGCTGACCAGCCCCCTCGTCGGGCGAACGCCCACGAGGTCGTTGAACGCGGGCGGTGACCGGACCGACGAACAGGTGTCGGAGCCCGTCCCGACGGCCGCCAGGTTCGCCGCGATGGCCGCCGCCGTCCCGCCGCTCGACCCGGACGGTCGGCGGTCGAGGTCGTACGCGTTCCGCGTCTCGCCGCCGAGCGAGCTGATGGTGTCGACGCCGAACGACAGCTCCTGCAGGTTCGCCTTCGCGACGACGACGGCACCGGCCTCGCGGAGCCGCTCGACGACGAACGCGTCCCGCGGCGGCCTGGACTCGGCGAGCGCGGTCGACCCCGCCGTGGTCGGCATGTCGTGGGTGTCCTGGTTGTCCTTGAGGAGCAGCGGAACGCCATGAAGCGGTCCCACGAGGCCGTCGCGCTCGAACCGCTCGTCGAGCCGGCGTGCGCGCTCGCGAGCGTTCCCGTTCACCGTGAGGATCGCGTTCAGGTCGTCGTCGTACGCGTCGATGCGGACGAGGTAGCGATCGACGAGGCGTTCGGCGGTGACTCGTCCGTCCTCCATCGCGGCGTGTACGTCGGCGACGGTCGTCTCGAGGAGGTCGAACGAGTCGGGGGGCGATGGGGACATTGGAGGTCGACTCGTGTGGGGTTCCGGGACCGTCGACCTGAATCTGCCGACCGAGGAAATCCGCGGAGCCGTAGCTCGGGGGGCGGTGAACGGTTCGGAGGTACGGGAGTGGGGACCGTGGACTCCATCGCCGGTCGGTACGCCCGTCCTAGCCGACTATTCCACGTAGTCGATGTCCTCGAGTTTCTCCTCCGCCTTCGCCTGCGCCACGTCGTTTCGCCCGTATATCTGGGGCGACTCGACGCCCGTGACGACGATCATCGTCCGCATCGTGCCCTCGAGTTCCTCGTCGATCGAGGTCCCCCAGATGATGCGGGCGTCGGGGTCGATCCGGTCGTAGATCTCCTCAACGACGCCCTCGGCCTCCTCGATGCTCATGTCCGAGCCGCCGGTGACGTTCACCAGCGCGGAGTTCGCGCCGGAGATGTCGACGTCGAGCAGCGGGGAGCGGAGGGCCGACTGGACGGACTCCTGGGCCTTGGTGTCGGAGTCGGACTCGCCGAGGCCGATCATCGCGACGCCGCCCTTCTCCATGACGGTGCGGACGTCGGCGAAGTCGAGGTTCACGAGGCCGGGCTTGGTGATGAGTTCGGTGATGCCCTTCACCGAGCGCATCAGCACCTCGTCGGAGATCTTGAACGCCTGCCGGACGGGGAGCTTTCCGACGGCGTCGAGGAGGCGGTCGTTGGGGACGACGATGACCGTGTCCGCCACGTCGCGGAGTCGCTCGAGGCCTGCTTCCGCGTTCGTGCGCCGGACCTCGCCCTCCGCCGTGAACGGGGTCGTGACGATGGCGATGGTGAGCGCGCCGATCTCGCGGGCCGCCTTCGCGACGACGGGCGCCGAGCCGGTGCCGGTGCCGCCGCCGAGGCCGGCGGTGACGAACACCATGTCGGAGCCGGAGATGGACTCGCGGATCTCCTCCTGGGATTCGATCGCGGCCTCCTCGCCGACCTGGGGGAGCGAGCCCGCGCCGCGGCCCTTCGTCTTGTCCTGCCCCATGAGGATCTTCGTGTCGGCCTCGATGTTCACGAG
This sequence comes from Halorarum halophilum, assembly GCF_013401515.1. Taxonomy (NCBI): domain Archaea; kingdom Methanobacteriati; phylum Methanobacteriota; class Halobacteria; order Halobacteriales; family Haloferacaceae; genus Halorarum; species Halorarum halophilum. The sequence goes on along the minus strand of NZ_CP058529.1, from coordinate 2,772,417 downwards.
GTGCTGGACGTCGGTGTTGGCCGCGACGAGCTTCGCGCCGTGGATGCCCTCCTCGGCCATCCGGTTCACCGTGTTACCGCCCGCGCCGCCGCAGCCGACGACGGTGATGTTCGTCTGGAGGTCCTGGAGAACGTCCTCCAGCTGTTCGTCGGTCATCTTGCCCGAGGTGGGAGCGCTGTCGGCGGGTTCCGAGACCCCCGAGGTGGACTCGTCCTGCGACGCCCCCGCGTTGGCGTCGGCGGACTGCCCCTCCCCTTCGGCCTCGTCGATCGCGTCCTCGACGATAGAGTCCATAGGTTATGGCAGGCTTACCCCTCCAAGCGTTATTATCCTTCCCCTCTCGTCTTGCACTTGTCTGACGTTTTCGGGGGCTTTCCGCCCGTTCCTCACTCCCCCTCAGAGCTCGAACCGCTCCTCGCGCTCGCGACGCACGGCCGTGGCTCGAACCGTCTCGCCGTCCACCTCGACGTCGTCGCCTGCCGCGAGCCGTCCGAACTTCGGTCCCTCGGGCACCCCGCGCTCTGCGGCGGCGGCCGGGTCGAACGCCGCGACCCGGGCGATCACGGCGCCCTCGCGCCGCGAAACCTCGTCGTACTTCCGTCTGAGCACCGCGGCGAGGTCGGCCACGAGGTCGTCCCGCGACGCCGCCCCGGGGAGGGCGGCTCGACCGTCCACCCGGGTCCCGTTCTCGCTGGTCTCGAACGCGACGGCGTGCCGCTCGACCGCGGCCCGCGTCGCGTCGGCGTCGATGCCCTGCGCCTCGGCGAGCAGGCCCCCGGGGAGGTCGAACACATCGTAGCCGGTCGCCCGCGGTTCGCCGAACCGGAGGCCGTCGTCGACGGGCCGGAGGTCGGCCTCGAGGCCGGCCACGAGGTCGAGCGGCCGGTCGCCCACCTCGCGCACCCACGTCTCGCTGACGACGCGGACGTCCGGACCGACGCCGTCGCCGGGGGCGCCGCGGCCGTCCACGCCACCCAGGTCGGAGAGCGCGCGCTCTAGCGTCGGGTGGTCGCCGTCGACGAGCGCGAAGCGCGCGTCGCTGGCCGCGAACGCGGCGGCGAGCGTGTCGCGGCTCTCGGCGGGGTGACCGAGTTCGTCCAATTGCCAGTCGGATGCGACGTGGCCGACGCCCCACGCGGTCTCCTCGATCACCCGGGTAAACCGCGGGGCATAGTGCCCGCCGCCGAAGCCGACGAGGTGGCGGGGATCCTCGTCGTCGTCGACGGCGACCGTCACGTCGCGGCCCGGGAGGTCGAGGACGGCCCGCGCGACCGCCTCGGCGCCCGCCGGGTCGTCCCACTCTGCCTCGTCGCTGCCGAGTTCCGCGAACAGCGACGGAACCGCGACGTCGGTCGGGCCGTGGTGGGTGCACTCGACCGCGACGTCGTAGCCGTCCGGTGCGTGCTCCGAGAACCCGGCGACGAGCGCGCGCTGGACGCCGGGACAGGCGGGGGCGAACGCGCCGTCCGCGCCGCCGTACTCGGCGTCGCCGAAGTTGCCCGTGAAGTGGCAGGTGAGGAGCGGCCCGGTGTCGCCCGAGTGCCGCGAGACGAACACGATGTACTCCGGCTGCGCCGAGAACGCCGGTGTCGGGTCGTCCAGGTGGATGTGGAGGTCGTCGAACGAGCGGAGTTCGACGTCGGTGCCGTCGACCGTCGTCCGGTGGTACGTTCCCCCGCCGTCGGCGTCCGGACGGGTTCCGTCCTCGTGAGCGGTCCAGTCGGCGAGCGCGAGCAGGCGCTCGCCGATGTGCTCGGAGGCGCTGTCCGCGCGGGAGACGACGACGGCGATCACGCTCGGTCGAACGGGGGCGGCGTGGAAAACGAGGTCGGTTCCGGTCGAGTTCGAGGCGGGTGTCCCGCCAGGCCGGAGATGGGTTCGCTTGGCGACCTGCTGAGGTGCTGTCAGTCGGCCGAGTGCCCGGAGCCGGTACCCCCCCAGGCCTCGCGCACGGTGTCCCCGGTGATCCGGACGATCTCGCGGAGTTCCTGCCGGCGCCGGGTGAGCAGCCCCAGCGTGGCGACGACGTAGACGGCGGTGTAGGCGAGCAGGAGGTAGATGGAGTACTGCTCGGCGAGTGCCTCGGGGTACGTCCGGATGAAGACGAACTCGATGACGACCTGGGAGAGGAACAGCACGAGCAACACCACCGCCTCGCGGACGGAGATGCGGAAGTTGATGAGGATCGCCAGCGCGAAGAAGCTCTGTGCGGCCGTGAGCCAGATCTCGGCGGCCTGCTTCGGGTCGAACTCCAGCACGCCGTAGCTCCCGAGCGAGATGCTGTACACGACCACGAGCGTCCCGATGAGCAGCGTCCACTGGTTCAGCTTCGAGGAGATGAGCGCGTTGAACGCCGCCGTCGAGCGCGCCTTGTTCACGAGGTAGGCGGTGACGATGAGCTCCGGACTCTCGCTGGCCAGCGGCGCGATCCACTGGATCATGAAGAACTCGGGGATGCCGTACTGGAGCCCGAGTTCCTCGAGGCCGTGGGCGAACGGCTCGACGGCGGTGAAGATGAGGAAGCCCGAGTAGCCGAACAGCAGCAACACCGCGGGGACCCGCACGTTCCTGACCCGCTCCTGGAGGTACGCCGGGACGCCGACCTGCTCCTCGACCTCCTCGACGTCGCCGCGGACGATGACGGCGATGTAGGTGACGTACAACCCGACGAGCACGATGGTGTCGACCGCGCCGATACCGCCTCCGAGGGGGACGAAGAACGCGTAGAGGGTCGCGATGAACAGGAAGAGGATCTCCAGGGCGATGCTGCGGTCGAGACGGACGTAGTCGCCGAGCGCCCCGTCTTTCGTCACGACGTTCGCGTCGTCACTGCCACCGTACGCCCGGTAGATGGAGAACAGCGCGATGCCGGACCAGCCGATGCCGATCAGGATGCGGTTCGCGCCGGTCATGTTGGCGACCGCGAGGTTGCCGGCGGCCGGGTCGCCGGCCCCCGCCTGCCAGGCGTACAGCGCGTCCACGGCGTACTCCGGCGCGACCGCGAGCACCGCGAGCACCGCGATGGCGAACGCCCTAGGCACGTCCTTCTCGGCGGTTTCGGCCCCCCACGCGAGGAGGAACGACGCCCCGAGAACCGCGACGCCGCTCACCGCCACGCGCGTGAGCGTCGGGAGGGCTCCCGCCCCGCCCGTCGCCCAGATGTACACCCACGGAACGGTCAGCATTACCCCCCCGAACAGTGCCATCAGGGGGTGTCGAAGCCGTGACCTCATTACCGGCCAGAGCAGACGCGTTGGCCTTACTCTTGTGCTTTCTCGACGGCGCGATATCGGCGATTTTTGGGCCGAGTGTGAACGGAGCCCCCGGAAACCGGGGAGCCGCGCGGGGGAACCTACAGGAGGAGGTAGAAGAAACAGCAGTAGCCGCCGACGAGCACGGCGCCGTCGACCCTGCTGACCTCCGCCCCGCGCGCCATGATCGCGACGACGCCGAGGGTGAACGCGACGAGCATCGGGAAGTCGAACGACCCCGTGGACGCGGGCACCGTCACCGGCGTGATGATCGCGAGCACGCCCAGCACCGCGAGCACGTTGTAGATGTTCGAGCCGACGACGTTGCCGACGCTGAACTCCGCCTCGCCGCGGACCGCCGAGACGAGCGACGCCGCCAGTTCCGGCAGCGAGGTCCCGAACGCGAGTACGGTCAGGCCGACGAAGCGGTCGGTCGCGCCGAGGTAGTACAGCGTCGTCCGCCCGCCCTCGATGAGCCGCTGTGCGCCGACGAGGAGAAGCGCGAGTCCGACGAGCACGAACGCCACGTCGGCGGGGCGGACGCGCCGTCCGTAGACCGCCACCTCGGTGCCCAGTCGTCCACGGGCGAGGACGCCGCCGCTCGCGCTCCCGCCCCGCTCGGTTCCGCCGTCGGCGGCGATTTCGTCCGCGTCGACGGCGTCGTCGCCGCCGGCGGTGGACAGCAGCACGAATGTGAACGCCGCGAGGACGACGAGGAACGTCACGCCGTCCGCCCGGTCGAGCGTCCCGTCGAGGCCGAGGCCGACCAGGAGGAGCGCGGCGACCGCCATGAAGGGGACGTGCTTGCGGAGCGTCTCGGCGGCGACGTCGAGCGGGCGGACGAGCGCCGAGAGCCCGAGCACCAGCCCGATGTTCGCGACGTTCGAGCCGACGATGGCGCCGAGGCCGAGCGTCGTCCCGTAGTCCAGGCCGCTGAGGACGCCGATCACCAGCTCCGGCGCCGTCGTGGCGAACGCGACGACGGTGACGCCCGCCACCGCCGCGCGCATGCCCAGCCCCACCGAGAGGCTGGAGGCGCCCCGGACGAGCGCCTCGGCTCCCAGGTACAGCAACACCGCGCCGACGAGCACGGTGACCGCCGACTCGCTGGTCGCCGCCGTCCGCAGCCACTCCCAGCCCGTGTTCACGGCGAGTGGCGCGGCCGCGGCTGCGGCCGACAGTTCGTACATGCCAGCAGTGCTCGGAACGAACTACAAAAACGTCCCTCCGCGAGTATCACTTCTGAATCCTCCCGCCGGGTTCGCCGTCGAAGCGGCCTTTATCCCCCTCCCGGCGAACCGTCCGCCATGGACGTGTACGGTCTCATCGGGCGGCCGGTCGAGCACTCGCTGTCCCCGCCGATGCACGAGGCGGGGTTCGAGGCGCTCGGACTCGACGCCCGCTACGTTACCTTCGAACCGGGGGACGCGGTCGACGCCATCAGGGGTGCCGACGCGCTCGGGGTCGCGGGGATGAACGTCACGGTGCCGTTCAAGCAGGACGCCCTCGGGGCCGTCGAACCCGACGACCTCGCCGCCCGCGTCGGCGCGGTCAACACCGTGGACTTCTCCAGCGATCCGCCGACCGGGCACAACACGGACGTCGCGGGCGTCACCCGGGCGCTGGAGCACCACGACGTCTCCCTCGACGGCGCCGCGGCAGTCGTGGTCGGCGCGGGCGGCGCGGCCCGTGCGGCCGCGTTCGCGCTCGCGGAACCGGCCGTCTCGCTGCACGTCGCGAACCGGACGGAGGAGCGCGCCGGGGGGCTCGCGGACGACGTGCGAGCGTCGCTCCCGGACGACCTCGACACCCCGACGACCGTGACCGCGGGCGGGCTGGACACGCTCGCGGATCGCGTCCCGGCAGCCGACCTGCTCGTGAACGCGACCAGCGTCGGGATGGAGTCCGACGAGACGCCCGTCCCGGCCGAGCACCTCCACGGCGACCTCGCGGTGCTTGACGCGGTGTACGCCCCGCTCGACACCCGGCTCCTCCGGGAGGCGCGGGCGGCGGGCGCGACGACCGTCGACGGCGCCTGGATGCTGCTGTATCAGGGTGTCGAGGCGTTCGAGCGGTGGACCGGCGCCGACGCCCCGATCGAGGCGATGAATGCCGCCTTGCGGTCGGAAATGTAAGCCTACCGGCGCTGGTTTTTTAAATAGCGCAGACGTTTTCACCGACGATATGGTGTTACTGCGGAAAATCAAGCGCCTGCTGGGGATTGGGGGCTCGTCCGAGGAGGACGGGGCCGCGGGCGAGGCGTCGGTGACGGTGGAGCGCGAGCGAGGGTCCGGAACCGAACCGGACGCCTCGTCGGAAGCCGCAGTCAAGGGAACCGATAACGTGGCGGCGGACGAGGGCGAGTCCGACGCGGACGACGACGACCGGGCGACGGCGATCGACGAGGACGAGGAGACCGTCGCGGCCGGAACGGACGCGACCGGGTCCACCGAGTCGATCGTCGACGAGGAGGAGGCGACCGAGGACGCCGCGGCACGGGCCGAGCCGGCGGAGGCGGCCGGCCCCGAGTCCGAGGACATAACGACCGACGTGGACGACCTCGAACCGGCGGAGGAAGCGGAGGAGTCGGAAGCCGAGGAGGAGGACGAGGAAGACGTCGACGTCGACGAGGAGGAGACCGCCGCGGCCGGAACGGACGCGACCGGGTCCACCGAGTCGATCGTCGACGAGGAGGAGGCGACCGAGGACGCCGTCACGAAGGCGGAGACGTCCGAGGCGGCCGGCCCCGAGTCCGACGACGTGACGACCGACGTGGACGACCTCGAACCGACGGAGGAAGCGGGGGAATCGGAAACCGAGGAGGGCGTCCCCGTGAAGAAGATCAGGGGCATCGGCCCGGCGTACGCCGATCGCCTCTCCGACATGGGTATCGACACGGTCGCGGACTTGGCCGCGGCCGACCCCGCCGAGGTCGCCGAGGGGACGAACGTCTCCGAATCCCGCGTGTCGCGTTGGATCGACCGCGCCGCGGAGTACGAGCCCTAATCCACCGGACGCGACGCACCCGAACCCCTTTCCTGTCCGGCGTCGTCGCCGGGAGTATGGAGCCGGTCACCGACCGCGAGTCGTACCGTCGGCACGCGGCCCGGGCCCCCGGCGGCGCCCGCGTCCCTGTCGAGGTCCGCCTCGCCGTCGCCGACCCGTTCACCGCCTACCGCCGGGCGCGCGACGGCCCCGGCGGCGTCTTCTGCGAGACGACCGGCGGCCAGCCCGGCTGGGGGCTCTTCGGCGTCGACCCGGTCGACCGGCTGACCGTCGGCCCCGACGCCGACGTGCGCGACCCGGACCACCCGGGCCACGGCGACTACGCGAACCCCTCACCCTCGCTCGCCGCCCTCCAGGGACTGCTCGACGGCGAGACGCTCGTCCGGGGCGACTGCGACGTCCCCTACCCCTGCGGCGCGCTCGGCTGGCTCTCCTACGACGTCGCCCGCGAACTCGAAGACCTCCCGGACGACGCGGTCGACGACCGCGGCCTCCCGCACCTCCAGGTCGCCGTCTTCGAGACGCTGGCGTCCTGGTCGGAGCCACGGGACGGCGAGACGACGCTCCGCGTCACCGCCTGCCCCCGGATTCCAGCCGGCGCCGACCCCGACGACGTCTTCGACCGGGCGCTCGCCGCCGCCCGCGACCTGGCCCAACGAGCCCGCGACGGCGACCCATCGGTCGGCCCCGCCCCCGCCACTGCCGAGTCAGTGACGTTCGAGAGCGACTGCGGCCGGGAGGAGTACGCCGAACGGGTTCGGCGCGTAAAGGGGTACGTCCGGGCCGGCGACACCTTCCAGGCCAACGTGAGCCAGCGCCTCTCGGCGCCCGCGGCGGTCCACCCGGTCGACGCCTACGCCGCGCTCCGCGAGGTGAACCCCGCGCCGTACTCGGGGCTGGTGGAGTTCTCCAGCGTCAACGCCGGCGGCGACAGTGACCGTCCGGCGGGCATCGATCTGGTGAGCGCGAGCCCCGAGTTGCTGCTGCGGCGAGTGCCCGAGTCGGCCGGGAAGACGCCAACGAGGTGGGAACCCACGGACGATGGGAGCGACGGGGGCGCTCGGCTCGAAACCGAACCCATCGCCGGCACCCGACCGCGCGGGGCCGACGGCGAGGAGGACGCCGCGCTCGAGGCGGAACTGACCGGCGACGAGAAGGAGCGCGCGGAACACGCGATGCTGGTCGACCTCGAACGGAACGACCTCGGGAAGGTGAGCGCGTACGGCAGCGTCTCGGTTCCGGAGTACCGCCGGGTCGACCGCTACTCGGAGGTGATGCACCTCGTCTCGCTCGTCGAGGGCGAGGAGCGGTCGGACCGCTCGCTCGCGGACACCGTGGCGGCCGTGTTCCCCGGCGGCACGATCACCGGCGCGCCGAAGCCGCGGACGATGGGGATCATCGACGAACTGGAGGGGACGCGGCGCGGACCCTACACCGGGTCGATGGCCGCGTTCGGCTTCGACGGGCGCGCGACGCTCAACATCGTCATCCGGACGCTCGTCCGGACCGGCGACCGGTACCACCTCCGCGTCGGCGCCGGGATCGTCCACGACTCCGTGCCCGAGGCCGAGTACGAGGAGACGCTGGACAAGGCCCGCGCGCTGGTGAACGCCGTGGACGAGGCGCTGGAGGCCGGGGAGATGGAGGTGGACGGGTGAGCCGGATCCTCGTCGTCGACAACTACGACTCGTTCGCGTACAACCTCGTACAGTACGTCGGTGAACTCGCCGACTCCGTCGTCGTCCGGCGGAACGACCGCGTCGACGTCGACGGGGTCCGCGACCTCGACCCGGATGGCGTCGTCGTCTCGCCCGGCCCCGGAACCCCCGCGGAGGCGGGCGTGTCGATCCCGATCTTCCGCGAACTGTCGTACCCGACGCTCGGGGTCTGTCTCGGTCACCAGGCGCTGTGTGCCGCGAACGGCGCGCCGGTCGTGCGGGCGCCCGAGGTGGTCCACGGGAAACCCTCCTGGGTGACCCACGACGGGCGCGGCGTGTTCGCCGACCTGCCGGACCGGATCGAGGTCGGGCGCTACCACTCGCTGTGCGTCGAGCGGGAGGACGTCCCCGACGTGCTGGCCGAGACCGCCCGGACCGAGGACGAGCGCGAGGTCGTCATGGCCGTCCGGCACCGCGACCGCCCCCACGTCGGCGTCCAGTTCCACCCCGAGAGCATCCTCACCGCGGACGGGAAGGCGATGGTCCGAAGCTTCATCCGACTGTGCAAGGACCGGACGGGCGACGATGACTGACGCGCTCCGCTACCACGTCGACGGCGACCTGGTCCCGGCCGACGAGGCCACGGTGTCGGTTCGCGACCGGGGGTTCCGCTACGGCGACGCGGGCTTCGAGACGATGCGGGCCTACGGCGGCACGGTGTTCCGCTGGGACGCCCACGTCACGCGGCTGTTCGACACGCTGGAGACCCTCGGGATGCCGGCCGAGGCGCTGGGGGTCTCCGCGCTCGACCTCCGGGCCCGCGTCCGCGACACGCTCGCCGCGAACGACCTCCGGGAGGCGTACGTCAGGCTCTCGATCACCCGCGGCGTCGACGACGGCTTCGCGCCGCCGGACGCCGACGACACCGACCCGACCGTCGTGATCGTGGTGAAACCGCTCTCCCGGGGCGGCCGCGAGGACCGCGGCGGCGAGCCGGGGTGGGACAAGCCGGCGACGGTCCAGACCGTGAAGACCCGACGGGTCCCCGACCGCGCGCTGCCGAGCGACGCGAAGACGCACAACTACCTCAACAACGTCCTCGCGCAGCTCGAGACGCGGGTAACCGACGCCGACGCGGCGCTGATGCTCGACGCAGACGGCACGGTTGCGGAGTGCGCGACGGCGAACCTCCTCTTCGTCGCCGACGACGCCATCCGGACGCCCTCGCTCGAGGGGCCGGTCCTGCCCGGCGTCACCCGCGCCGAGGTCCTCGACATCGCGCGGGAGGAGGGGTTCCCGGTCGAGGAGGGCACGTACGTCCCGGACGACGTGCGCGGCGCAGACGAGGCGTTCCTCACGTCCTCAGTTCGGGAGATCCGACCGGTCGAAACGGTCGACGGCGTCGAGGTCGGCGGCGGCCCGGTCACGAGCCTGCTCTCCCGACTGTACGCGGAGCGCGTCGAGCGCGAGTGCTACGCCAGCGATGACGGAGGAAGCGCCGAGGACGACCGCGACGGCCCGACCGCCGACTGACGGCGACAGCCTTCACTTTCGACCGACAACGAAGGCTACAGCACCGACCGGCGACATCCGTCGCGTTCCCGTGTACGCGTCAGAACGCTCGCGGTTGCGCTCGGCTGGAATGGCACGGGGTGGGACTGAAAGGGGCCGCGGCCATCGAGGAAGGCGGACGACGCAAGCACCGCAGGGAGCGAACGGAGTGAGCGACCGAGGAGCGTGGTTCGAAAGGCGCTTCGCGCCTTTCGTCATCACGAGAGAACGAAGCTCTCTCGAACGACAGCGAGGCCCCCGACTCGATGGCCGCGGGGGGCTTTCGCGGTCACGTTCCAACTGATAAGAAGCGATTAGTCGACATCATACCGGTCGAATCGAAACCGAACGAGCCTACATCCCCCGTCTCCTTCGACGACGCAGTGACCGACGAAACCGCCCGTATCGCCGCGCTCGAGGACGTACCGGACGACACGACACTGCTGTTCACCGTCAGCGACGCGGACGGGGAACCGAAGGAGGTCGTCCTCTCGCGGCTCTCCGACGGCGCCGTCGTCGCGTTCCGGAACTACTGCCAGCACTGGACCGACGCGCGCCTCGACGGGGGCGAGGGGGCGCTCGTCCGCAACGGCGAGGTCGTCTGTCAGAAGCACGGCGCCACGTTCCAGCTCGACTCGGGCTACTGCGATTTCGGTCCCTGTGAGGGCTCGATACTGGAGTCGGTCGATGTCGTGGTCGATGAGGGTGCGGTGTACCTGGACGACGCGTACTCGTTCGAGCACCTCGGCGGGAGCGGGGTCGCGTCGGACGGCGACTCCGCCAACCGGATCGACTTCACCGGCTCGTAAGTGTAGTCTGAGGGACTATAACCCGGGAATAGCTTATATATCTGGTGTCCGCTAGGTCCGACCCGGATGGAATCGCGCCGGCGAACGATCGTTGTCGTCCTCCTATTCCTCACGGTCGTCCTGTGGGGGGTCTCCGGGATCCTCGACCCCGCCGCGCAGGGCGCCGGGGACCCCGAGCGAGTCGCGGAGAACCGGCTCGTCCAGCCCGGCGAGAAGGGAAGCGCGCTCTGGCCGTACACGAGCAGCGGCAAGACCGTCACGAAGCGGACCCTCGCGATCAACATCGTCGTCTTCGGGTCGGAGGAGAACGTCCGGCGCACGCTGACGAAGGGGGGAGAACTCAAGTTCGAACCGGTTCCCGCCGACGAGGGCAACGAGAGCGCCGCCGCGAACGACACCGTCCCCGCCAACGGATCCCGAGCCAGCAACGAGTCGGTCCTTCCCAACGGGACTACTGCCAGCAACCGAACCGAGTCCGTCGATGGTAGCGACGGGAACGGGACGGCCGCCGGCGAGGAGACACCCACACCGACTCCGAGCGTGACCGCCGCACCCACCCCTACTCGAACAGCAACTCCCAACGGGACGGCGACCCCCAACGGGACCAACAGGACCTTCGCCGAGAACGAGACGGTGGAGATCAACGGGACCGCGACACCAACGCCCAACGGAACCGCGACCACCGAGACGGCCACGTCCAACGGGACCGCGACCAACGGGACTGTGACCACCGAGACGGTCACGACCACGGAAGCCGACGACGACGGGAACGACAACGTTAGCCAGGTGGTCAAGATCAGGGACACGGGGATCGAGTGGCGGGACGCCCACGGCGCGGTCCGCTACTCGTACGTTGACACCAAGCCGGGCGAGGGCGGTGGACAGTGGATCGAGGAGAGCTACCAGCTCCGCTCGGGCCCCTACCTTGGCTCGCGCCTCCACGTCAGGGCCTACGCGTCACCGACCAACGACTGGACGGCTCTCCAGGTCCACGAGGACTACTGGGACTGGTTCCGCCTCCGACACACGGTTCCCGACACCCGCGAGTCGGCCAACAGGATCGAGTCCGAGTTCATCGGGAAGCCGTACGTGGACGACGTCAGCCGGGAGTACTACGGCATCCACGGCGGACGGAGCGACGGGTGGCTCTCGGTGATCGAACTCTCCTCGGCCGCGATCATCCTCTCGCGGTTCCCCGGCATCGTCGCCCTGACCGCGGGCGGCCTGTTCGGCGTGGTCTCCACGGACACGCGGATGAAGGCCGAGCGCGCCGGTCGGCGCTTCGCGCAGGAGGTGTACGAGCAGCGCGGGGGGATCGCGCTCGCGGCCGTGCTCGGGGGGGTCGTACTCGGCGTCCGCGTCGGGGGCATCGCCATCGAGACGTCGTTCCCCGAGGTGCACCCGAAGCTCATCGTCGCCCTGCTGTACCCCCTTCTGGCGTTCGGGCTGCCGGCGATCGCGGCGATCGGCAGGTTCACGAGGGACATCGACCCGACCGCGGCGTTCGGCTTCGTCGTCGTCGGGGTCGGGACCGCCTTCGTCGTCGACTTCGGCATGATCGGCGTGAACGCGGTCCCCATCGGGCTCGTCCTCCACCGTACCGGGCTGCTCATCGCGCTCGGGCTGATCGCCACCGGGAGCGCCATCTCCGGCGGGGAAGGGCGACAGGTGAGCCTCATCGGAGCCACGGCGTGGATCGTCGGACTCGTCTGGCCGCTGCTTGATTTCCTCTGACGGGCCGATCCTCCGCGATCGCTCGACCCGATCGGTTGTGGTACGGGGCCGATACGGCATCCCCCGGGACGGATCTCTCCCGACATTACCAGTGGACCGCGCCCTCCGTTATGCCGCCCCAACCGCCGTCGGGGGCGCGCTAAGGGGGGAGTAGCTATGCCGCTCGCGCGTCTACGGTGGGGGACATGCAGCGAGGCCAGGTCGCCATCGTCACGGTGGTCGTCGTCGGCGCCGTGCTCGTGGGATCGGCGTTCGCGATCGACAGCACGGCGCCCCCCGGATCGGACTCGCCGCGCGTCGGCGCCGATGCGACGCGGATCGACTCGTGTACGACCATCACTGAGCCGGGCGCGTACGTCCTCACGACGGACGTCGAGAACGACAAGCACACGCGACTCTCGGAGTCATGCATCAGGATCGAATCGGACGACGTGCTCTTCGAGGGCGACGGCCACGTGGTCGACGGCAGGGGGATCAGCGACACGCGGGGCGTGACGGCGAACGGGACGAACGTGACGGTCCGGAACGTCACCGTCTCCGACTGGGACCGGGGGATCTACTACAGGAACGTCTCCGGCGGAACGATCGAGGGCGTCAACGCGACCGAGAACGGGTACGGGATCGACCTCGACTGGTCCCGCGAGGTGACCATCGCGGACAGCGACGTCTCCGGGAACGTGATCGGCGTCGACCTGATGCGGTCGAACGACGACGTCGAACTCGAGGACAACCGCCTGGGCGGGAACCACGTTGCCGACGTCAACCGGAACGAGACGGCGTAGCCCGGCGGTATCCGGGAAAGCGTCCCACCTCACCCTGACGCCGCGCGAATCGGACCCCGAGTACCTGCGCGTCGAACCGCCCTAGCTCAATCGCGCCTGGCCTCGCTCGCCCACTCGGGCCACTCCTTCCGCTCCTCGAGGTGGTCCACGGACGGGTCGCCGGACATGGCCTTGATCGACCGGGCGTCCTCGAGGTCCCAGACGGCGCCGTCCTCGTGGAACATCCCGACGAGGACGCCCTGCTTGCGCTGTGCGACCGTGTACGCCGGCTGGACCATGAGCGTCCAGAAGAAGTTCCCCACGCCGGCGTCGTGGATGAACGGGGCGATCGAGGAGTAGTTCGGCTGCCACTCGTCGCCCTGGACCTTCGAGTTGAACCCGCGGCCGGTGCGGAGCCGCTGCCACTCGGCGAACCAGACCGGCATCGAGGCGGCCTCCTCCATGCTCGTCGCCTGGTGGAGCACGTCCCGGACGATCGCCCGCGTCGAGGGGAAGTTGTAGTGGAACTGCATGGCGTCGAGTTCCCAGTCCAGGTAGTCCGCGTTGTTCGCGAAACTGGTCGAGCCGACCGTGAGCGGGACGTCGCCCCGTTCCTCGCGGAGGGTCTCGAACATCCCGCGGGCGAACCGCTGCTGGATGGTCCACCCGGGCTCGTTCATGATCTCGATCGCCAGCAGCCGCTCGTCGTCGCGGTACCGCTCCATCACCCACCGGACGAACTCGCGGGGGCGATCCCACCGGCCGGGATCGCGGACGACCTGCCCGGAGGGCGAGTAGACGCCGACCGCGTCGACCGGGTTCGTGTTCGTCAGGTTCTCCTCCGTCGGCGGCTCGCCGACGCCCTCGAAGACCCCGAGGAGCACCTCGATCCCCTCGGCGGCGGCGGCGGTCAGGAAGTGTTCGAGCGCCCGCCCGTGTGCCTCGGGGTCCTCGAGCCAGTGCTCGTAGCAGAGCCACGTGCGCACGGCGTTGAGGTTCACCGAGGCGGCGTACCCCAGGTCGCGCTCGATGACCTCCGGGTCGTAGTCGCTCCACATCTGGTAGGTGTTGAACGCCCGCGTGGGGAGGTAGATCGCCCCCCTGACGTCCACCGTCCCCGTGGGCTCGGGTAGCGCCTCCGTCGGCTGGGCCGTCGCCTCGTCGGGACGGCCGGTCGCGTTCCCGCCGCCGGCTTCCGAGCCGCCGGCTGAATCGCCTCGTGATCCGTCGCCACGGCTCCAGCCGAGCGGCTCGGCACAGCCGGCCAGGCCGACCGACGCGGCAGCGGCGAGGAATCGTCGACGGCTGTGATTCGACACGGCCCCATACACGTCGTCGGACGGCATAATTAGTCGGCCGTGAAGCGGAACTCCCCGGCGACGGCGCCTCCCCGCGCTCGCCGGCAGCCGACCTAACCAGCGGCTACTCCGGGACGTGCGCGCCGGTAACTCGACCGGGCGAGAATCGAGCGGGGGAGCCGAACCGACAGCGAACGTCCCGATCCTTGCGTTCGTTGCACTCGCCGGTCACGGTTCACGATACGCCCCGTTCGTCGTTCGGTAGCGACCGCGCGGAGAGGCAGCGGGAGGTAGATTTGAACCACGCCGAGGCGTGCTCGCTCCGCTGCGCGCGCCTCGTCTACTATCAAATCTACCTCGGACACGAACTCCGGCGCACGGTTCACGACTCGCTTCGCTCGTCGTTGTATTGTGCGCCGGAAGTATAGTGGGAGGTAGTATTTGAACTACGGTCGCTCGACTCCCTGTTCCAGATCTACCTCGGACGCCCGACGCGGCGCGCGGCTTACGACTCCCTTCGGTCGTCGTTCGCAGTGCGCGTCGCAGAACATAGCGGGAGGTAGATTTGAACTACCGATCTCCGGGTTATGAGCCCGGCGGAATCTCCTGGCTATCCCATCCCGCTATCGAAGCGAACACGGTCACCGCTTGTAAGGGTTGTGTTTCCAAATCCGCCGCCGTATGCGACTCTCACCCACGAATCAGTCGAGCACGCGCCAGGTGAACAGGCTCTCGGCGACGTAGTTCAGGACCATCCCGACCCCGATGCCGATGACGTTGGCAACGGTGGGCCAGAAGTCCGCGCCGGCGATCACCAACTGGACGTCGGTCCGGGCCGTCAGCAGCCACAGCACGACGAACGCAACCGTGAGCCCGCCGAGCCGAACGAGGTGGGATCGTCCCCAGCGGCGGCCCAGGGCGGCCAGCCCGGCGTCCCCCTCGTCGGCGAACGTGTAGCGGTCGTTCAGGAGAAACATCAGGGAGATGGACGTCTCCGCCCCCAGCGCCTTCGCGGCCAGCGGCGGCGCCGCGAACCCGGCGGTCAACAGGGCGACAATGACCGTCTCCACGGTGGCGCCGGCGACGCCGACCGAGACGAACTGTCCGATCCGGGTCCCGGAGGCGAGTTCGGTGACCGCGCTCTCCGCACCGTCTGCGCTATCCGCGCTCGTTCCGCCCTCGACGACTCCGCCGCCGTCGCCGCCGTCGGTCATCGGGGGTCGCTCCCCGGGTCGGGCTCCTCGCCCGGCCGCTCGACGAGCGCGGTCGCGCCCTCGCGGTCGAGGAGTCGGTGGAGTCGATCGTCGCGGATGAGCCGTGCCCGGTGGCGGGCGACGAGCAGGCCGCGGCCCATGTCGATGGTGTCGCTCACGGGTGAGACGGTCGACCCGGGCTGGTCCTCCCACGTGACCGGGACCTCCACGAGGTCGTACTCCAGCGCCGCGGCGACCGCGACCAGTTCGATGTCCCAGGCGAACCCCGGTTCGTACAGGTGGTCGCGGACGGTCTCCCACGCGCCGGCCGTCATGGCCTTCGCGCCGCACTGGTAGTCGTACAGCTTCGCGTCCAGCAGACGGCGGGCGATCCAGGCGTAGCCGTCGCCGAGGAAGCGCCGGGCGAACGTCTGGTGGGAGCGCACGTCCGCGGCCGGGTGACGTCGGGAGCCGACCGCGAGGTCGGCTCCGCCCTCCGTGACGCCGGAGACGACGTCCGCGAACGAGTCGGCCGGCGTCGCCCCGTCGGCGTCGACGAACGCCAGCACGTCGGTCGAGAGCGCCTCGAACCCGGCGGTGACGGCCGCGCCCTTCCCGCGGCGGCGGCGGGCCACGTTGCAGTCAACGTCGGCCGGGAGGTCGAGCGAGGCGGCCCCCTCGCGGGCCGGCGCGTCGAGTTCGACGCGGAGCTCGTCGGGGTCGAGCACCGCGCGGAGGTCGCGGAGGTACGCGCGCAGCCGCTCGGGGCGGGGATCGTAGGCGGGGACGACGACGCCGACGGTCGGCATGCGCTCCGATACCGGGGGGGCGGGTAAAAGCCGTGCGGAACGGCCGCTGGGTCGATCCGAGTCGTTCGGTCGGTGAACCGATCCGGCGTCGGTCCAAAAGGGACTTACCCGGTCGGCCATCTGTGATAGCCGATGGAATACGGTCTCGTGGCGACGTGGCTCGTCGCCTACGCCGCGCTCGCGGCCCTCGGACTCCCCCTCGCGGCGCGACTGTTCCCGGACTCCGCCTCCCGCGGGGCCGGCTTCGCCCTCCCGCTCTCGCTGCTCGTCATGGGGGTCGTCTCCTTCTGGGTCGGCCACCTCGCGTTCGGCCTCCCGGCGCTCCTCCTCTCGCTGCTCGTCCTCGTCGGCCTCTCCGCGCTCGCCGCGTTCGACCGCGACGCGCTCCGCGCGGGCGAGTTCGAGCCCGCGGTCGCGGTGAACCGGACGGCGATCCGCAACGCGGCCGTCGTCTTCCTCGCGTCGTTCGCGTTCCTCGTCGCGGTCCGCGCCGTCGACCCGGCGGTGGTCGCCGGCGGGGGAGAGAAGTTCCTCGACTTCGGGCTCCTGAACTCGCTGCTCCGGGCCGAGGTGCTGCCGCCCCGCGACATGTGGTTCGCGGGGGAGCCGGTTCGCTACTACTACGGCGGCCACCTGCTGACGGCCCTGCTCGCGATGCTCACCGGGACCTCGGCGGAGTTCGCGTACAACCTCGCGCTCGCCGGCTTCTACGCGATGCTCGTCACCGCGGCGTTCGACCTCGCCGGGAACGTCGCCGCCGCGCGCGGGCTGGACCGCCGGGTCGCCGGGGGGCTCGCCGCCTTCTTCACCGGGCTCGCGGCGAACGTCACGACCGGCGGCTGGGTCCTGTTCAACGCGTTGCCCGCCGGCGTTCAGACGAGCCTCGGCGAGACGCTCGGCTTCGATCCCGCCGAGCACACGACCCGCGAGTTCTCCTACTGGACGGCCAGCCGGGTCATCGAGGGGACCATCAACGAGTTCCCGCTGTTCGCCTGGCTCAACGGCGACCTCCACGCGCACATGACGGACACGCCGTTCCTGCTGCTCGCGGCGGCGCTCGCCTTCGCGCTCTACCGGGCGGGCGCGACGGCCGACGAGGTCGACGGGACCGCCGCCGACGGCAGCGGCGTCGACGCCGACGCGACCGCCGCGGACGCAACCGTGGGCGCCACCGCGGTCGCTGACCCGACCGCCTACTCTGGCGTCACCCGCCGCCGCCTCCTCCTGTTCGGCGTCGTCCCCGTCGTCGGCGGGTTCCAGGCGGTCGTCAACACCTGGAGCTTCCCGAGCGTGTTCGGCGTCGTCTGGCTCGGGCTGACGTTCGCGCACGCACCCCCCTGGACGCTCCTACCCGGCGCCGCGGGGAAGTGGGTCGACCGCGCCACGAACGACTCGCGGCTCGCCGCGGAACTCGCCCGACCGGTCGTCGCCGGCGCGCTCGTCGCCGGCGCGGCCGCCCTCGCGGTCCTCCTCGCCGTCCCGTTCCTGTACGGCATCGCCACCAGCGGGGGCGGCACCCGGACGCTCGAACTGCTCACCCTCGAGATGCGCTCGGGGCTGCCCGGGCTCCTCGGAGTCCACGGCGCCTTCCTCGTCACGTTCGGCGCGTACCTGTTCGGGCGCGTGGGGACCGACCGGCCGCTCGAACTGGCCGCTGCCCTCGTCGGGTTCGTCGCCGTCGCGCTCGCCATCGACTTCCCGGCCCTGGCGCTCCTGCTCCCGCTGCTCGTCGTCGCCTGGGCCGCCCTCCGGACCGACCGTGCGGGGTTCGAGACGGTCCTCGTCGTCGCCGGCGCGGGGCTGGTCCTGCTCGTCGAGGTGGTGTACCTGAACGAGCAGGCGGGGCCGGGCCGGATGAACACCGTGTTCAAGACGTACGCACAGGTGTGGCCGCTGTGGGCGACCGCACTCGGCGTGGTGCTCGCGTCCTTCCTCGGGCCAGTCTCCCGGCCGAGCGTGTGGCCGAGCAGGGAGGCGCGCCGGGACGTCGCCGCCGTGTTCGTCGCCGTGCTGATCGTCACGACGGGGATGTACGCCGCGCTCGCGCTCCCGGCGCACTTCGACGGCGGACCGCCGGACGGCCCGACGCTCGACGCGACGCAGTTCGTCGAGACGTACCACCCCGAGGAGGCGCCGGCGATCGGGTACCTCGACGAGCGCGACGGCCAGCCGGTCATCCTCTCGGCGCCGGCGACGACCGCCTACCCCGGGGCCGACCCGCTGTACGGCCACGGGCCGGGGATGTACCAGTGGGAGGCCAGCCCCGCCGCGAGCCTGACGGGCGTCCAGACCGTCGCCGGGTGGCACCACGAGGTCGGCTACCGCGGCCCGGACGCGTACTTCGACCGGGTGCGCGAGGTGGACGACGCGTACACCGAGCGATCCCGGACGGTCGCGGTGCTCAGGAAGTACGACGTCCGGTACGTGTGGG
Source organism: Halorarum halophilum (assembly GCF_013401515.1). Lineage (NCBI taxonomy): Archaea > Methanobacteriati > Methanobacteriota > Halobacteria > Halobacteriales > Haloferacaceae > Halorarum > Halorarum halophilum. The sequence goes on along the minus strand of NZ_CP058529.1, from coordinate 2,753,916 downwards.
TCGGCCCCGGCGAGGAGATCCGCTACGGCGACGACGCCGTCGCGTTCGGAGAGATTCCGGGGATCGAGCCCGTGGTCGAGACGCCGAAGGTGACGCTGTACCGGGTGGATCAGGAGCAGTTGCCGGAGTGAGACGCGGCGTTCGACGGGGGAACACGGGGGATCGCTCGTCCCGAGCGGACGTCACGTCGGCCGAGTGGCTCCGCGATCAGACGGCGTAGCCGTACGGCCTGTCCACGGGCACCTCGAAGAGCGCGATGTACGGCGGCCCCGTCCCCTCGTCCGGACACCCCGACGTCGTCTCGACGGGGAACGTCTCGCCGTCGAAATCGGCCCCGTCGAGGTACACGGAGACCGGATACGACCTCGTCCCGTAGCCGAAGACGTGCTCGTTGTATCCGCTCTGCACGTCGACGTGGAGCCGGACCTCGCGTTCGGGTTCGCCCGGTTCCGACGGCGGCGCGAACTCGCTCCAGTTCCCCGCGGCGCACACGCCGTACCTCGGCGTGTCGACGCGCTCGGGGAACGGCGTCGGGTTCGTCACGACGAGCGTGGCGAGCCGCGACTCGCCGCGAGGCTCCTCGACGACCTCCACCTCGCTCTCCGGCCGTAGTTCGTACGCGAGTCCGCCGGTGGCGACGTCGACTACGAGCACGACGGCGGCGAGCGCGGCGAGGACGCCGAACAGGGACGTCGCCTGGGTTCCCGTGAGGAAGCGGTGGTCCTCGCCGAGTCGCGTGCGGAGCCCGAACAGCAGGGCCGCGATCACCAGCAGTCCAAGCGCGGTCAGCGTGTTTCCGGCGTCGAACGTGTTCACCACGTCGAGGAAGAGCGCGACACAGGAGGTGACAATGACCCCATAGCCGAGGACCGTCAACTGGTTGTCGCCGGTTCGTTGCGTGATAAGGAGGATGCCGGCGAGGAACGCCAGCACGAGCGCGACCTTCGAGACCGGGGAGTAGTCGAACTCGACGTTGACGATGAAGATCAGGGCGGCGATGGTCGCCACGATCGCCGCGGCGGCGTTGAAGAGGGTCTCCGAGTTCAACCGGACCATACCGCCACGTCCGAGCCGCCGGATAAATACCCGCCGTTGACACAAAGGGCGGTTTCACGGACGAGGCGACGACTGCGGGGAAGTCGTATCGGCGTCGAAAAGGGGCGCGTGCGGACTCAGACCGCGAGGTCGCCCTTCGCCTTCACGATGTCGAGCGCCTCCGCGTCGATCGTCTCGACGTCGAGCCAGTGCGGGACGTAGTTCCGCTTCTCGAACGTCTCGCGCTCCGCCTCGGTGCCGATGGTGCACCAGAGCTGGGGTTCGTCGGGGCCGTGCCAGTCGCCCTGGCGCTGGAGCCCGAAGACGACCATCTCCTCGCCCCCGTAGTTGATGATGGCCTCCTTCCGGATGCCGGGGTCGCCGTGGACGATGAGCTTCTGCATGCCACGGGCTTTGCGGAGTCCGACACTAAGGGTTTCGATACGGGGCCTCACGACGATCAGGGGGCCTCGCTGTCGGCCTCGTCGGCACCATCGCGGCCGTCCGCGCCATTGGAGTCGTCGCCGTCGACATCGCCGTCCGCGTCGTCGCCACCGTCGTCACCGCTGTTGTCATCACCGTCGCCATCGTCGCCACCTTCGTTCGCGTCGTCGGTCTGCAGGGCCTCCACCGGGCCGTCATCGTCGTCCGCCGCCCCGGGCGTCTCTGTCGTCTCCAGTAGCCCATCGTGGTCCGCGACCGTCCGACCCACGCTCCGCGCGACGTTGCCCGTGGCGGGTGCGGTGGTGTTCGGCGTTCCGAAGCGGCCGACGCCCCGCCGGTCGTCGTCCCGGTCGCGGATCTCGTCGTCCCACTCCTCGAAGAAACCGTGCTCGGTCATCGTCGCCATCCCGGCGATCGCCGCCTGCAGGTTCACGCCGATCAGGGGCACCTCGGCCACGGAGATGACCACGTCCGCCTGGAGGATGACACCCTTCTCCAACAGGACGTCGACGAGGTCGACGACGGCGCCCTCGTCCTTCGTCGGTCTCACTCCTCACCCCCCAGTTCCGGCGCGAAGGAGTAGGGCGGCCACGGCCCGGTGTACTCCACCTCGATGGCCGGGTCGGCGGCCACCTCGTCCAGTTCCGCGCCGACGTCACCCTCGCGTTCGCGGTCGGCCAGCAGCGCCAGCCCGGCGACGCGGTCCCCGCCGGATCCCTCGCCGAGCAAATCGGACCCCTCGACCGACTCCACGGCGGTGACGAGGGGTTCGAGTCGGTCCCGCAGGTCGGCCGCGACGTCCCGGTCGCGCTCGTGTTCGAGTTCGCGGAGCCGTCGCTCGTACTGCTTCTCGAGCAGGAACCCCTCGCCCTCGCCCGCCTCGTCGATGCGGGCGCGGAGGTCCGCGAGGTCCTCGTCGTCCGGCTCGAACTCGCCGGCGGCGGTGAGCGTCACCCGGTACTCCCACTTCCCGGCGAACTCGTCGAGGTGCTCGCGGAGCGTCGCGTGCTCGGCCGTCAGCCACTCCCGGACGGCGTCGTCGTCGCCCCGGTGGATCGTGTCGAAGCGGAACGGGAGCGGCGTCCCGAACGCCTGGCCCGCCTCGTCGACGACGCGCTGGTGGGCGATCAGCCAGCGCTTCACCCGTCGGAGGTCGTCGCTGTCGAACGGCTCGCCCCGCGGCTGGATCACGGCGCCGACGCCGTCCGACTCGACCACGTACGGCTCGCCGCCCTCGATACCCTCGGGTGTGAACTCGCGCCGGCCGGCCTCGCCCTCCGGGCCCTCCCCGGTGGTGTCGACGACGCAGTAGAGGTACCGCCCCTCCTCGAAGCCGACGTCAGTCATCGATCGTCGCCCCGGCCTCGTCCTCGTCGCTCGCCACGTCCTCCCCGGTCCGACCGTCGTCCGTCGTCCGCGCCTCCTCCGCCGTCCGCGGGGGTCCGTCCTCGTCCACCTCCTCGCCGAGCGTCCGGACGGCGTCGCCGACGAGCGAGTCGAGGTCGCCCCGGAGTTGGGCGACCTCGTCCTCGATCCCCTGCGTCTCCTTCATCGCCTCGAGTTCGTCCTCGATCCGGGCGAGCTGGGCGCCGACGCGCTCGATCTCCTCGTCGGTGAGCCTGCCGGACTCCATCCGGCGGAGCGCCTCGTGTTCGAGCGCGTCCACGAGGATCTCGACGACGGCCACGACGAGCGCCGTCACCCCAGAGGCGGCGTCGCCGTCCTCGCCGTCGACGTCAATCCTGGTCATCCGCCTCCGGCACCTCCTCGGGTTCGGCCTCGTCGTCGGCTTCGTCGTCGGCCTCGGACTCTTCGTCGGCCTCGATCTCGACGGCGTCGCCGTCGTTCCCGGACCCGCCCCCGGACGTCGCGGCCTCGATGCCGAGTTCGTCGAGCGTCGCCTGGTCCTCCGGCCTGTCGCGGATGGGCGGGACGCCCGCGGCCGCGGCCACCCGGTCGGTGTCGGTGCCGCTCGGGAACTGGAGGCCGTACTCGGCGGCGGTGTCGAAGGAGGCGATGGCCGCCCGGATCTCGACCGAGAGCAGCCGCGTGTCCCCGACGCTCACCACCACGTCCGCGTTGATGACGACCCCCTTGTCGAGGACGAGCTCCAGCACGTCCGCGAGGTCGCTCTGGTCGCGGGTCGGTCGCGTCTCAGGCATCCTCGGCCTCCTCCGCCTCCTCGGCCACCTCGTCGAGCCGGCGTCCGTAGAGGCGACGCTTGTTCGGCGCCGACGAGTAGCGCGTCTCCTGGGGCACCGTCGAGTACTGGCCGGCAGGGTAGTGGCTCGGCCGCGCGCTGGGCATCGTCGAGACGGCGGTCGGGTTCCGGGAGTGGACCTCGTCCTTGTGGTCCGACATCCGCTTCCGGTTCTCCTCCTGGAGCTCCTTCAGCTCCGAGCGAGCGGCGATCAGGGTCTCCCGGAACTCGTCGACGCCGTCCATCACCGTCGACTGGAGCTGCTTCTCGGAGAGCTCGTCGGCCATCCCATCCGGGATGTCGTCGAGCTCGGCGTCGCCCATGTCGATCCCCGGGATGCCGTCGTCGTCCCCGTCCCCGTCGTCCCCGTCCTCGTCGTCCGCCCCGAGGCCGACGTCCTCGGCCTCGTCCTGGAACTCCTGGATCTCCTTCCAGAGGTCGCGGACGTCGGTCGCGTGCCACAGCCCCTCCAGGTCGAGTATCTCGAGTAGGTCCTTGACACCCAGATCCTCCTCGGAGTCGAGCATCGCCCGGATGTCGTCCGCGTCGATCTCCTCCGTGTCGATGGAGGCCGCGATCGTCTCGGGGTCCGCCTTCCGGACGACGTCCTCGAACTCGTCGATCGCCTCGACGAGTTCGCGGAGCTGTCCGACGGTGCCGCCCTCGTCCTCCGGGAGTTCCTCCCGGAGCCACGAGAGCAGGTCGTCGACCTCGGCGAGGTGCTCGTCCAGGCGGTCCAGTTCGCGTCGGGCCGTCTCGTCGAGGTCGGCGAGCCGGTCCTCGACGGTGGGTTCTGTGGTCATCGGTCTGTGAGGTGGACGGTGAGTACGTCGTTGTTCAGCCAGCTGTCGTCGACCACGTTCGTGCCCTCCAGCGGGACGCGGGTGAGCACCGTGTCGTCGACGGCGACCACGAGCTCGTCGCGCTCCGGGTCGACGCCGACGGTGAGGTCGTCCGGGTCGACGCCGGGGAGGTCGACGGTGACGCGGATCTCGTCTTCGTAGCGGGCGACGCTCGTATGCGCGTCCGGCGCCGACGCGCCGGACGACCTGCTACTGCGACTGGGTCGACGGCGGCGGTGGGGCGCCGCCGGCCCGCGCGGGCCGGTCCGGGCGGTGTAGCCGTAGGAGATCCGCCCGCCGCGATCGCTTCCGGCGGCGGTCCCGGTCTCGAGCAGGTCGACGGCGAACTCGTGGAGTCGCTCCCCGAGCGTCTTCGACCCGTCCCCCCCGTCGTCGTCGAGGGTCCCGGACGGTTCGACGGACAGTTCGTCGGGGCGGTCGGGCGGCGCGTCGGCCCCCTCGTCGGGTTTGCCGTCCCCCTCCCCGGGGGTGTCGTCGGCCCGGCGGGACGGGTCGTCGCCGCCTTCCTCGTCGGCTCCGTCGTCCCCGTCGTCCTCGGCGACCGCGTCGTCTCCGCCGTCGTCGGTGTCCTCCGACGTCCCGTCGGCCTCGGCCGGACGGTCGTCCCCGTCACCGGACGTGTCGGCGTCCGCCTCCCGTCCGTCCGCCTCCCGCTCGTCCGTGGACTCCTCGTCGGGTAGCTCGTCCTCCCGCGAGTCGTCGGTCGACGGCTCGTCGTCGGAGGGGGTCTCGTCTGACGGGGACTCCTCGCGTGGCTCGTCGTCCGTCATCCTCGCACCTCCAGCTGTTTGCTCCGAAGTTGTTCGCGGGCCGCCTCCGCCGCGTCGAGGTCGGCCTCGAGTTCGGCCTTCCGGCGCTCGTACTCCTCCTGTGAACGCTCGCCGAGTTCGTACAGGAGCTGGTTCTCCTTCAGGTCTGCCTGGAGGGCCTCCACGTCGTACAGCTCCTGGACCGCCGTCGCGTGGATTATGTCCAGGATCGACACGAACGGCCGGAAGAGGAGGTCGTCGATGATGAGCGTCATTGCTCCACCCCGATGTGAACGTCGACGAAGCTGTACGGGGCCCACGGCCCGCTGTACTGGACGATCACGTCGTCGCCGAACTCCTCGCGGAACGACTCGACGGCCTCGTCGAACGCGTCCGTGTCCGCGCGGTCGACGAGGTACGACCGGTTGAGGACGAGCCGGTCGCTGAACAGGTCGCCATCGTCGTACTTCTCGCTGACCTCGTCGAACCGCTCGGCGGCCGATCGTACCGCCTCGGGGTCGAGGTCGCCATCCTCGGCGTCGAGGACCTTCAGCCCGAGTTCGACCGATCCCTCGACCTCCCGCAGGGACCGCGTGAGCACGGGGCGCGCCTGCCGGAGGAGGTTCTTGAGGGTGCGGGCGTTCTTGAACGCCATCCCGTACCGCATCGGGACGACGGTCAGTTCCTCGTCGCGCGTGAGGAGTTCGCGAAGCACCTCGTCGTGGGCCTCCACGTCCTCGTCGTTTCGTTCGGGCTCGGTCGTTTCGATGTCGGAGACGACGCCCGAGAGCGGGCCGTGGCTGACGGTCCGGACCTCGGTCGCCCCGCCGACCGCGTCGGTCTCGAACCGCAGGTCGGCCGATTCGATGACGCCGTACAGGTACAGATGGGGACTCGACATGGTGTGGTGCTGGGAGGGCCCGCGTGGGCCGGTGTCGGGGCGGGCCGCGGTCTTCGGCTGACGACGCCGCGGCGGCGTTCGTCGGTCGCTGCCGACGGCCGGCCTGGGGTCCTCGTTCGTCGGTGATCGTCTCGGCGGCCGACACGACGGGTCGGTCGGCCGCGGTCGTTCGAACTCGTCTTCCCCAGTACATCGTACGGGAAGACAGTAAAGTGGTTGGGCTCGCTCGGAGAGTTCAGCACGAAAACATTTAATCATAAAACGAATCCCTGCAATCAATTCGTCACCTACAAGAACGCGAGCGGGGATGATATGGTATGCACGTGGGAACGGGAGGCCACTGTGGAGTTCCTACTTCGGGAACGGGGGGACAGTCGGCAGAACGCGTGAAGTGGTCGCGATGGTAGGTATCTGCGGCCAGCTGGGCGGTGACCACGACGTCGACCCGCTGGCCGAGTGGATCGGCTGGCGCGACGACGAGCGGGCGGGCCGGTACGAGGACGGCGACGTGGCGCTGGCGACGTCGTTCCACGGGTTGCTCGCCGGCGATCAGCCGGTCACGGCCGCCGACGGCGACGTCTCGCTGTGGGTGTGGGGTGACGTCTACGGCCACGGGAGCGGTGACGACTACGCCCCGCGCCGAGGGCCGTCGGACGGGAGCGCGGCCTACTGCGCCGACCTCTACGACGAACACGGGACGTCGTTCGTCGAGGAGCTCAACGGCGACTTCGCGCTCGTGATCCACGACCGGGCGGCGGGGACCGTCTCGTTCGTGACCGACCGGCTGGCGACCAGGCCGATCTACCACGTCCGGGGCCGGGACGGGAGCCTCGTGTTCGCCTCGAACGCGCAGGCGCTCGCCCACCACCCCACCGTGGACGTAGCGTTCGACCTCGACTACCTCCAGGAGTACCTGACGCTCCGGCGCGTTCCCGGCGTGAAGACGCCCCTCGAAGGCGTCGAGGAGTTCCAGCCGGGCGCCGTGACGACCGTCGACCTCGACGACCGCTCGGTGTCGGTCGACCGCTACTGGCGCCCTACCTACCAGCCGGTCGACCGGCCGTTCTCGGAGTACCTCGAGGAGTTCACCGAGACGGTCGACGAGGTGATCTCGGAGTGGACGCGCGACGACCTCGACTACGGCCTGCTGCTGTCGGGCGGGGGCGACTCGCGGCTCGTGCAGGCGGCGCTCGACCAGCCCGTGACCACGTACCACTCCGCGAGCTGGATGAGCCGTGAGGCCCGCACCGCACGGCGGGCGGCCGAGACCCACGGCGACGAGTTCCGCCTCCTCAAGCGCGAGGAGGGGTTCGAACGGAGCGTCCTCGACCGGACCGCCCAGCTGTTGAACTTCAGCAGCTGGTTCGACCAGGCGGGCTTCCAGGCGTTCGAGTCGGAGATAACCGACGACGTCGACGTGCTGGTATCGGGGTTGAACGCCGACACCCTGTTCGCGGGCCATCACCTCCCGACCTGGAGCGTCTCGCTGGGGTCGGTCGGGAAGATCTCGTTCCCCGTCCAGAAGCCGGTCGAGACCCTCCGGGACTACGTCGAGGTGCAGGCCGAGAAGGCGCTCGAACCGGTGCCGTACCTGCGAACGTCCGGATCGATCGCGGATATCCTGGCGGCGAACATCAGCCGCGACGGCGACGGCATCGTCAACCACGGCGTCCGGTTCGGGTCGTTCCAGGACCTCCTCATGTACGGCGACTACGTCCCGATGAGCGCGAAGTCGAGCGCCGTCTTCTCGCGGAGCCTGATGCAACTGGCCCCGTACCGTTCGCCGTTCCTCGACAACCGGCTCCTCGACCTCCAGCAACAGGTTCCGATCCGCTACCAGCTGCGCCGGAACATGGTCAAGCAGGCGGTCGGGGTGTTCGACGAGGAGCTGGCGGACATCCCCCACGCCAGTACCGGCGTCTCGCTGGACCGTCCGTTCCTGGTCGACTTCATGGGGAAGAACCTCAACGGGCTACGCCGCAAACATATCTTCGAGGAGGAACCGCCCGAGTCCCACCTCGACCACGGCCCGTGGCCCGACCGGTCGGAGCTCATTCGGACACGACCGTTCATCCACGACGCCCTCGAGGATGGCGAGGAGCTGCTCGACGCGCTGCCGTTCCTCGACGGCGATGGCGCGATGGAGTGCTACCGCGAGCACCTCGATGGGGAGAACTACGCCCCGCAACTGTACTCGCTCGTGACGTTCCTCGAGATGCCGGTGACCGAACTGATCGCCCGGCGAACGGACGAGAGCGTCGCGACGGAACGGCAATGAGGTCCGGAGTGGAATCCGCGGCGGCCACCAGACCGCCGACTCCCGGGGGTAGCCACATGAACAAGGAGCTGTTCGGGGTGTTCGGCGGCATCGACGCCTTCCGCGCGCTCCGCGACGAGGCGGAGTTCGACGCCGTCCTCGAGGGCGAGGCGGTGACCGTCGGCGTGCGCGACAGCCATCTCGGCTACCCGGGACGGACCGACATCCATCGGGGCGAGAACGGTTTCTGCGTCATCTGGGGCGAGGCCCACGCGACGGCCGACGGCGGTCCGGCCGCGGAGCTCTACGACTCGTACCTCGAGGCGGGACGCGAGGGGCTCGCCGCGGCCAACGGCTCGTACGTCGCGGTGGTCGAACACGACGGGCAGGCGCTCGTGGCGACCGACGCCATCCGCTCGTGGGAGTGTTTCTATACGGACGTCGACGGCGTCCGGCTGTTCGGGACCGACCTCGCGACCGTCGCGAGCGTCCCGGCCGCGCTGCCGCTCGACGACCGGGCGCCGTTCGAGTTCCTCCACCTCGGGACGGTGCTCGGCGAGAAGACGCTGTTCGAGCCGGTTCGACGGATCCCGTTCGACGGCTACCTCGCCGCGGACGACGTGGGCGAACTCAGGCGGTTCGTCTACGAACCCCGGGAGTTCGACTACGCCGGCGAACTGTCCGACCGGCTCTGGCGAGCCATCCAGCGCCGGCGCTCGCTCCCCGACCGGAAGGGGATCCTGCTCTCGGCCGGTCAGGACTCCCGCTCGATGCTGGTCGGCGTGCCGGACATCACCCACAGCTACACCGTCGGCTGGGCGGATTCCCAGGAGGCGGCGGTGGCCCAGCAGCTCGCCACGCAGTACGGGCTCGCCCACGAGGTGCTGGCGCCCGACGCGCGCTATCTCGACGACAGAAAGGTGCTGTACTCGCAGGGGCTGCGCGAGTCGCTGCACATCCACCACGCCGGCTACGACGACGCGATCGACGCCGAGACGATCTACCACGGGCTGCTGTACGACACGCTGTTGAAGGGGTACTTCCTCGAACGTGACGGCGCCGAGCTGTTCGGGACGAAGGTGTCATTCCGGTCCGTCGACCCCGAGGTCGACCCGGTGTCGTCGCTGCTCGACACGCTGGGGTACCTGCCCGAGGGGAGCGCGCAGCTCGTCGACCGCGCGGGCGACCTGCTCAGCACGCGCGGCCTCGACGTCGGCGACGCCCCCGGCGACCCCGGCGAGTTCCTGGCCGACTCCCTCGGGGCCGAGTTCGACGCCAGCATGCGCCGCGCCGACTCGGTCCACAACGCGATGGACCTCCTCGTGTTGCGCAACCAGCCCACGCTCTCGTTCCGGCACCACCTCGCGGACAACTACGTCGAGGCGTTCGTCGCCGCCGACACGGAGATCGTCGACTGGCACTGCCGAACGCCGCCGAGCCACCGCCACCCCGAGACGGTACACGAGGCGCTCTCGAACCTCGACGACGCTATCTTCCGCCACCGGCCACCCAGCCGCCCGCGCCAGTCGAACATCCTGAGCCAGGCCGAACGGTTCGCGAGGCGGAAGCTCCCGCTGGTCCAGTCGGTCGAGCCGTCCTGGCCCGACCGCACGGCGGTCTACGACAAGTACGACCTCGACCGCCGGCTCTTCCCCGACGACGACGCGGTCTGGAAGCTCCCGACGCGATTGAAACTGCGGCTCGACGACCTCAGTTGGTGGCTCTCCATCCGGGAGTAGGCGGACGGGTCGCTCGGACGGACCGAAGGGCGAACGTCTCCGCGTTCAGCCGGTCGAATCGGCCGGCTGGGCCGCCCTCGACGGCGCTCGGCGATTTCCTGTGAGACAGACGGCAATAAGGCCTAAACCCGATGTCGACGAAATACAGCAAGCCCCATGGTAGAAACCGGACCGAACACGTCCAGTCTGGCCGACGTGCTCGACCGCGTACTCGACAAAGGCATCGTTATCGACATCTGGGCCCGCGTGTCCGTCGTCGGTATCGAACTGCTGACCGTCGAGGCGCGCGTCGTCGTCGCCTCCGTCGACACGTTCCTCCAGTACGCGAGTGAGATGGCGAAGATAGAACGCGCGGAGGCCTCCGGGGAACTGGAGGACCTCCAGGAACTCGAGGTCGAGACGTCCAGCGCCTGACGTGGAAGTCCGCGTTCGAACCGAATAATTGACCGACGACCCCGGAGAAAGGACCAATGGCGAACACACAGGATTCGGAGCAGTGTCGCGCCCTCACGGCGAACGGCGAGCGGTGCACCCGTTCCGCCGGCGAGGACGGCTTCTGCTTCCAGCACGACCCCGAGGACGAGACTGCCGACGACGCGGCCGGGAGCGGCGACGGCGCGGACGCCGCCCAGGCCGCGAACGAGCAGGGTGCAACGGCCACTGACGGCGGAACGAGCGCCGAGCAGGCCGAGAGTGAAGGCGACGACGGTGACGAAGGTGACGAGAACGCCGAGGAATCGGATGCCGGGGACGACGAGGAGGAGCAGTCGGACGCCGAGAGCGAGGGGGAAGACGAGGAAGCCGAGCAGGCCGACGACGAAGGCGACGAGGAGGATGAGACCGAGCAGACGGACGCCGAGGGCGACGGAACCGAGGGCGACATCTCGGGCGTGTTGGACGTCCGGACGCTCGCCGAGTCCGTCACCTCCGACGTCGTCGGCGCCCCCCTGGACCGGATCATCGAGATCGAACGGCAGGACGCGGAGGGCGAGGGCGGCTGGCTCGTCGTCGTCGAGGCGCTGGAACGGAAGGCGATCCCGGACACCGAGGACCTGCTCGGCCGGTACGCGATCCAGTTCGAGGAGGACGGCACCGTCGCCGGCTACCGGCTACGGGAGCGGTACCGACGCTCGGCCGAGATCAGCGACGAGTAGCGTCGCCAGGTCCCGACCCGGCCTCTCCGGGGACGTTTCGGATCCGGAACCCATTCGATTCTCGCGCTTGTTACACCCGCTCGTAGAACCGTCAGTGTCGACCTCGGAACTCGAATCTGCAGACTCTCGCGTCAAACCGACCCCGAGGGTCGGTCCGACCGGTTCCCGTTCGGAAAAATCGGCTGATCGCGCGCCGGACGACTACCGCAACCGCTTGCGGAGGTTGTTGAGGCTGACGCCGCCCTGGATGAGGTACGACGCCCCCTTGAAGCGCGGCGCGATCGTCGCGGCCCCGAACAGGAGGGCGGCCTCCTTCTTGTTCCCCTTCCGGAGCGCGTTGCCCGCCTGGACGAGGAGCGACGCCACGTTGAGTTTGGTCAGCGTGCTGCTCCGTTTGGACGGGCCGCCGCCCGATGACTTGCTCATGGACGGCGATTGACGGTCCGGTTGCAAGAACGCGGGGGTTGCCAATACAAGTCGGCCCCCCGTCGGCGACGAGGACCGCCGGGGGCCCCGGGACGTCGGACCCCACCGCTTATCGGTGAGACCGACGCACTCGACCCACGAGGGAACACGAATGCCCACCATCGACGAAAAGCGCGTGTACGACGCCAGGACCGGGACGACGCGGGCGCTCGTCGCCTCGACCATCGGCGTCGTGCGCGTCGAGGTCTCCGACGACATCGTGGGCGAGTTCGGCATCGAACACCGCTGTACCGCCCGCGACCTCGCGACCGCCGGTGACGCGCTCGCGGTCGCGACCGACGAGGACGTGCTGGTCGGCGGGTTCGAGCCGACCGACCACGGCCCGGCCGTCGCGGTCGGCGTCGACGGCGACGCGACGTTCGCGGCAGCCCCGGACGGCACCGTCTCGCGGCTCGTCCGGGGTGCCGACGAGTGGGAGGCGCTCGGCGAGGTCGAGGAACCCCGCCGGATGGCCGGGTCGCTCGTCGCCGCGGCCGACGGCGTCCACCGCGTTCGCGGCGGCGTGGTCGAGTACGTCGGGCTGGACGACGTCCGCGACGTCGCGGCCGGCGGCGTCCCGCTGGCGGTGACCGGGGAGGCGCTGTACACGCTCGGCAACGGCTGGATGCGCGACCTCCAGGGCGACTTCCGCGCGGTAGCGACCGACGCCGCGGGCGAGCGTGCGGTCGCCGCGACCCCGGAGGAGGTGTACGAGCGCGCGGACGACGGGGTCGAGTGGGACGCGCACCCCGAAGCCGGCGTCGTCGACGCCGCGGTCGCGTCGGAGTTGCTCGTCGCCGTCACCGACGGCGGGGAGATCCGGGTCCACGCGGCCGGAGCCGAACCGGGGGACGGGGGCGCCGACGCTGGTAGTCCCTGGCGCGGCCGACACATCGGCGTCCCGGACGGGGCGGCGGTCGTCCTGCCGGGTTCGGGGTCGACCGACGGCGGGGAGTAGGAACCGGTTTGTACCCGGGGACGGATACTCCCGCGTATGTTCGTACCCGGGTCCGCCTCGCAGTCGCTGGCGGCCGCGCTCGCCGACGAGACGGGCCGGCCGCTCGCGACCCCGGAGTACCGGTGGTTCCCCGACGGCGAGGAATGCGCCTCGGTGCCCGAGTTCGCGGGTGGCGAGGCGGTCGTCGTCGCCGCGACCGTCTCGAACGACGCGCTCGTGGAACTGCTCCAGTTGCAGGACGCGGTCCGGGGGGCCGGCGCCGAGGCGGTGACGACGGTGATCCCGTACATGGGGTACGCCCGACAGGACCGGGCGTTCGAACCCGGCGAGCCCGTCTCGGCACGGGCGGTCGCCCGCGCCGTCTCCACCGGGACCGACCGGGTCGTGCTCGTGAACCCCCACGAGGCCGGGGTGGCGGAGTTCTTCGACGTCGAGACGGTCGTCGTCGACGCGGCGGCGCGGCTGGCCGACCCGCTTCCGGACGACCTGGCCGACCCGCTGTTCCTCGGGCCGGACGAGAGCGCCCGGGGCATCGCGGCGACGGCACGGGACGCCTACGGTCGCGGCGCGGTGGACCACTTCGAGAAGGAGCGCGACTACGACACCGGCGAGGTGACCGTCCGGCCGAGCGACGCCGACGCCGCCGGACGGGACGTGGTGGTCGTCGACGACATCATCGCTACCGGGTCGACGATGAGCGAGGCCGTGGCGGCGCTCCACGAGCGCGGCCCCGAGCGGGTGTTCATCGCCTGCGTCCACCCGATGCTGGTCGGGAACGCGCGGACGAAGCTCGCGGCCGCGGGCGTCGAGCGCGTGTTCGGCACCGACACCGTCGAGCGGGAGGCGAGCGCGGTGTCGGTCGCGCCGGCCGTCGCCGACGTGCTGTAAATCGGAGCCACGTCCGGGACGGTTCGGATCCCGATCCGGGTTCGAGACGGGAACCGGTTACTTCGTCAGGTACGCGCGGGTCTTCGGGAGGAACACCTCGTAGCCGCAGAGGTACAGTCCCCAGACGAGCGCGAGTAGCCCGAGAACGAAGTGGACGGCGGCGTACTCCGTGTGGCCCGCGGCGAACTCGACCTGTCCCACGTGCTCGAAGTAGACCCCGAGTCCTGTCAGACCGACGGTGCCGACGGCGGAGAGGAGCCACGCGCCGAAGGCCCAGACGACGTCGAAGAGGTGTTCCGGCATGGCCGTGGGAAGCGCGTGGTTACTTCTGACCCTTTCGGTCGACGCCCGGGCGACCGCCGGACGGTTCCGGACCGAAAAGCACACGGTCGCGTGTCGGTCACCGCCGGTATGGGCCGATACGGCGACATCGATTACGCGCGGCTGACGAAGGGCGGCGTCGCGGTCAGCGTGGCCGCGTTCGCGCTCGCGTTCCTCGTCCAGGCCGGCGCGCACGCGACGGGTGCCGCGCTCCCCGGCTGGGAGGCGACGCTGCTGACGGACGTGGAGTACCTGAGCATCCTGGGCGTCGTCGTCTCCGTGTTCGGCTTCGGTATCCTGCTCCCGCTGACGGAGTGACCGCGACCGGTGCCGTCACCGTGACGTCGCCGACGCGCCGGAGTCGAGGGCGCAGTCCAGACACCGTTCGACCACCGGGTGACCGCGATAGCGGATGCTCCCGCTCCTGGCGTCGTACTCGACGAGTCCCGCCCCGGCCAGCCTCGGGACTGTCGCGTGGTGGAGGCGAACGGCCAGTTGCCCGCGGTCGCGGCCGTCGGGGTCGGCGTCCCGTTCCGCGACGTGCGTCGTGAGCGTCTCGAACGAGACGGCGTCGTCCTCGGACTCCCGGAGGTAGCTCAGCGCGGCGCGGCGGTCGCGGTCCGCCAGCACCTCGAACACCGTATCCGGGGACAAAGTGGGTTCGTAAACGCGTTCGGTCGCCCCGCTCATCTCCCTCGCCTGTCTGTACTCCATGTCGGGACACTACGGTTCTCGGGTATCTCTCAACGGAGTTGTACCACAGAGAGATAATAAGTACTAGTGCGTTCTTATTACTAGTTGAAACCGCGGTGGTTCCCAGTTCGTCCGATTCGCCGACCGTCGACGCGTCCCTGCCGGTGGCATGGATCGGCGTCCCGTCTACGGAGGTGACCGGACACGAACCCATCCGCGCAGTGATTACCCGCCGGCGCCAACGCGAGCACGAACAGATGCGAGCGAAAACCGGACGACGGAGTCGGACGTTGGTCGGTGAACGGCTGTGACGGAGGCACCCGACGATATCCACCACCCCGACCCCGACGACCGCCTGGTCCTCGAACCCGACTGCGGGCGCTGTCCCGCGCTCGTCGAGTCGCGGACGTGCATCTCGTGGGGGAACGGCCCGCGCGACGCGGACGTGCTGGTCGTCGGCGAGGCGCCGGGCGCCGGGGATCCGGACGCCGGAACGTGGAAGGGCGGGAACCACACGGGCTGTGCGTACACGTCGCGCCACTCGGGCCGGCGGATCAGGCGCCTGCTGGCCGACCTGGGGTACGCCGACCGGACGTTCTACACGAACGCGGTGAAGTGCTTTCCAGCGGGCGAGGACGGGAGCAACCGCGAACCGACGGACGCGGAGCTCTCGAACTGCCGGGGCCACCTCGAATCTGAACTCGACGTCGTCGACCCGGCGGTCGTCGTCGCCACCGGGAAGCACGCGACCGAGACGCTCCTGGCGTTCGAGGGTCGGGCACTCGACGGCTTCCTCGACTCGGTCTGCGAGCCCGTCGACCTCCCCGACCTCTGCGTCACGCTCCTCCCCGTCCTCCACCCGAGCTACCAGGAGGTGTGGCTCTCGCGGCTCGACCTGACCGAAGCGGAGTACCGAGAGCGGATCGCCGCCCACCTCCCCTGACGAAAGCCCCCACTGCGACCACCGACGACGGCTGACCATCGCCGCGAACCAGATAGACGGATTCCCGAATACGCGTCCGAATCCCCGAGCCGTGACGACCGTCCGACCACGAGGTGGGAATGGACGGGGCCGCGGTCTGCGCGAACCCCGAGGCCTGTCGGATCGGAACTGCCCGTAGATTCAAGCGCCAGCCGACGCATCGAACCACCATGAGCGAGGACTGCATCTTCTGCAGCATCGTCGCGGGGGACATCCCCGGACGGATCGTCGACGAGAACGACGACGCCATCGCGTTCCTCGACGCGAACCCGATGGCGCCGGGCCACACACTCGTCGTCCCGAAGGCGCACCACGTCCGCGTCGCCGACATGTCCGCCGAGGAGTCCCGCGCGTTGTTCGACCTCGTCCACGAGCTCGCGCCGCGCATCGAGGATGCCGTCGACGCCGACGCCCACACCATCGCCGTCAACGACGGTCCCGACGCGGGCCAGGAGGTCCCGCACGTCCACGTCCACGTTGTCCCGCGGTTCGCCGACGACGGCGGCGGACCTATCCACGGCGTCGCCGGAACTCCGCCGTCGCTCTCGGACGACGAACTCGACGACATCGCCGAGTCGATTTCGGGGTAGGACACCGAAATTTTATCTCGAAAGGGCGGACCAGAGGGGGTATGACCCGAACCATCGCGCTCGTCGGCGTCGCCGGCGGCGTCGGCACCACGCGAACCGCGGTCGAGTGTGCGGCGACGCTGGCGCGCGACGGTCGGGACGTCGCCGTCCTCGACGCCGCCTACGCCACCCAGGGCCTCTCCGAGTTCGTCGCCGGGCGGATCGACCCCGACCTCACGGGGCTGTGTCTCGCGCCCGGGCGGCCGCTGGAGGACGGCCTGTACGACCTCCCGCTCGACGAACCCGGGACCGACGATCCCGAGCGCGACGACCGGGGAACGGCCGTCGCCCCAGGACGCGTCGCGCTGGCGCCCGCGCTCGCCCCGTTCGAGCGCCTGGCGCGCGCGAAGACGATCGAGGCCGCCGAGGCGTTCGAGGACCGCGTCGCCGAGGCCGCGGGGGAGTTCGACCACGTCATCCTCGATACCCCGCCGGTCGCGGCGAACCAGCACCTCGCGGCCGTCGACGCCGCGGACCGGGTCGTACTCGTCGCGTCGGGGTCCGAACACGGCGTGGACGCGCGCCGACGGATGATCGACCGCCTCGCGGACGTGGGTGCCGCCCCCGAACACACGGTGGCAGTTGGCGAACCGATCCCGTCTGGCGACGCGACGCTCCCGCGACTCGACGCCGCTCCGGCCGACGGAGCGCGGTGTCCCCGCGACGAAGCGGTCGGGGCCGACACCGCGGCGGCCGTGGAGGCGCTGTTCGGCGTCGAGCTGGACCTGACGTTCGAACCCGCCGGGGCACTCGACAGACTTCGCGAGGGGGTCGGCGGGATACGCGGTCGTGCGGAGGAGTAGCGTGGGAACCCGGCGGTCACGACCGGACCGGAACCGAAAACGGGGACCGCGGTGGAGGGCCTGCGGTCAGCGGAGGTTAGCGGAGGTCGGCGGCGCCGGTCATCGTCCCCGCGAGCGCGTCGCGCTTGTCGACGCTCGCGTTGCCGGTGGGACGGCGAGCAGACTCGGCGATCTCGACAAGTTCGGGGACCGGTTCGTGTGTCTCGACGTAGGCGGCGAGCGCGAACGATGCGCCCTCGCCGCCCGTCAGTTCCAGCGCGTCGGCGCGTGAGATCTCGCCGGCCAGCCAGTCGCGGACCACGCGACGAGCCGTCGGCGCCAGCGGCGAGACGCCGGGGACGCCACACCGGTGGAGCGCCTTCGCGGCGGTCATCGGAGCGATCCCGGCCTCGCGGGCACACTCGCCCACGCTCACGCCGCGGCCGTGCTGGTCGAGCACCGTCGCGGTCGCGGCAGGCGTACAGGGAAGCGTTTCGGCGTGGTCGGCGAGCCGATCCCGGAGGTCGCCGCCGGTGTCGTCCACGGTGGCGACGCCGCGGTCGCGCTGCTCGAGGGTCACCTCGATCTCCGCGGCGATGTCCGACAGCGCCATACTCGTCCCTTTCCCGTCATCCATTATAAATTCATTCATGGGAGTGGAAAATCAATTTCGCTGACGTGGCGTAACGTACCGATTACCGGTACGTTCTCGCGGCGGTTTCAGGCCCGTTTCCGCCGGTTCGGCCCTGCTTTAAGTAAGGGATCGGGCGCAACTTCCGAGTATGAGCACGCAAACGACTGCCTGTCCCGAGTGCGAGGGACGACTGCGCGTGAACGGCGACGAGACGGTGTGCGGCGACTGCGGCCTGGTCGTCTCCGCGGACCGCCTCGACCGCGGGCCGGAGTGGCGGAGCTTCTCCGACGACGATACCGATCCCCGACGGACCGGCGCCCCGTTGACCAGGTCCCGACACGATCGCGGCCTCTCGACCGAGATCGGGCACACGCGCGTCACGGGTCGTAAGCGGAAACAGTGGGCACGGATGCGTCGCCAGCACACACGGGCGCGCATCTCGACCAAGCGGGAGCGCAACCAGGTGTACGGCTTCACCGAGATCCGGCGGCTGACGAGCGCCCAGTCGCTCGGCGACCGCATCCGCGACCAGGCCTGCACGCTGTTCGGTTCCGCACAGGAGGAGAACCTCCTGCGCGGGCGATCGATCGAGGGGTTCGCGGCCGCGACGGTGTACGCCGCCTGCCGGGTCGCCGGCATCTCGCGGACCCGCGGCGAGCTCCTCGACGACGCGAAGGCGGACGCGGCGGAGCTCCGCGCCGCCTACGACGCGCTCAACCGCGAACTCGGGCTCCCGGTCGGTCCTATCGACCCCGCGGAGTACCTGCCGCGGTTCGCGTCGGAACTCGACCTCGACCCCGTAATCGAACGCGGTGCCAGGGAGTACCTGGAGACCGCTCGCGAGGCGGGGATCACCAACGGACGGAATCCCAGCGGCGTCGCGGCCGCGTGCCTGTACGCCGCGGCTGCGGACGAGGGGGTGAACTGCACGCAGGCCGCCGCGGCCGACGTGGCGGGCGTGACGCCGGTCACCCTCAGGAACAGCTACGGAGACTTGCAGGACTGAACCTCGGCGGCGAGTGCTTCCACGGCCCGGGCGCCCGCGCTGTCCGGCGACGTGTCCACGACCGGCTCCTCGGCCCCGACCGACCGTCCGAGCCGCGGGTCCGCCGGCACCGAAACCACGGGAGCGCCCAGCGTGCGCTCCACGGCGGCGGTCGGCGGGTCGTTGAGGAGGCGGTTGAGCGCGACCGCGACGAGCCCCGCGTCGAGTTCGCGCGCGAGGCCGCGGGCGCGGACGGCGTCCGCCAGCGCCCAGGCGCGCGGCGACGCCACGACGATGCAGGCGTCGGCGACGGCGAGCGGGACGCCCGCGTCGGCGCGAAGCCCCGCCGGACAGTCGACGAGGACGTCGCGGCCCGGTGACCGGACGACCCCCTCGAGCCGGCCGACGTCGGCCGCCCGCGCGCCCGCGAGCGACCGGCCACACGGCAGGAGGTCGACCGGTCCGGGACGGAGCGCCTCCGCCGGGTCGGCTCGACCGGCGAGCACGTCGTGCAGGTCGGGGCCCCGTCCCCACGGCAGGTCCGCCATCGCGAGGTCGGCGTCGACCACGACGGCGTCGAGCGCGGCGCCGAGGTTGTACGCGAGCGTCGACTTCCCGACCCCGCCCTTCCCCCCCGTCACCGCGAGGATCACGCCAGCCTCCGGAGCGCGTCCGCGGGCACATTGGTTGCTTCGGCACGCGAAGCCAGCGTTCCGGCGCGCTCCGACAGGACCCGGAGCGTCTCTGCGTCCTCGTCCACCACCTCGGCGAGGACGTCGGGCGCGACGTCGCACTCGGCGAGCGCGTCCGTCGCCTCGGGGACGGAGGCGTCGGTCAGCCGCTCCGCGAGTTCGATCCGCCGGGTGGCGTGGTCGAGATATGCCGCGACATCGTCCGGAAGTGCCGTATTCCAAGGCCTGCTCGGGGAGTCGGCGGTCGACCCGGTAGAACTCGACTCGCCTATCGGGTCGACCGGCCCGTCGGTCGCCGTACCGAGCGGAACTGCGTCGCGCGGCGGCCGGAAGGGTCCGAGATCGCGCCGGGCGCGCGCCACCGCATCGTCCCGGCGTTCGTCCGGGTCGCCGACCTCCGCGAGTTCGGCGGGCGGGTCGACCGCCTCGCGTCCGCCGAGCGGACACGCGTAGCCGAGCGCCGCGGAGTCCCCGGCGTCGACGATCGCCGTCACGCCGTCGTCGTCCCAGCCGGCCTCGGGGACCCCGTTCCTGCGCGGCGGGAGGACGGGGCCGGCCAGGCGGTTCGCCACCCGGACCCGCCGGGCGACCGGCGTCGGGTTCCGAACGTGGATGGTGACAAGCGCGACGCCGGCGCGGACCTCCGCGTCGGCGACGAGGGCGACGGACATGGGGACTCTGGTCCCGGCTTCGCGGTTAAAGTTGGACGACTGTGACGCCCAGCCGCGTCGTCGCCTCGGCGGGACCGCCGAACCGGGCGGCTCCGGCTCCGAGTACGACGGGAGCATCGCGGTCGGCGACGGCGACTGCCGCGAGGTGACCGGTGACCGCGTCGCCGGCGTACTCGGACGGCCCCGTTCCCGGTCGCGCCTCGCCCGCGAGTGGTCGACGGCGGCGGCGAACGCGGGGTAGATCCGGCGGGCGAGTTCCCGTCCGGCCTCGCTCCGTCGGTTCGACAGTTCGTCGCGGAGCCGGAGCGTCCGCCTGCTCGCTGATCGGCGGGCACGGGCGCGCTCGCTCGCCGCTGCGAGCGCCTGTTCCGCGGCGACGCGGTCCGTCTCCGCCGCGGCGAGCTCCCGCGCAGCGTCCCGGTGTTCCCGCTCGGGCACGGCCGCCTCCCCGCCGGCCTCCCGAACCGCCTGGAGTCGCCCGCGGGCCGTCGCGACCCGCTCGCGGAGGCGTTCGACGTCGGCCGCCGCGTTCGCGGCCCGTTCGCGCGCCGCCGCGAGGTCGGGGACGTCCGGCGCGTCGACCGGGTCGGTCGAAGCCGCGGCGGCGAGTTCTCGCCGGATCGTCGCGATTCGATCGTCCTGTGGCGCGTCGTGGCCGCGGGTTCTGGCGGCGCTCGCGAGTGCTCGGTGGAGCGAGGGCGGCGAGTCGGACACGACCGCGAGCGGGTCGTCCGGGTCGAGGTCGAGCGCACGGCGGACCCGCGTCGGGTCGACGTCCGGGTGGCCCCAGCGAAGGTCGACGGCGCGACTGCGGTAGGTCCGGCCGTCGAGGCGGATCCTCACAGGTCGGTCCCGGCCATCGCGTCCGGGTCGGGGTGGTCAGTCCCCGCGGCGAACTTGGCGTACGGCGTGCTGGCCCGATCGCGACCCTCGTACGCGGTCGCCGCCTCCCTGATCGCGGGGCGGACGGCGGCGAACTCGTTGAACGTGGTCGTCCGCTCGACCTGCACGTCCGCCCCGTGTTTCTCCCTGAGCCGGCAGGCGAGGAAGGCGCCGAGTTCGGTCTCCGCGAGTAGGGCGGCGCGACCGAACCGGTCGCGAACGGCGTCCTCGTGGGTTCGACAGGCGTTCCGGAGGGTCGTCCGCGCCCCGGCGGAGTAGGCGACGACGAGCACCATGCTTACGGCTGTTTCGTGATCGAAAGTAAACCTGTCATCGGCACCGCGCGAACGGGGCGTCGCTACCGGCTACGGACGGTGACGTCGTCGCCGTCGAGTTCGACGACCGCGTCGAACAGGGAGACGATCGTCTCCACCGTCCTGTCGTCGTGGGCCGTGGGGTCCATGTGGAAGTGCGCGAACGCGCCGACGGCGGCGAACCGCCCGGTGAGCACGTGGAGGAACTGGTAGGCCGTCTCCAGTTCGACGTACTGCAGCAACGCGGTGAGCGAGTCGAAGCAGACGACCGTGCGGGCCTCGTTACCCTGCCAGCGCTTGAGGTACTCGGTGATGCGGATGCCGAGGCCGGTGAGGTCGTTGGGGCTCGTGATCGTCTCCCCGACGGCGTCCGGCCCCCCGCCGGTGCCGGTCGTCGCGGCCGCCGAGCGGGCGGCGTCGTCCACGCTGATGATGCCCACGTTCCGCGGTGCGCTCGCGGAGCGGGCGCGGAACCGGCGAACCTGCTTGTCGGGCGACTTGGTGTACGACACCCACAGGGCGTTCTGTCCGTCCGCCTCCTCCGGCAGGAGGAGGTCGGCACACGTCTCGCCCTCGTGGTCCGAGAACGACGGCGAGAGCAGGAGTACCGTGGCTGCATCGCCGAGTTGGCCCGTGACGTCCTGCTCTAGTTCGTGTTCGTTCACTTTCGTAACCTCGCTACTCTGTAACTTACTTGGGAGGGGGTGTGATAAAGCGTTTGCTCCGATTCTCACTCGATCGGAACCACGTCCACGTCCGCCGGTTCCCGGTCCGTGAGTGCCCCGACGCGCTCGCGCGCTTCCGCCGGCGACTCGGCGACAACGACCGTTCCGTCTCCCCGTTCGGTCCCGTCGGTCGCGCGATAGGCCCGCTTCCCGGGCGCCTCGAACTCGGTCGCGAACGTCCGGAGGACGGTGTTCACGCGGCGCTCGGTCTCCGCGAGATCCGCCTCGCCCGCCTCGAACGCCCTGAGGGCGTCCTCGACGTTCCGGATGGCGGAGATGCGGTCCATCTACGTCGTCCTGATGTAACCGTTCTGGGGCTCGTACACCTCCCCCTTGCGGCGGAGGCTCTCGATCTCCTGCTCGGCCTTGTCGGGGTCCATGCCGACCTCGTCGGCCCGTTCGAGGATCTTCTCGACCGGCGCGCCGGGCTCGTCGTCGTACTCGTCGGCGATGGTGGTGATGAGCTCCTTGATGTTCTTGATGCGGTCGCGCTGGGACTTCGAGGTGCCCGTCTCGACCACGTCGGCGTCGAACTGGCCCGTTTCGGGGTCGACACCGATGTCCTGGAGGCACGAGCGGACGATGTCGATGACGCGCTCCGCATCCTCGAGGTCGACCGTGTCCGAGAGCCGGACGCGCGCGCTCGCCTCCGAGAGCCGGACGAGCGCCTCCAGCTTCCGGGCGGTGACCGGGACGGGCGCGTCCTCGTCCGCGCCCTTCGAGCGGAGGTCGACGTAGAAGTCGCGGATGGCCTCCTTCGCCTCGTCGGTCATCGTCGGGTAGCAGTTGCGCTTCGAGAACGCGATGTACTTCCTGAGCACCTCCGCCTCGATGACCGGGGCGACCTCCTCGGTGACGTTCTCGATCTCCTCGGAGGTGTACTCCGAGTTCGTCACCTTCTCGCGCTGGGTGTTCAGTTCGCCCGCGTAGTTCGTGGTGATGATGTGCTCGGCCAGTTTCGCGTCGTGATCGGGGTCGGGCTGGTCGGTAACGGTGAAGATGAGGTCGAACCGGGAGATGAGCGCCGGTTCGAGGTCGATCTGCTCGCCGATGGGCTCGTACTGGTCGAACCGGCCGTACTTGGGGTTCGCCGCGCCGAGCAGCGAACACCGGCTCTTGAGCGTCGCGTTGATGCCGGCCTTGGAGACGGAGATCTGCTGCTGTTCGAGCCCCTCGTGCATCGCGGACCGGTCCTCCGGGCGCATCTTGTCGAGCTCGTCCACCGCCGCGATACCCTTGTCGGCGAGCACGAGCGCGCCGGCCTCGAGCGTCCACTGCTGGCCGTCGCCGAAGTCGTCGCGCACGGCCGCGGCCGTGAGACCGGCCGAGGAGGAACCCTTGCCGGAGGTGTACACCGAGCGCGGGGCGATGTGGCGGATGTACGAGAGCATCTGGGACTTCCCGGTACCGGGGTCCCCGATGAGGAGCATGTGGAGGTCGCCGCGGATGCGCGAGCCGTCCGGGAGGTGCTTCGTGACGCCCGAGAACAGCTGGAGGATCATCGCGAGCTTCTCCTCCTCGTAGCCGTAGATGGAGGGCGCGATGGAGCCGACCATGTCCTCATAGATGGTCTCGCGGTTGGAGAGCTCGTAGATCTCCTTCTTGTCCTCCTCGGTGATGTCCATGTCCTCGAACTCCTCGTCCTCGATGACGATCGAGACGCCGTCCATGTAGAGGTCGAAGATGTTCGTCTTCTCCTGGCCGGAGGTGACCTGCTCGATGTGGAGCACGCCCACGGTGACTACGTGGTCCCCCGGGGTCACCTTCCCGCAGATGTCGTCCTCGAGGTTCACGTCGATGCTCTGGGGCGTCTCGCCCCCGCGCAGCCCCTCGGGCGACTCCTGGATCCGGAGCTTCTGGGAGTCGATGAACTCGGACTGGTCGTGGTTCACCCGGAACGGCCCCTGGCGCTCGCAGCCCTGGCACTCGTGGGGCTCCTGGAATCCGGAGTCGGCCTGCGGGATGTACGTCATCGTCCCGCACCGCTGGCACTCGAACGCCGCCTCGGTCACCTTCGGGCGCACGTCGGTCGCCTTCCGAACGATACCCTGGACGGCGACCATCGAGCCGATGTGGTCATCCTGCACCCGGATGTTCCGGATGTCGATCGTGCGCTCGCGCGGCAGGCCGCGCATCCGGACGTGGGCCTGCCCGAGCGAGATGTCGACCGGGAGGTCGTACGTGCGGAGCGCCTCCTCGGCGACGCGGCTCATGTCCTCGGGGTGCTGGAGGTAGCGCTCGGCGAGGTCGGGGTCGAACGTGTAGAGGTCGTCGAACTCGACGTGGAGCGAGCGTTGCTCCTTCGGGTACCGCTGGGCGAGCGAGGCGATCTCGTCGCCGTAGTACGTGCGGTAGAAACTCAGGAACTGGTCGAGTTCCTGGCGCTCCATCTGACTCATTAGAACGTTGTTACTGGCTCATCAGGTAAGAAGTGTCGCCTTCCACCGGAACTGAAGGGGGGTTCGAGAGCGTCGTTAGCGATCGATTTACGCGGCTCGCGATGGGTTGTAATGGGTCGAAGGAGTGGGACCGCCCGGATTCGAACCGGGGTCACGGGCACCCAAGGCCCGAAGTATACCAAGCTAACCCACGGTCCCGTAGCCGAACCAAGAGCCGAATCGTGGTAAAGCGTTTCGTTCTCACCGGCGGCCGGCGACGCTACAGCCCCAGCCCGAAGAAGAAGTCCACGCCGATCGTCGTCACCACGGCGAAGATCGCCTGCAGCGGGCCGCCGACGCGGATGTAGTCGGTGAACTTGTACCCGCCTGGGCCGTACACGAACAGGTTCGTCTGGTAGCCGACCGGCGTCATGAACGCCGTGCTGGCCGCGAAGGTGACCGCCATCGCGAACGCGAGGGGGTTCGCACCGAGCGTGCCCGCCGCCTCGATGGCGACGGGGATCATCAGCACGACGCTCGCGTTGTTCGAGACGACGTTCGTGAGCAGCGCCGTGACGACGTAGAAGGTGCCGAGCAGGAGCAGCGGCGGGAGCACGTCGCCGGCGGCGACGACCGCGTCCGCGAGCAGGCCCGCCGCGCCCGAGGACTCCATGGCGATGCCGAGCGGGATGACGCCCGCGAGCAGGAAGATGACGTCCCACTGCACGGCGTCGTACACCTCCGGCGGGCGGAGACAGCCGGTGAGCACCATCGCCAGCGCGCCCGCGAGCGCCGAGACGACGATGGGCATCACGCCGAGCGCGGCGAGCGCGACGACGAGGCCGACGATGCCGACCGCGACGGGCGTCTTCGACTCCCGGTAGTCGTGCTGTTCGATCTCTTGGGCGACGATGAAGTTCCGGTTCGCGTCGAGCCGTTCGAGCGACACGGCAGACGCCTGCACGAGCAGCGTGTCGCCGACCCGCAGGGGGACGTCGTCCATCCGCTGGCGGATGAGTTCGCCGCCGCGCCGGAACGCGAGCACCGTCGCGTCGTAGCGCTGGCGGAAGCTCGCGGTCGCGAGCGACTCGCCGACGAGCGAGGAGCCCGGCGCGATGACGACCTCGACGAGGTTCTTGGGCCCCTCGGCGGCCTCGAGTTCGTCCTCGTCGACGGTCGCCTCGGGGACGAGGTCGAGCCCCTCGACGTCGAGCAGTTCGACCAGCGTGTCCCGGTCGGTGCGGACGGCGAACACGTCGCCCGCCTGGATCTCCTTCTGCCCGAGCGGTTCGAGGAACACCCGCTTGTCCCGGATGAGCTGGACGAGGTCGACGTCGAACGGGGTGTCCTCGAGGGCGTTCTCGACGCGCTGGCCGATCAGCGGGGAGTCCGGGCGGACGACGACCTCCGTGAGGTAGTCGGCCATCTCGAACTCCTCGGTCAGGTCGGCGCGGGGCTCGATGCGCGCCGGGGTGAGCCAGCGGCCGATCGTGAGCAGGTAGATCGACCCGATGATCAGCAGGACGGCGCCGAGCGGGAGGAACTCGAACATGCGGAACTCGCGGGCGACCGCCTCGGGCGCCAGCCTCGAGTACAGGTCCGAGGCGAGGATGTTCGTCGAGGTGCCGATGAGCGTGAGCGTCCCGCCGACCATCGAGGCGTACGACAGCGGGAGCAGGAGTTTCGACGGCGAGGTCCGCCCCCGGTCGGCGAGGTCGGTCACCATCGGGAGGAGGATGGCGACCGCGGCGGTGTTGTTGATGAGGCCCGAGATGGGGCCGACGAGGCCGATAGTCGCCCCGAGCTGTTTCGTCTCGTCCCCCTGAGTGATCCTGGAGATGAACGCGCCGAGCCGCTGGACGATTCCGGTCCGACGGACGCCCTCGCTGAGGACGAACATCGCCAGCACGGTCAGCGTCGCCGCGTTCGCGAACCCGGAGAGCCCCTGGTCGACCGAGACGAGTTCGACCGGGCCCGCGAGGAGGCCGGCCCCGACGAGCGTCCGGGAGACGGGCCCGACGAGCAACAGCGTGACCAGCAACCCGAGCGCGGTGATGTCCACCGGAACCGGCTCCGCGGCGAACAGCACCAGCACGGCGACCACGATGGCGAAGACCAGCAGCACTTCGGGGGCGACCGGCACGGTCCCCAGGTCGCCTGCAGCGGTCAAAAGGGTAGGGGATACGGCCGTCGGGCCGAACGGCGGTCGGGACTGGGACGTTCGCCGACGGGGGTGTGGGCGCTACGCTCGGGAGAGTCCGGCACCCATGGCGAGCCCGATCCCGATGCCGACGGCGATGTACTCGGGGTGGCCGTCGTCCGGTTCCCCGTCGTCATCGACCGCATCGTCCGTGCGCACGGGACTACAGCTCCTCGTCCGCCAGTTCCATGTCGGCGACGATGTCGTACGGCGTCGCGTCCCGGCGGATGCCGTCGAGGATGCGGAACGCGTCGTCGGGCGCGAGGAAGTGGCGCGTCACGGCCCGGCCGAGCGGCGTCGGCGAGAGCCCGTCGATGAACTCCCACTCAAGCAGTTTGCCGACCGCGTAGGTCGTCGGCACGTCGCCGAGCATCCGGTCGTTCAGCGCCTTCGCCCGCTTGCCGGCGACGACGATGTTCGCCAGCGTCTCCTCGGCGGCGGTCGACTCGTCGTACACCGTCCGCACGTCCTCCATCTCGCCCTTGAGGAGCGTGAACGCCACCTCGTCCTCGGTCATCTCCATCGAGTTGTGGTAGACGGCGTCCGGCTCGACGAGCGTGTAGACGGTGCCCTCGTCGTGGTAGTCGGGGCGGCCCGCGCGGCCGAGCATCTGCTCGAACTCCTGGACGGAGAGCCACTCGATCCCCATCGCTAGCGTGTCGAAGATCACCTGCGAGGCCGGGAAGTCGACCCCGGCGGCGAGCGCGGCGGTCGTCACCACGGCCGCGAGGTCCTGGTTCCCGAACTTGCGCTCGACCGTCTTGCGGCGCTTGTAGTCCAGGCCGGCGTGGTACGGGGCCGAGGAGTACTCCAGTTTCCGGGAGATCTCGTGGCACCGCCGGCGGGAGTTCGTGAAGATGATGGTCTGCCCGCGGTAGCCCTTCGAGGACTCGCTGTCGAACGCCCGCTTCACGAGGCGGTTCTCGATCCCCAGTTTCTCGCGGGAGTCGGCGAAGGTGACGTGGCGTTCGATGGGCACCGGGCGCTCCTCGAACTCGATGAGCGTCGCGCCGAGGTTCTCCGCGAGCCACTCCGGGTTGCCGACGGTCGCCGAGAGGTACACCCACTGGGCGGGCGAGTTCCGCCGCTCGGTGTAGTGTTTCAGGCGGCTGATCATCCCGTCGAGGCGGTGGCCCCGACCCTCCTCCTTCAGGGTGTGGACCTCGTCGATGACCACGGTGCCGATGTCGCCCATGTCCTTGCCCGTCCGGAGCGCGTGGTCGATTCCCTCGTAGGTGCCGACGATGACGTCCGCGTTCGGGTCGAACCGGTTCCCGTCGTCGTTGATGCGGGAGGCGCCGACGCGGATGGTCACGTCGAGCACGTCGCCGTATCGGTCCTCGAAGTCCTCGTGCTTCTGGTTCGCGAGCGCGACGAGGGGGACCAGGAAGAGCATCTTCCCGTTCCCGTTCAGCGCGTTGTTGACCCCGGCGAGTTCGCCGACCAGGGTCTTGCCCGTCGCCGTCGCGCTCACGACGAGCTGGTCGTCGCCGTCGAACAGGCCGTTGCGCACGGAGAGGCTCTGGACCGGCAGGAGCTCCTCGAACCGGTTCTCCGCCCGGTCCTGCAGCCCGGGGTGGAGGTTCAGCTCGTCCACCCTGACCGGGTCGACCTCGTCGACGGTCGCGGAGATGGTGTCGAACTTCGTTAGATCCGGGTCGAGGTTCCCCTGGAGGAGGTTGGTGATGCGGTCGAGGTCGCCGACCTCGAGCAGGAGCTCCTCCAGCCGGTCCTGCGCGGCGCCGGTGAACTGGCCCTTGTAGGAGAGTTCGCGTTCGAGCTCCTGGGTCGCACAGTCGGGGCAGATGTAGTCGCGGTCGGCCTTCACCGCGGTCTCCTCGGTGATGGGCGAGTAGCGTCCCGCGTTCGCGCAGTAGCGGCAGGTGCGCACCTGCACGGCCTCCAGCTGGTAGGCGTCGAGCATGTCGACGAGCCGGTCGCGGGCGGTCCGGGAGGTCTGCTCGGAGATGCGGATGCGCTCGGCCGAGCGGGCGAGGTCGACGAACTGGTCGGGCTGGCGGGGCTCCTCGCCGCCGCCGCGCTTCACGCGGAAGCGGCGGGGGCGCGGCCCGGCGTCGGTCTCCTTCAGTTCGAGGACGCCGTGGAGCACGCGCTCGCCGTCCTTTCGAACGGCTACGGCGTACTCGTCGTCGCGCTGGTGGAGGAACAGCGTCTCGACCTGGGGGAGTTGTTCGGACACGTGATTGGGGATTGTAGGTGGAAGCGGTATTTCAGGGGTTCGCCTTCTTCTCGGGAGTTCTTTCGTGTATTTCCTGAATTGGTGGGTTTCGTCGTGTTGTCTAGACTCATGGGAACGACTCGAGAGCCGCGGAGGCTTTCGAGGTCAGCGCCGCGCTAGTACCCCCTCCATCGGGCGTACAGAATCACGCCGTCGACCCACACTGCACCAGCAGTTTCCGGTCGCTGTCCCGGGGGTCCATCGGCTCGATGTCCGTCTGGTGCCGGTAGACGAGCTCGGGATCGACGTAGTAGTTCGCGACGTATTTGATGTCCCCCACCGCCGTCTCAGTGCCGTCGGCGTCCGTCGTGAACATGACCTGGACGTTGCTCGATGCCACGTACCCGTCCCCCGCCTCGGAGCCTTCGAACCCGCCCTGTATCTCGACGTCGACACTCGTACTCACCAACTCGTCGATGGCTCGGTTCCGTCCGAACGTCGTTTCGAACTCGGAGAGGTACGTAGCCACGGAATCGGCTGAGAGCGTGCCCGGTTTCTTCGGATATTCGCTCGGCTCCGGGTCCGTCCCTTCCGGCGGAGACGGTCGGAAGACGGCCCCCGGTTCACAGGTCGCCCCTGACGACGAGGACGTGACCCGTGAGGCCTCGTCCGTGGAGGACACGGTCGACGGCGCTCCGACGTCCGAACAGCCGGGGAGGGCGAGGACGCCGACCATCGCCAGGAGACGTCGTCGGTTCATGCAACGAATCGAGATATCCCGACGATAGGTTTTGTGGCACTCCACGAACACGGTGGCTCGGTTACGCTCGCGTTCGGGGAGCGTTTCACACCACGCGCAGGGGTACAGTCGAAGCGTGCACCCCCGGTCGGGGAACGAATCCGAAACCTGCACCTACTCCGAATCCACCACGCGGATCGTATCGTCGCCGTTCGGGACGACGCAGATGAACGACGCCTCCTCGCCGGAGTCGTTCTCGTACCAGTGGTGGATTCCCGCCGGGATGAGCATCGAGTCGCCTGCGGACACTTCGTACGTCTCGTCCTCCAGACCCACCGTGTATCGACCGGACAGCACGTACTGCTCGTGTTCGACCTCGTTCGTGTGCTCGGGCACCGACGCGCCCGCGTCGAGGACGAACCGGCGCATCGCGAAGTGGGGGGCGCCGTCCGACTCGTCGACGAGGACGCCCTTGGACATCCCCTCCCCCGCGTCGACCGCCGCGTACTCTATCTCCGATCCCCGCTTCACGACCGGTTCGGGTGTGGGCTTCGAATCCGCCATACGCGCCCTTGGCGCCGCCCCCACATCAACGCCCGGCTTTATACGCGGTCGACTGCTACGATTTCGCATGCGAGGAATCACGTTGGGCCGGGTCGCGGGCATCCCCATCCAGTTGAACTGGACGTTCCTGCTCGTCCTCCCGCTGTTCGCGTGGCTCATCGGGACCCAGGTCGGGGAGTTCGTCGAGCTCATCAACGGGGTCCTGAACGCGTCGCTCGACGCCGCGGCGCTGACCGGCGGGCAGCTCCCCTACGTCCTCGGAACCGCCGCGGCCGTGGGCCTGTTCGTCTCGGTGTTGCTCCACGAGTTCGGCCACTCACTGACCGCGATGCGGTTCGGCTACGAGATCGACTCCATCACCCTCTGGCTGTTCGGCGGCGTCGCGAGCTTCAAGGAGATGCCGGAGGACTGGAAGCAGGAGCTGCTGATCGCCGTCGCGGGACCCGTCGTGAGCGTCCTCATCGGCGTCGTCTCATGGATCGCCTTCCAGAACCTGGCGCTCCCGCCCGAGGTCGCGTTCGTCGTGGGCTACCTCGCGCTGATGAACGTCGTGCTCGCGGCGTTCAACATGCTCCCGGGGTTCCCGATGGACGGCGGACGCGTCCTGCGGGCGCTGCTGGCGCGGAACCGACCCCACGCACAGGCGACCAAGATCGCCGCCGAGGTCGGCAAGGTGTTCGCGTTCCTGCTCGGCCTCTGGGGGCTGTTCAACGGCAACCTCATCACCGTCGGGCTGGCGTTCTTCATCTACATCGCCGGCGCGGGCGAGGCCCAGCAGACGGTGCTCCGGGCCGCCTTCGAGAACGTCGTTGTCGACGACATCATGACCCCCCGCGAGGAGCTGAAGACGGTGACGCCGCACACCTCCGTCGCCGAACTGCTCGAACGGATGTTCTCCGAGCGACACACCGGCTACCCGGTGCTGAAGAACGGCCGCCTCGCCGGGATGGTGACCCTCGAGGACGCCCAGAGCGTCCGGGAGGTCGAGCGCGACGCCTACACCGTGGAGGACGTGATGGAGACCGACATCGCGAGCGTCACGCCGGACGCGGACGCGCTCGACGCGCTCGACGAGATGCAGGAGCGCGGCGTCGGCCGGCTGGCCGTCATCGACGTGAACGGCGACCTCGTCGGGCTCATCTCGCGGACCGACCTGATGACCGCGTTCAACGTCATCCAGTCGGGCGGCAGCGCGCTCACGGGCGGCCTCCGCGGCAGCGGGAACCTCCCAGACGTGGGCGGCCCCCGGGTCTGAGTCGGCGCCGGGGCTCGAATCGACCCCGAACGGTCGCCCGGATCGCCGTCCAACCCGTCCACCGTCCGCCGGTCGCGGACTTCCGGGGCCGTCAGTCCGACACCGCCCCCTCCCGGAGCGCCACGCGGCGGACCTTGCCGTTGTAGGTCCGGGGCAGTCGCTCGACGAACCGAATCTCGCGGGGGTGTTTGTACGGCGCCACGTGCTCCAGGCAGTACGCCTTCAGTTCCCCCTCGGTCACCGTCGCGTCGTCCTCGACCACGACGTACGCCTCGATCGTCGTCGTCCGGCGCTCGTCCGGGACGCCGACGACGGCCGCGTCGACGACGGCGTCGTGCTCGTGGAGGACGTCCTCGACCTCCCGCGGGTAGACGGTGTAGCCGGCGGTGACGATGACGTCGGACTTCCGGTCGACGACCTCGTAGTAGTTGTCCGCATCCCGGCGGGCGACGTCGCCGGTTCGGAAGTAGCCGTCCTCGGTGAACGCCTCGGCGGTCTCGGCCGGCCGTTCGTGGTAGCCGGGGGTCACGTGCGGCCCGCGCACGAGGAGTTCGCCGGTCTCCCCGGGCGCGACCTCGCGGCCGACCTCGTCGACGATCTTGCAGTCCGTCGCGCGGAGGGGCTGTCCGATCGTGCCGGGACGTGGCCCGAACGTCGACCCGAAGCCGACGTGCGTCCCGCCGCCGGTCTCGGTGAGCCCGTACGCCTCGAACAGTTCGACGCCGGCGACCTCCTCGAACCGCTTCTGGACGGCGGTCGGCATCCTGTCGCCCCCCTCCATCACCTCGCGGAGGCTCGACAGGTCGTACTCGCCGAAGCGGTCGTGGTTGACGATGTCGACGTACATCGCCGTCACGGCCCCGAACTTCGTGATCCGCTCGGCCTCGATGGTCTCCATGGTGGTCACGGGGTCCCACTCGGTTGGGTCCCGGAGGAAGACGGTCCCGCCCCGAACCAGCGGCTGCCACGTCCGGTTGATGAACCCCGCGATGTGCGCGAGCGGTAGCACGGAGAGGAACCGCTCCTCCTCGGGGGGGAGCGCCGTCCGTTCGAACCCGATGAGCGACTGCGCGCGGACGTTCCGGTGGGTGAGGAGGACGCCCTTCGGCTCCCCCGTCGTCCCGCTCGTGTAGGGTTGCATCGCGACGTCGTCGTCCTCGCGCTCGACGAGCACCGGGTCCCCGTCGAGCGACTCGAAGGCGACCGTGTCCGGACGGCGGTCCACGAGGTCGTCGGATCGGTCCTCATCGACGAGGATGATCGTCGGGGTACCGTCGACCAGTTCGAGCGCGTCCGCGACGCGGTCCAGCAACGACGGCTCGGTGACGACGGCGGCGGCCCCGCTGTCGCCGACCTGGCCGGCGATCTCCCGCGGGGTGAACTGGGGGTTCATCGGTACGAACGGCGTCCCGGCCCTGAACGCGGCGAGCGCGACGAGGACGACCTCCGGCCGGTTGTGCAGGAAGATCGCGATCCTGTCGTCGAGACGAAGCC
The DNA here is from genome assembly GCF_013401515.1 of Halorarum halophilum. Taxonomy (NCBI): domain Archaea; kingdom Methanobacteriati; phylum Methanobacteriota; class Halobacteria; order Halobacteriales; family Haloferacaceae; genus Halorarum; species Halorarum halophilum. The sequence goes on along the minus strand of NZ_CP058529.1, from coordinate 2,721,144 downwards.
CGACGTCCCGGAGGCCGCCGGCGATGCGCGCGGACCGGTCCCGGAGCGCCGCGTGGCTGTACTCGTCGCCGTACATCTCGAGCGCGAGGGCGTCGCCACGGTTCTCGGCCGACTCGTCGTACAGACGGGCAACGTTACCGGCGGTCGCCTCGGCGGGGAACGACTGTCGCGTCATGTGGTACCATTCGTCCCGGGGCTGAAAGTTCGTCAGAGAGTATCGTTCGGAAAGCCGGTCTTTCAACGAGTTCGCTCAGGATACCCTCGAGGGCAGTCACGCGCTCGCACCAAGTAGGAGACCGCGCCGGCGAGTAATCCGCCGTTTGTCGGCGGTAAACCCGACCTTCCAGGTGGTTCCCCGGTGAACGATTACACCCACTTTTACGCCGCTTCCATGAACGTAGGAGGGAGTTCGAATGGTCACGACCGAAGACGGCCGGTCCGAATACGCCGTACGACAGTACGAGCCCAGCGACCGCGAGGAGGTGCTCTCGCTGTACGGGACGGTGTTCGGGCGGGACGACGAGTCCTGGTTCGACTGGCGATACGTCGACAACCCCTACCTGTCGGAGGTTCCCATCTGCGTCGCGGACCGCGACGGCGAGGTGGTCGGCGCGCGGCCGAGCCTTCCGTTCCCGCTGCGCGTCGGCGGCGAGCGCGTGCTCGCCATCGCGCAGGTCGACCCGATGGTCGCCCCCGAGCACCGCCGTCGCGGCCTGTTCTCCAGGATGGTGACCCACGTCTACGGGTACTACGCCGACCGGGAGCCGTCGGTGTCCATCGGGTTCCCGAACGAGGCGGTAATGGGGGCGCTCTCGAACCTCGACGAGGAACTCTCGCTCCACAGGGGCGTGACCCGGGAGTTCCCCGTCCACTATCGGCTTCAGGACCCCGGCGCGCTCCTGTCCTCGAAGGTGGACGACGGGGCGCTCGGGCGTCTCGTCGGCGGCCTGGCGGGGGCGGCCGGGCGGGGGGTCCTTTCGGTTCGAACCGGCTCGCCGGGCGGGTCGGCCACGGTGACGGTGACGCCGTACGACGGCGTCCCCGCGGCGGAACTGGCGAACCTCGCCGAGCGTTCCGTCACGCCGCGGGCGCACGCTTACCGCGACGAGACGTTCTACCGCTGGCGGTACGCTAACCCGCGGTTCGACTACGTGACCTACGTGGCGGACGTCGACGGGCGCCGCGAGGCCGCCCTCATGGTCGGACGCAAACGGGCGGGGGACGTCGACGTGGTTCACGTCTCCGACGTCGCTCCGCTCGGAGGCCGGGAGCCCTGGCGGACGGCGCTCGACCACCTGTTCTCCCGCGTCGTGGCCGACTTCGACGACGCGGACCTCCTCGCCGTCGCCGGCGAGGTCGTCCCAGCCGGGATCCTCGACAGGTATCGGTTCCGCCCAGCGACGGCGTTCCCGCTCTCGCGCCTGACGGCGACGACCTACCTCGTCGCCCGCCCGTTGACGAACCGCGACGTCGACGAGTGGCGAGTCGGGGGACAGGTACTCTCCGAGGACGACCGGTGGCGATTCACCTTTTGCGAGCGCGAGATCGGGTGAGTAGTCGTTCGCGGTCGAAGCGGTCGCTCGGAGTGGTTCCCGACCAGGGGTCGGGGCGCGGGGATCGAACCCGCGGCCGGTCGTTCGGCCAACGCCCCGTTGGCCGACACTCGGTCGACGGCCCGTCAGTCCGTCGACTCCTCCAGTTTCACGAGCCCCTGGTACCGTCCGGCGTCCGGGTTGTACGGCCTGGCCAAGTACATCGCGCCGCCCGCGAGCACCGGGGCGTGGCGGGGATCGATCCCCAACTGCCAGAGCCGTTCACCGTCCTCGACGTCGAGCGCGTTGAGGCCGGCCGGCGCCGCGCCGCTGAGTGACGTGTACACCGCGCCGTTGCCGACTGACGGTTCGGACCATCTGCTCGACGAGAGATCGCAATCCATGCCGCCGGGGATCGACTCCGGCCCGCACGACGCGGGTGCTTCCCTGCGCCACAGTTCCGTTCCAGTCTCGGGGTCGAGCGCCGCGACGATGGCGCCGTACGCCGGATCCATCGTCGTGCCTCCTTCCACGTTCGTGACGGCGTAAACCGCGTCTTCCGTGACCGCGGGCTGTTCGTGTACCCTGTCCCAACCGCGGTACTGCCACTGCTCCGTGCCATCGTCCGCGTCGAGCGCCAAGAGGATCCCCCTGTCCGTCAGCGCGTAGACGGTGCCGTCGGCGGCGATCGGTGAGTACTGCCAGTTGTCCCCGCCTTCCCGCTGGAGTTCCCACTCCGTCTCCCCGGTCGCCGCCGAGATCGCGCGGAGGAATCCAGTGTCGTCGACCCACCCGACGACGAAGACCTTCCCGTCGCTCACCGCCGGCGTCGACACCCTCGCGTCGTGCTCCTCGGTCCCCTCGATCGTCACCGTCCACGATCCACCACAACTGTCGAGGGGAATTGCGGCGACGACCGCGTTCCTCGACGGGTGGCTGCGCGAGGTCGGGGAGACGGCCGCGTAGAGGGTTCCTCCGACGATCCGCGGCGGAGCGGGGTTGTACCTGTCCCTGGTCGTCTCGCCGAACGGCGTGGTGGACCGGATCGACCCGTCGGCGGCGTCGAGCGCGTAGACGGTCGAGTCCCCGCCGACGACGTAGACGGCGTCCCCGACCGCCGCCGGGACGGAGAGGTTCGACGTGTCCTCCACCGCCGTCCGCCAGCGGACCGACGCGTCGGCGGAATCGAGTGCGACCACCTCGACGGTCGAATCCCCTTCCAGGGTGACGTAGACGGTCCCGTCGGCCACCACCGGGATGGTCATCGACGCGTCCGCGTCGTCGGGGTTCCACTCCCACGCCTCCTGCGCACCCGTGGTCGGACTCCCCGCTCCCGGGTTGGATGCCGTGCTCCCGGCCGCCGCCCTGTAGGCCGGCCAGTCCGTTCCTTCGGCCTCCGATTGCGTCGATGTCCGGTCGGAGGTAGTAGTCTCCCCACCCAACCGTGCGTTCTCGCCCGTCGCGAGACCCGCCGCGCCGATGATCCCGCCGACTGCCGCTCCGAACGTTCGCCTCGTGTAACGGTGGCTCACGTAGGTGGATTCCAGCGACGAGAGATTACTATCGTCCTGATAATGTCTGCAGGCGGTACTCTTCCATAGAAACGCTCGATCCGCCGGCACGCGTCGGGCGACGGACAGGCAGCCGCATCCACCGCGTTGAACAATCTCCCTGTTGCGGACGACGGCGCGACGTCGTCAAACGGTTTCCGTCACCGAAACGCTGGACTGGGACGGTTGCAACCGCGGGAAACGAAGCGGAAAAACGAGGTCCAGGTGCGAGAATCGAACCCGCGTCTCAGCCTCCACAAGGCTGAAGGATGGTCCACTACCCCAACCCGGACACGCACACGAACGTACTGCGCTCCGATTCAAATACGTTACGAACGCCGGCGGGTGGTGCGATGAACACCCACACGCCGGTCGAGGTGCGGGTTCTGATGGGAACGGAGGTGACGGACCGTCGGGCTTTTGGCCCGCTCGCGCCTTTCTCCGGGTAACAGTGGCCATCACGGACAAGATCTACCTCAAGAACCACCGGCAGATCGCCTCCCAGATCGGGACGAGCATCCCGAAGGGGGCGTTCAAGGGCGCCACGCTGGACATCGTGTTCACCGGCGACGGTCTCGCCGAGGTGGACGAGGCGACCCGCGACCGCCTGCTGGAGTTCGTCGAGGACTTCATGGACTGCGACTGCGACAACGCGCCGTACTGCGGGCACCCGGAGCGGAAGTTCATCCAGTACCTGCTGGAGCTCCGGGCGCAGGGGATGGGGCCGGACGCCATCGTCGACATCATGGGCGACGACTACATGCTGTACGCCTACCCGGGCGACGTGCTCTCCTTCCTCGACTCGGCGGTGCGGACGCTGGAGGCGGTGGAGTCGCTCGCCGAGGTCGAGGGCGACCGGGAGATGGAGGGCGAGGCGCGGGACGCGAAGCGAACGCTGGCGCGGTGAGCGGCCGGCGGCTCAGCCGAGTTTGTACGGCTCGTCGGACTCGAGGTCGAGGTCCGGCGCGCCGCGCTCCTCGTCGAGGTCCTCGAGGTTCACCACGTCCTCGCCGTCGTCGTCGTCGGACTCGAGGCGGTCGTGGAGGTACGTCGCGTACTGCTTGTACTCGTCGAGCTGTTCGCGCAGGTGCTCGGCCTCGAGTTCCAGTCGCTCGTGCTCGCGGACGAAGCTCCGCGGGACCGACACGGTCGGCGGGAACGGCGCGTCGTCGTCGCCGTTCGCCTCGTACTCGTGCTCCGGGACGACCTCGATCTGGCCGTCGTGGGCGACGAGCGCCTCGACGTAGTCGCGGAACACCGCCGACAGCGAGAGGTCCCGCTCGTCCGCGATCTCCCGGAGCGCGTCGAAGGCGTCCTCGTTGACGCGGAAGGAGACCGTCTTGTTCTTGTTACTCATTGGTCGTGTTTGGGGTGTTCGTTCACTTAACGGTTCGTCAGACGGTTGTATGCTATTTCCGGTGATCTTGGAGGTTCGTCGACGGTGAAGCCGTTTGGTTCGGTTGGTCAGTTGTGATGCTCATTGGAGTCGGCTGGCCGGAGAAGCGGACCACTACCCCTGAGCGTGATGAGAGCCACACCCTCCCCAACCGATTGCGCCCCTCGCTCCTGTCGGTCGCTTCGGTGCTCATCCCTCGCGCGCGTCCGGCGCGGACGGAGCCGCGCCGCCACGCGCCAACCGCAGCCGGCAGACGAGCGTCGCCACTCGCCGATCGGTTCTCGAAAAAGCCGCGTGGGGGAATGCGAATCGAGGGTCGCGCGACCCGGACGGGCCTACGCGGGCGCCTCGTTCTCCTCGAGTTCGTCGCCGTCGTCGAGCGATTCGAGCGCGGCGACGGCCGCGTCGGTGTACTCCTCCACCGGGAGGTCGTACTCCTCGCGGGCCATCAGCGCGTACTCGTTGCCCTCGTCGTCGAACCGGTCGACGCGTTCGAGGGTCCGCCGGGCCGTCTCGACGACCCAGCGGTCGCGCGTGGCGGCGTCGACCGAGGTGATGGACTCGGGGCGGACCGAGACGTTGACGGTTCCGTCGTCGGTCTCGTAGGTCCGCGGCTTGCCGACCACCGCGACGTAGGCGGGCGGCTCCAGTTCGCGGAGCGCGCTCGCGGCCTCGGGCTGGTACTGTCCGGCGTACGCGAAGAACGTGCCCGTCGGGTCGACGATGCGGCCGCGCCAGTACTCGCTGTCCTCGCCGACGTCCTCCTTCTCGGTGAGGGTGCCGACGAGGAACACGCGGTTCGCGCGCTCCCCGGTGGGGAGCAGCAGGTAGAGCGGCGCCCGCTCGTCCTCGGACTCCTTGAACGTGTAGCTGGCGTCGTTGTACTCGCGGGCGAACACCCGCCGGGCGACCTCTCGGGTCGGGACGTTTCCACTCATTTACATCGACCTCGCTTTGATCAGCACGTCCTCGGCATCCGCCGGCCCGGACAGCTCCTCGAACTCGTCGACGAGCACGTACCGGCCGAACGTCGGCCCGCGGACGCGGTAGTAGTGCCCGACGATCCCGTCGGCCATCTCCTCGCCGACCACCGTGGTGTCGAGCGCGTCCTGTGCCATGCTCTTGGCGTCCTCGAGGGAGATGCCCGTCAGTTCGGTGGTCGCCTCCTCGTTGAAGATGACCTCCTGGACGGTCTCGCCGTCGTCGAGGACGGCCTTGATCCGCAGGTCGAACTCGCCGTCGACCTGGCCGTGCTCGTTACAGCGACCGTTCTGCAGCACTCGGGTGCAGCCCTCCTCGGGGCAGCGCTTGATGAGCCCGGAACCGGACTGGATGTCCACCAGCGCGCCCTCGACCTCCGAGGAGTCGTCGCCGACCTCCACGTCCTCGTCGAGTTCCTCGATGGTGGTCGTCCGGTTGAGCTTCACCGAGTAGCTGCCCTGGTACTCGTCGGTGACGACATTGCCCAGCGCGTAGCTCGCGCCCTCCTCCAGTTCCGGGAGGTCGCTGGTGTCGAAGGCGACGAACTTGATGGTACCCGACTCGTCGCCGAGCAGGCCAACCTGCGCGATGGACTCGTGTCCGGGGTCCCAGAGGTCGGCCACCTTCACCCGCAGGTCGACCCACTGCTCGTCCTGCTCGATGTCACCGACGAGCGCCTGCTCGGCGCCGCCGGGCGCGAGTTCGTCACGGTCCATCCCCGCCTCGTCGAGGTAGGAGTTGACGACGCTCCGCCGCGCCTCGTCGACCGGGACGCTGTACTCGGTGACGAGCGCGTCGAGCTTCTCCTCGACGTCGTCGACCGTGAGGTCTAGATGGTCTGAAAACTGCTCGTGTATCTCTTCCGCGTGGGTTCGCAAATCTGCCATGGTTCTCCTGCCTCCGCTCAGTTTTCCGGTGGGAGGCATACGTCGGTTGGTGCCTCATCGTATTTAAGTCTCCGGTGCCGGGGTGGAAGTGAAAACTGCCCGGAGGGAGCCCGAGAAGCGCGGATTCCGAACCGGGTTCGCTCCGTCTCGCGGTCCCCGTGGCAACGGACCTATGTCGCTGCCGGTCGCAGGGTCGTGCATGACGCTGACCGACCGCTTCCGTCGCGTCCTGCGCCAGCAGGCGCGAAAGGCCGGCCGGGAGTACACCCGGAGCAGGGACGCGTACCGCGAGGGACGGATGGAGGGAGCCGACCCCGGGCGGGACGAACCGACCGACCCGGCGACGTTCGACCTCCCGGACGACGGCGACGGGAGCGCCAGGATCGTCTGCCGACGGTACGCGGAGAAGCGGGCCGTCGTCGTCGACCGCGGCGGCCGGCCGGAGTGCTTCACGGCCGACCACGTGGACTGCGAGGGCTGCGCCGAGGACGTCCGCGAGGGTCGGGTCCAGACGTGGTGAGCGGCTCACCCGCGGATGAGCGTCGACCAGTTAGCGAGTCGACGCTCGACCGGCCAGTCGTCGCCGTCGTCCTCGCCGGCGGCGTCGGGTCGCGGCTCTACCCCGCCTCTCGGGGCGACCGGCCAAAGCAGTTCCTCCCCCTGGGCACGGACTCCGACGAGAGCCTCCTCTCCCGAACCGTCGCGAGGCTCGACTTCGCCGACGAGGTGCTCGTCTCGACGCGCCCGGCGTTCGCCGACGAGGTCCCCGAGCACGCCCCCGACACCGAGGTCGTCGTCGAACCGGCCGGCAAGGACACCGGGCCGGCGCTCCTGTACGCGACGTGGGAGGCCCGGAGGCGGGTCACGGGCGACGCCGATACCGCCGCGGACCCGGTCGTCGTGTGCCTGCCGTCGGACCACCACGTGCCCGACGCCGAGGCGTTCGCGGCGGCGATGAGCCGCGGCGCCCGCGTCGCCGCCGACACCGGCGCGCTGGTCGCCTTCGGGGTCGAACCGACGCGACCCGACACCGGGTACGGGTACATCGAACCCGGCGCGCAACACGGGGGCTATGCCGACCTCGCCGCCTTCCACGAGAAGCCTGACGCCGAGACCGCCCGGGAGTACCTGGCGGCGGGATACCGCTGGAACGCCGGTATCTTCGCGTGGACGCCGGCGGCGCTGTTCGCGGCCGCCCACGACACCCCGCTCGCGCCGCTCGCCGACGCGCTCGAGGCGGGGGAACCGAAGCGGGGGTTCGACGCCGTGGAGCCGATAAGCATCGACTACGCGGTGATGGAACGGGCCGACGAGGCGGCGGTCGTGCCCGTCGACTTCGTCTGGGACGACCTCGGGTCGTGGGACGCGCTCGAACGCGTGCTCGGGGGCGACGCGCACGGCAACACCCTCGACTCTGACGCGCTCGCACTCGACGCCTCGGGGAACGTCGTCGTCAGCGACGACAAGCACGTCTCGGTCGTCGGCGTCGACGACCTCTGCGTGGTCGCCTACGACGACCGCGTGCTGGTGGTGCCGAAGGCGGAGGCACAGCGGGTGCGCGAGGTCGTCGCGCGGCTGAAAGGTGACGGATCGTTCTGAGGACGCGAATCACCGATTACCGGACGACGCGACCGCATCAAGCCCACGAGAGAACGGAGCGACGCGGGTCGAACGTGACGGGATAGGACCGGATTTCGGGGGTCGGCCCGATTCATAACGAAGGTTTCCGGAAGCGTTTGCCGCCACCACCCGTCGGCGGTGACGGGACGAACATCATGACGACATCCGAAGAAAACGAGGAAGTGGTACGGCGGCTCACCGAGGAGGTCTGGGGGAACGAGAACTTCGACGTCATCGACGAACTCGTCGACGAGGACTACGTCCTCCACGACTCGTCCATGCCCGAGGAGATCCGCGGCCCCGACGGCTACCGCGAGATGGCCGAGATGGGGGCAGGCATCGTCGACGGGTCGATCTCGATCGACCAGATGATCTCGACGGACGACATGGTCGTGTCACGGTGGACGCAGCAGGGAACCCACACCGGGGAGATAGCGGGGGTCGAGCCGACGAACGAGGAGGTCACGATCACGGGGATCGACATCAGCCGAATCGAGGACGGTAAACTCGCCGAGTCGTGGCAGGAGGTCAACATGCTGAACATGCTGATGACGATCGGCGCGGTCCCGGAGGACCTCTTCTCGGAGGAGATGCCGGCGAGCGACTGAGGAGGGCCCGACAGGCCAAGAGGGGCTACTCCGATCGTCGAACGCGGACGGCGCCGGCGCTGGTGACGCCGACGAGGATGGGCGCGACGACCTTCCGGCCCTGTACGGCGTCGCCGGCCTCGTCGCTCACGAGTTTCATCAGGTCGGGGGCGGTGTGGTTCACCTTCACACCCGCCGCGTCGCAGGCGTCGTAGACTCGCTGCGGGACGTCGTAGAGGTCCTCGCCGGCCTCCACCTCGACCTGGACGGGGGCGGCGAGCGCCTCGGCGAACGCGACCGTCTCGCGCGCCTTGGCGATGTTCTCGCGGGCGCTCGCCTCGACGCTGGAGACGTTCGCCCGGGAGGTGCCGAGCAGCGCCGCGATGTCGGCCTGGCGGGTGCCGCGCTCGCGGAGGGCGAGCACCTCGGCCTGACGGCGGGTGAGCACGCTCGCTTCGGGGTCGAATCCGACGCCATCGAGCAACTCCTCGACGTCGACCTCGACGGCGCCGGCGTCCCCGTCCGGATCTGCCATACCGGTTCTCCGGCCGCCTGCCACAAAAAGGAATAGTTCGGACTGTCCGTGCGCGGCTTCCGGGGTGATCGTGCCCTACGAGCCCCAGAAGTTGTCGCGCGAGCCGAGCCGCTGGGCCTCCTTCTCCCTGCTCGTCTTCTCGCCGTCGCTCGCGGGGTCGGCCTCGTCGAGGTCGGAGTCACCCTCCTCTCCCTCTTCGCCCTCCATCGGCAATTTCTCGACGATCTCCTTGGCCGTCGCGTGGTTCTGCTTCACGCGGTCGATGCGGACGCGGACCCGTGACGGCGGGAGCGCCCCGTCGATCATGACGATGAAGCCGTCCTCCGTGCGCCCGACGCCGGCGCCGCTCTCGTGGATGTCCTCCACGTCGAGGACGACCTCCTCGCCGGGTTTGACGGGCTGCTGTTTGAGGTCCGAGATCGGCATGTCGTAGCTGTTGCACCACTCCGCGCCGCCGCGGTCGCCGTAGTGCTGACAGCCCATCCCGTTGATGCGTTCGGAGAACCGTGGGCATTCGTCCGCCAGTGGACAGTCCGGCATACTGCAGGGTAGCCGGCGGGCCGTCTAAACGCTTCCGTCTGGCCCACTCGTGGCCTCCGAACGGCTCTCGTCCCCACGAGACGACCACCGGGGATTCTTCTCTCCCCACCGCGTACGGCGGTCGTGAACCGTCGCGCCCCCGAACTCGCGCTGCTCGCCGGCCTGGTGCTCGCGCTCTCCATCGGCGGGTTCGCGCTCTGGGCCACGGGCGATCTCACCCCGTCGCTGCTCACCGGTGCGGCGCTCCTCTACCCCTTCGCCTGCTACGCGGTCGTCCACGACGACGACCCGACGACGGTGCTCCCGGCCCACGCCGTCGGTCTGCTCGGCGCACTCGCCGGCGCACTGCTCGTGCTCGACGCGCTCGTGGCCGGGCCGTCCTCGGCGACGAACCCCGTGGCCGCCCTCCTCCGCGGCCTGTTCCTCGGGTCGCTGGTCGCGCTGCCGCCCGCGGCCTACGCGGTCGCCTACGGCGACTCCGAGCCCCGGGTTCCCCCTCGGCGGGCGTTCGCCGCGGCGCTCGCGCTCGGCCTCCTGCTCGTAGTGGCAGGTACCCTCGCCGGGACCGCCTTCGGCGCCGCCGCGGGTGGGCTACTCGCGCTCGCCGGCGGGTTGTACGCGCGGGAATGGGGGTATCGACCGGGTCACGACGCGAGGCTGGCCGGCGTCGGCGGGGGCGTGCTCGTCGGGACCGCGCTAGTGGTGCTCGGCCTGGCACGCGACGAGGCGATACTGCCCTCGGTCCTCGCCGCCGTCGGCGTCGTGCTGGCCCCCGGTATCTACTACGCGCTCACCGTGGAGTCGGCGTCGTTCGAGTGAGTTCGACGCGTCCCGGGCGCCCCCGGGTCCAGTTTTCCCCCTCCGCGCCGTACCTCGGGTATGGAAACCGAGCGCGAACAGGTCTCGAGCACCGTCGAGCGCCTCGTCAACGAGGTCGGGGGCTGGCCCCACGTCACGACCGGAGAGCATCGGTTCGGCGGGACCGAGTTCCGCGTCGGCCCCCGCGAGATCGGGCACGTCCACGCCTGGGGGATGCTGGACGTCTCCTACCTCCGGAAGCTCCGCGACGTCCTGATCGACGAAGGGCACACCGGCGCCCACCACCTCCTCGTCGAGTCCGGCTGGACCACCTACCACGTCGAGTCGGCCGACGACTACGACCACGCCCGGTGGCTGCTCCGCCTGTCGTACCTCTACCACGTCGCAGTCCTGCGGAAGACGCCCGCCGGCGCGGAGGAACTGCCGACGTCGACGTCGAGTCGGAACTCGCCGAGCTGGACCCGAGCCCGGCCGTCCGCGAGGCGTTCGAACGGCGGTGAGTCCACGGGGGCCGGAAGCAGCGCAGCCTCGACGTTCCGAACGCCGACCCTGTGAAAACTGCGACCGCGTCATCGACCAGGTCCGACGCATCCAGTGTGTTCGTCGCTCCCGTGTCCGGGGTAGGCGGACTGAGTCGATAGGGAACCGGCCCAAGAGGGTGGGTTTCCCTGCGGCCAGCGTTCACAGGAACTCGCGGACGTCCGAGTACCACATGTCGTGGTGGTCCACCCGATCGAGTCGCTCCGCCACGTCCACCGCGAGCGCGTGCCAGCAGCGCTCGTCGGGGTCCTCGGCGTCGAGGTTGTACGCCGCGTCCTCGCAGTCGCAGTTGCCCTCCTCGACGACGTGCTCCTGCCGGTGGCCGACGACGACCGTGAAGTCGCGGTACTGCTTCACGCGCTCCTCGGAGACGGCCTCGATGGCCCGCCGGCCGCGGGTGCCGTGGGTCCCGATGATCGCCTCGACGATCACGGGTCTGAGTTCGCCCGCCGCCTCCAGCGCCGTGCGCCAGTCCTCGGCGACGAGGTCGGCGAGTTCCTCGTCCGAGGGGCCGTCGCTCCTCGCGTCGGCGTCCAGGCCGGCGTCGGCGTTCCCCTCGGTCATGCCCGACGCTAGGTGACCCCGGGGCAAAACCGCTTCGGAGGCCCGAGCGCGGCGTCGACGGCCGCGAAATCGGAAATCGCGGGTGGTCGAGCCGCACCGGTCGCGGCGCGCAGTCGGGTCGCTTATCCTCGCCAGCGCCACACGTACCGATACAGATGCAGATCGAGGAGGGCGGCGTCACGGTCGAGGTCCAGGGCGCCCGCGACGGCGCCAGCGAGGGGCGCAACGAGGACGTGTTCTACAACCCCGAGATGGAGCTGAACCGCGACGTCACCGTCGCCGTCCTGCGCGCGTACGCCGACCGGGAGCCGCGCGCGAACACCTACCTCGACGCGATGGCCGCCTCGGGCGTCCGGGGGACCCGTGCGGCCGCCGAGGGCTGGAACGTGACCTGCGCCGACGTGGACGAGGAGGCCGTCTCCCTCGCGAACCGGAACCTCGCCGAGTACGACGGGAGCGAGGCCGTCGAGGCTGACGCGAACGCCCTGCTCCACACCGACTTCTTCGACGTGGTCGATATCGACCCGTACGGCTCGCCGATGCCGTTCGTCGACGCGGCGGTCGCCGGCACGCGGAACCTGCTCTGCGTCACCGCGACCGACACGGCGCCGCTGTGCGGCGCGCACTTCGACGCCGGCGTCCGGCGGTACTCCACGGTCCCGCGGAACACCGACTACCACCCCGAGATGGGCCTGCGCGTCCTGCTCTCCGCGCTCGTCCGCCGCGCCGCGAGCCGGGACAAGGCGGCCAGACCCGTCCTCTCGCACGTCTCGCGCCACTACGCCCGGACGTACCTCGAACTCGACGCGTCGGCCTCGGCCGCGAACGACTGCGTCGTCGAACTCGGCCACGTCCACCACTGTCAGGACTGCCTGGAGCGCGAGCACGAGTACGGCCTCGTCGCGAACCCCCCCGAGACGTGCCCGCACTGCGACTCGAACCGGCTCGTCACCGCCGGCCCGCTCTGGCTCGGCCGGGTCGCCGACGCCGACTTCGCTGAGTCCGTCCGCGGGGCGGTGACCGACGACATGGGGACGGCAAAGCGCGCCCGGAAGCTCCTCGACACCCTCTCGGGCGAACTCGACACGCCGACCCACTACGACCAGCACCGGCTCTGCGAGCTCTGGAACCGCCCCGCGCCGGGGATGGACGACTTCATCGAGGCGCTCCGGGACGCCGGCTTCGAGGCGACGCGCGCCCACTACGCCGGCACGGCGCTCAAGACCGACGCCTCCATCGAGGAGATGCGCGACCCGACCGCCCACCTCGGGTAGGCCGACTGTACCACCGAGCGCCCGCCCGCCGACTCCCCGACGCACTACGGACGGTAATCGAGGGCTCGTTGGAACGGGGTACCCCACGGCTCACGCTCGGCCACACTGCGGTGGGCTGGACTGAAACGGGGCTGCACTCGGCGGAACCTGCCATTGACGCCCGAGCTTTCTTGACGCTTTCACGCGAATTATCGCCCGTGTCAACGGAGTCCCGGGCCCGCGTGTGGCGGACAGTCGATCTCCTCCGGCGGGTCGCGCGGACGACCACCGACCTGGAGGTAACCTTCCTCGCGGCGGGCGTCGCCTACTACGCCTTCGCCTCGCTCCTCCCCACGGTCATCCTCGTCTTCCTGATCGCGGCCGCGGTCGGCCAGGAACAGCTCGTCACTATCGTCGTCTCCTCGAGCTCCGGGCTGCTGACCGACGCCGGCCAGCAGTTCGTGGTCCAGGCCATCGAGAGCGGGGCCGGCAGGGGCGGGGCGACGGTGTTCAGCGCCCTGCTCGCCATCTGGGGCACCCTGAAGGTGTTCCGCGGCATCGACACCGCCTTCGAGAACATCTACGGCGCGGTCGGGAAGAGCTCGTTCGTCGACAGGCTCAGGGACTCGGTCGTCGTCGCCGTCAGCATCGGCGCGAGCTTCCTCCTGATGCTGGTGCTCGGGAGCGTGCTCGTCGCGCTCGACCTCGGGTTCGGCCTCGGCATCCTGAGCGTCCTCGTGCTCCCGGTGGTGCTGACGGCCGCGTTCCTCCCGATGTACTACTTCTTCCCCGAGCCCCGGGTGAGCGTCCGCGAGGTGCTCCCGGGCGCGGTGTTCGCCGGAGTCGGCTGGACGCTCCTCCAGGCCGGGTTCCAGGCCTACATCGGGCTCCAGGGCGCGAGCGGGAGCGGCCCGCAGGTGTACGGCGCCATCGGCGCGGTGCTGCTGCTCGTGACGTGGCTCTACCTCGGCAGCCTGGTCGTCCTGGTCGGCGTCGTCGTGAACGTGACGCTGGCCGAGGGCCGCCGCCCGGGCTTCGACCCCGGCGCCAAACCGCAAGCAGACGTCGGGGCGAAACGGCCGATCGGCGACGGGAACGGACGCGGTGAGGCGCGGGCGCGACACGCGAGGGACCGGGACGGCCGAGACCGGCACGGTAAAGGGGGCGCCGGACATGCCCGAGCACACATGAGCGGGGAAGCGAACGACGAGCCCGCGCCCGACATCGCGGAGCTGGATCGCCGGGTCGCGGAACTCCGCGCCGAACTCGACGACATCGACGAGCGGACCGTCGAGAAGCCGGCCCTGGAGTCCGAGCTGAAGCGATACGTCCGGTCGCGGATGCGCCGCGGCCACGCCCGCGGGTGGGGGCCGTACCTGGTGCTGCTGTACGGCGTCGTCCTCACCCTTGGGGCGTTCTACTGGCTCGACGGCTGGTTCGCCATCGGGGCGATGCTCGTCCTCTTCCTCTCCACCCTCGGACTGTACACCCTGTTCCTCGTGGTTGGAGTGGGGTTGAACCTCCTCGACGTCCCCGGGAAGGCCATCGACGCCGTCCGGGACCGGCGGTGACGGATGCGAGGCGTCGGCCTCGTCGAGGCGTTCTCGGCGCTGCCGGAGTCCGTCGTCGCGGTCGCCGCGCTGCTCACACAGCTGGGTGACGTCTGGTTCCTCTACCTCGGCCTGGCGCTGCTGTACTGGTTTGGCGACGACCGCCTCGCCGCGAACCCGCGTCGGGTCGGCGCCACGCTGATCGCCGTGGGGCTCACGGCACTTGCGGTGTCGACCGCGCTGAAGAGTCTCTTCCTGCTCCCCCGGCCGCCGGGCGCCGCGACGGCGACGTTCCCGATGTGGCTGCCCGAGCTGCTCCGGCCCGCCTACGCGAACGCGGCGACCGGCGAGCACTTCGGCTTCCCGTCGGGGCACGCCGTCGGGGCGACGATGGTTTACGGCGGCCTCGCGGCGTTCCTCGACGTGTGGGATCGCCGGACGCGCCGGCTCGTCGCGGGCGGGATCGTCGCGGTCGTCTCGCTCACGCGCGTCGTGCTCGGCGTCCACTACCTCGTCGACGTGGTCGTCGGGGTCGCCGTCGGGCTGGTCGCGCTCTTCGTCCTCCAGCGCGTCGCCCGCTCCGGGTTCAGACCGCGGCCCGACCGCGTGTTCTTCGCGGCGACGGTCGCCGGTGTCGCCGCCGCGGTCGTGGCGCTCGCGACCGGGCTCGACAACGAGGTGCTCGACGCGGCCATCGCCGCCGGCGGGGCGTTCGGCGGCTACCTCGTCTGGCGGCTCCGCGGGACCGAGACGGCGCCCGTCGACCCGGTTGCCGCGGTGCTCGGAACCGCCCTCGTCGGCGCGCTGTTCGTGGGCGCATACGGCGTCACGGTCGTGGGGCTGCCGTACGTGTTCGGCGTCGTCCCCGACACTACCCGGTTCCGGCTGCTGGCGGTGCTCCCGCTGTCGTTCCTCGCGGTCGCGCTCGTCGTGGCCTGGCCGACCGTCGTCGCCCACCTTCGCCGTCCTGCGCTCGCCGAATCCGACACCGCGGGCGAGGGGTAAGGGTAGACGGTCGGTTCGCGACCGGACGGTTCAAGAACGAACCGCGGAGGAGTTGAGCACCAGGTGGACGAAAACCGAATAAATCGTCGACGCTCGGGCTAGAACGTCTCGAGGTACTTCTCCCGCTCCCAATCGGAGACCTCCGCGCGGTACTCGTCGTACTCCTCCGTCTTCGCCTCGATGAACTTTTCCGTAACGTGCTCGCCGAGCGCAGCCGTCACGACCTCGTTGTCCTCGAGTGCCTCGAGCGCCTCGCCTAGGTTCGAGGGGAGCGTGTCGATGTCGTACTCGGCGCGCTTGTCCTCATCGAATTCGTATATGTTCTCCCGAACCGGGTCTGGACAACTGACCTCGTTCTCGATGCCGTCGAGACCGGCGTGAATCATCGTCGCGAGCGCGAGGTAGGGGTTACACGACGGGTCCGGCGAGCGGAGTTCGATGCGGGAGGCCGGCGGTGAGCGCGCGGCCGGCTTGCGGATGAGTGCCGAGCGGTTCACGTCGGACCATGCCACGTACACGGGGGCCTCGTACCCCGGCACCAGGCGCTTGAAGCTGTTCACCGTGGGGTTGGCGACGGCCGTGATGGCCGGGGCGTTCTTCAGGATGCCGCCGACGAACCTGTGGGCCACCTCGCTGAGGTTGAACTCGTCGGATTCGTCGTGGAAGGCGTTCTCGCCGTCCTCGGTGAACAGCGAGAGGTGAACGTGCATGCCCGAGCCGTTGATGCGGGCGATGGGCTTGGGCATGAACGTCGCGTGGAGGTCGTGCTCGGCCGCGATAGCGCGCACGACCGCCCGGAACGTCGCGATGTTGTCCGCCGTCGAGAGCGCGTCGTCGTACTTGAAGGCGATCTCGTGTTGACCCTCCGCGACCTCGTGGTGGCTCGACTCCACCTCGAAACCCATCTCCTCGAGTCCGAAGATGATGTCCCGCCGGATGTCGGTTGCGAGGTCCTTGGGCGCGAGGTCGAAGTAGCCGCCCGCGTCGTTCGTCCGCGTCGTCGCGTTACCGTCCTCGTCCTCCTCGAAGAGGAAGAACTCGGGTTCGGGGCCGGCGTTGACGGTGTACCCCAGATCGGCCGCCCGGTCGATAGCCTGCTTGAGCACGTATCTAGGGTCACCCTCGAACGGTTCGCCGGTTGAGGTGTCGATGACGTCGCAAATGAGGCGTGCGGCGCCCGCGGAGCCGTCGTTGCTGGTCCGCCACGGGAGCACCGCGAACGTCGCGGGGTCCGGTTTGAGCCGCATATCCGACTCCTGGATCCGCACGAAGCCGTCGATCGAGGAGCCGTCGAAGTAGATCCCCTCGCTGAACGCCTTCTCGGCCTGCGAGGCCGGGATGGAGACGTTCTTCACCGTGCCGAGGATGTCCGTGAACTGGAGCCGGAGGAAGTCGATTCCCTCCTCCTCGATCCGATCGATTACCTGTTGTTCGTCCGCGCTCAGCCCGCCGTCCGGAGCTACGTTTTCGTCCGTCATGTACTCAGACGTATAGCCGGTCGACACCCAGTATAAAATCCTTGTCGGTCAGTGCAACCTTCCCTCTCTCAGCGGTAGTAGTGGACATTCGTAAAATTCTAAACCCCCCAGGCCGTGGTCGGGTGTAATGACGTACGAAAACCTCGACGCCCAGCTCGTCAACTCGCTCATCGGAAACGGTCGCGCCAGCCTCCGCAGTCTCGGCGAGGAGCTCGACGTGTCGGTGACGACCGTCTCGAACCACCTCCGCGACCTGGAGGAGGAGGGGGTCATCGAGGGGTACACGCCGCGAGTGAACTACGACAGGCTCGGCTACGACGTGACCGCCATCGTCCAGCTGAAGGTCGAGGGCGAGGCGCTCCCGGACATCGTCGACCGGTTACAGGAGCAGAAACAGATGATCTCGGTGTACGAGGTGACCGGCGACTACGACGTCATCGCCATCGGGAAGTTCCGCGACACCGACCAGATGAACGAGGGCATCAAGGGCCTCCTCGCGGACGCGGACATCCGCGAGACGAACACGTCGGTCGTCCTGAACGCCGTCGTCGAGAACGGTCAGTTCGACCTCGACGTCGAGTAGCCCCCCGGCGCCGCTCTTCCGCGCCCACACGAACCGCCAGCGAGCCGCCGCTACACCAGGTGCTCGGTCACGTCGTCCATGTCCGTCCGGCAGAACGGGCAACGGTAGCGCGTCGAGAAGCCACCCGACTTGGCCGTCGTCTTGGCTTCCAGTTCGTGCATCCCGATCTGGCGCCCGCAGTCGGGGCAGTTGACTTTCGGCACGGGCGTGTCACACGATTCCACGGTCATAAATCCCGTGACACGCTTTCGGACGCTGGCGTCCCGGACCGAATCCGAAGAGAGAAGTCCCTTTCTGCCACGTCACGACGTGTGCTGGTTTCGGCTGGTTGGTCGCGGACATCGTCACCCCATCCGAGCGACCCGTCACCGCGCTGCCTGTACTCCGGGACGGCCTCGCGGATCAGTACTGCCCGCCCGTTCCGAACGGCGGACTCCCGGTCCGTGGGCCGGCGGCCTCAGCAGAAGTTCTGAACTGCGAGCACCCTGTCGTCCTCCGCCCGCGCGATCCCGATCGCCTCGGTGTTCCACGGCGGGCGGAGGAGGTTCTCGCGGTGTCCGGGGGAGTTCATCCATCCGGTCACAATCCCCTCCGCGAGGCCCTCCGGCGTCTCGTGGACGACGACGTCGTCCCCCGTGTCGACCCGCCGGCGCCACCACGTCTGTGCGAGGTTCTCGCCGCCGGTCAGGTAGCCCTCGTCCGTCCGCACTCGGCACGAGACGCCGGCCGCCCGATAGCGCGACTGGAAGTCGTTCCCCGACGGGTCCGTGTGCGAGAAGAACCCCTCCTCGGCCATCCGGATCGCGTAGTCGCGAGCGACGGCGTGGAGGTCGTCGTTCCACGCCAGCGCGTCGAGCCCCTCGTCCTCGCGGTGGCCGTTCACGAGGTCGTGGACGGCCCTCCGGGTCGCCTCGTAGTCCCACCCGTCGTCGTACGTCGGTCTCTCCCGCGACTCCGACGTCGACGGCCGGTCGGTCGCCTCGCCTGGCGGGGAGTCGGCGGGTTCGGCTTCGCCCGGACGCCCACCCGTCTCCACCACCTCGTCGACCGCGGGAACCTCCCGGGGAAGGACGACGCTCACCGACGGTTCGTCCGTATCGACCGAGACGTACCTCGTCCGCGTGAGGAGCGCCGCGGTTCCGGCAGTGCCCGCCAGTCCCAGGAACGCCCGTCTCGATGGCATCGGTTCGTCTACCGGAACGACGGGGAAGAACCTGTCGTGGGAGGGGATCGGGGTGACAGGTCGGCAGGGGAGAGGGTCGGGAGGCTGGACATCGCCGCGTCCTCCGAGGCGTTTCGCCTCACCTCGTTCGGCTCACGCCTCGCGCTCCTCGCGGTTTCCCCCGGTCACCGCTCGCTCTCCGAGGCCTCGTTCGCTTCGCTCACTCGGCCTCGCGCTCCTCGAACGTGAACGTCCCGTCCCGCTGGACGACCTCGCCGTCGAGTTCGATGACCGAGTCCTCGCTCATGTCGACGATCATGTCCACGTGCTCGGCGGACTCGTTCACCTCGTTCCCTTCCCCCACGGTCTCCGGGTACGCGCTGCCGACGGCCATGTGGACGGTGTCGCCCATCTTCTCGTCGAACAGCATGTTGTAGGTGAACCGGTCGATGGCGCGGTTCATCCCGATGCCGAGTTCACCGAGGTAGCGGGCGGCCTCGTCGGTGTCGAACACGCCCTCTAGGACGTCCTCGTTGCGTTCGGCGGAGAACGACTCGACGCGGCCGTCCTCGAACCGGAGGCGGACGTCCTCGATCTCGCGGCCCTGCCGGTACAGCGGCATATCGAAGTGGACCTCGCCGTTTACGGAGTCCTTCACCGGCGCGGTGAACACCTCGCCGCCCGGGAGGTTCTTCTTCCCGACGTCGTTGATGGCGGTGTTGCCAGCGATGAACATCGTGAGGTCCGTCCCCTCGCCGGACCGGATGCGGACCTCGTCGGCGTCGTTCAGCAGGTCGACCATCTCCGCCTGGAACTCGCCCTGCTCCTCCCAGTCGAGCGAGACGGCGTCCCAGACGAAGTTCTCGTACGCGTCGGTGCTCATCCCGGCGAGCTGGGCGTGTCCGCGGGTCGGGTACTGGGTGAGACACCAGCGCTTCGAGAGCCGCTCCCGCTGGACCGGCCGGAACGCGCGGTTGTACGCCGCGGTGGTCTCGGGGTCCACGTCGGACTTCTCGGCGACGTTGCCGCCCGCCCGCGCGATGACGAACGCGTCGGCCTCCTCGAACAGCGCGAGCTGGTGCTCGGGCGTCTCGAAGTCGTCCCCGCGGGCGCGCATGAACGCCCGCTGGGCCCGGTCGTCGTTGTTCAGGAACACCGGGTTCGCGCCGCGGTCACCCGCGAGTTCGTGGATCGCGGCGGCGAGGTCGGCCGCCTCGGTCGGCATCTGGACGACGAGGTCGTCGCCGGCCTCGAGCTCGATCGAGTGGTCGACGATGGTCTCTGCGTGTTCGCGGATTCGGGGGTCCATTGCCTTGAGGTTCGGACGGCGGGAGTTACCGGTTTCGGATGGCGACCCCTCGCCGACTCCGACCCCGTCTCAGCCCCCGTCCTCGACCCGTTCGAGGACGATCCCCTCGGCGAATCCGCCGCGCTCGGCGACCTTCTCCTCCCGGAGTCGACGCACCCGGTCGCGGTCGCCGCGGTCGAGCAGCGTCTCCATGACCTCCAGCACGTCCGCGAGTTCCGCGTCCGGGTCCTCCCCGTCCGTCGCCCGTGCGTCGCGGAACTCGCGCGCCTCCTCGACGAGTTTCTCCGCCAGGTAGTCGCCGTACTCCTCGCCCTCGACCCGGCGGGTGACGGGCGTCTCGCCGTTCGTCTCGACGAGTTCGGGGATGCGGTCGCGGACCAGTTTGTCGTACTCTGTGGGCACTGCATCGGGGTGGTCGCGGAGGGCGGAAAAATCGGCGGCTTCCCGACTTGAGATAGTCCCGATCAGGGGGCCGTCTCGTTGCCGACTCCCGCGTTCTCGGGCGGCTGTTCAAGGTAGGGGTCGAAGTGGACGCCCTCGGAGACGGGCATGCCGCTCCCGTTCGCGGGTTCGCCCGTCACGGGGTCCGTGACGTTCTCCCCGTCGGGACTGGAGGGACCGTCGCTCGCGCCCCAGTAGTTGTTCGTGGCGTTCACCATGTCGTCGTCGTGGTTCAGGATACCGTAGTGGATCTCCCCCTGGTAGCTCGGCGGCATGGGATCGAAGACGTCCCGTGCGCCGTGACGACCACGCCGGGGTCGGGGCAGAGCTTCGATTCGGCGACCACGATGTGCCGGAACCCATTCATCGAGTTGTTCTCGATCGAGATCGGTCCAGTCGCACTGGCGACGTAGACGCCGTTGAATCCGTTCAGGGAGTTGTTCTCGATTACATGCTCCTCGCCGCTGATACGGAGCGCGCCGCCCGACGCTCCCTCGGGCTCACCGCCGCTGAGACTATTGTTCCGGAACGTGTGGTTGACCCCTTCGGCGGTGGCGGCCCATCCGGTCATCCGATCCACGTGGTTGTCCGAGATGGTGTGATTAGACCCCGAGACGACGATCCCGTCGTGACCGAGCGTGATCGTGTTCCCGATTACCCCGTTGTCGCGGCCGCCGACCACGATGGCCTCGTCAGTGCGACCCTGGATCGTGTTGTTGGAGATTACGTTGCTGGTCCCGCTAGCGAGGTTGATCGCCGTGGACGTGCCGCCCAACGTGTTGCCGCGTATCACGGACCAGTTCATCCCCGACGCTACAATCGTGAAGTATCCATCGTTGAACGTGTTGTTCGCGACGCTCAGGTTCCCCGAGTTGCTGATTGAGAGCCCATTCCCCACGAATGACCCCTCGATGCGGCTGTCGCTGATTTCGACGCGATCCGACCCACGGACGACGACGCTAGTGGATTCCGGAGCCAGAGTCGAGACGTTCGTGATCCGTCCCTCGGTCACGGCCTCGAACCGAATGTTGTCCGCGCTGTCTCGAACGGTGATGTTTGTGACGGTTACGTTGTCGACGGGGTTGGCGGCGCTCGTCGCGACTCCATGCCGATCGGTCCCCTGGTCGGTAGTGTTTCCGTCAAGGGTGTGACCGTCACCATCGAGCGTGACGTCACTCGCCTAGATACTGATACACGGGCCCTCGTCCGTTCGAACGATGTCCTGGGCCAGGACGTAGTGACCCGGCGAATCGATCGTCGTACAGTCGGTGATCTCCGTCGGTGCTATGGTCTCCGTTTGCTGTGCCGTTCCTGATATCGCCACTGCGCTCATTGCGAACAGTGATACGACCATGATCGCGCTCAACGCGATCGCGTTCACTCTGCGTGCCATCGACTCTCGAATCGACCGACTGACACTTCCTCATACATACGATAAATGGTCAACTGACGGGTCTCGAATGGTCTTACCGAGAAGGCCGCTTCCCTCCCGTAGGTGCAGTTTGACGTGCTATGGACGACTGGCGGAGACCGATACAGCCACGAGACGTGTCCCTTCGAATCGACGGTTGTGAAGCTCGTGACTAGATTTTCCGTCGCATTTTTCGGATCGTCATGTACGCCGGCGCCGGCGCCCTGAGTATCGCCCCGGAGAGGAACCGATCTAGCTGGTCGGCACCCTTGAAACGAGATTCCTTGTGTGGATTGATAGGTGCGCTCAGGCAGTCGGGCCACAACTCCTCGATGACCCGATAGAAGAGTTCGTCGCTCCGGCGGCGCTCGTACGGCACCGACAGCATCTTCTTCAGCAGGTGTCGGTTGTTGAACAGCGAGACCTCCTCCTGGGCGATGCTCGTCTCCAGGAACCACAGGGAGAGCCAGCAGCCGATCCGGCACTCCCAGTAGAACATGTCGTAGATATCGTAGTTGTAGAGGTTCTCTCCCGAGAAGTCGGTCGTGTCGATGAACTCCCGGTACTTCCCCTGCACGTAGTCGGACTGGGCCTCGTACGCGTACAGCTTCGCGAACGTCTCGGCGCGCACCTCGTCGGGCAGGAACGTGAACCGATCGCGGTAGAACGTCCGGGCGATCTCCGAGACGTTCGATCTGATCTCGACCGCATCCTCGGCGGGCTTGTCCCGATGATAGAGGTTGTAGGCGTTTCGGGCGCGGTTCCACCGCGACATCCCGGAGGTGTTCCGCGTGAACACCTCCAGGAACTCGTCATCGGGGCCTTCGGAGAGGTCCGTGATCGCACAGTCGATGCCCAGGTTCTCGCAGAGTTCCATGACCGTCCCCATCTCCTTGTCGGCCTCACCGGTCGCCCACGTGTTGTAGAACACGTCGTCCGAGACGTTCCGGGTTGCGGCCAGACTCAACCTGCTGTCGAGGCCGGCGGACAGCGAGAGCGACAGATCCGCCTCCCGGTGGAGGAGTTCCACCGAGGTCTCGAAGATGTCGGCGACCTCACGGACCAGTTCGTCCGTCAGTGGGTTCGAGGGGAGCGGCCCGCGTGGGAAGAACCTCATGACCTCGGAGTCGGGGAGCGTGAGTAACGTGTTCGGGGTCAACAGTTTGACCTCGGCGTACGAGGTGGCGGCGCCCGGGAACCACGGCGCCTCGGCGTCCAGAATCGTCTCCGCGCCGTCCGTTCGCTCGTATCCGCCCATTTCGGTGAGCATCTCGGGGTGGGAGGCGAGCCGGCAGCCTCGGGAATCGGTGTCGTAGAAGAGGGCTTGGTTGCCGGTGGCATCCTGCAGCGCGAACGCGCGATCGTCCTCCTCCACGAGCAGGACGAACCGGCCGCTGAGGTGGTCCAGATAGTCGAAGAACCGGTTGTCAGATTCACCTAGCCGGTCGATCATGGTATTCAAGATGGTCTCCGGATCGGAGACGCCGTTGATCGGGTCGAACACCCGACCGAGGATCAGTACGTCGACGCCTCTCCTCTCGGCCCTGGAGTACCGGAGTTCAGGGTGCGTCCGGAGGAGAAACCGGTCGAGCGTCTCCGTGTCCCACTCGTCGATCGGAGCAGGCGGGTCGACGCCGCTCCCCCTTTCGAAGAGTAAGAACCCGCGCCTATAGAGTAGTCGTCCGTACATGTCATCCGGCATATTTGTACGGCTCGAACGCGAGTAACTTATTGTTTCTGTGAGGGTGCTGCTCACGTGCTCGACGGGCGGTCTCATCCGTGTTCGTTCCACGAAAGTCCCGCCTCAGCACGCCTCCGACTGATTCGTGATTTCAGGTCACTCTGTACCGCACTGCCCCTACGCCTGAATCGAAAACCGGCTGACAACGTGGAGCAGAGCGACCCCGAACCGGATCGCGGTCGACGGACCTTGCCGAGAACGAGGAGTCTCGAACTGAGACGGCGAAACGGTACCGCCTCAGGCGTTCAGGACCTGCCGGAGGACGTCCGGCGCCGCCTCCAGGGCGTCGTCGAGCGCGTCCACGTCCGGGCCGCCGCCCTGCGCGAAGTCCGGCGGGCCGCCGCCGCCGCCGCCGACGCGGCCGGCCAGTTCGCCGACGACCTCGCCGGCGTTCAGCCCCACCTCGTCGGGGACGCCGACGACGAACGTCGCGGCACCGTCCGCGCCCGAACCGAGCACGGCGATCGAGCCCTCGTCGACGAGCGCGTTCGCGGTCGCGCGGAGTTCGTCGGCGTCGGCGTCCATCCGCTCGACGATGACCGGCCTGCCGTCGATCTCGGTCGCCGGCTCGGCCGTCTCGATGCGCAGGGCCGCCAGCTCCTCCTTCAGGCGCTCGATGGTCTTGCCGCGCTCCTTCCACTCGGTGAAGAAGCGCTCGGCCGTCTCGGGGACGTCCTGCGGGTCGACGTCGAGCACGTCCGCCGCGTCGTACAGCGCGTTTTCCGTCCGGTGGGTCGCGTCGACGGCGGCCTCGCCGGCGGCGAAGACGATGCGCTCGACGCCGTCCTGCACCGGCTCGGTCTTGAGCACCTTGATGACGCCGATGTCGCCGGTCCGGGCGACGTGGGTGCCCCCGCAGGCCTGCACGTCGTCGCCGACGGTGATGACGCGGATCTGCTCGCCCGGCGGGATGCCGCCCTGGTAGAGGTCGAAGCCGTACTCCGACTGGGCGTCGTGGCGGTCGGGCCAGTCCTGCTTCACCGGGCGGTTCTCCCGGACGAGTTCGTTGGCGACGCGCTCGATCTCCTCCACGTCCTCCCGCGAGATGCGCTCGTAGTGGGAGACGTCGAGCCGCGAGGAGTCGAGCCCCTTCTGGGCGCCGGCCTGCCGGACGTGTGCGCCGAGCACCTCGCGCGCGGCCGCGCCGACGATGTGCGTCGCCGTGTGGTGGGCCATCAGCCGGCCACGGCGCTCGCCGTCGATCTGGCCACGGACGAACTCGCCCTTCCCGGGGTCCTCGTCGGTCCGGTGGAGGATGACCCCGCCCCGGATCTGCACGTCGCTCACCTCGGCGGTGGCGTCGTCGGTAGATAGCGTCCCGCGGTCGGCGGGCTGTCCGCCGCCCTCGGGGTAGAACATCGTCTGGTCGAGCACGACGTCGTAACCGTCCTCGCGGTCGAACACGTCGAGGACGACCGCCTCGAACTCCGTGCGGTCCTGGTCGTCGTAATAGAGCCGCTCCGTCTCCGGGAGGTCCGCGAGGCGCTCGTCGCCCCCGGTCCCCTCGCTCAGCGACTCGACGGTGTCGTGACGGGCGGCCACGAGGCTGTAGAAGTCGTCGGGGACCGTCACCGTGGCCCCGCGCTCGTCGGCGATCTCCCGGACCATGTCCGGCTGGATGCCGTGGGAGTCGTACAGCTCGATGAGCTCGTCGACCGGGATGGACTCGCCCGTGCCCGCGTACTCGTCGGCGAGCGCCTCGACCTTCCGGCCGCCGCGTTCGAGCGTCTCGCGGTACTTCTCGACCTCGGTGCGGACGATGTCGCGGATGGTGTCGCGGTTGCGGTAGCCGAGCCGGTCGGCCTGCATGTCCACGAGTTCGTCGAGCGGGGCGTCGACGCCGACGTTGTCGACGAGCCGCTTCGTCCGGCGGAGCACCATCCGGGCGAGGTAGCCCGTGCCGACGTTGCTCGGGACGATCTCGTCGCCGAACATGTACGCGAGCGTCCGGCAGTGGTCGGCGATCGCGTAGATGTCCTCCAGCGGGCGCAGGAGGTCGGTGAGGCGCTCGGTCTCCACGTCGAGCTTGTCGGCGATGTTGTCGCGGGCGGCCTCCACGTCCTCGGCCGCGTCGATGTCGAGGTGGCCGGAGAGCTTCGAGGCGCGGTGGACCAGCGTCTCCTCCTCGTCGGTGAGATCGATCCCAGCGTTCTCCTTCAGAAAGCCGATCATCTCGGGGTAGACGGCCTCGTACACCGTCGGCGTCCCCTGGCTCATCCACGTCCACCGCTCCAGCCCGTAGCCGGTGTCGACGATGTACGTGTCCATCTTCGAGTAGCGGTTGCCGTCCTTCAGCTCGTACTCGCCGTCCGGGTCCTGCTCCATCGACATGAAGACGAGCGTGGCGAGTTCGGCGCCCTTGTAGATGACCTCGATGGCGGGGCCGGCGTTGCCGCCGCCGACCCATGGGTCCTCGATGTAGGTGATCCCCTCAAGGTCGGCGCCCATCGACTCGAAGAAGCCGTCACAGTAGCGGACGGTCTCGTCCTTCCAGTACACCTCGCCGCTGTAGGCGTACTTGTCGCCCACCTCCTCGCGCGCGTTGAACGCGTGGTGGGCCATCATCTCGAACGCCATCGTGTGCCGGCCCGTCTTGCCGACGTTGTCGATGTCCTGCATCCGGATGCACGGCTGGCTGATGCACAGCGGGTTCGCCGGCGGCGGCGTCTGCCCGGAGGTGACGAGCGGCTGGAAGTCGTAGATGGACGCCTGCGTGAGCAGAACGTCGTCGCGCCACCGGTTCGCGGCGACGGGGTACGGCTCGATTCGCTCGTGGCCGTTGTCCTCGAAGTACGAGAGGAACGCCTCGCGCATCTCCTCGAGGGTGTACGCCTCGTCGAACCCGGGGTCGTCGATGAACGAGTAGTCCTCGCACGGCGGCTCGCCGCACAGCTCCCGGTCGGGGTCGCGGGTCCAGAAGTGGTCCCCGCACGACGTGCACTCCCGACGGGAGAACCCCTCCTCCTCGAAGTAGTCGAGGCGGTATTCCCCAGTGAGGTCGCTCATTACGCCTCACTACCCCCGTCACCGTGCAAAAGGGTTCCGGGCCGCGGACGGAATCCGGTTCCCTCACCGACATTCTTAAATTCCCGTTCGCCAAGTATGGGCCGTTATTCCGGTGAATCACATGACACGGTCGCTCTCGTTGTTCGTCGTCGGGGACGGGGCCGCCGCCGTGGTTTCCGGGCTCGCCGCGACCGACGACGGCTCGGCCGCGACCGTGACCGAGGCGACCCTCGTCGACCGCGTCGCCTCGGAGCAACCGGACGCGGTCGTGCTCGTGGGGGACGCCGACCTCGACGAGACGGCCGTCCACGACCTCGACACCGCCGGAATCCCCATCGTCGCCCTCGGCGAGGAACCGCCGCCGTACGCCGAGGGCTTCGTCCCGACCAACGAGTCGCCCGCGCAGTTGTTGCTCCGGGAGGTTCGCCTGGCCCTCGACGGCGAGACGCGACTCCAGTTGCGCGAGAGTCGGCGGCGCGTCACGCGGCTCCACGACGGCGCCGCCGACGTCGCCGCGGCTCGGAGCTTCGACGAACTGTACGACCGGGCGGCAGACGTCGCGGCGGACGTCCTCTCGTTCGACCACTGCTGGCTCGGAACCCGCGAGGCCGACCGGCTCGTCCCCCGATTCCAACTCGGCGACGTCGAACTGATGGCGGACGGGATCGGCGTCGACGAGGGGATCGCCGGGGAGACGATCCGGGGCGGCGAGTCGGTGTTCGTTCGCGAGGTGAGCGAGCGGCCGGAGGTGTCGAACCCCCGTGACTTCCGCTCGTTCGTCAGCGTGCCGGTCGGGGACTTCGGCGTGTACCAGGCCGCGTCGCTGACCCCGCACGGCTTCGACGAGGCGGACCTGGAACTGGCCGAACTGTTCGCGACCCACGTCTCGCAGGCCCACCAGCGGATCCGGGCCGAGAGCGACCTGCAGGATCGCCAGCGGAAGGTGACGGGGCTCCACCGGGCGGCCCCCCGACTCGTCGACGCCGACACCGAGGCGGAGCTGTTCGACCTGACCGTGGAGATCGCGGAGACGGTGCTGGAGTTCGACCGGTCGTACCTGCTGGTCGCGCTGCCCGACGGCGAGGGGTTCGAGACGGTCGCGACCACCGACCCGGAGGCACCCGAACGGGCACCGGAGAGCGGCATCCTGGGCCGGACGTTCGCGGAGGGGCGGACGTTCCACGTCGACGAGGTGGCGGCCCACCCCGACGCCCGACCGCACCACGAGGGGCCACAGAGCGCCATCAGCGTCCCCTTCGGCGACGACGCGGTGTTCCAGGTCATCGCCGAACGCGAGGGGGCGTTCGACGACACTGACCGCGAGCTGGCCGAGCTACTCGTCTCGCACGCGTCGGCCACGCGTGAGCGCGTGAGATCGGAGGCGGCGCTACGCGAGTCCCGCCGGACCATCGAACGGCTCCACGGCGCCGCCGCAGACATCGCGAAGGCGGAGACCGAGCGGGCGGTGCTCGACCGCGCCATCGCCGCGGCCGAGGGCGTGCTCTCGTTCGACAGGTGCACCATCGCCCTGCTCGACGAGACGGGCGAGTACCTCGTCCCCGCCGCCGAACCGGACGACGCCGACCCCGACGCCTCCAGGCCGATGCACGTCTCCGAGGGGGTGACCGGCCGGACGTACCGGACCGGCGAGTCCGTCCTCATCGAGGAGGTCGCCGAGAACGAGCACGCCGCCCCCGCGAAGCCGGAGTACCGGTCCGGGATCAGCGTCCCGGTCGGCGACCTCGGCACGTGCCAGGCCGTCTCGACCGAACCCGGCGCGTTCGACGACACCGACCTCGAACTGGCGGAGCTGTTGATGGCCCACGTCGCGGTCGCGCTCGAACGGGTCCGCGCCGAGGGCGACCTGCGCGACGAACGGGACCGCCTCTCGGCGCTGTTCGAGAACATCCCCGACGCCGCCGTCTCCTTCGAGATGGTGGACGGCGAACCCATCGCGCGGGCGGTGAACACCGCGTTCGAGGAGACGTTCGGCTACCCCGGGGACGACCTCATCGGCGAGAGCGTGGACGAGTTCATCGTCCCGGCGGACACCGATACGGAGGCGGACGAGCTCAACCGCCGCCTCCGTGCCGGCGAGAACGTCCGCCGGGAGTGTCGCCGGCTCACCGCCCACGGGGTCCGCGACTTCCTGATGTACGTGGTCCCCCTGGAGCTCCACGCAGCGAACGTCCGGGGGTACGCCATCTACTCGGACATCAGCGAGCGGAAGGAGCGGGAACGGGCGCTGGAACGCCAGAACGAGCGCCTGGAGGAGTTCGCCTCCGTCGTGAGCCACGACCTGCGGAACCCCCTCTCGGTGGCGGAGGGGTACCTCGAACTGGCCCGTGAGACCGGGAGCGACGAGCACCTCGAAACCGTCGAGAACGCCCTCGAACGGATGCGCGGGCTCATCGACGACCTGCTCATGCTCGCGCGCGAGGGCCGGGTCGTCGGCGAGACCGAACCCGTCGACCTGGCCGAGGTGGCCGACGTCGCCTGGCGCCACGTCGACACGGGCACGGCGACGCTCTCGGTCGACGAGGACTGCACGATCGACGCCGACCCCGACCGATTGGGCGAACTGCTGGAGAACCTGTTCCGGAACAGTATCGAGCACGGCGGGTCGGGCGTGGCCGTCCGGATCGAGTGCACCGACACCGGATTCGTCGTCGAGGACGACGGGAACGGAATCCCGGCCCCGGACCGGGAGGAGGTGTTCGAGCCCGGCGTCACGTCGACCGAGGACGGCACCGGCTTCGGGCTGGCCATCGTCCGCCGGGTGGCCGAGGCGCACGACTGGTCCGTCGAACTCGTCGAGGGCGAGTCGGGCGGCGCCCGGTTCGAGTTCAGGACGTGAGTTCGGCCGCGACGCGAGTCGCCGTTCCGGCAGCGACCCACCGTTAAGGTGGTTCGCGCCCTCCTTTCGGTCGTGTCGACTGCAACGAGCGGCGGGTCCGTTGACCGCCTGGGGTCCTGGGTCGGACTACTGGTGCTCGTCGTCGCCGTCAACGCCCTCGGCGCGGCGCCCGCGCTGCTCGCCGGACCGGACACCGCCTGGTTCGCCGCGCTCGCCAAACCCGCGATTTACCCGCCGCCGGTCGTCTTCGGCATCGTCTGGACGGGACTGTTCACGCTGCAGGGCGTCGCACTGTGGCTCGTGATCCGCCGGGGGAGGGGACGCCCTCGCCGGGTCGCCGTCGCCGCGTTCCTCGCGCAGTTCGCCGTGAACCTCGCGTGGACGCCGACGTTCTTCGGCCTCCAGCAACTGCTCGCGGGACTCGCGGTCATCGCGGTGCTGTTCGCGCTGGTTCTCCTCACTACCGCCGCGTTCGCGCGGGTGGACCGTCGGGCCGCGCTGTTGCTGGTCCCGTATCTCGTGTGGGTCGCGTTCGCGGCTGTGCTGAACTACCGTTTCTGGGCGCTGAACGCCTGAGCTGGGAACCGACCAGCAGAACCGTCGACCGGCCGGGAATTCTGGGAAAGAGTCAGGCGGACTCGACCACGTCCGCGATGCTGTCGAGCGCGGTCTCGACGTCGTCCTCGTCGACGTCGAGGTGGGTGCAGAGCCGGCAGGTGTACTCGCCGAACGCCGAGAACGAGACGTCCCGTTCCTTGCACGCCGTCGAGAGTTCCTTGCCGGTGATACCCGCGTCCTCGCTGTCCACCATCACGATGTTCGTGTCGGGTTCCGGCGCCGAGAGGCCCTCGATGTCGTTCAGGCCGTCAGCGAGTCGGGCCGCGTTCTCGTGGTCGTCGGCCAGCCGGTCGACGTTCTCCAGCGCGAGCAGGCCCGGGCCGGCGATCACGCCCGCCTGGCGCATCGCGCCGCCCAGGAGCTTGCGTGTCCGGCGCGCGCGGTCGACGAACTCCTCGTCGCCGGCGAGCACCGAGCCGACGGGCGCGCCCAGCCCCTTCGAGAGGCAGAACATCACCGAGTCGACGCGCTCGGTCATGGCCTCGGGGTCGACGTCGAGCGCCACGCAGGCGTTCAGGAACCGCGCGCCGTCGAGGTGGACCGGCACGTCCAGGTCGTGTGCGGCCTCGGCCGCGGCGTCGAGGTGCTCCTTCGGGACGGCGACGCCGCCGCGGGAGTTCTGGGTGTTCTCGAGGCAGAGGAGGCCCGTGCCGGGGCGGTGGAGGTCCTGCTCGACGTAGCCCTCGCGGACCTGCTCGGGCGTCGGGACGGAGCGCTCGCCGAAATCGAGGATGCGCGGCTGGACCTCCGAGAGCTGGGCGATGCCGCCGAGTTCCCACTTGTAGACGTGCGCCTGCTCGTCGCAGAGCAGTTCCTGGCCGCGGTCGGTGTGGACCCGGATGGCGATCTGGTTGCCCATCGTGCCGGAGGGGACGTAGAGGGCCGTCTCCTTCCCGACGAGGTCGGCCGCGCGGCGTTCGAGTTCGTTGACGGTCGGGTCGTCGCGGTAGACGTCGTCGCCGACGTCTGCCGTGGCCGCGGCCTCGCGCATCTCGTCGCTCGGCTTCGTGACGGTGTCCGAACGGAGGTCGATCATTGGATGTGTGGTCGGTCGCTCGGTCGGATATATCGCGCGGTCTCCGGGCGATGTTGCTCCTATGAGTGTGCGGGTAGCGGGGTGGTATCTTGATGGAGGATTGACCGATCGTCGAAGGGGATCAGAACGGCTCGAAAGCCCCCGGGCGCTCGAACCCTCCCCAGCCGACTGCGATGCTCGCTCGCTCCGCTCACTGTGCTTCTCGCCCCTCGCGCGCGTCTGGCGCGGACGGAGCCGCGCCGGCACGCGCCGATACCGGCCGACCACTCATCGATGCACGTTGTCAGCCGGAGGTGCGTCGCTTAGCCGAGACCCGCGAGGGCTTCCTGAGGCGTTTTGGTCCCGACGCCGTCGACGAACTCCGTCACAACTCCGAAAACCTCAGCAACGGATCACAGTCGTCGAATACTAACCCACACGCCGTCAACCACCGAGTAACAGTGCCGTACGCCACGAACAACTCGATACAGCTCTACTACGAGGTCGACGGCGAGGGCTACGCCGGGGACGCGGAAGGGACGAACTCCACGAACACCGTCACGTTCTGCGGCGAACTCGGCTTCGGCCCGTGGCAGTGGGGCTGGCAACACGCCGCCGTCGCCGGGCCGTACCGGGCGGTCATCCCTGCGACGCGGGGGACCGACGACTCCGACGCGCCGCCCGGGCCCTACACCGTCGCGGACCTCGTCGGAGACCTCGATGCGGTACTCTCGGACGCCGGCGTCCGCTCCACGCACCTCGTCGGCGTCGGCCTCGGGGGCGCGGTCGCGCTGACGGCCGCGCTCGGCTCCGACCGGGTTCGCAAGCTCGCGCTCGTCGGCACCGCCGCCTACGGCGAGGGTCTGAACCCCGACCCGCTCCGCCCCGACCCGGACGACCCCGAGACGCTGGCGTCATCCCTCGAGGCAGCCTTCTCCCGCGAGTTCGTCGGTTCTCAGCCCGACGTCCTCTCTCGTATCGCCGAGTGGCGCGCGGCCGAGGACGCCGACCCCGAGGCGTGGGAGTCGACCCGGGCCGCGCTCGACTCGTTCGACCTGACCGACCGGCTGTACGAGGTGACGAACGAGGCGCTCGTGCTCCACGGGAGCGAGGACGCGCTCTGCCCGCCCGGGAAGGGCGAGGAACTGGCCGAGGGGCTCCCCCGCGGCGAGTTCGAGGCCGTCGAGGGCGCAGGGCACCTCGCCCATATCGAACACTCGCGGACGGTGAACGACCGGCTCCTGGAGTTCCTCGGGAGCTGAGACTGCCGGCCGGGCGCGTCTCGGGCGGTCTCCCGCACGTCCCCGACCCCGGCCGAGCCTGCGGGCGACGCAAGGCACTTGGCCCCGGCGCGCCGAGACACGCCAATGACACGACTGCGGTTCGCCCTGCTCAATGCGGCCCACGAGGACGCGAACACGGCCCGGAACTTCCGCCGCGAGCTCGACGCCGACCTCGCCGAGTTCGACGTGAACGGCGGACACCTCCCCGACCACTTCGACTGGGACGGGGTCGTCGTCACCGGCTCGCGCTCGTCGGTGTACTGGGACGAGGAGTGGATCCCGCCGCTGGTCGAGTGGACCGCCGCGGCCGCCGAACGCGACCTCCCCATCCTCGGCGTCTGTTACGGCCACCAGGTGCTCGCCGAGGCGCTCGGCGGGCGCGTCTCCGGGATGGACGACTTCGAGATCGGCTACAACGGGATCGAACACCTCGGGGACGACGACCTGTTCGCCGGCATCGACGAGGAGTTCACCGCCTTCACGACCCACGGCGACGCCGTCGTGGAGCTCCCGCCGGACGCGACGCTGCTCGCCCGGAACGAGTTCGGCGTCCACGCCTTCCGGAAGGGGAACGCCTGGGGCGTGCAGTTCCACCCCGAGTACGACCAGGAGACGGCGCGGGAGGTCGCGGAGGGCAAGCGCGAGCGCATCGGCGACGGGAAGGTCGACGAGGTACTGGCGGACATCACCCCCGAGAACTACGACGCCGCCTGCGAGGCGAAGACGCTGTTCGAGAACTTCACCGCCCACGCGCGGCGGGTGCGCGAGGACTCCACGGGATCGGACGACACAGAGGTCGAGGCGTAACCAGCCGAACCCGGCCCGACGCGGCGCTGCCCGGCACGTCGAGCGCCTCGGCGCGGCGGGACAGTCCGTGGTAGCGATTCGCTTTTCACCCAGCGTTCCCGACTCCGAGACATGCTCGACTACGTCGGTCTGGAGGCGGACCTCTCTGCCGAGGAGAAGCTCATCCGCGACACGGCCCGTGAGTTCGTGGCGGAGGAGGTCCAGCCGGACATCGCCGACCACTACGAGAACGGTACCTTCCCGACGGAGCTCATCCCCGAGATGGGCGAACTCGGCTTCTACGCCCCGAACCTCGAGGGGTACGGCTCGCCGAACGTCTCCGAGCGGGCGTACGGCCTGCTGATGCAGGAACTGGAGGCGTGCGACTCCGGCCTGCGCTCGATGGCCTCCGTGCAGGGCGCGCTCGTGATGTACCCCATCCACGCCTTCGGCAGCGAGGCCCAGAAGGAAGAGTGGCTCCCCGCGCTCGGCGAGGGCGAGGCGGTCGGCTGCTTCGGGCTCACCGAACCGGAGCACGGCTCGAACCCCTCGGGGATGGAGACCCGCGCGGAGCGCGATGCCGACGGCTACGTCCTCAACGGCTCGAAGACGTGGATCACCAACTCCCCCATCGCCGACGTGGCGGTCGTCTGGGCCCGGGACGTCTCGGCCGGGGACGACCCCATCCGCGGCTTCCTCGTCGAGACGGACCGCGACGGCGTGTCGACGAACAAGATCGACGAGAAGCTCTCGATGCGCGCCTCCGTGACGGGCGAGATCGGCCTCTCGGACGTCAGAATCCCCGAGGAGAACGTCCTCCCCGACGTTGAGGGGATGAAGGGCCCGCTCTCGTGTCTCACGCAGGCGCGATACGGCATCGCCTGGGGCGTCGTCGGCGCCGCGCGCGACTGCTTCGAGACAGCCCGCGACTACCAGCTCGACCGCGACCAGTTCGGCGGCCCCATCGCTCGCTTCCAGATCCAACAGGGGAAGCTCGCGGAGATGGCGACCCAGATCACGCTCGCCCAGTTGCTCGCGTACCGCCTCGCCGACCTGAAGGAGGAGGGTCGCCTGCGCCCCCAGCAGGTGTCGATGGCGAAGCGGAACAACGTCCGGATGGCCCGGAACCAGGCGCGAGTCGCCCGCGAGATGCTCGGCGGCAACGGCATCACCACCGACTACTCGCCGATGCGCCACATGAGCAACCTCGAGACGGTGTACACCTACGAGGGGACCCACGACATCCACTCGCTCATCCTCGGGCAGGATCTGACCGGGATTCCAGCCTTCGAGTAGCTCCGGCTACTCGTCCCGTTGGAATCACGGTCAGCATGACCGGCATCGCCGCCTTCGAGTGACGACGAGCCTCCGCCATCCCGGTCGATACGTCGTCTGATCGTCAACGTGTCGTTCTACATGTGGAAGCCCGTTTCTGCCAGAGCGCACGTCACACAACAAGGGAAGTTCGATTGGCCGGGTGACACGTTTGCTGGGTCGGCCTCAGCACGCGCGTCGGCCCGTGATCCGTCGTCGGGCCGCGCGCCTCGGCGCATCAGTCCGAGGGAACGCCCCGCCGATACGAAAATCGAACAAAAAACCCCGTTTCGACCCGCTAATGTCATGCTAAAAACCGGTACGGACGCGGTAATTCGGGGGTAGGAACGTTGTAAAACCGTCCCATTTCGTGAAACGGGCTCAACGGTAGTCACAGCTAAAGTAGGTCTGAACTGAGTCGGCGACCGAGATGCCGACCCCAGTCCGAGACGGGACCACGCTGCTCGACGTCACCCGCGAGGAGGCGTGGGTAGTTCACTCCGCACTGATGGAACAGCTCAGGGCGGCCTCCGAACGCGACGAGAGCGCCGTCGAGGTCGACGCGCTCCACGCGCTGGAGCGCCCGCGCGGGTTCACCCGCGAGGAGATGCGGGCCATCCGCGAGGCGCTCGTGGAGTACCTCGTGGACGCCCCGCTCCGCGACCGCCCGCCGGGGAGGAAGGCGCTCCGCGCGGCCGACGCGGCGCTGAATTGATCCGCCCAACCCTCCGTCCGACCAGCACGACCGCCGCGCACCGGCCACGGATTTATCTCGACACCACGCCCACCACGGACTGTGTCCGCACCGCCCGCCCGCCCGCTCCTTCGGGCGATCGCGGTCGTCCTCCTGCTCGCTAGCAGCGCGGGCATCGCCGCGGCCCACCCGATCGTGGTCCTCGAGGACCGGTCCCCGAGCGTCGAATCGGGCGGACGCGTCGAGATCCCCCTCCGATTCCACGACACCGATCGGGCGACGCTGACGGTTGCCGGCGGGGACGGGGTCGAACTCGAGGCGACCGTCGTCGACGCCGACGGGGACGGGTCGATGACAGTCACCCTCGACACGGCTGCGGTGAGGTCCGGAAACACGACGGGAGCACTCTCCGCCCCAGGGGACGCGGTCCGGAACGTGACGATTCGGGGGGTGTCCGGTGACCGGCTGAATCAGGGCGAGTACGCTGTGACGGTGGAACCGCCGGGCGGCGGCCGCGACGAGGGGACGCTCACGATCACGCCGGGCGAGTCGACGGCGACGCCGTCCGGAGCCGGGGCACCCGGCGGAACCCCGGACGACGGGATCGGTACCGCGAAGACGTCCAACTCGTCGACAACGACGCCGGCGACGTCCCCCGGATACCGACTGCCCTGGCCGCCCGTCGTCCTCCTCGCGCTGTTCGGACCGGCCGTCCCGGTTGTCGCACTTGTCGTAGCTTCCCGTCGGACTTGACTCAAATCGGAGTTATCGTCTACGAAATAGCTAAAGGGGAGGGTTCCGGACCCCGAACGTGTCATCGAAACCTCATCTCATCGCGACAGCCCTCCTCGTCTCGCTGCTGGCCGCCGCGCCGGCCGTGTCAGCCGTGACCGGCGCCGCCGGCGGTGTCGAGACCGCGGAGCCGCAGTTCCCGGAGTCGACCGTCGAAGGCGAGCAGGGCGACACCGTATCGATCCCCGTCGCTCTCGACGCGAACGGAAGCACAACGATTCGAATCGGCGAGGAGGCGGCGGCGAACTTCGAGACCCGGGCGACCGTCGTCGACACCGACGGCGACGGCGAGGTGACCGTGACCCTCGATACGTCGATCGCCGGCCGGACGAGCGCCGAGCACTACCTCGAAGCGCGGGGCGGCGAGGTGCGCGAAGTCGAACAGCGAACCGAACTCCTCGAGTCCCGGCTCGACGCGGGCGAGTACCCCCTGGAGCTCGGTCCGGGCGGCGCGCCCTCCGACACCGCCATGCTCTCGCTCGCAGAGGGGCCGGAGCCGACGGGGACGCCGCGGGTCCCGCTGTGCCGAGCAACCCTCGCCGAGTCGACCGCTGACGTCGCGTCGGGCGGGACGGCGGAGCTTCCGATCCGGTTCGACGGGACCGACCGCGTCCGGGTTCGCATCGGTGCCGCCGACGCGGTCGGGTTCGAGGCGACGGCCACCGTCGTCGACACCGACGGCGACGGGCGAGCCACGGTCCTGTTCGACACCGAGATGGCCGGACGAGCCGACGCGTCGTCGTATCTCTCGGCCGAGGGCGGGGACGTCCGGAACGCCACGCAACACTCCCGGACGCTCGACTCCCGACTCGACAGCGGGAACTACGAAATCGCACTCGGGCCGGACGACGACGTCCGCGCCGTCGGGTCACTGTACGTGACTGAAGGGGCTACCACACCGACCGACTCGCCTACAGCGGCCACGACTACCGCCGGCGATTCACCCGAGGGAACGAACACGACCGGAGCTGGATTCGGATTCCCGGTGGCGGTACTGGCGCTGACCGGCGCCGCGCTGCTCGTCCGCCGCTGACCCCGCGCGTCTCGACCCCGCACCCCTTTTGTACGCGACCGCGCAACCGTCGGTGATGGGAATCGACCCGAACTTCGAGGAGAGCCGGGAGAAGGTCGGCGAGGAGAACGGCCTCGACGTGTGGGGACCGGTGGACGAGCCCGAGCAACTCGGCATCCACGGGAGCCACGTCGCCGTCGACTACGACATCTGCGTCGCCGACGGCGCCTGCCTGGAGAACTGCCCCGTCGACGTGTTCGACTGGGTCGACACGCCCGGCCACCCCGCGAGCGAGACGAAGGTCGAACCGACCCGCGAGGACCAGTGCATCGACTGCATGCTCTGTGTCGACATCTGCCCGGTCGACGCCATCGACGTCGACGCCTCCCGCTCCTGACGCCGGAGTTTTGACGGCTCGGCCCGCAGCGAGCGCCATGAGCGACGGCGACGGAAGCGATCCGGCCGACGGCGCGCCCGAGGGGTTCTCGGGGGACGACTACGACGGGGAGAACCCGGCGAGCCACGAGGCCCAGCGGGCGGTGAACCGCGACAACTGGGACGAACGGGCGCTGGTCCACCCGGACACCGACCACTACGACGTGGACGGGTTCCTCGACGGCGATTCGACGCTCCACTCGATCGAACGCGAGCGCGTCGACGCCGAGGGAACCTTGCTCTGCCACCTCATGTGCCACTTCGGGCTCGACACGCTCTCGTGGGCCCGCGAGGGCGCAGACCCGGTCGGCGTCGACTTCTCACCCGAGGCTATCGAGCGGGCCCGCACCCTGCGGGACGAGACGGGGCTGGACGCCGAGTTCGTCGAGGCGGACGTGTACGACGCACCCGCAACCCTGGACCGGCGGTTCGAGGCCGTCGTGGCCACATACGGCGTGTTCTGCTGGCTCCCCGACCTCCGGGGGTTCTTCGAGACCGTCGCGACACTGCTGGAACCGGGCGGCGAGGCGCTGTTCGTCGACGACCACCCGATCGGGCAGGCGTTCGACGGCAACCCGCCGACGTGGACCTACCCGTACCACGACCCGGTGGAGATGCGGATCGAGTCGGGCGAGACGTACGCGGACGACGACGTGGAACTCTCGAAGAACGTCACCTACCAGTACTATCGGCCGCTATCGGCCATCGTCACGGCGGCGGCCGACGCGGGGCTCCGAGTGTCGAGCCTGGAGGAGTTTCCGTTCGCGGAGTGGCCGTGTTTCGAGGGGCTGGAGCGCGAGGGCGAGTGGTACGTGCAGGAGTCGGAGCCGCGGGTTCCGCTGCTGTTCGCGTTGGAGGTCGAGAAGCCGGCGTAGAGTCGGGCTGAAACCGGAGGTGCCGCCCAGACGGGTTCCGCGGCGCGCTCTGTCAGTCGGCCGCCGTCGGCGACCTGTCGCCCGCCGCGTCCGCCGCGGCCGTCTCCTTCGCCTCCAGCGCCTCGCACAGCAGCTCCGCCACGTCGATCACCTCGATGTCGTCCTCGAAGTCGCCGGTCTTGCGGCCGTCCTCGTACATCGTCCCGCACATCGGGCAGGCGACGACGAACTTCTCCACCGCGGCGCCCGCGTCGGTGTCCTCGAGCGCCTCGCGGAGGCGCTCCTCGCTCGGTTTGGGGTCCTCGTCGAAGTCCATCCAGAGGCCGCCGCCGCCCCCGCCACAGCAGAAGGAGTCCGCGCGGTTTCGCGGCATCTCCGAGAGACGGACGCCCGTCGCGCGGATCAGTTCGCGCGGCGCCTCGTACACCTCGTTCATCCGGCCGAGGTGGCACGGGTCGTGGTACGTCGCCGCGTAGTCGAGTTCCGTCCCGTCGAGGCCGAGTCGACCCTGCCGCACGAGGTCCTCGACGACCTGCGTGTAGTGGAAGACGGGCGCGTCGAACTCGCTCATCTCGGGGTACTCGTTCCGGAAGGTGTTCATCGAGTGGGGGTCGGTCGTAACGACCTTCTCGAAGGTGCACGAGGCGAACGCCTCGGCGTTGTCCTCGACGAGCATCTCGAAGAGGCCCTCCTCGCCGACGCGCCGCACGTCGTTGCCGTCATGTCCCTCGTCCTCGTAGAGGATGCCGTAGGAGACGCCGGCGCGCTCGAACAGCGTGGCCAGCGAGCGGGCGACCCGGCGGTTCCGGTCGTCGTAGCTGGGGTACTCGCCGACGTACCAGAGGAACTCGACGTCCTCCTCGCGGGCGTCGGGCACCTCGAAGTCGAGGTCGTCGGTCCAGTCCGGGCGCTTCCGCGCCGGGTTGCCGAAGGTGTTCCCGTTCTGGAACACGTTCATCATCGCGTCCTGGACCCCCTCGTCCATCTGGCCCGTCTCTGTCAGGCGGCGGTTCATCTGCG
Source organism: Halorarum halophilum (assembly GCF_013401515.1). Lineage (NCBI taxonomy): Archaea > Methanobacteriati > Methanobacteriota > Halobacteria > Halobacteriales > Haloferacaceae > Halorarum > Halorarum halophilum. Next base: position 2,681,953 of record NZ_CP058529.1, on the reverse strand, counting down.
TGAACTCCGCGACGTGCTCGATGTCGACCGGGCAGGCGTCCATGCACGCCATGCAGGACATGCACGACTCCATCGTCTCCGCGGCGACCACCGAGTCGCCGCCGTCCGCGACGATCTCGACCTCCTCGGTCCTGCCGGCGTCGAGGTCCTGGCGGTAGGACTTCAGATCGAGGATGACGTCGCGCGGGTCGAGCGGCCGGCCCGACGCCTTGGCGGGACAGACCGACGAACAGCGGCCGCACTTCGTGCAGGCGTCCTGGTCGAGGATGTGGCGCCAGGAGAAGTCGTCGATGGAGGCGTAGCCGATCTCTTCGGGGCCGGCGTCCTCGGGGACGCCCGGCAGGCGGACGCCGGCCTTCTCGTCCCGGGTGACGACGTTGGCGAAACTGGAGAGCATGTGGAACGGCTTCGCGTACGGGACGAGCGCGATGAACCCGAGCGCGAGCAGCGCGTGGCTCCACCAGCCCCAGTGGTACAGCGTCTCCGCGAAGCCGGGCCGGAGGCCGAGTTCGGCGAACACGCCCGCGAGGAAGAAGCCGACGAACGAGACGCGCTCGAATTCGATGAACTGCAGGCCGGCGGCGGTCGCCTCGGCGGTTCCGACGATGCGGAACGCCTCGAGCACGTAGCCGCCGACGCCGAGGAGGAACAGCGTCCAGATGAACGCGTCGTCCTCCAGCGAGGTGTGCTTGCCCCACAGGCGCCCCTCGCGCCGGCGGTAGCGGCGCCAGATGGCCATGCCGACGCCGACGACGAACAGCAGCCCCATGGCGTCCATCACGAACGAGTACGAGAGGTAGAAGTCGCCGACGAAGAACGACTCGCCGGTGACCGGCCGCCACAGGTCCATGTCGACCCCGAGGATGGCGGTGCCGATGAGCAGGGTCAGGAAGCCCCAGACGATGAACGCGTGCATGACGCCGGCGTACGCGTCGCGGTCGAACTGGCCGCGGTTCGAGGCGACCGTGGCGGCCGCGGTGAGCACCCGCGACGGGAAGTCGTCGAACCGGTCGAACCAGTCGTCGGCACCGGCCGCGTACCGCGCGAACCGCTGGTACGTCCCGTAGAGGAAGAGGGCGATCGCGACGGCGGAGAGGAAGTAGAAGGCGGCCTTCCCGACGGGGCCGACCGTCCAGAACGTCTCCCGCGTCACCTGGTCGGCTTGCATACGCACACGCCGGCGGGCGTCGTGGTTAAATCTTCTCACCCGACCCAATCCGGGGACAGCCCACCGTTCGTGCCGCCCGGGGACGTGTTCCGGAGCGGAGAGGTGTGCACCGACCACACCCGCCCGGACCTTCGACGGACGACGGCCACGTGGGCGACAGTCGTCGGGCGTGAAGCACCGGAATTCGGCTCTCTCGGGCCTGCTATGGCCCCCAGTAGGCTTTTGTATCGCCATCGCGTTCCCACCTATCCATGGACGAAAAGACGGCCGAGCTCCGGGACATCTTCATCGATGCGACCGGGTCGGACACCGTGACGGAGAGCCAGGAGGAGTCGCCCGGCACGCTGGCTGACGAATCGGCCGACGACGAGGCCCGCGTACGGGAACTCATCGCCACGATGCGCGAGCGGTACGAGTTCGCCTCCGACCTCGACGACGAGGACCTCGAGACGATCGTCCGGCTGTACCACGAGGACGCCGCCGACGAGCAGATCGCCGCCGAGCTCCAGGCCGACGAGGAGGAGATGTTCGACGCCCGGATGGATCTCCACCTGGTCCGGGAGTCGGACCGGGACGCCCCGTTCGGCATGGAGCTCCTGCGGTCGATGTACGTCGAGAACATCCCGCTCGAGGAGATCGCCGACCAGTTCGGTACCGACGAGGCGACGGTAGCCCACTACGTGGAGGTGGTCGAGGCGGACATGGAGTCGACGCGGGCGAACGACCGCTTCCGCGACGAGTTCGCCGAACTGCTCTCGGACGCCGACCTCGCGGGCGGGCTCACCGACGAGGCCCACGAGGACGGCCTCCGCGAGGCGACCGAGGACATGGAGACCGACGTTTCCTTCTAGAGAACCTCTTTCGACGGGGGGTGCTCCTCGCTCGGCCTTCGGAAGACTCACTTCGTTCGTCTTCCGTGCTCTCGTTCGCTCCCGTCGGTCGCTCACGAGAATTTCGGCCTCGTTCGTCGAACCCCGGCAAACCCGTTCGTGCTGTCAGAACGCGTGCGTTCTGACTGCTAATCAGAACCGCGGAGCGGTTCTGATGTTGCTGTGGATTCCCCGGAACCCCACTGCTGACGGGAAGTCGAAGGTTTCCCGTAATGCGGCGAGAAACCGTCGGTTTCTGGCAGCAAGACGATCTTCGCTCGTCAGTGCCAACATTCCGCGAGCAATGGTCGGCGTGGCTGCGCCACGCCTCCATCGCTTGCAGTTCGGTCGCCTGTGGCTACCGTCGGTGGGGCCTATCGCGACTCACTCACGGTGGCTGAGCTGATGACTCCTCGAGAGTCAGTCGAACGTCGCAGGAGGCGTGGTAGCCAACCGTGGTTTCCGTTTCGCCAGTAGTTCTGAACACCCCAATACCGGCTGCCGCATCGGTAGTGGTATCGAGCCACGGGTCGAGTCGACCCGTCGAGCTGGTTCGTCAATCCTTGTAGTTGACGATGGAGCGGAAGCCGCCGTAGGCCATGCGCTCCGGGTCGAAGGGCATCTCCTCCTCGGATCGATCCGGGTCCATCGCGGGGTCTTCCATCACCCTCGCGTTGACCTCGTCGCGGTGCTCGCGGGACTCGAACATGACGAACGCGAACACGGCCGTCTCGTCGTCCCCGGTTTCCGCGAGCTCGGGGAACGTCCGTACCGACATGCCGTCCATGTCCGGCTCCATGTCGTCCCCGACGCCTTCGAAGTACTCGAGAGCGCCGTGTTCGATCCAGAGCTTTCCCGCCTCGTCGGCCATTTCGCGGTACGCATCGAGGTTATCGCTCGGGACCGGGAGGACGAATCCATCGACGTATCGTTCCATTACCTCAGTACGGAGGGCGCGACAAGAATTGAACTTTGTTTCCGCCTACATACACTTCTCTTACCTGTAGATACTGCTCTGCTGGACGCGTCTTCTGCACCGGACGTCCGCGACATCGTTGCATCCGCGAGCGAAGCGAGCGAGGAGGACCCCGGCTAGAAGCGGTTCGGGTGAAAGTTCAAATACCGGAGCGGGACCACACCGCCCATGCCCGCCGCCGACCTCGTCGCGTTCTCTGACCTCGCCAGGGCCGCCTACTGCCCGCGACAGCTCTACTACGCCCGCCGCGACGACCGCGAACCGCCCCGGGAGGCGACGGACCGCATCGACCTCGCGTTCCGGTACCCCGAACTGCGCTCGGCCGACGACGAGACGCTTCGGGAGGCGCCAATCGACCGCCCGCCGGACGCCTATCGGTCCGCACTGGACCGACTCGCCGACCGCGAGGAGTGGTCCGGGTTGACCGACCCGGCGTCGACGCGGACGTTGCTGGAGGGAAAGGACTGCCGCGGCATCGCCCACAAGGTGCTCGATCCGGACGACGGGCCGCCGATTCCGACCATCGTCTCCCCGGGAGCGCCGCCCGAGCAGGGCGTCTGGGAGCCGCAGTCGGTTCGCGCTGTCGCGGCGGCGAAGGCGCTCGCGTGGGAACGGGAGACGGAGGTTCCGCGGGCGCTCGTCGAGTACCCCGCTCACGGCGTCGTTCGCGTGGCCAGACTCGGCGTCCGCAGGACCGCAGCCTACCGACGCGTGCTTCGGGTCGTCAGGACGCTCGACGGACCGCCGCCGCGGCTCCGCGGGAGCGACAAGTGCGAGAGCTGCGAGTACCGGCAGCGGTGCGGCGTCGAGACGAGGAGCCTCCGGTCGCGGCTCGGGCTCTGACTACGGCTCCGACGCGAGCCACTCGCGTACCGCGTCGGCCCGGAGTCCGGGACGGTGGATGATCCCGCGCTGGGGGTCGACGACGGTGCTCTCCCCGCCGGGCGTCTCGCCGGCGTCGAGGACGACCGCGACTAGGTCGCGGAAGCCGGGGGCCAGATCGGCGGCGTGCCGGACGCTCCCCTCCCCCGACCGATTCGCGCTCGTCGCCGTGATCGGCCCGGCTTCCCGGGCGAGTGACCGGGCGAGCGGGTGGTCAGGGACCCTGACCCCGACGCGCTCGCTCCCGGCGGTCAGCACGTCCGGGAGGTCGGGGCCGCGCTCCACGACCACGGTGACGGGACCGGGGAGGAACGCCCGGAGGAACCGCTCGGCGCGGTCGCTCGCCGCCGTCGCCGCCAGCGCCGCGTCCACGTCGGCGAACGCGACCGAGAGCGGTTCCTCGCGCGAGCGGCCCTTGGCCTCGAAGACGCGCTCGACGGCGTCCGGGTCGGTCGCGTCGGCGGCGAGGCCGTACACCGTCTCGGTGGGGTAGACGACGAGTTCCCCCGCGCGGATCGCCTCGACTGCCGACTGGATGTCGGCGCGGGCGTCGCCGCGGGAGTCCGAATCGGAGTCGGGGTCCGCCATCTACAGGCGGGCGATCTCCTCATCGATCTCGTCGTAGTCCGGGAAGTCGGGCCACTCGCTGGCGACCCACGCGTACTCGACCGTTCGGTCGCGGTCGAGCAGGAACACCGCGGGGCGGTGCTCGGTCACCCCCGCCATCCCGTCGAGGTCGTGCTCGATGCCGTACTCGGCCGCGGCGCCGGCGTCGGGGTCCGAGAACAGCCGATAGTCTATCCCTCGCTCGTCGATGAACGTCTCGTGCTCGTACGGCGAGGAGATGGAGACGCCGACGACCGTCGGGCCGTCGGCCGCGGCCTCCCCGCTCCCCCAGCCCCGGTCCCGGATCTCGTTCCAGACGTACGTCGCCGGGAACGCGCCGTCCATCGGGAAGAAGACGAGCACGACGGGACCCTCGTCGGTCAACTCCGAGAGCGAGGCGTCGGCCCAGTACTCGTCGTTCACGAGGGGCCGCGTGAAGTCGGGCGCCGTGTCACCCTCCTCCGGGTGGTCGGCCTCGGGGAGATCGACGACCTCGAAGTCGGGCATCAGGCGCCACCTCCGGCGGCATCGGTTCCCGTACCGTCGCCGGATTCGCCGGCCCCGTACGTGTGCTCGATGTACTCGACGATGTTCGCGGACTCGGACATCGTGACGCCGGTGTCCTCGTCGACGATCGCCGGCACGGAGCGCTTGTTCGTCAGTCGCGCGACGACGTCCCGGTCCGAGTGCATCGGCTCGACGAACCTGGACTCGTAGTCGAGGTCGTGCTCCTTCAGCGAACGGACGACCCGCTCGCAGTACGGGCACGCCTGGAGGCGGTACAGGGTGATCGACGGATCGTCTGGCATGGGCGGGGCTAGGAACGGCGCGGGCCTAACGTCTTCGCTCGGAGCACGCCCATCCGGTGAGCCCGGGCCGGGTCGTCCCGGCCGAACGGCCGCGAGGACAACGCTTAATTCAGGGCACGGACAAATCCCCCTATCGTATGGGTTTGTCGACGGCATACACATCTCTAGTGGCTCGCGCGCTCCTGCAGGGAGGCGGGATCGTCGATTCGTTTCCGATCAACGATACGACGATCACCATCGCCGGTGCCGTCGCCGTGGTCGTCCTCATCGCGCTCTCGGGGTTCTTCTCGTCCTCGGAGATCGCGATGTTCTCGCTCGCGAACCACCGCGTCGAGTTCCTCGTCGAGGAGGGCCGGCGTGGCGCACGGACCGTCCAGAAGCTGAAGGACGACCCCCACCGGCTGCTCGTCACCATCCTCGTCGGGAACAACATCGTCAACATCGCGATGTCCTCCATCTCGACGGCCATCGTCAGCATCTACTTCGACCCCGGGCCGGCCGTCCTCATCTCCACGTTCGGCATCACCTCGCTGGTGCTCCTGTTCGGCGAGTCCGCCCCGAAGAGCTACGCCGTCGAGAACACCGAGTCCTGGTCGCTCCGCATCGCGCGGCCGCTGAAGTACTCCGAGTACGTCCTGCTCCCGCTCGTCGTCACGTTCGACTACCTCACCCGCGTGGTCAACAAGGTGACCGGCGGGCGCTCGGCCATCGAGACGTCGTACGTCACCCGCGACGAGATCCAGAACATGATCCAGACCGGGGAGCGCGAGGGCGTCATCGAGGAGGACGAGCGCGAGATGCTCGACCGCATCTTCCGGTTCAACCGCACCATCGCCAAGGAGGTGATGACCCCGCGGCTCGACATCAACGCCGTCCCGAAGGACGCGAGCCTCGACGAGGCGATCGAGACCTGCGTCCAGGCCGACCACGAGCGCGTCCCGGTCTACGAGGGGAACCTCGACAACATCGTCGGCGTCGTGAACGTCCGTGATCTCGTCCGGGCGCGCTACTACGGCGAGGGGCACCAGGACCTCGCGTCGGTCGTCCAGCCCACCCTGCACGTCCCCGAGTCGAAGAACGCCGACGAGCTGCTCGAGGAGATGCAGGAGTCGCGGATGCAGATGGTGGTCGTCATCGACGAGTTCGGCACCACCGAGGGCATCCTCACGCTCGAGGACATGGTCGAGGAGATCGTCGGCGACATCCTCGAGGGCGACGAGAAGGAGCCGTTCGAGTTCGTCGACGACCAGACGGTACTGGTGCGCGGCGAGGTGAACATCGACGAGGTGAACGAGGTGCTCGGCATCGACCTTCCGGAGGGCGAGGAGTTCGAGACGCTCGCCGGCTTCGTGTTCAACCGCGCCGGTCGCCTGGTCGAGGAGGGCGAGGAGATCGAGTTCGACAACGTCGCCATCCGCATCGAGCAGGTGGACAACACCCGCATCATGCGCGCCCGGGTCACCATCACCGAGGAGCAGGAGGAGACCGAGGTCGACGAGGAGTCCGAGCCGGAAGTCGAGAACTGAGCACGGACGGCGCAGTTCGATGGCGGATGTCTCCCCCCGCGACGGTTCTCACAGTACCGAGTCGACGACGACGAACGCGCCGTAGCCGACGCCGAGCGCGAGCGCGAGCGAGCCGATCCACGCGAGCACCGTGAACACCATCTTCCGGGTGCTCACGCCGGCACCGCCCGCGGCGTACCCCGAGCCGATGATGGCGCTGACGATGATCTCGTTGAACGAGACGGGGATGCCGAACGCGACGGCGGTCTGGGCGATGGCGAAACTCGGGATGAGCGCCGCGATGGAGCGCCGCGGGCCGAGGCTGGAGTAGTCCTGGGCGAGCGCCTTGATCATCCGCGGGGCGCCGGTCCAGGAGCCGGCGAGCAGTCCGAGTCCGCCGCCGACGAGCACCGCCATCAGGGGCACGGACAGTTCGCCGTCGAGCAGCGGGACGAGCGGGCCGATGGCGAGCCCCACCTGCGAGCCGCCAGCCGAGAAGGCGACGAGGCCGCCGAGCACGAGCAGGAAGTGTCGTTGACCCGCCTCGGCGTCGCGGCCGGTGTCGTAGTGGAGCGCCGCGGCCCCGAGGGTCGCGAGCGCGAGCGTGACGAGCACGAGACTCGCGTCGACGCCGGCGACCGGTGGAAGGGGGAGTCCCCTTGCGAGCACACCGGCGATGGAGCCCTGCTGGCCCTCCGGGCCGAGCGCGGAGAAGCCGATGTTGGCGACGAGCGCCCCCACGACGCCCGCCAGCGCGGAGGTGAGCGGGCGCTCGGGGATCGACTCCGACCGGAGCAGCCGCGCGGTGACGTACGCCGCCCCGCCGCCGATGAAGGGCGTGGCGACCCACAGCGCGGCGATCTCGCGGTACTTCGCCCACGCCGGGTCGCCGCCGAGCGCGAGGCCCACACCGACCACCGCGCCCGTGACCGTGAACGCCGTGGCGATGGGGTAGCCCGCGAACACGCCGATCGCGACGAGGATGGCCGCGGTGAGCAGCCCGACGATGGCGGCGCTCGCGGTGATGGAGACGCCGACGACGAGGTCGTTCCCGACCGCCTCGGTGACGTTCGCGCCCTGGAGAACCGCGCCGAGCAGGCCGAGGACGCCGACGATGAAGCCGGCCCGCATGACCGAGATCGCGTTGGCGCCGACCGCGGGCGCGAACGGCGTCGATCCGGACGAGCCGGCGCCGATGGCCCACGCCATGAAGAGGGATGCGAAGCCGGCGACGCAGAGCGTCGCCAGCGTCGCGAGGTCGACCATACCCGGGCGTGGCGGGCCGCCTACAAGTGGTTGTCCCCTGCGGGGTGTCTCGCCGGTGGGCGGTTACCGCTCGCTCTGACCGGCCCGGTAGCCCTCCTTCGCGCTGACGAGGATGCGCCGGACGAAGAGGTAGGCCCCGAGCAGCAGCGCGATCATGACGACGAGGATGGCCGTGAGCACGGGGTTCGCGGCGACCGCCTCGCCGAGGAGGTCGAGTACCATGCCTGCGGGTGGGTCGGACCGCCGGAAATGCGTTTCGGGTGCGATTCGGCGTTCGTCGGGGTGCTGGTGGCGGTACTGGGGCCGGTAGTGGGGTCGTGGTCGTCGCCAGTGCGATCACGCTACCCGAAACGACGCCGTCGTATCGACTGCCGAGCGGTCACACCTCGGGTTCGATGTAGACGATCCGGACCCGGTTGTCCCGCTTCCGCAGTTTCGACTCGATCTGGTGGATGTCCTCTTCGATGTCGCCGGTCACGAGGTCGGGATCGAAGCTCACGTCGGCCGTGACGAGCGCCTCGCCCGGGCCGATGAACATCGTCCGGAAGCCGTCGACGCCGGTGACGCCGTCGTGGCCGCTGATCTCGCCTCGCAGCCCCGACTCCACGTCCGCGGGCAGCGACTCGCCGAGCAGCAGGCGCTTGTTCTCCAGGGCCAGCGCGACCGCGAACCCCATCAGGAGGACGCCGATGACCACCGCGGAGGCGGCGTCGTACGCCTCGACGCCGGTGATCCGCGTGGCGGTGATGCCGACCAGCGCGATGACGGCGCCCCCGAGCGCGACCGCGTCCTCGGTGAAGGCGGTGAGCGTCGTCACGTCGCTCGTCTTCCGGAACGCCTCGCGGAAGCCCGACCAGCCGTACAGGTCGGTCTGCCGGCGCAGTTCGGCGTACGCCATGGCGAACGCGTACGTCTCGAAGGCGATGGCGCCGAGGAGGACGACGACGTTCACCCAGAACGCCTCGACGGGGAGGAGGTTCGTGAGGTTCACGCCGCCGATGATTACGTCCGCCTGTTCCGCGCCGTGTCCGCCGTGTGTGAGGGCGTTCCAGCCGTGCTTCAGCGACTCCCAACCCGCGATACCGAACAGCAGCACCGAGACGAGGAACGCGTAGAAGAACTGCGCCTTGCCGTAGCCGTACGGGTGCGCGCGGCTCGCCTTCTGCCCGGAGTACCGGATGCCGAACAGGAGGAACACCTGGTTCCCCGTGTCCGAGATGGAGTGGTACGTCTCCGAGAGCATCGACGGGCTCCCCGTGAGCAGGTAGCCGACGAACTTCATCACGGCGATGGCGCCGTTCGCGATGAGCGCGGCGATGACGACGGATTTGCTCCCGGCCATTGCCGGAATGTCGTCCGCCCTGCCCTTATGTATGCATGAACCGCCCGGTGGGTCGCCGGGGGACGCTGGACCGAACCGTTCAGGTGACGGGGGACGTACTACCGGGCCGTGCTCACCGTCGTCTCGGACACCCACGGAACCGACGGCCACCGCCTCCGCGGGCGGACGCTGGAGGCGGTGCGCGCGGCCGACCGCGTGATCCACGCCGGCGACTTCTACCGCGAGCCGGTGCTCGACGCCTTCCTCGCGGAGAACGAGTCGCTGTTCGGCGTCGTCGGCAACAACGACGACGCGGCAATCCGGAAGCGGCTCCCCCGCGAGCGCATCGTCGCCTACGAGGGGGTCACGTTCGCCGTTCGACACCGGAGCCGGAGCGGCGCGACCGGGCTGGTGATGTTCGGCCGCGAGCGCGACGCCGACGTCGTCGTGTTCGGCCACAGCCACCGGCCCGAGTTCGACGACTCGGCCGACCTCCCGCTGCTGAACCCGGGGAGCCACGCGCAACCGCGAGGGAACCGTGCCGCGCACGCCGAACTGGAGCCCGACCCCGACGGGGTGGGGCTCGTCGGCCGGCTGGTCACGACGGACGGCGAGGTGTTCCGACGCTTTACGGTCGATCCGCGCGACGATTGAGAGGGAGAAACGGCGACGGGGTCCAAGCGTCGTGTATAGGTGAGACTACAGCGGAACGCAAGTATAGCGAGAGGGAGGGAGGGCTTCGGACGGGAACCGGCGGGGACGGTCCTCGGGGGTTCGTCGTGGAGGGCGGTCCGATGGGGGCCGGTGGAGGGCCGAAGCGTCCCGGGGACCGTACTACCACGTAGGAGCGCTCGGACCATATACCCGCGGTAATGTCAAAAGACGTTTTTAGTTACCGGCTCCGTCGCCAGTAGACGTATCCTACCGCCAGCGAGAGCGCCACGACTCCCCCGAGGAAGAACAGCGCGCCGGGGGAGGCCACGACCTGCTCCCACAGCGTCGGTTCGGCGACCGCTTGCTCCGCCGCGTCCGCGGCCATCACGCTCACCTCGCCGCCGCCCTGGCCGGTAGCGGCGCCGCCGTCCGCGCCGCCGGACGCCATCGTTCCGAACGGGAGCGTCGGCGCGAACGGCCCGTCGAGCCACGTCTCGATGAACACGGAGACGAGCGCGACGACGCCGACGCCGCCGAGCAGGCGCTTCAGCGTGCCTTTCAGCCCGCGCGTGTCCTCCTCGCGGCCGGCGACGAGCACGAGCGCGCGGTCGGCCGGCGCGTACACGTCCATCTCGCGACCCTTCTCGGAGTAGGCGGTGCCGCCGACCTCGACGAGGCCGGCTTCCCGGAGCCGCTTCAGGTGGTACTGGGCGTTCTGGAGGCTCGTGTCCACGCGGTCGGCGACGTCGCTCGCGGGGCCGGGCTCGCGGTGGAGCGCGGCGAGGACCGACCGGGCGGTGTCCGAGGAGAGCGCGGAGAGCACGTCCTCGGCGTCGTCCGCGTCGACGCCGAGCACCCGTGGTTCGCGGTCCTCGGGGCTGCCGAGGTCGGGGGTGGAGGGCAGGATGTCGGCCATCAGTGCGCCGTATCCAGCGAGCGAACGTAAGCCTTCCCGTGACGCTAACGCCGGGTTTACTCTTCGCATCGGGGGTCGTGTGGGGGGAGAATCAGCCCGAGAGTCCCACTCGGAGGCAGGTTCGCCACGGCGACGCGACCCCGACGACCGCACGTTTCACCGTCGGCATTCCACCGTCTCGTTCGACGGCGACCGAGCCGGGTTACTGGGAGTCCAGCGCGAGGGACGCGAGGAGGGCCTCCAACTGCACCTGCTCGTTCGCGCCCTCCGTGATGCGGTAGTCGGCCTCGCCGATGCGCTCCATCAGGCGAACCGCCTCCCGGTCGGTGAGCCCGAAGTCCCACACCGAGCGGTGGAGCTGGTCGATGATGTCGCCGCCGGCCATCCCCGTCTCCGTCAGCAGGGTGTCGAGCGTCGCGCGTGACTTCGAGAAGTCGCCGTCGAGCGCGTCCTCGACCATCGCCTCGATCTCCTCCGGGCGCGCGGTCGCGGTGATCTGGTACACCGCCTCCTCGTCGACGACCTCGCCCGTCGTCGCGGCGGCCTGGAGTGAGTTGATCGCTCGACGCATGTCGCCGTTCGCCGCGTAGACGAGCGCGTCGAGGCCGTCCTCGGTGAGTTCGATGTCCTCGGTGTCGGCGATCTCCCGGATCTGCTCGGCGACGGCCTCGTCGGAGAGGGGCGAGAAGCGGAAGACGGCACACCGGGACTGGATCGGGTCGATGATCTTCGAGGAGTAGTTACACGAGAGGACGAAGCGCGTGTTGTCCGAGAACTGCTCCATCGTCCGGCGGAGCGCCGACTGGGCGTCGTCGGTCAGCGAGTCGGCCTCGTCGAGGAAGATGACCCGGTAGTCGTAGCCGCCGAACGACGAGCGCGCGAAGTTCTTGATCCGGTCGCGCACGACGTCGATACCGCGCTGGTCGGAGGCGTTCAGCTCGAGGAAGTTCGTCCGCCAGTCGTCGCCGTAGATCTCCCGGGCGATGGCGACCGCGCAGGTCGTCTTCCCGACGCCCGCCGGGCCCGCGAAGAGGAGATGCGGCAGGTCGTTCCGCTCGATGTAGCTCTCCAGGCGCGAGACGATGTCCTCGTGCCCGCTCACGTCCGCGAGCCGCTGGGGTCGGTACTTCTCGATCCAGACCTCCCGACCCGCCGTCCCGGCCCCGTCCTCGGTGTCGGCCTCGCTCATGTCCCGGGGTGGGCGGCGCGCCGCCATAAACGCCCCGAGACTCGGACGACCCGCCCGACTCCCGACGGCAATCCCCGACCGCGAAACCTATACTCGCGGGTCAGAAACGCGCTCGCGTGTCGTCCCGCGCCGCCCGCGTCGTGCCGGTCGTCGTCCTCTGTGCCGTCCTCGCCGTCGGCCCCGTCGTCGGCGGAACCGCGGCCACCCAACCCGGCGACGGCGTCCCGTCGGGACCGTTCACCACAGTCGCGGTCGCGCCCGGCGAGACCGTCGAGGGGCGGGTGACGGCCACGGGCGGCCGGGTCGTCGTTGCCGGCACCGTCGAGGGGAACCTCCGCGCGTACGGCGCCGTCGTCGTCCTGACCGGGGACGCCGTCGTGACCGGCGACGTGCAGGCGTTCGGCGGCCGCGTCGTCGTCGACGGCGAGGTCAGTGGACCGGTCACGGCCTACGGCGGAACGGTCGCAGTCGCGGGGACCACCGGCGACCTCAACGCCGGCGGCGGGACTGTCCGGCTCTCGGGGACGACCGGCGACGCGACGGTCCTCGGCGGGACGGCCGTCCTCGCCGACGGCGCGACCGTGGACGGCGACTTCGAGTACGACGCCCGACTCGACGACCGCGGCGGAGCCGTGGCGGGCGAGCGACTGGCGACGGACTCCCTGCTCGGTCCGGTCGGGGCCGTGCTCCGACTCGCCGGCTGGCTTCCCGTGGTCCTCACGCTGCTCGGCGGGGCGCTCGGTTTCGCGCTCGCCCGCGCCGATCCGCGGACTGACGTGCTGACGAGGCGGGTCCGCGAGGCGCCGGTACGGGCCGTCGCTCGGGGAACCGGGGTCGCGCTCGCGTCACTGGTCGGGGTCCTCCTCGTCGCCGCGACGGTCGTCGGCCTCCCGTTGCTCGGCCTGCTGGCGCCGCTCCTCCTCGCGGGCGCCCTCGTCTTGCTCGCGCTCGGGAGCCGCGTCGTCGGCGGGGTCGTCGCCGACTACCTCCCGGTCTCGGCGGACGCGGCGGGTCTCGCCGTCGCCGTCTCGGCCGCCGCCCTCGCGACCGTACCGGTCGTCGGCCCCGCCGCTCCGCTCCTGCTCGCGCTCCCCGGCGCGGGCGCCGCGGCGCCGAGCGCGCGGTCCCTGCGAATCCGCTCCCTTCTCTCGGTTCGCGGTTCGAGGGAGTGACGCTCCTCGCGGCTCTCGGTTCGCTTCGCTCGCCGAGAGGGAACGCTGAAATCCGCGGGCCGCCGACTCCGGGCATGGACGTGACCGTCGAGGTCGTCGGCGAGGGGGTCGAGGAGGTGTCCCTGGCCGGGGACGCGACGTACGCCGACCTCTGCCGGGCGGTCGGCTACTCGCCGCACGAGGTGACGGCGCTGGTGGACGGGTCGCCCGTGCCCGACGACCGCGCGGTCGACGCGGCTCGGGTGAAGGTGCTCCGGCTCATCAAGGGCGGATGACCGGGGAGCCGTCCGGCGGTGTCGCGGTTCGCCCGGCCGACCCCGACGACGCGCTCGACGTTCGGCGCGTCGTCGACGGCGCGCTGCTGGACGTCCCCGAGGACCTGGACGACCGGATCCGCGCGGGCGACGTACTCGTCGCGGCGGACGACGGCAGCGTCGTCGGCGCGATCGTCCTCGACGGGAGCCACGTCGAGGCCGTCGCGGTCCGCCGGCGACGACGCGGGGACGGCGTGGGAAGCGAACTCGTCGACGCCGCGGCCGGGCGAGTGGACGGTCCGCTCACGGCCGACTTCCGACCGGCGATCCGGCCGTTCTACGAGTCGATCGGGTTCGACGTCGACGGTTCGGGTGAGAACGAGAGACTCCGGGGTCGCCTACACGAGCGGTTCGACTAGCTCCCGGCCGTCCGCCAGGATCGCCCGCGAGCGCTCCTCCGAACTCGACTCCGCGTAGACGCGCATCTTCGGCTCCGTGCCGCTCGGCCGGACGAGCATCCACGAGCCGTCATCGAGGAGCAGTTTGAACCCGTCCACGGTCACCACGTCGGCGACCGCCTGACCGGCCACCTCGTCGGGGATGTGGTCGGCCAGGTCGTCGATGACCCGCTCCTTCTCGGCGTCCGGGCAGTCGACGCTGATCTTGTCGGCGACGATGCGGCCGTGTTCGGCCTCCAGCCGGTCCACGCGGTCGTCGTAGGGTTCCTCCGCCTCCGTCGCGGCCGCGAGCAGCGCCATCAGCACCCCGTCCTTCTCGCGGACGTGCCCGCGGATCGTGAACCCGCCCGACTCCTCGCCTCCGACGAGCGCGTCGTGCTCGCCGATGGCCTGCGCGACCCACTTGAATCCGACCGGCGTCTCGTAGACCTGCTCACCATGATCCTCGGCGATTCGGTCGATGAGGAACGTCGTCGAGACGGTCCGCACGGCGGGGCCGGACCGGTCGTCGAGCATGCTGTCGTACGTCGCCGCGAAGAAGAGGTTCTCGTCGAGGAAGCCGCGCTCGGGCGTCACGATCGCCAGCCGGTCGGAGTCGCCGTCGTTTGCGACGCCGATGTCGGCGTCGCCCGACTGGACTCGCTCCACGAGTTCCCGCAGGTTCTCGGCGCTCGGTTCGGGCGGGGAGCCCCCGAACGCCTCGTCGCGCTCGGTGCGGAGGCGGACCACCTCGGCGCCCATCGATTCGAGGAGGGCGTCGGTGACGCCGCGGCCGCTCCCGTGCATCGCGTCGTAGGCGACCGTGAGCCCGGAGAGGTCCGCGCCCACGAGGTCGCGGGCGTGTTCGGCGTGGGAGGCGACGAGGTCGACGCGCTCGACGTCACCCCACTCGTCGGTCGTCTTCGGGTCTGCCGCGCGCAGGTTCGCCTCGATGCGCTCGGTGACCTCAGGTAGCGCGGGCGCGCCGTCGTCCGGGATGAACTTCACGCCGTTGTACTCGGGCGGGTTGTGCGATGCCGTGACCATCATCGCGCCCGCGGCGCCGCGCTCGACGACCGCGTGGGCGACGAGGGGCGTCGGGCAGTCGCGCTCCGGGAGGAGCACGTCGAACCCGTTGCCGGCGAGCACCTCGGCGAGCGACTCGGCGAACCCCTCACTCGTCGGCCGGGCGTCGTAGCCGACGACGACCGGGCCCGCCTCCTCGGCCTCGCTCAGGTAGTCGGCGACCGCCTGCCCGACCGCCCGGACGCGCTCGTCCGTGAAGGTGTCGAGCGTCGCCCGCCAGCCGTCCGTCCCGAAGTTGATGGGGTCGGTGTCCATACGTGCCGGTCGCCGGCCGAGGAGAAAAAGCCGGTGACGCCGTCCGCGCCGGGCGGTTCCGAACAGTTCGGGTATCGTGGCGCTTTTCGCTCCGGACGACCGAGTTCCGCCGATGACGGAGGCACCTCGCGTGGTCGCGGTCTGCGGCTCCCGTCGCGAGGGGAGCTACACCCGCGCCGCGCTCCACTACGCGCTCGACGCGGCCGGCGAAGCCGGCGCCGAGACCGACTACATCGACCTCGGCGACCCCGCGCTCGACGTCCCGCTGTACCACCCCGACGTCGACCCCAAGGACGCGGGCGACGTCGCCGAACTCCTCGAGCGGATGCGGGCGGCCGACGGCGCGTTAATCGGCACCCCGGTGTACCACGGCTCGTACTCCTCGACGTTCCGGAGCTTCCACGACTGGTGTTCCTTCGACGAGTACGAGGACACCGTCGTCGGGCTGTTCGCCGTCGCCGGCGGGGGCTCCTACGAGGCAACGCTCGAACACATGCGGGCGACCATCCGCGGCGTCCACGGCTGGACCGCGCCGCTCCAGGTCGGCCTCCGGAACGCCCGAAATCGGTTCGAGAGGCGGGACGGGCCGGGCGAGGGGATCGGCGCCGAGTCGAACTTCGAATTCGTCGACGAGGGACTGCGCGAGCGGACGCTGAAACTCGGCCGGCGGGTCGCCCACTACGCCGGCAACAAGGACGAGTTCCTCGACGTCGTCTGAAGCGCCGACGGGAGCCCCGGCGAGGGGGTCAGTCGTCCGCGACGAGCCGTTCCTTCCGCACGCGGGAGAGCTGTTTGACCTCGTACTCGCGACCCATCGCGGCCGACTGCGAGGAGTACGCCTCCACGTGGACGAGTTCGACGGGGGTCCGACCCCGGGTGTACTTCGCGCCCTCCCCGGCGTCGTGCTCGGCGACGCGGCGCTCGACGTCGGTGGTGTAGCCCGTGTAGAAGGTGCCGTCGGCGCACTCGATGACGTAGACGAAGTGCTCGGTCACGGTCGGGGGGAAGCGTCTCCCGAAGTTAAGTCGGCCGAACGCCGCGTCGTCCCGCCCGGAGTCCGGTCGGGCGGGGTGGCGTGGAGTCGAGACGACGTTCTACACTGGTCAGTGAGCGGTTCAGTCGTCGGCGCGGGTCCGCTCTCGTGCCGCTTCGGCGATCCCTGCGTTCGCCGAGCACGAGGGACAGGCGTTGAGCCGTCCGTGCTCGTCGCTGAACACGCGGGCGAAGCGGTCCGAAATATGCGACCCGCAGTTGTCGCAGCGTGGCATAGTCGACCGGCATCCACGGTGGCCGGTGGGGTCGCATACGACGGCATGACTGATATACTCTTTCACCCGATCCGCCGAGAACGGCCTTTATTCCGGCTCAGGAGGTCGAAATCAGGCTTCCGTACGTGCCCGTGCAACCCGGCGGGCGACGAGGGCCGCCTGCGCGCCCGCGATGAACCCGGCGTCGACGTTCACCGTCGAGAGCACCGTGCACGACTGGAGCATCCCGAGCAGCGCGGCCAGCCCACCGCCGCCGACGCCGTAGCCGGACGACACCGGGAGCCCGACGACCGGGACGTCGACGAGGCCGGCGACGACGGTCGGGAGCGCCCCCTCGCGGCCGGCCGCGACGACGAGGCAGTCGGCCGCCCGGAGGTCGTCGACGACGTCGAGGACCCGGTCGAGGTTCGCCACGCCGACGTCCTCGATCACGTCCACCCGCGGACCGGCCTCGCGGGCCACGACCGCCGCCTCGCCGGCCGCCGTGGCGTCTGCGGTGCCGCCGGTGACGACGGCGACGGTCGCGTCGACCGACGGGGGCTCGAAGTCGGGGGTTCGGGCGACGATCGTCCGGGCGCGGGCGTTCCGCTCGACCGTCGCCTCCGGGTGCGCCTCCTCGAGGTACGCCCGCACGCGGTCGACCGTTCGCTCGTCCGCGCGTGTCACCAGCGCGCGACCCGTCGTCTCCAGCGCCGTTCCGGCCAGCGCCGCGGCCTCGGCGGGCGTCTTTCCCTCGGCCAGGATGCCCTCCGGGAGTCCGCGCCGGCGTTCCCTGCTCGCGTCGAACAGCGCGCTGCGTGAACCGGCAGGGGAGTCGTCCGCCTCCTCGGAACCGTCAGCCGTTCCATCGCCGGACTCGGCCGCCGATAGTTCGGCCGTTGCGTAGCCGTTGAGCCGGGCCTCGGCCTCCGCGGGCGTGAGGTCACCGGCCGCGACGGCCTCGAGCGTGTCTCGCATGGGTGGGTCTGGGAACCGCAGCGACTCCAAGCCGTCGGTGCGGGTCGGCACGTGGGCAATCCTCTTGGATAAGTAAGACGATTTTCCGAATTCGGTGGGATGTGCGGAGGGTGGGTGGGGGGTGTTCGGGGGGTGGGGGAGGGTCGAATCCGCCGTGAACGGGCGCGAGAGGCGTTCGCTTCGGCCTCACTTGGGAAATCTTATAAGGAGGGACGGAAAAAACCCGGGTGCATGGCAGACCTCATCGTCAAGGCAGCCGTCAAGGAGTACCTGGATGACAAGAACGTCGCGTCGGATTTCTACGACGCGCTCGACGGGGAAGTTTCCGAGCTTCTTGAGGACGCCGCCCGCCGCGCGGAGGAGAACGACCGTAAGACGGTCCAGCCGCGCGACCTGTAACCAGGCGACCTAACCCTCCATTCTTTAGCGAACCGACCGCGTAGCGACGCCGCCGTCAGCGTCGCCGACGTGGAGTTCGTCCGCCAGCCCGACGAACAGCCCGTGCTCCAGCACGCCCGGAATCCCGGAGAGCCGCCGCGCCAGCGCCGCCGGTTCGGTGACGCTCCCGAAGTCGCAGTCGAGCACCAAGTTCCCGTTGTCGGTGACGACCGGGCCGTCCTTCCGCTCTGCCGCCCGGAGTTCGGGGTCGCCGCCAGCATCCCGGACCGTCTCGGCGACGGTCGCCCGGGCGTCCGGGAGCACCTCGACGGGGACCGGGTGGGAGAGCACGTCGGCGACCTTCGAGTCGTCGACGACAACGACGAAGCGATCCGCCGCCGCGTCCACGACCTTCTCGCGCGTGTGGGCGGCCCCGCCGCCCTTCACCAGGTTCCCGTCGGCGACCTGGTCGGCGCCGTCGATGGCGACGTCGATCCGCGACACGTCGGCGAGCGATTCGAGCGGGACGCCGACCTCGCGGGCGAGTTCGCGCGACTGGTAGGACGTGGCTACGCCCGCGACGTCGAGCCCCGAATCGACCCGGTCGCCGAGTCGCCGGATGGCGTGTGCCGCCGTGCTCCCGGTGCCGAGGCCGACGAGGTCGCCGTCGGAGACGAGGTCGGCCGCCGACTCGCCGGCGGTGCGCTTGGCCGCCTCGCTGCCGTCGGTGTTCTTCATGCGCGCCTCCACTCGTGCCCCGGGGAAAGCGTTGACGGGGAGTCAGGGACGACCCACGAATCGGGATACGTCAGCCGGAGGAATCGATAGTCATGGCTCGGCAGACCGCAACGGTCGCCAGGTAGACCTGCAACGGTCGCGTCGCTCAGGGATGGTGGTTTGGAAGAATGAAGCCGTCGTCCAGTGCCGCCGTGGGGCGGCGTCTGAAGTCGGTAGTTAGTTGCGGACGACGTTCGTCGCGCGCGGGCCTTTGGGGGCCTGTTCGATGTCGAATTCGATCTCAGTGCCTTCCGTCAGATCCTCGCCGCCGACATCCTCCATGTGGAAGAAAACGTCGTCGTCAGCATCCTCGGTGGAGATGAAACCGTAGCCGCCAGTGTCGTTGAAGAAATCAACTTTTCCGTTCGCCATTTGCAAATAAACGTAGAGCGAGTACACGTAAAGGCGTTCCGAGGGTCGTGATACCACGACCGTCACCACGCCGAACGGGAACCGACGACGATCGACTAAATGCGTCCCAGGTCGCCTGGCGCCTGCGATACTCGAAGCGTCGCCGTCAGCCGTCGGCGGCGACGGGGGCGTCGGCCCCCTCGTCGCGCTCCTCCGCCGAGAAGCCCCACCCCATCAGCGCCGTCGCGAACAGCACGAGCGGCGAGAGGAACGCGAAGAAGTAGTACGGGGCGTACGCGAACGTGCTCACGCCGAACACGCCTGCCATGTACACGCCGCCGGCGTGCCACGGGATGAGCGCGCCCGTCGGCGTGCCGGCCGATTCGATCGCCTGCGAGAGGTCGTCGCTCCCGAGGCCGTACTCGTCGTAGAGGTTCCGGAGCGTCATGCCCGGCACGACGATGCTCATGTACTGCTGGGCGGAGAACACGTTCACCGCGATGGCGGACGCACCCGTCCCGATCACGAGGCCGGTGGTCCCCCGCACGGCGCTCGCCAAGTGGTGGGCTAGCACCGCAAGCACGCCGGTCCGCTCGAGCAGGCCGCCGAGCGAGAGCGCGGCGACGACGACCGAGATGGTCCAGGCGGAGTCGGCGAGGCCACCGCTGGCCAGCAGGTCGTTCACGAGCGCGACGCCCGTCTCCGGGGCGGTGCCGGAGAGGAACACCTCCCAGGCGGCCGTGAACGACTTGCCCTGGACGAGCGAGGTCGTGGCCGTCCCGGCGAGGATGCCCGCCACGAGCGTGGGGAGCGCCGGGTAGCCGTACAGCGCGAGGCCGAACGTGATCACCAGGGGCAGGAAGACGAGCGCGGAGAGGTCGTAGGTGCCCGCGAGCGCGCCCTGGATCTCCCCGACGCGGCCGGCGGGGATGGTTCCGCCGGCGCTGAGGCCGAGCGCGGCGTAGAGGGCGACCGAGAGGCCGAACGCCACGGCCGTCCCGTTCCGCATCGCCCGGATGTGGTCGTAGAGGTCCGTGTTCGTCACGGCGGCTGCGAGGTTCGTCGTGTCCGAGAGCGGCGACTGCTTGTCGCCCGCGTAGGCGCCGCTGAGGATGGCGCCGGCGGTCATCGGCGCCGGGATGGCGAGGCCGGAACCGATGCCGATGAAGGCCACGCCGAGCGTCCCCGCCGTGGTCCAGGAGGAGC
This sequence comes from Halorarum halophilum, assembly GCF_013401515.1. Taxonomy (NCBI): domain Archaea; kingdom Methanobacteriati; phylum Methanobacteriota; class Halobacteria; order Halobacteriales; family Haloferacaceae; genus Halorarum; species Halorarum halophilum. The sequence goes on along the minus strand of NZ_CP058529.1, from coordinate 2,661,651 downwards.
CGATGGAGAACGCGACCACGGCCGCGAGGAGGGCCGTCGCCGGGAGGAACACGTCGGGGGTCAGCACCGAGAGGCCGTAGTACATCAGGCCGGGGATCGTCCCCGAACTGATCCACGTCGAGATGAGCGCGTAGATGACGAACAGGATGAGGATCGCCTGGAGGCCCATCAGCAGGCTGTCGGCGATCCCCTCGTAGAGGTCGTCCCAGGAGTACCCGAGCCAGTACTTACCGACGATGCCGGTCAGGACGACGCTCCAGAGCAGCGGGCCGTGCGGGGCGAGTTTCAGGTAGCCCGAGCCGATGCCGAGGAAGACGACGACGCCGAGCACCGGGACGAGCGCCTGCAGGAGGCTCGGTCGCCGCTCCACCGGGATCTCCTCGTACGTGAGCGGGTCGATGGTCAGTGAGGGCACGTGTGGCCCAGGATAATAACTTGAGAGAATTAAAAATGCCGTCTTTATTCTCTTATTGCATCCCAACTGGAATCTTCTCTCTCGTGCCAGGTCGAGATCTGTTCGCGAGTCGGAACGGGCCTCGCGCAGTTATCCTCGATGCGGGACCGCGCGTCCGGGCGCAGAGGCAAGTCGTTAGTACCCCGGCTCACCTAGCCCCGGCAATGAGGATCGAGTTCGACCGCGACACCTGCGTCGGCATGTTCCAGTGCGTCGCGGAGTGGGACGCCTTCGAGAAGAACATGGACGACGGGAAGGCGGACCTCCGGGGCGCCGAGGAGATCGAGGAGAACCTCTTCTCGCTGGAGGTCCCCGAGGGGGAGGAGCTCGACGCGAAGTTCGCCGCGCGCACGTGTCCCGTGGACGCGATCCGGCTGTACGACGACGACGGCGAGCAGGTCGTCTAGGTTCTCGTCGTCGGTTCTGCGTCGTTCGTGAGCGTGGAGAGCCACAGGGGTGACCTCGAAAGCCCCCGCGACCCCTTTCAGTCCCGCCCGCCCGCAGCCACCTTATCTCGGAGCATGCTCCTCGCGCGACGTCGACTGACCCGGAGGCCAGCCGCCGCGCGCCGAGCGGCCGATTCCCCGACGACGCGTCCGGAATCGTAGTCGCATCGCTCCGCCGGACCACCGATCGGGTGGGACTGAAAGGGCCGCGTTCTCGGCGAGCCTGGACCCGTCAAGCACCGCGGGCGAGCAAAGCGAGCCGAGGAGCGCAGGCGCGGTCCCGACCGTCGAGAACGCGGGGGCTTTCGAATCGTTTGCTGCGGAGATCGCCGATTCGGATCGGTCGAACGCGTGTCCGGTTCACCACCATCCAAGCGACCGCCGGGGGAATCGTTATTAGGAATCTCGCGTTCACATCGAACGATGACCGATTCCCAGGACTGCCACATCCCCGAGTGGGCGGCGCTCATGGACGTGTCGGTCCCCGAGACGGCCTGCGAGGAGCGGGCCCTCGGTTCCCGGCCGCGCGAGGACGCCTGAGCGCCGGCTTCAGTTCCGCTCCGGTTGACGAACTTTTACCCGCGGTGACGGCGAAGGGACACCGATGGCGGAGGCCGCCGACCCCGAGACAGAGTACGTCGACCACGCCCTCCTGAACCCCGGGTTCATCGAGCGGCGGCGCTACCAGATCCGACTCGCCGAGACCGCGAAGCGGGGCGACACCCTCGTCTGCCTGCCCACCGGGCTCGGCAAGACCACCGTGTCGCTGCTCGTGACGGCCCACCGGCTCTCGGAGGTCGGCGGCAAGGCGCTGCTGCTGGCGCCGACGAAGCCGCTGGTCCAGCAGCACGCGGAGTTCTACCGCGAGGCGCTGGCGGTGCCCGACGACGAGATCGTCGTCTTCACCGGCGACGTGAAGCCCGCCGACCGGGCGGCGCTGTGGGACGACGCGCGGGTCGTCATCGCCACGCCCCAGGTGGTCGAGAACGACCTCGTCGGCAACCGCGTCTCGCTCGCCGACGTGACCCACGTCACCTTCGACGAGTGCCACCGCGCGACCGGCGACTACGCGTACGTGTACATCGCCGAGCGCTACCACGCCGACGCGGAGCGACCCCTCGTCACGGGGATGTCCGCCTCGCCGGGCGGCGACGAGGAGGAGATCCTGATCGTCTGCGAGAACCTCGGGCTCGACGAGGTGGAGGTGATGACCGAGGCCGACTCGGACGTGTCGGAGTACACCTACGACACGGACGTCCAGTGGGAGAAGATCGAACTCCCGGAGTCGGTCGTCGAGATCCGCGACGCGCTGAACGAGGTGATCAGCGACCGGCTCGAGATGCTGAAGTCGCTCGGCGTCTCGAACACGACCCAGCCCGATGTCTCCCAGAAGCAGCTCAACAAGATGCGCGCGCAGCTCCAGCGCATGATGGACGCGGGCAAGTCGGACGCGTACAAGGGGATGTCCGTCCACGCCGAGGTGATGAAGCTCCGGCGCGCGGTCGAACTCGTCGAGACCCAGAGCGTCGAGGCGCTCCGGCGCTACTTCGAGCGCCAGCGCAACGCCGCCCGGTCGTCCGGGGCGTCGAAGGCGAGCCAACGGATGATCGCCGAGCCGAAGGTGCGGGAGGCGATGCGGAGGGCCGAGTCGTTCGACGACCTCCACCCGAAGTTCCGCCGGACGCGCGTGCTGCTCGCCCAGACGCTCGGAATCGGCGGCGGCGAGCGCGTCATCGTGTTCACGGAGTCGCGCGACACCGCCGAGGCGCTGACGGAGTTCCTCTCCGCCTCCTTCGACACCCGGCGGTTCGTCGGGCAGGGCGACAAGGAGGGGTCGGACGGAATGACCCAGAAGCAGCAGCAGGAGACGCTCGACGCCTTCCGCGCCGGCGAGTTCGAGGTGCTCGTCTCCACCTCGGTCGCCGAGGAGGGGCTGGACGTGCCGGAGGTCGACCTGGTGCTGTTCTTCGAGCCGGTCCCGACGGCCATCCGGTCCATCCAGCGGAAGGGCCGGACCGGCCGGCAGGACGAGGGGGAGGTCGTCGTGCTGATGGCCGAGGACACCCGCGACGAGGCGTACTTCTGGATCAGCCGGCGCAAGGAGAAGCAGATGGAGGAGGAGCTCCGGTCGCTGAAGGGCGTCGCCGAGAACGTCGAGGAGGAACTCGGCGGCGACGGGCAGTCAGACCTCTCGTCGTTCGACGAGAGCGAGGCAGGCGACGGCGCCGCGGACGGGAGGTCCGCGAAGGGCGGGTCGTCCGGCGCTGACACCGCGGAGGGAGGGTCCGGGAGCGCCTCCGCGACCGCGGATACCCAGCCGGGACTCACGGACTTCGACGCCGAAGCCGGCGACGATGCCGACGAAGATACCGACGCCGGCTCTGACGAGGGAGTCGTCGCCACCGCCGGCACCGGCGACGACGTGGAGGGGACCGAGATCGTCATCGACCAGCGCGAACTCGAGTCCACCATCGCGCGCGACCTCTCCACCCGGGAGGGGATCACCACCCGACTGGAGACGCTCGAAGTCGGCGACTACGTGCTCTCGGACCGGGTCGCCGTCGAGCGCAAGTCGGTCGCCGACTTCCTCGACACGCTCGTCGGCGGCGACCGCTCGATGTTCGAGCAGGTTCGCGACACGGCGCGCGCGTACGCCCGGCCGGTCGTCATCGTCGAGGGCGAGGACCTCTACGGCGAGCGGAACGTCCACCCGAACGCCATCCGCGGGGCGCTCTCGTCGCTGGCGATCGACTTCGACGCCTCGGTGCTCCGCACGGAGGACGAGGCGGACACGGCGGACCTGCTGGAGGTCATCGCGCGGCGCGAGCAGGAGACGAACGACCGCGAGGTGTCCGCCCACGGCGAGAAGGCCGCGAAGACGCTCGCCGAGCAGCAGGAGTACGTCGTGAGCTCCATCGCCGACATCGGCCCGGTCACCTCGCGCGCGCTACTGGAGCACTTCGGCACCGTCGAGGCGGTGATGACCGCACGGGAGGGCGACCTGCTGGAGGTGCCGGGCGTCGGCGAGGTGACCGCCGAGCGCATCCGCGAGGTCGTGGGCGCCGAGTACCCGGAGTAGGCGCTCGAACCGGATCGTCGCCCACTTGACCGATAATTTTTCCGTACCCGTGCTCGCAAGCAGACGTATGGTCCCCCCGCGAACCGGCGAGCACGACCGACCGACGAGTCACGCCGACGGTCCGGCCGAGACGGACGGCGGAACCGACCCGGGGTTCGACGAGGCCGCGCTCTACGTCGTCGTCCGCGAGGCCGTCGAGGATGCCATCCTCGGCGCCATCGGGACGCTGATGCTGGTCGGAGTTTCGTTCGTGTTGATAGGGATGGGGTTCACTACCGCCTTCGAGACGGGAGACCCGGCCGGAGCGGCCGTCGGCGCGCTCATGGGCCTGCTCGGGTTGTACGTCGCCGCCTCGACGCTCGAACTCGTCCCACCCGTCAGCGAGTGGCTGTAAGGGGCGAGGAGGAGCGGACTCGAGGCGGGATCGGACCTCACTGCTTCCAGTAGGCGGGCGAGAGGACGATGAGGACCGAGAGCACCTCCAGGCGCCCGAGCCACATGAGGAACACCATGTAGAGCTTCGAGGCGTTCGAGAACGGGAGGAAGTTGTTCATCGGGCCGACGACGCCGACCCCCGGGCCGATGTTCCCGAGCGTCGCGATCGACGCGCTGACCGCCTCGATGGCGGACAGGTCGAGGCCGACGCGGAGCGCGTCCAGGAACAGGACCACGGACGACACCGCGAAGATGGCGAGGAAGCTCAGGACGAGAATGAACACGCCCCTGAGCGTGTCCTCCTCGATCGGCTTCCCCGTGAACCGGATGGGGCGGACCGCCTCGGGGTGGATGGTCGTGTAGAGTTCCCGCGCCATCGCCCGGCGCACGAGCAGCCAGCGGACGATCTTGAGGGACCCCGCCGCGGAGCCGGCCGAGCCGCCGAGGAACATCGCGAGCAGGAGGACGACCTTCGAGGACTCGCCCCACGTGTTGAAGTCCATGCTGGCGTACCCGGTGGTCGTCACGATGGCCACCGTCTGGAACGTCGCCTGCCGGACCGAGTTCCCGAGGTCCCCGGGGATGGGGTCGACGTTCGTCGGGACCGCCGAGAGACCCAGACCCGTGAACAGCAGGGTGGTCAGGAGGACGGCGACGACGCCGATCGCGAGGAGGTACGACCGGAACTCGTCGTTCCGGACCAGCCGGCGGGGCTCGCCCGTGGCGACGTACCACAGGAGCGCGAAGTTCGTCCCGGCGACGATCATGAAGAGGACGACCGCCCACTGGATCGCCGGGGAGAACGCCTCGACGCTCCGTGCTTCGGGGGAGAACCCGCCCGTCGGAAGCGTCGTCAGCGCGTGGGCGACGGCGTTGTACAGGTCCATGTTCGGCGCCATCCCCGCCAGGTGTAGCCCGTAGTACACCGCCACGGCGGCGACGGTGAATCCGACGTAGACCGTCCAGAGGGCGCGGGCGGTGTCGCGGATGCGGGGCGTGAGTTTCTCGAGCGCGAACCCCGGTGCCTCCTCGTTTATCACCTGTGCCCCCCCGACCGAGAGCTCCGGCAGGATAGCGACCATGAGGACGAGGATGCCCATCCCGCCGAGCCACTGGGTGAGCTGTCGCCACAGCAGGATCGACCGCGAGTGGCGGTCGAAGGAGATCTCCCCGAGGACGGTCGCCCCGGTGGTCGTGAACCCGCTCATGCTCTCGAACAGCGCGTTGACGGGATGCGCCACGGTTCCCTCCCCGGCGATCAGGTACGGGAGCGCCCCGATGATCGGGATGGCGAGCCACGTCAGCGCGACCAGCAGGAACCCCTCCCTGTGACCGAGCTCACCGTCGCCGCGAAGCCGCTCGAGCGCGATGCCGAGCCCCGCCATCACCGCGATCGTCACGACGAACGGGACCGGGCTCTCGCGGTAGTAGAGCGCGACGGCCACGGGTAGGACCAGCGCGAGCGACAGGTACTTGAGAACGGTCCCGACGAGTCCGAGGGCGGTCCGGTACTCTACGTACACCCGATACGACCCTCCATGCGACCCCGTAGGGACGGTCGTGGGATATGTCCGACGCCTTCTCCCGCGTTCGTCGACACCGGCGACCCGATCGTTCGCGAGTGGGCCGAAGCGACGCACGAGGCGTACAGGACCGAGTCCGTTCCGCTCGAACAGTCCACCAGGTTCGGTCTGGGAAAGACGATGGCCGGCGGATGGGACTGCTCCACTCGGCGCAGGGACCATCCACCTCCGGACGGCGGAATCCGCCGGATCGCGAACGTGGACACGTCGGCAGGACTGACGGCTACAGCCCGCCGAGGTGCGTCTCTCGGAACCCGGACTCCTCCTTCAGCCCGTACCCGAACGCCCGGTCCGCCCCGATGTGGCCTGCCCACACTGTCCCGCCCCACGCCAGCGGCTCGACGCCGGTGAGCAGGAAACCCGCGAGCAGGGCCAGCGGCCAGACGTACACGTGTACGGCGTTGTACGTGAGCGCGCCGACCTCCGGGCCGACGAGGTAGCCGACCATCGAGAGGTCCGGCGCGAGCGCGAGCACGGCGAGAACCCAGAGGGGACCGTCGAGGACGAGAAGATAGCCGGCGAGTGCGGCGAGGAAGACGGCCGCGCCCTCGACGCGGAGGTAGGTGCGGGTGTTCATCGGCGGGTGGAGGAGGTGCGAGGGGAAAAGGTTCGACTCAGCGCCGCAGGGCGGACAGCGCCGCCGCCGCCTCGCGGGCGGCCGCGAGGTGGTCGCGGGCGACCCGCGGGTCGTCCGTGTCGGCGCCGGCGGCCGCGTGGCGGCTCAGCGCCGCGACGAGGGCTTCGCGTGCCCGGTCGACGTCGCCGGACTGCCCAGTGTCCTTCGGAGTCGTCGGTGGGGACGGTGCGGGCCGCTGATCGTTGCTCGACCCGGCCTGCGAGGGCGGCGCGCGGCGGTGCCCGCCGACGTGTTGGCCGGTCGCGGGCGCGTCGTCGGTACTCCGACCCGCTGAGCCGTCAGTGGGTTGCCCCGCGAGTGCGTCGTCACCGGTCGTCCGGTCGGTCGGGGTTCGTTCGTCGGGCGCGGGGGCCTCGGTCGAGGAGTCGCCGGACGACGGTTCGGCCGGCCGGTCCCGACGGTCCGCCGACGAGGCGTCGGCCTCCTCGGAGTGCGCCTGTGCCTGCGGGTCCCGGCCCTCGGCGCGGCAGGTCACGCAGAACTCCTGGCCGTTCTGCCGGAACAGCGGGTCGCCACAGACGTCGCAGTGCCTGTTCGTCATCGTCGCGCCCTTGAGGAGGAGGTCGCTCATCCGGCGGGTCGACTCGCGCTTCTCGTCGTCGCGGGCGAACTTCTCGCGGAGCTTCTCGCGCTCGGCCTCCTTGTCGAAGCCGGCGTCACCTGTCTCTCCGCCGTCTCCGGGGTCGGCGTCGGTGTCGCTCATAGGTGTGTGATGGACGGGGGCGGCGAAAAAGTCAGCGACGCGCCCCTACAGGTTCCGGACCGCCGGGAACGTCGCGCCGACCACCGCGCCGTACACGACGTGTCCGACGAGGCTCATCGGGTTCAGGTTGGGGAACGGCGGGTTCGCGGGCGATCCGACCGCCGAGAGCCACAGCGGCATCAGCAGGACCGCGAGCGCGACCCAGATGACGACGCCGTAGGCGACGCCCACGCCGATCGACTTCGCCGTGGAGCGGATGTCCGTCGCCTGTGCGAGCGCCGCGAACCCGACGCCCAGCACCGCCGCGTGGGCCATGTGGATCACCCAGCCCGCGAGCCCGCCGGTGAGGCCGTACATGGAGGGGATCGCCACCTCGATGACGGGCGTCATCATCATCGACAGCAGCACGCCCATGGCCGCGCCCCCGGCCAGTCCCGCCACCACGCCACCGCGCCATTCCGTGTTCTCTGTCGATACGCCGGGTTGCGTCCTGGTATCAGTTGCCATACGACTAGGGGGACATTCCCGGCATAGATTACCGTAACTCGGTCGCGCGCGACCGACGGCGAAGGACCATAGAGTTATATACAACGATCCGGCCGGGGACTCGAGCCATCAGAGCGTTGAAATCCGAGGAACCGCTAGTGGGACCGTGTCGACCACCGACGACCACCTGCGCTTCTTCCCGTACGAGGAGCCGTACCCGAACCAGCGGGAGGCGATGGACCGGGTCGGCAACGCGCTCGCGCGGGGCCAGGACGTGCTCCTCGAGGGGGCGCCCGGCACCGGGAAGACGCTCTCCGCGCTCGTGCCGGCGCTCGCACACGCCCGCGAGCACGACCGCACGGTCGTCATCACCACGAACGTCCACCAGCAGATGCGGCAGTTCGTCGAGGACGCCCGCGCCATCAACGAGACCGAACCCATCCGCGCGTCGGTGTTCAAGGGGAAGTCCTCGATGTGCCACATCGACGTGGACTACCAGGAGTGCCAGACGCTGCGGGACACGACCCGGTCGCTCGTCGAGGATCAGAACGACAAGCAGCAGCTCGAACGGCGGCTCGACGACCTCACCGACGAGATGCGCGACGGCGGAAGCGGTGGCGGAGGCGGCGGCGACGGCTCGGCCGCGGAGGCCCGACAGGCGGTCGCGGACGAACTCGAGTCGCTGGAGTCGAACATCGAGGGGGCGACGAACGTCTGCGAGCACTACCTCAACAACCTCACCGCCGACACCGACGAGTTCTTCTCGTGGCTGTTCCGGGACGTGCGTCGGCCCGACGAGGTGTACGAGTACGCCGAGCGACAGGGTCTGTGCGGGTACGAGCTCCTGAAGGAGGGGATGGAGGACGTCGAACTCGTCGTCTGCAACTACCACCACCTGCTCGACCCGCAGATCCGGGAGCAGTTCTTCCGCTGGCTCGACCGCGAGCCGGAGGACGTCATCACGGTGTTCGACGAGGCCCACAACGTCGAGAGCGCCGCCCGCGACCACGCGAGCGAGGCGCTCACCGAGAACACGCTCGAATCGGCGCTCTCGGAACTGGAGGAGACCGACGACTCGCGGGCAGAGCCGGCCGAGAACGTCCTCCGAGCGTTCACGGACGCGCTCCGGGCGACCTGCGAGGACGGGCTCGGCTTCGGCGAGCGCGAGCGCGTCGGCGAGAACTGGTACGACCTCTCGGTCGCGAACGAGGACCGCCGCGACGACCTCACGCTCGCGTTCCTCGAGCGCTACGAGGGGCGGGGCATCCGCGCGGAGTGCGACCTCGCGCTCCAGCTCGGCAAGCGCCTCGACGAGGAGTACGAGGACGCCTACCGCGACGGGGAGACGACCAGCCGGCGGGAGTGTCAGCTCCTCCCCGCGGCGTCGTTCGTCTCGGCGTGGATGGACGGCGGCGGCGAGCTCGGCCAGCACCCGATGGTCTCGGTGCGCCGGGACGCGGGCACCGACGAGGTGTACGGCCGGGCCGAGTTGTACACCTGCATCCCGCGGGAGGTGACCGCGGCGCTGTTCGACGAGGTGTACGCCTCGGTGCTGATGTCCGCGACGCTCCGCCCGTTCGACGTGACCCAGGACGTGCTGGGGCTGAACTCGCCGGCGACGCTGGCGTACGGCCTGGAGTACCCGGAGGAGAACCGCCGGACGTACTCCGTGTCGACGCCGGCGCTGTTCGCCTCGGAGCGCGACGAACCGGACACGCAGGAGACGGTCGCCTCCACGCTCTCGGACGTGATCCGCTTCACGCCGGGCAACAGCCTCCTCTTCTTCCCGTCCTACTCGGAGGCCGAGCGGTACCACGAACTGCTCTCCGGGGACCCCGAACTCGGGACGCTGCTGCTCGACGGTTCGGACCCGGACACCGAGGAGCTGCGTAAGCGACTCGTCGAGAGCGACGACGCCGCACTGTTCACCTCGCTGTGGGGGACGCTGGCGGAGGGCGTGAGCTTCGACGGCGACGCGGCCCGGACCGTCGCGGTCGTCGGCGTGCCGTACCCCCACCTCTCCGAGCGGATGGAGGCGGTGCAGGACGCCTACGACCGGGCCTTCGCGGAGCGCTCGCGGGACGCCGGCTGGGAGTACGCCGTCGAGATCCCGACGGTGCGGAAGACCCGGCAGGCGCTCGGGCGCGTCATCCGCTCGCCGGATGACTTCGGGGTTCGCCTGCTCCTCGACAAGCGCTACACGAACGCGGACATGGGGAAGTACTCCGTGCGCGGGACGTTCCCGCCGGAGGAGCGCGAGGAGCTCATCGACATCCGGCCGGACAAGCTGAAGTTCGCGATGATGAACTTCTACTCCGATCACGACGCCTATTCTGGTTCGCCACCGGAGCCGTAGTCGAGAGGTGCGTCGGTACTGGTCGTGCGGCGCGTTGGATTGACGACCTCGTCGTCACGAGGGAGTACTGTTCACTCTGTGGTGCTCGTAGAGCAGTCGTTCACAACAGTACTGTCGATCGCCGGCAACGACGTTCCTCCTGGTCCCATCAAACAGCTCGGCTACGAATAGGCGAGCGTTTAAATCCGATACCGACCCACCCACGGACACGAATGGCGACCGCCGATGCGACTCCCGACCCCGACGGCTTCCCGGTCCCCGCCCTCCGGGACCGCGCGACGGCCTGCGCCGAGCGCCTCCGCGCGGCCGACCGGGTGCTCCTCTGTTCGCACATCGACGCCGACGGGCTCACCAGCGCCGCGGTCGCGTCGAGCGCCCTCGAACGGGCCGACATCCCGTTCGAGACGCTGTTCTCGAAACAGCTCGACGCCGGGGAAATCGCCCGCATCGCGGCGACCGACTACGACACCGTCCTCTTCACCGACTTCGGGAGCGGCCAGCTCGACGTCATCGCCGAGCACGAGGCCGCCGGCGGCTTCACGCCCGTCATCGCGGACCACCACCAGCCCGCGGACGCGGACACCGAGTACCACCTGAATCCCCTGCTGGAGGGTATCGACGGCGCGTCCGAACTCTCCGGCGCGGGCGCCGCGTACGTCCTCTCCCGCGCGCTCGAACCCGTGAGTGGGAGGAACCGGGACCTGGCTGGACTCGCGGTCGTCGGCGCGGTCGGCGACATGCAGGACTCCGAGGGCGGCCTCACCGGGGCCAACGAGGGAATCGTCGCCGACGGCGTCGTCGACGGGGTGCTCGCCGAGGAGACCGACCTCGCGCTGTACGGGAGACAGACCCGTCCGCTCCCGAAGCTCCTCGAGTACGCCAGCGAGGCGAGGATACCCGGCATCTCGAACGACGAGGCCGGGGCGATCGAGTTCCTCTCCGGGCTGGACGTGGAGCTGAAAGCAGACGGCGACTGGCGCCGCTGGGTCGATCTGACCGGCGAGGAGCGGCAGGCGGTCGTCTCGGCGCTCATCCGTCGCGCGGTCGCCTCGGGCGTCCCCGCCGAGCGCGTCGACGCGCTCGTCGGCACCACCTACGTGCTCGCGGACGAGGAGCCCGGGACGGAGCTCCGGGACGTGAGCGAGTTCTCGACGCTGCTCAACGCGACCGCGCGGTATGAGCGTGCCGACGTCGGGTTGGCCGTGTGCCTCGGCGACCGCGAGGGCGCGCTCGAACGCGCCCGGACGCTCCTCCGGAACCACCGGCGGAACCTCTCGGAAGGATTGCAGTGGGTGACGACCGAGGGCGTCGAGCGCGAGGAACACGTCCAGTGGTTCGACGCGGGCACACGCATACGCGAGACCATCGTCGGCATCGTGGCCGGGATGGCCGTCGGAGCCAGCGGCATCTCCCGGAGCAGACCGATCGTGGCGTTCGCGGAGAAGAGCGACGAGGAGGTGAAGGTGTCCGCGCGCGGGAGCGGCCACCTCGTCCGGGAGGGGCTGGACCTCTCGGCGGCGATGCGGGAGGCCTCGCGGGCAGTCGGCGGCGACGGCGGCGGGCACGACGTCGCCGCCGGCGCGACCATCCCCCGCGGCGAGCGCGAGGCGTTCCTCGTAGAGGTCGATCGGATCGTCGGTGAGCAACTTCCCTGATCGAACGGCGCTCGGTCGGGGGAGGGGGGAAAACGGAGGGGAGGGGCGTCGGTTCAGGCAGACTCGGACGCCGACCGCGAGGAGCCGATGTCGCGGAACAGCATCCGGTAGTCGTCGGGCGAGAACGCCGCGGCGATGTCGTCGAGGTCGTTCTGCAGGGATTCGATGCGCGAGAGGAGGTCCTCGTACTCGGGACTGGATCGGAGTTCGGTCGGCGTACGCTCGGCTTCGAGCACTGCACGCTTCGTCACGAGCGCGGCCGTCCGTTGGAGTTTCGCGTCGTAGTTCGATCGGGTGTCGAGCCGTTCGATCGTCGAGAGGATGTCGTCCCTGGTCGCCGGCTTGACGAGGTAGAGGTCGAACCCCATCTCGACGATGTCAACGTCGGGTTCGACGGCGGTCACCATCGCGACTCGGCAGTCGAGTTCGCGGGACCGGATCTCCTCCAGGACCTCCGCGCCCGAAATGTCGGGGAGTCGTCGGTCGAGCAGCACCGCGTCCACGTTCCCGTCGACCAGTTCGAGCGCCTCCTCGCCCGTGTTCGCCACCTGCACGTCGTAGCGACCCTCGAGATACCCCCGGTACAGCTCCGCGACCTCCGGTTCGTCCTCGACGATCAAGACGCTCCGCGTCATCGTTTCTCCCCCCCTTCGCGCGCGCCCACGTCGGTCATACTGGCCCAGCGGTCGGGTTCCTGCATAAAACTATCGCACGGGAAGTACGTTCTACTTAACGGATGGGCTTCGACGTGCGGCACAACCGTTTTCATTTATGAGGCTGGCGTAACATTCGGGAGTATGGTCGAAACGGTCAAGACGGGAGTGGAGGGACTCGATTCAATCCTCAACGGCGGGTTAGTGAAGAACGCGACGGTGCTCGTTAGCGGGAACCCGGGGACCGGGAAGTCGCTGTTCGGCATCCAGTACCTCTACGACGGCGTCCGGGAGTTCGACGAGCAGGGGATCTACATCTCATTCGAGGAGAACGCGGAGGACATCAAGCAGGCGGCCGAATCGATCGGCTTCGAGGAGTGGGGTGACCTCGTCGAGTCGGGCGCCATCAAGGTGTACGACAAGAGCACGATGCTCCGCGAGGGTGACTTCACCGCGGCGATGGACACCCTGCTCGAGGACTTCGCGAACGCGAACTACGACCGCCTCGTCCTCGACTCGCTCACGATGTTCGAACTGTTCTTCGAGGACGAGAAGGAGAAGCGCACCTACCTGCTGAAGTTCTCCGACATCCTGAAGCAGAACGGGCTCACCTCGCTGCTCATCAACGAACAGGGCGCGGTGTTCCCCGAGACCGAGATCGGCCTCGAGAACTTCCTCACCGACGGGAACATCTACTTCATCCAGACGCCGACCGACTCCGGCGTGAACCGCTACATCTGGGTCGCGAAGATGCGAAAACAGGACATCGACACCGACATCTTCCCGATGGAGATCGCGGACGGCGGCATCAAGGTGTACGAGCGGGCGGGCGGGTTCTCGATGATGGGGCGGGAAGGTCCACAGGCAGGCTTCTAGGAAACCCTTACCTGGGGAATCCCTGGTGCTTCGAGCGTCAGGACGGGAATCGTCCTGACGGAGGGGCGGTGAGGTCGGCCCGTCTCTTGGGAAGTAGGCGTTCTAGTTGTCCGCCATCGTCCGCCAGACCTGGTCGAGCTTGTTCTTGATCTCGGAGCGCTGCTCGAGTTCCACCGTGAGCCCGTCGCGGAACGTCACGGTCACGCCGTCCACGCTCCGTCGGTACACCTTGATCCGGCGGTGCTCGTCCGAGAGCGGTCGGTCGTGTAGCTCGAGAAGCTCCGTCTCCTCCAGCTCGTTGATCCGTCGATAACAGGTCGCGATGGGCACGTCCAGCTCCTCGGAGAGCTCCTGTGCCGACATCGGCTCCCCCGCCGCGTCGAGGATCTCGGGGTTGTACTTGTTCCCCAGGGCCTCGATGATGTCCTGATCTTCCGCCGCCATTCACTATCGCCGATGATTCTCACCGACATAAGCGTACCGCCGGAAATACGGCGACGCTACCGGGATAGTAGCGTCCCCTTACTCGTGCGTATCACCGGTGAGTCCTCGGGAGACGGCCGAAGGATCGCGATCGCGAGATACCTTCGGCCGTAACAGTTCAATTCTCTGTATTGAAAATCAGCGGGGCAGGTTTAATAGTGGATTCCGATTCGCTGGGAGCAGAGCCCGCGTGATGACGCACCGAGCCGAACCGGGACCCAAGCTAAGGTAGAAACAACAAATGTTCGAATTCATCACGGACGAGGAAGAGCGCGGGCAGGTTGGTATCGGGACACTCATCGTGTTCATCGCGATGGTTCTCGTGGCGGCGATCGCCGCGGGCGTCCTCATCAACACCGCCGGCTTCCTCCAGAGCAAAGCACAGGCAACCGGTCAACAGTCAAGTTCACAAGTCTCCGATCGAGTGCAGGAAGTGACGACGACCGGAAGCGTTGGCAACAGCGCAACGATCGAGTGGGTTAACACGACGGTGACGCTCGCCCCGGGATCTGGGGAAGTCGACCTGTCGAATGCCACCGTCACCTGGATCGGACCGCAGGGAACGGAGACCCTAACTCACGACTCGTCTGGCGAGGAAGGTTGGCACTTCACGACCTCGAAGGTGAAGAATACTGACGATTCCGAGACAGTTCTCAATGACCCCGACGACCGGTTCAATATCGAGTTCCATCTCGTCGGCGATGACGGGCCTGGTGCACTCGGTGAAGGACAATCAGTAACGGTCAAAATCAACACCATGTCAGGCGCGACGACGGCCATCCGGTTCACCGTCCCGCAGTCGCTCGGCAACAAGGACGCGGTGGAGCTGTAATCCATGTTCGAATTCATCACGGACGAGGAAGAGCGCGGGCAGGTTGGTATCGGGACACTCATCGTGTTCATCGCGATGGTCCTCGTGGCGGCGATCGCCGCGGGCGTCCTCATCAACACCGCCGGCTTCCTTCAGAGCAAAGCACAGGCGACGGGCGAACAGTCGAGCGCGCAGGTGTCCGACCGGCTGCAGGCGGTCAGTACGACCGGTGAAGTATCAGGTGATCAGGTTGTCAAAGTGAACGTGATCGTGTCCCAGGCCCCCGGCGCTGGTGAAATCGACCTTCGAAACGTCTCCGTCAACTGGATCGGACCGGACGGAACTTACACGATCGTCCACGATAAGGTCGATGATAGTGCGACAAGTGCGGATAGCAAGTTCAATGTCACCGAGGTAAAGGATGCCGACAACTCGGCGTCGGTTCTCAACGACGCGGACGACCGGCTTAGAATGACCTTTGACCTCAACAGTGGCGATAACAAGCCGGACGTACTCGACGAGGGCGAATCCGTCACGATCAAGATCAACACGATGTCCGGTTCGACGACGGCCATCCGATTCACGGTTCCCGAGTCCCTCAGCGGCAAGTCCGGCGTCGAGCTGTAACGTCGGCCTACCAAGACCGACTCGTACCTTTTTATTCACGAAACAACCACGATACAACCAATGAGCGACGACCACGCCCCGGTGCTCGACCCGGACGACCTCGACATCAGTAAGAGCGAGTACGTCCGGGAGATCGGCCAGAACCGGTACGTGGTCTCGGCCGGCGGACGACCGCCGCGCGCTCCACGTTCGGAAGCAACCGACGAACCGGCCCCCGCCGAACCCGATCAGTCGGACGAGCCCTCCACCGCCGATGCGTCCGCGTCAGCTGAGACGACAGAGACGCTTCCCGGAGGGGAGCAACCGGCGGAGCCGGAACCGCAGAGTCGAACAGAACGGTCGACCGAACCGGACGCGCGACGCCGACCGACAGCGAGCGACGACGTGGACCAGCCACACGAGCCCCCGAAGCGGGACGCGACCCCCCGTCAGGGTGTCAAGCGCGGCGCCCCCTCGCGCGGTGGGGATGTCAGCACGAGCTCCGGCGAGGTGGACGGGGCCGCGGTCGGCCGCTGGCTCGCGGAGTCGCTCTCGGACACGGCGTTCGAGTACGGTTTCGACGCCACGATGTCCGTCAACGACGAGACGACCCGTCACCGGATGGTGTCGAACGACGTGTCGACGACGTTCGAGACACTCGCGCTGTGGTTCGCCCGCTCGGCGGCCGGGGACGACATGTCGCCCGAACGGGCGCTCGGCATCCTGCTCGCGGAGATGGATGGCGAGGTCACGCTGCCGACCGCCGCGCTCCAGCGGGCGGTCGCGCGGCACGGCCTGTCCACAGATGACTCCATCGGCGAGCTGGTCGCCGCCGCGGAGCGCGAGAACGGACTGAGACTCGACTAGCCGTGGCAGTTCCGTCGTCCGTTACGGCAGCTTCCGGTCGTATCCGTCGTTTTCACCGTTGATACCCGGGGGAGAGCGTTTATCTCCGTCGCGGGACCCGATTTCGCTATGTCAACCAGAGTGCTCATCGCCGACGACTCCGAGTTCATGCGGAACCTCCTTCGCGAGATCCTCGAAGGGGAGTTCGAGATCGTGGGCGAGGCGGAGAACGGCGTCGAGGCCGTGGACATGTACGGGGAACACGAGCCGGACCTCGTGATGATGGACATCGTGATGCCGATCCGGAACGGGATCGAGGCGACCGAGGAGATCACCTCCTCGGACCCGAACGCCCGCGTCATCATGTGCACGTCCGTCGGCCAGGAGGAGAAGATGAAGGCCGCCGTGAAGGCGGGCGCCGAGGGGTACATCACGAAGCCGTTCCAGAAGCCGAACGTCCTCGAAGCGATCAACGACGTCGTCCCGGCGTAGGGATGTACGTCGACATCAAGTCGCTCGGTACGTTCAGCCGACTGGCCCGACAGGGGGCCGACAGGGCAGCCAACTCGCTCTCGCAGCTGACGGGCGCGAACGTCTACGTCGAGGTGACCGACGTGACGCTGATGGCGGCCGGCGACCTCCGTCGGGCGTTCGCCGGCCGCGAGTTCGTCGGCGTCGAGATCGGACTCACGGGAGGCATCGCGGGCGAGACAGTGATGGCGTTCGAGCGCGAGGCGGCGACCGAACTCGTGTCGAGGCTCATGCCGGGCGGGAGCGACGACGCGGAGTTCGTGCGGAGCGGCGTCACCGAGGCGGGAAACATCCTGACCAGCGGGTTCATCGACGGCTGGGCGGACCACCTCGGCGTCGCCATCGACATGACGCCGCCGTCGTACGTGCGGGCATCGGGCGTCGACGTGCTCCCCGACGGCGCGTTCGACGACGACCGCGCGGGCGTGTTCCTGTTCGAGTCGCACGTCTCCTCGATGGACGCCGACCTGGACCTCTCGATCTTCATGTTGCCCGAGTACGCGGGGTTCACGGACCTGCTCGGCCGCGAGGAGCGGGGGGGAGCCTCCCCGGGCGACGTCGTTCCGGTGGACAAGCTCCCGACGTTCAACCGGATGACCAAGACCGGGGCCGCGAACGCTGCCGAGAAGGTGACGATGATGACGGGCACCGAGACCGACGTCGAGGTCTCCCGGCTCCGGTTCGTGCCCGTCGTGGACGTCCCCTCCGAGGTGGGCGACGGGACGGTCGCCGGGACCGTGTTCGAACTCCACGGGGAGCCGAGCGGCTACCTCGCCATCCTGTTCGACGAGGCGTCGGCCGAGGAGGTCGCGAGTTCGATGATCCCGACCGAGACGGACCCCGGCATCGGCGACATGGAGAAGGGGGCGCTCCGGGAGCTCGGCAACATCATGACCAGCGGGTTCATCGACGGCTGGGCGAACGTGCTCGGGACGAGCATCGAGCACACCCCGCCGCAGTTCGTCCACGACATGGGGTCGGCAGTGATGAGCCCGCTCGTGAGCCGACTCGGCCGCACCCAGGAGCACGCGTTCATCATCGACTCCACCGTTCGAACCCCCGGCGGCGGCGTCCGCTGTGACATCTACGCGCTCCCGGACCAGCGCGAACTCGCCGCCGCGCTCGACCGCATCGACCCCGCGGTCGCGGACGGGGGGCGCGAGGACGCCGGAGTCGATGGGACCCCCTGATGCGCCGGCCGTCCCCGGCTGCTCGGACGGAACCGCGGTGAACGTGCCGCGCGGGGACGTCCCACGACGGAAGGTCGGCCTCTCGGACGCGACGGTCGCGACCGACGGGAGCACACTCGTCACGAGCGGACTGGGGTCGTGTCTCGGCGTCGCGCTGTACCACCCCGCGGTCGGAGCGGGCGGACTCCTCCACGCGATGCTTCCCGAGGCCGAGGGCCACCCCGGCGTCGAGCAGAAATTCGTCGTCGAGGGGATCGACGCGCTGGTGTCGGACCTGGCCGACATCGGCGCGCCGCCGAGCGGCCTGCAGGCGAAGCTCGCCGGCGCCGCGGAGATGCTCCAGCTCGACGTCGACGACGGGGCGTCGGTCGGAAGCCGGAACGTCGCGGCGGCCGAACGTGCGCTCGCCGAGCTCGACGTCCCGATCGTCGCCGCGGACACCGGCGGCCACCGCGGCCGGTCGCTCCGGTTCGACACGGCGGCCGGACGGCTCCACGTCGTCTACGCGGGTGGCGACAGCGCGGTCCTGTGAGACGCCGGTGACGCACGCTGGTAGGGATCGTCGACGCTCCGGACACCCCTCCGGGTTCGGCCGTCGAACCGTCCTGCCGACGCTATTCTTTCCCCTTCGACCCGTCCCCGATTCGGCCGAACACCGACTCTACGGGGCGATACGCGGGTGTTCAGTGAACTCCGGACCGCAAGGAGCTGTTATCTATCCTGATAGTCGACGGGGAGAGTTTAAGGGTGGTCCGGGGGAGGAATCGCAATAATGGGTCTCCTCACCGCACTGTCGGGAGCAGGAGCAGGTTTCGCCGGGGTCGAACTGGGGCTGCTGGCCTCGTTCGGTCTCCTCGGCGCGAGCCTGCTCGACCGCTTCCGCGATGACGACGAGTCGGCCGGGGACGCAGGGGACGACGACCCGTTACTCGACGACGACGGCGCCTTTGGCGGCGACGACGGCGGGGACGGCGACGACGACCTCGGCGGCCTCGGAGGAATGGACGACTGGGACGACGACGACCCCTTCGGGGGTGACGACGAGGAGGAGGACACCGCCGAGCTGGAAAAGCGGCTCGAGGACCTCGAGAACGAGGTCGCCAGCCTCTCCTCCACCGTGAACACCGTCCGTTCGGAGAACGAGGAGATCTCCGGACAGGTCGACGACATGGGCGAGGACGTGCGCAGCCTGCTCGACATCTACGAGATGGTTACGCGCGGCATCAACCCGTTCGTCGACGACGTACAGACCGGCGGCATGGCCGGCGGCGACGACCTCGGCGAGGAGGGCTCGTTCGGGCTCTTCGACGAGGACGGCGACGACGACGCGGACGAGGAGGAACTGGACGAGGACCTCGCGAGCGCGGACGCGGAGGGGTTCTTCGACGAGGAACTAATCGACGACGAGGAGGACGGCGAGGACGACCTCGGCGACCTCGACGCGATGGACGACCTGGACGACGATGACGACGACGACACGGAAAGTGAAAACATGGCCAGTGAGAACGGCGGCGGCAAGAGTTTCAGTGAACTGAAAGACGAGTACGAGTCCGGCGACGCGGAGTGGGCCGGCGAGGGGGAGGAGGACCCGCTCGACGGGGGCGACGACGGTGCGTTCGCCCTCGACGGCCCGGACGAGGACCCGCTCGACGCCGAGCCGGAACCGACGCCCGAGCCCGTCTCGACGGCCGGTCCGACCGACCCGACGGCGAACGCCGACGACGAGGGCGGCTTCGAGTTCGTCGAGGAGGACGACCTCTCCGACGGCCCGCGGAAGCCGTACCTCACCTCCCTCCCGGGCGACTACGTCGGGGACCTGATGGTGATGGAGTGGCTCGAGTACCTGGTCGAGGAGTCGAGCACCACCGACACCGTCCGCGCCGTGAACTACTACGAGCGCGTCGAGTGGATCGACGAGGACGTGGCGACCCAGCTGAAGGCGTTCCTCTCCGGGTTCGGCGACATCGACCGGAACCTGATGGATCGGCCCGGCACCTCCGAGCTCGACCTGGACCACCACACGCAGAGCCTGAAGTACATCATGCAGCTGACCAACGCGACGGCGGAGTCGGTGGTCATCGACCGCTGGCCACAGCTCTCGGGGGGCCTCCATGGGCCTCAGCGTTAGTGCCGCCACGGCCGTCGTCTTCCTCGGCCTGTTCATCGCCGCCGGGTCGTTCTACCCCGCGGTGGCGAACGGCGCCGAACTCGTCAGCGACGCACAGCAGGAGACCAATGACCGCGCCCTCGACCGGCAGAACACGGACATCACAGTGACGAACGCAACATACGACGACGAGAACGGGACGCTCGTCCTGAACGTGACGAACGACGGCTCGACCGCGCTGGACCTCGACGCCGTCGACGTGCTCGCGGACAACACGTACCTAACGGCGAACGCGACCGTCGAGGGCGACGACACCACCGGCGTGTGGCTGCCCGGCGAGTGGGCGCGTTTCGAGGCCGACATCGCCCCGGGACCGGACCGTGCGACCGTCGTCGTCGACCACGGCGTCCGTGACGGCGTGTCTGTGGAGGTGGTCTGAGTGGCGAGCGGGGGCGTCGCGGAGATGGTGCTGTTCATCGCCGCGCTGCTCGTCGCGGCCTCGGTCGCCGGGACGCTGACCAGCGAGGTCACCAGGATCGGCGACGCGATCAGCGACCGCTCGCTCGACGTCGCGAGCGACGTGCGGACCGACGTCGAGATCGTCTCCGACCCCGCGACGGGGGTGTACAATGCCTCGGGGAACGACAACGTCACGGTCTACGTCCGCAACACGGGGTCCTCGTCGCTCCTAGCGGAGCCGTCGACGTTCGACGTGCTGCTCGACGGCACGTACCAGGGTGACGTCTCCGTCGCGGCGATGCAGGGCGGCGCGATGTGGCACGAGGGCGAGGTCGTGGAACTGACTATCCGGACGACCGGACTCGACCCAGGTGACCACCGGCTGAAGCTGGTGGTCAACAACGACGAGGAGGTGTTGATCTTCCGCACATGAGCAGTCGAAACCCCAACAGCAACCTGTTATCGATCGGCATGCCCGAGCGCGACCAGCTGAACAAGGAACTCGGCGGGGGCATCCCGCGCGGGAGCATCGTCCTCCTCGAGGGCGACTACGGCGCGGGCAAGTCCGCCATCTCCCAGCGGTTCAGCTACGGCCTCGTCGACGAGGGCGCGAGCGTCACGCTGCTGTCGACCGAACTGACCGTCTCCGGGTTCATCGACCAGATGTTCTCGCTGGACTACGACGTGACGAAGCCGCTGTTGAACGAACAGCTGCTGTTCCTCGCGGCCGACTTCGACTCGGGCGGGGCGTTCTCAGACTCGAGCGGCGAGCGCAAGGAGCTGCTGAGGCGCCTGATGGAGGCGGAGACGATGTGGAACTCCGACGTCGTCATCCTCGACACGTTCGACTCCATCCTCCGGAACGACCCGACGTTCGAGGCGCTCGTCCGCAACAACGAGGAGCGCCAGGCCGCCCTGGAGATCATCTCCTTTTTCCGGGACATGATCTCCAGCGGGAAGGTCATCGTGCTCACGGTCGACCCGTCCGCGGTGGGCGAGGAGGCCATCGGGCCGTTCCGCTCCATCGCCGACGTGTTCCTCGAACTCCAGATGATCGAGGTCGGCGGCGACGTCCGCCGGAACATCTCGGTGAAACGCTTCGCCGGCATGGGGAGCCAGGTCGGCGACAGCATCGGGTTCTCCGTCCGCTCGGGGACGGGCATCGTCATCGAATCGAGGAGCGTCGCGTAATGACGAGGCTGGACGTGCACCCGGCGGGCCATGGTGCCCGAACCCGCGCGTCCGTAGCTGAAAGGAACGAGGTGAACCAGGCATGACCGACCACGGCACCGCGAAACCGTCGAGCGAACTGAAGCAGATGGCGATGAAGCGCCCGCACCTCCGGGAGCACCTGCAGAAGTTCAAGCAGATCACCGGCGAGTTCCCGATGTTCGTCGACGAGATCGAGGGCGACCACGAGGCGCGCCGGCCGAACGTGATCTACCCGGTCGGCGGGCCCATCTTCTGTCACGTCTACGGCGACTTCGGGCAGGACACGAAGTACTACGCCGTCGAGCCGACGCTCTCGACCGCCGAGGAGACCGTCCTCGACGTCGTGAAGGGGCAGCTGCTGAACAAGAGCGGTCACCGCGAGGCGCCCGACCAGGAGTCGGGCTACGACGACCTCATCGAGGAGCTGCTCGAGGAGGTCACGGTCATCGCCGAGGAACAGGGTGACTACGGCCCGCTGTCGAAGGTGCTGAACTTCGGGCGGACCGAGGTGTCCAAACAGACCTACGAGAACATCCGCTACCGGCTGAACCGCGACATCGTCGGCTTCGGCCCGCTCGAACCGGTCATGCGCGACCCGGAGAACGAGGACATCCACGTCATCGGGCCGAAGGAGTGCCACGTCGACCACGGCGTGTTCGGCATGCTGGAGACGACCGTCGACTTCGGGACCCCCAAGCAGTTCGACAACTGGCTGCGCAACATGGGCGAGCGGATGGGCGACCCCGTCTCCGACTCGAACCCCATCGTCGACTCGACGCTCCCCGACGGGTCGCGTATCAACATCATCTACTCCGACGACGTCTCCATCAAGGGCTCCTCGCTCACCATCCGCCAGGGCGAGGAGACGCCGCTCTCGGTGAACCAGATCACGAACTGGGGGACGCTGTCGCCGGAACTGGCAGCGTACCTCTGGCTCTGCCTGGAGAACGAGCAGACGGTGTTCGTCGTCGGGGAGACGGCTTCGGGGAAGACGACGACGTTGAACGCCATCCTCTCGTACATCCCCCGGGACTCCAAGATATACACCGCGGAGGACACCGCCGAGGTCATCCCGCCGCACAACACCTGGCAGCAGTTGCTGACCAGGGAGGGCGACGGCGCCGACTCGAACGACGTGGACATGTTCGACCTCGTCGCCGCCGCGCTGCGGTCCCGTCCCGACTACATCATCGTGGGCGAGGTTCGCGGGGCGGAGGGGCGCATGGCGTTCCAGGCGGCCCAGACCGGCCACCCCGTGATGCTGACGTTCCACGCGTCCGACATCGTCTCGATGATCCAGCGGTTCACCTCCGACCCCATCAACGTTCCCGAGACGTTCATGGACAACGCCGACGTGGCGCTGTTCCAGAACCGCGTCAAGCAGGGCGACAAGGTGCTGCGCCGGGTCACCTCGGTCCAGGAGATCGAGGGGTACTCGAAGGAGATGGACGGGGTCGTCACCCGGCAGGTGTTCGACTGGGACCCAGTCGAGGACGAGATCGTCTTCCGCGGCATGAACAACTCCTACGTGCTCGAGGACCAGATCGCGACGCTGCTCGGCTACGCCGACACCCGCGACATCTACGACGACCTCTCGTTCCGCGCGGAACTCATCGAGCGGATGATCCAGGAGGGCGTGCTCGGCTACCACGAGGTGAACGACGCCATCAACTCGTTCCACCGGGACGGCGTGGAGGGCCTCCCGTTCGACATGCACCGCTCCACGAGGTAAGATGAGCACCGGCACCGGCAGCGGGAACTCGGACTTCTTCCCGGACTCCCTCTCGGAACTGGCCTCGGAACTGCTGGACTCGTACGACGAGCTGGAGATGCCGAAGCGCCAGTACGTGGGCTACGTGCTGCTGCCGGCGCTCGCCTTCTTCCTGCTCACGCTCGCCGGGGCCGTGCTGTTGCCGTTCTCGCTGTCGGTCCGCGTGCCGGTCCCGCTGCTCGGCCTGCTCGTGTTGGGGGCGGCCGTGGGCTACCCGAAGCTCTACCTCAACAGCCGGAAGGTCGCCATCGAGAACCAGCTCCACCTCGTGATGACCCACATGACCGTGCTGTCGACGACGAACATCGACCGCATGGCCGTGTTCCGGACGCTCGCGAGCGAGCCCGAGTACGGCGCGGCCGCCGACGAACTCGGCCGCGTCGTCCACCTCGTCGACACGTGGAACCAGTCGCTCGACGACGCGCTGCGCCGGCGGGCCAAGGAGGTGCCCTCGGACGCCTTCTCCGACTTTTTCGACCGGCTCGGCTACACCATCGGCGCCGGCCAGTCGCTCGACGAGTTCCTGCTGTCCGAGCAGGACGCGGTGGTCCAGAACTACATCACGGTGTACGAGGGCGCGCTGGGGAACCTGGAGGTCATGAAGGACCTCTACATGTCGATGATCCTCTCGATGACGTTCGCGCTCGTGTTCGCCATCGTGCTGCCCATCCTCACCGGCGACAACCCCACCGTCACCGTCGCGGCGGTCATTGTCATGTTCATGCTGGTCCAACTGGGCTTCTACGTCATGATCCGGGCGATGTCCCCCCACGACCCGGTGTGGTTCCACTCGGAGCAGGGCGCGCCGAGCGACCTGCGGCTGTGGGGGAGCCTGATCGTCGGCGTCGGGCTGACGTTCCTGCTCGTGCTCGTCGTCGGCCTGGGCCTGTTCGGCTACGGGCCGGGACTGCCGGGGCTGCTGTTCTTCCTCGACGAGACGCCGCTGCCGCTGTACATCTGCGTGCCCATCACGCCGATGATGCTCACGGGCGTGATGCTCCGCATCGAGGAGAACAACATCGGCGAGCGCGACGACGAGTTCCCGTCGTTCATCCGCGCGCTCGGCGCCGCCGAGTCCGCGAAGCAGTCGACGACCGGGGACGTGCTCCGGACGCTCCACCAGAAGGACTTCGGCTCGCTGACGCCGGCGATCGTGCGGCTGTACCGCCGGCTCAACATCCGCATCGATCCGAACCAGGCGTGGCACACGTTCGCCGCGGACACGCGCTCGTACCTCATCCAGAAGTTCTCGGACATGTACCTCGAGGGGCGCGAGATGGGCGGCCGGCCGAAGATGCTCGGCGAGCTCATCTCCAAGAACATGAACACGGTGATGCAACTGCGCGAGCAGCGCCGTCAGGCGACCGTGACGATGATCGGCCTGCTGTACGGCATCACCGCCGCCTCGGCGTTCGCGTTCTTCATCGGCCTGCAGGTCGTCGACATCCTGGCGGACCTCTCCGCGCAGTTCAACGTCCAGAACGCCGGCGGCGTCGCACAGCTCATCTACGCGGGCGTGTACGACATCCCGCTCATCCAGTTCCTGCTGCTGCTGGTCATCCTGTTCAACGCCGTGCTGTCGTCGATCATGATCCGCACCATCGACGGCGGCAACAAGGCGAACGCGTACCTCCACTTCGTGGCGATGACCTGGCTCGGCTGCGGCGTGGCGATGTTTACCCAGCGGCTGGTTACGGAGATTTTGACGATCTGAGTCGGGGTCCCACGCGGTCGTCTTGAATGAATTGAGGAGAACGAGTCGGGGAGGTGCGACCGACTATGGCCAAGCGTCATGAGAGCCACACCCTCCCCAGCCGATTGCGCTCCTCGGCTCACTCCGTTCGCCTGCGGTCCTCACCCCTGGCGCGCGTGTGCTCGCTTCGCGGGACTCGCATCGCTCGCCCCGCGTGCTCTCGTTCGCTCCTGGCGTCGCTCACGAGAACCCCACGAGGGGGCTCACGTCACGCGCCCCACCTGCAAGCTAGGAACCGAACGTGCCCGTCCGACCGGAACCCCTTCGTTTCCCCTCGAGACACACCTCGTCCGCCCGATTTGACCGCGAGCGAGCGGCCTCCGACACGCTACCAACGCTTATCCGGCTACGTCACCTCGTTCCGGGGAATGGGGCTCTTCAGAAAACTCGGGAAGGAGGTCGAGCAGTTCAAGCGGACCGCGACCGAGGCGGCCGCCGAGGACGGCGCGTATCGCTGCGAGGCCTGTGAAGCCGAGTTCGCCGCCGAGTACGACCAGTGTCCCGAATGCGGGGCCGAGACCGTCGTCCCGACGACGGTCGAGGAGTGAGTACCGCAGCGGGACCCCTTCGTTTCCCCTCGAAACACGGCCCGTAACCGCGATTTTGAGGGTCCGCGTGAAGCGGGGTCAGACCGCGAGGAGCAGGAACACGACGGTCATCGCGAGGCCGGCGACCGGCGGGATGGTGAGGTTGTCGTCGATGACGTAGCCGCGGATGACCGGCTTCAGGCCGTCGGCGACGGTGGCGCCGAGCGCGCCCGCGGCCGCCGCGGCGACGCCCGCGAGGAGCTGCCCGGCGGCGGTGGTGAACGGCACCGCGAGCGCGAAGCAGACGAGGAACATGACGCCGAGCACGCCCAACTCCTTCGCCGTCGTCGCGTCGTTCGAACCAAGGTAGCCCGAGACGGGGTCGCCGATGGAGAGCATCAACATCGCGGGGACGGCGACGCGCGGCTCGAACGCGAACGCCGCGATCGCCATCCCGACCATGTACAGCGCGTAGCCGGCGACGTTGTTCGCCTCGTACTCGCGGGTCAGCCGGTCGTACACCGCGTGGTCGAGCCCGACGACGAGCCGGAGGAACTCCAGGACGAACGCGACGACCGTACAGGCGACGAGGAACAGCTGGAGCCCCCGCCAGGTCAGCAGGTCGAGGACGTACAGCAGCGGGATCCCCGTCCCCGAGGCGTGGACGGCCCTGCGGCCCAGTTCGCTCGTCATGGCAACCCCCCAGTCATCCTACGCGGTCTCGACGTCCGTCTCGACTGTCCCGTGCGCCGACTCGAGGTCGGCGAACGTGCGCTCCGCCTCGGCGTCGAGCAGCGCGGCCAGTTCGGCCGCCACCTCGGCGACGGGTACGCGCACCTGTACCGCAGAGTCCCGTTCACGGAGCGTCACCGTGTCCGGGCCGTCGCCCTCGACGCCGTCCCGGTCGACGGTGACGCAGAACGGCGTGCCGACCTCGTCCTGCCGGCGGTAGCGCCGGCCGATCGAGCCCGACTCGTCGTGCTCGACCGCCAGCCCGGCGGCCCTGAGGTCGCGGGTGACCTCGTCCGCCAGGTCGAGCAAGCGCTCGTCGTTCGAGACGAGCGGGAAGACGGCGGCGTCGGTCGGCGCGAGTTCGGGGTCGAGCGCGAGGTACGTCCGCTCCTCGCCGTCGACGGTGTCCTCGCGGTAGGCGTGCTCGACGAGCGTGTAGAGGACCCGGTCCACGCCGAACGACGGCTCGACGACGTGGGGTGTGACGTGTTCGCCGTTCTCGGTCACCTCCTCGACCGAGAAGTTCGCCACGTCGGTCGGGACGGCGGCTTCGTCGCCGTCGACCTCGACGGTGACCTCCTCGCCCGCGAACGCGTCCGGGTCGCGCTCGGCGAGCCGTTCGAGCGCCTCGGCCACGTCGCCGGCCCGGCCGCCGAACTCGGGGCCCAGCGTCGCCATGTCCGGGTCGACGGTCGCGCGCTCGACGATCCGCGGCTCGTCGTACTGCCTGAACACGGTGAACGACTCGCCGGAGTGCTCGGCGTGTTTCGTGAGGTCGTAGTCGCCCCGGTAGGCGAAGCCCGTGATCTCGATCCAGTCGCCCGAGACCTCCGACTCGGCGTCCCAGCAGTCGGCCGCGTAGTGGGCGAGTTCGCCGGGGAGGTGCTGGCGGAATCGGAAGCGGTCCATGTCGACGCCGACGCGCTCGTACCAGCCCTGCGCGACGCCGAGGTAGTAGCCGACCCAGTCGGAGCCGACGACGCCCTCCTCGACCGCCTCGCCGACGGTCGTCTCGTACGACTCGCCGTCCTCCGAATCCTGTTCGGTCGCGGGGTAGAGCGTCACCTCGACGTCGGCGACCTCCTCCAGCGGCGGCTCGTCCGTCTCGGGGTCGATGAACGTCTCGAGTTCGGCCTGCGTGAACTCCCGGACGCGGATGATGCCGCGGCGGGGGCTGATCTCGTTCCGGTAGGCCGGGCCGATCTGGGTGACGCCGAACGGGAGGCGGTTCCGCGCGTACTCCTTCAGCCGGGGGAACTCCACGAAGATGCCCTGCGCGGTCTCGGGGCGGAGGTAGCCGGGCTGGCCCGAGCCGGGGCCGATGCTCGTCTCGAACATGAGGTTGAAGTCCTCGACCGGCTCGTCGGCGAGCGCCGCGCCGCAGTTCGGGCACTCGATGCCGTGCTCGGCGATGAGTTCGCCGACGCGCTCCGGGCCGAGCGCCTCGGCGTCCTCGATGTCGGTCGCGCCCTCGACGAGGTGGTCCGCGCGGTGGGAGACGCCACACTCGGGGCACTCGACGAGCATGTCGTCGAAGCCGTCGAGGTGGCCCGACGCCTCGAAGACGGCCTCGGGCATCACGGTCGGCGCCTCGATCTCGAAGTTGCCCTGCTTCACCGTGAAGCGGTCGCGCCAGGTCGATTCGAGGTTGTCCTTCAGCGCGGCGCCCTTCGGGCCGTAGGTGTAGAAGCCCGCGACGCCGCCGTAGGCGCCGTTCGAGCCGAAGAAGAAGCCGCGCCGCTTGGCGAGCTCGATGACGTCCTGCTGGCGTGCCATCAGAGCGCCTCCAGCAGGTGGACGTCCCGCACGATGCCGACGAGGTCGCCGCCGTTCACGAGCGGGAGCTGTTCGATGTCGTTCGAGATCATCTCCTGGGCGGCCTCCTGGACCGACCGCTTGCGCGAGACCGTGAGCACGTCCTCGGTCCGGAACTCGGAGACCGGCTCCGCGGGGATCTCGACGTTCCGGGTGGGGATGTAGGCGCTGCCGACCGCCTTGATGCCCTCCCACTTCCAGTCGTCGTCCTCGTCGGCGATGGAGTCGCCGGTGTCGTCGGCGCCCTCGACGACGCGGGCGACCTCGAGGATGTCGACCTCGGTGAGCATGCCGTCCATGTCGCCCTCGTCGTCGAGCGTGACGGCGTACGGGACGTTCGCGAAGTAGAGCTCCCGCTCGGAGACGGGGAGCGGCGTCCCCGAGTACACGGTGTTCACGTCCGCGCCGGCGACGTCGCCGCAGATCGCGTCCGTCTCGGCGTCGCCGTGGGCGATGGCGTGGACCACGTCGGTGACGGTGACGATGCCGGCCAGCGCGTCGCCGTCGTTCTCCTCGACCACCGGCAGCCGGCGGATGGCGGAGCCGACCATCAACTGAGCGGCGTCCCGGAGGAACGTGTCCGGTGTCACGGTCGGGACCTCGCGCATGAGAATCGCGAGCTGGTCCTCGTCGGGGCGCTCGATCAGGTCGTCGCGCGAGACGAGTCCGCGGTACTCCTCGCCGGCGTCCGTCTCCTTCACGACGGGCACGGAGGAGAACCGGTGTTCCTGCAGGTACTCCAGCGCGTCGTCACGCGTGCCCGGAAGCGAGACGGTGACCAACTCCGCCCGCGGCGTCATCGCGTCGGCTACCTTCATGTCACGGGTGTACCGCGCCGTGCCTCTTGTATACTGCGAAGGTGTGTTTCGCGTTGGTACGGTGTTCGTGGAGGTGAGTGGGAGCGTCTGCTTTTCTCGTAGTTATCCATCGTGGACCGACACGGTCACCGGGAACACCCCTATCCTCACCCTCCCCAACCGCCTGCGCTCCTCGCTCCTTTCAGTCGCTGTGGTGCTCAGCCCTCGCGCGACTGTGGCCGCGCAGAAGGCGCGGCCAGCCGCGCGCCAAGCAGCCGATTCACCTATCGACGCGCATGGAATCGTAGCCTTGTCGCTCACCGAACGGGCGATCGGATGGGACGTTCGAGGTGGTCCCGCGCCCATTCGACCGATCCGGGCGTTCGATTCACGTGCCCGCGAAAACGGATGCCCCGAACGTGCCAGTAGCGACTACTCGCCCTCGGTTCCCACGGTCCCGGCGGTGCCCGACACGCCAGTCCAACCGTCGCCGGCATCAACCTGCACCGGCCCGAACAGGTGCTCCTGCGGGAGTTCGAGCAGGTCGGTCGGCGCCGTCACCTCGTAGGAGAACGTCACCTTCTCGCCCGCCGCGACCTCGCCGAGTTCCACCGTCGTGACGCCGTCGACGTCCAGCGGATCGGTGAGCAGGTCGTCGACGAGGCTCCAGCCGTCCGGGACGACGTCCCGCACGACCGCGTCCTCGTCGGCCTCGACCGTCACCTCGACGGTGTGGGTCGCGCCGGCGCCGAGCAAGCCGTCGTCGTCCGACTCTCCGTTTCCGTTACCCCGGCTCCCGCGGGCGCGGATTCCGGGCGTCTCGTCCACGGTGAGATCGAACGCGGCCCGAACGTCGTCGCCGTTGACCGCGCCGGGGACGTTCACGAGCTTCGCGACGACGAGGTACGTCGAACTGCCGCCGCCGCGCTCCTCGCTGGCGGAGACCGACGCCGACCCGGCCACGCCGGCCGCGCGGTCGACGACGTTCGGCTCGCCGTGCGCTGCGGGGTCGCCGCCGTCGTAGACGAACAGGTCCACGTGGGGCGGCGCGGTCGCCTTCGCCGCGTCGTCGCCCTCGTAGCCGGTGAACTCCACGCTCGCCTCGAGTTTGCCGACGCCGAGTTCGACGTAGCCCGCGACCGCGCGCTCGTCGTGCGGGAGGTCGAGTCCGAGCGTCTCGCCCGTCGTGCCCGACAGCTCCCGGGTGACGGCGTCGACGGCGGCGCCGGCGTTCAGTCGGCCGTACCCCTCGAACGGATCCCGGCCGCCGAAGTCGTACGTCGGGGCCTTCGCCCGGTGGTGCGGCGCGGCCGCGAGCGCCGTCTCGCTCGCCGTCGCGAGGAGGACGCCCTTCAGTCGCATCGCGTCGTCGAACGTCGCGTCGGCGGGCGCGGGCAGCGACAGCGCCTCGGGGCCGTCCTCCTCCATCGCCTGGGCGACCAGCCCGGTCGCCCCGGTCGTGAACGGCGTCGCCATCGACGTGCCGGCCTTCCCGGTGTAGTCGCGGATCGGCGCCTGCTCGGACTCGGGCGCGTCCGCGACGCCGTTCATCGCGGCGTTCACCGGGTCGGTCACGGTGCCGCCCGGCGCGGCGACGTCTGGCTTCATGTACGTTCCGTAATCGTCCTCGTCGACGCCGCCGATGCCGCCCGAGGAGTAGCCCGAGATGCCGTCGAGCGGGCCGGTCGCGACGACGCTCACCGCCTCGTCGGCTACGGCGGGCGAGCCGTTGCCGTTGAGCGGCGTCGCGGCGTTGCCGGCGGCCGCGAGCGTCAGGATTCCCTCCTCGGTGATCTCCTTGACGACGCCGGGGATGCGGTCGAGGGTGCCGGCGGCGGCGCCGAGCGGGAGGCCGCCCACGTAGCCCCACGACATGTTGACCGCACGGAGTTCGAACGTCTCGGCGAACTGTCCCGCGTAGCGCCCCAGGTCCTCGGTCGGCCCGGAGAGGCCCTGGAGGCAGATCAGGCTGTGGTCCGGCGCGACGCCGGTGTGGAGGCCGTCGCCACCCGTCTCCCGATCGCCGGCGGTCGACTCGGGGTCGCGGAAGGTGCCGACGGCGATCGCCTCGACGTACGCCGACGCGTCCAGTTCACCCGCCGCCGTCCGCACGGTCACTGTGTACGTCCCGGCCTCGACGGCGGGCGCCTCGACGACGACGTTCGCGCCGGGGTCGCCGTCCGTATCGACGGTCGACGAGTCGAGTTCCTCGCCGTCCGGACCTTCGAGGAACAGCTCGACCGCGACGCCGTAGGCCGACCCGAACACGCCCGTCCCGGCGTCCGCCTCGACCTCGTAGCTGAGTGCCGACCCGGTGATGGTGTCGAGCGTGACACCGGGCTCCTCGACCGTCACGACCTCGTCGTCGACGACGCTCGCCCGGCCGCTGCCGCCCATGATGGACGAGCAGTGGGTGCCGTGGCCGTTCTCGTCGCGCGGGCGGTCGTAGCTCCCGTACTGCGAACCGGCGTCGTACCAGCCGACAGTCTTGGGCGTCGTAGCGGTCGCGCCGCCGTCCACGTCCGCGAACACCACGTCGCTGTCGTACGTCGTCCTGGTCCCCTCGACGGCGTGGTAGCCCCCCGCGATCTCGTACTCGGTGGTCGTGTTGAGGTACGCCTCGACGGCGAACCGGTACTCACGGCCCGCCTCGACAGGGACGCCGGCGAGCGTCTCCGGCTGGCTCCCCGTCGCGGCGCGAGTTTCGGTCTCCCACGCGTCGCCCGTCCACGCGTCGAGCCGGAACTCCAGGTCGTTCTCCGCGACCGGCCCCCACGAGAGCGTCGCGTCGAGTTCCTCGGCCCCGGCGGGGACGGTGAACTCGTGGTACGTCTCCTCGCCCGTCGCGAACGTCCCCGGGCCCATCGTCCCGGCGAACGACTCGCCGTCTCCGGTGTCGACGCGGGTGAGGTCGTTCTCCGCCGGCCGGGTGAGCTTCAGTTCGCCGCCCTCGACGAACGCGGTGACGCCGTTCCACGGCCCGAGGTCCGGGTGGCGGGAGTCCAGCCCGGAGTCGGTGAGCCCGATCGCTCGGTCCCTTCGCCCGCGGTAGCCCCGGTCCCACACCCGCTGGGCCTCGATGGCGCGCCAGTTCCGGAACCGACCGACCGCCTCGCCGTCCGCGGCTGCCGCCATTCGAACCCCCACGCCGCCGAGCAGCCCGGCGCCCGCGAGCGCACCGCTGGCTCGGACGAACGTGCGCCTCGACACGTCGGTCTCCGTTCCGTCGTCCCCCATGTCGTGTGAAGACATGCCCCACCCCTCGGAGCACGGAAAGTAAAATCCATCGGATAACTCCGAAAAAGTTAGTAAGAACGTCAGGGGAATACCATGACAGCCGCCGACCCCGCCGCGAT
The DNA here is from genome assembly GCF_013401515.1 of Halorarum halophilum. Taxonomy (NCBI): domain Archaea; kingdom Methanobacteriati; phylum Methanobacteriota; class Halobacteria; order Halobacteriales; family Haloferacaceae; genus Halorarum; species Halorarum halophilum. Next base: position 2,629,292 of record NZ_CP058529.1, on the reverse strand, counting down.
GATGCAGATTCGATTGATTTATACGTCCCTGAAAGAGAGTCACATCCATGACACGGGGTCGCACGGAGTCAGAGGTGATGGCGTCGGTCGACGAGAACAGTTCCGAGTTCGTCATCGCCGACATCGCACGGGAGGACGCGTGGCTCTCCGTCGAGGAGCGAGACGCGCCGGTGCTCGAACAGTGGTGCTAGCTTAGACCTCGTCGTCGGGGTCGTGCCGGTCGGCCATCCGGCGCGCCTCGGCAGCGTAGCGGTCCGCGGTGCCGTCGTCCTCGACCCCTTCGAGTTCCGACTCCGGTCGGTCGACGGCCGCCGTGGCCGGGTTCCGACCGAGCAGTTCCACTGACGCCTGCCGTCGGTAGTACCGCTCGCCGTCCTCGGTCGCGTACGTCAACGAGACCGTCTGTCTGGTGTCGTACTCCCGCTCTACGAGCCACAGTTGCATACGTCGGGCTACGGTCGGTGGGGGTGAAAAGGGACCGTTCGATCGGTGATCGGTCGCTCCCGTCGCGTCGCCCGATCAGGGGAACTGAAAGCCGCCGAGGTTCTCGTCGGCATGGTCCGCGTCGACCCACTCCGCGTCCACAGGCTCCGCGTCAGCGTCGATCGCGGCGTCCTCCACCGTCACGCCGCCGTCCGTGCGGAACTCCACGGAGGCCGCGTCGCGGCCGCCGTCCGTCGCGGCCCCCTGTCCCTTCAGCTCGCGGACCCGTTCGGACAGATCCTCGATGGCGTCCGTCTGCTGGTCGGTCGCGGCCACGATGCGGTCGGCCGCGGTCTCCGTCTCGGTCGAGCGCTCGCGCACGTCCTCGATGGTCGCGGTCAGCTCCTCGACCGTCGTCGCCTGGTCGTCGGTCGCGCGGGAGACCTCGGCGATGCCGTCCGCCGCCTGGTCGATGGACGAGGCGATGTCGTCGAACGCCTCCAGCACGTCGTCGATCTGATCGGCCGCGTGGTCGATCTGCTGGTGGGACTGCTCCGCGGCCACCACGGTCGAGTCGGTCTGGCTCTGGAGCTGTTCGATGCTGCCCGTGATCTGCTCGGTGTGCTGGCGGGTCTCGTCGGCGAGCGTCTTGACCTCCTCGGCGACGACCGCGAAGCCGTCGCCGTCCTTGCCGGCCCGCGCGGCCTCGATGTTCGCGTTCAGCGCGAGCAGGTTCGTCTGCTCCGCGACGTCGGAGATGACCTCCACGACGGACTCGATGTCGTCCATCCGGTCGCCGAGGCTCGTGACCGAGTCGACCAGTTCCTCGCCGATGTCGGTGACGTCGTCGGTCGCCTCCCTGGCGTCCTCGGATGCGTCGAGCCCCTCGCTCGCGGCCTCGCGCGCCTGCTCGGCCGCGGTGTCGACCTCCTCCGCCGTGGCGGCGACCTCCTCCATCGACGCGGAGAACGTCTGCATCTCGCTCACACCTTCGGTGAGTAGTTCGTTCTGCTCGGCGACGTTCCGGGCGATGTCCTCGGCCGCGTCGACCGCCTCCTCGACCGACTCCTCCAGGTGGCCGGTCTGCTCGTCGACGCCGACGGCGGTCGACTCGAACGACTCGGCCATCTCGTTCAGTTCGCCGACGACCCCGAGCAGGCGGTCGTCGAGGCAGTCCTCCTCGTCGACGTAGTCCGCCCTGGCGTCGAGGTGCCCGGCGACGAGCTGCTCGATCGTCCGCTGGAGTTCGTCGACCAGCGCCTCGACGGCCTTCTGTCGACGCACCTGCTCGGTCTGGTCGCGGACCGTCTCGACGACGGCGACGAGTTCGTCGCCCTCGTACAGCGGCATCGCCGTGAAGTAGATGTGCCGCTCCCGGCCGTGCTGGTCCGTCATCACGCTCGTGTCGGCGTACAGCGAGAGTTCCTCGTCCTCCAGGTCGACGTCGTACTCCTCGTGGACGGAACGGGGCGTCTCGAGCACCTTGTCGGCGAGCGTCTGCGCCCGGCGGCCGTCCGGGTAGAACATCTCGCTCGCGTGCGGGTGGCCGATGGCCTCCTCGCTGGTGGCGCCCGTCAGGTTCTCGATCCCCCGGTTCCAGGCGGCGATCCGCCCGTCTGCGTCCAGCATGAACACCGCGGATCCGACCCCGTCGAGCAGCATGTCGTCGTCGACGTTCAGTTCGGCCTCGTCGGTCAGTTCGGTTTCGTCCTCCTCCGAATTAAGCGCAGGGTCCCCATCGGCCCCCGATTCGACGGCGACACCTCCGTCCGGTATGGGGTCGCTCTCGGCACCGAACCAGCGCCGAACGCGACTGAGTAGCGACGTCATAGCCCCAGAGGCTCGCTAATACCCCGTTAACGTTGTCCTCAAAAATTCACAGTTGATACTGCAAGATGGTGACGCGTCACCCTCAAGCGGCCGGAGCGCCGAATGCGGACGATGGATGCGAGCGAGGTCCGTGAACGGGCCGAGACCCTCCCCCGAGAGCCCGGCGTGTACCAGTTCCACGAGGGCGAGACCGTCCTCTACGTGGGGAAAGCGGTGGACATCCGCGACCGGGTTCGGTCGTACGCCGACCCCCGTTCGGCCCGCGTCCGGCGGATGGTCCAACGCGCCGACGCGCTGGAGTTCGCGGTCACCGACACCGAGACGCAGGCGTTGCTGCTCGAGGCGAACCTCATCAAGCGGCACAACCCGCGGTTCAACGTCCGACTCAAGGACGACAAGTCCTACCCCCTCGTCCAGTTGACCGACCACCCGATCCCGCGGATCGAGGTGACGCGCGACCCCGAGGAGGGCGCGACGGTCTTCGGGCCGTTCACCGACAAGGGACGCGTCGACACGGTCGTCAAGGCGCTCCGGGAGACGTACGGCGTCCGCGGTTGCTCGGATCACAAGTACGCCGGCAGGGACCGTCCCTGCCTCGACTACGAGATGGGGCTGTGTACGGCGCCCTGCACGGGGCAGATCGCCGAGGGCGACTATCGACAGGACGTGGAGTCGGTCGTGCGGTTCTTCGAGGGCGAGACCGGCGTGCTCGGGGACCCGCTCGCCCGGGCGATGGACGAGGCGGCGGCGGCCCAGGAGTACGAGCGGGCTGCCAACCTCCGCGACAGACTCGACGCCGTCGAGTCGTTCCACGGCGAGGGGGAGGAGGCCGTCTCGGGGCGGTCGGACGAACGCGACGTCGACGTGCTCGGCGCGGCGCTCGAGGGCGACGCGGCGACGGTCGCTCGCCTCCACAGCGAGCGCGGACAACTCGTCGACCGGACGCGACACTCGCTGGAGGCACCCGAGGGGGAGGACCGGGTAGCCGAGGTGCTCGCGGCGTTCCTGGTCCAGTACTACGCCGAACGCGAACTCCCGGACGCCGTCCTGCTGTCGGAGCGGCCGGCCGACGACGACGTGCTCGACTGGCTCGCCGCCGAGGGCGTGTCGGTTCGCGTGCCCGGGACGGGGAGGGAGGCGAAGCTGGTGGAACTGGCGCTCAAGAACGCCCGCAGCGCGCCGACGCGGACCGACGGCGTCGCGGCGGTCGGGGAGCGACTGGGGATCTCCAGGCCCGACCGCATCGAGGGGTTCGACGTGAGCCACGGCCAGGGGAAGCACGTCGTCGGGTCGAACGTCTGCTTCGTCGACGGGTCGGCGGAGAAGTCCGACTACCGCCGGAAGAAGCTCACCACGCGCAACGACGACTACGCGAACATGCGCGAACTAGTCCGCTGGCGGGCGGAGCGAGCCGTCGACGGGTACGACGACCGCCCCGACCCGGACCTGCTGCTCATCGACGGCGGCGACGGGCAGCTCGGTGCCGCCCGCGACGCGCTCCGGGAGGTCGGCTGGGACGTACCCGTCGTTGCGCTCGCCAAGGACAGGGAGCTGGTGATCACACCCGACGGCGTGCTGGACTGGCCCGACGACGACCCGGCGCTCCACGTCGTCCAGCGCGTGCGCGACGAGGCGCACCGCTTCGCGGTCCAGTACCACCAGACGCTCCGCGACGACGTCTCGACGGTGCTCGACGAGGTGCCCGGGATCGGCCCGCAGACCAGACAGCGCCTCCTCCGGCGGTTCGGCTCGGTCGAGAACGTCCGCGGGGCGAGCGTGGACGACCTCCGGGACGTCCCGGGCGTGGGGGCGAAGACGGCGGAAGCGCTCCGCTCGCGGCTGTAGGCTGACAGGCGGTCCCCGGCGCTCCGATCGTGTCGCGACGAGGTGGACCGCGCACCCGCGAACTCGTCGCGACCGAACTCAGGTCACGGGGCGACTGGTCCCGTCTTCACGGAAAAGGTCGTGGGACGATGGAAGCGGGGATCCCGTGTTCGGTTACTTGGTTCGGAACGCGCGGTCTCCGGCGTCGCCGAGGCCGGGGACGATGAACCCCTCCTCGTTGAGGTGGTCGTCGATGGAGACCGTGAGGAGGTCGGCCTCCGGGAACTGGTCGCCGACGCGGACCAGCCCGTCGGGGGCGGAGACGGCGGAGAGGACGAACAGGTGCTCGGGCTCGGGACCCTGGTCGAGAACGTGCTCCAGCACGGCACACATCGTCGACCCGGTCGCGAGCATCGGGTCGGCGACGATGACGGTGTCGGTCTCCGTGATCTCGGGGAGCTTCGTGTAGTCGATACTGATGGGGAAGGTGCCGTTCTCGCCCATGCCGGCCTCCTCGTCCCGGCCGGCGGAGATGACGCCCTGCTTGGCGCGGGGGAACGCCTTCAGTAGCCCCTCGACGAACGGCGTCGCGGCGCGCAGGACGTTCACGATGACCACGTCGTCGAGCCGCTTCACCCGCTCGCCGGTCGTCTCGGCCAGCGGGGTCCGGATCGAGACGAACTCCGTCTCCATCGCGCCGTCGATGATCTCGTAGCCGCAGATGCGGCCGAGTTTCACGAGCCCCTTGCGGAACCCGACCTGAGACGTTTCGACGTCGCGGAGTCGCGAGAGAGTGTCCTTGGCGAGCGCGTGGGTGATGAGATGCGCGTCGCCCCGTTCCTCGATTGGCATACACGAGAGGCGAACGGGAGAGGCCATAAACCCCGGCGGAACCGCCGCTCCAGGGGTGTGCGTCTCGCTCCCGGTCGGCAGCGTGCCGTCTCCCCACCGAACGGTTCGACGATCGTCGTCTTTCGATACGACGCCTGATACCCGAAATCACGGCTTTCGAAACGTTTACCCGAATTTCGGGCCGCAGTTTACGTGGTATGACGAAGGTTAGCATCATCGGCGCGGCAGGGACCGTGGGAGCCGCGGCCGGCTACAACCTCGCGCTTCGGGACATCGTCGACGAGCTCGTGTTCGTCGACATCCCGGACCAGCGGGAGACGACGGTGGGACAGGCGGCGGACACGAACCACGGCATCGCCTACGACTCGAACACCACGGTCGTCCAGGGCGAGTACGAGGACACCGCCGGCTCCGACGTGGTCGTCATCACGGCGGGTATCCCGCGCCAGCCCGGCCAGACGCGCATCGACCTCGCGGGCGACAACGCGCCCATCATGGAGGACATCGGCTCGTCGCTCGCCGAGCACAACGACGACTTCGTCTCCATCACGACCTCGAACCCGGTCGACCTGCTGAACCGCCACCTGTACGAGGCGGGCGACCGCGACCGGCACAAAGTGATCGGCTTCGGCGGCCGGCTCGACTCCGCCCGGTTCCGCTACGTCCTCTCGGACCGCTTCGACACGCAGGTCAAGAACGTCGAGGCGACCATCCTCGGCGAGCACGGCGACGCGCAGGTACCCGTCTTCTCGAAGGTCCGGATCGACGGCCGCGACCCCGAGTTCTCCGGCGACGAGAAGGAGGAGATCCTCGGCGACCTGCAGGAGTCCGCGATGGACGTCATCGAGCGCAAGGGTGCGACCCAGTGGGGCCCGGCGACGGGCGTCGCCCACATGGTCGAGGCCGTGCTCTACGACACCGGCGAGGTGCTCCCGGGGTCGCTCAAACTGGACGGCGAGTTCGGACACGAGGACACCGCGTTCGGCGTGCCGGTCAAACTCGGTTCGAACGGCGTCGAGGAGGTCGTCGAGTGGGACCTGGACGACTACGAGGTCGACCTGATGGACGAGGCGGCCGGGAAGCTCTCCGACCAGTACGAGAAGATCGCGTAGCCACCCGTCGCGGCGGTTCCCGTCCGGTTCTTCGGTGGATTCACGTCTCCCCGCCGAGAGGCGTCACCGACGTGGTCCTCGAAACCCGCCGCCTCGGCGTCTTCCTGGCGGTCACGTTCGGAGTTTCCTGGGCGACTGCCGGGGCCATCTACGCCACCGGCGGCCTCGTCGACAGCCCGACAGTGCTCGGCCCACTCACGCTCGCGAGCGTCCTGCTCCCGACGACGTACATGTTCGGTCCGGCGGTCGGAAACGTCGTCGCGCGCGTCGCGACGGGCGAGGGTCGAGCGAACCTCCTGCTCTCGCCGGACGCGACGGGACATCTCCGGACGTACGCAGCGATGTGGTTCGCGCCCCTCGTCCTCACCGTCCTCGGTGCTATCGTCTTCTTCGCCGCCTTCCCCGACACGTTCGATCCGTCGATGCGCGCGTTCGTCGACTCGCTCGGTGCCGCCGGCGCGACCGACCTCGACCCGACGACGCTCGTCCTCGTCCAGGTCGTCGCCGCCGTCACGGTCGCCCCCCTGCTCAACGGCCTGTTCGCGTTCGGCGAGGAGTTCGGCTGGCGGGGCTACCTCCTCCCGAAACTGCTCCCGCTCGGCGCCCGCCGGGCGGTTCTCCTCCACGGAGTCGTCTGGGGCGTCTGGCACTGGCCGCTCATCGCGATGGGGTACGAGTACGGTTTCGGCTACACGGGGTTCCCGTGGACCGGGTTCGTCGTCTTCCTCGGCTTCACCCTCTCGCTCGGGATCGTCTTCGCGTGGGCGACGCTTCGGGAGGGGAGCGTCTGGCCGGCCGCGATCGGACACGGCGCGGTGAACGCCGTCGCGGGGCTCGCGGCGCTGTTCGTGCAGGGGAACCCGAACCCGTTGCTCGGGCCGCTCCCCGTCGGGCTGCTGGCGATGCTGCCGTTCGCCGCGATCGCGGTCTGGCTGCTGCTGCGCTCGCCGACGTTCGCTGGGAACGCGACGCTCGGCACGTAGGTTCAAGTACGAAATCCCGACCAGTCGCCCCGTGACCTGAGTTCGGTCGCGGCGGGGCACGCGGGTGCGCGGTCTCCCCCGTCGCGATGCGGTCGGACCGCCTGCAAGCCCTCCCGGAGGCAACGCCTATATCCCTCCCTTCCGCACGGCTCGCCATGGCAGACTCCTGCGACGCGTGCGGCGACGAGGTGGCGGACGCGCTGGCGCGCATCGTCCGGCTCTCGGTCGACCGCTCGACGGTCGACGAGCAGCGGCTCTGTCCGGGATGCTTCGCCGACTGGATCGAGCGCTACGAGACCGAGATGACCAGCGAGGCGCCCGTCACCGTCGACGGGGACGGCGACATCATCGTCGACTAGAGCTCCACCGAACACGTCGTCCCGAGCGCCAGCCCCGCGTCGTCGATGTGGGCGGCGAGACAGCCGTAGTTGCAGAAGGGTACTTCATCGCCGTCGGCGACGTCCTCCCCCCACTCACGTACGGAGATCGGATCGTGATCGGTCACGTCACAGCCGCAGTACGCGCAATCGGTTCCGTTCATTGTGGCTGGAACGCGCGCGAACGGCAAAAAGGATCGAACACGTCGAACGCAGGTCGGAGGACCTACTCGTCGCCGTTCTTCCCGCTCCCGTCGTCCGCGTCCGCCTCGTCGTCCTCGCCGGCGCTCAGCCCGTCGTTCTCCGGCCGGTCGAGCGCCCGCTCCGCGTCGTGGTACGACGAGTAGCCGTCGAACCAGCGCGCCATGCGCTCGATGCGGTCCACGATGTGAGCCGGTTCGCCGGACCGGGACAGCTCGTGCCCCTCGCGCGGGTACCTGACGAGCCGCGTCTCCGTCCCCTGCTTGCGGAGGATTCGGTGGAACAGTTCGGCCGTGTTCGCCGGCGTCCGGAAGTCCTGATCGGAGTGGAGTACGAGCGTCGGCGTCGTCACCTCGTGCGCGTTCGCGACCGGCGACTGCTCCCAGAGGAACTCCGGCTCCCCCCACGGCGTCGTGTCGTAGTCGCCCTCTAGGAGCTTGTACGCGCCGTCGGTCGAGCCGTAGAAGCCGGTGAAGTCGTAGACGCCGCGCTGGGAGACGGCCGCGCGGAAGTAGTCGGTCTGCCCGACCGTCCACGAGGTCATGTAGCCGCCGAACGAGCCGCCGGTGAGGAAGACCTCGTCCTCGTCGACGTAGTCACGCCCGGCGACCGCCTCGACCCCGGCCAGCACGTCGGTGAGGGTGACGTTCCCCCAGTCGCGCTCGATGGCGCTCATGTACTCCTCGCCGAAGCCGGTCGAGCCGCGGGGGTTCGACCAGAAGACGACGTAGCCGCGCGCGGCGAGCGTCTGGAACTCGTGCCACATCGTCCCCGAGGTGGTCCACATCGCGTGCGGGCCGCCGTGGATCTCCGCGACCATCGGATACCGCTCCGGTTCCGCGGACTCCGTCCGCTCCTCCGAGGCGCTTCGTGCCTCGCTCTCGTCGAACTCCGGCGGCACCAGAACCCACCCTTCGACGGGACCCCGTTCGGACTCGAACTCGACGGGTTCCGGCTCCGGAAGCACCACGCCGTCGAGGTACTCGGCGTTCAGGTTCGACAGCCGACGCTCCTCGCTCCCGTCGGCTACGCCGCCTCCGTCTCCCCCGGGGACGAGTACGAAGACGTCGCCGGGGTGGTCCCACTCGGACTTCGTGATCGCCACCACATCCTCCCCCACGTGCGCGCCGTTGACCTCCCCGCCGCGGTAGAGTCGCTCCGGGGTCTCGCTCGCGTCGCCGGGTGCCGACCAGAGCGCGCTAGCCCCCTCGTCCGGCGTCGAGAAGTACACCGTCTCGCCCTCCGGGCCCCACTGCGGTGCCGCCTCGTGACCGAGGCCACGATCGATGTCGGCCGTGACGTCGTACACCTCGTCGGCCGCGCGGTCGTAGACGTGGAGTTCGGTCGGCCTGAGGGACGCCTGTTCCGGTTCGGTGTAGAGGCAGGCGACGCGCTCGCCGCTGGCGGTGAGGGCCATCCTGAAGCCCGTCGTCTCGTGGACGCGCTCGGCGTCGTCCTCGTCCGTGTCGTGAGCGACGACGCTGAACCGGTAGTTGTCGTCCGGGTCCTCGCCGAGGTCCTTCGCGGCGTAGAACAGGGTCCCCTCGTCTCCCCACGTCGGCGTCGAGTGGTCGACGTCGCCGTCGGTGAGCCGGTCGATGTCGCCCGATTCGACGTCGAGCACGTAGACGTGCGATCGCTTCCCGTCGAAGTACTGCTGCCCGGAGCGGAACACGGTGCGGTCGATGACGCGCGGGTCCGGTTCCTCGGGGTCGTACTCCTCGGGCACCTCGAGGTCGCGCCCCTCCTCGCGGTCCTCGGCCGTGACCGCCTGGACGAACGCGATCCGGCTCCCGTCCGGGCTCCACTCGATGCTCGAAACGCCGCCGACCACGTCGGTGACCTGCTCGGCCTCGCCGCCGTCCAGCGGGAGCACCCAGAGCTGCTGTGTGTCGTCGTCTTTCCCGCGCGTGGAGGTGAACGCGAGCCGATCGCCGGAGGGCGAGAACCGCGGTTCGGCGTCGTTCCCCTCGACGAGGGTGAGCCGCCGGGGCTCCTCGCTCCCGTCGGTCGGCGCGACGTACACCGTCGACTCGTAGGACTCGTCGTCCTCGGGGACGGTCCGCACGAACGCGACCCGTTCGCCGTCCGGCGCGACCCGGGGGTCGCTCGGCTTGGCGATGTCGTGGTAGTCGCTCGCCTGGATTCGATCCATACCGCGGGCCTCGGAGTGCCGGCGGAAGAACGTTCGGAACCCGGAAGCCCTGGACCGCCGACTACGACCGTGGTCGACTCAGTGCGGGCCGCTTCGATCGCTACCGAAAGCGCGCGGGGTCGAACGCCGACAGGTCCGCGTCCGGGTCGACGCCCCGGACGAGGTCGGCGACGACCTTCCCGCTGTAGGGGCCGAGCGTGAGCCCGGTCGGTCCGTGGCCGGTCGCGAGGAAGGCGCCCGCCACGTCGGGCGTCGGGCCGAGGATCGGGAGGCCGTCGCGGGCGACCGGCCGGAGGCCCACCCTGGTCTCGACCGGCTCGGCGTCCCGGAGACCGTCGGCGACGCGGAGCGCCTCGCCGTACACGTCGTGGAGGCCCTCGAGCGTGGCGCGCGGCACGAATCCGGTGCCGTCCTCGCGGGTGGCCCCGACGGCAACGCGGCCGTCCGGCCAGGACACCATGTACTTGTGTCGGAACGGGCTGACGATGGGCCAGCCCGCGGTGTCGGCGTCGACCGCGAGGTGGACAATCTGTCCGCGCTGTGGTTCGACCGGAACCTCCAGCCCGAGCGCGTCGCCGAACGTTCCGGACCACGCGCCGCCCGCGACGACGACCGCGTCGAAGTCGCGGGAGTCCCCGTCGGCGACGACGCCCGTGACGGCTTCGTCCCCAGTGCCGCCGGCGCCGTCGTCTTCCGTCCGGATATCGGTCACGTCCGCGTGTTCTACGGCGAGGCCGTGGGACTCACCGGCGGTCCGCAACGCGGCCGCGAAGGCCCGCCCGTCGACCCGCGCCTGGTCGCGGTACACCATCGCGCGCTCGGCGTCGCTCAGCGGGGGGAACAGGTCGCGGGCCTCGTCGATGGAGAGCTCCTCGAACGTCCCCGGTTCGGGGGTGCCGTACTCCTCGGCGCGTCGCTCCGTCCGGCGCTTCGCCCGTTCGAACGGGTCGACCTCGTCCGCGTCGACGGCGACGCTCAGGAGGTCGGCCCGGACGTACCCGTGGTCGGTCGCGCCGTCGGCCTCCAGCGCGGCGACGAGGTCGGGGTAGTGGTCGGCCGCCTCGACGGCGAACTCGAACCACGGCACGGAGCCGGTCCGACTGCTGGTCGCGGGGGCGACGATGCCGGCGCCGGCGTCTGTCGCCCGCCCCTCGTCCCGGCGATCGAACAGGGTCGTCTCCACGCCCTCGCGAGCGAGGTGGTACGCCACGGCCGAGCCGACGATGCCGCCGCCCACGACGGCGACGGCGTCCGGGTCGCTCATGGGGACCGGTGGAACTGCTCCCCCGTGAAGCTACGTCCCCCCGTGTCGGACTGCCGGGTTTTCGAGCGGCCGTGGCACTTGTTGTCATTTGTTACCCAAACTTCCAGGATGAAGGGACACTGCTAAATATTCGCCGACAGCAATTGAACGTATGGCTCGTTATCTCGATCGGCGGAAGTTTATCGCAACGACCGGGACCGTCGGCCTCCTCGGCCTCGCCGGCTGCAGCGGTAACGGTGGCAACGGCGGAAACGGCGACGACGGCGGAAACGGTGGCAATGGTGGCAACGGCGGAAACGGCGACGACGGCGGCAACGGCGGCAACAACCAGCTATCCTGGCACGCCGGCGGGACCGGTGGGACGTACTACCCGCTGTCGAACCAGTTCAAGCAGATCGTCGACGGGAACACCGACTACAGCCTACAGGTGCAGTCGACGGGTGCCAGCGTCGAGAACGCCGGCAGCCTCGGCAACGGCAGCGCGGACTTCGCGCTCCTGCAGAACGACGTCGCCTACTTCGCCGTCAACGGCGAGGGCATCGAGGCGTTCCAGGGGAACGCGATCCCGAACATCCGGGGCGTCGCGACGCTGTACCCGGAGACCATCCACGTCGTGACGCCGGCTAACTCCGACGTCGAAACGATCCAGGACCTCGAAGGGAAGACCGTCAACACGGGCGACCTCGGAAGCGGGACGCAGGTCGACGCGAAGCAGATCCTCGACGCGGTCGGCATCCAGGACTACACCGAGCAGAACACCGACTTCTCGCAGGCCGCGGAGCAGGTCCAGAACGGCGACGTCGACGCGGCGTTCGTCGTCGGCGGATGGCCGGTCGGCGCCATCGAGGACCTCGCCACCAACAGCGACATCCGGCTCGTCGAGATCTCCGGCGACGCCCGCCAGCAGGTCAAGGACGCGGGGTCGTACTTCGCCGACGACGAGATCCCCGCCGGCACCTACGACGGCATCGACGAGGCCGTCCAGACGGTCGCCGTGCAGGCGATGATCGCGACGAACGCCGACCAGTCCGAGGAAGTCGTCGAGGCGGTCACCGCGGCGATCTTCGACAACACCGACCAGCTGAACATCAAGCAGGAGTTCATCACCGCCGACACCGCTCAGGACGGCATGTCCATCGAACTCCACCCCGGCGCGCAGGCGTACTTCGACTCGGCCGGCGGCGATACCGGCACCGGGACTGACGGTACCGAAACGGGCGCCACGGAGACCGGTACCACCGAAACCGGCACCACCGAGACCGCCACCGACAGCTAATCGGACCGCCGAGCACCCCGAAGACCGCTCACCGTCCGCGGTTTCCCCACTCGTACAGATGAGTTTCCGACCGACGACGCGTTCTTCGCACCGGCCATGAGCGACCGTCTCGGAGGGCGGTCGCTCGCGTTCGCGCTCGCCACGCTTCTCGTCCTCGTCGCCGTCGGCGGCGCCGCTGCGGTTCAGTCCGAGCGCGTCCTCGTCGTCGAAGACGCCGACACGGGCGAGCGACTGCTCACCGAACCGGTCGAGAACGGGACGACGGTGACGCTCGCGTACGATCACAGCGTCGAGGGGAGCCCCGTCCGCGACGTATACGCCGTCCGCGGCGACCGGCTCGTGATGACGCGCATGGAGTTCGCGTCGTACGGCTGGGGGTTCCCGGCGCAGGCGAACGTCACCCGCGAGAACGGGAGCTTCGTCTCCCGACCCGACGACGTGCGGCTGTCCGAACTGTACGTCTCGCCCGGCGACGTCGCCGACCACAGGCTCCTCGTCGGTGACGAGACGTACGACCTCGTCGCGCTCTCGGACGGCACGGTTCGGATCCACCTCGAACGCCGCAGTACACTACAGCGACTCACGCCATGACTGTCGACGACACCCAACCCCAGGACGACGAACTCTCCGATGAGGAGAAACAGGAACTGCTCGATGAGCTGGAACGCAAGCGGAGCCTCCGCGGCGCCGGCGCCGTCGTGGTCGCCGTCGTCGGCGTGCTCTTCTCCGCGTTCCAGATGTGGCTCGCTGCGCGCGGGTTCATCTTCGAGGTGACGCTGCCCGTCCTCGGGACGGTCCGCCTCGCCGCGCTCCAGCAGCTCCAGATCCGCGCGATCCACGTCGTCTTCGCGCTCGTCCTCGCCTTCATGCTCTACCCGCCGACGTCGGCCGACGGCTTCTTCGCGCGGCGGCTCGCGCGCGTCGTTCCGGGGCTCGAACGCCGCTTCGGGTCGACCCACCCGGCGACGCGGGCGGCGACCGGCGTCCGCTCGGGCGTTCGCTGGGCCGTCGCCGACCCGGGACGCGACCGCATCACGCCCGTCGACCTCGTCCTCGTGCTGTTCTCGGTGGCGACGGCGGCGTACATGATCACCGACTACGACGAGATCCAGACGATGCGGTCGCTCGGACTGAGCTTCGGTCGACCCATCGGCGAGGCGGTACCGTATCTGGCCCCCGTCGTCGACGTCGTCGCGGCGCTCGGGATTCCGCTCGACGAGGTGTCGTACGCCTTCGTCCTCGGCGTCGTCGGCATCCTGCTCGTCCTCGAAGCGACGCGGCGGACGCTCGGAACGCTGCTGATGTTCATCGTCTCCTCGTTCATCCTCTACGCCCGGTACGCGGGACGCATCCCGCAGGACATCCCGTATCTCGGCATCCTCTCGACGCCGTCGGCGACGTGGCAGTCGGTCGTCCAGAACCTCTGGTACAACACCGCGAACGGCGTCTTCGGCATCCCGGTCGGCGTGAGCGTCCAGTTCATCTACATCTTCATCCTCTTCGGCGCGTTCCTCGAGATGAGCGGCGCGGGCCAGTGGTTCATCGACCTCGCCTACTCGATGACCGGCTCGCGGAAGGGCGGCCCGGCGAAGGCGAGCATCCTCTCCAGCGGCTTCATGGGGACAATCAGCGGGTCGTCGATCGCCAACACCGTCACGACCGGCGCGTTCACGATCCCGCTGATGAAGCGATCGGGCTACCGTTCGGAGTTCGCCGGCGGGGTCGAGGCGTCCGCCTCCTCCGGCGGGCAGATCCTCCCGCCCGTGATGGGTGCGGCCGCGTTCCTCATCGTCGAATTCGTCGGCGTGCCGTACGACGAGGTCATCATCGCCGCGACGGTCCCCGCCATCGTCTTCTTCTTCGGCGTGTGGGTGATGGTTCACCTCGAAGCGTCGCGCGAGGGGATCGGCGGCGTCGACCCCTCGGAACTCGTCGCCGTCGGCAAGCACCTGAAGCGCGGCTGGTTCTACCTCGCCCCCATCGTGCTGCTGCTCGTCTACCTCATCGGGATCCGGTACTCCGTCGCGCGCTCGGCGTGGTACACCATCGTCGCCATCGTCGCGCTCATCGCGCTCGTCGCCGCCTACAACGAGCGGACGCGGCTCCCGCTGCTCGGGACCATCGCCGCCCTGTTCGCGCTCGAAACCGCCGCGAACTACCTGACTGGCGCCGGGGTCGTCGGCGCGCTGACCGGCGGGGGAACCGGCGGCACGTCGCTTCGCGCCGCACTCGACGTCGCGGCAGGACAGCTCGGCACCATCATCGTCCTCGTGAGCGCGGCGTTCCTGCTCGCTCGGCCGCGCCTCCGGTCGCCGCTGCTCGAGTACGACGCCGCCGTCGACGACGCGGCGGAGAACACGGCCGAGACGTTCGGCCGTCGCTCGCTCGCCGACAACAACGCCTACCGCTTCGGCACGTTCGTGCTGAAGGCGATGGAGTCGGGCGCGCGGACGGCGACGGTCGTCGTCATCGCCGTCGCCGCCGCCGGCGTCATCCCCGGCGTCATCAGCGTGAGCGGCCTCGGGCCGAACCTCGTCTCGCTCATCGGGGCCGTCGCCGGCGACTCGCTCATCCTGCTGCTGGTCATCACCGCCATCTCCTCGATCATCCTCGGGATGGGGATGCCCACGACAGTGACGTACATCATCCTCATCGCGCTGCTGGGCGGGGCCATCTCCGAACTCGCGAACATCCCGCTGCTCGCGGCGCACCTGTTCATCCTCTACTTCGGCGTCATCGCCGACATCACCCCGCCCGTCGCCGTCGCGGCCTACGCCGCGTCCGGCGTCGCCAAGTCCGACCCGTTCAAGACGGGCGTCGAGGCGTTCTCGCTCTCCCTGAACAAGGCGATCGTCCCGTTCGCCTTCGTCTTCTCGCCGGGCATCCTGCTCATCCGCGGCGAGAGCACCGAGGAGTACCACATCATCAACCTCGCCGACGTGGCGGATCTCGGCTTCTTCATTCCGGAGGTGGTCGTCCCCATCGCCGGGGTCTTCCTCGGCGTGCTCGCGCTCGGGCCGACCATCATCGGCCACTTCTACTCGCCGGTCGACCGGGGCGCACGCCTGCTGTTCGCCCTCTCGTCGGTGCTGCTCATGGCACCGCAGATGCTACTCGACCCTGCGTTCACGCTCCTCTCGGCGGCGGGGACGAACGTCGGCGTCGAGATACTGACGCTCGACCTCGTCCTCCGCGCCGTCGGCGCGGTGATCTTCGGGATGCTCACGCTGCGGAACCGCAGGGAGATGGAGGGGGACCGCACCGAACCGACGTCGGCGACGCCGACGACCGACTGATACCCGGACGGTTCGCGGGCGACCCCCGCCCGCACGGCTGATTCTCACGGTCCGTCGGCGCCTCTGCCTCTCCCGATCGAGACTGCTCCAGAAGGGACTACTCGGTCACCCGGTCATCCGTCCCGGTCGATGTCCACGCGCCCGGACGTCGCGGAGCGGAGCCTGTCGCGGAGGGCGTTCGCGTCCTCGACGGGGACGCGGACGGCGAAGGTGACGTCGGCGTCGTAGTCGGCGTCGAACTCCACCCCGGAGCTCTCCAGGACGCCCCGGACCGTCCCCGAGTCGTCGTACTCGGTGGTGGCGGCGAACCGCTCGTGGGGAACGTCCTCGACGACGCCGGCGGCGTCGAGGCCCTCCTTGACCGCACGGGAGTACGAGCGTGCGAGTCCGCCGACGCCGAGATTCGTCCCGCCGTAGTAGCGCGTGACGACCGCGACGACGTTCCTGACGTCCCGCTGCTGGAGGACGTTCAGCGCCGGCTTGCCCGCGGAGCCCGTCGGCTCGCCGTCGTCGCTGGAGTACTCGCGGAGCATGACCTCGCCGGGGGATGCCGTTCCATCACCGGCGGGGACGCGGTACGCGGGGACGTTGTGGGTGGCGTCGTCGTACTCGTCCTCGACTGCCTCGACGAACGCCTCGGCCTCGGCGACGGTGTCGACGGGGGCGACGTGGCCGAGAAATCGCGAGCCGCGCACCTCGAACTCGGCCGACGCGCGGCCGGCGACGGTCCGGTACGGCTCCATACCCCGAGTCCGGGGCGCGGCCCCAAAGGGTTACTCGTCGGCGCGGTCGCCCGCGTGCTCGCTCGCGGCGTCGGCCGCGTCAGCGCGGGTGTCCGAAGTTGCGGCGGCGCCGGCATCCCGCGTCGAGTGCTGCGGGAGTTCCGGGTCGGCGACGAACAGCGCGAGGAAGGCGACCACCCCCACGACCTGGGCGGCGAACGCGACGAACGCGACCGGGTCGGTCGCGAGGTGTGCCGCGATCTCCCCGACCGGGTTCGTCACCTCGTGGCTCGGCACCAGCCCCCCGTGGTCGGTGAGGTGCCACCAGGCGTAGCCGACGGTGTACGCGAGCAGCACGCCCGCCGACAGCGAGTAGAGCCGCCGGTGACGGGCGCCGCGGACGATGACCGTCGCCAGCCCGACGAGCAGCAGCGCCGACGGGACGAACAGGTACGGGCGCGGGTCCGCGAACGAGAGGATGGGGAGGTACACCGCCAGTTTCGGTAGTCCCTCGAGGAGGTGGATGGCGGCGCTCACGATCGCCGCCTGCACCGCGAGCACCCGGAGCACGGTCGCCGTGCGGTCGTCCATGGCGGGTGGTGAGGCCGGGGGCGCGAAGAGGGCGTCGGTTCCGGGCTCCCGTTCGACGGACGCTCCAACCGAACCCGAACCGCACGGCCCTCAGGGCGTGAACACCGCCCTGACGCAGTTGTCCTCCTTGTGCTTGAACAGCTCGTAGCCGCGGGGCGCGTCCTCGAGCGGGAACTCGTGGGTCGCCAGGTACGACGGGTCCATCTCGCCCTCCTCGACGTGCTCCAGCAGCTGCGGGACGTACCGCTGGCCGTGCTGCTGGGCGGTCCGCACGGTGAGCCCCTTGTTCATGACGATCCCGAGGGGGAACTTGTCCATCAGGCCGTAGACGCCCAGGATCGACAGCGTACCGCCCTTCCGGCAGGCGACGATAGCCTGGCGAAGCGCCTCGCCGCGGTCGGTGTGGAGCCGGAGCGACTGCTTCACCCGGTCGTAGCTGTGGACGACACCGGTGCCGTGCGCCTCCATCCCGACGGCGTCGATGCAGGCGTCGGGGCCGCGCCCGCCGGTCATCCGCTTCAGCGTGTCGACGACGCTGTCGACCTCGGTGTAGTCGATGGTCTCGCTGCCCGCCTCATCGCGTGCCATCCGTAGCCGCTCGGGGAAGCGGTCGATGCCAATGACGCGCTCTGCGCCCATCAGGGCCGCGCTCTCCTGTGCCATCAGCCCCACCCCGCCGCAACCCCAGACGGCGACGGTGTCGCCGGGCTGGATGTCACAGAAGTCCGCGCCCATGTACCCCGTGGGCCAGGCGTCGGAGGCGAACAGCGCCTGCTCGTCGGTCAGTTCGTCGGGGACGTGGAAGCAGTTGCTGTCTGCGTGTGGCACCCGGACGTACTCGGCGTGCGAGCCGGCGTAGCCGCCGAAGGCGTGGGTGTAGCCGTAGATGCCGGCGGTCGTGTCGCCGAGCACCGGCTCCTGGAGTTCGGAGTTCGGGTTCGTGTTGTCACAGAGCGACCAGAGGTCGCCCTGGCAGTAGCCGCAGTTGCCGCAGCCGATGAACGACGGAACCACCACGCGGTCCCCCTCCTCGACCCCGTCCACCTTCCGGCCGACCTCGGCGACCTCGCCCATGAACTCGTGGCCGATGACGTCGCCCTCGCGCATCGTCGGGAGGTAGCCGTCGATGAAGTGGAGGTCCGAGCCGCAGGTCGTGGTCTTCCGCACCCGGAGGACGACGTCGCGTGGGCTGACGATCTCCGGCTCGGGGACGTCGTTCACCCGCAGGTCGTCGACGTCGTGCCAGCAGAGCGCCCTCACGAACGATCCCCCCTCACACCAGATCACCGCTCCCGCGAGCGGACGGGTTCCCCGCGAGCGTCGGGACCTCGCCAGTCTCGGCGAGGCTCTTGAAGCGGCGGAGCGTCTTGCCGACGAGCGTGTCAGGCACGACACCGAGGAGCCGCATCGCCGCGTCGCCGAACCCGCCGCCCGGCGGGTCGAACCGGACGCGGAGCGTCACCTCCGTCCCCCGATCGCCCGGCGCCGGTTCGAAGCGTATCTCGCCCTCGTTGGGCACCGACGCGCCGTCGAGCGACTCCCACCGAAGGAGTTCGCCGGGTCGTTCCTCGACGACCCGCGTCTCCCACGACAGGGTACGACCGAGTGGGCCGGGCACCGTCCAGTGCAGGCGTTCCACGCCCGCCCCGGTTACCTCGGCGAAGTGGCCCGCGATGTGCGACAGTCGCTCCGGGTCGTGCCAGACCTCGGAGAGTTCGTCCGCGGGCCTCCCGACGGTGACGGAGCGCTCGACCTCGGGCGCGTCGGCCGGCGGTCCGTGGCCCTCCCGGTCGGTCTCGCCGCCGGTGCCCTTGCCGAACGCCCGGACCGGGCGACCGCGTCCGCTGACGCCGCGGGCGAGCAGCCAGCCGCCGGCGAGCGCCATCGCGGCCCCGCCCGCCGAGCGCCGGCGGAGGCCACGGACGACGAGCGCCCCGCCGGCCGCCGCGGAGGCCACCCGCTCCCACGAGTCGAGACCTGTGGTGGGTGAACGATTCGACGTGTGTGGTTCCTCCGGCGCGCCAGCGGTCGGCACGCCCTGGGGTGGTTGTGACATTGGAAGCTCCCGTCGAGATTGGGACGCGCATACCTCGGCGACTGGGGTTGCAAGTGCAGACCCAGTAGACCGTCCGGCGCGAACGGGGTACCGACCGACACCGGGCGGCGTATCGCCGCCGGGCCATTTCGGGGGCGTTCGGGGGGCGTAGTTCCGCCGGTCAGATCGCGTAGCCCTCGTTTCGCAGGGCGAGTTCGACCGCCCGGTCGAACCGTTCCCGGAGTTCGGCCCCGAACTCCTCGACGCGCTCGTCGGCGTCCGTCGGTTCGAGCTGCCGTTCGTCCCCGTCGGCCTCCCCGTCGACGGGACGGAACGTCCGGGTGAACTTCCGCCCGTCGTTCCCGTACACGACTGCGACGACGGATCGCTCCTCCGCCTCCTCCCCCTTCCGGTCCGTCACGTTCACCCGTTCGAAGTCGGTCAGGTTCGTGCTGAGCCCGCCGGTCGCGAGCTGTTGTTCGAGCGTCTTGCGCTCCCACTCGCGCCGCTCGCCCGTCTCCTGGTCGGTCCCGATGACCGTCTCCGGGCCGATCGTCTCGATCGTCCACTTCCCGAGCGACGGGGACTCGAGTTCCTCCTCCGCTCGCGCGCGGATGTCGCCCTCCCGGACCACGTCGCCCTCCCTAACGCGGATGTACCGTGCGCTCGCGGCGGGGATGTCGATGAATATCTCGCCGACCTTTACGTTGACGAGCGTTTCCGTGCCCTCGATCGTCCGGGACTCCATCTTTCGCTCCCTGTCGGTTCCCATGAGTTCAGTCTCCCCCCGCGTTTGGACTCACGGATATCTAAGAATGGCGCCGGGTTCGTCCGCAAATCCACATACATCGTCGAGAACGTGGGCGTATCCGGACGTATCGTGTGTTACATCCGGTTGATAGATGACCGAACTCGCGGCGCCTGACGTAGCCCCGAATCGGAACTCGTTCGAGGTAATAGGTCCTGCTCGCGGTCGGATCACGCTCGCGGCGACCGCTTGCCGCTCGTGGTCAGAACACGCTCACGGCGACCGCCTGCCGCTCGCGATCAGAACTCCAGGCTCCGGACGTACGGCAACTGCCGGATCTCCACGAGCAGGTCGCCCGGGATCTCCTCGTCGGTGATGACGTACAGCTTCGGGTCGTCGGCGAACTCCGGGTCGTCCGAGAGCACCTGCCGGAGGGAGATGTCGGCGTCCGCGAGCATCCCGGTGATGTCTGCGACGATGCCCGAGGCGTCCGGGTCGCCGACCTCCACCGTCAGCACCGTGAGGTCGAGCACCGGCGCGAGGTCCATCAGGCTCGGGATCGCGGTGATGTTGCGGAAGATGCGCCGGAGCTCCTCGTCCTCCAGGATGGCGGTCGTCGTCGCGTCGACGACCCGCCGGTCAACGTCGGCCTCGCGGGCGATGCCGGTGTCCGCGATCTCGATGCCGCCGGAGACGACCCGTCCCTCGTCGTTCACGGAGAAGCCCCGTTCGAGCAACAGCCGGATGACCGTCTGCTGGCCCGGCGAGCCCTCGAACTTCCCCATGATCTCGTCGAACATCGCTGTTCGTGGTCCCGCCCCGGCGGACATAATCGTTCGGTGTTCGTCGATCGATTCCGGGTCGCGGTGAGACGGGGTCGGGATGCGAAGGGCGAACGAGCCCTACAGTCGTCGGAACGGGGTTCGCTGCCCCCCGGACGGGCAGACCGCGATGGCGTCGCCGGAGCTACGACCCTGTTCGGTCCAGCATCCCGTCGGTCGGTCGGCAACGCGCCGTCGAGGACGACCTTGCGGTTCCCTTCCCGCGTCCGCCGTGCGTACGACGGAAGACCCATACCCCCCGCGTTCGAGGCACCCCTCATGCGCGAACTCGACTGCGACTTCTGCGGCGCGCGGGCGGCCGGCGCCTACGAGGTCCTCCCCGACGAACTCGACCCCACGCCCGACGAACAGGTCCGCGTGGTGCTGTGCGGGAACTGTCGCGACACGCTCGACGCCGTGACCGCCCCGCTGCTCGCTCGACTCGGCGTCGACGACACCGATCGACCCTCCGGGGCGGCCCTCCGAGACGCGTCGCGACCGTCCGGGACCGCCGGAGACGACGAGGACGACGGCCCGGAGGACGGCGCGCAGGCGTCCGCGCGCTCCGAGAACCCCGTCTCCCCCGCCGACGACGCGGTCATCATCGACTCCGGGGCACGCCGGGAGCCGCGCTCGACCGACGATCGCCGGGGGAACGCGGACGCCGGGGCCACCGACGCCCCGCCGCAGGGGGACGAACCCGGCGGAGGAGACGACGGGGAAGACGACGACGGACGCGACGTGGGCGACGGACGCGGTGACGATGGCAGCACCGAAGGGGCCGATCGGAACGAGGACGCCGCCGCGTCCGCGAACGGCGACTCGTCCCGGAGCGGCGGGGGGACCGGCCGAGGGCGCGCCGAGGAACCGGAGGAGTTCCGGACCGTGATGCGCCTGCTCAACAACCGCGAGTTCCCCGTCGACCGCGGGGAGGTCGTCGACCTCGCGAGCGGCGCCTACGAACTCGAGACCGCCCAGGTCGAGGAGATCCTCGACTACGCGGTCGAACGCGGGATACTGTCCGACGAGAAGGGGAAGTTGACGAAGGCGTGACGTCGTCGGAAGACGTGCTACGGGGCCGTGTTCCCCTCACCGTGAGGCGATTCGCCGTCGCTCGTCTGGTTCCCGTCCGATCCCCTCGCGGGCGTAGGTGTTCTCGAGCAGCCAGTTCCCGCCGACGTTCGTCCACTGTTCGCCGGTCTTGACGAACCCGAGACCGCGGTAGAACTCGTTCCCGAGCGGGTTCTCCGCGAGGGTCTCCGCCTGGAGACTGACGATCCCTTCGGCGGCGAGCGTCGCCGCCGATTCGTCGTAGAGCGCCCGCCCGATCCCGCGTCCCCGATACCCCGGATGGACGTACATGCGGAGGATGTTCCCCGCTCGCTGCCGGAAGTTCGCCCACGCGTGCGAGAAGCCGACGACCCGTCCGTCCTCCTCGGCGACGAGGAGCAGCGTCAACGGGTCCGAGAGCGCCCGTCGGATCCGGTCGTCCGTGTACCACTCGTGGATCCCCTGCTGGAGCGACTCGCGCGAGAGGAACGGGTAGTCCGACTCCCACGAGTCCCGTGCGACGGCCTGAATCCCGCCGACGTCGTTCGGGGTCGCCAGTCGAATCCACATGGGATTCCGTTCGCTGCCGCCTTTATTAGGGGTGTTTACGGGATACTGGGCCGTTCTCGACGGTTCGACGTGGAGGGACGAGGCATCGGGTCCGTCTCCGACCACGTGGGACGGGTCGCGTTCGCAGTGGAAACTCCGGCCGTCTACACGGGACCCGCCCCGTCGGATGGGATCTCGGGGCGTCTCAGAGGTCGCCCTTCGTGCTCGGCGTGTCGCTCCGGCGCTCGTCGAGCCGCGTCGCGTCGTCCAGCGTCCGGGCGAGCGCCTTGAACAGCGCCTCGACCTCGTGGTGGGCGTTTCGACCGCGTTCGACCTCGGCGTGGAGGGTCAGGTCGGCGTTCATCGCCACCGAGTAGGCGAAGTGGCGGGCCATGTCGCTCGTGAACTCGCCGACGCGGTCCTGGGAGAACTCGCCCGTCCACTCGAAGTGCGGGCGACCGGAGACGTCGACGACGACGGCTGCGACGGCCTCGTCCAGCGGGACCCGGCGGTCGGCGTACCGGCGGATGCCCCGCTTGTCCCCGAGCGCCTCGTCGAACGCCCGCCCGAGGACGATGGCCACGTCCTCGACGGTGTGGTGCTCGTCGATCTCCAGGTCGCCGTCACAGCGGACCGTCAGGTCGAACAGGCCGTGTTTCGCGAGCGCGGCGAGCATGTGGTCGAAGAAGCCGACGCCCGTGTCGACCTCGTGCTCCCCGTCGCCGTCGATGGCCAACGTGACCTCGATCTCCGTCTCCGCCGTCTCGCGGGTGACGGCGGCCGTGCGGTCGCTCATGGGCGCTCCTCGGGGTGGCGCGCCAAGACGATTGCGGAACCGTGGGGGCGAGTGACGCGCTCGGGGCTTGCCGAGGAAACGGTCACGCGGTTCGGCCGTCAGGTCGGAATACAGCGTCCTCGACTATGGTCGGCCGTAACGTTCAAACGCCGTCCGTCGCCCGTCAGACGCGTCAGACGGCCGTCTGCTCGGGGTTCATGTCCTCGCCAGCCGTGGGTACTCGTCCATGCGCTCGGAACTTCCCGCCATGCTCGCGCTCGCCGGCGGCTCGGTCTCGATCTCCACGGCGACGGCGGTGGGGGTGGTGGCTGGGGTCGCGCTCATAGCACTCTCGACCACCTTCGCCGTCGCCGGTATCTCCCGGGTACTCGGCAACTGAACCGGGACGGAGAACGGAGGTGCGGCCGGCGCTCAGACCTCCATCGCTTCTTGCAGGGTGAACCGCTCCTCGTAGAGCGCGGTCCCGACGACGACGGCCGCCGCGCCGGCCTCCCGCAGTTCCCGGATGTCGTCCAGCGAGGCGACCCCGCCGGAGGCGACGACCGGGACGTCCACCGCGTCGACGACGCGCTCGACGGCCGCGCGGTTCACGCCCTCCAACTGGCCTTCCACGTCCACGTCGGTGAACAGGATGGCACCCGCGCCGAGGTCCTCGTAGCGCGCGGCGGCCTCCGCGGGGTCGAGTCCCGTCCCCTCTGTCCAGCCCGAGACGACGACCTCGCCGTCCCTCGCGTCGAGGCTCACCACCACGCTCCCCGGGTGGTCGGCGGAGATCTCCGCCACGATGTCGGGGGTCTCCACGGCGGCGGTGCCGAGGATGACCCGGTCGACGCCGCCGTCGAGCAACTGCTCGGCGTCGGCCGCGGTCCGGATGCCGCCGCCGACCTGCACCCCGACCTCGTCGCCGACGGCGTCCACGATGGCCGAGAGCGCCGTGGCGTTGGTCCGCTCGCCGACGAACGCGCCGTCGAGGTCGACGAGGTGGAGCGTCCGCGCCCCCGCCGCGACCCACCGTTCCGCGACCTCGACGGGATCGCCGTACCGCGACCCGGTCCCCGGCTCGCCGCCGACCAGCTGGACGGTCTCGCCGCCCTTCACGTCGACCGCCGGGACCACCTCGAACTCCGGAAAGTGCGTCATTCGCTGGGTGACGGTAGCGCGGGCGGGGGGAAAACCGTTCGTGGTGGCGGCAGGAGAGGCCGTCCAGACGCCCAGCCCATCCCCAGCCGAACGGCCGGTTCGCGGGCGCCGATCGCCGACGTTCGCGGGTCAGTCGGCCCGTAGTCGGGGTATCGATTCGGATACGGCGCCCGAAACGGTGAAGTAAACCGGGGTGTTGCGGGGATTATGAGCGAGTCGGTCGTCGCTGATTTCGTCGGTCGGTTCTTCGCGCCCGGCGTCACGGGGGACCCCCCCACCGGACGCATCATCCTCAGCCAGCGACGGCTCGTGCTCGCGGCGGACGGCCTGAAGGAGACGATCCCCCTCTCGTCGGTGTTCGACGTGAAGGTGGGACAGGTTCCCCCGGAGATGGCCGGCTACTTCAACGACACCGTCACCGTCGCCTACCGGGTCGGCGACGAGCGCCGCGTCGCCGCCATCGAGGGGTCGAACACCAACATCGACCGGTTCGGCACGGTGCTGTTCAAGGTGCTGCTCAACGGGACCGGCGTGCTCGTGCGCCACCCGGCGCGGATCGGCGGCCGGGTAACGGACGCGGCGCCGACGAAGGCGTCGCTGAAGCTCCAGCACGGGTCGCTCACCTTCGAGCGCGACGAGGGCCCGTTCACGGTCGACCTGGAGACGGTCATCTCGGTCGAGCGCGAGGACCGCGACCTGGGCAACGGCCCCCGGCCGGTCGTCACCTTCCGGCACATCGAGGACGGCACGGCCGCCACCTCCGAGGTCGGTATCGGCTCCGGCCGGAAGACGAACCTGCTCGGCCGGTACATCCGGCTGCGCTACGCGGACGTGCAGGAGGAACTGGCGGACGTCAGCCTCGACGAGGACGAACTGGAGGTGCTCGTGGCGCTCTACTCCGCCGGCGAGGGCGTCTCGCTCTCCTCCATCGTCGACATCGAGCCGCAGCGCCTCACGATGCTCCTCAACGGGCTCGCGGAGGAGGGCATCGTGGTGGACACCGACACCGGGACGAAGCTCACCGCGAAGGGCCGGGTCGTGGTTGGCCAGCGGATCGAGTCCGTGAACACCTGAGGTATCCTGGCTCCGGTTCGCAGGTCCGTTCGATCGGCGAGCGGACCGCCTCGATCGGGGATCACGGTTCCGCGAAGAACCGGCCGTGGAAGCCGAACGGCTCCACGTGCGGGAGGACCGCCCGTGCCCGGAGGTCGAGCGTCGCGGCGTCGAAGACGAGGAGGAGCGTCCGCTCGCGGTCGGTGTCGAGCGCCGTCGCCACCACCACGCCGTCGTCCTCGTCGGTCCCACCCGGTCGCCGTACGGGAATCGGTTCCTCCACGAACACCGACCGCTCCCACCACTCGCGTGTCGTTCCGGCCTCGCAGTCGAGTTTCACGAGGCCGGTCGCGCCGTCGCGGTCCGTCCCCTGACCGTATGCGTAGCGATGCCGGCGGCCGACGACACGACGTGGGACGCGCGGCATCTCCATCGCCGTCGGATGGAGTCGAGCGCGATCGGCGATGCCGCGTCGCGTGTCGATTCGGTACCGTACAGGGTACCCGTCCGGAACGTCCGGGAACCCCGACTCGGTATCGGACCCGTCGCCGTCGAGATCGTCCAGCCGCATCGCGTCTACGACGTCCGCGTTCGGGTACTCGACAAGGTCCAGTACCACCGCGTCGCCGTCGGCGTAGGCGTTGATGTGGTGGAACACGAACGCGGGCGGGAGCGTCGGGTCGGCCACCAGGTCGCCGGCCTCCCGATCGACGACCAGCACGCGCGTCCCCCGCTCGGGTCGCCAGTCGAACGCGTCGAGGACACCCTCGGAGAACGGGCTGAGCGCCCGCAGCACGGAGATCACCAGCGGCGTCTCGACGACGACGACGTGGTCGGCAGTGACGCTGCAGTCGTGGACGTACGCCGGCCCGTCGGCGTCGATCGACGCGATCATCTCCCGCGACCTGCTCCCCTCGGGAACCCGGTAGAGGTGGTACCGAGGCCGGCGCCCGAACTGGGTCGCGAACCCCACCCACTCCCCTCGGTGGGGGTCGTCGACGAGGTGCGCGGTCGCGACGTGTTCGGTCAGTTCGTCCTCGAACGTGAACTCCCCGCGCGTTCCGAGCGTCCGCGGATCGAAGGCGACGCGGCGCGGGGCTTCGGTGAGCGCGATGTACTCGCCGTCGAGACGGGCGACGTGGACGTTCGCGTTGTCCGTGCTGTCCGGCGGCCCGAGCGACCGGAGCCACGAGAGGACCTTCCGCCAGCCGCGCGCGTCGGTGGCGAACTGCCCGGTCAGCGACCCGCGCAACGCGTCCTCGTACGCGTTCGTCCGGAGGAACCTGTTCGAGTAGGTGACCTCGCCGTCGTCGAAGGCGTAGCGACGGAGCATCGCCAACCCGTCGAACCAGTGGGTGAGGCGTTCGGACCCGACGTCGAAGCGACCGGGTCCGTTGCGAACGAGCGTCCCCGAGAGCCACTCGGGGATCGACCCCTCCACCGGCGGGCGGTGGTCGGCGACCTCGCTCGTCAACGAGCGGAACCCCGGACCGTAGGACGCCGACATGCCCGGTTTTCGTCGTCTCGCTCCATCAAGGTGTTGCCCTCGACACCGTCGATATGAAAGAGGCCGTGGCTGTCGAGGTTAGGTTTAGTCAGCGACCACGGAACCGAACCCGAAATCGGAAACGGCCCCGGGAGTCACTGCTCGTTCATCGCCTCGCTGGCGATGTTCCGGCCGCGCGGCATCAGGTTCACCTCACGCCGCGTCCGCACCTCCTCCAACACGTCGAGTTCGACGAGGCGCTCGAACGTCTCCTCGACGCGGTCGACGTCCATGCCGAGGAAGTTCGGCACCTCGAACGACGACACGCCGGAGTAGAGCGCCATCAGCACCTCGCGCTCGGACTCGCTCAGGTCGATCGAGCCCTGGGTCTGCTCCTGGCGCTGCTTGAGGTACGACTTGATGACGGCGACGTGCCACGGCTCGCCCGAGAGGTATGTCTGGACGCTGGTTCCGTCGTCGTCGGTGTGCTCGGCCTCGATGACGGTCCGCTTCTCGTCGAAGACGGTGCGTTCCGCCTCCTCCAGCGTGCCGATGTCGTCGAGTTCGAGCCGGACGAACGCCCCGCTCTGCTGGGCGATGCTGATGCCGTCTGCCTCCACCTTCACGCGGGCTTGCTCCCACTCGGTGTCCTGGACCACGCCGCCCGCGACGGCCGGGTGCCGCGCGTAGATGACCCGCCGGTCGAGGAACGCGCGGTAGAGGTTCGTGCGGAACTCGTCGTGGTTCTCCGAGGTGAGGAGGAACACCTCCTCGCCCAGCCTGATGCTGACGTAGTTCGAGACGCGCGCGACCTCCTGGCTGGCGTCGAAGCGCCCGCCGATGCCCTCGACGGCCGAGAGCGCGATGGTGCGCTTGCCCTCGTTCGTGACCAGGACGATGCGCTTGTTCGAGAGGATGATGCGCCCGTTCGTCCAGGACACGTCGTTCAGCTTCCGGCCGCCGCGCACCGCCTGCGCGAATCGGCCGCGCGTGTCCGCGACCTTGTACTCCTCGCCGTTCTGCTCGTTCATGCTCTCACACCTCCGAGCTTGGAGAGGGCGGCGAACGCCCGTTTCCTGATCTGTTTGTCGACGCCGTCGAGGTCGGTGATCCGGTCGAGCTCCTCGCGGGCCCGCGAGCCGCCAACGTCGCCGAGCGCGAAGGCCGCCTTCGCGCGGGCCTCGACGGACGCGTCGTCGTCGCGCAGCAGTTCGATGAGCGTCGACTCGACGTTGAGACCCTCCAGTTCGGCGATGCTCGTCGCGGCGAACTGGGCGGTCATCTTGTCCTCGTCCGAGAGCGCCTCGACGAGCGCGTCGATCACCACCTGGGGCGGCTGTTCGCTCGTGACGCGCCCGAGGAACCAGACCGCGTTGCGACGCTGGCGGACCTGGGACGCCTCCTCCAGGATCTCCACCAGCGGCCCGAGCACCGTCTCGTCGTCGGCCTCGCGCAGTTCCGAGACGACCGCCTCGCGCACCTGGTGGGACTGCTTCGTCGGCGCGTTCGCCAGCAGTTCGATGATGGAGAACACCGCCGCGCGGCGGACCGTGTCGTGCTCGTCGCCGAGCGCCGCCGCGAGCCGCGGAACCGGTTTCGCGCTGGTGGCGTTGCCGAGCGCGCTCGCCGCGACCCGGCGGATGGAGGGGTTCTCGTCCTCCAGCAGGTCGACCAGGGCCGCGAGCGCGGGTCCGGTGGCGATCGTGCCGAGCGCGTCCGCGGCGGCCGCCTTCACCGCGCCGTGGTCGTCGTCGAGTTTCGCCTCGATCCTCCCGACCGCACGCGGGTCGCCGATGCGGCCCAGCGCGTGGCAGACGCGCTCGCGGACGTGCGGGTCGGGGTCCTCGAGGCGCTTGACGAGCGGGCCGACCGCGTCGGAGTCGCCGATGCGACCCAGCGCGTTGGCCGCGGCCATCCGGAACTCGGGGATGTCCGCCGAGAGCGCCTTCGCGAACGCCCGGACCGCGGCCCAGTTCGCGCCGTTCGGGTCGACGCCGGCGGTCCTGGCGAGCAGGCGCTCGATCGCCTCGTTGCCGAGGTCGTCGAGCGCGTCGACGGCGGCCGCGCGGACCCGGTCGTCGTCGTCGTCGGTGACGAGGTGGATAAGCACGTCGACGGTCCGGTCGTCCTCGACGTCGCCGACGTCGCCGAGCATCAGGGCGGCGCGCCGTCGAACCGCGGGGCTCCCGCTCCCCTTCGCCCTGTCGCAGAGCTCCTCCATGTCGTTGTCACGGGCGAGGCGGTAGAGCGACATTATCCCGTGTAGCGGTAGATCCGGCTGCGTTTCGCCACGGGCTCGAACGAGTCGCGACAGCCCGGCGGGACGGTCTCGGTCTTCCCGACCACGAGGTAGCCGCCCTCGCGGAGCGACGCCTGCAGGGTCTCGAACAGCCCCTCCTTGAACGCGGTGTCGATGTAGATGAGGAGGTTCCTGCAGAACAGCAGGTCGACGTTCGATCGGGGTCCGTCGTCGATGAGGTCCCGCGTCTCGAAGGTGACGCGCTCCTTCACCGGATCGCGCACCCGGAAGACGTTGCCGTCCTCCTCGACGTACGGCTCGTACGCCGAGAGGGGGCCGAGCTGCTCGCCGATGTCGGTCGTCCGGGTGGTCTCGTACACGCCGGCCCGTGCGGCCGCGAGCGCCTCCTCGCTGATGTCCGACGCGGTGACGCTGAGGCGGCGCTCGTTCACCTCGGGGTCGTCCGTCGCGAGCATCACGAGCGAGTACGGCTCCCTGCCGTCGGCGCACGGGGCGCTCCACGCGTCCACCCGTCGCCGGTCGGCCGAGAGCTCCCGGAGCACCGGGCGGAGGTCCGCCCACATGTCCGGGTCCCGGAAGAAGCCGGTGACGTTGATGGTGAGCGCGTCCAGGAGCTTCCCGCGCTCGTCGTCGTCGCGGCGGAGGATTCCGAGGTACTCAGAGTGGTCCTCGGCGTCCCGTCGCTGCATCCGCGCGGCGATGCGCCTGCCGAGGTACGCCTGGTTGTAGTAGCCCGGTTCGAACGGCACCTCGTCCTCCACGTAGCGGATGACCCGGGAGAGGCCGTCGTCCCCGTCCAGCGTGCTCATCGGCGGTCCCCCAGCGTCTCCACGTCGAGGATGGACACGACGTCGCCGTCCCCGAGGACCGCCGTCCCCGAGAGGCCGGGCGTCCCCG
This sequence comes from Halorarum halophilum, assembly GCF_013401515.1. Taxonomy (NCBI): domain Archaea; kingdom Methanobacteriati; phylum Methanobacteriota; class Halobacteria; order Halobacteriales; family Haloferacaceae; genus Halorarum; species Halorarum halophilum. Next base: position 2,599,551 of record NZ_CP058529.1, on the reverse strand, counting down.
AGAGGATGCCCTCGAGCGGCTTCACGACGACCTCCTCCTGGTGGAGCACCTCATCGCAGTGGAGCGCCACGGGCCGCTTGTCCTCGCGGATGCGCAACAGCATCCCGTCGGTGTGGTCGGCTCCGTCGGCGGCCGCGTCGGCCCCGGCGAGCTCGCCCTCCGGCAGGTCGCTCCCGCCGTCGGCGACGGCGCTCGCGGCGCCGCCACCGGCGCGTACGTCGGCGAACACCTCGCCGAGGCGGACCACCGGGTAGATGTCGTCGTCGTGGCGCACGACCTCGTCGCCGTGGGCGACGTCGACGCCGGTCGCGCGCGACACCTCCGCGATGTTCTTGATCGGAACGCCGTACTCGACGCCGTCCACCTCGATGAACATTACGCGGACGATGGCGACCGTGACGGGCAGGCGGATCTCGAAACGCGTGCCCTCGCCGGGGGTCGAGGTGAGCGAGACGGCCCCGTCGAGCTCCTTGACGGTGGTCTTCACCACGTCCATGCCGACGCCGCGGCCGCTCACGTCGGTCACCTCGTCGTTGGTGGAGAAGCCGGGGTGGAAGACGAGCTCCCGCGCCTCGTCGTCGTCCATCGCCTCGACCTCCGCGGGCGTCTTCACGCCCTTCTCGACGGCCTTCTCGCGGAGCGCGTCCGCGTCGATGCCGCCGCCGTCGTCCTCGACGACGATGGTGACGTGGTCGCGCTCGCGGTCCGCGCGGAGTTCGATGGTACCCGTCGACTCCTTCCCGGCGGCCTCGCGCTCGGCCGGGTCCTCGATGCCGTGGTCCACGGCGTTGCGGAGGATGTGGACGAGCGGGTCCCTGATCTCGGTGAGGATGGTGCGGTCGAGTTCGATGTCGCGACCGTCGATGTCGAAGTTCACCTCCTTGTCCTGGTCGCGCGCGATGTCGCGCACGAGCCGCGGGAAGGTGTCGACGACCGCGGACAGCGGGATGAGCCGCATGTCCATCACCGTGTTCTGGAGGTTCGAGCTGATCTTGTCGAGCTCGTCGAGGTTGCCCGAGTCGATGCCGGACTCCTCCATCTCCCGGCGGAGCTTGATCCGGCTCGTCACCAGCTGCTCGACGAGCCCGTACAGGTCGTCGAGCTGGTCCACGTCGACGCGGACCGACGAGATGGTGTCCGAGGAGGAGCTACTGCTCCGATCGGCGCCGCCGTCGTCCGATTCCTCGGCGGCGGTGGGGTCCTCCACGTCCGGTTCGGCAGGCGGTTCCGCGCCCGATTCTGCGTCGGTTCCGCCGTCCTCGCCGGGTGCCGGTTCGACGACGGCGATGTCGGCCGAGTCGACCTGCCCGACCGCCTCGAGTCCGGCCGCCACCTCGTCGGCGCCGGGCGCAGTCAGGTAGAGGTCGAAGCCGTCCGCGCCCGCGCCGTCCTCGAGCGATTCGCGGTCGGGGTCGGTCGCGAGGTCGCCGAACGATCCCTCGACCGCCCGCAGGAGGAATATGGCGTCGACGCCCGGCATGTCGGTCTCCGCGAGCGTCACCGCCGCGCGGTAGACGCCCTCGTCGTCGGCCGGGCCGAGGCCGTGATCGAAGTCGACGGGGCCGCCGTCCTCGCCCTCCAATTCGCCGAGCCCGCTATCGGTTTTGTCCAATTTCGCTTCCGAGTCGATTTCCGCGGTCCCGTCGTCCGAATCCGAGTCTAGAGCTCCGACGCCGTCCTCCGCTAGGGTCCTGAGCGCCTCCTCCGTGTCGCTCGGGTCGACGTTCGTGTCGCCCGTCTCGTCGATGTCGCCGAGCATGGCGTCGAGGTGGTCCACGCACTCGAACAGGAGGTCCATCAGGTCGGCGGACACGTCGATGTCGCCGTCCCGGACCTCGTCGAGCAGGTCCTCCATCGCGTGCGCCAGCCCGGAGAACTTCGAGAACCCCATCGCCGCCGCGTTCCCCTTCAGGGTGTGGGCGGTCCGGAAGATGGCGTCCATCGCCGCCGCGTCGTCGGGGTCCGACTCCAGCGCCAGCAGCGAGTTGTTCAGCTCGGTGATCCCCTCCTCGCTCTCGCGGACGAACGCCTGGATGTGTGCGTCGGACATTACGAGGCACCCCCGACGATGCCGCCGGCGACGTCGTCCAGCGGGAGCACGGTGTCGACGCGCCCCGTGGCGGCCGCCCGCTTTGGCATCCCGTAGACGACCGAGGTCGCCTCGTCCTGCGCGATGATGCGGCCGCCGGCCTCGGAGATGGCCCGCACGCCGGTCGCGCCGTCGTCGCCCATCCCCGTGAGGATGACGCCGACGAGCGGGTCGTCGATCGTCGCGGCCGCCGACTCCATCGTCACGTTGACCGACGGGCGGACGTTCTGCCCGCGGTCCTCGTCGATCAACTGGACGCGGAGTCGGCCGTCGCGGTACCGCGTGACCTTCATGTGTTCGCCCCCGCGGGCGACGAGGACCTCGCCGCGGCCGATGCGCGCGCCGTCCGTCGCCTCCGCGACGTCGAGTTCACACGCCGCGTCGAGGCGGTCGGCGAACCGACCGGTGAACGCCTCGGGCATGTGCTGGACGACGAGTACCCTGAGATCCTCCCCGCCGGGAAGCGCGGAGAGCACGCGTTCGACGGCGTCCGGGCCGCCGGTCGACGAGCCGATGACGACCGTCGTGTTCGGCTCGACGCCGCCGACCGGTCTCGTCTCGGTTGCGGTCCCGCCGTGCGTCGCCGTTGCGACCGCCGCGCCGCTCGTCCGCCCCCCGCTGATGTCGGCCTCGGCGACCGATCGAACCGTCTCGACGAGCTGTTCCTCCATCCGTGAGACGCCCATCGACACCTCGCCGCCCGGTTTGGCGAAGAAATCGACCGCGCCCGCGTCGAGCGCGGCGAACGTCTCCTCGGCGCCGTCCTCGGTGTACGCCGACAGCATGAGGGTCGGCGTCGGGTGCTCGCGCATGAGCCGTTCGACCGCCTCGATGCCGTTCATCCGCGGCATCTCCACGTCCATCGTCACCACGTCCGGGTCGACGTCCGCGACCACCGACAGCGCCTCGGCGCCGTCGGCCGCCTCGGCGACGACCTCGACCCCGCCGGACTCGAGGATGTCCGTGATGAGTCCCCGCATGAATCGCGAGTCGTCGACGACGACCGTCCGCGGCCCGCTCCTCACGGCTGCGCACCTCCGATCGGTTCCGGGGCCTGTCCTGACATGTACCGTCGTATCCGCAGGCGTTCCTTGAAGGCTCCGTCCCGAATTTCAGCGGTGATAGTTCGGGGAACACGGTTAAGTCCGGCGACGGGGCGGTTAGGGTCATGGCGAGCAGTCAACAGGCGGCCGACGGACCCGCCGCCGAGGATGGGGAGATCACGCAAGTGCTCGAGTTCGGGCTGGGCGAGGAGACGTACTGTCTCGACATCGCCTACATCGACGAGATCGTCGACGCGGGCGAACTCACGGCAATACCGAACTCGCCCCGGCACGTCGAGGGCGTGATGGACCTGCGCGGGAAAACGACGACGATCATCGACCCCAAGACGCTGCTCGGGGTCGCCGAGGACGGCGCACGCGAGCGAATCATCGTCTTCGACCCGCAGGAGACCGACGAGGGCGGCACCGTCGGTTGGGTCGTCGACGAGGTGTACCAGGTGCGCGACGTCGCCCCCGAACAGGTCGACGAGGCCACGACGGCCGGCGACGACGACGTCAGGGGCATCGTGAAGGGCGACGACCGGTTCGTCGTCTGGGTCGAACCCCGAACGCAGTAACGCGTCCCAGTTCGGACTCCCGTCCCGGGAGCCGGTCGGTCGAAGATCCCGGCTCGTTTTCGGTTCGTTCTCCGGATAGCGTCCAGCTCATCGAAACATCATTCGAGTGTGTTTCGAATGTGATTCGAATCCCACTCACGGTGGATCTCGATAGGTCATCGACGCGTGCTATCGCCCCAGTCGGCGCGGGACCGCCGGATCGGAAGGTGCCGCGGTTATCCACCGTGATACTCGGGTGGGAACCCTTATTGACGGTTCGATAAGGAGTTGACGTATGCGTGTATCGAGCGGCGTGAGCGGTTTCGACGGGGTCGTCGGCGGCGGCCTCCCCGCCGGCAGGCTCTACGTCATCTGCGGTCCCCCCGGGAGCGGAAAGACGACGTTCTCGGCGCAGTTCCTCTCCGAGGGCGTCGCCGAGGGGGACCGGTGCCTGTTCATCAGCATGCACGAGAGCCAGGCGGACCTCGTGGACGACATGAGCGGGTACGGGTTCGGCTTCGGGGACGCGCTGGATTCGGGTCAGGTGACGTTCCTCGACGCCTTCTCACCAGACGGCAAGCGCTTCTTCGGGATGCCCGGGGAACGGCGCGACTCGAACAGTATCAGCAACCGCATCACCTCGTTCGTCGACTCGCGGGACATCGACCGCGTGGTCATCGACTCGACGATGCTCCTCCGGTTCTTCCTCGACGACACCGACGACACGATGATCAGGTTCCTCTCCGCGCTCAAGCGCGTGGACGCGACCACATACCTCATCTCCGAGATGACGGACCCGTCCGCCTACGCGGACGAGCACTACCTCTCCCACGGCGTGGTGTTCTTCCACAACTACATGGAGGAGGGCGGGATGTCCCGGGGCGTCCAGGTTGTGAAGATGCGCGGGACCGACGTTGACACGGACATCCACGACCTGCGGTTCACGGACGACGGGTTGGTCGTCGACGCGGGCCGGGCGGTCACCCACTGATGTACGAGGAGCGCCTGGGAACCGACTGGGAGGACCTCTCGGAGGTGGAGGCTATCGACCGGGCGTTCGCGCTCGGCGTCGCCTCCGAGTTCGGTTACGAGAACCAGGAGGAGTTCGACCGCCTCCTGGCCGCACTCGACAGCTCGTACGATCGGAGTATCATCGACCTCGCCTACCAGGAAGGGAGACAGAAGGCACGGGTCCTCCGGGGTGACGTCCCCGACCGCGGGGACGTCTGGGACCGGCTCGTCGGCGACGATGGCGCGACACGGGACGGCGACGTGGCCGGCTCGCCCCCTGGACCGGGAGGCGAGCGGGGGCCCGCCGGAAGGCTCCCCGAGAGCCTCGACCGCGTCGGCCTCCTCGACGGGGGCGACGATCTCGGAGCGCTCCAGTACCCCCGGTTCCTCCGGAGCCGGTCCGACGACGGGGACGCGAACGAGTGATCCGCGAACCACCCGGCGGCACGGCGACGGCGGCGTGGACAAAGTTCTTGACCATCGGTCGCAACCTCATACGTATGCTGGAGGACTCCCCGCTGTCTGTCGGTGATTCGCCCGAGGGGCGGAGCCTCCTCATCGCCGGCCCCCCGATGACGGGGAAGTACGACCTCATGTTCCGCCTTCTCGGGGACGCCGTCGAGCGGGGGATCGTCATCTCGACCGGGGACGCAGCCGACGAGGTACGCGCGAGCTTCGCCGAGGTTGGGGGGCTCGATCCTGCGGAGATCGCCGTCGTCGACTGCGTCTCCAAACAGCGGGGCGTCGGGACGCCGGACAAACCCCGGGTCCGCTACGTCTCCTCGCCGAAGAACCTCACCGAGATCGGGATGAAGTTCACCGACTTCTTCGAGGAGTTCCGGGAGTACGACCCGCCGGTCGGCGTCGGCATCCACTCGCTCTCGGAGCTGCTGATGTACCTCGACCCGCAGGACGTCTACCAGTTCGTCCGCGTCCTCACCAAGCAGGCCGAGAGCGAGGGGTGGTTCACCGTCGCCGTCATCGGGTCGACGATGCACGACGAGCAGACCCTCCACACGATGTACGAGCCGTTCGACACCGTCGTCAACACCCGCGAGAACGACGGCGCGCGGGAGTTGCGCGTCCGCGACCGGTCGCAGGCCGCGACCGCCTGGACGACGTTCTGAGGGCCCATCCTCGCCGTCAGCTCGCCCGGATAGCGCGCCGTCTCCCCGTTTCGTCTCCCCTGGCTACGACGTCCAGTCTCGGATCCGGACGCCGGGAACCCGACGACGGACGCCGGCTGGCCAGCCCGTAGGTGGCTTCCGGGAGGCGGCCGGCTCGACGTGCTCACGTCGCGTCGTACTCGTCCAGCCACTCCTCGACGACGGTCTGGATCGCGAGCGTCGTCGGTCCGACGTTCAGCAGCTGATACCCGTTCCTGGCTTTCTCGTTCACGTCCGCCATGCCGAAGCCGAGCCCGCCGACGGGGACGCCCCGCTCGACGCCGGCCGATCGAATCATCTCGACGGCGTCCCGCACCTCGGGGTGGTCGAGTTCGCCCGGATGGCCGAACGCGACCGAGAGGTCGAACGGCCCGACGAAGACGAACCCGAGCCCGGGAACGTCGAGGATGGAATCGATGTTCTCGACCGCCTGCCGTGACTCGACGGTCACCCCGATCAGGAGTTCCTCGTCCTCGGTCGCCACGTAGTCGTCGTCGAGACCTCATCGGCTCGCTCTCGGAACGGCGAGCCCGCGCTCGCCGGGCCCGTCGTCGTAGCGAAAGTGGGCCGCCCGGACGATACGCCTCACCTCGTCCGCCGAATCGACGTGCGAGACGAACACGTTCCTGACGCCGGCGTCGAGCGTCTTCCGAACGAGTGCCGGCTCGTCGACCGGAAGTCGAACCAGCAGCTCCGTCTGCGCCAGTTCGCTCGCACGGAGTAGCTGCTCCATCGCCGTTCCGTCCCACGGACTGGGACCCGCGTGTTCGAAATCGATCCAGACGAAATCGAGCCCCAGTTCGCCGTACAGTTCGACGAGTGCCGGCGAGTACGTGTTCTCGGCGATCCCGAGTACGACGTCCCCGTCCTCGATTCGTTCCCGTAAGCCGGGCGGGTTGGTGGAGTGGTTCATGATCGGGGAGTATCGAGGGGGCGGTGTTGGAGGATCCCGGCCTCCCGGTCGACGACCGCCTCGAACACGTCGCCGAAGAACGACCCGAGGTCGGGGACGTCGGACACCGGGGTCACGTCCAGGGCCATCACTCGAACGCCTCCCGGACCGCCTCGCCGGCCTGCTCCTGCACGTCGTTTGCAGCCTCGACGTTCGGGAAGGGTTCGGCGAGTTCGCTCATGTTGGCGAAATCGTGGATCATCCCTTCGTAGTGGGTGTGTTCGACGGGGACGCCCGCGTCGGCGAGTGCCTCGGCGTACGCGAACTGCTCGTCCCGGAGCGGGTCGTAGCCGCAGGTGAACAGGGTCGCCGGCGGGAGTTCGGCGAGGGCCTCCTCGCGGGCGCGCAGCGGAGACGCCCGGAGGTTCGCCCCGTCGATGTCGTCCCGGAGGTAGTGGTTCCAGAACCACACCATCCCGCGCGTCGTCAGGAAGTAGCCGTCCGCGTTCTCCTCGTAGGAGGTGGTGTCGAACGAGTGGTCGGTCACCGGGTAGAACAGCACCTGGTGGTCGATCGCCGGCGCGCCCACGTCCTTCTCGGCGGCCATCCCCGCGACGACGGTCGCGAGGTTGCCGCCCGCGCTCTCGCCGGCGACGGCCAGCCCCCTGTTGGTTCCGAGTTCGTCCGCGTTGTCGGCGACCCACTTCGTCACGAGGTAGGCGTCCTCGACGGCCGCAGGGAAGGGGTGTTCCGGCGCCTTCCGGTAGTCGACGGAGACGACGAGGCACTCGCCCTCGTTCGCCAGCGCGCGGGCGACCTTGTCGTGGGTGTCGAGGTTGCCGACGACCCAGCCGCCCCCGTGGAAGTAGACGACCGCGGGGAGCGCCTGGTCCGGGTCGGGGTCGTAGATCCGTACGCGGACGTCACGAGCGTACGCCCGGATCTTCCGCTCGTCCACTTCGGCGACCGGTTCGGGATCGACCGCCGGCGTGAACAGGTCGCCGAGCAGCGTCCTGGCCTGCTCGGGCGAGAGGTGGCTGAGGTCCGGGGCGCCGACCTCGCCGAGTTCGTCCAGCAGCGCCTGCGCGTCCGAGTCGAGTTCGTCGGCACGTCGATCGTCCAGTGAGGTGCTCGCCATTGCGACTCGCTATGCGATAGCACACGCAAAGAGCGCAGTTTCCGGATAGCCAACCGTGGATGCTCCAACGCGTCGGGAGGCGACAGGTCGGAGGCCGACAGCCGACGGGAGCGTATCACGTCGAGGTCTGTGCTACCGAGATAGCGTCGAGTCGCGACAGTTTCCGTAGGCGGTGCGGCCCTCGCCGCTCGATCGGGTGACAGCACTGACGCCCCGTCACCCGATTCTCTATCGCGCCATGCGGTGTATTTCCCGGACCGCCGGGCTTACGTCGCCACCACCGAAATCAGCCGATAATGGCCGATTTCGACCCCGAGAAGTTCGACGACAAGTACGTCCACTACTTCTCGGAGCTCCAGCGCGCGTACAAGAACGCGTTCGAGACAATGAACGACCGGTACGACTCCCAGCTGATCCACGGCATCGACCAGCAGATCCTGAACGAGAGCGAGCCGTTCTACGACGCCGAGTCGGGGACCTTCCGGATCGACCTCCCCGAGAACCCGAGCGAGCGGCTCACGGCCGTCGTCGTGGACGACGAGAAGCTCGAGGCGACCCTGGAGCGGTACGTCGCGGAGATCGAGTCCGAACTGTACCGCGTGTTCGACCTCGAACCGCCGGCTGAGGGGGAGTAGCGGGACGATACTGGCCGAATCTTCGAACCGAGCACAAGGCATAAACCGACGTACTCCCAACGTTCCGTTAATGAGCACCGACTCTCAGGACGCCGACGACGACCTTCGCGAGCGGGTCACGAACTTCCTGCGGCGGAACTTCCCGCAGATCCAGATGCACGGCGGCAGCGCGGCCATCCAGCACCTCGACCGCGAGTCGGGCGAGATCCACATCGCGCTCGGCGGCGCCTGCTCGGGGTGTGGCATCTCCCCGATGACCATCCAGGCCATCAAGTCCCGCATGACCAAGGAGATCCCCGAGATCACCCAGGTCCACGCCGACACCGGCATGGGCGGCGGCGCCGACGGCGACCTCGGCGGGATGGGCCACTCGGGCGGCGGCACGTCCCCCTCGTTCCCCGGCGAGTCGAGCGACGACGGCGGCGAGTCCGACGAAGGCCCCCAGGCCCCCTTCTAACCCCGGCTATTCCTCTCACGTTTTTCGACCGATCGTGAGCCGCCGCTATCGGCCCTAAATCGCGTGGATCCGCCGGTTTTCGGCACCCTGCGCGCCGTTTTCCGCGATAGGCTAATGAGAGCGGCGAACCCGTCATAAATTCTATTTCGCGATATAAAATTTCGTTCGGAGGGTGAACTAGCCGCTCGACCGGCGGAATCCGGATCGGCTGGCCGAACGGGACGTGTGACGTGATTCGGCCGGGAACAGTCGAATCAGACGGCCAACACTCCGGAGGACCAGAAGACGTATTCGGCACGGGATGGATGCAGGGGGTATGAATCAGGAGCCGGGGAACGTCCTCTTCGTCGTCCTCGACACGGTCAGGAAGGACCGGCTCGGCCCGTACGGATACGGCCGGGATACGACGCCTGGACTCGACGCCTTCGCCGAGGAGGCGACCGTCTTCGAGCACGCGGTCGCGCCGGCGCCGTGGACGCTGCCCGTCCACGCCTCGCTGTTCACCGGAATGTACCCCCACCGGCACGGTGCGGACCAGGAGAACCCCTACCTCGAGGGGGCGACGACGCTCGCGGAGACGCTGTCCGCGGCCGGATACCGGACGGCGTGCTACTCCTCGAACGCGTGGATCACGCCCTACACCCACCTCACGGACGGCTTCGACGACCAGGACAACTTCTTCGAGGTGATGCCCGGCGACTTCCTCTCCGGGCCGCTCGCCCGGGCCTGGAAGACGATGAACGACAACGAGGCGCTCCGGTCGGTCGCGGACAAGCTCGTCTCGCTCGGCAACGTCGCCCACGAGTACCTCGCGTCCGGGGAGGGCGCGGACTCGAAGACGCCAGCCGTCATCGACCGGACGAAGTCGTTCGTGGACGACGCGGAGGCCGACGGGGACGACTGGTTCGCGTTCATCAACCTCATGGACGCCCACCTCCCCTACCACCCGCCGGCGGAGTACGTCGACGAGTACGCGCCGGGCGTCGACTCGACTGAGGTCTGCCAGAACTCGAAGGCGTACAACTCGGGCGCCCGCGACATCGACGAGGACGAGTGGACCGACATCCGGAACCTCTACGACGCCGAGATCGCCCACATCGACGACCAGCTCACGCGGCTGTTCGACTGGCTGAAGGAGACCGACCGCTGGGACGACACGGCGGTCGTCGTCTGCGCCGACCACGGCGAACTCCACGGCGAACACGACCTGTACGGCCACGAGTTCTGCCTGTACGACCCGCTGGTGAACGTCCCGCTGCTGGTGAAACACCCCGCCCTCGACGGCGGTCGACGCGAGGACACCGTCGAACTCCTCGACCTCTACCACACCGTGCTCGACACGCTGGACGTCGAGGGCGGCGAGTCGACCGCGCCGGGCGAGGAGGCCGTCCCGCTGGACGCGACCCGGTCGCTGCTCTCCGCGGACTACCGCGAGTTCGCGAACGCGACCGACCCCGACCCCGGACAGGCGGCGTCGCCCGAGGGCGAGCACGGGTTCGTCGAGTACTCCCGGCCCGTGGTGGAGTTGAAGCAGCTGGAGGAGAAGGCCTCCGCTGCCGGCATCGACCTTCCGGAGGACTCGCGGTTCTACAGCCGGATGCGCGCGGCACGGAGCACCGACGCGAAGTACGTCCGCATCGACCGCATCCCGGACGAGGCGTACCGGCTCGACGAGGACCCCGGGGAGGAGAACGACCTGGCCGGCACCGACGACGAGCGGATCGAAGCCGCCGAGGCGGCGCTCGGGGAGTTCGAGGCGGCCGCCGGCGGGGCGTGGACCGACGCCGCCGAGGGCGACGTGAGCGACGACTCGCTCGACGAGATGGACGAGGAGGCGACCGAACGCCTGCGCGACCTCGGCTACGTCGAGTAGCGCCACCGACCGCCGAATCACTGATCATCCGTTCCGTCCGCGAACTTTCGAAGTCCGTCGTATTTGAGTCAAACCGATAGACTGCAGTCCGAAACGGAGGCGTTCACGCTGATGCAGCGAACGATCCGACCCGGGGTCGAGCGTTCGACGACTCGAGGTCGAACGGTCAGTCGGCGTCCGGCGGCCGCAGGTCCCGGGCTGCCTCCCAGGTCCGCACCAGCTCGGCGAGCGTCCCGTTCGTCGGCGTCGCGACGGCGTTCGCCCGGCCCAGATCGACGACCGCGCCGTTGATGGCTTCCACCTCGGTTCTTCGGCCTGCCCGCACGTCCTGGTACATCGACGATCGATTGGCCGCCGTCTCGTCGACGACATCTCGGAGCGCCGTCACGGCGTCGTCGTCCGTGAGGTCGACTCCCTCGGCCCGGGCGACGCGGGCGGTCTCGCGGGCGGCCCGCTCGGCGGTCCTGGCTCCGGGCGGCCCCGCGAGCGCGCCGTTTTCGACCCCGGCGAGCGCCGTCACGGCGTTGATACCGGCGTTGACGGCCAGTTTCTCCCACCGGCGGCGGGCCATCGCGGGGTCGGCCTCGCAGTCGAGTTCGGCGGCGCGGAACGCGGCAGCCACCCGTTCGGCGCGGTCGCTCCCCCCGTCGTCGAGTTCGCCGACGTGGATTCGACCCAGCCCGGTGCAGCGGACGTGGCCGGGGTCGACGAGTTCCGCGCCGTAGGTCGCCGTACCGGCGAGCACGCGGTCGCCGAGTCGCTCGCGGAGCGTCCCCTCGGTGAGGCCGTTCTGGAGCGAGCAGACGAGGTCGACGTCGCCGTCGGCGAGCGCCTCGGCCGCCTCGGCGGTGTCGTACGCCTTCACCGTCACGAGCGCGAGGTCGGCGACGAGTCCCGCGGGATCGGTCGTCGCCTCCGGGTGGACGAGGGCGTCGAGTTCCCCCGAGATGCGAAGGCCGTCCTCCCGGATTCGCGCCACGTGCGGGTCGCGCCCGACCAGCGTGACCGCGTGTTTGCCGGCGAGGGCGCCGCCGACGAGGCTCCCGAGCGCGCCGGCGCCGAAGACGACGATGTCCATGTCCGGGCGAGGTGCGGGGGCGAAAAGAGCAGTTCGGTCCGGGGCGGGGTTCCGTTTCGGACTGTAGTCTTGCGGTTTTTCGATTCTCGTCGGGGACAGGTCGGTTCGGGTTCGGTACGGAAGCCCTGGGTCTCCGATTCGCGTCTCCCTCTGTCGGTTTCTCCTCGTTCCGTTCCGAGCATCCACCCGGACTCGCCGTGGACTGGCTGACCGACGGGTCTTCGGCGTTCACGTCTACACGAAGCACAGTTCCTCTCGGCTTGTTCTCGTCGTTGCTCTCACCAGGGTAGCGGCTGCCCGGATGCGTGTCCGACCCTGCGACCACACAGTCGTTTTCGAGGTCGGAATGCAGCGACGGAGTGACCTCCAGAGGCCACGGGCTACCACCACGTCACTGCCAGCGAATCGAGGAGGCGGAGGCGCTAATCGGCTGTTCGCCTATCTCAACTGGAGTACGTTTCCGTTCGAGGTGACGTGGAGATCGCGACCGACCTCGTATCCCTGACTCGTAGCGAGGTCGACGTAGCCGGAGAACCCCTTCATGTTCTGGTGTGCGGGGATGATATGCTGGGGTTGCAGCGCGTCGAGCATCTCGTAGTGACCCTCCTGTGAGAGGTGACCCGAGACGTGGACGTCGTCGTAGATGCGCGCACCCTGCATCCCGAGCAGCATCTCGGACTGGTACCGCTGGCCCTCGTTCGTCGGTTCGGGGATGACCCGGGCGCTGAAGATGACCTTGTCGCCCTGTTCGAGGTCGTACGGCGTCTCGCCGCGGCCCATCCGGGTGAGCATCGCGCGCGGTTCGCCCTGGTGGCCCGTCACGACGGGCAGGAAGTTCTCCTTGCCCTCGTTCATGATGCGCGTGAACGCCTGTTCGATGGACCGCCGGTGGCCGTACATCGCGAGATCGTCGGGGAACGACGCGGCGCCGATGCGATCGGCCGTCCCGGAGTACTTCTCCATCGACCGACCGAGGAGGATGGGTTCGCGGCCGATGTCGTTCGCGAATTCGACGAGGCTCGAGACGCGCGCGATGTGGCTCGAGAACGTGGTCGCGACGATGCCGCCATCGTAGTCCTCGAGACTCCCCATGACGTCCCGAAGCTGACTGCGGGCGACCGCCTCGCTCGGCGTTCGGCCTTTCTTGTTCGCGTTGGTACAGTCCTCGATGTAGCAGAGGACGCCGTCGCCCTCACGGCCGATCTCGCGAAACCGCTTCATGTCGATCGGGTTCGCCTCGGGGAGTTGCAGGTACGGTACCTCGCCGTCGGCACCGGGTTTGTCCCCACAGTCGACGAGAATGCGCGTCTCCGGCGTGCTGAGGACGAAACTCGCGCGCCCGACTTCGCGACAGCAGCCGAGCGTCGTCACGCGGACCCACTCGGTGTCGTGCGTCGGCTCGCGGTAGATCCGCTCGCCCACGCGCTCGAGGAACGCGCGTCGCTCGTCGCGTTCCTGCATGAGGAAGTTCCGGACGTTGTCGACCGTCGACGACTCCATCGGTGGCGTCCGGAGGACCTCCGCCGTCCAGCCGACCGCCCGCGTGATCTCCCGAAGGGTGCTTCCGCGCCGGCCGATGACGAGGCCGGGTTTCTCGGCCTCGATCAGCACCTCACCGATCGTCGGGTAGAACTGGAGGTTCGAGATGCCCGCGTCCTCGGGGATCAAGTCGAGGATCTGTGGTTCGGCGTTCTCCGGGCTCGCTTGGGTACCTGCCACCGGGCGAACGGTAATTCGCTTTCGGATGGTGCTGGCGAGCTGGCGAATCAGTCCGTCCCGCTCTGCGAACTCGCGAGGCGTCTCCGTGTAGATGACGAGCTCCGGCCCCTCGTACGTGACCCGAGAGATCGAGAGGTCGTCGGGAATTTCTGTCTCCAGTTCGGCGCGGACGGTTTCGAGGGAAGTCGAGCTATCGTTCGTACTCATGCATATGTTCGCTCGGCACTCGCGGACGGTTGGCCAACGGGAGCGGTGAATCCGTACCGCACGAATCGGCTCGGCTGGCGAGTTGCCGACGTGATTTCGATCCGACCGGGTGGCGCGAGCGGGCCGTCCTTCCCTCACCCGTCGAGAACCCGGTCCTCGACAGCGAGGGGAACGATACGTCGTGCTCTCCAGTGTGCGAACGGATGAAATCGTCAGTTGGGGATTCCCGAGTCGCGGTATAAACCTCTTTCGACAACGCATCACAGGCGACTCGGCCAGGCCGATTTCGTGAAATCCCAACGACTAAGCGACTCTGGCCAACAGTACCGACCGAGAGAACACCCGATAGTCACGAGCGTGAACCGATATCGGGTAGCGGTGCCCGATGAGGCCGTCCGGCTGAGGGCGTGTATCGCCGCCTGCGGCAGCCGGCACATCCGCCAGAGGAGCCCGTGGGCCCCACGCTGGCATACGTGGGTACAACCAACCTGGCGGTCCGTCCGGAGGGTTGCTCCACGGACGGACCTGCTTCTGCTCTCCGCCGAGGTATCGCCGTTCGGTCCCCGAATCTCCGATCCGGAATCAGACGTACCGGAGGGTCCATCTCCCCGATGTAGTAGCACGCTGCACCGCGACACGGGAGGACGTATGAACTCGGCCAGATCTTCGGAGGTCGAGTGGCTGAACGTCGACGCCGGCCCACACCCGTGACGGGAATGGGGCGTGACGCTCATCGAACTGGAAAAGGTGGACTGACCGGAGTGAGGTGGTACGGTGACTTCCCGTCCGGGCGTATCGCCGGACTTGCGATCACATGAAGTCCGCGATCCCGCTCTGCTTGTTCTTGTCGAGATCACCTTCGAAGTTGAAGTCCAACCGGTCGCTCTTTTGACGTGAACCCCGCAGTAGCCGACCAGCGAGTTGTTGGCTGGCCTTCGAGAGCGGTGCGGTCAGTGATTCGTCGTATTTAGTCGGTGATTCTGACCCTGAATGGGGTGTGGCCTACACATCAGGTGGTTATTAACCAGTTTGCACTAGGGAACAATCCTTTCCAGAAATCGAAGTTCATGGTTGTACGTGCAGATTCCAGCCGATTTCTTGCAGGCAGGCACTACCCTCCGGCAGTTCGCCTCGACTCTTGCTCAAGACGTCCGTTCGATACCGAACATCGGACCGACTCTTCTCCTCGGCGGACTGCTCTGGGGCTACGCAGTCTGGCTGGTCATACCGAGCTTCTTGGTGATGGGCTTTTTCGTCCGGATTCTCAGATACGTTCCACCCTCCGCTCCCGGAGAGGACGTCACGCCGCACCCTTCGGACACGCCCAGATTCGACCGTTGGGTCGCATTGGTATTCGACGGTGTCCGAGCTTATGTAATCTGGACTGTATACATTCTCGTCGCGTTTGCAGGGTACCTCTCCATCTTCGAGTCGGAAAGTAGCAGCGCTCTCCTCCTCGCGATCTTCAGTTCGCTACTCGGGAATGTCTCGTTTCTCCTGCAACTGTACACTGCCCTCGACATCGGGATCTCCGCACCGGGGCAGGTTACAGCCGGCGTGCTGGTCGACCCGGCCCTCCTCGGGTTACTGTTCGCCATGTATGTGGGTCCAGCCGCCCTGTTGAATTTCGCTGCCCGTGGAACACTCTCGGACGGCTTTTCGTTCTCTGACCTCAGTCCGATTCTCCGAAGCCTGACCTACGCCCGGAACTGGATCGTATTCGTCCTCACATGGTTCGTGGGGACGCTCGTTCTACTCATGCCATCACAACTGGTCGCCTCTGTCCTCGTTCCAGTCGACGTTCCCATCCTCGTCGAGGCTGTTCGAGAGTCGCTTGAACTGCTCCGGGGCTTCCTGAGCTTCGCCATCTTCCTGGTGGGATACGCCGCGCTCGGCCGCGTTTCTGTCCCGCCACGGGACAAATTCTCGCTCGGGGACCACCTCCACTCGCGGCTAGACTCTGAGGTAGTCACGTTCGTCAGTCAGAACATCCGCTCCGGGCAAACCATCCTCGTCGCCGTCCTGCTCGGCGCATTCTGGTCGGTCCCGTCCGTCGTCCTGCTGATGGGCTACGTGGCCGGACTCGTCCGCGCTAACGACTCGTCGACGAACACCACCATCCCATCGTTCGGCCCGCTGTGGGGACTCATCGCCGACGGGGTGCGAGCTATCGGGCTCTGGGTCGTGTATGGACTCCCCCCACTACTGTTCCTCTTTATCTGGAATAGTCAGAACTCGTGGCCGCACGCGGTGGTCGGTAATGTATTGACGGGAGTGCCAGCATTCGTCGTCGGATCGTGGTATCTCGCTCGTAATATCTACAACCTCTTGATCGCCGTCTGGCCGGCTTGGCTTTCGAGGACACCGATAGACCCGTTCCTCGCCCTCATCGCCTTCGCTACCCTCTCGCTCCTCGCGACGTACCTGTATCCTGCTGCGCTGGTTCTCGTCGCACGTACGCGCGACCTTCGTCGTGGATTCTCCCCACATCACCTCGCCGACGCCGCAGGAACGCTGAGGTATGCTCGCGCGTGGCTTCGAGCGATCGTGTCCCTCGCGCTCGGCACCATGTTGCTTCTGGCGTGGAACTACTGGCGAGAACGACCGGAACGCTCGGAGATTCACGATACGATGTCGATTATTCAGGTTGGCGAATTTTCGCTTATCAACGTCCCCACTGAAGTCGGTATTATGAGCAGTCTCGTCCTGCTCCTCGTCGCAACTGGGAACGTTCTTCTCCTGCTTTGGGCGTATTACGGGGTTGCAATGGCGATACCCGGGTCTCGAGATCCCGAGTGAGGCCAATCTGGGCTCCGAATTTCGCGGGAGGGGATAGTCAACCAGAGAGGGAACCCAACTGGCAGCCCGTGTACAACGTAGTCTGCGCGAATCACTACTTTAGGAGTGGCCGCTGGAGCTGGCGGTGAAATGTTGATTCTCTGTACTTACCATTCAACCTGAGGAGGGACGATACGCGAAGTAGACTTGCAAAGTATAATTAGATAGGGCGTTTTTCTGCTTGGTTTTTTGCAGGCGTAGGTCCGTCTCCTCTACTGGTTTCACATGAAATCTGCAATGGTCGAGGGCCTATTCTTGTCGTTCTCGAACACCGACTCCAGCGAACGTTCGAGGATCTCGAGGCGCTGTTTCGTGTACTCGCGGCAGTCGAACTCGTCGGCGACGCGGATGGCGGTGTCCATGTACTTGTTCACCGACCCCTGGTGGACCGTGAGCGTCATCCGTCCCCCGCACTCCCGGCAGTCGCCCGTGAGCGGCACCCGGCGGTACTTCTCCCCGCAGTCCAGGCACCGCGTCTCCTGTCGGGAGAACGCGCGGAGGTTCCCGATGAGGTCCGGCAGGAAGTGGTACTCGATGACGCGCTCGGCCACGTCGGTCTCGTCGACCGCGCGGAGCTTCCGCGCCAGCGCGAGCTGGGCGTCCATCTTGTCCATCATCGAGCCGAGCGTCTTGTACGCCGAGAGGTCCGGCCCGAGCGCGATGTCGGTGGTGTCGTGGGTGTGGTGGAACCCGCGGTACTCGTCGTCGGTGCCGAGCGTGTCGTCGCCGATCCTGATGTCCACCTCCTCCGGGTCGGCCATCTCCAGAGTCGCCTCGTAGAACTCCCGCGGGTACGTCCGGACGATGTCCATGTTGTGCGCCTCGTCGTCGATCTCGCTGGGGTCGATGCGTGAGGACATGACCAGCGGGGCGTCCATCTGCCCGCCCCGTTTGTCCGGGAGGAACTGCTTCGAGAAGTTGAGGAGCCCGTCCATCAGGAGCATCACGCAGTCCTCGTCGCCGTCACAGTTCCGACGTTTCGCGGCGTGGAAGTACGGATGCGCGTAGCCGACGGCGGCCGACGTGAACCCGATCACCCTCCCGACGACCGCCGCGCTGGTGTGGGGGGCCATCCCGAACACGAGTTCGCCGACGAGGTCGTCGCGCCCGTTCACCTCGTAGAACGGGTCCAGGTCGTAGAAGTCCGTGAGCAGCTCGTCGACGAAGTCGGCCGTCTTCATCATGTGGTCGGCGGCGCCGTCGGAGAGGACGATGTCCTGCACCTTCAGCTCGACCAGCTGCTCGTCGTGGACCAGCGGCTCGCCGTCGATGTCGGTCTCGTAGCCGAGTTCGCGGAAGTGCTCGGCGGTCACGTCGAGCTCCTCGGGCCGGACCGCGGTGACCGGGAGGTCCGTCATGTCGTACCTGACGGTGCCGTCCTTGAACGCGGTGACGCCGTGTTTCGCCCGCAGCACGCCCTTCTCCATCGGCTCCGGCGTCTTGTTCGCGGAGGTGAGCCCCTTCACGCCCTTGAGGATCTCGAAGCCGGCCTCGCGTTCGCCGAGCGCGTCCAGGGCGTCCCAGTACTCGGCGTTCAGGTCGACGCGCTGCCAGTCGACGCTCTCGACCTCGCGTTCACAGCGCGGGCACTCGACGCGCCCGGACTCGTCGGGTTCACAGACCGTCCCGCACTCCTCGCACTCGAAGTGCGGCTCAGTGTGCGTCCCGCATTCGGAACACAGGTTCTCGAACGTCTTCTCGTCGCAGTCGGGACAGATCCGCTCGCCGAGCAACACGTCGAAGACGCCGCGGCCGTGTTCGGTCCGCTCGCGGGCGGCCTCGCCGACCGAGCGCTGGCTCCCGCCGAAGTCGCGGATGGGGAACAGCGTGTGGACCGCCGGCGAGAGGTCGCGGCTCTCGGACTTCTCCGGGCGGCCCATCCGGTTCCCGATCCGGGTCGGGGCGCGCTCCCGGACGGTGAACGACGCCACCTCGTTCACCGCCTTCACGGCGTTGTCGCCGCTGGCCCACTCGCGGGCCTCGGCGGGCAGGTCGTCGTACT
Source organism: Halorarum halophilum (assembly GCF_013401515.1). Lineage (NCBI taxonomy): Archaea > Methanobacteriati > Methanobacteriota > Halobacteria > Halobacteriales > Haloferacaceae > Halorarum > Halorarum halophilum. Next base: position 2,580,846 of record NZ_CP058529.1, on the reverse strand, counting down.
CCCACTCGCGTCGCAGTCCGTCGGTCACGCCGAGCTGACGGAGGAGCGGCCGGAAGTCGGGGACGCGGAGGGCGTCCGGCGTCTGGGAGTGCTCGACGAGCAGCGTCTCCAGCGCCCGCCGGACCGTGTCCGTGTTCTCCAGCGCGAGAACCCCGCCGGTGACCTCCCCTTCGGCCACCGCATCGGTGAGCACGTCGAACTCCTCGACCGAGATGTCGTGCCAGAGGTACGTGTACGTCGGGTGGAGCGGCGCGTCGAACTCCTCGACCCACGCGAGCGCCTGGTCGGCGTCGGGGTCGGCCAGATCCATCCGGGGGTCGTCCCTAAGCGCCTGGAGGTCGGCACCGGCGGCATCGAGGTCCTGCTCCCACCACTCCCGGACGTAGGAGGCCGGCGCAAGCGGGTGGTTGTTCTCGACGAACTCGCCGTAGTTCACGAGGTACTCGCCGAGATCGAGGATCTCCTCGACACCGTTGCGGATCTCGAGCGCCTCGGCCGGGTCGTCGACCCGGCGGACGTCGCCGTTCGCAAGGCGGACGGTCGGCCCCTCGATGGAGTCGACGGGGACGACCCCGTGTGCCTTCCCCGGGCGCTCGGTCTTGATCTGGGTGCCGGTCGCGAGGAAGTCGTCGACGAGGTGCATCGTCGCGGGATGGACGCCCCCGGTCGCGAAGCCGTGGTTTCGCGCCCGGCCGTAGCGCAGGCGGAACCCGCCGGGTTCCGAGGGATGGCTGAACACCGGACGGCCGGCAATCAGGTCGCGCAGGAACTTCTTCGCGGGTTCGGCGCGCTTCGGGCCGGTCGGCCCCGTGGCGTCCGACTCACCCTCGGCGAGGTCGTCGCCGTTCTCGGCCGCCGCCTCCCCGTCAGCGTCTTCCCCCTCGCCATCGCCCGCGTCCGCGTCGTCGCTCTCGTAGTACGTGCCGTCGATGAGGTCCTGGAGCCACGGCCAGTCCACCTCGTCGAGCTGGCGGGTGTAACGCTGGATCTTCGGCGCCTTCAGCGCGATCCCCTCGGCCAGGACGAGGCACATCCCGCCCCTGGCGGAGTTGGTGTCCACCCGTTCGAGGTCGCGGAAGCCGGAGACCTCCTCGTCCCCGGTCGCCTCCCCGTCGAGCATGATGGGCATGTGCTTCGCGATGAACTTCGTCTCCTCGTCCTTCGGCGTGTACTGGAGGCCGGTCTCCGTGTCGTACAGCGCCACCTCCTCGGCGTAGCGCTCGACCTCGTCGCTCCGGGCGCTGTACTCCTCGATGCCGAGCAGCGACCGGGCGTAGTCGCCCACGAGCACCGAGAGGGCCTGCGCGGTGCCGCCCGCGGACCGGATCGGGCCGGCGTAGTAGACGTTCACGAACTCCGTCCCGTCGTCGTTCTGGAGCAGTTCGACGCGGTCGATGCCCTCGATGGGCGCCGCGACGACGCCCTCGGTGAGCAGCGCGACGGCGGTCCGGACCGCTCCCTCGATCTTCCCCTCGCGCGAGTCGAAGTCGCCGACTGCGCCGTCGACGAAGTCGGTCACCAGTTCGAGGGCGGCCTCCTCGCGGGAGAACTCCTCCTCCAGTTCCCGGACGCGCTCGGCCACGCCGGGGATGCCGAGGATGTTCTCGACCCGGTCGGCCATGTCCCGCGCGACGGGGATCTCGATCTCCTCGACGGGGTCCTTCCCCTGCCCCTTCGCGGCCCCCGCGCGGTCGAACGCCTCGTCGAGGCGGTCCTCGATGCGCGCGAAGTAGCGCTCGTCGTCAGGCCTCACGGGGCGACCTCCGCGGTCACAGCCAGAGGTCCAGGTCGGTCACGTCGTCCCGTTCGCGCTCCATCGGCGTCTCGAACGCGCGGAGGTACACCTCGCCGGAGAACACGGTGCCCGCGTTGAGGTGACCGGCGAGCGCCTGGCCGCTCCGCCGGGAGAGCACGGCGTGGGTGTGCGCGAACCGGTCGCCCTCCAGCAGCGCGACGTTCCCGACGCAGGAGGCAACCTCCAGCGGTTCCTCGAACTCGACCGAGCGGTACTCCTGTTCGTCCTGGTCGTAGTACCAGAGTTCCGCGTCCTCGACGGCGCCGAGCGCCGTGAACCAGCCCGCATCCACGTCCTCGCGGTCGGCCAGTTCCTCGATCTCGGCGCGCCAGTCAGCCCCCGTCTCCAGGCGCGCGAGGTACTCGCCGGCGACTTCGACCTCGCGATAGTTCATGTCTCTGTCGTCGGACGTATCCGTGTAAAGGGTTTCTCTCGTCAGCCGGCGACGAATTGTTGTTCGTTTATTGTCGTGATCCGGTGAGACCGCCTGGAACGCCTCGAGCTCCCCTGATAGGCTACACTTTTCGGGCCTCCTCTGTAGAAATTCCGGTCGATAAACTGGGCGGCTGTCCGACCTTCGTGTACCCCATCTAACCAGCTGGCATCGGCGCGCGGCGGCCGCGCACATCGACCGCTCCGAACGATCGGTCTCGGAACAGCCGAGGGTTCAAACCCCAGAACGGGGCCATTCACCCCGTGACCTGACCCCAACCGCCGGGGGTCACGCGGTCGTGCGGCTCACCCCCCGGCGGAGCGACCGAGCCGCCTGTCAGCAACAGGACGTGCCGAGCGACGTATCACCCGAACCAGAACCGCTATCCGGGGAACAGGCTCGCGTGGACGGGCGCCCGTCGTTCCCCCTCCCCGCTCCCGTCGTCCGTCGCCGTCCCCTCGTCGCGGACCGCCCGGCCCTCGATGCCGTCGGCGAGGAAGTCCCGGAGCGGCGGCCCGACCGACTCCGGTTCGACGAGGAACGCGTCGTGGCCGTGGTCCGAGTCGACGACGTGGTGGGCGACGGGCGCCCCGCCGGCCTCGAACGCCGCCGCCAGCGACCGCGACTGCTCGACGGTGAAGTGCCAGTCGGCCGTGAACGACAGCAGGAGCGCCTCGCCCTCGAAGGCGGCCAGCGCGTCCGCGTCGGAGCCGTACTCGGACGACAGGTCGTAGTCGTCCATCGCCCGCGTGAGGTAGAGGTAGCTGTTCGCGTCGAACCGTTCGGTGAACGAGCGCGCGTTGTAATCGAGGTACGACTCCACCTCGCGGTAGGGGAAGAACGCCCCCGCCGGGTCCTCCGGGAAGTCGTCCCGGCGCGCATCACGCCCCGCTGCACGCCGACCGAACTTCCGCTCCATCGACCCCTTCGAGAGGTACATCACGTGCCCGAGCTGGCGGGCGATCGCCAGCCCGTCGTCCGGGTCCGGTCCGTCGCCGTAGTAGTCGCCGCCGTTCCAGTTCGCGTCCGTCGTGATCGCCCGCCGGGCGATCGCGTCGATCGCGAGACACTGCGGGTCGAGCCGCGCGGCCGTCGCGACGGGGACGATCCGGCGCACGTCGTCGGGGAACTGCTTCGCCCAGTCGAGGACGTTCATCCCGCCGACGCTCCCGCCGACGACCGCGTGGAGCCGCCCGACGCCGAGTTCGTCGAGCAGCCGCCGCTGTGCGCGCGTCCAGTCGCCGACCGTCACGGGCGGGAAGTCCGTCCCCCAGGGCTCGCCGTCGGGACCCTCGCTCGGCGGCCCCGAGGAGCCGTAACACGAACCCGGGATGTTCACGCAGACGACGTAGTACTCGGTCGTGTCGATCGCCTTCCCCGGCCCGACGACGTCGTTCCACCACGCGCGGGCCTGACCGGCCGTGGTCTCCTCCCCGTCCTCGCGCCAGCCGGAGTCGGTGACGTGGTGGCTCCCGGTGAGCGCGTGACAGACGAGCACCGCGTTCGAGCCGTCGAACTCGCCGTACGTCTCGTAGGCGAGTTCGAGGTCTTCGATCGTCTCGCCGCAGGCGAACCGGAACTCGCCGACCGTCGCCGTCTCCGTCATTCAGACCACCTCCGCGATGGCGCGGTCGAGGTCGGCGACGATGTCCTCGGGATCCTCGATGCCGACCGAGAGTCGGAGGAGCTCCGGCCGCACCCCGGCCGCGCGCTGTTCGTCCTCGGTGAGCTGCGCGTGGGTGGTGCTCGCGGGGTGGATGAGGAGGCTCCGGGCGTCGCCGATGTTCGCGAGGAAGGAGATCAACTCGACCGCCTCGCAGAGACGCTTCCCGGCCTCGAATCCCCCCTCCAGACCGAACACGACCATGCCGCCGAAGTCGTCGAGGTAGCGCGCGGCGTTCTCGTGGGTCGGGTGCTCCTCGAACCCGGGGTAGGTCACCCACGCCACCTCGGGGTGGTCCCGGAGGTGTTCGGCCACGATGCGGGCGTTCGTGCAGTGGCGCTCCATCCGCAGTGGCAGCGTCGCCAGCCCCTGGAGGGTCTGCCAGGCGTCGAACGGCGACTGGCAGTTGCCGAGCGCGCGCACCCCCCGGTGGCGGACGACCTGCGCGAACGCGCGCTCGCCGAACCGCTCCGCGAAGTCGACGCCGAAGGCGGGATTCTCCCCCGAGAGCTCCCCGTAGTCCGCGTCGGGGTGGTCCCACGGGAAGGCCCCGCCGTCGACGAGCACGCCGCCGACGGTCGTCCCGGAGCCGTGGATCCACTTCGTCGTCGAGTTCCAGACGACGTCCGCGCCGTGCTCGATGGGATTGCAGAGCGCGGGCGTCCCGAACGTGTTGTCCACGACGAGCGGGACCGCGTGCTCGTGTGCGATCCCGGCGATCCGCTCGAAGTCCGGCGTGACGAGCGACGGGTTCGCCACGGTCTCGACGTGGACGAACGCGGTGTCCTCGTCGATGGCGTCGGCGTACGCGTCCGCGTCGGTCGTCGGAACGGTCTCGAGGTCGACGCCGCGCCGCGAGGCCATGTGCGTGAAGTAGGCGCTCGTGCCGCCGTACATGTCGCTGCTGGCGACGATGTTGTCGCCGGCGCTCGCGAGCACGCTCGTCGCGGCGTCGATGGCGGCCATCCCGGAGGCGGTGGCGACCGCGTCGACCCCGCCCTCCAGGTTCGCGAGTCGCCCCTCCAGCACCCGGGTCGTCGGGTTCGAGATGCGGGAGTACACGTCGCCCTCCCGCTCTAAGGCGTAGAGGTCCGCGGCCGTGTCGGCGTCCGCGAACGCGTACGAGGTCGTCTGGTAGATGGGCGGTGCCCGGGCGCCCGTTTCGGGGTCCCCGTCCCAGCCGGCGTGGAGCGCGCGGGTGCGGGGACCGCGTCCGTCCTCGTCGTTCATGTGCTGAGGGAATATTCCTGCGTAGGGATATGCACGTCAGTTACGGCAAGTGGTGCCGCGTGTCGGCCGGTCCAAAACCCTTTATTGTGGACCGCGGGAAGCGGAGCCTATGCCAGCCATCGAGTTGCGCGGGGTCACGAAGCGGTACGGCGACGTGGTCGCCGTCCGCAACCTCGACCTCACGGTCGAGGAGGGGACCGTCTACGGCTTCCTCGGTCCCAACGGCGCCGGCAAATCGACGACCATCAACATGCTGCTCGACTTCGTCCGGCCGACGAGCGGGAGCGTCGAGGTGCTCTCGCGCGACGCGCAGGCCGAGTCGGTCGCGGTCCGCCGGCGCACGGGCGTGCTCCCCGAGGGGTACGACGTGTACGACCGCCTCACGGGCCGCAAGCACGTCGAGTTCGCCATGCGCTCGAAGGGGGTCGAGGGCGACCCGGACGCGATGCTCGAACGCGTCGGCATCGCCGACGCGGCCGACCGCAAGGCCGGCGGCTACTCGAAGGGGATGCAACAGCGCCTCACGCTGGGGATGGCGCTCGTGGGCGACCCGCAACTGCTCATCCTCGACGAGCCGTCCTCGGGGCTCGACCCGGCGGGCGCGAAGGAGATGCGCGACATCGTCCGCACGGAGGCCGACCGCGGCGCGACGGTGTTCTTCTCCAGTCACGTGCTCGGGCAGGTTGAGGCGGTCTGTGACCAGGTCGGCATCCTCCGCGAGGGCGAACTCGTCGCCGAGGACAGTATCGCCGGCCTCCGCGACGCCGTCGGCGGCGAGGAACAGCTCGTCATCACCGTCGACTCGGCGAGCGAGGACGACGTCGCGGCGGTCCGGGCGCTCGACGGCGTCACGTCCGCCAGCACCGACGGCGGGACGGTCACCGTCACGTGCGCCAGCGACGCGAAGACGACGGTCATTTCCACGCTGGAGGACCAGGGCGTCACGGTGAAGGACTTCACCACCGAGGAGGCGTCGCTCGAGGACCTGTTCCTCCACTACACCGGCGACGATCGGGTCGCCGCCGGCGAGGAGGTGCGCGCATGAGTCTGGAGGCGGTGACGCGCAAGGACTTCGAGGACGCCGTGCGCTCGCGCTGGCTGCTGGCGCTCTCGGCGTTCTTCGTCCTGCTCGTCTCCGGCGTCGCGTACATCGTCCGGCCCGGCGGCGGCGGGACGTTCTCCTCGAACGCCATCCTCGGGCTCGTGAACGGCTCGCTTGTCACGACGCTCGTCCCGCTCATCGCGCTCGTCATCGCCTACGGCGCGGTCGTGGGCGAGCGGGAGTCGGGCTCGCTGAAGCTCCTGCTCTCGCTGCCCCACTCGCGGGCGGAGGTCGTCTTCGGCAAGGTGCTCGGCCGCACGGGCGCGATGGCGGTGCCCATCGTCATCGGTTTCCTGCTGCCGGCGCTGGTGCTCGCAGTCGGCCCGCTGCAGTTCGACGCGGGCTCGTACATCGGCTACACGCTGCTCGTCGTCTTCCTCGCGGCCGTGTTCGTCGCCATCGCGGTCGGCTTCTCGGCCGCCGTGCCGTCCCAGCGGCTCGCGGTCGCCGGCGCCGTCGCGGTGTACTTCGTGTTCGTCCCCCTCTGGCAGATCCTCCAGCTCCCGCTGCAGTTCTTCCTGCTCGGCGGGACGCCCGGCTGGCTGCCGCTCACCGGCAACGAGGTGCTCAGACTGGTCCGGCTGGTGAACCCGACGGGTTCGTTCAAGATCGTCTCGGGGGAGTACCTCGCCGGAACGCTGCTCGCTGCCGGCGAGGCAGGCAGCGACGCGGCGGGCCAGTGGGCGACGAACATGGAGATCGCCGCGGTGGCGATGCTGATCGCGTGGCTGCTCGTTCCGCCGCTCCTGGGGCTGTGGCGGTTCGAACAGGCCGACCTGTGAGCTGGCGGCTCTGACGACGTCTCGGGGTTTTTACTGTGTGGCAGTTGCTCCAATGGGAGGAGCAAGGGTGTGTTATTGGCCCCCGAGAGTGCGGTCCCTTTCTATCCCACCCTCCGAACTCGGCCGAGCGACGTTCACGCGAGCGAGGCGAGCACGAACTCGTCCGGTCGCGGTCGCGTCGACAGCAGCGGTGCGAGCAAGCGTGTTCTGACGGGTGGCGCGCGTGACTGCGAGCCGAAGGCGAGCAGACGCGCGCGAGGGATGAGCATCACAGCGCGACCGAAGGGAGCGTGAGAAGCGCAATCGGCTGGGGAGGCCGGTGGTGTCTCGTCACGCCCAGCGGTAGTGGTCCACTCTACTGCCTCGTGCTCCGCTTCACCAAGCTACCGGATTCATCGGTACCTGGAAACACACCCACAATACGCGAAACCGAAAACGAGCCACTCCAGACCAACCATCCGCCGAACGGTCACTCCTCGTCGTCCTCGGGCGGCCACTCCAGCCCGCGCTCCGCCAGTAACGCGGCGAACTCGTCCTCCTCGACGACCAGCACCTCGTTCGCGTCGGCGTCGTCGCGCTTGCTCGCACCCGGATCCTCGCCGGCGACGAGGTAGTCGGTGTTCCCCGACACGCTCCCGGTCGCGTTGCCGCCGTGGCGCTGGACGAGTTCCTCGGCCTCGCTCCGGGGGACCGACAGCGCGCCGGTGAACACGAACGTCAGCCCGGCGAGTTCGTCGCCGGCCCCGTCGACCGTCTCGGCCTCCTGCGGGGTGACGAACTCGAGGAGTTCGTCGATGACGGCCGCGTTCTCCTCGTTCGCGAAGAACTCCCGGACGGTACGGGCGACCGTCGGGCCGATGTCGGCCACCTCCGCGAGTTCGTCCTCGCCGGCCGTCCTGACGGCGTCGAGGCTCCCGAAGTGCTGCGCGAGGTTTCGCGCGGTCGCGCCGCCGACCGACGGGATCCCGAGCGCGGCGAGGAACTCCGCCAGCGGGGGCTCCCGCGAGGCCTCGATCTCCGCGAGGAGGTTGTCCGCGCTCGTCTCGCCCCACCCCTCCAGGCTCGCGAGTTCCTCGCGGCGGTCGGGGAGGCGGTAGAGGTCCGGCAGCGACTCGACCAGCCCGGCCTCCCGGAGCTGTTCGACCGACTCCTCGCCCAGCCCCTCGATGTCGAGCCCGCCGCGGCTGGCGTAGTGCTGGACCGCGCGCTCGGCCTGCGCCTCGCAGGTCAGCCCGCCCGTACAGTACGCCAGCGGACCGTCCCGTTCGACCTCGCTGCCGCAGACCGGGCAGGTGTCCGGGAACGGGTACGGCTCGTCGCTGTTGGACTCGACCACCTCGGCGACCTGCGGGATGACGTCGCCCGCGCGCTTCACCCTGACCACGTCGCCGACGTTGACGCCGAGGCTCTCGATCTCGTCGGGGTTGTGCAGCGTCGCGCGCGAGACGGTGACGCCGCCGACGTCCACCGGGTCGAGCAGCGCGACGGGGGTGAGCCGGCCGGTCCGGCCGACCTGCACGACGACGTCCTCCACCCTCGTCACCTCCGCGCGGGCGGGGAACTTGTACGCGAACGTCCAGCGGGACGAGCGCGACGTGGTCCCCAGTTGTTCACACTTGGCGACGTCGTTCACCTTGACGACGACCCCGTCGATCTCGTAGTTCAGCTCCTCGCGCTCGGCCATCAGCCGGTCGCGGTACTCGATGGCCTCCTCGATGTCGTCGACGAGTTCGGCGCGCTCGTTCGTCTTCAGCCCGAAGTCGGCGAGGATCGAGAGCTCCTCCCACTGGGTCGCCGGCGCGTCACGGCCGCCGTCCTCCCAGCCGAGGATATCGTAACAGTAGCAGTCGAGCGGCCGCCTCGCGACAGCTTCGATGTCGAGCTGGCGGAGGGTTCCGGCCGCGGCGTTCCGGGGGTTCGCGAACGGCTCCTCGCCGCGCTCGACGCGTTCGCGGTTGTGCCGCTGGAAGGCGTCCCGCGGGATGTGCACCTCGCCGCGGATCGCGAGGAACGCCGGGGGGTCGCCGCCGAGGCGGTGGGGCACCGAGGGGATCGTCCGCACCTGCTCGGTCACGTCGTCGCCCTCGCGGCCGTCACCCCGGGTCGCGGCCCGCTCGTAGACGCCGTCCTCGTAGACGAGTTCGACCGAGAGCCCGTCGAACTTCGGCTCGCAGACGTACTCGACGTCGCCGACCTCCCCGCGGACCCGCGCGTCGAAGTCCCGCACGTCCTCGGCCTCCCCCGACTGGTCGATGGAGAGCATCGGTCGCACGTGTTCGACCGTCCGCAGTTCGTCGAGCGTCGTGCCGCCGACCTGCTGGGTCGGCGAGCCGTCGACGTTGAGGTCGAAGGCCTCCTCCAGTTCCTCGAGGCGGGCGAACAGCGCGTCGTACGTCCGGTCGGCGATCAGCGGCTCGTTCTCGGCGTAGTAGCGGAAGTCGTGCTCGCGGACGGCCGCGCGCAGGAGCGCGGCCTCCTCCGCCGCCGCCTCGCTCGGGAGCGAGTCGACGGGCGCGAAGTCGGTGTCCGGCTCGACGAGGTACGGGTTGTCCGGGTCGGCGAATCGGAGCTCCTCGGCGTCGAGCCCGGCGGCGTCGGTCATCGACCGGGTGTCGGTGGCGCGGGTCGTAAAACCACGCGACTCGCGCGAACCCGACCGCGGTCACGGCCGCCCCCGCCACGCGAGCGCCCCGAGGAGGCGAGGCTTGCACCCCCCGCGAGGCTTATCCCCCGGGCGACGGAACCGGACGATATGACCGACGACGACTTCCTGCTGCTCAACCCCGGGCCGGTGCCGGTCCGCGAGGAGGTGCTGGCGGCGATGAGCGAACCGATGGTCTCGCACCGCTCGGCCGACTTCGAGGCCGTCTACGAGCGCGCACAGGACGGGCTGGACTACGTGTTCGAGCGCTCGACCCCGGACGGCGAGTCGACCTCGGCCGGCGGGACGAGCATCGTCCTCAACGGGACGGCGACGATGGGGATGGAGGCCGCGGTCGCCAACCTCGTCGGCGAGGGCGACGAGGTCGTCTCGCTCGTCAACGGGAAGTTCGGCCGTCGCTTCGCCCGCATCGCCGAGCGGTACACCGACGAGGTCGTCCGGGTGGACGCCGACTGGGGCGAGTCGATCGACGTCGCCGACGTGGAGGCTGCCGTCTCCGACGACACGGCGCTCGTCACGACGGTCCACAACGAGACCTCGACTGGGCTGGTGAACCCCACCGAGGCGGTCGGCGAGATCGCGGCCGAGCACGACGCCCGGTTCGTCGTCGACGGCGTCACCTGCATCGGCGGCGCCGAGTTCCGGATCGACGACTGGAACGTCGACATCGCGCTCACCGACGCACAGAAGGCCATCGAGACGCCGCCGGGGATCTCGGCGATGTACCTGGCCGACGGCGTCGAGGAGCACCTCGACGGCGAGTCGGCGCCGTTCTACGAGGACCTCGACTGGCACCTCCGGAAGGCCGGCCAGCACCAGACGCCGTTCACCTCCGCCGTCCCGCTGTTCCGCGCGCTCGCGGTCGCCGTCGAGGGCATCGAGTCCGAGACGATGCCGACCCGCATCGACCGCCACCGCCGCCAGGCCGCCGCGTTCCGCGAGGGGTTCACCGGCATGGGGCTGGAGCTGTTCGCGACCCCCGAGGGCGAGTCGGAGCTGTCGAACACGGTGACCGCCATCGCGCTCCCAGAGTCGATCCGGGGCGACGCCGACGACTTCTTCGACGCCGTCGCCGAGCGGAACGTCTCCATCTCGGGCGGCCAGGCCCACCTCGGCGGGGAGATCTTCCGCGTCTCGAACATGGGCTCGCTGTCGGACGAGCAGATCCTCCGCGGGATCCGGACGGTCGGCGAGGCGATGGGCGACGCCGGCGTCGACGTGGACGTCGAGGCGGGCCTCGACGCCGCTGAAGGGGAACTGGAGTAGCACCGAACGGGCGGAGCATCGACGCGCGACTCTACTCGGTCGATTCCCCCGTTTTCTACCGTTTCTACCGCTCGTTCCGCACGTCGGGGACGAGTATCCCCTCGTCCTCGAACCGGTCGGCGAGCTCCGTCATCGACTCGACCACGAGGTCGCAGGCGGGCGCGACCGCTGGCTTCGGCTGGTAGCCGACCGCCAGCCCGGCGACCTCCAGCATCGGCAGGTCGTTCGCGCCGTCGCCGACCGCGACGGTCTCTGAGAGGGGGACGTCTTGCTCGTCGGCGAGCCGCTCGAGCTGTTCGTCCTTGGTGCCCTCGATGAGCGACCCCTCGACCTCGCCGGTGAGCCGACCTCCCGAGACCGGGAGCCGGTTCGAGACGATCTCGTCCACCTCGACGCCCTCGTGCTCCAGCGCGCGCCGGACGCCGCGCTCGAAGCCGCCAGTGAGGATGGCGACGTAGTGGCCGCGCTCGCGGAGCCGTTCGATGACCCGCGCCGCGCCGGGCCGGAGTCGGACCTCGCCGTACGCCTCCTCGGCGAGGTCCTCCTCGAGGTCCGTCAGGAGACCCGCCCGCTTCCGCAGGCTCTCCGCGTAGCTGATCTCGTCGTTCATCGCCCGCTCGGTGATGTCCGCCATCTCCCCGGCGACCCCCTCCCGCTCGCCGAGCAGCACGGTCATCTCCGAGTCCGAGAGCGTCCCGTCGAAGTCGAACGCGACGATGCGCATGTGCGTGGGTCGGGGGTCGGCGGCTTGAACCCCCTGGTCCTGGCCATTCTTCATCCCGCCCGTTACCGCTGGGAGTCGCGGAGGATGAGCGGACCGATCGCGAGCGTCCGCTTGGCGACGGTTGCGACCCGGAGGATGTAGGAGGTGAACAACAGGAACGGGACCACCGTGATCGTGAACGCGACGGCGACGACCCAGGTGACGACGGGGATGTTCAGGAACGTCGCGGAGCCGAACGTCTCGGCCCCCACGAACGTGAGCATCCCGCCGGCGACCACGAGCGCGGGCACTGCGAGGTAGAGGATGTACTGGGAGAGGTTGACCAGCGCCCACTGGAAGTAGAGCGTCTTGATGTGCTCACGGGCGGGCCCGAACATCGCGAGCGCCGTTCGGAGTTCGTCGAACGCCAGTTTCTGGTCCTCGTCGAGGGTGTCGCCGAAGTCGGCGGTCATCCGCTCGATCTGGAAGATCTTCCAGGAGTAGTTGAAGTTGAGCGCGGCGAACAGCACGTCGAACGTCCCGAAGCTCGCGCCGTCCAGTTCCTTTTGGACCTCCTCCGAGTTCCCGTGGACGCTGTCGACGAACTCCGTGACCTGCCCACGCAGGTCGTCGTCGTCGCTCCGGGCGACGATCCGGTCGAGGGCTTCGGACCGGCGCTCGGTCTCCTCGACGAGTTCGTAGAGGAACGCCGACGGGTCGACGGGCACGACCTCGCCGAGCAGGTCCTTCGTGTACGTCCGGAAGTCCATCGCGGCGCTCATCCGCTGGCGCTGGTCGCCGAGCGGTCCGTTCTCCTGCGAGAGGACGAGCTGGCTGATGGTGACGACGAGGGTCGTCCCGGTGACGACCACGCCGATCATCGACGAGAAGATCGTCTCGATCGTGTCCGTCGACTTGATCTCGGACTGGAGCGACGGGTCGAGGAACACGCTGAACAGCATGAAGCTGACGAAGACGAGGACGGCGAGCACGCCCGTCAGGACGAACCGGTTCGTGCGCAGGAGCAGCCAGATCTTCAGCCGGCTCTCGTTCGACCGCTCGCGCATCGTGTCCCCGGTGCTGATGTCGTAGTCCCCGCCGTTACCCATCCTGACCCTCTCGTCCCACGCTTTCCGGCCGTTTCAACAGGAGGAACTTCGTGCCGCCGCCGACGTAGTCGATCGTCTCGACGACCTCCCAGCCCTCGGCGCCGAGGTCGTTGAGTTCGTCGACCGGGTCGCTCGCCTCCTTCTTCGTCGACTCGCGCGGCGGTCGCAACGTCCGATATTCCCAACGTGGAGGGTCGTTCGTGGACACGGTCGTTCCTTCTCGCCCCCGAAAGAAGCCAGTTGGGGCTGCGAGCCCGTCCGCCATCGTCCCTCGGCCCCGCCCGACATCCCCGACTCCGTCCCAGCAGGTCAGGGAGGCTCCGACGGCCGACGGGGAAGTCGAAACCCCTATTGGCGGTCCTGAAACCGCTCGGGAGACCCGGCCGAGGCGGTCGAATCTCCAGTCGAAACGAAGGGGTTAGCGACCGGATAACCACAGCCGACGGGTCCGCGAGCCGTCACGATCGGAGGGCGAGTTCCGCCGTCGCAGAAAGGCTTACCCTCGCGCCGGAGTTCCCTCGGTGCATGAAGGTACTCGTCAGCGACCCGGTCGCGGACGCCGGGATGGAGCTGTTACGCGAGGCGGGCCACGAGGTCGAGACAGGCTACGACCTCGACGGCGACGCCCTGCTGGAGGCGGTCAGGGACGTCAACGCGCTCATCGTGCGCTCCGGCACCGAGGTGGACCGCGAACTGTTCGAGGCCGCCCCGAACCTCGTCATCGTCGGGCGGGCCGGCGTCGGCGTCGACAACATCGACATCGACGCGGCGACCGACCACGGCGTCATCGTCGCGAACGCGCCGCAGGGGAACATCCGCGCGGCCGCCGAACACACCGTCGCGATGGCGTTCGCCGTCGCCCGCTCCATCCCGCAGGCCCACGACCGGCTCAAGGACGGCGAGTGGGCGAAGGGCGACTACCTCGGGCGCGAACTGAACAACAAGACGCTCGGCATCGTCGGCCTCGGCCGCGTCGGTCAGGAGGTCGCGAAGCGGCTCGACTCCTTCGGCATGGATCTGGTCGTCTTCGACCCGTACATCTCCGAGGAGCGCGCCGGCCAGTTCGGCGCCGAACTCGTCGACGAGGTCCACGAGTGCCTGGAGCGGGCCGACTTCGCGACCATCCACACCCCGCTGCTCCCCGAGACGGAGGGGATGATCGGCGCCGAGGAGCTGGAGTCGCTCGGCGACGGCTACCTCGTCAACGTCGCCCGCGGCGGCCTCGTCGACGAGGACGCGCTCGCCGAGGCGGTGGCGAACGGCCCCGTCAAGGGCGCCGCACTCGACGTGTTCGCCGAGGAGCCGCTCCCCGCCGACTCGCCGCTGCTCGACGTGGACGACATCGTCGTCACGCCCCACCTCGGCGCCTCCACCGAGGCCGCCCAGGAGAACGTCGCCATCGACACCGCCAGACAGGTGCTCGCGGCGTTCAACGAGGAGCCGGTGATGAGCGCGCTGAACGCGCCCTCGATGGACGAGTCGGCGTTCCCCCGCGTCAAGCCCTACATCGACGTGGCCGAGACGGCCGGGCGCATCGCCGCCCAGCTCCTCGGCGAACGCATCTCGTCGGTCGAGGTCCACTACGAGGGCGAGATCGCCGACGAGGAGATCGACCTCGTCACCGCCTCGGCGCTGAAGGGCGTCTTCTCCCAGCTCGAGTACGAGGTGAACGCCGTCAACGCGCCGCAGCTCGCCGAGGACCGCGGCATCGAGGTGACCGAGAGCAAGACCCGCCAGACCGAGGACTTCCAGAGCCTCGTCCGGGTGACCGTCGAGGACGGCGACAGCTCGATGTCGGTCGAGGGGACGCTGTTCGCCGGCGACGACCCCCGAATCGTCCGCATCGACGACTACAGGGTGGACGCCCGTCCGTACGGCCACATGCTCGTCGCACGCAACCGCGACGAACCCGGCGTCATCGGGCTCGTCGGCACGGTGCTCGGCGAGTCGAACGTGAACATCGCGGGGATGTTCAACGCCCGCGAGACCATCGGCGGCGAGGCGATCACCGTGTACAACCTCGACGGCCCGGTGCCGACGGAGACGCTCCAGCGCCTGCTCGCCGACGACCGCGTCATCGAGGTCACGACCATCACGCTGGACGAGGCCTGAGTCGGCTCCCCAGTCGGCGCGACTTACACTGTGAACCGCAGTTACAGCAGGTGAGGAACGTCTGTCGCCGGGAACACCGGCAGTAGTTCGGATCGGGAAGACCGACAGCAGTTCGAGAGAAGCGGCGGCCGGGACGGGTCGTCGTTACCGGAGTCGATCGCGGAGGAACCGGCCGATCGCGGCGACGACCGAGCCACGGTCCGACCGTGACCGGCCCGTCACGTCCGCATCGGACCCGTCCTCCCAGAAAGCTCGGTCGTCGGACGGCCGCGTGTTCGTCGTTCCGTCACCGTCCCGCTCCGCACCGTCCGGCAGCAGCGCCTCGTACCGGGCGACGAGGTTGTCCCGCTCGCGCTCCATCGTCACGACCCGGTGTCGGAGCCGGGCGTTCTCCCGTCGGAGGCGGACGACCTCGGGGGCGTCCTCGCCGCCGTACACCTCCTCGGATTCCTGCGTTTCGCTCCGACCGCGTGCCTCCGGAGACATGTGAGACACTACCACGACGCGGACCAAAAGTACCCATCGGACAGCCGTGTCACGCGCGGATGACACCCGAAGGACCTCCGACAAGTTCCCGCTCGGTCGCCGTCCGCTCCGGCGGTTTCCCGCGACCGCCCGCACGTCGAATCGCGCCCTCGAGGGCGACCCTACCGGTCGTCGTCGACGCCGTTCTCCGCCACCTCGTCGATCGTCTCGACGTGTCCGCTGGCGTCGTGGATGGCCGTGCCCTGCTCGCGGACCGCGGCGTCGATCTCGCGCGCCTCCGAGAGGATCCGGCCGGCGTTCTCGGCGGTCTGGTCGACCATCGCGGAGATCTCCTCGGCGCTGGCGGCCTGCTGGTCGGTCGCGGTCGCGACCTGCGTCACGCCGACGTCGAGCTCGTCGACCGAGTCGGAGATGTCCTCGAGGTTGTCCATCGCGTTGTCGACCTCGTCGATTCCCACCTTGACCCGCTCGTCGCTCTCGTCGAGCGCGTCGACCGCCTGGGACGTGTCCGACTTGATCTCGTCGAGCGACGTCTCGATGTCGGCGGCACGGCGCTGGGACTTCTCCGCGAGGGACTTGATCTCCTCCGCGACGACGGAGAACCCGGCACCGGCCTCGCCCGCGCGGGCGGCCTCGATGGAGGCGTTGAGCGCGAGGAGGTTCGTCTGGGCCGCGATGTCGTTCATCACGTCGATAATCACATCAATCTCGTCGACGCCGTCGTCGATCTTCCGGACGCGCTCGGAGACGACGTTCGAGGAGTCACGAACCGTCCCCATCGCGTCGACGACCTTTCGCGCCGACTGGCGGCCCTCGCTCGCGAGGTCGCTCACCTCGCGGCTCTCGGCGGCGACCTGTTCGGCCGAGGAGGCGACCTCCTCGACGGCCGCGCTCATGTCCGTGATCTCCTTTCGAACCTCGCCCATCCCCTCGGTCTGCTCGCGGCTGAGGTCGACGATGGAGTCGGTCCGCCCGGCGATCTCCTCGGAGGCCCCCTGCAGGTCGGCGAGGGCGTCCGAGACCTCGTTCTCGACGTTCGCGAGATCACCGCTCTCGTCTCCGTCGTCGAGGTCCCGTTCGGGAGTCGGTTCGTCGTCGGGGGTCGCGTCCGGTTCGACCGATCGGTCCGTGTTAGAGGCGTTCAGGGATGACACTAGTTCGTCGGAGGTCCGGCCGGCATATGACAGTTCTTTCCCGATTACCGGTTCTGGGAACCGGGAGCGTATTTTTCCGAGGAATGCGTGCGCAGACTCGTCCGACCGTAGGCGGCGGCCGACTTCGGCCCCGTCGCCTCACTCGAGCAGCGCCCGGACCGCGTCGGCGTCGTTGGCCACCGGTTCGGGGTCGTCGCCGGCGGCGAAAGCGGCGTCGGGGTCCTTCAGCAGGTGGCCGGTCGTGAGACAGACCACGTCCTCGTCGGCGCCGACGACGCCGTCGTCGCGGAGTTTGCGGAGCCCCGCAACGGACGCCGCGGAGGCGGGTTCGACGCCGACGCCCTCGGCCGCGAGCGCGCGCTGGGCGTCGGTGATCTCCGCGTCGCTCACGGCGACGGCGGTGCCGCCCGTCTCGCGGATGCCGGGCAGCGCCTTCGGCGCGTTCACCGGGTTGCCGATGCGGATGGCAGTCGCGCGCGTCTCCACCTCCTCCCAGCGGCGGACCTCGTCGGCGCCGTCCTCGATCGCCTCGACCATCGGCGCGGCGCCTTCAGCCTGCACGCCGGTGAGCGCCGGGACGTCGTCGACGTCGAGTTCGCCCGCGGTCACGAGTTCGCGGAACGCCTTGAACAGCGCCGCCGTGTTGCCGGCGTTGCCGACGGGGAGGACGATCCGGTCCGGGTAGGTGCCGTAGTCGGCGTGGAAGCGCTCGAGGATCTCGAAGCCGATGGTCTTCTGGCCCTCCAGCCGGAACGGGTTGAGCGAGTTCAGGAGGTAGACGTCGCCGTCGGCCGCGAGTTCCTGGACGATGTCGAGGCAGGCGTCGAAGTTGCCGTCGACCTCGAGGATGCGGGCGTCGTGGAGGCTGGCCTGCGCGATCTTGCCGGCCGCGACCTTGCCCGACGGGAGCAACACGAGCGTCTCCATCCCCGCACGGGCGCCGTAGGCCGCGAGCGCGGCGGAGGTGTTCCCCGTGGAGGCGCACGCCAGGCGCTCGACGCCGAGTTCGCGCGCGACGCGGACGCCGACGGTCATCCCGCGGTCCTTGAACGAGCCCGTGGGGTTCATCCCCTCATGTTTCACCCGCAGGCGGTTCACGCCGACCGACTCGCGGAGCCGTGGCATCTCGTGGAGTGGCGTGTTCCCCTCGGGAAGCGAAACGCCCTCCTCGAAGGGGAGCGCCGCCGAGTAGCGCCAGACGCCCTCCCCCTCGAACTCGTCGAACGTCGGGAGGTCCGCGTACCGCGCCTCCAGCAGGCCGCCGCAGTCGTCGCAGGTGTACCGGATGGCGTCGAAGGGGGCGAACTGCTCGCCGCAGTCGATACACTCCAGCCAGGTGCCGTCGTCGGCTTCGGGGGGTGCCGGCTGGGCGGGCGCGTCGAGGACGAGGTCGGTCATGGGCGGGAGGTGGGCCCCGGCGGTGAAAAGTCGGCGGATTGTGGCGGGTAGTGCCGAGCGGCAGGAGGAGGCCGCGAGGCTCGGGAGTGCCGGGCGTCGATGCTACGTGAAGGTGACTGGGAAAACTGGAAGGCGACACGATGTAGGACGAGAAATCGAACCTGTTCGCGGGGACTTATGTGCATAAGATTATATTGTGATGAGATTTATATGAGGCCGATGGATTCCGAACGACGATTCGCGACCAGTCCACCGCTCGGAATCAAGATCGTCTGTCTCCTCGTACTCTTCTCCACGATAGTCGGCACGGCCGTCGTGGTCTCGGTCGCCGATGCTCTCGACTGGGCGCCACGTGACTGGCTCGTTCTCACAGTGACCGTCGTCGTATCATTGTTCGCCGTGTACGGTCTCTGGACGCTCCGACCGTGGGGCTGGACGCTTGCCATGGCATCCTTTGCATTCAATTTCGTGGTCGCTTTCGCAGCGTTCTCCGGGATCCTCACCGTCGGCACTGAGGGGGCCTTTTCGCTCGTACCGACCGTGATCTATGCGATCTACGTCTACAGCAAGCGCGACCTGTATCGGCCAACTCCCGCCGAACAGTGAAACGGCGAACTCGCGGCGGACCCGACGAACCGGAGAACGGTTTCCCCGCCGACGTTCCCCCAGCCGAACCCCTCGCTCGACGGTGGGTTCAGGAGTCGGCCGACTGCCGGCCCTCCTCGCTGGATTCAACGGCGTCGTCGACGGTCCGGACGAGCGGTTCGACCGGCTCGCCGGGGTCGAGCGCCATGAACAGCCCTTCCCGGTCGATGTACACGCGGACGAGGGTGAACACGTCGAACCCCGTCGTCAGGTAGCGGACGCGCTCGGAGACCGGGAACAGCTCGTCGGTGAACAGGTCGAGCTCCGTGAAATCGAGGTGGATGTACGAGTGGATACGCTCGAAGTGGGCGGTCATCGCCGCCTCGTCCTCGTAGAACGAGAGCGCGACGTCGTCGACGTACAGCGGGTTGAACTCGTCCTGGTCGTACTCGACGAGCGACCGGAGCGAGCCTTCGACGCGTTCCTCGAGGACGGCACGGACCGCGTCGCCGTCGAAGGAGACGACGGACGAGGGGTTCGAGACGGGCATCGTCCTCCATCCGGTAACCACCATGAAGAGGTTTTCCCGACGCCCGGCCGCTAAATGGGTGTGATCCGACAGGACGACCCGCCTGCTTCGCGCCTCCGCCTACTCGTCGCCGAACCCGTCGATGCGCTCGTGGACGGTCTCGGCCCACTCGTCGAGCGCGGCGTGGAGCATCTCCTTCGCGTCCTCGAGCGGAGTCGCGGTGTACTGGTAGACGTAGCCTCCGGGGTCGAGCAGCCGGCGCTCGCGCTCGGCGAGGTTCTTCTCGAGCAGCGTCGTGAGCGAGCGGTTCACGTTCGAGCGGTCCCGGTCGAGCACCTCGGCCAGTTCCTCGACGGTGCTCCCCGGGTGCTCGCGGAGGGCGAGGTACGTGCGGCTCTCGTGTTCCTGAATCCCGAAGACGCAGGCCATCACGTGCTGGAAGGTGGGCTCCTCCGTGTGGATGAGGTCCTCCATGTCGGGTCCGTCGCTCATCTACCGGAAGTAGGGGTGAGACGGGGTTAAATCCCGGCCATGGGGTCGTTCTCGCCCGCACCGCGGACGCTGCCGGACGAAGTCCGGGGAGCGTCCGTGCCAGCCCGCATCCGAGCGCCGCTCACTCCTCGCGGGCGTACCCCATCTTCTCGATGCAAGCGCGCATCTCCGCCTCCTCGGTGTGCTTGTGGAGCCGCGTCGGCGTGTCGCAGTAGAATGTCTCGCCGTCGTGGCGGAGCGTCAGTTCGCGCTCGTCGCCGAACAGGTCGGCGGTGACGACGACGCGCCGGCCGTCCCGCATCGCCTCGATGATCTCGTCGGCCGTCAGTTCGCCGGCGTCGATGCGGAGCGGTTCCATCGGGTACGAGTCCGAGGTCCGCCGCCATGTTTCTTGCTCCCGCCGGCGAACGTCACGGCATGGACGCACGCGCCATCGATCACGCGACGCTCCACGTTCCGGCCGACGGCCTCGCCGACGCCAGGTCGTTCTACGGCGACGCGCTCGGCTTCGAACTCGAGGGAGTCGAGCGGTACCGGTCTGGCGAGACGCCGTTCTTCGACGTCAGGCTGACGCCCGACCACCTGCTCCACCTCTGGCCGACCGAGGAGTTCACGGAGCCGGACGGGACGGGGTACGACCACCTCGCGCTGATCGTGGAACAGGGGATCGACGAGATCGAGGCGGCCCTGGCGGACGCCGGCATCGACGTGGAACGGCGGCTGGAGAACCCGCTCGGGGCGACCGGACGAGCGCCGGCCGTGTACGTCAGGGACCCGTTCGGCTACCGGGTGGAGCTGAAACAGCCGGTCGAGGAGTAGGGGGGTCGGAAGGGTTGGGAGGTGGTCGACGGAACGGTCTCAGTTGGTGGTGGACTTCGAACGCCCCTCGCTGGCGTCCTCGATGGTCTCCGCGGGCGGCTCGACGCCCTCGGCGGCCTCGGCGGTGTCCATCACCTTCTCGGTGTCGACGTGCCAGCGGTCGACCTGGTCCTCGAAGTCCGCGAGGCGCTCGGACACTTCCTCCTTCAGGTCGTCGTCGTTGACGTTCACCTCGAAGACGAACGCGGGGCCGTCCTCCTCGCCGCGGGTCGTCTTCTGGAGGTTCGCCGAGACGAGTTCGTTGTCGAAGTAGTACGGCGCGAGCTGGGTCATCACCTTGCGGTAGACGGTGCCCTCCACCTTCCGGACGGCCTTCCGGCTGGCGGAGTCGGCCGCGCGGGCGACGTGGTCGATGGAGTCCTTCCAGGACTCCAGCGCGCCCTCGTTGTCGCCGTTGTCGACCTTCTCGTAGGACTCGGAGAGCTTCTCGCCGGCGGTCTGGAGGTCGTCCTCCGGGGTCTTGCCGGCCTTCTCGCCCTCGCCCTCGCCGACGCTGGCCTGTTCGGCGGTCTTCTCGCTCACGTCCTCGCCCAGGCGCTCGTGGACCTTCGGCCGCCATTCGTTCCACTCTTCGAACGCGTCCGACGTCGCCTCGCGGACGCCAGCCTCCCTGAGGGCTCGGGTGATGCGCTCGCCGTGTTCCACGACGTCGCCCCAGTCCCCCCGGACCTTGAAGCCGGAGATACTCTCCTCCATGTGAGTTGGGCGGGCTACGCCGTCGAGAGGGATAAGCGTCCCTCCGGCGTCACGCGCACGTCAGACAGGTTTCACGTTCGGCGGAAGCCGAGTTCCGGTCGGGTCGTCGTGGGGACTATCGGTCCCGACGGCCGGTGAGCCGCGAGGCGAGCCCGTCGAGTCTGGACAGGAACCCGTCGGTATCGGCGGCGAGCGGGTCGCGCGTGGCGCGCTCGGTCTCGTCGCGACCGTCCTCGGTCTCGTCGGTGACCGTCGTCGTCAGGTAAACGGTGGACTCCATCCCGCGCGTTCCCATGATACTAGTTCACACTTGGGTCGATAGCCGATATAAACTTTCCCACGGCCAGCGCCGCCCGATTCGAGTTCGTCGGCGCTGCCTTCGTGACGGAGAGACTGGGATCGTGACCTGTTCCTCGACCGTCACACCCTCTGCTCCGACGAGTACCCCACTGTTGATCACGAATCGACCACCCGAACCCCACGGCGGAACGAGTAGGTGTCCGTCCACGATGGTACCGAGAAACCGCCTGGCGACGCCCCACTGAATCACCATCGGGTGAGAATGGAAGGGGCCGCCGTCTGCGCTTGCGTGGGACGCTCTGCGCTCCTCGCTCCCTCGCGCGGCTCGGTCGCTCCGGTGCTTGAGGCCCCGGGCTTCGCGCAGACGGCGGGGGCTTCCAGACCCATCTCCGGAGCAGAATCAATCGACCGGCCCTTCGAACCTGCTCGAAGGTACCTATCGAACGAAACTGGGACTCGGAATCAGAGCGCTTCCTTGTACGCCTCCAGCGTCCGCTCGACGTCCTCCTCCGTGTGGGCGTAGGAGACGAACTGCGACTCGAACTGGTTCGCGGTGAGCCAGATACCGCGCTCCTTCATCTCCTGCCAGAACACGCGCTCCCAGCGGTCGGTCGCGGCGGCGTTCACGTCGGCGCTGTTTTTCGGGCAGATGTCGTACCGCGGGCAGGTCTCGCGCTGGGTGCAGCCGGCCTCGCAGTGGCCCTCGAACGCCTCGGGCGCCTCGCGGGTGAAGATCGTCTTGAACATCGAGTCGGTGCCGACGACGGTGTACTCGGGCGCGTGCTCCTCGCAGATGTCCCGGATCCCGGCGCGAAGCTCGTCGCCGAGGGCGTTCACGTGGTCGTACACGTCGTGCTCGGCGGCGTACTTCAGCGTCTCGTAGCCCGCCGCCATCGTCACCGGGTGGCCCGAGAAGGTTCCGGACTGGAACACGCTCCCGGCGGGCGTGAAGTGCTCGACGACCTCCGCACGGCCGCCGACGGCGCCGACCGGGAAGCCGCCGCCGATTATCTTCCCGAACGTCGTGAGGTCCGGGGTGATCCCGAACTCCCCCTGTGCGCACTGGAGGCCGCCGACGCGGAAGCCGGTGATGACCTCGTCGAAGACCAGCAGCGACCCGTGCTCGTCACAGAGGTCCCGGAGTGTCCGGTGGTAGCCGTCGACCGGGTGGACGATGCCGGTGTTTCCGAGGATGGGTTCGGTCAGGACCGCGGCGATCTCCTCGCCGTGCTCGGAGAACACCTCCGTGACGGCCTCCTCGTCGTTGAACGGCACCGCGATGGTGTGCTCCGCGAAGCTCTCGGGGATTCCGGGCGAGGACGGGTGGGTGTGGTACGGGTCCTCACCGGCCTCCACGAGCGTCGACTCCTGAGCGCCGTGGTAGCCGCCCTGCATCACGACGATCTTGTCGCGGCCGGTGTAGCCGCGGGCCAGGCGGACGGCCGAGACCGTCGCTTCGGTGCCGCTGTTCACGAACCGGAGCATCTCCACCGAGGGGACGTGTCGCGTCACGAACTCCGCGAGTTCGACCTCGATCTCGGTCGGGGCGCCGTACATCGGCCCCTGGCTGGCGTGCTGCTGGATGGCCGCGGTGACCGGGTCCGGGAGGTCGTGGCCGAACAGCAGCGGGCCGTAGCCCATCACGTAGTCGACGTAGCGGTTGCCGTCGGCGTCGACGAGGTGGGCGCCGTCGCCGCGCTCGGCGAAGAACGGGTACGGCATGCTCGCCCGGACCGAGGAGTTGACGCCGCCCGCGAGGACGGACAGCGCCCGGTCGTACAGGTCGCGGGAGCGGTCGTGATTCATATAGTCGCCACTTGGCGCGGCCCGTGGAAAGTAGTTACCGGGTCGACCCGCCGTTGTACCGTCGGAGGGCTGGCGAGTGCCTGCGACGACTCCTCACCGTCGTGACGGGTGAAAATCTACACGGAGGTGACTCAGTTCGTGCGAAAACATACACAGCCGCCATCGAAGACTTCGCCAATCCCTCCCGACGGAATGGGGCTGCTGGATACAGACGGTGTATTCGTGGCCCTTCTACTTTCGCGAGGACGACCTAGTGGATACCGAGCGATACCTGGCCGTTTACGCGGGTGACGACTCCGGCCGCGTCTCGACTTCGACTTCTTCGAGGTCAGCCTCGACGGTGGCCTGCTCCAACTTCGCGATCTCCTCCGTGTAGTGCAGGAAGGTATCGATGGAGGCCACGACGATCCGTGCCTCGATGGTGATTAGCTCGAGACCGATGACGGAGATGCGTGCCCAGACGTCGATGACGATTCCCTTATCGAGGATGCGATCGAGCACTTCCGCCAAATTCGACGGGTCTGGTCGCCGTTGTGGGCGTGCCATTGTGATCCCCATCCGAGTGTGGAGCCGGAGGTCGCTTCACCATGGTGTCTGCGGTGGCAAGTCATCACCCGCATAACGGCAGCCAAAAGGTGCTCACGAATCCGAAACGACCGTTCAAGGGTAATCGAGTACGTCTCGTTGCTGATTTGGAAGGGGGAAAGAAGCTTGAATCGACGACTTGCTGCTGAACGCGCGTTATGTACATCAGAATGGCTCAACGAACATCATCTTTTTCTGATAAAAACCCCACCAATCAGTTCGCAGGTCTACGTAGCAGTTGATTCAGATACAGCCGATTGGACAACTTCTTCCCTGTGTGTGGGCGCTGTGAGTGACCAGTCGGATCCCCGCGGAAGATCTGCCGGGAATTAGGTCTTCTCGCAAGTGACCCTGTACCGCTGACTGATGTGATGCTGAGTACTGGGAAGCAGTTCCTGGTGCGACTATCGATCCCTCCAGGAATCTGCCAAACGTCGCCTGCTGAATATAGAAGGTGTATTCAGCAGCGCACCGGCGATATTTTCGGCGAGTGAATGTTGAAACAGCCGCTAAGAGATACCGGCTTAGTTATCGCCAGTAGGTGGCGTGAGCGCACTGACGAGCCCTTCTGCAACTGTGATACCAAACCAAGTAGTTCAGCAGTTATCTCTGTGAGGACAGGTCGAGCATTCGTACGAAACCGTCTATCGCAGCGTCGAGTATCTCAGAGGGAGCGTGGCCGAATATCGTGCCGGCTAACATGAGACCGTACACGAGCCAGTGAACCGGGCTATCGGGCTCCATCGTGGCGGCTATCAGGTACATCCCGACGAGGTAGGCAAGCAAGCTCCCGATGGCGAAGTTGACGGAAGTTATCGGTGTCGTATTGCGGACGATGAAGCCGAAGCTGAAACAAAGTCCAATAATCACGAGAAGTGTTACGAAACCGCCCACCACGTCGCTCACGGCGCCCCAGTAGAACTGCCCGGGAAAAGGAGGCCAAAGTAGATACCCGATGGCAAAAGCCAAAATTCCGCTGACGATGGTTTCCAGCGCGTCACGGAACATAACCAAGGTTCACTGCCGACTGAGAAGAAGATTCCCCAGTATAGGAAGAATATTGTTCACTACCTCGCCTGTTCTTAGCGATACCTTCGACCGTCACAGTGTCTCGTTCTCGTGCCCGATACGCGCCCTGTATTCAGCACGACGTCTTGGAACCATCACTTCATTGGGGTCTCGTCACGAAAAGCCAGACCTCACTGTATGGAAGGTCCGGCGGCAGGAGCCGCCGGAGTGGCGGTCGTTGTCGGACGCGCCGCCGTCCGTCGGACGGCTGCGGCGGTCGGTCGCGACGAGTCGGCGTGACACGGATGGCAGGATGCAGCGCCGGTTGGTGGGCGCGGGTCGCGGTGACGCCCGCACCCGATGAGCCCAATACCCTCGCCGCTCCCGACCGCGTCCGCGCCGCCCGCCGGAGGGGGCGCCCGGACGGTTCCACAATCCTCGCGCGAGACGCGCGTTTCGCGGTTCCGTAACGTCTGTCGTGGTCCGCTGTGATCGGTGCGTAGTCGGATTGCGATTCGTGCTATCTGGAGCGTCCGTGCCCCTTACACGGCGACGGTCCCCTGTTCGCCGGTGCGGATCTGGTAGGCGTCCTCGACGGGCAGGACGAACACCTTGCCGTCCCCGGGCTCGCCTGTGCGGGCGGCGTCGCGGATGGCGACTGCGACGTCCTCGGCCGGGATGTCGGCGACGACGCACTCGATCTTCACCTTCTGGTGGAGGTCGACCGTATACTCCTCGCCGCGCCACTGGCCCTTCTTCGCGGGCTGGGAGCCGCGGCCGGAGACGTTCGTGACCGTGAGCGACGGCGCGCCGATCTCGGCGAGGCCGGTCTTCACGTCCGAGAGCTTGTCCGGGCGGATGAACGCCGTGACGAGCTTGATACCACTACCGGGATTCGACGAATCCCGGCCTACTCCGGAATCGCGGCGCGATTCCGGACGCCCGTCGTTCGGCTGGTCGCCACCGTCCGTGCGGACGATGCCGTTCTCCTCGACCATTCCGTCGTCTCCGACGACGCGCCCGCCATCGGCGACCGTGTCCGGACTGCCGAACTCGGGGTAGGTGTTGACGCCGTGCTCGGAGATGTCGAGCCCCTCGCTCTCGTGTTCGCGCGAGACGCGGATCTCGCCCATCGCCTTGATGACGCCGAACACGACGGCGGTCGCGAAGACCGTCCACGCGAGGATGACCGCGACCGAGATGAACTGGGTGACGAACGTGCTCACGAGGTAGCCGACGCCCGCGCCGCCCCAGAACTCGGTGGCGACGAACGGGAACGCGAGCGCGCCGAGCACGCCGGCCGAACCGTGGACCGGGAACACCGCGCACACGTCGTCTACCTTCAGGCGCTTCTCGACGAAGCCGAAGACGAGCGGGAGCTGGATGCCGGCGAGCAGGCCGACCGCGATCGCGCCGGGCCAGACGATGGCGTCGGTGATGGCGGTCACGCTGACCAGCCCGGCCAGTAGACCGTTGGCGACGTACAGCGTGTCGACCTTCCTGGTCTTGTACAGCGTGGCCGTCGCCGCGCCGATGGCGCCGGCGGCCATGCCGAGCGTCGTCGTCAGGGCGACGCGGCCGACCGTGGCGAACGAGCCGAGCTGGAGCGTCCCGTCGGAGACGGAGAACACCGTCGCCGCCGTGCCGACGTTGAATCCGTACCAGCCGAACGCCAGGATGAGCGTGCCGAGGGCGGCGAACGTCAGCGAGTGGCCGGGGATGACGTTGACGGAGCCGTCCTCGTTGAAGCGGTCCATGCGCGGACCGACCATGTAGGCCGCCGTGAGGCCGGCGAAGCCGCCCATCGCGTGGACGATGACGCCACCCGCGAAGTCGTGGAAGCCCATCTCGCCGAGGAGGCCGCCGGCCCACGTCAGGCCGGTGACGACCGGGTAGATGACCGCCGCGAGCAGCACCGTGTAGGCGACGTACGCGCGGAGCTTCATCCGCCCGGCGACGGCGCCCGAGACGATGGTCGCGGCCGTCATAGCGAACACCGCGCCGAACAGCCAGCCGACCCAGGCGTTCGCCGATCCGGGCACGAGCGTCGCGAACGCCTCGCCGATACCCACCGAGCCGGGACCGGTGAGGCCGCTCACGAGGGATTCGACGCTGGCGCCGACGAGGAAGAACAGCGTCACGCCGACGCTCCACGTCAGGAGGTTCTTCGTGAGTTGGTTCGCCACGTTCTTCGAGCGCACCTGCCCGGCCTCGAGCATCGCGAAGCCGGCGTGCATGAAGAAGATCAGGAAGGTGACGACGAGCACCCACAGGAGGTTGACCCCTTCGGCGATGACCGCCGGGTCGGCCTGGAGGAGCGTCATTCGCCCACCACCATTAGCATACGTTCGTTCACCGATTCATTGATTTTCGTGTGATCCGTGTCGGCCATCACGACAAACGGGCTGATTCGGAATGCCATAAACCCCATCGTTGAAGAAATGGAATTTTTCGCGCCGTATTCAGATGCACGTCCGATTTAATACGGAATATAGGTTGTATAAGGACGTAAGCTCGCAGAAGACTTGGCAAACGTTGCGAACGAAGTTGACGGCCGCATTATCGATTTTTTGATACATCAGCCGATATAGCTCGCGCGCGCCCCGTGACGACAGGCCGCACGAGCGGGGTCGCGTCGAAGGCGCGCGGAGGAACGTTGTTGCACGGGGTGCGTCGGAAGAACGCTCCACCGGTCGTCCCGTCGGACTGCCCGCCCTTCGTCCTCGCGGGTCGCCTACTCGTTCAGCACGACGACGTAGGTGAGCACCGCGAGCACGAGCGTCGCGATCGCGAGGTTCGGGGGCGTGAACGCGGCGATGTTGGCCAGGTCGAGCGCGTACAGCGCGACCGCGGCGAACGCCAGCGAGAGCAGGAGGTCGATGACGAGCAGCACGCGGATGTCGCCGGAGGAGGCCATCGTCCGAGTCGTGTCGTCCGCCGACTTAGAGCCACCGGGAATCCCGCATCGCTCCCCGGTACCCCCTCTGACGGCCCCCAGCACTTCCTCCCACCCCTTTTTCCCCGGTGGTGCGTACGCCGACTCATGCGCGAGGTGGAGGTCAGCCGGTTCGTCGCCGTCCCCCCGGTCGAGGTGTTGCGCGTGCTCACGCCGGCGACCGTCGTCGACGCGGAGGGGAGTTTCGACGTCCGCGAGGTGGCGGAGACGGACGAGGGGACCGTCGTGACCGCCGGGCGGGCGGGCCTCGAACTCCGCTTCCTGTTCGAGGAGCGCGAGGACGGCCTCGCCTACGAGCAGACCGAGGGACCGCTCTCGACGCTCCGGACGACGATCGCGGCCCGGCCGAGGAACGAGGGCACCGAACTCGTCGCCCGATCGGCGGTCGCGGTCGGCGGTCCGGACGTGGTGAACCGCCTGGCCGCCTGGAAGCGTCGCGGGGAGCTCCGGCGGGCGCTGGCCGGCATCGCCGACCGCGTCTGAGGGCGCGGCCGGTGGCTTCGAGCGCCTGACTACAACGCGATCGGCTCGCCGTCCAGTTCCGGAAACGGGTTCGCGAAGGACTCGGAGTCGACGGTCAGTTCGTCGTCGGTGAGCAGACAGTCGTCTAGGGCCGCCCGAACCGCGTCCTCGTCCATCCCGCGACCGATGACCACCAGTTCCGTTCGGCGGTCGCCCACCTCGTCGTCCCACTCGACGTCGGGGTTCATCCGGCGCTGCACCTCCCGGCGCGACTCCTCCATCGCGGCCATCCACTGCCGGTCCGGTTCCACCCGAACCGAGGGGCCGGCCTGGCTGAAGAACAGGGCGACGTCGTCGCGGCCAGCGACCCAGACGGTCCCCTTCGAGCGGACGACGGAGTCCGGCAGGTCGCGCGCGAACGCGGCGAACCGCTCGGGGTGGAGCGGGCGCCGCGCGCGGAAGACGAACGAGTCGACGCCGTAGGCGGCCTTTGGGTCGTGGGCGGCGTGGTCGTGGTCACCGTCCGCTCCCCCGTCGTGGTGGTGGTGCCCCTCGGCGTGCTCGGCCGCCCGTTGCCACGCGGCCGTCTTGCTGACCGTCTCGACGTCGAACAGCCTCGTTCCGAGCAGGTCCCCCGGGTCGACGGCGCCGTGGGCAGTCCTGACGATACGCGCCTCGGGGTTGAGCGCCGCTAGCAGGTCCTCGGTCTCGGCGAGTGTCTCCTCGTCCACCAGGTCACACTTGTTGAGCAGTAGCACGTCCGCACACTCCACCTGCCCGACGAGGAGATCCGAGAGCGGGCGCGTCTCGGCGTCCGTCCGTTCGGCCTGGCCGGGCCGCTTGCGCCGGAGGTCCTCGGTGGTCACGAGGTCGTCCTCCGCGAGCGTCTCCCGGAACGTCTCGGCGTTGACGACGGTCGCCAGCGTGTCGAGGTCGTAGGCCGCCGAGGCCGCACCGGTGGTGAACAGTCGTGCGACGGGTGCCGGCTCGGAGATGCCCGAGGATTCGACGACAAGGTGGTCGAACTCGCGCTCCCTCGCAAGCCTGCTCACCGCCACTTCGAGGTCGTCGCGGAGGTCACAGCAGATGCAACCGTTGGAGAGTTCGGCGACGCCGTCGTCGCCTGCCTCCACGCGCTCGGCGTCGACGTTGACCTCGCCCATGTCGTTGACGAGGACGGCGATCCTGCGGCCGCCGGGGTTCGAGAGCAGGTGGTTCAGCGTCGTGGTCTTCCCCGCCCCGAGCGACCCGCTGAGGATCGTCACCGGCGTGCCACCGTTCATGGTCGACCGGTAGCGTGGCCCACACTTATGAATCGCGTTCCCGGCCAACCCTCAGCTTGCTCTGGCGGGTGGCGCGCGTGACTGCGAGCCCCCTCGTGGGGCGAGCACCATCGCGTGCGAGGGATGAGCGAGGCGGCGCGCCCTCGTGGCGCGCCGACCGCGAGTGAATCGGCTGGGGAGGGCGTGGCTCTCATCACGCCCAGCAGTAGTGATCTGTTCCACTACCCTGCCGAACACGACGGCACTCGGCCCAAACCCCACGAATCGTCCCGATACCCTTTTCCTCGCCACGTGGTAGGAGTCGGCATGGACCTATCGGACCGGATCGCCGCGTTCCGCGAGACGGTCGAGGAGTGGCTCCGGGGGATCTACCACGGGATGATTTCCCACCCCGCCTACGAGCTCATCGAGAAGGAGGCCGAGGACCAGGAGGACGCGTTCCTGCTGGCGTGTTTCCCTGACGCCTTCGGCATCCCGAGCCCGGTGTCGTACTACACAGCCGAACTGCTCCCGTACCTCGGCGCCGAGTTCGAACAGTGGGAGCGGCGGATGTGGGACCGCGGCTCGGTGCTCGAACGGAAGGGCAGCCAGTACCACTTCTGATGGACCGGTTCGTCTTCTTCGGCGGCAAGGGCGGCGTCGGCAAGACCACGGTGTCCTCCGCGTACGCCCACAAGTGCGCGGGAGCGGGCCTGGACACGCTCCTCGTCTCCACCGACCCCGCGCACAGCACCGCCGACGTGTTCGACCAGTCGTTCGACGACGACCCGACGCCCGTCGACGGTTACGACTCGCTCGAGGTGATGGAGATCGACCCCGAGGAGGCCGTCGACGAGCACCTCATGGGCATCAAGCGCCAGCTCGGCGACCAGGTGAGCCCCGCCATCGTCAACGAGATCGACCGGCAGATCGAACTCGCCCACCAGACGCCGGGTGCCCACGAGGCCGCGCTGTTCGACCGCTTCATCGACGTGATGCGCGAGTCCGACCACGACCGGGTCGTCTTCGACACCTCCCCGACCGGCGGCACGCTCCGCCTGCTCTCGCTCCCGGAGTACCTCGGCGGCTGGATCGACCGCCTGCTGTCGAAGCGCGAGGCGAGCGTCGACCTGTACGAGAAGTCCGCCATCGGCGGGCGTGAGCCGCGCCGGACCGCCGTCGGCGACCCCATCATCGCCCGCCTGCGCGAGCGGAAGGAGAACTTCGAGTTCGCCGGGCGCACCCTGCGCGAGGAGGCGACGTTCTACCTCGTCGCCAACCCGGACGAACTGTCGATCCGGGAGACCCGGCGGTCGGTTGCGAGCCTCGCGGAGCGGGACCTCCCCGTCGCCGGCCTCGTCGTGAATCGCCTGACGCCGGAGCCGGAATCGCACGAGGAGGGACGGGGCGCGCGGTTCCTTCGCGACCGCGTCGCGACCGAGCGGGAGCGCGTGCGCGAGCTCGAGGAGACGTTCGACCCGCCGGTCGTCGCGACCATCGAGACCCGGGTCGCGGAGGTCAAGGGCGACCTACTCGACGAGGTGGCCCGGGAACTCGACATCGCGGTCGACCTCCCCGCGTAAAGGGCGGATTCCGCGACGTCGGCTCTCGTGCAACCCTTTGGATTCTTCCTATTCCAGGGTAAGGATCGCCTGGAAAAACGAATTTCCCATCAACGAACGCAACGTTTAATTGGTCGATATTCATGGGACCGAGTGTATCATGGTACAAATTGCCGTGCTGGTCATCGCCTCGCTACTAACGTTCACGGTCGGGTATTTCGCCTACTCGAAGTACCTCAGCCAGTTCGTCGAACTGGACGAGAACGCGGAGACGCCGGCCCACAAGTACGAGGACGGCCAGGAGTACGTCCCGTCGAAGAAACCCGTACTCCTCGGGCACCACTATTCGAGCATCGCCGGGGGCGCGCCGATCGTCGGCCCCATCACCGCGGGGGCGGCGTTCGGGTGGCTCCCCGCTATCGCGTGGATCGCCATCGGGAACCCCCTGATGGGCGCGGTCCACGACTTCATGTCCCTGTCGGCCAGCGTCCGGCACGAGGGCAAGTCGATCGGTTACATCGTCGGCGAGTACGTCGGCGACCGCGGGAAGGACATGCTGCTCTGGTTCGCCTTCCTGACCATCATCCTCGTCATCGCCGTGTTCGCGCTGGTGGTGGGCGTCGTCTTCGACGCCTACCCGTCCTCGGCGACGGCGAGCTTCATCTACATCACCCTCGCGCTGGCGTTCGGGGTGTACCTCTACCAGCTCGACCTCCCGTTCCTGCCCGGCGCCATCGGGTTCGTCCTGCTCGTGTTCGCCGGCGTCTGGGTCGGGCTCCAGTACCCGCTCGCGCTCGTCGACACCGGCGAGCACGCCGCCGGCACCATCCACCTGCTCGGCGACGCGTCGGCCTGGAACTGGCTGCCACTCGCGGCGGCCCAGAACGCCAACGTCGCGGCCTGGGTTCCGGTCATCGTCGTGTACGGCTTCGTCGCGAGCGTGCTCCCGGTGTGGGTACTGCTCCAGCCCCGCGACTTCCTGACGTCGAGCCTGCTGTACACGGGTGTCGGTGGGATGCTGCTGGGCGTCATCGTCGCGACCCTGCTCTCGGTGTTCGGCGGCGGCTTCTCCGTCGCGTTCTCCGGGACGACCTACACGAGCCTCGAGACGAACCTCCCGGCGTTCCTCGGGTTCAACAGCCCGCTCGGACCGATCTTCCCGTTCCTGTTCGTCACCATCGCGTGCGGGACGATCAGCGGGTTCCACTCGCTGGTCTCCTCGGGGACGACCGCGAAGCAACTGAACAACGAGACCGACGCCCGCGACATCGGCTACGGTGCGATGCTCGGCGAGGGCCTGCTCGCGACCACCGCCGTCGCGGCGCTTGCCATCATCGGCACGACCAACTTCGGCTCCGGCCTGGCGGGCGCGCTCGCCAACTTCCCGGCGGGCGGCGCCATCATGCTCGGGGCCGGCTTCGGCATCCCGACGGCCGCCGGCGCGGCGTTCATCGGCCTGGTGTTCGTCAGCTTCCTGCTCACCTCGACCGACACGGCCGTCCGGCTCGGCCGCTACATGTTCGAGGAGATCATCGGCACGCCCGAGACGAGCCTGGAGAAGACGACGACGAACCGCTACGTCAACGCCGGCCTCCTGCAGTGCGTCCCGGCGTACCTGCTCGTCGCCTCCGGCCAGTGGGCCAGCCTCTGGCCGCTGTTCGGCGGCGCGAACCAAACGCTCGCGGCGCTCGCGCTGCTCGCGGCGACGCTGTGGCTCGCCAACTGGGACGACAGCAAGCAGCTCATCAGCACCGGCGTCCCGATGGCGCTGATGCTCGTGATCACGCTCACGGCCCTGCTCTGGATCGGCCTCTACCGCGCCCCGACGTCGCTGCTCGGGGCGGAGACCCTCATCGATCAGGTGTCGTACGCCATCCAGATCATCATCTCGCTGACGTTGGTGTACCTCGCGCTCTCGCTGGCGAAGCTTGGGTACGACAACATCAAGCAGGCCCGCAGTTCACCCGGAGGGACCGCGCCGAGCGACGACTAAGCCGACCCGGACGGAGTGCGACGCGCTCGTCGGGGCGCGTCGCGGAGGAACCAGGCGGGCCGGTCTCGGTGACCGGCCCGCCGACACGGTGACCGGCAGCGGGCGTTCCGCTCCGCTGCCGACGGCAATCCATACGGTCCGGGCGGCGCTCGGACCGACGGAGCGTGCGACTTCTCGCGGCGGTTCCGTTCGGACCCGATTCCGAGCGGCCGCCCCGCTCGCCGAACGATTTTCACGGGAAAAGTATCACCAGTAGAACGGTCCGCTTACCGTCCGAACAGCCCCGAGAGCCGGGAGAGGAGCCCGTCGCTTCGGCCCTCGTCCGGATCCGCCCAGTGGACGAACGCGCGCCACACGTCGGCGTTCCGGCTGGCGACGTGCTCCTCGGCCTCGGGCGCGACGACGACGAGGTTCACCTCGTAGTGGCCGTAGTAGCCGAACTTGATGAGCGTCCGATCTCGGAACCCCGAGACGAACGAGCGCACGTCTTCGGAGACGTTGGGCGCGACGACG
Source organism: Halorarum halophilum (assembly GCF_013401515.1). Classification (NCBI taxonomy): domain Archaea; kingdom Methanobacteriati; phylum Methanobacteriota; class Halobacteria; order Halobacteriales; family Haloferacaceae; genus Halorarum; species Halorarum halophilum. Next base: position 2,547,323 of record NZ_CP058529.1, on the reverse strand, counting down.
ACGAACGTGAAGTCGGTGCTCTGGTGCTCCTCGTCGGGGTCGATCCGGTCGTCCGCCAGGTCGTGGGCGAGCTCCACGTAGCGTTCGAGCATCGCCGTGCCGACCGCGTCGGCCCGCCGGACGAACAGGTGCTCCTCGATGGCGTGGTTCGCGTAGTTGATCGACTCGTGGATGAACTTCTTCCGGTTCTCCATCCGCAGCCGGCCGTACAGCGGGAAGCGCTCGCCGACGACGCGCTCGTCCTTCCGGAGGTCGTAGTTGAACTTCAGGTCGTTCGCCACCCTGTCGAGGTACTCGTCCTCCCACTCCGGGATGTCGGGCTCCTCGATCTCCTTCGGTTCCTCGGGTTTCTCGTCCCCGCTGGCGCCGCCGTCCGCTCGGCCCGCCTCCTCGGTCCGTTCCTCGTCGCTCCCCTCGCCTGGGTACGAGTCCCCCCGGCTCATGACTCCTCGTAGGCGTGGGCGTCGCCGTCGACGTTGGGCGCGCCGACGACGATGGCGGTCGTCTCCACGCCGCCCTCCGGCACGTGGGCGAACTGCGGGCTGTCGGGCGTCACGACGAACACCTCGCCCCGGCCGACGACGTACTCCCGCTCGGGGGTCTCGACGTGGAGTTCGCCCTCGGTCACGTAGAACGCCTCCTCCTGCTCGTCGTGGTAGTGGTACGCGAGCGGGATGGCCTCGCCCGGCCCCACCTCGTACTGGTGGAGCGCGAGCTTCTCGAGGCCGCAGGCGTCGCTGATGGACCGCTGGACGCACGGGCGGTCGGGGGTCGCGTCGAGCGTCTCCGGGTCCACGTGGTGGTAGCTCATACGTTCCCCTGCACGTGCCCCCTCAAAAGGACCACGACAAGGGTTAACTATCGAGCGGCCCCAAACGCGGCCCATGGGAGGCAAGGAGGCGGAGTCCTGCGGACGGTGCGCGATGAGTTCGACCGCGGGCATGCTCGAGGACGCCGACCCGTACGAGGGCGACCGGATCGAGCTCTCCGACTCGGAGGCCCGCGCCGTCTCGCCGGCCGCCTGGCTCGGCGGCGTGACGTCCAGGCTCGACGCCTTGGCGCGGCGGCTCACCTACGGACGCTAGGTATCGACCGACCGGACGCTCACGGGTTCTCGGCGAGTGGGTCCAGTTCCCCGACGACGGCTTCCGCGAGCGTCGCGAACTCGGCCGTCTGGGGGACCACGTCGACGACGACGCCCAGGTCCTCCGCCGTCTCGCGCGTCGGGTGGCCGATGCAGCCGACCACCGCGTCGTTCAGCCCGGCGAGCGCCTCGTCCCGGATCCCGCGCTCCGCGGCGGCGTCGAGGAAGTGCTCCACCGTCAGCGACGAGGTGAAACAGGCACCGTCGAGCTCGCCGGCGGCGGCCAGCTCGGTCGATTCTCCCGCCCCTTCCGGGCGCACGAGTCGGTAGAGCACCGTCTCGTTGACCGTCGCGCCGGCGGCCCGGAGGCCGTCGAGCAACACGGGGCTGCCGTGGTCCGAGCGGGCCACCTCCACGGTCGCGCCCGCGGCGTGGTCCTCGAACTCGTGGACCAGCCCGGTCGAGGAGTACTCCTTCGGGACGAGGTCGACCGTCCAGCCGACCCCGCGGACCGCCTCGGCCGTCGCCGAGCCGATCACGGCGATCCTGGCGTCGCCCGGCTCCCAGCCCGCGTCGTCCGCGAGTTCGACGCCCGTCTTCGAGGTGAACACGACCCAGTCGGCGGGTTCGGGCGTCGCCCCCGTCGGCTCGACCGCGAGCATCGGGTCGGCGACCGGCTCGACGCCCAGCTCCTCCAAGAGTTCGACGGCCCCCACGAGCCGCTCGTCGTCGGGCCGGAAGACGGCGACCTTCATTCGCGGTCACCCCCGGCCGTGGCGTCCGCGTCGCCCCTGCCCTGCAGGAACTCGACGACGCGCTCGCGGGTCGCCGCCACCTCGCCGATCACGGTCACCGCGGGCGGCTCGATGCCCGCCTCGTCCCGCGCGTCCACGATGTCCGCGAGCGTCCCCGTCGCGACGCGCATCCCCGGCCACGTGCCGCGTTCGACGAGGGCGACGGGCGTCTCCGGCGCCATCCCGGCATCTCGAAGGGCTTGGGTGTACCCCGGGAGCTTCCCGACGCCCATCAGGACGACGAGCGTGCCGCCGGTCGCGGCCAGCGCGTCCCAGTCCACCGCGGACTCGGGTTTGGTGGGGTCCTCGTGGCCCGTGACGAACGAGACCGAGGAGGCGTGGTCGCGGTGGGTGACGGGGATGCCCGCGACGCCCGGTGCGGCGATAGCCGAGGTGACGCCGGGGACGACCTCGAACGGGATCCCGTGTTCCGCGAGGTGCTCGGCCTCCTCGCCGCCGCGGCCGAAGACGAACGGGTCGCCGCCCTTCAGCCGGACGACCGTCTCGCCCGCCTCCGCGAGTTCGACGAGCCGGTCGTTCGTGTACTCCTGGCTCGTGCGGTCGCCGCCGGCGCGCTTGCCGACGTCCTCGCGCTTCTCCTCGGGGATGGATGCCAGGATCTCAGGGCCGGGGAGCTTGTCGTGGAGCACCACGTCGGCCTCGTCGATGAACCGACGCGCCTTCACCGTCAGCAGTTCGGGGTCGCCGGGGCCGGAGCCGACGAGGTAGACGGTTCCCGGCATCTCACTCCCCCGTCCCCTCCGACCCGCCCGTCGCCCCGGACGCCTCGTTCTCCTCCCGGGGTGCCTCGTCCTCCTCCCTCGCGGCCTCGCCGTCGGCGTCGGCCTCGCGCTTCGCCGCCTCGATGAGCTCGGCCGCACCGCGCTCGCGCAGGTCCGCCGCGAAGTCGGCGGCCGCGTCGGCGTGCCGTCGGACCGGCAGGTCGCGGGTCGCCGTCACCTCCTCGCTCCCGTCTGCCGAGAGGATCCGAGCGCGGACCTGGACGTGCTCGCCCTGGAGGAGCGCGCCGACGCCGATGGGCGCGATGCAGCCGCCGCCGAGTTCCTTGAGGACGGTACGCTCGACCGTCGTGGCGACCCGGGTCGGCGGGTGGTCGACCGCCCCGCGGATCGTCTCTATGGTGTCGCGGTCGGCCGCGGTGACGGCGATGGCTCCCTGGCCGGGCGCTGGGACGAACTCGGCGCGTTCGAGCCGCTGGACCTCGTACTCAGGGCGGTTCATCAGGCCCGAACGCCGGAGGCCCGCCTCGGCGAGCACGATGGCGTCGTACTCCGTGTCGAGTTCGTACTCCATCGCGCGGCGCTGGAACTCGGAGAGCTCGTCGAACCACTCCTCGACGGTCAGGTCGTACTTTCCGGCGTCGTCGCTGGACGTGAGGTCCCCCCGCCGGTCGCGTTCCTCGTCGACGCGCGCCTCGTGCTCCCGCTGGAGCGCGGACGCGACGAGCTTCTGGAGACGGGTGTCGACGTTCCCGCGGAGCGGTTCGACCTCGAGGTCCGGGCGGGCGGCGAGCACCTGCGCCTTCCGCCGGAGCGACGAGGTGCCGACCACCGAGCCGGGCGGGAGGTCGGCCACGTCGCCGCCGTCCAGCGAGACGAGCACGTCGCCTGAGGGGGCGCGCTCTGGCACGCCGGCGACGACGAGGTCGTCGGGCATCTCGGTCGGCATATCCTTCATCGAGTGGACCGCCGCGTCGACCGCGCCCCCGAGTACTTCCTCGTCGAGCGCGCGGACGAACGCCCCCGTCTTCCCCAGCCGCGTGATGAGTTCGTCGGAGAGGCGGTCGCCGCGCGTCTCCACCTGGACGAGTTCGACCGAGCGCCGACGGGTCGAGAGCGCGTCCGCGACGCTCTCGGCCTGCACTCGGGCGAGCGCGGAGCCCCGCGTCGCGAGTCGCAGCGTGCCGTCTGTCATTGTCGGGTGTGCGGCGGGGCCGGGGAAAACACGCTCGTTTCGACGGCGACGGCTCCCATCGGCCCATCCGACCGGCTGACGGTCCGTACCGGACGCCGGGACGTTTATGTAGTAGCGCGAAGTTGCGTAGCCGAATGGTCCGGGCCCCCCCGTACAGCGGCGGCGCGCTCGCGGCGCTCGGGTTCGGATTGGCGGTCGTCCACGTGGTCCACGCCATGCGGATGGATCTGGTCGGCTCCCTCGTCGAGGCGTGGGTGCCGTTCGCCGTCGCGGTGGGGATCGCGAGCTACGGTGTGCTGCTCGTCCGCGGTGACCGGACGGGCGACCGGACGTGGACGGTGTATCGCGGGGTCGGGGTCGGGGTCGGCACGGCCGCGCTCATGTTCGTCTGGACCGTCGGCCACAGGCTCCTCCAGGGACACACCGTCGATCACCTCCCGTTCGTGGTCGCGAACGTCGCCACGGCCGGCGTCGCCATCGGGACGCTGCTCGGCTCCTACCACGCCCGCTCCCGCCGGGACCGGTACCGCGCCGAGGCGCTGTTCTCGAACCTGCCAACCCCCGCCGCGTACGTCGAACCCCGGGAGGGAACGACGGTCGTCACCAAAGTCAACGGCGCGTTTCGGAAACTGTTCGACTCCCACGAGACCCCCGTCGGCCGGCCGATCGACGACTGCGTCCCGCCGGCCGGCGACGAGGAGAAACCGCTATCGGAGGCGCTGGAGTCCGGCACGAGCGTTCGGTTCCGGTGTACGGTCGGCGTGGCCGGAACGAGGGAGTTCGTCACGACCTCGGCCGCCGCCGGCACGCCGGACCACGCGTACGTGATCCTCGTCGATATCACCGAGGAGCGGCGACGCGAGCGCCGCCTATCCGTGCTGAACCGGGTGCTCCGCCACGACGTACGCAGCGCCGCCAACGTCGTGCTCGGCCACGCGGAGGCGCTCGCCGAGGACGGGGACGCGGCACACCTCGACGTCATCGAGGGACGGGTCGACGACCTCGTGGAGATGAGCCAACGTGCGCGTACCCTGGATCGCCTCCTGTCGGACGACACACCCTCGCGGCTCGTCAACCTGCGGGACGTCGTCGAGGAACGGCTCGACCGGGGGACGCTCGGCGTCGCCGTTCGCCGGGAGCTCCCGAGGGAGACGGTCCCGTTCCACGACAACGGCCTCATCGACGCCGTCCTCGACGAGCTGCTCGCGAACGTCGAGGAGCACGGCGGCCCCGACGTGACCGCGACGGTGACGCTGACGGTCGTCGATGGGGGCGCACGGCTCACGGTCGCCGACGACGGGCCCGGCATCCCGAGGAGCGAGCGAGCGGTGTTCGAGCGGGCCCGCGAGACGGACCTCGACCACGCCAGCGGCATCGGACTCTGGTTCGTCACGTGGGTGGTCTCCGAACTCGGGGGCGACGTCGACGTCGCAACCGACGGGGACGGCACCGTCGTGACGGTGCGTCTGCCGGTCGCGAACGACGGGGCGGCGGTCGGCGCCGAGCCCGAGGCGACGCCGGGAGGGTGACCGGACGTGCGCCGCGCCGCGCGTCCGAGTCGATGGGCCGGGAGGCGACTTCGTGTGCGCGACGAGACGTCCGGGCAACGCTCGCCACTCCAGAATGGTTTAAGGCTCTGGAGCAGTAGGCTTCAGCCATGACTGTGGACGCAGTCGCTCACGTCCGCTCTTCCACCGAGCGACGCGTCCGAGTCCCGTCGCGAGCGCCGCGACGACCGGGCCTTTGAGCCCACTTATCACCCCTCTCCCCACGCCGCTTGCTGCCGCATCCTCAGCCGACCAGGCTCCCCGAGTCTCCACTCCGCCCTTTTGTTCCAAATTCTAAAGCGCCGAATTTAATACCCTGAAGGCCACAGCTATCGGTAATGACACGCGTGGCACTCGCATTCAGCGGCGGACTCGACACCACAGTTTGCGTCCCGCTCCTCGAGGAGGAGTACGGCTACGACGAGGTGATCGGCGTGACCGTGGACGTCGGTCAGCCCGAGGAGGAGTTTGCGGAGGCCGAGGAGACGGCCGAGGCGCTCGACCTCGAACACTACGTCGTCGACGCGAAGGCGGAGTTCGCCGAACTCTGTCTCGACTCCGTCCGCGCGAACGCGACCTACCAGGGCTACCCGCTCGGCACCGCGCTCGCGCGCCCGGTCATCGCCGAGAAGATCCTCGACGTGGCGCTCGAACACGACTGTGCGGCCGTCGCGCACGGCTGCACCGGCAAGGGGAACGACCAGCTCCGGTTCGAGGCCGTCTGGCGCGCCTCCGACCTGGAGGTCATCGCGCCCGTCCGCGAACTCGGGCTCACCCGCGAGTGGGAGATCGAGTACGCCGACGAGAAGGACCTGCCCGTCGAGGGCGGCAACGAGGGCGCGTGGTCCATCGACACGAACCTCTGGTCCCGCTCGGTCGAGGGCGACGACCTGGAGGACCCCACCTACGTCCCGCCGGAGGACATCTACGAGTGGACCGAGACGCCCGGCGCCGACGAGGAGCTCGTCGAGATCGAGTTCGAGGACGGCTACCCCGTCGCGCTGAACGGCGACGAGCTCGACGCGGTGTCGCTTATCCAGGAGCTGAACGAACTCGCCGGCGCCCACGGCGTCGGCCGCACGGACATGATGGAGGACCGCATGCTCGGGCTGAAGGTGCGCGAGAACTACGAGCACCCGGCCGCGACCGTCCTCCTGACGGCCCACGAGGGGCTCGAACAGCTCGTGTTCACGAAGAGCGAGCGCGACTTCAAGACGACCGCGGACGAGGAGTGGGCCCAGCAGGGCTACAAGGGGCTCGTCGACACGCCGCTGATGGCCTCGCTCGAGGGCTTCCTCGATGCGAGCCAGTCGAAGGTCACCGGCACCGTGACGGTGAAGCTCCAGGGCGGGCAGGCCCGCCCGGTCGCCCGCGACTCCGCGTACGGCGTCTACTCCGAGTCCGCCGCCTCGTTCAACACGGAGACGGTCGACGGCATCGAGCAGGCCGACGCGACGGGCGTCGCGAAGTACCACGGCTTCCAGGAGCGCCTCGCGAACGAGGTGCTGGCGAACGCGAAGAAGTCGGAGACCGAGGGGAGCGAGGACGATGACGAGAAGGCGACGCTGACGACCGACGGCGGCAACGAGGAGTAACGGAGGATGGACGGCGAGGACAGGGCGTCCGACGGACGCCACGAAGGCGGCGAAGGCGCCGGAGTCATTCGGCGCGAGCGCTTCGCGGGCGGGCCGGCCCGCTCGTTCCTGTCGAGCCTCGCGGCCGACGAGCGCATCTTCGCCGCCGACCTCGCCGTCGACCGTGCGCACGTCGTCATGCTCGCGGAGCAGGGGATAATCGGCGACGACGAGGCCGCCGACATCCTCGCCGCCCTCGACGACGTGGAGGCAGAGGGGCACGACGCGCTCCCCGACGGCGAGGACGTGCACGAGGCCGTCGAGTCGGCGGTCGTCGACCGCGTCGGCCCGGACGGCGGGAAGATGCACACCGCCCGTTCCCGCAACGACGAGGTGGCCGCCTGCATCCGCTACCGCCTGCGCGAGGACCTACTGGCCGCCGTCGAGGCGACGCTCGCGCTCCGCGAGGCGCTGCTCGACGCGGCCGCCGACGAGGCCGAGACGGTCATGCCGGGGTTCACCCACCGGCAGTTCGCCCAGCCGACGACGGCGGGCCACTTCCTCGCCTCCTACGCCGGCGCGCTGGAGCGCGACACCGCGCGCCTGCTCGATGTCTACGACCGGACGAACCAGTCACCTCTGGGCGGCGCCGCCTTCGCGGGCACGCCGTTCGACGTCGACCGCGAGCGGACGGCGGACATGCTGGGGTTCGACGGCGTCGTGGAGAACTCGACCGACGCGTCGTCGGCCCGCGACTTCCTGGCGGAGACGTGCGCGGCGCTCGCGACGCTCGCGACGACGCTCTCGGGGCTCGCGACCGACGGCATCGAGGGCGCGAAGGACGGCTACCTCGTCCTCTCGGACGACTACTCCTCCACCTCGTCGATCATGCCCCAGAAGAAGAACCCCGACACGCTCGAGCTCGTCCGCGCGGCCGCGGGCGACGCGGTCGGGTCGCTGACGGGGCTGTTGACGACGCTGAAGGGGCTCCCCCGGGCGTACAACCGCGACCTCCAGCGCGCGACGCCGCACGCCTGGGAGGCCGTCGATTCCGTGACCGAGGCGACCGAGGTCGCCGCCGGTGCGGTCGCCACAGCCGAGTGGGACGCGGAGGCGTGCGCCGCGGACGCGGGCGCCGGGTTCTCGACGGCGACGGGCGTGGCGGACGCGCTGGCGATGACGGGGGTCCCGTTCCGGACGGCCCACGAACTGGTGGCGACTGCCGCGGCCGACACCCCGAACGGGGCCGACACCGACGCTCTCGCCGCAAATCTTGACGCGGCCGCTGCGGACGTACTGGGGGAACCCCTCGACTCGTTCGTGAGCCGCGAGGAACTCGACTCGGTGCTCGATCCGGCCGGGAGCGTCGCCGCCCGCGATTCGCGCGGCGGCCCCGCCCCCGACGCGCTGGCCGAGTCCCTCGCACGCATGGAGGAGTCGTACGACGATCACGCGGCCGCGCTGGCCGACCGCCACGACGCGCTCGACGCCGCGGCCGACGACCTGGAACGGACGGTGAGCGAGTATGTCTGAGGCGACGACGGCGGCTCGACGACTCCGAGGGCGACGGTTCGCGGCGCGGTGCCCCGGTACCGCGCCGCGACGACGACCCCAGGCCCGACGAGCACCGGCCGCCACGCCGACTCCGGCGCCGGTCGTCGCTCCGACCCCGGCGCCGATCCCGCCGGCCCTTCCTGGGCCACTATCTCACAATTCCGACATCGAAACGGAACACGGCGGATGCAGCCCCTCACGACCCGATTAGCGACGACTCCGATACTTATTTTCTCTGACGGAATCGACGGATTAAAGGTGTAGACGCCGCTACGATGGAGTACATCATGACGGAAGCAGAATGCGTCGAGTGCGGGGCGGACGTGACCCTGCACGACGACCTGGAGGTCGGAGAGATCATCGACTGTGGAACCTGCGGTGCGGAGCTGGAAGTGGTGGACGTCTCCCCGCCGGTCCTCGAGCGAGCCCCGGAGCTCGAAGAGGACTGGGGGGAGTGAGATGAAGGTCGGGCTCCTCTACTCTAGGATCCGCAGGGACGAGAAGCTGCTCCTCTCGGAGCTGCGCGACCGCGGCCACGAGGTCGAGAAACTGGACGTGCGGAAGCTCCAGTTCGGGCTCGACGGGATGAACGCCGACGCGGCCGGCTGCGACCTCGTGCTGGACCGCTGTCTCGCCACCTCGCGCTCGCTGTACGCGACGAAGTTCATGCGCCACTACGGCGTCCCCGTCGTCAACACGCCGGAGACGGCAGAGACGTGCGCGAACAAGGTGAAGAACAGCCTAGCGCTCGACTCGGCCGGCGTCCCCACGCCCGCGACGGAGGTCGCGTTCACCGTCGACGCCGCCCTCGAGACCATCGAGCAGTTCGGCTACCCCTGCGTGCTGAAACCGGTCATCGGCTCGTGGGGCCGCCTGATGGCGAAGATCGACACCCGCTCGGCCGCCGAGGCCATCCTCGAACACAAGGAGACGCTCGGCCACTACGAGCACAAGGTGTTCTACGTCCAGGAGTTCGTCGAGAAGCCCGGCCGCGACGTGCGCGTGCTGGCCTGCGACGGCGAACCCGTCGCGGCGATGACGCGAACCTCCGAACACTGGCTCACGAACGCCGCGAAGGGCGGCGAGACGAACGAGTTCGAACTGGACGACGAGGCGGGAACGCTGGTGCGCGAAGCAAGCGACGCGGTCGGCGGCGGCCTGCTCGGCGTCGACCTCATGGAGGTCGGCGGCGCCGGTAGCGGCGAGTACACCGTCCACGAGGTGAACCACACGGTCGAGTTCAAGGCACTGAACGACTGCGTCGACGTCGACGTACCCGCCGCGGTCGTCGACTGGCTCGAACTCAAGGCCGACGTGGCGGCGGAGGCGGCCGCGGTATGAGCCGGTTCACCGCCGCGGTCGTCGGCGGCTCCGGCTTCACCGGCGGCGAGTTGCTGCGCCTGCTCGTCGGCCACCCCGCGTTCGAGGTGGTCCAGGCGACCTCGCGCGAGTACGAGAACAAGACGGTGGGCTACGTCCACCCGAACCTGCGGGGGCTCGACCTCCGCTTCTCCTCGCCGGAGGAGCTGGAGTCCGTGGACGTGCTGTTCGCGGCGACGCCCCACGGCGTCTCCATGCAACACATCGACTCGTTCCGCGACGCCGCGGGGCTCGTCGTCGACCTCTCTGCGGACTTCCGCCTGCCCGAGGCCGACGCCTACGACGAGTGGTACGACGGCCACACGGCGACCGAACACCTCGCCGACGCGGAGTACGCGCTCCCGGAACTGAACCGCGAGAACCTCGCCGGCGCGGATCTGATCGCCGCAGGCGGCTGTAACGCGACGGCGACGCTGCTGGCGATGAAGCCGCTCGTGGACGCCGGCTTCGTCTCCGACGGCGATCGGGTCGTCGTGGACGTGAAGGTCGGCTCCTCGGAGGGCGGCGCCGGTGGCGGAAAGGCCTCCTCGCACCCCGAGCGCTCGGGCGTCGTCCGCCCGTACGCGCCCACCGGGCACCGCCACGAGGCGGAGCTGGAGGCGTACCTCGGCCTCTCGACCGCGTTCACCGTCCACGCGGTGGAGATGGTCCGCGGCGCCTCGGCGACGTGTCACGCCTTCCCCGGCGGCCCCGTCACGAAGGGCGACCTCTGGGGCGCCTACCGCGAGGCGTACGAGGACGAACCGTTCGTCGACGTCGTCGCCGGCGGCGGCGGGACGTACCGCTACCCCGAGCCGAAGGCGGTCGCGGGGACGAACCGCGCGGAGGTCGGCTTCGCGCTCGACCCCGGAAACAAGCGCGTCGTGGCGTTCGGCGCCATCGACAACATGATGAAGGGCTCGGCCGGCCAGGCGGTCCACGCCGCCAACGTCGCGCTCGGCCTGGAGGAGACGACCGGGCTGGATCAACTGGGGCTCCACCCCGTGGGGTCGCCATGACGGAGACCCCCTGCGCCTCCGCGACCCCGAACCTGCTCACCGACGGCGGCGACCTCCCGCCAGTCGTCGTGAAGCTCGGCGGCGCCCGCGCTGTCGACCCCGCGGGCGCGGTCGGCGACGTGGCCCACCTCGTCGCCAACGGCCGGTGGGTCGTCGTCGTCCACGGCGGCTCCACCGAGGTGGACGACCAGCTCGAGGCGCTCGGTCGCGAGCCCGAGTACGTCGAGACGCCCGGCGGCGTCACCGGACGCTTCACCGACGAGGACACCATGGAGGTGTTCGAGATGGCGCTGCCCGGCAAGCTCAACACCGAACTCGTCGTCGGGCTCCGGAACGCCGGCGTCGACGCGCTCGGCCTCTCGGGCGTCGACGGCGGCCTCCTGGCCGGCCCCCGCAAGTCGGCGGTCCGCGTGCTGGAGGACGGCAAGAAGAAGATCAAGCGCGGCGACCACTCTGGCCGCATCGACGCCGTCAACGACGGGCTGCTGTCCGGGTTGCTCGCCGACGGCTACACGCCGGTACTCTCGCCGCCGATGCTCGGAGAGGAGAGCGACGGCGACGTCGCGGCGGTCAACACCGACGCCGACCGCGCGGCCGCGGCCGTCGCGGGCGCGCTCGGCGGCGAACTGGTCGTCCTGACGGACGTCGCCGGCGTGTACGAGGACCCCGACGACGCCGACACGCTCATCGGCGCCGTCGACACCCCCGCGGACTTCGAGGCCCTGGAGTCGGCCGCGGAGGGGTTCATGACCCGCAAGGTGATGGCCGCGAAGGAGGCGCTGGAGGGCGGTGCCGCGGCGGTGTACGTCTCGGACGCGAACGTCCGCGACCCCATCGTCGCCGCGCTCGACGGTGCCGGCACGCGGATCGACCGCGCCGCCGTGGTCGAACCCGGCAGCGACGCCGGCGACGACGACGCTGAGGGGGTGGAGCAGTGAGTTCCCTCGACGTCGCCGAGGACGAACTCGGCGAGGGGTTCGTCTTCTCCGAGAAGCCGCTCGGCATCGACTCCGGCGAGGGCGTCCACCTCACGGGCACGAACGGCACGGAGTACCTCGACTTCGGCGCCTCCTACGCCTGCACGCCGCTCGGGCACTGCCCGCCCGCGGTCGTGGATGCGATCCGGGAGCAGGCCGCCGAGTTGCTGTACGTCCAGGGCTCGTACCCCGTCGAGGCCCGCACCGAGCTGTACGGGAAACTCGGCGCGCTCGCGCCCGGCGACCTCCGGAAGGTGTGGCTCTGCAACTCCGGGACGGAGGCGAACGAGGCGGCGATGAAGTTCGCCCGCTCGGCGACCGGCCGGGAGAAGATCGTCGCGGCCAAGCGCGGGTTCCACGGCCGGACGATGGGCGCGCTGGCGATGACCTGGAAGAAGAAGTACCGCGCCGCGTTCGAGCCGCTGGCCGGCGGCGTGGAGTTCGTCGACTACGGCGACGCGGACGAACTCGCCGACGCCGTCGACGACGAGACGGCGGCCGTCTTCCTCGAACCCGTGCAGGGCGAGGGCGGGGTGAACCCCGCGACGGCCGACTACCTGCAGGCAGCCCGCGAACTGACCGAGGACGCCGGTGCGGCGCTGGTGTTCGACGAGATCCAGACGGGTCTCGGCCGGACGGGCGCGCTGTGGGCCTGCGAGCACGCGGGCGTCGTCCCCGACGCGCTCACGACCGCGAAGGGGCTCGCGTCGGGCCTGCCGATGGGCGCGACGCTGTGTGCCGACTGGCTCGCCGACGAGGCGGGCGACCACGGCTCGACGTTCTCCGGCGGGCCGCTCGTCGCCGCCGCCGCGAACGCGACGCTCGACGGCATCGTCGGGGACGACCTGCCCGGCCACGCCGAGGCGGTCGGCGACTACCTCCACGACGAGCTGTCGGCCGCCATCGAGGAGCACGACCTGGGCGTCCGCGAGGTGCGCGGGCAGGGGCTCATGGTCGGCATCGAGGTGAAGCGCGGGTCGAACCGCCTGCTGCGCGACCTCGCGCTGAACCACGAGGTGCTCGCGCTCCCGGCCGGCCGGTCGGTGCTGCGCCTGCTCCCGCCGCTGGTGGTCGAGGAGGAGCACGTCGACGCGGTCGTCGACGCGCTGACGGAGGTGCTGTAGATGGCCGCCGCCGTCGACGACGCGCTCGACACGGAGGGACGCCAGTTGCTGTACGACCTCGTCTCCATCCCCTCGCCGTCGGGCGAGGAGGCCGAGGCCGCCGAGCGCCTGGCGGCGTTCTTCGCGGCACACGACCGCGAGGTGTTCGTGGACGAGGTCGGGAACGTCCGCGCGCCCGCGGACGACTCGGTGCTGCTGACCTCCCACATCGACACGGTCCCTGGCGACATTCCCGTCCGCGTGGAACACGACGCGGAGGACGAGTACTCGCCCGACGGCGACGCGGTACTGTGGGGTCGCGGCAGCGTCGACGCCACCGGCCCCCTCGCCTCGATGGCCGTCGCGGCCGTCGAGACGGGCGTCTCCTTCGCCGGCGTCGTCGGCGAGGAGACCGACTCCCGGGGCGCCCGGTTCCTGGTGGAGGACCGCGAGGAACCCGACGCGGTCGTCAACGGCGAGCCGTCCGGCTGGGACGGGGTGACGCTGGGCTACCGCGGCTTTCTCGCCGGCACCTACGTCGCGACGAGCGAGTCCGGCCACACCTCGCGGCCCGACCCCAACGCGGTCGAGCACGCGATGGACTGGTGGCGCCGGGTCGAGGACTCCTTCGAGACGGAGGACTACGAACCCGTGTTCGAGGGGGTGACGACGAAGCCGGTTCGCTTCGACGGCGGGCTCTCGAAGGACGGGCTGTCGATGGAGGCGACGATGGACGTGCAGTTCCGCGTGCCGCCAGAGATGGAGGCGGCCGACGTGCGCGAGCGGGCCGACGCCGAACTCGACGCGGGGACGGTCCACTGGGAGGAGCCCATCCCCCCCGTGATGACCAGCCCGCGGAGCGAGGTGGCGACGGCGTTCAGGGGGGCGATCCGACGAGCGGGGGGCGACCCTCGACTCCTCCGCAAGACCGGCACCGCCGACGTGAACCTGTTCGCCGCGGCCTGGGACGCCCCGATGGCGACCTACGGCCCCGGCGATTCCGACCTGGACCACGACCCGAACGAACGCCTCGCGCTCGCCGAGTTCGACCGCGCAGTCGACGTGCTGTGTGCGGTCGGCGAGCGCCTCAGCGACTGAGACCCCGTATGAGCACACCAACTCACGACGCCGCCACGACCACCGACGAACCGTTCCCGACCGACATGCTCGACGTGGACGACCTCTCGTCCGCCCAGCTCGCGACGGTCCTCGACCGCGCGACCGCGCTGAAGTCCGGCAGGGACCTCACGCGGCTCCCCCGGACGACGCTCGCGATGCTGTTCGAGAAGCCCTCGACCCGCACGCGGGCGTCCTTCGAGACGGGGATGACCCAGCTCGGGGGGCACGCGATGTTCCTCGGTCCAGAGGACATCCAACTGGGCCACGGCGAGCCGCTGAAGGACACCGCCCGGGCGCTCTCGGGCTACGTCGACGCCATCATGGCGCGGCTGTTCGACCACTCGGACCTCGAGATCCTCGCGGAGTACGCCGACGTGCCGGTGGTCAACGGGCTGACCGACGACGCGCACCCGTGCCAGACGCTCGCGGACCTCCAGACGATACGGGAGGCGTTCGGCGGGTTCGAGGACGTCTCGGTCGCGTGGGTCGGCGACGGCAACAACGTCGCCCGGTCGTTCGCCGTGGGCTGCGGTCTGGCGGGGCTGGACCTCACGGTCGCCACGCCCGAGGGCTACGGCCTCGGCGAGGACTGCATCGAGCGCGCGGCGGAGGCCGGCGGGGAACCGACGCTGGCCGACTCGCCCAAGGAGGCGGTCGCGGACGCGGACGTCGTCTACACCGACGTCTGGGTGAGCATGGGCCAGGAGAAACTGCGCGAGGAGAAGCTGCCCGCGTTCGAGGGGTACCAGCTGAACGAGGACCTGCTGGCCGACACGGACGCGAAGGTGATGCACTGCCTGCCGGCCCACCGCGGCGAGGAGATCACCGACGACGTGCTGGAGTCTGACCGGACGCTAGTGTGGGAGCAGGCGGAGAACCGGATGCACGCGCAGAAGGCGTTACTTGTGGAACTGCTGGAGTAGGAATTTCGCTGGTTTTCGAACTCGTCAGCAGCAGCGGTTCGCTCAGCGTTTTCTGGCGGGTGGCACGCGTGACTGCGTGCCGAAGGCGAGCAGACGCGCGCGAGGGATGAGCGAGCCGGCGCGGCCCCGTGCCGCGCCGGCCGTGAGCGAATCGGCTGGGGAGGGTGTGGTTCTCATGACGCATGGGGCTAGTGACCCACTCCTCCGCTACACCACCGGCAAGCGCTCAAAACGGGAACACGGCTCTACAACTGATCAGCCAGATCCTCGGCGAAGTACGTCAGGATCAGATCCGCCCCGGCCCGCTTGATCGAAAGCAGCGACTCGTAGGCCGCCGCCTCCAGGTCCAGCCACCCCCGATCCGCAGCGGCGTGGAGCATCGCGTACTCCCCGCTTACATTATAAGCGGCGACGGGGTGGTCGAACTCCCGCCGGAGGGACGAGACCACGTCCAGATATGGCAGCGCCGGCTTCACCATCAGCACGTCCGCGCCCTGCTCGACGTCGAGCCTCGTCTCCCGGAGCGCCTCGCGGCCGTTGGCGGGGTCCATCTGGTAGTGCCGGCGGTCGCCGAACGCGGGCGCGCCGTCCGCGGCGTCCCGGAACGGGCCGTAGAACGCCGACTCGTACTTCGCCGCGTAGCTCATGATCGGCACCTCGGCGAAGCCGGATTCGTCCAGCCCCTCCCGGATCGCGCCGACCATCCCGTCGGTCATCGACGAGGGTGCGATCATGTCCGCTCCGGCCTCGGCGTGCGAGACGGCGGTTCTTCTGAGGAGGTCGAGCGTCTCGTCGTTCTTCACGGTCAGGGTTGGGTCCTCGGCCGCGTCCTCCTCGAGGACCCCGCAGTGGCCGTGGTCGGTGTACTCGCAGAGGCAGACGTCCGTGATGACGTAGGCGTCCGTCTCGGCGCTGATCTCGCGGACGGCCTCCTGGACGACGCCGTCCTCGGCGTAGGCCCGCGAGCCGACCTCGTCCTTCGACTCGGGGATGCCGAAGACGATGACGGCCTCGACGCCCGTCTCGCGCACCTCGGCGACGCGGGCGGCGGCCTGCTCGACGGGGACGCGCTCGTGGCCCGGCATCGACTCGATCTCGACGCGCTCGTCGGTCGTCGCGTCGACGAACACCGGCGCGATGAGGTCCGAGGCGTCGAGCTCCGTCTCCGAGACGAGCGGCCTGACGCCGTCGGTTCGGAGGCGGCGCGGCCGGTCCGTGAGGTCCATACCGGGGGTGAGCGGGGGCGTCCTAAAAACGCCGTCGGGTACTATCCGTTGGTTTCGGGTGGTGATCTGAGGGCCGTTTGTCGAATCGGGGCGGTTCTTGTTGCCGAGGTGCGGACCTCGAAAGCCCCTGTGGGAGGTCGGGCCGCATCGCGGTGGCTCCCCACGCCTCCCCGGCGGGCGCGGCTCGCGGCCCTCCGCGAGACTCACTTCGTTCGACTCGCGTGCTCTCGTTCGCTCCCCCCGGTCGCTCACGAGAACTTCGAGGCCGCTCGCTGTGCGCCCGCCGCATCCCGTCGACCTCGGGTCGGCGAATCCAGATGGAACCGTGGTTCTGGCAAACGGGGCACCAGTCGGGAGGAAAGCACTACGCAGGCCAGGACAAAAACGATATATCGGCCGGAGGGCAATCGATGGGCGTGCCGGTCCCCCTGCAGAACATCGTCGGCGAGTTCCCCCCGTGGTTCCAGGACCTCGTCGGCTCGGAGTACGCCTACCTGTTCCTGTTCGGCGTGTTCGTCCTCGAGGGCGCGATGCTGATGTACTTCGTGCCGAGCGAACTCATCGTCCCGGGGTCGCTCGTCCTCCTGGGCCACGGGCCCGACCGCGTCGTCGCCATCATCGGCGTCGCCGTGCTCGGCGCCACGGTCGGCCAGTACGCGCTGTTCAAACTGGCCGAGCGCGGCGGCCGGGAGTGGCTCCTCAAGAAGCGCTGGTTCCGCGTGAGCGAGGACACGCTCGACCGCTTCGACGGCTGGTTCGACCGCTGGGGCCCCGTCGTCGTCCCCGTCTCGAACTCGCTGCTGTTCACCCGCGGGATGCTCACCGTCCCCGCCGGGCTCGCGGAGATGGACGACCGGAAGTTCGTCCTCCTCTCGGCCGTCGGGACGCTCTGCTTCGAGGCCGCGCTCGCCGGCCTCTACCTGTTCGGCGTCGACCTGCTCTGGTGAGCCATCTGACCGGGAGTTCCCGTCAGTCACCCTTCCCCGCTCGTTGCCGCCCCCGGGAAGACGACGTCTGGGGCAGCGAGCGGGTGCGTCGCAACACGCTACGCTACGGGTTGCTGGCGCACGAGTGGCGGGCGGATCGGGAGGGCGAGAGGGGCGGGTGAGACGGCGGACGGTGGCGAGCGACGGAGCGGCGGACCTATTCCTGCTCGGTCTGGGTCACGTCGACCTGCTCGCGGAGCGCCTCGAGTCCCTCGCGCTCCGCGAGCTCCTCGACGCGTTCGCGGAAGTGCCGCTCGCAGAGGCCCACCCGCAGTCCGTCCTGTTCGGCGGTGAACGCGGCCTCGCGATCGCAGTAGTGACACTGCATGTGTTCGAAACAACGGCGCCCTCGTAGTTAAGCCCGCCCCTCCGACAACCGGCGCTCGACGCGCTCCCACCCCGAACGGTCGAGGCCCGCCGCGCCGAGTTCCTCGCCGTGCGCGTCGCTCCCCCCCGTGAGGAGCAGGTCGTGCTCCGCCGCGATCGCCTCGACGCGCCCTGGGTCGTCGGTGCCGCGGTCGCCGTAGGGGTAGAAGCGCTCGACCGCGTCCAGGCGTTCACACAGCGCCAGCGCCGCGTCGGGGTCGTCGTACCGGAACGGGTGGGCGAGTCCGACGACGGCGCAGGCGTCCGAGAGCAGGTCGATCCCCTCGTCGAGCGGCGTCACGTCCCTGCCGACGTAGCATGGGCGGTCGTCGCCGATGAGGTGCTCGAAGGCGCCCTCGAAGTCGTACGGCGCCTCGCTCTCCGCGATGGCGCGGGCGATGTGCGGGCGACCGAGTCCCACGCGGGGTTCGAGGCTGAGGTCGACGTCCGTCTCCGTCTCGACGCACTCGACGATCCGTCGACCCCGCTCGATCCGGTTCCGCTGGAGGCGCTCGCACTCGGCGCGGAGCGCCTCGGTCTCCTCGAGGCCGTAGCCGAGGAGGTCCACCTCCTCGAAGCCGGCGTCGACGCGGAGTTCGATGCCTCGGACGACCGTGATTCCCGCCAGGTCGGTGACGGGAGCGTTGAGGCCCGGATGGAACCGGTCGTGGTCCGTCACGGCGACGACCTCGACCCCGGCCGCCCGCGCGGCGGCGGGGAGCGTCCCGAGCGTCAGGGTCCCGTCCGACACCGTCGTGTGCGCGTGGAGGTCCGCGACGACCATACCGGGCCTGCACCGCCCCGGCGAAAAGCGCTTGCGATGGGCCGTGGGCGACCGTCGACCCGTCGACCGCCCGCGACGGACGTCCGGGACGCGTGTTACCGACGCACCATTAAGGACCATTAAGGAATGCCGGAGCCTCGAAGGTCGTACATGGACAATCGTTATATTCTCCCCTCGGCTTCGTCCACTCGATGCGCCTGAACGGAACCGGAGAACTCCTGAGCGGCCACGAGTACCCCGCAACGAGCGGCGAACTCATCGACGCGTACGGCGACACCCTAATCGAACACCAGGACGGCTCGGAGTCGCTCGGCGCGGTGCTCGGCCGCACGGGGGCCGAGACGTTCGACTCGGCGAACGAGGCGTACGAGACGCTCCAGGCTGGCGTCGGCCACGAGGCGGTCGGCCGTCGGTACTACAGCGACCGCGACGCCCCGTCGGTCGGGGAGAACGGTCCCGACCCGGTCTCGTTCTAGCATCCGCGGCACCGCCACCGCGGCGACGTCTGCCACGCCGCGGCCCCGCCGCGACCGTTTTTCCGGACGAAGAAACGCCTAGCGACTGGACACCGGATTCCGTGTAGGGGCCGCTCCCGTCTGCGGTTCCGCACGGGTGTCGAGCACGGACTCGTACACCGCCCGGATTCGCTCGCCCATCTGCTCCAACCCGAGCGGGGCGATCGCCTCGCGGCCGGTGGACGGTTCCCCTCGTTCCAGAACGTCGACGAGTCCGTCGACGAGTTCCCCGTCGGCCCGGCAGACGTGGGAGCCGTCGACTCCCGCCAGACGCGTGCGCACGTCGCCGACGTCGGTCGCGACGACCGGGAGGTCGCACGCCATCGCCTCCTTCACCGAGTTGGGCGACCCCTCACGCCTGGAGGTTAACAGGAGCGCGTCGGCGGCGTTCATGTACAGCGGCATCCGCTCGTGGGGGACGCCGTACAGGGTCTGCAGGTCGATATCGCCCCCGTACCGCTCGCGGGCCGCCTCGACGACGCGCTCGGCACGGGGGTAGTCCTTCACCGGTCGCTGCTCCGGGTAGGG
Source organism: Halorarum halophilum (assembly GCF_013401515.1). NCBI lineage: Archaea > Methanobacteriati > Methanobacteriota > Halobacteria > Halobacteriales > Haloferacaceae > Halorarum > Halorarum halophilum. The sequence continues at coordinate 2,527,930 of NZ_CP058529.1, read as the reverse complement.
GAACAGGACGTGGCTCGCGTCGTGGCGCCAGCCGATCGCCTCGCGTGCCGGTCGCTGGGGAAACGGCCGGAACTGCTCCAGGTCGACCCCATGGGGGATGACGTGACAGTCGATCGGGAGCGTCTCGGCCATCCGCTCGCTCATCACGATGACCGCGTCGGCGCGGCGGGCACAGAGGCGACCGAGTCGGCCGTACTTCCCCATCAGGTCCGTCCCCCAGAGCGTGAGCACCACCGGCAGGTTCGGCTGTCCGATCGCTGCCGGCGCCGTCAGCCCGTAGTTGGCGTGGACGAGGTCGTAGGAGTCGAACGATTCCCGCAGCACCTGTGGGTAGTACCGAAGGTAGTCGAGCACCGACCGGTCATCGACCCCGTCGTCCGTGAACCGCTGTTCGCCAGGGACCCCGAGCGTCGTCTCATCGATGCCCTGCCGTTCGAGAGCCCTCACCTGCAGTCGGTAGAACTCCGCGTCCGGGCTCGTGACGAGGTTGAGTACCTGCATGGTGGGAATCCACCTGTCGGCCGGTGCTCGCGCCACCATCGGTGACAGAGGACGTTCCGAACGTCCGAGCGTTCACGTTTTGTTATCGGTCCCTTACGTGCCGCTATCCGACGGCAAACCTACGAGCGCGGACACGGTACTGACCAGTCGACGTCGAATCGGATCCGAACAGAAGCGAGTTAGGGAACCCGTGGAACCGGGTTCGGCTTCGCCTTACACCCACTCGAGCGCGTCGTCGAGTTCCAGCGGGACGCTCCCTTTGCTGTACGCCTCCGTCCGACCGTCCGGACGGCTCCGGAACACGACTGCCGGCCGGTGCCCGACGTCGGGGCGCTCGCCCCGCACCGCCGCCCAGTCGTCGTCCGGGAACGACGAGCAGTCCACGAACAGCGTGATCCCGCCGCCGTGAGCCTCCAGCTGGCCGGAGGTCTTCGTCTCGACCGTGTCGCGGACGGCGGCCGCCGGGTTGCTCGTGCTCCGGCGGTTCGGCGCGACCGGCCGGGTCACCTCGACGAGCGTCGAGGTGCCGTCGGGGCGCTCGGCCCGGTAGTCGATGACGTGGTCCGTCGTCACCTCGATCTCGGGGACGATGTCGTAGTCCGCGAGGGTCAGCAGGCGGGCCACGTCGAACTCGCCCATCGTCGCGGTCATCCGCGTCTCGTCGAAGTACTCCGAGGTGCCGAGCTTGCCGGCCATCTCCTCGCGGTAGTCGTCGAGCACGCCCGTCGAGAGGAACTCCTCGTAGAAGGCGAGCGCGTCGTCGCGGGTCGCGTCCGGGAACCCGGACGCGTGGTCGCGGAAGAACCGCCGGGTCGTCCCCGCGCCGTCCTTCGAGCAGAACACGGTGAGGAAGTACCACGAGACGTGCGGGTAGTCGGCCAGCCACGGCTCCTCCTCGTGGAGGCCGGCGAGCAGTTCCTTCTCGGCCCACCGGCGAACGGGGTACGGCGCGGCCTCGAACGCGTACTTGTCGGTCCGCCACAGGCTCGACGGCGTCTCGGTGTTGCCGAGCCAGTAGGCGGCCGGACCGCCGCCGTCGGCGCCTTCCGGCCCCTCGTCGTCGTCGGTCCAGCAGAACAGCGCGAGGCTCCCGTCGTCCATGTCGAATCGGACCGCCTCGTAGCCCGACGGCGGTTTGAACCACGGGCCGTCCATCGTCGCCCCGAGGTTGGAGTCGAGCGGGCGGTAGATGTCCGACTCGACGCGCGCACGGGTCCACGAGCCGGGGGCGTACCGGAACCGAAGGGGGCGAGCCACAGTCCCGATTCCGCGTCGTTCCGTTTGAACCCTCCGCCTCGCGGGTTCGTTTCGATTATCAACGGAACGTGAACGACCGTTACATTCATATACGGATATTGCTAAGTGATGGCGTACCATGTCGATGGGTGCTTACGACGAGGACGAACACGAGCGACGCGAGCAGAAAGCGCAAGTGGACACCGAGTTCGCCGAGGAGCGCAGCGAGTATCGCGGCGAACTCTCCTACGACTCCGGCGAGTCCGCGGAGGCGCTCCTCGACCAGTTCCGGAAGATGAAGGGCGAGTAGATCGGGAACGGTTTTCGGGGACCGCGACCGCCGACGCGACGATTACTGCGAGCACGTCGCCGACGACCGCGACGAGTAGCGCCGGTCGTCGCCGACCGGCGACGGCGTCGCCCGATAGCTCCCGCCGGACGATCACGACAGCGACCGATCGACCGACTGCAACCGAGATAGCACGGCGGAGCGACCGGCCCGACCGCCCACGTTCAGTCCTCCGCTACAGCGGTGGGTGCCTCGACGGGATCCCCTTCCCTGGTCCCGCCGAGCGCCTCGCGGAGCGCCTCGTCGACCGGCGTCAGCGGCACCGGGACGTGCTCGCGGATGTCGTCGTCCGTGACGACCATCGGCGCGCGTAACCCGTCGACGAGGGGCCGGACGACCGACGCGTCGACGTCGGTGGCGAGCGCGACCCAGGAGGAGGAGAGCCGCGGGGAGAAGACCGGGACCGGGATCGCGTACAGCCGGCCGCCGAGTTCCTCCCTCGTGCGGCGCAGGATCTCCCCGTAGCTCGCCGTCTCGGGGCCGCCGATCTCGTAGCTCCCGCCGGCGGTGTCGGCGGCGTCGAGCACCCCGACGAGGTAGGCGACCACGTCGTCGATGGCGATGGGCCGACACTCCGTGCGGACCCAGCGCGGGGCGACGATCAGCGAGTGGCGGGCTGCGAGCTGGCGGAGCATCTCGAAACCGGCGCCCCCCTCGCCGACGACGAGGCCCGTCCGGAGCGTCGTGAGGTCGTACTCCCCGTCCGCGAGGGCGGACTCGACCTCGCGGCGGGCGGCGAGGCTCCGGGGGAGTTCACTCTCCTCGCCCGCCTCGCCGAGGCCGCCGAGGTAGACGACGCGGTCGACGCCGGCCTCGTCCGCCGCGGCGGCGAACGTGCGGGCGGCGTCCCGGTCCCGTTCGGCGACGTCCGCGCCGGCCCGCATCGAGTGGACGAGGTAGTAGGCCGCCTCGACGTCGAGCGCGGCGAGCAGGCGACCGAGCGGCTGGCCGGACGTCTCGCCGGGACCGGCGAGGAGGCGGACCGAGCCGGGTTCGAGCAGGTCGCCCTCGAGGACCCTGACGCCCTCCGGGGCGTCGTAGTCGGCGGCGTCGCGGACGAGGACCGTGATCTCGTGGCCCGCCGCGAGCAGTTGGGGCACGAGCCGGCTCCCGACGAAGCCGGTCGCGCCGGTGACGAGGACGCGCATACCCGCCCCACGCGGGCACCCTGATTAACCCTTGGTACCCGATTATCAAGCGTGTAGTGAGTCGGTCGTCGAGGCGGTCGGAGGGTGCCCCGGTCAGTCCTCGCGCAGGGCGTCCCAGCCCGGCGTCGGCGGGGCGCCGCGGGCCTCCTCCACCTGCTCCGGGTCGGGCGCGTCGGTCGCCGGGGCGCCGCGGTCGCCCGCCGCACGGGCCGCCTGTGTCCACTCTTCCGCCGCCCTGCCGACCCAGGAATCAGCCTCGAGCGCCCGCTCGTGGGCTCGTTCGGCCCGGGCCTCGTTCACCTCTGGCATCCCCGGCGCGGAGCCGGCGGCGGCGCCGACGAACAGCGCCCGGTCCTCGGGGGTCGACTCGCCGGCTTCGAGGCGGGCGACGACGCCGTCGAGGTCCGCGGGGTCGGGGTAGGCGAACACGGTCGAGCCGAGCGCCTGCGGGCCGAACGCCGGCGGCGGGAGGTCCTCGGGAACCGAGCGGTCGCGGAGCCGCTCGCCGGGTTCGCCGTGGGCGCGCTCGACCCGTTCGCACTCAGTGTCCTGGTCGAGCGCGAGGTTCTGGCCGGGGTAGGTGCCGCACGCCTCCGGGTAGAGGTCGTCCTCGTGGATGCGGCACTGGAGCGTCTCGGGGTCGAGGAAGGCGCAGGTGTCGAGCCACATCCGGTCGCCGTCGAACGGCGCGACCGGTTTCGGAGGTTTGCGGAGGCCGACGAGGAAGAGGGGTCGGTCGCCCATCGCGGCGACCGCGTGGCCGTCGACCGTGACGGCGCGCTCGGGGTCGTCCGCGGAGAACAGTCGCGGGGCGAGCGCGTCGCCGTAGCCGGCGTCGAGGAAGTCCCAGACCTCGTCGCGGGTGATCGGGACGAGGTTGTAGGTGGCGTCGAGCGCGCGGTACCGGCCCTGCCGCTCGTGGTCCGGGGCGCCACCGAGCGGACGCCAGTCGACACAGCAGCCCGCGCAGCCCTCGCAGTTCAGTTCCACGTGATCGGGGAGTATCGGGTCCCGCGAGGCAAGAACCTTGTCCGGACGCTTTTGTACCCCCTCGCTCGAGGGAGTGTATGGCGAAACGGTCCTGTGACGGCTGCGGCCGGCGGGTTCGGGTCGGCGGCGGCATCGGCGACCTCTGGTCGTTCGAGACGGGGAGCACCGACGGCCTGACGCTGGAGCTGGCGGACGGGACCGAACACTTCCTCTGTTACGACTGCATCGACCGGTTGCCGGACGACGAGGAGGTCACGGCGGGGGACATCGCGGCGCTGGGTGAGGGCGGGGAGTAGGGTCCGTTTTCGGGTTCGGGTATCAGTCGGAGGTTCGAAATCCGTCGAGGTTGAGGGAGAAACGGGTCAGAGCGGAATTTCTTGCTCGATCGCGTGGACCACTGCTGCTTGGCGTGACGAGACACCACCGGCCTCCCCAGCCGATTCACTCGCTTTTGGCGCGCCACAGGGGCGCGCCGGCTCGTTCATCCCTCGCGCGCGTTTGCTCGCGCCCGATGGCGCTCGCGTCACGCGCGCCAACCGCCAGAGCGCGCTCTACCGCTCGCCATAGCCGACACTCCCGTGGTCGGACAGGCGAACGTCAAGAAGGACTACCAACGGCGTGTACGTCCGGTAGTCAGGACTACGCCGCTCGGCCAGACCTCCGGCGGGTGGGACTGAAAGGGGCCGCGGCTCTCGGCGAAGGACGACGACGCAAGCACCGCAAGGAGCGAGCCGGAGGCGAGCGACTGAGGAGCGCAGCGAGACGCCCGAGTCGAGAGCCGCGGGGGCTTTCGCGGTCGTCACTACGTTTCCCCCGAATGCGCTACCGAAAATCCGCGAACGGATACGATCCGCACTGACACGAACGAAGAACACAGTCAGTCAACAAAACCACGGGAAGACGAATCCATCCGACACCCTTACACCGACGCCGACGGTCCATTAGTATCAGAAGTGGACCCCGAGCGAATCCTCGCGTCGTTCCCCGCGCCCTCCTTCCGCGGCGCCCAGCAGGCCGCCCTGGAGGACATCCGCGACGCCTTCGCCGCCGGCAACGACGTCGTCTTGGTACGCGCGCCGACCGGGAGCGGGAAGTCGCTCCTCGCGCGCTCGGTCGCCGGCGCGGCCCGGACCGTCGAGGAGGCCAGCCCCTCGCAGCCGACCGGCGCCTACTACACGACGCCGCAGGTGTCCCAGCTCGACGACGTCGCCGAGGACGACCTGCTGGAGGACCTCAACGTCATCCGCGGGAAATCGAACTACACCTGCATCCTCCCCCACGAGGAGACGACGCCGGTCAACCGGGCGCCCTGCGCCCGCCAGCGCGGCTACGACTGCTCGGTGAAGCACCGCTGTCCGTACTACTCCGACCGCGCCATCGCCTCCAACCGCCCCATCGCGGCGATGACGCTGGCGTACTTCATGCAGACCGCCGGCTCCGAGGTGTTCCGCAAGCGCGACGTGGTCGTCGTCGACGAGGCCCACGGGCTCGCCGAGTGGGCAGAGATGTACGCGACCATCGAACTGAAGCCCCGCACCGTGCCCGTCTGGGACGACATCACGGTGCCCGACGTGGACAACCACGAGGTCGGGCCGGTCGAGCGCACCGCGAGGTTCGCCGACCAGCTCGTCGGCGTCTGCGAGCGCGCGAAGGACGACCTGCTCGCGAAGGGGGACCTGACCCCCGAGGAGGCCGCCCGGCGGGACCGGCTCCAGGAGCTCCGCTCGGAGCTGAAGTGGTTCCTCGAGGACTACCGCGACCGCGACTCGGCGACGACCTGGGTCGTCGACCAGCCCGACGGCGAGGGCGGCGAGCTAGCGATCAAGCCCCTCGACCCCGAGAAGTACCTGAAACACACCGTCTGGGACCGCGGGAACAAGTTCTGTCTGCTCTCGGCGACCATCCTCAACAAGGACGCGTTCTGCCGGCAGGTCGGGCTGAAATCGGACCGCGTCGCGCTCGTCGACGTCGAGCACACGTTCCCGGTCGAGAACCGGCCGCTATACGACGCGACCCAGGGGAAGATGACGTTCGAGCACCGGAGCGAGACGGTGCCCAAGATCGCCCGGCTCTGCCTCCGCCTGATGGCGAAACACCCCGACGAGAAGGGGCTCGTCCACGCCCACAGCTACGCCATCGCCGGCCAGCTGGCCGAGAAGTTCGGCGAGTTCGGCGTGCGGGCCCGCGTTCGGACCCACGAGCGCGAGGACCGCGACATGCAACTGGAGGAGTGGAAGGCCAGTTCGGACCCGGAGGTGTTCGTCTCCGTGAAGATGGAGGAGGCGCTGGACCTGAAGGGCGACCTCTGCCGGTGGCAGGTGCTGTGCAAGGCGCCGTACCTCAACACGGGCGACTCGCGGGTCGCCCGCCGCCTGGAGGAGGGCCAGTGGGCGTGGTACCACCGCGCCGCCCTCCGGACGGTCATCCAGGGCTGCGGCCGCGTCGTCCGCGCCCCGGACGACTACGGCGCCACCTACCTCGCCGACTCCAGCCTGCTCGACCTGTTCGAGCGCGCCGAGCACGACACGCCGCCGTGGTTCCGCGAGCAGGTCGACCGGATGACCGAACCCGACCTGCCGGAGTTCGACCCGGCGGCCGCGCTCGCCGGCATGGACGCCGAACCGGGGCCGTCGAGCGGGCGGGGCGGGCGAGGCGGCCGCGGTGAATCCCGTGGCGGGTCGACGTCGCGGTCCGTCGGGAACGCCGCGTCCGGGCCCGCGAGTAGCGGGTCCGCCGGAGGCGCCGCCGGATCGGGCGGGAGTGGCTCCAGCGCGGGGAGCGGCGGCGACGACGACCCGATGGCGGGCCACCCGCTCTCGGACGTGTGGGGCGAGTAGGGCGCCCTCGTATCGATATCCAGAGCCGACGCGGGCGTACAGCGACCTTAGTGGCATATTATCTCACGAAGGATTATGTATTGCCTTGCACAATCGAGGAGGTATGACGCTGCAGTCGGTCCAGACGGCGCTGACGCTGTACGGCGCTGGAACGCTCACGAAAGAGCAGGCCGCCTCGCGCGCCGGGGTCACCCCCGAGCGGTTCGCGGCGCTCTGCGAGCGCTTCGGCGTGGGGACGACCGAGTCGGACGTGGCCGCCGACTCGCCCTGTCCCGCGAGCGCCGACTGAATCGGTTCGAGAGCATTTCCGTCACTTCGTCGTTTCTCCACGGTGAGTACCGGTAGCGTCGCCTGCCCGCGCGCTGCGGTATATGCTTTGAGTGCTCTCCGAGGCCCATCGGAACCCCACCAATTATCATGACATACGTTCAACAGGCCGTATGCTCATCGTGGAGTTCTCGACCGACATGGCCCTCGGAAAGCACGCCCTGAAGCGAGCGCCCGGGATGGTGATCCGGAACGAGGAGGAGTACATCCACGGCGGCGGCGGCGACTTCATCTTCTGGGCGGAGGGTGGCGACTTCGAGGCGTTCGAGGCGGGCCTCGAGGCCGACCCGACCGTGACCGACCCGAAGCAGATGACCGAGACGGACACGCGACGGCTGTATCGGGCGACGGCCACCGTGGAGGCGATCGAGAACACGACGATGCCCGTGTGGAGCGACCTCGACGTCGTCCTCCTCGAGGCCGAGGGTACGCACGAGGGCTGGACGGTCCGAATGCGCTTTCCGACCCGGGAGACGCTCGACCGCTACCGGTGTGCCCACCGGGAGCGCGACCTCCCCTTCCGACTGCGGGCGATCTACCGCGAGTCGGCCGCGGACAGCGTCGGGGAGTCGGGGGTGACGGAGTCCCAGCGCGAGGCGCTGCTCGCGGCCTACGAGGCGGGCTACTACGACGTCCCGCGGACCGCGCGCCAGACCGACGTCGCGGCGTCGCTGGGGATCTCCTCGCAGTCGCTCTCGGAACGGCTCCGGCGGGGGACCGCCGCGCTGGTCGAGTCGACGCTGACGTGAGCCGCCTGCGTACTTAGGTGCCTGACGATTCAGGGTGAGAGGCGAACCGCCGGGAATCCGTCGTTCCGGCCATGGAGGACCGAGATTCCGATTCGCTCTTCGGCGCGTTAGCCGACCCCCGGCGTCGACGGATCTGCTGGCACATGGCACGTACCGGTGACTCCGTCGTGACGCTCGAGGAACTGGCGGCGGCGATCGATCCGGGCGAACGACGCGAGTCCTCCCCACCAGCCGCCGAAACGGGGTCCCTGACGAACGTCCGGGCCGGACTCTACCACGTCCACCTGCCGAAGCTCGACGAGGCGGCCGTCGTCGAGTACACGCCCGACAGCGGGGAGGTTCGAACCGGCATGGCGTTCCCCATCGCGCTCGACCTCCTCCGAGCGGTCGAACCCCTCGAGTACGCCCCCGACACGGACCTGGACGGCGAGTTCGAGCGGTAGCGAACGAGCGATCCCGCGCGTTCCCCCCACGGGGACGGTCGTTCACTCCTCCGTCTCGTCCTCCGGGAGCACGAACAGTCCCGCGTCGGTCTTCAGGGACCGGACCGTCTCGTCCCCGCCGTAGAAGTCGGGGTTCGGGACGGTGACCGCCTCGTACGTCTCCGGGTCGAGCACCTGCACAGCGTTCTCGTCCTCGACGGTGACGACGGTCGTCTCCGCGGCCTCGGCCGCCTCGCCGACCTTCTCGGCGTCGGGCGTCTCGCCCTCCTCGAACTCCGCCTCGTAGCGCTCGCCCGTCCGGAGCCGGACGCCCTTCAGGTTCCCCCGTACCGACCTGACGAGCACCGGGCCGTCGCCGTCGTCGGGGTCGATGACGTCGCCGGGGCGGAACTTCGGGAGGCGGACCGCGAAGGTGACCCGGTACACCTCGTTGCCGTCGCGGTCCTCCGTGACGAGCGTCGGCGCCTCGGAGTAGCTGCCCCCTAGCTGCTCGGTGATCCGGGTCGCAACGGCCTTCCCGAGCTTGTTCGTCGAGAGCTTGACGTCCTTCCCCTCGGGCTGGTCGGTGATCTCGGTGATGAACGCCTCGCGGTCGCCGTCGGCCTCCCGGCTCGCCACCATCGACTCGGCGATCTCGACGGCCTCCCGCTGCTCGGCCGGGTCGGGGACGCGATCGACCCCGCGGACCTGCACCGTCGCGGCGTAGGATCCGCCGGCGATGCGACCGCAGCGCTCGCAGGTGCCCCGCGAGATCCGCACTGGCACGGTGAACGCCTCCTCGACCGGGATGCCGCGGACGACGCCAGAGAAGGTGCAGTGCATCCGGATGGTCGTCGGGTCGACCTGCTCGGGTTCGACGCCCCAGCGGACGTCCTCCGCCTTCACGTGGACGCCCAGCGACTCGGACACCTCCTCGACGGCGACGTCGGTGTAGTCGCGGGCGCCGACGTCGATCCAGCGGTTCCCGCGGCGGATCGCCCCGCAGCTGGCGCAGACGAGCACCTCGACGCGTTCGGGCGCGTCGACGAGTTCGAAGTCCTCGAAGTAGCAGGCGTCACAGAGCACCCGGTCGCGGTCGCGCGGCTCGCCGGGGAGCGGCTCGTCCCGCTCGGGGACGGGGTCGCCACAGCGCGGACAGAACTCGGACCCGCGTGCGTCGCTCATTCGTTGCCCGACGTAGGCCGGTCGGGGGTTTAAGCGGCCCGACCCGGCGCCGATACCGGACAACGTTGACGGACGTGGACGCCCACGGACGAGGCGGAATGCTCGAACTGTACCAGGCGGAGGGCTGTCCGCACAGCACGGAGGTCCGCGAGGCGCTCACGGAGCTCGGCGTCTCCTACGTCATCCACAACCCCCGACTGCCGGGCGACGAGGGCGGCGACGTGCGCAACGAACTGACCCACCGGGAGCTGACCGAGTTCGGCGGGGAGGACCAGATCCCATTCCTCGTGGACACGGATCGGGAGGAGTCGCTCTACGGGAGCGACGACATCGTGGAGTACGTGGAACGGCACTACGGGTAGCGGCCCGAGTGGACTGCGAGTAATGGGTCCGGACGCGGTCGATGTGGAGGAACCGGTGAGGGGTCCACGGCCACGTTACCGAACGCCGGCCCTCACCGACCGCGGGACGCGTCGTCGCCCTCGACGACGGTGGTCGTCTCCACCTCGCCGTTACCGACGATGCTTCCGATGTCGTCCAGTCCCAGTAGCTCGCGCTCCTCGTCGTCGAAGTCGCGGCCCTCGAGCGCCCGGCCCGTGGCCACGTCGCTCCCCGAGAGCCGCCGGCCGTAGCGACCGACGAGCGAGGTGAGCTCCTGCGGGAGGACGAACGTCGTGGACTCGCCCCGCCCGACGTCGACGAGCGCGTCCAGCCCCTTGTCGACGATGGCGCGCTCGCCCATCGACTCGGCGGCGCGGGCGCGGAGCACCGTCGCGACGGCGTCGCCCTGCGCCTCCAGCACGGACGCCTGCTTCTCCCCCTGCGCCGTGAGGACGTTGGAGACCCGGTCGCCCTCGGCGGACTCGACGGCCGCGCGGCGTTCGCCCTGCGCCTCGAGAATCATCGCACGGCGGCGGCGCTCGGCGGAGGTCTGCTCCTCCATCGCGCCGCGGACGACCGGCGTGGGGAGCACCTCGCGCACCTCGACCATCTCCACCTCGACACCCCAGTCGTCGGTCGGCCCCTGGAGCCCCTCCCGGATTCGGGCGTTGATCTCGCTCCGGCGCGAGAGCGTGTCGTCGAGTTCCATGTCGCCGAGCACGGCACGGAGGGTCGTCTGGGCGAGCAGCGCGGTCGCGTTCCGGTAGTCGTCCACCTGGAGGAACGCCCGTTTCGCGTCGACGACCCGGACGTACACGACCGCGTCGGCGGTCACCGGCGAGTTGTCGCGGGTGATCGCCTCCTGTCGGGGCACGTCGATCGTGATCGTCCGGAGGTCGAAGCGGTACGTCCGGGAGACGAACGGCGGGACGATGTGGAGCCCCGGGTCGAGCAGGCCGCGGTAGCCGCCGAACACGGTGAGCGCACGGCGCTCGTACGCCTGGACGATCTCGACCGCGGAGACGGCGGTCGCCAGGACGAGCGCCGCGAGGAGGAATCCGACGGCGTAGACGGGCGAGACGACGCCGAGGAGGAGGGCGACGACCGCGACGAGGGCCGCGAACGCCAGGCGGGACGGGCCGGCGTCCGGGCGGGTGATGGCCGCGGGGGCGGCGCTCAACCGTCCGAGTTCGCGGAAGAACGCCCGGCCGGGTTGGTCCATGCCGTACGTTGGCACGCCGGGGCACTTACCGATTTCGCGAGGTCACCCCTCAGTCGGGGTGGGGGTGAGGGTCGCGTCGTCAGCGGTGGGGTCGTCGGTGGAGTCGTCGCCCTCGGCCGCGTCGTCGTCAGCTATCCCCTCGTCGTTACCCCGGTCGTCCGCGCTGTTCCCCCGGTTCTCGCCGGGGCCGCCGCCCGAACCGTTTTCGGCGTCGGCGCCGCCGGCTCCGTTCCCGCGGTCGTCGGGCCGACTCGCGTTCTCGCCGGGGTCGTCGGCGCCCTGATCTGCGCCGGCGTCGTCGTCCGAGGCGTTGCCGTCGGCCGTCCCGTTTCCGTTCGCGCGGTCGTTCGCGCCGCCCCCGCGTCGCTCGTCGGGACCGGCGTCGTCCGGGGGACCGCCGTCGCCGCCGTTCCCGCGGTCGTCGCTGCTCCGTTCGTTGTCGTCCCCTTCGTTCCCGTCCGTGGGCGGGCCGGCGTCCTCGGGCGGGCCGAGCCCGTTACCGACGCCGTTGCCGGCGACGCCCCGCGCGGCCTCCGCGGCCTCGTCGTCGTCGAGGTCGTCGGCCTCATCGCGGAGCCCGGCGATCGCCGAGGCGTTCACGCCGCGCTCGCGGGCCGCCTCCGGCGGCAGCGAGCGGGCTGCCGCGGCGGTCCCGTTCAGCCGGCGTTCGAGCGTCCGCGCCTCGGCAGCGATGTTCGCGAGCCTGGCCCGGTACTCGGACTCGGAGACGCTGCCGTTCTCGTGGCGCTCGCGGAGGTCCGAGCGCCGCTCCCGGAGCGCTTCGAGTCGTTCGCTCGCTTGTTCGGACTCCGCCGCGACGACCCTCGCCCGCGAATCGTTCGAGTCCGCCGCCGCGAACCGCCGGTCGAGCGCGCGCTCCTCGACCTCTCCCTCCACCTCGGCACCCTGGACGCCGACGGCGCCCGCGAACTGCGCGCCCGGCTGGACGCCCGAGTCCGAGGGCTGGCCCGCGACCGCGGCCGCCGCCGGGAGGCCGGCGGTCACCAGCATCGCGGCAGCCAGCAGCGCGGTCAGTCGCTTCATGCCAGCACCCTCGGGCTCCTCCCTCATATACCGTCCACTCACGTAAGCCGCCTTCACCGCGGTTAAGCGACGTTAAGGCGTCGCGGTCGGGGGGTTACGTGGACGGGCCGTCGTCGGCGTCGTCGACCCCCTCGGGGAGCCGGAGGACGTTCTCGCGCCCGAGCCGGAAGCTCTCCAGGTCGCCCGCGTCGCGGAGGTCGCCGACGACCTGGCTCGTCCGGGCGGCGCTCCAGCCCAGCGCGTCGGTGACGGCCGCCTGTTTCATCCGGCCGCCGTTCCCCTCGACGAGACGGAGCACGCGCTCGCGGGGGCTCAACAGCTCCTCCGGCGGGCCGTCGTCGGCGTCGGTTCCCGTCCCAGTGCCCGTCTCGCCACCCGAACCGACCTCCCCGCCTGCGGCGGTCGCCCCGCCGGCTTCGGTGGCTGGCTGGCGGGGCGGCTCCGGTTCGGTCTCATCGGCAGTCGGTCCGGCCGACCCGGCCCCCGAATCGCCGAGGAGCGGCACGGACGACAGGTCCGTCCCCTGTCGCCCGAACCACGCGGCGCCGAGGACGGCGATCAGCGCGAGGCCGGCGACCGCGAGGTACATGGGCCGCATGGAGAGCGCGGAGGCGGGCGCGACGGTCATGAAGGGCTGGTCCGGGCCGAAGCTCCGGTCCCCCTGCCACGTCACCGATGTCTCGGTCCGCTCGTCCGGCGACGGGTCCACGGCGCGCGTCTCGTACTCCGCGGGCCACGACACCGTGAGGCTGGTCCCCTGGTCGAGGAACAGGCCGGCGAGCGCGTCGCCGACGACGAGGCGATCGCCGTCCGTCGCCGCGAAACCGTCCCAGGTGAACGTGTAGGCGACCACGCCGAAGTCCTGGAACGGGTCGCGCTGGGCCGTCACGGAGACGTTCCGGACGGCCATCTCGCGGCCGGTCGCGTTCTCGGCGGTCGCCACGGTCGAGCGCATCCGCGCGGCGAACTGGTCGGCGTAGGCGCTCTCGTTGGCCTCGACGTCCCGCCGCAGGCTCTCGAACGCCTCGGTGGCGTTCTCGTCGTCCAGCCGGACGCGGTAGGCGATGCGCCACTCGGCGCTCCCGTCGGGCGAGACGGCGGCGCGAAGCGAGACGCGGTCGGGGTCGACGTCGCCGGTCTGGAGGAGGGAGGCGAAGCCCTCGCCGTCGTCCTGGACGCCGACGGCCGGCTGTCCGACCGGGACCAGGAGCACCAACGCGAGGACGACGGCGAGGACGCGTCGCATCGTCCGACGTGCCACCGGCCTGGGCAATAACGGTTGCCGTGTACGCTGGCGCGCCGGCACGCCGTCGCGCTTTTGCCCCCCGCGGTGATTTGGCCGTCCATGGACGTGGATAATCTGCTGAAGATCGTACTCGTGCTGGTGCTCGTCTGGCTCGTCCTCGAGATCGTCGAGGGGGTGCTGGGCCTGTTCGTCGGCATCCTGTCCGCGCTGCCGTCGATCCTGGGAGTCGTAGTCGTGGTCCTTATCGTCCTCTGGCTCCTGGACAGGATTTAACCATCGCCGTGTACAGCCTGAACGTCCCGGTGCCGCCGACGGTGAAGCGGCTCGCGGACGACCTGTCGCCCGAACTGGCCCCGTTCCGGACGCTCCGGGACCGGAAGACGCTCGTCGTGAAGCGGTTCGACTCCGACGGGGCGGGTCAGTCACTCCCGCACCTCCGCGAGCGACTGCGACCCGTCCTCGCCGACGTCCGACCGTTCGAGGCCCACGTCGCCGGGATCGACACGTTCGACAACCCGCCGATGGGAGACGCGCCGGTCGTCTACCTCGTCATCGGCGGCGAGGGGCTCTGGAGCCTCCATCGGCGACTCGTCCGGGAGTTCGGCGCCGTCGAGGGGCTGGAGGGGGACGAGTACGACCCGCACGTCACGCTCGCGCGCGGGGTCGGCGGCGACCGCGCCGAGGCGGAGGCGGCCGTCGAGCGACTGCGGGAGCGCGAACTCGAGCCGGTGCAGTGGACCGTGAACGAACTCGGAATCTGGACGCGGGAGTACAAGGAGATCGCGGCGCGGTTCCGGCTGGGATAGCGGGACCGACCACGGGACCGGGCGGTGGGGACGGCTACTCGTCCCCGACGAGGTCCGTGTCCGCCAGCGGAACCGCCGCGAGCCCGCCCGCGTTGCCGTTGCCGTAGGCGTACAGCACGACGCCGGCCTCCTCGTCCACGGCGCGCTTGAGGGTGCCGTTGAAGTCGTCGTCGCGGAAGCGGACGGGGACCAGTTTCGAGACCGGTGACGAACCGGCGGACCCGGAGTCGTCGTCCCCGTCTCCCGGTGCGGTCCCCTCCACGGGCTCGAACCGCGGGCCGTCGTCGGTGGAGGGCTCGTCGGCGCTCATGTCGGTGTTCCGGTCGAAGAGACCCATGGACCGTGATGTGTGGCGGTCGTGAAGAATCGCTCGGGGTCGACAGGCACCCGATACCGGCCGGAAACCCGAACGTATCTGCACCCATATCCCGTGGAATCCCACAAAGTGAGGTCGAGGCGTACTACACGAAGGTAACCACCTCCTATCGAGTTCGGCCTGTGACGATGCGGGTGACTGACGCCCTTATTCGTCTGACGTGCGTCCGACTAGCTACAGCAACCGAGAACACAGTATGCGTCTACTTACCCGAGCAGTGGACGACGTACTGACGGCGTTCCGCCGTCCATTCCCGTGGAGGCCCCACGTGGTGCGCATACACAGTTCACCCGATCACTGTGCCGAGCGGACCACACCAATGGACCACCAGCAACAGACCAACCCTGACACGACGAACGAGCTACTGACGCTCCTCTCCGACGAGTACCGCCGCGCTACCATCGCCTACTTCCGGGATTCGTCGGAGAGCGTGTCCTCCCTCGAGGACATCGCGGACGAACTCTGCGAGGAGGATCAGAGCGAAGCGGACCGGATCGCGGTCCAGTTACACCACTCGATCCTCCCTCGACTGGCGGATTCCGGTGTCGTGAACTACGACACGAAGACGAACACGGCCCAGTACCGGGGGCACTCGGAACTGGAGGCGATGCTGGACGGCATTCAGCACGCGTCCCAGTAGCATCCGCCGTCCCCCGTAGCGTTCGGTCGTGGATTCAGACGGCTGCTTCAGCGGCCGCCGGGGTTAAAAACAGTCCGCGGATGCAGGGAGCGTGCTGACGTGAACGAGTTCCGAACTGGGACGCGAAACTGATCGTCATGACGTACGTCGTAACCTGCCCCGAATGCGCTTTCGAGTACGAGATGGAGGACGTGGAGGACGTCCTCGATTTCCAGGACGAACACCGGGCCGACCTCGGCGAACGGCACATCCTCGAGTTTCGGATGGTTCGCCAGAGGGCCCACTGACCGGCCGAGTCACCGTCCACGAGTTCTGAAGAACAGCCGTACGCCGAGTCGGAGGTCGTCCGCGACCGGCCGGCCCGTCTACCGGTTCAGCGTGTGGATCGCCGTCCCCATCGCGTTCTCCGCGGCCTCCATCACGGCCTCCGCGAGCGTCGGGTGGGTGTGGATGGTCGCGGCGACGTCCTCCAGCGTCGCGCCCATCTCGATGGCGAGCGCGAGTTCGGCGACGAGTTCGGAGGCCTCGGGACCGACGATCTGCCCGCCGAGCACGAAGCCCGTCTCCTCGTCGGCGACGACCCGCACGAAGCCGTCCGACTCGCCCATCGTGAGCGCCCGGCCGGAGGCGTTGAACGGCATCTGGCCGACGACGGGGTCGAAGCCCGCCTCCTCGGCTTCCGCCTCGGTCATCCCTACGGTGCCGATCTCGGGTTCGGTGAACACCGCGGCCGGGACGGCCTGGTAGTCCAGCGCGGCGGGTTCGCCCGCGGCGACCTCGGCGGCGACGATGCCCTCCTTGCTCGCCTTGTGCGCGAGCATCGGCTCGCCGGCGACGTCGCCGACCGCGAAGATGCTGTCGACGTCGGTCCGGGCCTGGTGGTCCGTCTCGATGAAGCCCCGGTCGTCCGGTTCGAGGCCGACCGCGCCCAATTCGAGCGTGTCGGTGACGGGCTCGCGGCCGACCGCGACGAGCACCGCGTCGCCGGCGTACTCCGTCTCCATCCCGTCCTCGGTCTCGGTGGTGACGACGACGCCGTTGGGCGACTCGCGCCACGCGCTCGCGCCCTCGCCGAAGTGGAACTCGATGCCGAGTTCCTCCGCGCGCTTGCGGACGATGCGCTTCACGTCGTCCTCGTAGCCCGGGAGGACGTCCTCCAGCATCTCGACGACGGTCACGTCGGTGCCGAGCTTCGCGAGCATCGTCGAGAGCTCCATCCCGATGTAGCCCGCGCCGACGACGACGAGGCGGTCCGGGACGGCCTCCATCCCGAGCAGGTCGCGCGAGGAGAGGACCGGGTCGTCGGCGAAGTCGAAGCCCGGGATCTGCATCGGTCGCGAGCCGGTCGCGACGATGGCGTGCTCGAACTCGATGGACTCGCTGCCCTGTCCCTCGCCGCCGTGGGCGACCCTGAGCTTGTTCTCGTCGGCGAAGGTGGCGGTGCCCTCGATCAGGTTGACGCCGTTGGCCTTGCAGAGCTTCTCGACCCCGCCCGTGAGCCGGTCGACGACGCCCGACTTCCACTCCTGCATCTGGGCCACGTCGACCGCCGGGTCGGCGTGGATGCCGAGTTCCTCGGCGTTGCCCGCCTCGTGGGCGACGTCCGCGCCGTGGATGAACGCCTTCGAGGGGATGCAGCCGTGGTTCAGGCAGACCCCGCCGTAGGCGTCCCGCTCGATGAGGGTGGTGTCGAGCCCCTCCTGGGCGGCGCGGATGGCGGCGACGTACCCGCCGGGTCCAGCGCCGATGACAGCCACGTCCGTGCCGGTCGAGATGTCTCCGACGACCATCTTGTCTCCCCCTTTCGCTCCGGAGTGATAAACTGGCAGGAATTGCTACAAGGTGAAGTGGTCGAGCCACGGCGTCCCGGGAGCGGTTCCGGGTCGACGAGGGAGACAGTTCCCCGCGAGACGCATGAACGACGCCACCCCCCGGGGGAACAGTCGGCACTCTCGGAGCAACGAACCGGACCCAGGTATCAGACCGACGTAATTGAACAGGCAACCGTCACTAAACCGGAAAGTACCTTCGGAACCACTATCCCGACACCGACCCCACACCTTCCCGAATGAAGATCTTCGGCTCCAGCGGGACCCGCGGCGTCGCGGGCGAGGAGCTCACCCCGGAGTTCGTCCTGCGGGTCGCGAAGGCGGCCGCGAGCGTCTGGGACGCCGATCGGGTCGCGCTCGGTCGCGACACGCGGACGACGGGGGCGATGTTCTCCGACGCCGCCGCGGCGGGGATCGCGAGCGCCGGGGTGGACGTCGCCCGGCTCGGCGTGACCCCGACGCCCGCGACGGTCCGCTACTGCGAGGACGAATCGATCCCCGGGGTGCTCATCACCGCGTCGCACAACCCCCCGGAGTACAACGGCGTGAAGCTCGTCGGCGACGACGGCATCGAACTCCCCGTCGACCGGCTCGAGCGCATCGAGGGGGCGCTGGTCGCCGAGACGTTCGACGCCGCCCCCTGGGACGAGGTCGGCGGGACGACCCACGTCACCGACGCGAACGAGGACTACGTCGCGGAGATGCTCGCGACCGTGGGCCGGGAGGCCATCGCCGACGCGGACCTGACGGTCGCGCTGGACCCCGGCCACGGCGCCGGGGCGCTCACCTCGCCCGACTTCTTCCACGAGCTGGGCTGTGAGGTCGTCACGGTCAACGCCCAGCCGGACGGCCACTTCCCCGGTCGCGATCCCGAACCCGTCGAGGCGAACCTCGGCGACCTCGGCCGCCTCGTCCGCGCCGCGGACGCCGACGTGGGCATCGCACACGACGGGGACGCCGACCGCGCCATCTTCTTCGACGAGCGCGGCCGATACGTCGAGGGCGATGCCTCGCTGGCCGCGCTGGCCGCCCACACGCTCTCGGCCGGCGACACCACGGTCGCCGCGGTGAACGTCTCCCAGCGGCTCGTCGACGTCTGCGAGGCGGCCGGCGCGACGCTGGAACTCACCCCGATCGGCTCGACGAACATCATCACGCGGATCCGGCAGCTGTGGGCCGCCGACGAGTCGGTTCCCATCGCCGGCGAGGGCAACGGCGGGGTCTTCTTCCCGGACTACCGGCTGGTGCGCGACGGCGCGTTCATCGGCGCGAAGTTCCTCGAACTGCTCGCCGAGCGCCGCGAGTCGGTCAGCGAGATCGTCGCGCCGTACGGCGACTACCACAACGTCCGGTTGAACCTCGTGTACGACGACGAGCGCGAACTCGACGCGATGCTCGCGGCGGCCGAGGAGTACGCCGCCGCCGCCGACGCGACGCCGACGACCATCGACGGCCACCGCCTCGACTACGGCGACGCCTGGGTGCTCGTGCGCCCCTCCGGCACCGAGCCGAAGGTCCGCATCTACGCCGAGGCCCGCGACCGCGACCGCGCCGCCGGACTCGCCGCCGAGGTCCACGAGGCGCTCGACGACGCCCGCTGAGGCGACGTTCCGCCGCACCCGGATTCCGCCCCCCGATTTTTCACGTCGGCGTGAGAGCGCCCGATATGGAGATCCGTCCGGTCGACTCGATCGAGGAGTTCCGCGACGCGATGGCGGTGAACCGTGCGGCGTGGCGCGACGCGTACGACGACATCCTGCCCGCGGAGGTCCTCGACGGGCTCGACGTACCCGAGGGCGACGCGTTGCGCGAACTGTACGCCGACGCGTGCGCGGAGGGACAGCACTTCCTCGTCGCCCTCGACGGCGGGCCGGACACGGGACGCGGCGACTCGGGCGCCACCGACGTCGTCGGCTTCGCCCAGTTCGTCCACCATCCCAGGCTCAGCAAGCCGTTCGTCGGCGACGAGGAGACCGGCCTTCGCGCGCTCTACGTCGAACCCGACGAGCAGGGCGAGGGCGTCGGGAGCGAGTTGCTCGGTTCCGGGTTCGACCGCCTCCCGTCCGACACCGACGCCGTCGCGCTCGAAGTGTTCCGCGAGAACGACGACGTACGGGAGTTCTACGAGTCCCGGGGGTTCGATCGGCGGGGGGAGAACAGCTTCGAGGTCGGCGAGGAGCAGTACCCGACCGTCGTGTACGAGAAGCCGGTCTGAGGCGTGCAGGTGCCTCAGGTGCCGTCGGTGTCGGCGTCCTCGAGCGCCTCGCGAAGCCGCTCGCGCTCGGCCCGCGCCGCCTCCAGTTCCTCGGCGATCGCACCCGACTCCAGTTTCCCGCGCTCCTCGTCGGTGAGATCCGCCTCCGCGACGGCGACCCGGCGGAGCCGGTCGTAGTCGTCCCGCGTGACCGCCCGCCGGAGCTCCCTGGCGTCGGCGACGACCGACTCGTCCGCGAACTTCGCGACCACCGAGACGAGTTCGCCGGCCAGCGCGCGGAGTTCGCCCGCCGGCGGGGCGGGCCAGCCGACCGTCAGCGGGTCGGCCGAGAGCCGGTCGAGGTAGGTCCGATGGACCGGGACCCGCGTCCGGAACGCGCCGGGGTCGTCGACGTAGTGGCCGAGCTTCGAGGCGGAGTAGTCGGCGTACTCAAGCAGGTCGGGCAGCGGCTCGGTGCCGACCTCGTGGTCCTCGACGTAGGCGAGGAGTTCGTCGGGCGGCGTCTCGAACTCGACCAGCGGGTAGTGGGCGGTGTCGTCGACGAAGCCGAGCAACTCGCGGGCGCTCGCCTCGCGCCGGAAGTCGGCGAACGCGTCCCGGACGGACCCGTCGTACGTCTCGACCGTCTCGCGGAGGTCGGCGACCCGTTGGTCGACGTCTGCCCCGCCGTTCCCGTCCGCGCCGGCGTGTTCGGAGGCCGCGTCGAACGCGTCGCCCAGTTCCAGCACGCGCTCGCGGTCGGCGATCCGGTCGTCGAGGACCGCGATCCGGCGCTCGACGTCCCGTTCGGCCTCGCGGACCGCCCTCCCGGCCTGCTCGCGGTCGGACAGCAGATCGGTGAGCTCCCGGGCGGGAGCGAGGTGTTCGCGCGCCGCCGCGAAGTCCGACTCCGAGAGGCGGCGCTGGTCGATCGTCCCGTTGGCGGCCTCGAAGGCGTCCCGCGCCGGGAGGTCGTCGGGGAGCCCCTCCACGAGGTCGGCGAACTCGCCCTGGAACTCGACGTACGCCTGGAAGTCGCCCGTCCCGGTCGCCGAGTCCTCGTACCGGTCGAGCAGCCCCTCGGCGCGTGTCAGCGCGTCCCGGACCCGTTCGAGGTCAGCCTCGCCGTGTTCGGCGACCGCCGACTCGGCGTCCGCGAGGCGCCGGCGCGCCTCCCGGAGCGCGGTCCCCGCGTCCGCCCCCGTCTCACTCGTAGACATCGTCGGGGTCGAAGACGCGTTCGCCGACCTCCTCGCCGTCGACGGTGCGGTGGAAACACGACCGGAAGCCGGTGTGGCAGGCGCCGCCGGCCTGGTCGACGAGGTAGAGGAGCGCGTCTGCGTCGCAGTCGACGCGGACCTCCTCGACCTCCTGGGTGTGGCCGCTGGTGGCGCCCTTCTCCCACAGTTCATCGCGCGACCGGGAGTAGTAGTGCGCACGACCCGTCTCGCGGGTGCGGGCGAGCGCGGCCTCGTCGGCGTACGCGAGCATCAGCACCTCGCCGGTGTCGGCGTCCTGGGCGACGGCGGGGACCAGCCCGTCGTCGCCGAAGTCAACCTCGACGCCCTCGGCGGTCGAACTCATACGCGGGGGGAGGTGCGACGGGCCGATATGTCTTGTGCGTCAGTTCGTCGGGGGGTGGGGCGTTCCAGGCTATCGTTGTCCAACATCCTCCCATCACCTCTCTCGACATCCCCCCACACTCGTCTACAGCAGTCCTCCGGCCGCGAGAATGAGCGTCAGCACGTCGCCGAAGGTGAGCGACACGACCAGCCCGAGGAACAGCGGCACGACGAACGGGAGCCCGGGTGACACCCAGACGGCGTCCGCCTCCGAGACGGTCTCCAGGCCCTCGCGGAGCGTCTCGGGGTCGGTGCCGTACGCGGTCCCCTCGATGGAGTCGAGGAACCGCTCGGCCGCCCACGGGTCGTCGAACTCGGCCGTCTCGGTGGCCGTCGCGGGCCCGTCGGAATCGGCCGTCCCCGGCGGATTGGACACGTCCCCCTCCGCCGGGACGCCGCCGTCGGTCCGCGGGCCGACGTGGACCGCGCCGTCGGTCGGTTCGCCGGTCCCGGTGACGCTGACGGGGTCGCGGTGGCGGGCGGGGTCGGCGCGGAGGTCCTCGAGCGTCGACCGTCGCCAGCGGAGGTACATCCGGAGCGCGTCGAGGTCGAGCCCGCGGGAGGGGAGCGGGCCGTCCGCGTCGAGCAGCGAGCCGTGCCGGTCGGGCAGGTCCCTCACGTCGGTCCACTCGCCGACGAACATCGCCGGCGAGATCCGACCGGCGAGCGCGTTCCTGACCCCGAGCGAGAGGACGAAGGCCGCGCCGAGCAGGACGCCGTTCGTCAGCGCCGACATCGCCGTCACGCCGAGCGTGGAGGGGTACAGCGGGAAGACGGCATTGTGGATCCAGGCGACCCCGGGGAGCACCGCCGTCGGGACGATGTACTCGGGCGTCGCGGGGAAGGCAACCGCGAGCACGACGAGCGCCTTCATGTCCGCGCCGCCGAACGCCGCCAGCCGGTAGGCGAGCACGGAGAACGGGACGAGGAACAGCAGCGAGAAGCCGGTGCGGACGAGGAACAGCCGTCCCTCGAAGCCGGCGAATGGGTACGCGGCGGCGACGTCGAGCGCCAGCGCGAGGAGGCCGATCGCGAGCAGCGGCGGCCAGAGCCGGTTGGGCAGCCGACGGGTGCGGACGTCGCGGTAGGCCGCCCACGCGAACGCCGGCACGACCAGGAGGCGGAGCAGGTCGGCCAGCGTGGCGATACCGAGCACGGTCATTGGGGGCAACGGGAACCGGGGGGAGTTAGCCGTTGGGAAAGCGGGTGCGGCGGCTAGGCAGTCCGGAGAACGAAAACGGAAGTGAACGGATCGGCCCGGGCTAGATGACGCGGTTCTGCAGGTAGTCGAGGTGCTTCGCGTTGTAGACGATCTGGATCTCGTCGGTCGCCGGCGACCCGATGCAGGTGAGCCGGACGTTCTTCTCCTCGACCTCCTCGTCGGAGAGGATCTGCTGCATGTCCATTTCGATCTCGCCCTCCGTCACGATCGCCGCGCAGTTCGCGCAGGCGCCGGCGCGGCACGAGAACGGCCAATCGTACCCCTGTGCCTCCGCGGCCTCGAGGATGTACTCGCCCTCGTTGACCTCGAGTTCGCCGTAATCCTCCGCGTCGAGGCCTGCATCGGCGGCCTCGTCGAAGAGGTCGTCGTCGTCCATTTCCCAGCCGTGGTCATCCAGCACTTCGTAGTTGAGGTATTCGACCGTGGGCATCATGGACGGCTTCGGTCGCCGCCCAATTAGATGTTGCTATCTCGCGGCCCGAATTCAGCGGATAGAAGGGTTTAGGCCAGCCAAAAGGCCGGATCGCGGTCGGTACTCACCCGGACTGCCCGGAGCTGATCGACCGCCCACCCGGGATCGGGAGTCACACGGGGGCGACGGTGAACAGGACGAACGACGCCGCGAACGAGAGCGACGGCGTGAGGATCCAGAAGAAGATGACCCTGCCGGTCGTCCCGGGGTTGAACAGGTCGTCCGCGAGCAGTTCCTCGCCCGTCTCCTCGCCGACGCGCGGGACCTCCCGCTCGCCCTCGCTCTCGGCGGTGAGCGCGTTCACCGACACCTCCGGGCGCTCGCCGCGGACCGCGTCACCGACGCTCGTCGTCCTGGTGGCCCGGCCCCAGCCGAGTCCGACGATGCACATCGTCGCCGAGACGGCCAGCGACGCGGGGATGTCGATGTACGAGAGGAACGTGATGAGGCTCGCGGAGACGACCTCGACGATGAGCGCCGCGAGCAGCGGCAGGTCGGTGAGGTCGTTGCCGACGGTGTCGAGCGTCCGCCTCGCGATGGTGAACGCGCCGAGGCCGATGGCGCCGCCGGCGACGAGGATGCCCGCCTCGATCGAGAGGTTCGCCTCGGGGCTCCCGACGAGCGGCGCGACGGCGTTGGCGGCGTTCGACGCCCCGGCGGAGAACGCCATGTAGCAGGCGATGACGACGACGACCACAGTTCCGACCAGTTCGCGGGTCGTCGTCCCGGGCGCGCGCCGGACCCGCGGGACGCCCCCGCCGACGGCGAACTCGACGATCGGACCGTCGGAGCGGTCGATGGCGAACTTGGCGTCGAGGTACGGGTAGAGGTAGCGGCCGATGACCGCGCACAGCCAGAAGGCGATGACGGGCGAGACGAGCCACCAGCCGACGATGCGGACCATCACGTCCGAGTTCAGGGTGTTCGTCGCCGCGCCCAGGCCCGCGATGGCGCCGACGGCGGTCATCGAGGTCGAGGCGGGGACGCCGAACGTGTTGGAGATGAGCAGCGCGAGGCCGACGAAGAAGAGGACGGCGACGCTCGCGACGAGCGTGAACTGGCCGGAGGGGACGATTCGACCCCCCATCGTGGCGATGACGCCACGGCCGACCGTCCACGCGCCCGCGAGCGCGAACCCGGTCATCAACCCCGCCGCGGTGAGTTTCGAGACGAGTCCGCTGCCGACCGCGGGGCCGAACGCGACGCCGGTGGAGGAACCGCCGATGTTGAAGCCGACGAAGACGGCGACCGCGAGCCCGACGAGGAGGAGGAGTTCGACCACAGCGACCAGAGCGGCCGATGCGAGATAAGTCCCACGTCCGGAGCACGCCCGCTAGGACGAGGTGACAGACCGGGCTGCTCGGACGTTGGGGGAGCTACCAGGGCCACCAGTTCCAGCCGCCGTCGCCCCGGTCGTCGGGGTCCTCCTGGCCGTCGTCGTCACCGCCCCACCAGTCGTCCCACCAACCGCCGTCGTCGTCGTCCACGTCGACCCGCCGGGTCCGCCCGTCGCCGCGGTAGAGGACGACGCGGAGGTCCGAGAACCGTTCGTCGGTCCGGAGCTCCACGCGGACGTTCTTGTGGTCGGGATTCGTCGCCTCGAAGAACTGTACTTCGGGCGGGGTCGGCACCGGCGTAGACGTGGCCGTGGGCTTGTCGGTCGGGGTGGCGGTCGATGTCGCCGTCGGCGTGGGGGAGTCCGTCGGCGTCGCGGTCGGCCCCGATCCGACCCGGACCGTCGTCCGGTCGACGACCGCCCCGGAGGGGCCGTGGACGACGAGGAGGTCGAGCTCGACCGCTCGGTCGAACGGGAACGGGATAGCGCCGTAGCGCCACGTCGATCCCGGCCGGAAGACGGCCCCGCCGCCCGCGAGCGTTCCGGCGGTGAACGGGCGGGTCGTGCTCCCGTTCGGGCCGCGAACGACCAGCGAGAGGTCGGAGAGGGGGGCGGCGTCGCCGCCGGCGTGCGTGACGGAGACGGCGGTTCCGTCGGCGTCGAAGCGGTAGTCGCCGAGCGCGGGCGCGGTGGACTCGGCGTTCGACATCGACTCGACGACGGCGAACCCGACGGTGAAGGCGAGCAGGAGAACGACGGCGGTGACCGTCACCACGCCGATGGCCTCGGTCTGTGCGCGCCCGGACACGGGATTCGTCTCCAGCGGTCCGCAGTAAAACGCCGTCGCCCCGAATATCGCGCCCTGATAGTGGGGACGGGCCTCCACGACAGCGTTTAAGCCGTGAAGCGATTACGATGGGGTATGGAGTGGAAAACGGACTGGGGCCTCCGCGGCCGCATGATCTTCACGATGTTCCTCCTGTTCGCCCTCTACATCGTCTTCGCGGCGGTGATCTCACAGACGAGCTACGCCGGTTTCCTGATCCTCATGGTACCGTTCCTGTTCGTCCAGTTCTTCTTCAGCGACAAGCTGGCGCTGTACTCGATGGGCGCCAAGAAGGTGAGCGAGGAGGAGTATCCGGGACTGCACGCGAAAATCACTCGGCTGAGCCAGCAGGCCGACCTGCCCAAGCCGAAGGTCGCGGTGGCCGACTCGCGCGTCCCGAACGCGTTCGCGACGGGGCGCTCGCAGAAGAGTTCGGCCGTCTGCGTCACGACGGGTCTCCTTCGCACCCTCGACGACGAGGAGCTGGAGGGCGTGCTCGCCCACGAACTGGCCCACGTGAAGAACCGCGACGTGATGGTGATGACCATCGCCTCGTTCCTCTCGACAATCGCGTTCATGGTCGTCCGCTGGGGCTGGCTGTTCGGCGGCGGGCGCAACCGCAACAACGGCGGCATGCTCGTCGCCATCGTCGCCTCGCTGGCCGTCTGGATCGTCTCGTTCTTCCTGATCCGGGCGCTCTCGCGCTACCGCGAGTACTCGGCGGACCGCGGCGGGGCGGCCATCACGGGCAAGCCGGGCGCGCTCGCGTCCGCGCTGCTCACCATCGACGGCCGGATGGACAAGGTGCCCGACGACGACCTCCGCGAGACCTCGGAGATGAACGCGTTCTTCATCATCCCGCTGAAGAGCGGGGTCGTCGGGAAGCTGTTCTCGACGCACCCGAGCACCGAGAAGCGCGTGGAGCGCCTTCGGAACCTGGAGCGGGAACTCGAAACGGTCTGATTCTTCTTCCGTTTCGACGTTTCCGGATGGGCGTGAGGTTCGGTTTCTCGAATGAGCGTTTCGACGAACGGGAACGGCTCGAAAGCCCCCCGACTTCTGCGCTCGCGCGGCACGCTCTGCGCTCCTCGCGCTCAGTCGCTCCACTCCTTCGCGCTGCGGTGCTTGAGGCGCCGTGCTTCGCACAGAAGCCGGCCCCTTTCAGTCCCGCCCCGTTGGACGGTCAGCCGCCATTATGTGCTGTCCCCAGGCCTCCCCGGCGGGCGCGGCTCGCTCACTCCGGTCGCTCGCGGTGCGCCCGCACGCATCCTATCGACCGTCGGCCGACAAACGATGGAGGAGACTACCGACGGCGTGCACACTCGGTAGTCGGGCTCCGTCGCTCGGTCGAACGTCCAGCGGGTGGGACTGAAAGGGGCCGCGGATCTCGGCGAATCCCGAGGCCTCAAGCACCCGCAGGAGGGAGGCCGCAGGCCGACCGACGAGGAGCGCAGAGCGTCTCGCGGGAGCCGAGACCCGCGGGGGCTTTCGTAATCGTGTCGAGTCCAGTAGAGCCAGTCACACGTGGAGCACTTGCAACGACGATCACACGAAGTCACCCGACGAATACGAACGAATCCTTTTACGGAGAGTTTCCGTACGCCGGTGTATGCTCCCGCTCCAGTCGGGCGGCACCACGTCGACGGTGCTGCTCGTGGCCGCCGTGACGCTGCTGCTCGTCGTGGCGTTTCTCCTGCTACAACTCTGGCTCTCCGTCCGGTCGCTCAGTGCCCAGGACACCGACGTCGAGGTCGACTCGGACGCGCTCACCACGGCCGTGAGCCGGACGTTCACCGACCTCGAGTTCGCCGAGAAGGTGGACCGCATCGAGCAGCACGCGGGGAAGATGCGGAGCCTCCACTCGGACCTCGACAGCATGCTCCGGGACCCCCGGAAGCGCGGCGCCTTCGGCGAGGAGCAGCTCGACGTGCTGCTCTCGGACCACCTGCCGCCCGAGATGTACGGCCTCCGCGAGCGCGTCGTCGACGGGAAGACGCCCGACGCCCACATCCGCACCTCGTCGGGGCTCGTCTGCGTTGATGCGAAGTTCCCGCTGGACAACTACGAGCGCGCCGTCGGGACCGACGACGAGGACGAGGCCGCCCGCTACCGCGACGCGTTCGCGCGCGACGTGGAGTCGCAGCTCGAGAAGATCGCGACCGACTACGTCCGTCCCGCGGCGGGCACGACCGACTTCGCGTTCGCGTTCATCCCCTCCGAGAGCGTCTACTACCACCTCGTCACCGAGGAGTACGACCTGCTCCGCGAGTACACGCGCCGCGGCGTGCAGGTGGTCTCGCCGCTCACCTTCGGCCACAAGCTCGAACTCATCAAGGCCGACGTGCAGGCGCGACAGCTCTCCGAGCAGGCCGAGGAGGTCGCCGCCGAACTCGACTCGCTCCGGGACGCGTTCGCCTCGGTCGAGGACGAGTGGGGCGTCCTGCAGACGCACGTCCGGAACGCGGCGAACAAGGCCGAGGACGTTGACCGGCAGTACCAGCGGCTCCGCGGTGAGTTCGACCGGATCGACGGGCCGTCGCTCGCGGCCGACGGGGAACTCGCCGCCGACGGGCAGGGCGCTGCCGACGGGGAGGGGAGCTGATGGGGCTGTTCGACTCCGTCAAGGCGGCGCTCGGCATCAGCGCCGAGAGCGACGCCACGCGCGACGCGGACCCCGACGACCTGTTCGGGATGAGCACCGCCTACGTGACGATGGAGGCCGACCTCGGCTTCGCCCCGGTCGGCGAGGCCGCGCTCTGCTTCTCCTCGGTCGACTCCACCGACTTCGCCTCGACCGTCGAGGAGGTCGAGGACATCCTCCACGCCGGGAGCGAGGAGACGGGCACCGAGTTCCGCCGGCACGAGGACGACCACGGCTACCACTGGGTCGTGCTCGCCGACGACGACCCCGAGGACCTGGTCACCTCGGTCCACTTCGCGGCGGATACGTTCGTCGAGCGCGGATACGGCTCGCGGCTGCTCGCGGCGGTCTTCGGGTTCGAGCGGACGAGCGATTCGAGCGACCGAGCCTACTGGGTGTACTCGTTCCGCCGCGGCGCCTACTACCCGTTCGCCCCGAAGGACGGCGAGCACGACAAGCGGATCGAGGGCAAACTCGAGTCGGTGCTCGACGGGGAACTCGACCTCGAACCCGAGAAGGAGTACTGGTACCCCCTCTGGCCCGGCCGCCGCGGCGGCCACCCCTGGGAGTAGGTCGGCCACCCCGAACCCGAACCGGAACCGGGGCCGTCCGAAGGGTCTGGTAACGTCTCGAGTCCATCCGGAGGGTCGATTGACCCGCCGAGTCCGCCCGACTGCGGCGACGTGAACGCGAAGCGGGGCAATGCTTTTTTCAGCGGCAGACGGCCGTCCCGTATGGACAACCGGATCTTCGAGGACCTGCTCGTCGTCGACCTCTCGACGTTCGTGACGGGCGGGTTCTGCTCGCTGATGCTGGCGAACCAGGGCGCCGACGTGGTGAAGGTGGAGCGCCCGGGCGTCGGCGACGACATCCGACACTCCGGGCCGCCGTTCGTCGACGGCGACTCGCCGTACTACTGGACGGTCAACTACGACAAGCGCTCCGTGGAACTCGACCTTAAGTCCGCTGAGGGGCTCGCCGCCCTCTACGACCTGGCGGCCGAGGCCGACGTGTTCGTGCAGAACTTCCGCCCCGGCACGGCCGAGAAACTCGGCGTCGACTACGATCGCATCCGCGAGGAGAACGAGGACGTGATCTACTGTGCCATCTCGGCGTTCGGCCAGACCGGCCCGTGGAGCCAGCGACCCGGCTACGACCTCCTCGTCCAGGGCATGTCCGGCATCATGTCGGTCACCGGCGAGGCCAACGGCGGCCCCGTGAAGGTCGGGCTCCCGCAGACAGACCTCATCACCGGGATGTGGGCGGCGTTCGGCATCTCCTCGGCGCTGTACCGACGCGAGCGCACCGGCGAGGGCGAGTACATCGACCTCGGGATGCTGGACGCCACGCTCCCGTGGCTCACGAAACAGGCCGGCAAGGTGTTCGCCGGCGAGGAGCCCGGGCGGATGGGGACGAAGGACCCCGTGCTCGCGCCGTACCAGTCGTTCGAGACCGCCGACGGCCACATCAACGTCGCCTGCCTGAACCAGAAGCTCTGGCGGGGCTTCTGCGAGGCGATCGACCGCGGGGACCTCCCCGAGGACGAGCGGTTCGAGACGAACGCCGACCGGGTCGGACACATGGACGAGCTCGAACGCGAGATCGAGTCGCGGCTCGCCGACCGGTCCACCGACGAGTGGATGGACGTCTTCGTCGAGGCGGGCATCCCCGCCGGCCCGGTCCGGGACGTCGAGGACGCCCTCTACAACGAACAGACCGAGTCGCGGGGGGTCATGCGCACGCTGGAGAAGGGCGGCACCGAGGTGCCGGTCATCGAGCACCCGCTGAACTTCGCGCACAGCGACAGCGGCTTCGAGTCGCCGCCACCGGACCTCGGCGAACACACTCGCGAGGTGTTCGCCGACCTGGGCTACGACGAGGACCGACTCGACGAGATGGCCGAGGCGGGCGCGTTCGGCGACGACTGAGGGCCGGTTTGGAATCTCGAAGCGACTCTCTTCGACGGATCGACGACAGACGAACAGTGGCGTGTGGGAGGACAGGTGTCGCGCTGTTCGCCCAGTACGGGGGAGCGATCCGTCGTCGAGATCCGTGACCTGGCGTCACTCGGCCGTCGGTAGTTCGACTACCCAATCGTCGCGAACCTGGTCACGATACCTTCCGTCCACCGAGAACGACCAGTTCCATGGCTGGTCAACCGGCTACCTCGCAGGAGTCCCGATCGGTGGTGAGTCCCCCGTCGCACTATCTGGGCTACGTCGTCGTCCTCGCGGCACTCGCCTCGGCCGCGATCCACCTGCTGCTGGCACCACGAGTGATGGCGTTCGATCGGACGACGGGCGTCCTCTTCTATCTGAACGGCCTCGGCTGGATCGGGGGAGTTCTCGTGTGCCTCAGCCGCTACTGGCGGCGTGAGCTCTATCCCGTCGCCGCCGGATACGCGATCGTAACGATCCTCGCCTTCTTCGACATGGGCGAGCAGGTCAACCCGCTCTCTATCGCCTCGAAAGTCGCCGAAGCCGTCGTCGCACTCGTCACGCTCTACCTCTATACGTCCGACTAGACCGCGCACGACCGCGGACCACCTCACCACTACTTCTTTCCGGAAGAACTCTCATTACGGAGCGTCCGTCCAACAACCCGTCGTAGGATCGTTACGGCGCGTTCGCGCCGGTCTTCCGTCGTGAGGCGACGGTGTCCGCCACCCACCCGCCGACACGACCGCATGCCAGACCGAATACGGGGGAGACGCACAGGACCAGCCCGATAGCAAGGACCCAGAAGAGGACTCTGGACGGCGGCCACGCCGCCGCCGTACCACCGACCGCGGCACTGACTACTGTCACAACGAGCGTGAGCACTGCGAGGACGCCACCGAGGAAACCGGCGCGGAGTCCGGCATCGTCCGGGTCCGTCGATCGGACTGCGGCGATAGCTCCCGCGATGAACGCTCCGATCACCATGATACCGCCACCGACGGTCGCCTCCGAGTTCGGCAGCCAGTTCACGATGGCGGCGACGGGCAGCGAGGCCAGCGCGCCGATGAGCGCGAATCGCCACGTCGACGGGGCGGTGCGGAGGAGCGACGGGGACATTCGTATCCGGAAGTCATCGAGAGCCATCATATAATCTTCGTACGGGCGGACGAAGCGCTGCTCACCACGTGTCCAGGCACTCTAGGGACCGATCGTGTTCCGGCAGTTCCCGAACGTCGAATGACTCATCTGTCGGCTGACTGCTGCCCCTCTCGCGAACTGATCTCGTTCGCAGTCCGCGGTTCCTCCGTGCAGGACGCAGGTTGGGTCGGCCCAGTGTTCAGTTGATCAGCCGCCAGCTCGACGTTGATGATCTCGACTTCACATCCACGATCCGCGTGTTCGTTGAAGTACTCCTGTGCCTGCTCGAGTTCCTCGATCAGCTCCCGTTCTTCACAGGTGTCACAGAGACACTGAAACATCTACCGCGTCTCCGTGTTTTCACGCACCTCAACCGCGCCGTCACCGTGGGCCTTCACCACCCACTGCTCGTACGGGAACGTCACGCTGATCCGTCGGTCGGCGTTCCCGAGTAGCTGTTCGAGGGCCCCGGAGTCGATCACGTCGAACAGCGGTAGGTCGAGGCTGGCTACGCCCACGTTTTCGGCCGCCGAGAGAGCAGTGAGAACAGTGTGTAGGATCTCGTCCGGATGGCCCTCAGTCGAAAATCTCGCTTGCGTTCGCATCACGTCCACCGAAGTTGGCCGTGACCAAAGCATTTGTCCAAACATGATTTCTGAGTAAGCAATTCGATATATATCCTTCTTATTTCTAACCCGCGGGCTCGAATACAGGAGCCGAGTTTCCTACTTCCAGGAAACCATGTGTTCGCCGAAGTGGTTGAACGGGCGTCGGTGAATTCGTCGGACGAGGCCCTCACGCTCGATCGTGAGGCCCAGATCGTCGATCCGCTCGGTGACCTCGTGAAGGTCTTCGGAGTGGTTCGTCACGACCATGATCCGAACGTTCTCGCGGGCGCTCAGCATCTCCTCTACGTCCACGACGTTGTGGAGTTCGAGCGCCTCCTCGGCGAGTTTCGCACGTTCCTTCACGGGAGCCGTGCAGACGAACTTGACCCGCAACGGGAACCCCGCCTTCTCGTAGTCGATGAGCGGGACGTAACCCTCGATGATCCCTCGGTCCTCCAGTTTCTCGATGCGGTTGCGGATCGTCGTGTCGGAGACCGGGAGTTCGTCCTCCATGTCGACCGGCGAGATGTGGCGCGCGTCTTCCTGAAGCAGATGGAGGATCCCGAAGTCGAGTTCGTCGAGTGGGTCCGTAGACATGGACGGAGTACGACAGACCGGGGCAAAGGATTTTCCGACAATCGCGGTACGACCGAACGATAGCCGCGCACTACCGAGCGGCGGTGTCACGTCGATTCGCGTCCGAGGAGACTGGTTGCGACGAAGCCCGAGACCGACCCGGGCGGATCAGGGTTCCAGCAGCACCTTGCCGCCTGTTCCCGTGGACTCCACCGCGCGGTGTGCCTCCGCGGCCTCCGGGAAGGGGTAGACGTCGGCCACGCGAACGTCGAACGTCCCGTCGGCCAGTCGCGGCGCCGTCCGTTCGAGCAGTCGCTTCTGGTCCTCGGCCGAGGCGACGATGGACATGAACCGGAGGTCGGCGTCGGCGATCTTGGCGTCCATCGACAGCGACGGCGACAGTTCGATCGGCGCCTCCTCGCCGATGACGACGACGCGTCCGCCGCGCGAGAGGAGGTCGAGGTCCCCCGCGAGGTTGCGGTCGGCGTGGGTTTCGAGGACGACGTCGACCGCGTCGACGCCGGCCGCTCGTACCGCCCCGGCCATGTCGTCGGCCCGGTAGTCGACGACGGCGTCGGCGCCGGCGTCCTCGACGAGTTCGGCGTCGTCCGGACGCGCGGTCGCGACCACCTCGGTGCCTGCGTGGCGGGCGATCTGGACCGCCGCGTTACCGACGCCGCCGGCGCCGCCCTGGATCAGGCAGGCGTCGCCGACCGTGAGACCGCCGCGGTCGACCAGCGCGCGCCAGGCGGTCGGGTACACCATCGCCGCCGCGGCGCCCGTCCGGAACGGGACGGCCTCCGGGAGGTGTGCGAGGCGGTCCGCGGGCACCGGGACGTACTCAGCGTAGCTCCCCTGTTCGAACAGACCGAGACCCGTCGCGAACGCCCGGTCGCCGGGTGCGAACTCGTCGACCCCGGCGCCGGCGGCGACGACGACGCCGGCCACGTCTGAGCCGACGACGTGGGGCAGGCCGTCCGCCGGCTCCGCGGCCCCCTCGCGCACGTACGTGTCGATCGGGTTGACCGACGCGGCCACTGTCCGGACCAGCACCTCGCCGTGTCCGGGTTCGGGCGTTGCGACCTCGGCCTCCGCGAGGATGTCCGGGCCGCCGTGGTCGTCGATTCGGACCGCGCGCATCCGGTCGGGGACCGTCACGACTCGCGCACCTCCCTGCGTGCCCGTTCGTCCCCGGTCCCCGTGGGGGCGTCCTCCCCGACGCCGCGCAGTCTGGCGCCGTAGATGCCGTCGCGGAGCGCCGATGATCCGGTCAGCTCCACCGCGTCGCCCACCTCGGGCCGGCGCTCGCCGGTCGGTAGCTGGGCGAGGACAGCCACGCCGCCGCCGAACTCGGCGAGGCCGAGGGGGTTCTCGTCGCGCACGTCGGCCGGCGTCACCCGGGCCGTCGTGGCGGCGCGGAGCGTGCCGACCCCGAGTTCGTACGTCGCGTGGTCCCCGCCGCCGCAGTCGGGACACCGCGCCCGGGCGTAGAACCACCGTTCGTCGCAGTCAGTGCAGACGTAGGCTGCGTCGGGCGCGTCGTGAGCGTGCATATCGTACTCGCCATACGCGTCCGCGTCGGCCTCGTCCGTGTTGGCCCCGTCCTTGTTGCCGGGTGGGTTGGCGGTCCCGTCGGTGTGCGCGCGCCTCTCGTCCGTCTCGTCAGTCTCGTCAGTCTCGTCGGTTCGATCGTATGGTTCGTCTGTCACGTGTCGGCCTCCAGTATCGTACAGATGCTGTTGTTCCCGAACCCCGCGACGTTGACCGCCAGCCCCGTGTACGCCGGGGTGGCCTGCCGGCCGACCGCCTCGCCGCGGAGTTGCCAGACCAGTTCGACCAGCTGGGCCACGCCCGTCGCACCCAGGGGGTGACCGCGGGCCTTCAGCCCCCCGCCGGGGTTGACCGGCAGCGTCCCGTCGACGGCGGTCTCGCCGTCGAGCACCGCCTTCCAGGCCGCCCCCGGCCCGTAGAAACCCAACTCCTCCAGTTCGAGCAGCTCCAGCACCGTGAACGCGTCGTGGACGCAGGCGACGTCCACGTCGGCGGGCGAGATGCCCGCCGCGGACAGCGCCCGCGTGCCGGCCTTCGCGACGCTCTCGACCCTGAGGACGCTCTGCCGCTCCGGGACGGCGTGGGTGCCGGTCGCCCCCGCGACTCCCGTGACGCGGACGTCGCCCTCTGGGGCGAGCACGACCGCGGCGGCCCCGTCGCTCGTGGGACAGCAGTCGTAGAGGCGGAGCGGGTCCGCCACGGCGGGCGAGGACTCCACCTCCTCGCGGGTGACCGGCGTCCGGAACTGGGCGTAGGGGTTGGCAGCCGCGTTGCCGTGGTTCTTCACGGCCACCTCGGAGAGCGCGGCGCGGTCGGCGTCGTGCTCCCGAAGGTAGGCGTCGGTGGCCACGCCCGCGAGCGACGGCAGGGTGACGCCGTGCCGTCGCTCGGTCCCGTGGACGATGCTCCCGACGATCTCGGTCGACCGTTCCCGGTCCACCGCGGACATGTGCTCGCCGCCGACGACGAGGACGCGCTCCGCGTGTCCGGCGGTGACGGCCTCGACGCCCCGCTTGAACGCGCTGGCGCCGGACGCGCTGGTGTTCTCGACGCGGTCCGCGCTCGCGCCCGTCGCGCCGACGCTGTCGACGAGAGCGTTCGCCAGCCCGGAGCGGTCCGTGAACGCCTCCGCGGCCATGTTGCCGACGACGACCGCGTCGAGTTCGGTCGGGGTCACGTCCGCGTCGGCGAGCGCGGCGAGCGCGGCGCGTTCGACGAGGTCGAGCAACCGGTCGTCGGTCTCGCTCTCGAAGGGCGTCATCCCCACGCCGGCGACGGTCGGGGCGGCGTCGCTCACGGCCATCGGACCCGTCGCCGCCGCGGTGTTGGAACCGTGTTCGAGCGGGACATGGCGGGATCAGTCCGACGTACTCCCCCGGCGTTCGGTCGCCGCGTCGTCGGTCGTCGCGGCGGCCGACGGGCCGGTGCGGGCGATGGTCGACCCGGACACGTCGTCGAAGACGTACCCCTCGTGCCGGTCGAGAGCGACGCCGACGGTGTCGCCGTCGGAAAAGCGCGTCGCGGCGTCCTCGACGACCCTGATCTCGCCGACCGGCGAGTCGAGATAACAGAGGCTGTCCTCGCCCATCGGCTCGATCAGGGAGAGGTCCGCGTCGAAGTCCCCCTCCCCCTCCGGGACGAGGCCGATGGCCTGCGGTCGGAAGCCGACCTCCACCTCGTCCGAACTCCGCTCGTCGATGCTCGTCTTCTCCTTCCGTTCGGCGTCGCCGGCGGCCTCGCGCAGGTCGAGCGACACCGCCTGCTCGCCGATGGCGACCGACACCGTCGACCCGTCGGTCTCGCCGCGCCAGACGTTCATCTCGGGCATGCCGACGAAGCCGGCGACGAACCGGTTGTTCGGCTCGTTGTACACCTCGTCGGGCGTGCCATACTGCTCGATGACGCCGTCGCTCATCACCGCGATCCAGTCCGAGAGCATCATCGCCTCCTCCTGGTTGTGGGTGACGTACACGACCGTCTGCTCGGTCTCCTCGACGACGCGCTTGAGCTCCTTGCGCATCCGGACCTTCAGCTTCTCGTCGAGGCCGGTCATCGGCTCGTCCATCAGGAACGCCCTCGGCTCCCGGACGATGGCCCGGGCGATGGCGATGCGCTGGCGCTGGCCGCCCGAGAGCTCGGCGGGGTGCTTCTCGACGAGCTCCTCGACCTCGAGGATCCGCGCGACCTCGCGGGCGCGCTCGTGGCGCTCGTCCTCGGGGACGCCCCGCACCTTTAGCGGGTAGGCGATGTTCTCGATGCACCGCATGTGCGGGTACAGCGCGATCTCCTGGAACACCATGCTGATGTCCCGTTCCTGGGCCGGGAGGGGGGTCACGTCGTCCTCGTCGTAGGAGACCGTCCCCTCCGTCGGCGACTCCAGGCCGGCGATACAGCGCAGGGTCGTCGACTTGCCACAGCCGGACGGGCCGAGCAGCGTCAGGAAGTCCCCGTCCGGAACCGTCAGCGTGGACCCCTCGACAGCGACCTCGTTCCCGCTCGGTACCTCGTACACCTTTCGCAACTCGTCGATGCGTATCTCGGACACGTTAGTTCACCTCGTCGCTCGATCGTTCGTCGGTTCGACCGTCGATTCGACCGTCAGTCCGGCGGCCGAACCGACTGCCGATTCGGTTGCCAGTTCGACCGCGACCGCGGCGCGCGAGGGCGGTCATCCGAGACCACCCACGCTGAACCCCCGGAGCAGGTAGCTCTGGAGGAAGTACACCAGCAGGAACGCCGGCAGCGCCATCATCACCGAGGCGCTCATGATGAGCCCCCAGTGGACCGCCTGCTGTTCGATGAAGCCGATCATCCCGATAGGGAGCGTCTTCATCGACTCCTGGGTCAGCAGGAGGTTGGCGAACGTGAAGTCGCTCCAGGAGATGGCGAACGAGAAGATGGAGACGGCGATGATGCCCGGCAGGGCCATCGGGACGGCGACGTCCCGGAGGGCGCGCAGGCGGCTGGCGCCGTAGATCCACGCGCTCTCCTCGTAGCTGATGGGGACGGTCTGGAAGAACTTCCACATCAGCCAGATGTCGAACGGCAGCGCGTGGGCCGTGTGGGCCAGGACGATGCCAGGGTAGCTGTTCAGCATCGCGAGGTCCCGCCAGATCATGAACATCGGCAGTCCGAGCAGCAGCGGCGGGAACATGTAGGAGAACAGCACCGACTGGGCGAGCCGCTTCTTCCCCGGGAAGCTGAACCGGGTCAGCGAGTAGCCCGCGAGGGTGCTGGCGACGACGCTGATGAGCATCGTCCCCAGCGCCGCGACGATGCTGTTCGCGTAGAACCGCACGAAGTTCGTCTCCGTGAACAGCCCCTCGAAGTTCTCCAGGGTCGGGTTCCGCGGGACGAACAGGAACGTGTTCGAGAACAGCTCCAGTTCGGGCTGGATCGACGCCTTCAGCATCACGTACGTCGGGAAGCCGACGACGACGACCGTCACCAGGATGAGCAGCCTGAAGAACCACTTCGACAGGCGCTTCTGGAGGTCGTAGGGGACCCGACGGACGTAGTAGTCGATGAGCCGCTCCATCGGCGACTTCGACGTGGAGTAGCTCATTCGACGCGCACCTCCTGTTCGGGGTTGAACTTGCCGAAGTAGACGGCGGCACCGATGACCAGCGTCAGGAACAGCGTCGACGCGATGGCCAGCGACTCGCCGAGGTGCCACTGGTTGAACGCCACCTTGTAGGCGTACACCGGCAGCGTCGTCGTCGCGCCGCTCGGGCCGCCGCGGGTCATGATCCAGACGATGTCGAACTTGTTGAACATCCAGATGCCCCGCAGCAGGACGACGAGGACGATCATCCCCTTCAGGTTCGGGAGCGTAATGTCACGGAACCGCTGCCACGCGTTGGCGCCGTTGACGCGGGCGGCGTCGTAGTAGCCGGAGGGGATCGCCTCCAGGCGGGCCAGCGTCATCATCACGACGAAGATGGACCACTTCCAGCTCGCGGCGACGATGATGGCGTACATCGCGATGTCGGAGTTCCCCAGGAAGTTGATGGGGCCGCTCAGGACGCCGAAGCGCGTCCCGAGGAGGTTGAACACCCCGTAGTTCGGGTTCATCATCCACTGGAAGACGAGCCCGACCACGATGACCGGCACCAGGTACGGGAGCAGGACGACCGCCCGCGCGAACGCGTTGCCGCGGAACGATCGCTGCAGGATGAGCGCGAACGCCACCCCGAGCACGATCTGGAGCGCGACCGACCCGAAGCCGAACACCACGGACTTGCCGGCGGCGGTCCAGTAGAAGCTGTCCTGGAGGAAGATGTGCTCGTAGTTCGAGAGCCCCGTCCAGTTCCACACCGGGTTGAAGGCGTTGATCTCGAAGAAGCTCCCCGCGAGCGCCCAGCCGATCGGCAGGACGGCCACGAAGAGGAACAGCACCATGACCGGCGAGAGGCTCCCGTAGCCGAGGAAGACCTCGTTGTCGAGGAGCGCCGCCAGACGGTCCTGTCGGGTGTCCTCCTCGTGCGTGGCGTCGAGCCCGCCCGTGCTCGTCGCCTCATCCATCGTCGGATTCCCCCGGCCACACCGGCCACCGATGACGTCGGTGAGGGCGGCCGGCGTTCATTTGTCGAATCCGTCCATGATGCTCGTCGCCTGCTCGCCGGCCTGGTCGATGGCCTGGTCGATCGAGGTGTCGCCGTAGAGGACGTTGTAGATCATGTTGCCGAAGACGTTCTCCGAGAACACCGGCGACGCGAGCGCGTTGTTCGGGTCCGTCTCGCCGACGAGGGTCTTCGCGTTCTCGACCATGGTGACGACGTCGTCGATGCGGATGTGGTCGTTGGGCCGCACCCACTCGTCGATGAACTCGTTGTCGAGGAACTCCTCGTCGTCGACGGCGGCCGGGAACGGCGGGAGGTTGTGCAGCGGCGCGATGTGGAGGAGTTCGTAGAGGGGTTCGGGACGGGACATGAACTTGATGAACTCCCGCGCGCCGTCCTTGTTCTCGGCCGGCTCGAACATCACCCAGCCCTCCGAGAACGCCTGGTGGGTCTGCTCCTCCTTGTGCGGCGGGCGCATCAGCCCCGTGTCCTCGGCGACCGCCTCGTTGTTCTCGACGGCCTGCTGGAGCGGCCGGGCGCCGAAGTACTTCACCTCGTTCACCTGTTCGGACCAGAAGGACTCGATCTGCTCGCTGTAGGCGTAGCCCGACCCGTCGACGGAGTACTGGTTCAGTTTCTCGATGTACTCGAGCACCTCCTTGGTCTTCGTGCGGTCCTGTCCCTTGTTCATCACCACCTCGACGTTCCCGCCGTTCCGGGCGAAGATCCGCCCCCCGTTCTGGAACATGTGGTCGATGTAGTACTCGGTGCTCATCAGGCTCTGCGCGGCCGGGACGACCGTGCCGCGGCGGTCCTCCACGCCGTCGGTGGCCTTCACGCCCTCGAGGAACTCCTGCCAGTTGGGGTTCCGGGGCGCGAATCCGGCGCCGTCCTGCCAGGCGCTCACCCGGTACCAGTCCATCGTCATGTTGACCCAGATGGGGACGACGTACTGGCTGCCGTCGAGCTGGAAGAGGAAGTCCTCGTTGAACGAGTAGCCGTACTTGTCCTCCATCCACGACGCCTCGTCGCTGAGGTCCGCGAGGACCCCCTGGAGCGCCATCCCGCCGCCCTTCTCGGGGGCCGTGGTCGTCAGTTCCGGCGGGTTCCCCGCCTGGAGGAGCTTCGAGATGCGGGCCGACTGGCTCGACCCGACGCCGACGAACTCCAGTTTGACGCCGTAGCCCGTCTCCTCGCTGAACCGCTCGGCCCACTTCTGGTAGTACTGCTTGAACGCAGAACTGTTCTCGGCCGAGAGGAAGTGGACCTCGCCCTTGTCGCCCGAGATCGTCTTCTGTTCGCCGGCCGGCGTTCCGCCGTCGCCGCCGTTACCGCCGCCGCCGGGACCGCCGTCCGAGTTTCCGGTACAACCCGCCAGTCCAGCCGTCAGTACCCCGGCGGCTCCCGTCCGCTTCAGGAAGCGCCGGCGCGTGTCTCTCTTTGCCATGGTATGCTACCACAGGGAACGGTATGGATACACCGCATAAATTCGTTACTAATGATTTGTTATATATGATTTCTTTAATATTCGATACAGGCACTTTCACGCGCCCTATCCTGCCGATAGGGAGATTAGGTGATTGTATTTTTTATGATGCAATGGGAGAAGAGGGCGGGGATCGCCTCCCTGGGGAGGGGAGCCCTCCAGGATCGCCCGATGACCGGTGGAACGTGCGTTCTACATCGAAGAATCGCTTCGAAGTCCCCAGGCACGGCCGCGTGACGGTCCTGTCCCACATCGATCGACCAGTGAGGACCCCTCTGCCGTTCCGTCACGTGAAACGGAACCGACCGGGGAACAGGGGTCAACTGACCCCGAAACCGCAAATACACCGTGCGGTCCGCGTGAAACTATATTCCGTAATGTGGGATATTTATCCGTGATGCGTGCGAACAGGGACCATGGCCGCCCAGCACGGGACGATCGGCGCGGTCGAACGCTCGCTCGACGTCGTCGACCACCTGCAGGAGGTCGGCTGGACCGACCTCGCCGAGATCACCGCCGAGTTCGACTGCGCGAAGAGCACGATCCATCGACACCTGGAGACCCTCGAACGCGCCGAGTACGTGGTCCGCGAGGGGAACGAATACGCGCTCAGCCTGAAGTTCCTGGAGCACGGCGAACTCGCCCGCGTGCGCGAACCGGCGTACGAACTCGCCGCCACGAAGGTCGAGGAGGTCGCCGCCGAGACCAACGAGCGGGCCCAGTTCATCGTCGAGGAGCACGGTCGCGGGGTCTACGTCCACCGCGCGACCGGGGAGAAAGCGGTCGACGTCAACACGCACCTGGGAAAGCGGGTACCCATCCACGCGAGCGCGGCGGGCCACGCCATCCTCTCGGAACTCCCCGAGGAGCAGGTCGACGCCATCGTGGAGCGTCACGGGCTGGAGCCGTTGACCGACCGGACCATCACCGACCGGACGGCACTGTACGAGGAGCTCGACCGCGTCCGCGAACGGGGGTACAGCATCAACGACCAGGGGTTCGTCGACGGCCTCCGGGCCGTGGGCGTGCCGATCTCGGACGGCGACGGCGGGGTGCTCGGCGGCCTCAGCGTCGCCGGTCCCATCAACCGGTTCCGCAACGAGCGGTTCGAACGCGAACTGCCCTCGCTCCTCCTCGGCGTCGCGAACGAGCTCGAACTCCGGATCGCCTACAACTGACTCACGGTCCGCCGGCCGAGTCTCTGGACGACACGGTTCTACTTCCCGAGCGTCGACGCGGTCCGTCTCGTCCTGCCGCCCCTCTTCACGTCTGAACCCTCGGAGACGCACCGACGTGACCCCTCCGAGGCACCGCGTTTTCACTTTCACTTTGGTGTTAACGAGGGTTTATGTGCGGAGCCGCACAAGCCGGGAGTACGATGGCAGAGGACGACCTCGAAAGCCTCCCCGGCGTCGGGCCGGCGACGGCCGACAAACTAGTGGAAGCGGGTTTCGAAAGCTACCAGAGCATCGCGGTCGCCAGTCCCAGCGAGCTCGGCAACACCGCGGACATCGGCGACTCGACGGCGAACGACATCATCCAGGGCGCGCGGAAGGCCGCCGACGTCGGCGGGTTCGAGTCCGGCGCACAGGTGCTCGAACGCCGCAAGCAGATCGGGAAGCTCTCGTGGCTCATCCCCGAGGTGGACGAGATGCTCGACGGCGGGCTCGAGACGCAGTCCATCACCGAGGTGTACGGCGAGTTCGGCGCCGGCAAGTCGCAGGTGACCCACCAGATGGCGGTGAACGTCCAGCTCCCCGCGGAGTACGGCGGGCTGGAGGGTAGCTGTATATTCATCGACTCCGAGGACACGTTCCGCCCCGAGCGCATCGACGACATGGTGCGCGGGCTGGACGACGAGATCCTCGAGGCGCTCCTCGAGGAGCGCGAGATCGAGGGGAACCCCGGCGACGACGCGGCGATGGAGGCGCTGCTGGAGGACGTGCTCGACAAGATCCACGTCGCGAAGGCGTTCAACTCCAACCACCAGATCCTCCTCGCCGAGAAGGCCAAGGAGGTCGCGAGCGAGCACGAGGACGACGAGTTCCCGGTCCGCCTGCTGTGCGTCGACTCGCTCACAGCTCACTTCCGCGCCGAGTACGTCGGCCGCGGCCAGCTCGCCGACCGCCAGCAGAAGCTGAACAAGCACCTCCACGACCTGATGCGCGTGGGCAACCTGTACAACTCGGTCGTGCTCGTGACGAACCAGGTCGCCTCCAACCCCGACTCCTACTTCGGCGACCCGACCCAGCCCATCGGCGGGAACATCCTGGGCCACACCTCCACGTTCCGGATGTACCTCCGCAAGTCGAAGGGCGACAAGCGCATCGTTCGGCTGGTCGACGCCCCGAACCTGGCCGACGGCGAGTCCGTCATGCGCGTCCAGGACGCGGGCCTGAAGCCGGAGTAGCCGGGCCGAGTCCCCCCGACACACGCGTCCCTCCAACTCGCTATCGGTTCGACCGAGATCCCGAGTAGCCGCGCCGCTCGACGGAGCGCAAGCGTGATCGAAACGACGGGAGCGAAAAACCTGGAACCCGCGGCCGGCGCTACTCCTCGGTCTTCGTGACGTCGAGGTCCTCGATCTCGCCCTCGTGGAGCTTCGCGCCGTCCTGGGCGACCTGCCGGGCGAGCACGGCGCACTTGATGCGCATCGGGGAGATGTCGACGCCGAGCATCTCGGTCACGTCCTCGACGTCGAGTTCCTCCAGTTCGTCGAGGGTCATCCCGCGGAGGCGCTCGGAGAGCATCGACGCCGACGCCTGCGAGATGGCGCAGCCGTCGCCCGAGAACGAGACGTACTCGATGGTCTCCCCGTCGTCCTCCAGCCGGACGTCCACGCGGATGGTGTCGCCACAGGAGGGGTTCTCCCCGACGTGTGAGAACGTGGGGTCGTCCATCTCGCCGTAGTTCCGGGGGTTCTTGTAGTGGTCCAGGATCTGCTGGCGATACATATCGGAGCCGCCACCGATTCCCATTGTTGGGAGATATAGGCGAGTCGGCCCGAAAAGGCTACCGCCCTACCTGTTACGCTGCACGGGCGGCTCCCTCGCGGTGGGCGTGCTGGTGCTTTCGGCACTCCGCAATCCACCGCGAACGAGGGTCAGCGGAGCCGACCCGAGCGAGCGGCTCTTTTTATGTGACTTTTTCGAGGATGGTTCGCGGAGGGAGCGAGCGTAGCGAGCGATCGGAGAAACCCGACGAAGAGAAATTTACGCGAAGAGCTGTCGGGCGTCGTCGACACCCTCCACGAGCGCGTCGATCTCCTCGCGGGTGTTGTACACGTAGAAGCTCGCGCGGGCCGAGGCGGCCGCGCCGAGGACGTCGTGCAGCGGCTGGGTGCAGTGGTCGCCGGCGCGGATGGCGACGCCGTGCTCGTTGAGGATGCTGGAGAGGTCGTGGGCGTGGACGCCGTCGACGTTGAACGAGACGAGACCGGCGCGCTCGTCGCCCGGCGGGCCGTAGATCTCGATGTCGTCGAACTCCGAGAGCCGGTCGTACGCGTACCGCGCCAGCAGCGACTCGTGTTCGTGGACCCGTTCCATCCCGACGTCCTCGAGGTAGTCGATGGCGGCGTGGAGCGCGATGCCCTGCTCGATGACCGGCGTGCCGGCCTCGAACTTCCAGGGGAGGTCCTCCCACTGGGTCTCCTCGAAGGTCACCTTGCGGATCATCGAGCCGCCGTAGAGGTACGGTTCCATCTCCTCGAGGAGGCGCTCCTTCCCGTACAGCACGCCGATACCGGTCGGGCCGCACATCTTGTGGCCCGAGAAGGCGAAGAAGTCAGGATCGAACTCGCGCACGTCGACCGGCATGTGCGGGACCGACTGGGCGCCGTCGACGAAGATCAGCGCGTCGTGGTCGTGCGCGAGGTCCGCCAGTTCCGCGACGGGGTTGACCGTTCCGAGCGTGTTCGAGACGTGGACGGCGCTCACCATCGCCGTGTCCTCGTCGATCAGCTCGCGGGCGTGGTCCATGTCGAGCCGCCCGTCGTCGGTGACCCGGATGAAGCGCGCCTCCGCGCCGGTCTTCCTCGCCGTCTGCTGCCAGGTGACGAGCGAGGCGTGGTGCTCCATCTGGGTGAGCACGACATTGTCGCCCGGTCCGATCTCGTTCAGCCCCCACGCGTACGCGACGAGGTTCTCCGCCTCGGTCGCGTTCTTCGTGAAGACGATCTCCTCGCGCCCCGCCGCGCCGACGAACTCGGCGACCCTGTCGTGGGCCTCTTCGTAGGCCACGCTGGCCTCCTGGCTCAACTGGTGGATGCCGCGGTGGACGTTCGAGTTGTACGAGCGGTAGTAGTCGGCGATGGTGTCGACGACCTGGTCGGGCGTCTGGCTCGTCGCCGCGTTGTCGAGGTAGACGAGCGGCGTCGTGTCGTCCTCGTCCTCGCCGGGGACGGTCGCGTCGCCGCCGACCTTCCGGTCAAGGATGGGGAAGTCCGCCCTGATCGCCTCGACGTCCAGGGGATACGGTTCCTGTGCTGGTTCCATTACCCGAAACGAGGGGTCGGAGGGGTAACATCCCTTCGGTCCTCGCGGCGTTATGAAACCGTTCCCCCTTACGCGCCGGCCGGAGCGGCCGAGATCAGGTTTCGCTCCCCTCCCGCACGTCGTCGTCCCGGAGCCCCTCGTCCGTCCGGAAATCCTCG
Source organism: Halorarum halophilum (assembly GCF_013401515.1). Lineage (NCBI taxonomy): Archaea > Methanobacteriati > Methanobacteriota > Halobacteria > Halobacteriales > Haloferacaceae > Halorarum > Halorarum halophilum. Next base: position 2,483,818 of record NZ_CP058529.1, on the reverse strand, counting down.
TCGCCGACGCCCACGAGGAAGCCGAGGACGTACGACAGCAGCGCGTACAGGCCGAGCCCGACGACGACGAGCGCGCCGAGCCCCACGATCGGGTCCAGGGCGACGAGGTAGAACGTCGCGAGCAGGAGGAGCAGTGCGAACATCCCCAGGAGGGTGTCGATGCGGACGAGGAGGTCGGTGGTCACCATACCTCGGCCGACACCGCAACGGCCCAAAAAGGGCGGGGAGAGACCGCCGAGTCCCTACCTGAGCCAGAGCAGCTGCGCGTGGACCGTGTCGCCGACCTCCAGCACGCGGTCCTCGTCGATGATGCCGGCGTCGATGGCCACGGAGACGCACTCCTCGCCGACCAGGTTCGCCGTGCTCGCGGCCAGCAGGCTCTCGACGACCCGGTCCTCGTCGGCTGGCTCCGCGTCGTTGCCGCCGTAGAACTCCTCCGTCACCTCCAGGGTGACCGCGCCGTTCTCGTACGTCTCGCCGAGGCAGTCCGGGTCGCAGACCGACACCAGCGTCCCCTCGGGCGTGTCACGCTCCTTCAGCAGCATCAGCGGTCCTCGTACTCCTCGACCAGTTCCTGTTCGGCCTGCTGGCGGAGCTCCTCGGCGCGCTCGGCGACCGCCTCGGCCTCCTCCTCCTCGCCGAGTTCGTCGAGCGCACGGGCCTTCTCCTCGAGCACCTCGGCGTTGCGCATGCCGAGCCGGATGGCGTTGTCGAACGCGTTGACGGCGTCCTCCAGCAGGCCGCGCTCGACGAGGAAGAAGCCGCGGTTGTACCACGCCTGGGCGAACCGCGGGTCGATCTCGACGGCGCGCTCGGCGTGTTCGAGCGCCTCGGCGCTCTCGCCGAACTCCCAGAGCGCGTACGCCAGGTTCGTCTCCGCGCTGGCGGCGTGCTCGGAGTCGTCGTCGATGCGCAGCGCCTCCCGGTAGGCGCCGATGGCCTCGTCGTACTCCTCGAGCTGGGCGTGCGCGACGCCCTTATTCACCCACGCCTCCTGCTCGTCGAGGCTGTCGTCCTCGGCGAACTGGGCGGCCCGCGCGAACGTCTCGGTCGCCTCCTCGAACCGGTTGATGCCCATGTAGGAGAGCCCGACGTCGATGAGGCTCTCCACCTCGACCTGGTCCTTCGCGATGTTCCGCTCGTCGAGGAGGTCGGTGAGGACCCGGGTGTCGACGGGGTCCACCTGGGAGGGGTCGGCGTTCAACTCCTCCGGATCGAGGGTGAACTCCTCGTAGTCCTCGTCGAGCCCCTGTCCGGACGAGAACTCGTGGTCTCGCTCCTCGTCGGTCATACTATCGGATTGGCGAACCGTGCGGGTAAGGCTTGCGCGTCGGGCTTTTCACCGTTCGGCTCCCCAGCCCTCGTATGCCACGGCTGTTCGTCGCGCTCGACCTCCCGGACGGACTCGCCGACGAGTTCGCCGCCCTCCGGGACGACGCCCCGGACGCGCCGAGCCTCTCGTTCACCGACCCGACCGACGCGCACGTGACGGTGAAGTTCCTCGGCGACACCCCCGAGGACGAACTCGACGACCTGCTCGACGCGCTGGAACGCGCCGTCGCCGACGCCGACGTGGGGTCGTTCCCGGTCGAGGTGGGCGGACTCGGCGCGTTCCCGAGCGAGGAGTACATCCGGGTCGTCTGGACCGGGGTCCGGGAGGGCGCCGACGAACTGACGCGGCTCCACGAGGCCGTCGAGCGCGAGACGACCGCCCTGGGGTTCGACCCCGAGGAGCACGAGTTCACGCCCCACCTGACGGTAGCGCGGATGAGCGACGCACGGGGGAAGGACGCCGTCCAGCGGTTCCTCCGCGGGAACGACCCAGACGTGGGGTGGTTCGAGGCGACGGAGCTCCGGCTGAAGGCGAGCGAGCTCTCGTCGGAGGGGCCGACCTACCGGACCGTCGCATGGTTCGAGGTGTGAGTCGGGGACGGTCCCGCCGGGGCGAATCGAATTGGGGCGACGCGCCGGTCGCGAACCACGAGGGTTCATCCCTCGCGCGTCCGAACGGGCGGCCATGGACGACGCGGAAGGGGCCGTCGCGAGCGAGGAACGCGTCGCCGATCGGACCATCGTCGGACGGCTCGTCGAGACCGGCGTCCACGAGATGGAGCGTCCGAACTCGTCGCTGTTCCTCTCGGGACTCTCGGCCGGCCTCGACATCGGCTTCGGCCCGCTGCTCGTAGCCGCGACGCTCACGCTCACGACGGACGTGTACGCGGAGCCGACGACCCGGCTGCTCACCTCGTTCGCCTACGCGTTCGGGTTCGTGCTCGTCATCCTCGGCGGGACCCAGCTGTTCACCGAGCACACGTCGCTCGCCGTGCTTCCCGTCCTCGACGGCGAGGCCGGGCTGGACGACCTGGGCCTCCTCTGGGGGCTCGTGTTCGCGGGGAACGTGATCGGCGGCGCCGCCTTCGCCGCCTTCGCGGTCTGGTTCGCGCCCGAGTACGGCCTCGCCGAGGTCGCCGCGTTCGAGGACTTCGCCGAGCCGTTCATCAAGCAGACGGCGATGGCGCTCCTCGGCGGCGCCGTCCTGGCCGGCTGGCTGATGGGGCTGGTCGCGTGGCTCGTCGCCGCCGCGGACTCCTCGCTGGCACGGTTCACGGCCGTCGTCGTCATCACCGGCGCCATCGGGTTCGCACACCTCCCTCACTCGATCGCCGGCAACGTCGAGGTACTGATGGCGGTGTTCTCCCCAGCGGATGTCAGCATCCCCGAGTACCTCCGGTTCATGGTCCTGACGACCGCCGGCAACGCCGTCGGCGGCGCGGTGTTCGTCGCGCTCCTGAAGTACGGCTACGTCGTCCGCACGAGCTGACGAGGGACCGTGCCGGGGAGTCCCGACCGTTCCCCACCGGCCTTCACCGTCCTCCACCGGCCCCACTGATTCCGACCGGTCCACGACGCGGTTCCCGGGTCAGGCCCCGGTCGCCCGACCGCTCGTCGGCGCCCCGTCGTCGAGCGGGTCCTCCATCTGTCCCATCACCGCCTCGAACGCGTCGGTGGCCGTGAGCAGGCCGACCACCTGACCCTCGGCGACCACGAGCGCGAGTTCCTGCCGTTCGTCCTGGAACTGATCGACGGCGTCGCTGACGGTCGTGTCCGGCGAGAGCGTCATCGGCGACGCGGCGAGCTCCTCCAGGGTCGTCTCCCCGGCCCGCAGTTCGTCAACGGCGTCGAGGACCGTCGGGACGTACACGATGCCGACGAACTCCTCGGGCTCCTCGCCGACGATCGGGTAGCGAGTGTGCGGCGAGGACGCCAGCCGCTCGAAGTTCTCCTCGGCGGAGGCGGTCGTCGAGAGGAACACCACGTCGTCGACGTCGACCATCACGTCCACGACCGGGCGCTCCCCGGCGGTGAGCGCGTTCAGCACCTCCTCGTGACGCTCCCGGGAGAGGTCGCCCTTCTCGAGGAGCGTGTCGAGCCGGTTTCGGAGCTGCGCTCGGCTCTCAACCCGGTCCTCCTCCGCCTCGAGCCACGCGCCGGTCATCTCCACGCCGAAGAGGGCGAGCGTCCACTTCGCGATGTGGTCGCCGACCCACATCACGGGGTAGAGGAGCTTCGCGAAGTAGTACAGCGGCGTCGCACCGTACCGACAGACGAACTTCGTCCGCTCGACGCCGAGGTACGTCGGCGTCTGCTCCCCGTGGGTGAGGTGGACGAGGTTGATGATGAGGAACGCGATGATGCCGCCGGCGCCGACGGACGCCCAGAACGTGTTCGCGAGGTAGGGCTCGAAGATGGCCGCCAGCGCCGGTTCGGCGACGATGCCGACCGCGATGGAGGAGGCGGTGATACCGACCTGGCAGGTCGTGAGGTAGATCTCCAGGTCGTTGGTCATCTCCCACGCCCGGCGGAGCCCCGGCGCGTCGAACTCGGATTCGGGGTACTGTCGGACCCGGGTCAGCGCGAACTCGATGGCGACGAAGAAGCCGTTCGCCAGGATGAGCGCGACCCCGGCGAGGAGCCTGACGGCGATGACGGCGGCGTTCATGGTCGTAACTGGTGACCGGCATCACAAGACGGTGGTGGCCCGCTAGGGTGGAGGAACGAACCGGCCGAGTACCGGCGGGGCGGGGCCGACGTGGAGTCGGTCCGATCAGGTCCCGTGCTGCCAGGAGCCCATGTACTCGCGCTGTTCGTCGGTGAGTTCGTCGTACGCGACGCCCTCGGCCGCCAGTTTGATCTCCGCGACCTCGCGGTCGAGGTCGTCCGGCACCTCGTGGACGCCGGCCTCGTAGTCGTCGCCGTGCTCCACCAGTTCGCGGACGCAGACCGCCTGGACGCCGAAGCTCTGGTCCATCACCTCGACCGGGTGGCCGAGCGCGATGGGCGCCGCGAGGTTGACGAGTCGCCCCTCGGCGAGCACGTTCAGCCGGCGACCGTCGGGCAGCTCGTACGCCTCGACGCCGTCGCGCGCCTCGTAGCGGTCCACTGCCAGGTCGTCGAGGTCGTCGAGGTTCACCTCGATGTCGAAGTGGCCCGCGTTGGCCAGCAGGACGCCGTCGGGCATGACCTCGAAGTGCTCGCGCGTGACCACGTCGCGGTTGCCGGTCGTCGTGAGCACCACGTCGGCCTCCGCGGCGGCCTCGGCCATCGGCAGCACCTCGTAGCCCTCCATGTGCGCCTCGAGCGCCCGGCGGGGTTCGACCTCGGTGACGACGACGTTCGCGTTCTGGCCGGCCGCCTTCTTGGCGACGCCCTTCCCGCAGTAGCCGTAGCCGGCGACGACGACGGTCTTGCCGGCCCACGAGAGGTTCGTCGTCATCGCGATGGTCGCGAGCGAGGACTCGCCGGTGCCGTGGACGTTGTCGAAGAGGCGCTTCATCGGCGTGTCGTTCACGGCGAAGATGGGGTACTCGAGCGCCCCGTCCGCGTCCATCGCGCGCAGGCGGTGGACGCCCGTCGTCGTCTCCTCGCAGCCGCCGACGATGGAGTCGATGAGTTCGGGGTAGTCCTCGTGGACGGCCGCGACCATGTCCATCCCGTCGTCGACGGTGAGGGTCGGCTCGTGGGAGAGCACCGACTCGATGGCGGCGTAGTAGCCCTCGTCGTCGACCTCGCGGACCGCGTAGGAGGTGATGTTGTCGTGCGCGTCGAGCGCCGCGCTCACGTCGTCGTGGGTCGAGAGCGGGTTGCAGCCCGTGATGGCGACCTCGGCGCCGCCGTCGGCGAGCAGTTCGACGAGGTTCGCGGTCTTCGCCTCGACGTGCATCGCCATGCCGATGACCTGGCCCTCGAAGGGTTTCGACTCCTCGTAGTCCTCGCGGAGGTTCGAGAGGATGGGCATGTGCTGGAGCGCCCAGTCCATCTTTCGTCGTCCCTCCTCCGCGGCTTCGTCGGGGTCGTCGAGGTGCTCGGTGACCGGCGCGTAGGACGTTTCGCTCATATCACGTGGGTTCACGTGGTCGGGCCTTAACGCCGCCGAAGGAGGACCTCGGTGTGACTGCCCCGATGGCATTCACATTCACACGTGCGGGCGGGGCCAACGTGTGGGCGGGTAACCCACTCGGGGACCGGGGCTGATGGGGCCGGGAGACGCCCGATGCTGGTACGGACGACCGTTCGAGTCAGTCCGTCACGCGCAGCGACAGCTCCTCGGACTCGCAGAGTTCAGCGATCCGGTTCGCTAGCTTTCCCGCCTGCGCCTGGTGTGATCCCATACTGAACTGGAGCAGCCCGGCCCCGCCGCCGCCGGAGAGGATCGTAACCAGCGACGTCTCCTCGTCCAGCCGGTCGAGGAGTACCGTCGCCTGCTGGTCCGAGTTGTTTCGAAGGTAGTATCGTTCCACGACGACGACGTCGAACCCGTCCCCCTCGTACAGTTCCACGCTCCCCTTCCGCTCCGCTTTCAGCTCGCTGTAGAGGGCTCCCGGCAACTCGTCTACTGCGGGGCCATGGACGGTGAGTTCCCGTTTGTGCATCCGTCCTCCCGGTCGCACATTCCGCCTATATAACTGGCGACGGACACTACCAGTAGCACCGATCTCGGCGGGCGGGGATACCGCGGCGGCCGACGGCGTCAGCCCTCGGCCCGCGCCACCAACTCCCTCGCGGCCTCCTCGGCACGCTCCCGAACCGCCTCCTCGTCCAGCGTCAGCACCTCCCGATCCCGCATCAATACCTCGCCATCACACACGGTGTGGCGAACGTCGCTCCCCCGAGCAGCGTAGGCCAGGTGCGAGACCAGGTCGTGCTGTGGCGTCAGGTGAGGTGCCTCCAAGTCCACGACCGCGAGGTCGGCCTTCGCGCCCGTCTCGATCCGGCCCGCATCGAAGCCCAGCGCCTCCGCGCCGCCCTCGGTCGCCATCCGGACCGCCGCGTCGGCGTCGACCGCCTCCGCGTCGTCCGCGGCGAGCTTCCCGAGCATCGCCGCGTCGCGCAGCTCGTCGAACATGTCGAGGTCGTTGTTCGAGGCCGCGCCGTCGGTGCCGAGCGCGACGTTCACGCCGGCGTCGAGCAGGTCCTGGATGGGCGCCATCCCGGACGCGAGCTTCATGTTCGACGCCGGGCAGTGAGCCACGGTCGTGCCGGTCTCGGCGAGGCGCTCGATCTCCCCCGCGTCGAGGTGGACGCCGTGGGCGACCCAGGTGTCCTCGGCGAGGAGGCCGAGGTCGTCGGCGTACTCGGTCGGTCGCACCCCCGCCTCCTCCTCGACTGGGTCGAGGTAGGCCTCGGTCTCGTTGAGGTGGAAGTGCAGTGGGATGCCCGCCTCGCGTGCCTGGGGGACGAACTCCTCGAAGTACTCGGTGCCGACGGTGTGGGGCGCGTGGGGCATCACTGCCGTTCGAACCCGGCCGTCCGCGGCGCCGTCGAACTCCTCGGCCACGGACAGCGACTCCGCGAAGTCGGCTCGGGCCGCCTTCTCGTCCTTGCCGACGGTGACGACGCCGTGGCCGACCCGCGCCCGGAGGCCGGCCTCCCGGACAGCCTCGACGACCTCGCCGACGTGGAAGTACATGTCCGCGAACGCGGTCGTCCCGCTCCGGATCATCTCGACGGCCGCGAGCCTGGTGCCGGCGGCGACGTCCTCGGCGGCGAGTTCGGCCTCGGCGGGCCAGATGTCCTCCTGCAGCCACGCCTCCAGCGGCTTGTCGTCGGCGTAGCCGCGCAGGAGCGTCATCGCCGCGTGCCCGTGGGCGTTCACGAGGCCGGGAATCACGAGGCCGCCCGAGGCGTCCAGCGTCTCGTCGGCCGAGTCGACGAGGTCCGGGCCGACATCAAGAACTTCGCCGGAGTCGGCGTCGACCAGTACGTCGGCCTCGGCGATGGAGTGGTCAGATGCCCGAGACGACCTCGTTTCGTCGTCTCGGTGCGGGAGGAGGACGCGTCCGCCCGCGACTGCGAGGGTGCTCATGTCCCGGCCTGCGCAGCGCCGAACCCTCAATCCGTCGAAGGAGTCGGTGTCCCGTCCTCCCCGGTTCCGCCGCCGGTGCCGTCATCCCCTTCGTCCCCGCCGGCACCGCCGCCCGCCCGGTCCCGGATTCGGTCGATGCGGTCGCCGAGCGGGACCTTCACCGAGAGCGGATTCGGCACACGGCGGCGCGACGGTTCGAGGTTGTGGAACGCGGCGTATCGCTCGAACGCGTCGGCCAGGGCGTCCGCGCCGACCCGATCGACGGCGTGGTCGTCGGCCGCGAGGATGCCCGACGGGCGAGCCAGAGCCCGCCGACGAGCGCGAGGGCCGCTGCGATGAGCAGGGGCCACCGTGGTCCCCAACCAGACAGCGCAGCCACGAGCGGAAACACGGCGCCCACGAGCGCGCAGAACCGACGGACGAGAACGCGCGATCGCACCCGCCCGGCCTGGACCGCGAGCAGGGCGGTCGCCGCGTCGTCGTCGAACGCGTCGAGGAACGTGCTCGTGACGAACAGCCGGCGGTAGCCCGGCGGCCCGCGGACGAGCGCGCTCGCGGTCTCCTTGTCGTCGGTGTCGAGCACGCGGACGTCCCGGACGTCGAGGCCGGCGCGATCCCGGAGGGCGGCGAGGCGGTCGGCGTCGGCACCGGTGGGGCGGCTCGTCGACCGGAGTACAGCGACGAGCCACGGCGAGGCGGCGACGAGGACACCGACCAGGACGAGGAGGCCGGCAGCGACGGCGAGTGGGGAGTCGGCCCCGCCGAGACGGAACGGTGCGAACGCGAGCGCGAACAGCAGGCTGAGGCCGAGGAGGTAGCGCGCCATCGTCGCCAGGCTCCCCCGGGTTCCAAGGTCGATGTCGCGGGCGTCACTCACGGCGCGCACCGTCGGTGCGTAGACGGCCAACCCGACGATGCCGGCCGCGAGCATCGTGAGGAAGTCGGCGAGGACGACGCGGAGCGGTCCGGAGCCGGGGCCGACCAGCGGGGCACGCAACGCCGCCCCGAAGTCCAGCAGCGAGAGGACGCCGTAGGCGAACAGCCCGAACGGCGCGACGACGCCGAGGTATAGCAGGCGGAACTTCCCAACCGGGTTCGACAGTCGCCGGACGATGGCGGCGCCGACGAGACCCAGGACGAGGCCGACGAGACAGGGCACGACCCAGGCCGCGAGTGGCGGCCCGAGCGCGGGGGCTTCGGCCGTCGAGCCGGACTGGAGGACGACGGAGGGCGGGAACCGGTGGAGGGCGAGCACACCGGGGGCACAGAGCGATCGGGCAAATGCGTTCCGCTAGGAGGGAAAGACAGTTCCCGACCGACGCCCTCGACTCGCCCATGCGCATCGCCGTGCCCAACAAGGGGCGCCTGCACGAGCCGACGATGGACCTCCTCGAACGGGCCGGCCTGCACGTGGAGGAGACCGCCGACCGACAGCTGTACGCCGACACCGTCGACCCCGACGTCTCCGTGCTGTTCGCGCGCGCCGCCGACATCCCCGAGTACGTCGCCGACGGCGCCGCCGACCTCGGGGTCACGGGGCTCGACCAGGCGCGCGAGTCCGGGCAGGACCTCGCGGACCTGCTCGACCTCGGCTTCGGTCGCTGCCGACTCGTGCTCGCGGCGCCCGAGGACGGCGACATCACCGAACCCGGCGACGTGGCGGGCAGGACCGTCGCGACCGAGTTCCCGCGAATCACCCGCGACTACCTCGCCGAGCGCGGCATCGACGCGGAGGTCGTCGAGGTGACGGGCGCCACCGAACTCACCCCGCACGTGGAGATGGCCGACGCCATCGTGGACATCACCTCCACGGGCACGACGCTACAGGTGAACCGGCTCGCGGTCGTCGACGAGGTGCTGGCCTCCTCCGTCCGCCTGTTCGCCCGCCCCGACGTGGTCGACGACCCGAAGGTCGGCGAGGTGGAGACCGCCTTCTCGTCGGTAATCGCCGCCGACGGGAAGCGCTACCTGATGATGAACGCCCCGAGCGACCGGCTGGAGGACGTGAAGGACGTCATCCCGGGCATGGGCGGGCCGACCGTGATGGACGTGGCGGACGGCGAGGAGGACCACGTCGCGGTCCACGTCGTCGTCGACGAGCGCGACGTGTTCGGCGTTATCTCGGACCTGAAGTCGGTCGGCGCGAGCGACATCCTGGTCACCGAGATCGAGCGGCTCGTGGAGTAGACGGACGAAGTAACGAGTTTCTGCGGTCCGTGTCGGCCGACCGGCCAACCGATCAGCGGCGGTCGAGCGTCAGCACCCGACCGTCCAGCCCCCGCCCACCGCGCCACCGGACCCACAGGACCGTCGCCGCGATGCCGACGCAGAGCGCGAGCGTGCCGAGCAAGCCGGCCTCGGGGCCGAACGAGCCGCCGGTGACCACACGGGGGCCGGTCGGTTCCAGCGCGAGCAGGCTCGACTCCACGTTCAGCCCGCTGACGGGGAAGCCGAACACGCTCCCCTGCGCGTAGTTCCACGAGATGTGGACGCCGATCGGCAGGGAGAGCCGCCCGGTGAGCAGGTAGCCGAGGCCGAGGAAGACCCCCGCGAACGTGATGCCGAGCGTCGAGACGGCCGTCGAACCGGGGTTGGCGAGGTGGGCCGCACCGAACACGCCGCTGGAGGCGAGCAGGGCGAGGGCGGCCGCGCGGATCGACCCGGCGTGGCGCCCGAACCACTCGCCGAGGTTCGTGAGCAGGTAGCCCCTGATCAGGAGCTCCTCGTACACCCCGACCCCGACGAACAGCGCGAGCGTCGTCAGCAGGCCGATCGGCGGACCGACGAGCACCCCGGCGAGCCGGTACCAGCCGGCAGCGAGGCCCACGACCGCGACGAGCGCCTGGAGGCCGACGCCGAGCACGAGGCCGAAGCCGAGGTCCGCGAGCCAGCCCCGTTCCCGACGGAGGCCGAGGTCCGAGAGCCTGCGTCGGTCGACGAACCGGGCCACGAGTAGCACGGCGAGTGTGACGGCGACCGGCACCGCGAGGCCGGCGACGACGGTGAACGCGACGCCCGAGAGGGGGAGGACCAGGAGGAGGAACGACGTGCCGACCGCGAGGATCCCCACGACGATCAGCGCGGCGAGCAGGCGGAGCGGCGCGGTCGGGCGGCGCTCGTCGGCGATCCAGACGAACCGGCGGAGTCGGGGGAACCGGGCCGACCGATCGGGACGGTCCGACGGGCCGGGGGAGTCGGGCGCGCCGGTCACAGCGGGGCGTCCTGGTACAGCGCGAGCGAGTAGTTCGCGAACAGGGCAACGACGACGGTGAGCGTGTAGTGCATCGCGGTCACCAGCGCCGTCCCGCGGCGGTTCAACTCGTAGGCGAGCGAGACGGCGACGAAGTCGACGGCGAGCGCGAGCGCGATGACGGCGGCGACGGGCAGGACGGCGGCGGTGAGGCCGACGCCCGCCATCGCAATCCCCGGGAGCACGGCCCGGCGGAGCTCCGCGGCGTCGCCCATCACGAAGTAGGCGGCTGTGTTGGCGATGAACGTGGAGAGGAGGGCGATGAGGAGGAACCCGGCGACGACCCGGCCCGGCGAGGTCTGTAGGAGCATCCCGTCAGCCGAGCAGGCCGAGGTCCGAGAGCCGTTCGGTGATGACGTCTACGGCCTCCTCCGCGTCGACAGGCTCCTTCCCGCCGGTGATCACGAGCTTGCCCGAGCCGAACAGCAGCGCCACGACGTCGGGTTCGCCGAGGCGGTACACCAGCCCGGGGAACTGCTCCGGCTCGTACTCGATGTTCTCGAGGCCGAGGCCGATGGCGATCGCGTTGAGGTTGAGCGAGGCGCCGAGATCCGCCGAGGTGACGATGTTCTGGACGGTGATCTCCGGCTCGTCCTCGATGGGAATGTCGAGCGCGCGCAGCTCGTCGAACACGAGGTGGAGCGCCTCGTGGACCGCGTCGGTCGATTTCGCCCCGGTACAGACGATCTTGCCCGAGCGGAAGATGAGCGCGGCGCTCTTCGGGTTCTGCGTCCGGTACACCAGCCCGGGAAACTGTTCTGGGTCGTAGTCCGCCCCTTCGAGGTCCATCGCCACCGTCTGGAGGTCGAGTTCCTGCCCGATTCCCGTCGACGCGACGACGTTCTCGATGTGTATCGACTCCTTTGCGTCGGCCATCTCTCGCTTTAAGCGACGTATTTAAGGCTTAAAGTAGTACCGCCACCGGACACCGGCACGACAGGGCGCTCTCGATGTCGGCGGAGGCGGGCGAGTCGCGGGGTTGATACCCGACGCCCGCGACGTGCCGCCCGTGTACGGCCTCGAACTCGCCGGCGAGGAGGACGCCTTCGCGGCCCGCGAGGCGGCGACCACCGCGAGCGACGTGGACGTGGTCGCCCCCGGCCTCGCCGTCGCGGACGCGGTCGACCGGGAACGGGTCCGCGGCCTCGCCTACACCCGCCGCGCGCTCGACCTGCTCGGACGCGGGGAAGCCGACATCGCGAGCGCTCGCGCCATCGTCGAGGCGGCCAGCCTCGGGGGACCACGCGGCGACCCCGACGCGGCCGACGCCGATCGGGAACCGACCGTCGCGGTCCGCGCCCGCGTCGTCCGCGACGGGGCAGACGTGAGCACCGGCGCGGCCGAGCGCGAGTGCGGCGCGGCCCTCGTCGACCGCGGCTTCGCCGTCGACCTCGACGACCCGGACCGCGTCCTCCGGGTGCTGTTCGCGGGCGACGTCTGCCTCGTCGGCTGGGTCGTCGCCGAGTCGGTCCGGGACTTCTCGACACGCAAGCCGACCGACCGGCCGTTCTTCCAGCCCGGGAGCATGGCGCCGATGGACGCCCGGGCGTACGCGAACCTCGCCGGCGCCGGCCCGGAAACCCGGATTATCGACCCCATGTGCGGGACCGGCGGGGTCCTCATCGAGGCCGGCCTCGTCGGCAGCGCCGTCGTCGGCAACGACGCCCAGCCGAAGATGGTCCGGGGCGCCCGCGAGAACCTCGCACGGTACCTCGACGACGGCTTTGAACTCGTCCGCGGCGACGCGACCGAGCTGGGGATCCGGGACGACGCGGTCGACGGCGTCGTGTTCGACGCACCCTACGGCCGGCAGTCCAAGATCGCCAGACACCGGCTTGAGGACCTCGTGGCGGGCGCGCTCTCGGAGGCGGCGAGGGTCGCGCCGCGCGGCGTGCTGGTGGCCGACCGATCGTGGCGCTCGGAGGCGGAAGCGGCCGGGTGGACGGTGACGGACTCGTTCGAGCGTCGCGTCCACCGGTCACTGGTTCGGCACGTACTGGTTCTGGAGCGCGGGTGAGCGGCCGAACTACGGGTGACCGTGGCCCTTCACGCGAATCGGCGGTAGGTGTAGTACCCGAGCGGCGGCACCGAGAAAACGTACAGCGGCGGAAGGGCCGACGCGGCGAGGTGGACGAAACCGAGAAGGGCGGCGAGCGCCGGCTGCGGGGAGAAGGCGGCATCCCCGCGGCGGAGCGCCCTCGCATCGAGGACGAGCGCCGCGATGACGAGGAGCGCGACGACGACGCCCGCCCACGAGAGGACCGCCGAGAGGAGGAACGCGAGGACGGCCGCCAGCGCCTCCGTCTCGCCGGCGTGGCCCCTCAGCGAGAGGCCGAAGAACAACCGGGTTCCGGCGGTGGAGCCGAGCGACGCGAGCGGGGCGAGCGGGAACAGGGCGACGCCGTAGCGCCAGGGTGGGACAGAGGAGGGCACGGGCGGCGCTACGACGACGGGGTCTAAAACCGCCCCGGGTCACTCCGGGCGTGCGAGGATCGACCGGCCGGCACGAACCTTCTCGCCCTTCTGCACGCGAACGTCACCGAGGTCGTATCCCGACGGCAACACCACGTCGGCCCGCGAGCCGAACGCGATATGACCGATCCGGTCGCCGCGGTCGACCTCGTCTCCACGGGAAACGTAGGGGGAGATGCGGCGGGCGAACCAGCCCGCGATGAGCGCCCCGTCGACGTCGCCGACCGTGAACTCGACGCGCTCGTTGTGGACGGAATCCTTCGAGAACGCCGGTTTGTGTGCGGCGCCGCGGTGGTCGAGCCGCGTCACCTCGCCGCTCACCGGAGCGCGGTTGACGTGGACGTCGAACGGGCTCATGAACACCCCGACGCGAACGCGGTCACCCTCCTCGCGTAGCACCGTGACTCGGCCGTCTGCCGGCGAGACGACGCCCTCGCCGGCGGGAGTCCGTTCGGGGTCGCGGAAGAACCAGGCGAGGAAGCCGGCGAGCGCGACCAGCGCGAGGCCGACCGGCGCGGCGATGAGGAGCACCGGGAGGCCGAGCAGGAGCGGTGGGAGGACGTACCGCCAGGCGCCGGGGGCGAATCTCGCGCTCATGCCTCGCCGCGGAGCGGTTGCTCGGTCGTCCGGCGACCCGCACCCCACGCCGCGAGCAGGTGGGTGAGGTGGAGGCGGTCGTCGAGGCCGTCGGAGAGGTCGAGGTCGACCTCGCCGGCGAGCGCGTGGAGACGCGCGACGGCGTCGGGCGACGCGTCGGACTTCGACCGGGCGACGCGGCACAGTTCGCGGAGGAGGTCGTTCCCCTCGAACCCCTCGTCCGAGAGCAGGTCGTCGAGGGTGCTCCGGGCCCCCTTCAGGTCGCCCTCCCGGGCGGCATCCAGCGCCGAGAGCACCTCCTCGTCGGTGCCGATCTCGTTCAGCGTCTCGTAGGCGCCCTGCATCGTCACCTCGTCGTGCTCGACGGCGGTGGCCTGGGCCGACAGCACCGCCTTCCGGAGGTCGCCGTCGGCCGCGCTGGCGACGTACTCCAGCCCGTCGTCGTCGTACTCGACCGACTCGGCCTCGCAGACGTCCGCGAGGACGCCGATCGTCTCGTCGGTCGTGGGCACTCGCATCGGGACGGGGAAGCAGCGCGACCGGATCGGCGGGATGAGCTTCGAGGGCTGGCGCGTCGTGATGACGAACTGGGTCGTGCGGTGGTACCGCTCCATCACGCGCCGGAGCGCCTGCTGGAAGTCCTCGCGGATCGCCTCGGCGTTGTCCAGGAGCACCGTCTTGTACCGGCCGGACATCGGCGCGTTGGCGGCCGACTCCTTCAGCACGCGGTTGATCATGTCGCGTTTCGCCATGCGGCTCCGACCCTGGAGGAACGGCTCGAAGCGCGGGTCGGTGCGGATCTCCTTCTTCGTGCGGTCGAAGAAGTCGGCGACGTTGATCTCGATCAGGTCGTTGTCCGCGTCCTCGTGCGTCTCGCGGGCGAGCGCCCGCACCGCGGCGGTCTTGCCGACGCCGGGCGGGCCCTGCACGACGAGGTTCATCGGCTCGTCGACCGCGCGGGCGAGCCGCTCGCGCACCTCCGGCTGGGGGAGGTCCGCGAGGTCGGGGGCGTGCGTCTCGGTCCACAGCGGGCCGTCCATTGGGTCCCGGTAGTGGGCGGGGGGGTATGAACGTGGCCGTTCGGCCCCGGAAGACACCCACCGGGCGACGCAAACGGCGAGACGAGGGGCCCCTTCGAACCGGACGGGCGACGGGGCTTCGACCGGAGCAACGGGATTATCGTCCCGCCGCGCCTCCGTCGAGATATGACGGAACGCAAGGCGACCGTCACCTGTCCGACCTGCGGGCTCGAGGAGTCGTTCGGGACGCTCGCGGCGGCCCGGTCCCGCATCGAGGAGCATCGGGAGGGGACCGGCCACGACCCCCTGTGGGAGCTGAGCCGGCTCGCATCGGGGGTCGAACGCGCCGGCAACGAGGCCGGCGTCTGCGGGCGTCTCGACCCGTGAACCCCTTCGATGGCTGACGGATCCAACAGAACCATTGTACCGCGGGTGGACGGGGGGAACGCATGGTCTCCCGTACCACCACGATCGCGGTCGCCCTCCTCGCGTTCGTCGGCGGCGCCGCCGCCGGCGGCGTCACGACGGCCGTGGCCATCGACGACCCGTTCTCCGAACAGCCCGAATCCGCCCTCCAGAGCTTCGAAACGACCGCCGTCGGCTGCGTCGACCCGACCGAACCCGGCAGGGTCGACCGAACCGAGAGCACCCCGAACGACTCGGGAAGCGACCTCACGCTCCGCGAGAACCTCACTGTCCCCTCCCCCGAGGCCGGCCTCGACGCCCGCTTCGATCGCATCGCGCCGGAGACGTACCTCCTCGAGGTAGAGACGGTTCCGGGGAAGAGCGAGGCGACCTGCGAGTCGGGCCGATCCGAGGCGCGCTTCGCCGCGAACATGACCCTCCCCGACGAGTACACCCTCGTCCTGCTGCACGACGGCGAGTACGTCGGCGTGAACTACGCGTCGTCCGACGTCGCCGGCGGGAGCGCCGGCGCCGGTCGGAGCGTGTCGGGGGGCGACGCGGCCGGCGGTGATGCGGCCGGCGGAAACACGGACGACAACGAAACGGTCGGTGGCTCCGCCGGCGACGAGGCGACCGGTACCGAGTCCTGACCAGCGTCGTCCCCCCTACAGCGAGTTCACGAACTCGGTCAGCACCCGATTGAACCGTTCGGGTTCCTCGACCGTGGGGCAATGGCCGCTCCCCTCGAAGCGCTCGAACCGGGCGTCCGGAACGAGGTCGGCGGCGTACCGGACGGCCGCGACCGTCCGCCACTTCTCGTCCGCCCCGGCACACACCAGTGTCGGGACGTCGACGTCCGGGAGCACGTCCCGGTAGTCCCGGAGCAGTTCGAGGAGCATCGCGGCCTGGATCGGCGGCGGGGTCCGGGTACCCTCGTCGAGCATCATCGTTCGTAGCTCCCGGGACGGAGAGTCCTTCAGCAGGGCATCGATGTGGTCCTCGGTGAGACCCACGGGGTCGGTCTGGACTCCGACGAGGGCCGTCCTGAGCCCCTCGACCGTGTAGGTGCCGTGGTCGTAGCCCTCCCGTTGCAACGGCGACGGCTCCATGTCGACGTCCACCAGCGCCCGGATGCGGTCCGTTCCGAACTGGTCGACGTAGTCCCAGGAGACGAGCGCACCCATCGACCAGCCGACAACGACGACGTCGTCGAGGTCGAGCCGTTCGAGGACGGTACGCAGATCGCGAGCGTGCTGGGCCAGCGTGTGCCCTAGCTCCGTCTTCTCCGAACGGCCCTGTCCCCTGAAATCGAACGCCACCGTCCGGTGCTCGTCCGAGAGTCCCGTCAGCTGCGGCTCGAAGTAGCGGAGACCCGCCGCCATCCCGTGGAGGAAGACGATCGGACGCCCGTCTCCGAGATCCTCGTAGTAGAGTCCCGCGCCATTGCACTGTACGACCGGCATGACGCGAGTCGGTGACGCGACCCGATAGCTGTAGTTACAGGTTCGATACCGACGCTTGCCACGTACTACGGGGCCCGACGCCCGCGTCACGGTCGGGGGAGACGGTCGAGAAGGGACAGTCATGGCAGCGTGCACGCGGGGGCCGGACGAGGGGCCGACGGCGTTTCGACAGCGTTTCACCGGGGGCCGCCCGACTCCCGCCAATGACGCTGCGGGTGACCTTCCTCGGGACGAGCGGCGCGGTACCGACGGTCGAGCGCGCCCCCAGCGCGATCCACGTCAACTGCGAGGGCGAGGAGCTCCTGTTCGACTGCGGGGAGGGCACCCAGCGGCAGATGATGCGGTACGGCACCGGATTCGGCCTCTCGCACGTCTTCCTCACGCACCTCCACGGCGATCACATCCTCGGGCTGCCGGGGCTCGTCCAGAGCCTCGACTTCAACGACCGCGAGGAGGCGCTCGCCATCCACGGCCCGCCGGGGTCGAAGCGGACCATCCGCCAGCTCGTCCACGCCGGCGGTCACGACCCGAACTTCCCGATCCGGATCGACGAGGTCCGCCCGGGGAACGTCGCGCTCGCCCGCGAGGAGTACCAGGTCCGGACGTTCGAGACCGACCACCGGACGACCTCGATGGGGTTCGTGCTCGCCGAGGCGGACCGGAAGGGCCGCTTCGACCGCGAGAAGGCCGAGGAGGAGCTGAACATCCCGCCCGGCCCGGCCTACGGGAAGCTCCACGGCGGCGAGCCCGTCGAACTGGACGACGGCACGGTCGTCCGGCCCGAGGAGGTCGTGGGACCGCCCCGACCCGGTCGAACCGTCGTCTACACCGGCGACACCCGTCCGGTCGAGGCGACCGTCGAGGCCGCCGCCGACGCCGACCTGCTGGTCCACGACGCGACGTTCGCGGGCGACGACGCTGACCGCGCCCGCCAGACGGCCCACTCGACGGCCGTCGAGGCCGCCGAGATCGCCCGGCGGGCCGGCGCGAAACGGCTGGCCCTGACGCACATCTCCTCGCGGTACGCGGCCCGCGCGGGGCTTCTGGAGTCCGAGGCGAAGGAGGTGTTCGCGGAGTCGGGATTCGACGGTCAGGTGTTCGTCCCCGACGACGGCGACGAGGTGGAGGTGCCGTTCCCCGACGCGGACGGCTGAGGAAGGACTGACCCGTTTCGCGCAGCGGAGCTACCGGGTCGGGACGCCCCCGGTCCTCGCCGTCGGCGGTCGGTTCCGGCGGGGCCTTTTTAGCCCCGAACCGCCAACGAGAGGGCGTGAACGCCCGGACGAGCGTGCTCGACTCCCTCGTCTACGGAGTCGACGTGCAGAGCGGTGACATCCGGGGCGACGCGCCCTCCTACGCCCTGGTCACCTTCGACGGTGAAACGCTGGAACGCGACGTGGTGAGCCACCGGAAGCTCCGCCGGCTCATCGACGCCGAGGGGCCGGCGCTGGTCGCGACCGACAACATGTACGAACTGGCCGAGGACAAGGACGCCCTCGTCCACTTCCTCCGCGCGCTCCCCGCCGAGACGACACTCGTGCAGGTGACCGGCGCCGAGCGGCCCGAACCCCTCTCGCGGGTCGCGTCCCGCCACGGCGTCCCGTACGGCAAGGACCCGATGAAAGAGGCCGAGGCAGCGGCGCGGCTCGCGGCCGCGAACGTCGGCTACGCGGTGCGCGCGTTCGCCGACACGACGACCGTCAAGGTCTCGCGCGGCCGGTCGACCGGAAAGGGCGGGTGGAGCGAGGACCGGTTCACCCGCCGCATCCACGGTAACGTGAAGCGGCGCGCCCGCGAGGTCGAATCCACGCTCAAGGAGGCGAAACTGGAGTACGAGATGGAGGTGAAGGAGAAGTACGGCGGCTACGGCAACGCCGTCTTCACCGTCGAGGCACCCCCGCAGGACATCCCCGTCTCGCGCAACCGCTCGGGCGACACCCGGGTCGAGATCGAGCAGGAGCGCCGCGACGGCGTGGAGTTCGAGCCGCTGGCCAAGCGCCGGGACCACGTCATCGTCGGCATCGACCCCGGGACGACGACCGCGGCCGCCATCCTCGACCTCGACGGCAACGTGCTCGACACCCTCTCGACCAGGACCGCCGACACGGCGGAGGTCATCGAGTGGCTCGTCGAGCGCGGCCGGCCCGTCGTCGTCGCCGCCGACGTGCACCCGATGCCCGAGACGGTCGAGAAGTTCCGGCGCTCGTTCGACGCCGCCGGCTGGGCGCCCGACCGCGACCTGCCGGTGGACGACAAGCTCCAGCGGACCGAGGACGTCGCCTACGAGAACGACCACGAGCGGGACGCGCTCGCCGCGGCGCTGTACGCGTTCGACGCCCACGAGGACCAGTTCGAGCGCATCACGCGCAAGACGCCCGCCGGGGTGGAGCGCGGCGAGGTCATCGCCCGCGTCGTCGCCGGCGGGCTGTCGGTGGAGGCCGCGCTCCGGAAGCTCACCGACGAGCCGGAGGAGAACGAGGAGGAGTCGGGCCACGAGCCGCGCGAACTCACCGAGGAGGAGAAGCGCATCCGCGACCTCGAGGCCCGAGTCGACCGCCTCCAGGACCACGCGGACGACCTGAAGGACGACCTCGACGCGAAGGACGACGAGATCGAGGAGATGGAGGCCGAACTCACCGACGCCAGGCGCGAGGAGCGACGCGAGGCTCGGCGGGACCGCGAGGTGACGCGCCTCCGTCGCGAGAACGACCGGCTGGAGCGCGAGCGCGACGAGGCCAGGGAGGAGGCCGAGGAGCTGGAGGGGAAACTCGACCGACTGAAGGCGCTCTGGAAGCTCGACCACGACAACTTCGCGGACGTGGCCGAGGGCCGCGACCTCGTCCCGGTGAAGGTGGTCGAGCAGTTCACCAAGTCCGCCATCGAGCACGCGCAGGAGTCGTTCGGGCTCGCCGCGGGCGACGTGGTCCTCCTCCGCGACGCCTCGGGTGCCGGCCGCGCGACCGCGGAACTG
This sequence comes from Halorarum halophilum, assembly GCF_013401515.1. NCBI lineage: Archaea > Methanobacteriati > Methanobacteriota > Halobacteria > Halobacteriales > Haloferacaceae > Halorarum > Halorarum halophilum. Next base: position 2,464,278 of record NZ_CP058529.1, on the reverse strand, counting down.
CTCGCCGAAACCGAGCCCAGGGCGGTGCTCCGGACCGGCGGGCTCTCGGACGTCGCCGACGAGGTGCTGTTCGAGCACGAGATCCCGGTCGGGCCGGCCGACGACGTGGGGACCCAGGAGGTGGACGAACTGGCCGTCGCCCGCGAGAGCGACGTCGAGGCGCTGATCGACGACTGGCACGACCGGGCGGTAGAGCGCGAGCGCCAGCAGACCGTCGACATGGTCGACGAGATCATCTCCGAGCATCGGGCGAGCGGGGTCGAGTGAGCGAGCGATAGCGGGCGCGAACGATTCCGGAGAACGGCCAGTTGACCCCGTACAGCCCCGAGAGAAACGGTTAGTAGCAGACTAGAGACCCCGCTGTCGAACCGAGGGTGCGAACAGCTCACGAACGCATGACGGCGGCGCAAGAATTCTCCCGATCCAACAGTTCTCTACCCCCCTGTTTCGGGTGGAACGAGGGAAGTTACCACGGTGAGTAGTACCAATTACGAATCCGAGCGCTCGGCGTCCGTTCAGTTCACTCGCTCGACCTCGTAGCCCCCCTCGCGCACGGCCGAGAGCACCTGGTTCGCGTGCTCGCGGCCGCTGGTGACGACGCGGAAGACGAGGTACGCCTCGCCGACGCGGAGGTCGTCGACCGCGCGGTCGTGCCGGACGTGGCGAATGTTGGCACCCTGCGCGGCGATGCGGTCCGAGAGGCTCGCCATCTCACCCGGCTCGTCGTCGATGCGGACCCGCAGGTGGAGGAGCTGCTCGCGGTCGGTCATCGCGTGGGTGAGCACCGTCTGCAGCAGCGACATGTCGATGTTGCCGCCGCCGAGCAGCGGGACGACCGTCTCGCCCGCCACATCCACGTCCGGCGAGAGCATCCCCGCGACGGAGGTGGCGCCGGCGCCCTCGACGAGCTGTTTCGCGCGCTGGAGCAGCGTGAGGATGGCGTCGGAAATCTCGTCGTCGCTGACGGTGACGACCTCGTCGACGTGCGCCTCGATGTGGTCGTAGGTGAGCCCGGAGATGGCGCCTGTTGCGATGCCGTCCGCGATGGTTCGCGTCTCCGCGATCCCGACCGGTTCACCCTTGTCGAGGCTCTGCGGGACCGTGGCGGCCTCCTCGGCTTGCACCCCGACGACGCGGACCTCGGGCGCGACGGCGGCCAGCGCAGTTGCGACGCCGGAGATGAGCCCGCCGCCGCCGATGGGGACGACCACGGTGTCCACGTCGGGCACCTGCTCGGCGATCTCGAGCCCGAGGGTTCCCTGGCCGGCGACGATGTCCGGGTCGTCGTAGGCGTGGACGAAGAGGCTCCCCGGCTCCTCGGCCAGTTCCTCGGCGCGCGCGAGCGCCTCCTGGAACTCCCCGCCGTGGAGGACGACCTCCGCGCCGTAGCCCCGTGTGGCGTTCACCTTCATCTGCGGGGCGTTCCGCGGCATGACGATCGTCGCGGGGATGCCCTCGTGGGCGGCCGCGAGCGCGACGCCCTGGGCGTGGTTGCCCGCGCTGGCGGCGACGACGCGCTCGGCCTCGCCGGCCTCGGCGACCCGGGAGAGCTTGTTCGAGGCGCCGCGGGTCTTGAACGAGCCGGTTCGCTGGAGGTGCTCCATCTTGAGGCGCACGTCCGCGCCGGCGCGCTCGGAGAGCGAGCGCGAGCGCTCGACGGGCGTCTCGCGGACGATGTCGGGGTCGAACCGTTCGCGCGCCGCCCGGATGGCGGTGATATCGACGGCGTCGGTCATGGCCTCGGGTCGTCGCGCTGTTACAAAAATTGCGGGAATCCGCGTGTGTTGACACGGGTGAAGACGGTCGGAGTACCGCGGTTGCGTCCATGGACGCCGCCAGCCCGTCGATCTGCAACTCTGTCGGTGTCGATATCGTCACCGCTACTACCGTCGTGACGAGCGCGGAAGCCCCCGTGGCGCTCGCCGACCGACGGTCGAGGGGATGCGGCGGGCGCGACCGCGAGCGACCGCAGGGAGCGAGGAGCGCAGAGCGTGCCGCGCGACCCGAGAGCCCCGGGGGCTTTCACGGTCCCCACTACGGGAGCCCTACGCTCGACACCCCATCCGGCGCCGACGACGATTCCACACCTACCGAACACGAATCGGATCCAAATCACGGCAACCCGCACACGGAAGGAAACACCTATCCGCGAAACCCCCCCGACAACTACACAGCCCTCGGGCCGGTCCCCGTGGACCGGCCCAGAAGTCGAACATTCATCAAATGAAGGTCGCAGACGCCATCCCCGAGTTCGCCGACGCCTTCGGCTTCGAGGAGTTCAACCGGATGCAGCGGGAGGCGCTGCCCGGCCTGCTCGAGTCCGACGAGAACGTCGTCGCCGCCGCGCCCACCGCCTCGGGCAAGACCGCCCTCGCCGAACTCGCCATCTGCGAGACGCTGCGCGAGGGCGGGACGGCCCTCTTCATCGCCCCCCTCCGCGCGCTGACCAACGAGAAGGAGGCCGAGTGGGACCGCTTCGAGTCGCTCGGCTACTCCGTCTACGTCGTCACCGGCGAGCGGGACCTCAACCCCCGGCGCGCCGAGCGCGCGGACATCCTCGTGATGACGCCCGAGAAGGCCGACTCCGCGACGCGAAAGCACGAGTCGGCTCGCTACGGCTTCGTCACCGACGTGGACTGTTGCGTCATCGACGAGGTCCACCTGCTCGACTCGGAGAAGCGCGGCGCCGTCCTCGAGGTCACCATATCCCGGCTGCGCCGGCTGTGTGACCCCCGGATCATCGCCCTCTCGGCGACGATGCCGAACGTCGAGGACGTCGCCGAGTGGCTCGACGCGCCGCCCGAGACCACGTTCGAGTTCGGCGACGAGTACCGCCCGGTCGACCTCGAAACCGGCGTCAAGACGTACACCCACGGCGACAACACGTTCGCCGACAAGTACCGCCGCCTGTACCGCGCCCTTGACCTCGCGGAGCCGCACATCCGCGACGACGGCCAGTCGCTCGTCTTCGTCTCCTCCCGGCAGGACACCGTCATGGCCGCGAAGAAGGCCCGCGACGAGGTGGCCGAGCGGGACGTGCCGATGGGCGCCCGCGGCGACTACGACTTCCACACCGAGGCGAAGGACCTCAACAACGACACGCTCCGCCAGTCCGTCCCGGACGGCGTCGCGTTCCACCACGCCGGGCTCTCGAAGAACGACCGCGACAAGGTGGAGGAGTGGTTCAAACAGGGGAAGATCCAGCTCCTCTTCTCCACCTCGACGCTCGCCTGGGGCGTGAACCTCCCGGCCCGCTGCGTCGTCATCCGCGACACGAAACACCACGACCCATTGGAGGGCGAGGTGGACATCTCGGAACTCGACGTGCTCCAGATGCTCGGCCGCGCCGGCCGGCCCGGCTACGACGACGTCGGCTACGGCTGGGTCGTCTGCGACCGCGCGGACGCGGACAAGTACCGGCGCCTCCTGCGGGAGGGGAAGGACATCGAGTCGCGGCTCGCCGCCGAGGTGGACTCGCACCTGAACGCCGAGATCGCGCTCGGCACCATCACCGGCCTCGACGACGTGATGGACTGGCTGGAGACGACGTTCTACTACGTCCGCGCCCGGTCGAAGCCCGACGAGTACGGCTTCGAGGGCATCCGCGACCGCGTGCGCGACACGCTCGACTCGCTCGTCACGCGGGGGTTCGTCGAGACCGACGAGTCGCTCGCGGTCGCCGGCACGGCGCTCGGGCGCCTCACCTCGAAGTACTACATGCGCCTCGACACCGCCGAGCGGTTCCGCGAGTTGGCCCGGCAGGAGACCATCGACGAGGCCGGGATCCTCCGGGCCGTCGCCGGCGCCCGCGAGTTCGACTCCGTGTCCGCGCGCTCGTCCGAGCGGGACGCCGTGGACCGCGTGCTCTCGGACGTCTCGACAGACCTGGAGGGTGGGAACCGCAAGGTGCTGGCCATCCTCCGGGCCGCCGTCGAGGGAACCACGCCCTCGGACCTCCGCTCGGACGCCTGGGTCATCCGACAAAACGCGCTCCGCCTGCTGGCCGCGCTCGGCGAGTTCCTCGACGAGTTCGCCGGCCCGCGCGCCGCGAACCTCGCAGCCCGCGTCGAGGCCAGGGTCGAGCACGGCGTCCCCGCGGACGCGGTCGGGCTGACGGCCGTCGAGGGCGTCGGTTCGAGCCGCGCGGAGAACCTCGCCGCGGGCGGCATCACCTCCCCCGCGGACGTCGTCGACGCCGGCGTGTCGGAACTCACGAACGCCGGCCTCTCGGAGGGCGTCGCCGAACGCGTGGTCCGGCAGGCGAAGGCGCTCCCCCGGGCCGTGGTGGAGTGGGGCTCCTTCCCCGACTCGATCGGCGTCGGCGAGAACGACATGCGCGAGGTGACCGTGCGCAACGTCGGCGGCGGCGCCCGCGCGGGGATCCGGGTGACCGCGAACGGCGTGGAGATGCACGAGAAGTCGCTGTACCTCGGCGACGAGACGACCGTGCCGGTGGGCGTGTTCGGCCCGCCCGGCGAGGCGGAGATCGAGTACCGGATCGAGGTCGTCTACCCCGAACTGCCGCTGCTGCCCGAGGCCGACGCCCGGACCGTCTCGATCGACTGACGCACCGCCGCGAACAGTTCCTCCGGCCCCTCGACGACCTCGTCCGCCTCCGAGAGGTCGGTGTCGGCGTTGTGCTCGTCGCGGTAGGCGATCACCCGCGCACCGGCACGGTGTGCGGCGAGCACGCCGTTCCGCGAGTCCTCGATCACGACCGTGTGCTCGGGCACCGTCCCGAGGTCGTCGATCGCGTCCTCGTACACCCCCGGTTCGGGCTTCCCCAGCCCATCGAACTCGTCGGCGGAGGCCACGAGGTCGAACTCCAGATCGAAGCGATCCAGGACGATGTCGAGCCAGTGGAGGGGCGAGGAGGAGACGAGCGCCACGGGCACGCCAGCGTCGCGGAGGTCGTCGACGAACTCGCGGGCGCCGGGAAGCAGGCGGACGCGCTCGCCGTACACCTCGGTCGCGGTCTCGTCGTACAACTCGACGAACTCCGCCTCCGAGACGGTTACCTCGTACTCGTCGTCGAGGTAGTCGTAGATCTCGCGGTAGTTCATCCCGGTGACCTCGTCCAGGTCGGGGAGTTCGCCGGCGAGGACGGCCGGGAAGATGCGGTCGCGCTCGGCCGGGTGCCAGTAGTCCTCGGAGTCGACGAGGACGCCGTCCATGTCGAAGCAGACGGCGACCGGCGGGTCGATCGGACCCGACGAATCGGTGCCGCCCGCCGACCCGGTGGTGTCGGCCGAATCGGTGGTGTTCGCGGAGTCCGTCGCGTCGGCGGCCTCGTCGGCGGACCGGTCGGCCTGGGAGTCGCTCTCGCTCACAATCCCCTGTTCGCGCCCGCCGGCATCGTCCTTGCGGCTGGCGGGTCCGAGGGTCCAAGTAGGGTGACGGGACCAGGACCCCCCATGCCCGAGACCCTCCGCGTCTTCGCCGGCGACTGCAGCACCAAGTTCGACGCCCCGCGCGGTCAGCGCCTCCAGCGCGGCCACGTCCTGGTCGTCGCCAAGCCCGATAAGACGCTCCTCGTCCACGACGCGAACGGCTACCAGCCCCTCGCGTGGCTCACCCGCGCCGACTCGCTGACCGTCGAGGCCGACGACGACGGCTTCTCCGTCACCGCCCGCGACGGCGACCAGGTCCTCCGCGTCTGCTCGCACGGCCCGGGAGAACGCGCGACGTTCCCGGCGACCGAGGGCGGCACCCCCGTCGGCGAGTGCCCGGACTGCGGGAGCCCGATGGTCAGGGCCGGCGGCGACGTGGTCTGTCTCGACTGCGAGGAGCGCTACGGCCTCCCGTCGGGGGCGACCGTCACCGACGAGGCCTGCGACGACTGCGGCCTCCCGCTGATGCGCGTCTCGCGCGGCGAGACGTTCGACCTGTGCATCGATTACGCGTGCGACTCGCTCGCCGCCCGGGTCCGGGAGGCGCTCGACCGGACGTACGACTGCCCGGACTGCGGCGAGGACCTCCGAGTCGTGGAACACCGGGGCCGGACGTTCCTCGGCTGCGACGCCCACCCCGACTGCCAGACGGCGTTCTCGATCCCAGCGGGCGAGACCGTCGGCACCTGCGTCTGTGGCCTGCCCCTATTCGAGACGGCGACCGGCGTCAGGTGTCTCGACGGCACCTGCGAGCACGGTTCGGGCGCGAACGCCGGGCCCTGAACCATCGACGAACGCGGTTCCTTGGACCGGACCGCGACTGCCGGATTGTCGACCGAACGGCGACTGCCAACCCCTCCGACGGATGGCGCGCCAAAGTGTCCACTTCCGTCGAAGCTGATCCCTTCCATCGTGGCGCGCGGCGGCCGCGCCCCGTGCGCGGCCGAACCGCGCGAGGGGTGAGCGAGCCGAAGTTCTCGTGAGCGAAGCGAGCGAGAGCACGCGGGTCGAGCGGAGCGAGTCCCGCGAAGGCGAGCGAATCGGCTGGGGAGGACGAGGCAGTGGGTGGGACTGAAAGGGGCCGCGGCCATCGAGTCGGGGGCCTCGCTGTGCTCCTCAGCTCGGTCGCTGACGCTCCCTCGCCTGCGGTGCTTACTTTGTCCGCCTTCCTCGATGGCCGCGGGGGCTTTCGCGGTCGGCACGGTAGCGTTCGCCGAGTCACGACCAACTCGACCAGCAAATCCGAATCAGAATCGCTCACGCGGGACCGCAGACCCTAAACCCGAACCCCACCCCACACCGACAATGGAAGCCACGCTCCGCGACGACGTCGTGGTCGCCTCAGGCGACGCCCGCCAGCGGTTCCACGACTCGCGCGGCTACGGCCGGGCCCGCGGCGCCGAGGTCACGCTCGCCCGCATCGAGGCCGCCCATCTGCTGTACCGCGGCGACCTCGAGTCCGTCGACGGGAGCGGGTTCCGCGAGTTCTTCACCCGGTCGGTGGCGGAGGGGAAGCGGTTCGCCGCCCGGTTCCTGGTGTACGCCGACCTGCGCGAGCGCGGCTTCTACGTCACACCCGACCGCGACGGCTGGCCGGGCGAGGGCGCCGACCCGCTCCCGGACCTCACCGTCTTCGCCCGCGGGGAGAAGCCCGGCGGCGACGTGGCCTACCGGATTCGCGTCGCCGGCGAGCGCGAGGAGCTCCCGGCCCGCGACCTGGCCGACCTCTCGCTCGCCGTCGTCGACGAGGAGAGCGAGGTGACGTACTTCGACTGCGCGGCGGGCGGGGGCTTCGAGGGCGACACCGAGTACGACCTCCCCCGGTCGCTCGACGCCGACCTGCTGGAGGACCGCGTCGTCTGCTGGGACCCGCCCGAGTCGCTGTACGAGTCGGCGTTCTACGGCCAGCCGATCGCGGGGCGGGACGCCGCCGTGGTGGCCGGCCTCCAGCTCTCGCTGCTCGAGGCCGCCGACCTCGCCGAGCGCGGGACCGTGGCCCTCGATCCGGACGCGGTCGTCGAGCGCGGCCGGGAGGTCGAGGGGAGCAGGTTCGATCGCCGGCTGACCGTCTACCGACGCCTGCGCGACCGGGGCGTCGTCCCCAAGACGGGCTACAAGTTCGGCGCCGACTTCCGCACGTACGACGCGGTCGAATCGGTGGCGGACCTCCCGCACTCCGAGGCACTGGTTCGGGTCGTCGAGCCCGACCACCGGTTCCACCCGCGGGACCTCGCGCTAGACGTGCGCCTCGCCGGCGGCGTGCGGAAGCGAATGGTTTTTGCGCTGGCCGGCGACGATTCGGTCGCGTACCTGACGGTCGCACGACTCACCCCATGACGAGCGACGATTCCGCCCCCGACGGGGGCACGGCCGACGAGGTATCGAGCGGGGAAGCCGACGGTGGCGTCGCGCTCGACCCCTGGGGCTCGGCGACCGTCGGCGACTACCGGAACCTGTTCGAGGAGTTCGGCATCGAGGAGTTCGACGAGATCATCGACCGCGTCCCGGACCCCCACTACCTGATGCGCCGCGGCGTCATCTTCGGCCACCGGGGGTACGACGCCGTCGCGGACGCGATGCGCGAGGGCGAGGACGTCGCGGCCCTCTCGGGGTTCATGCCGACCGGCGACCCCCACATCGGCCACAAGCTGGTGTTCGACGAGCTGATCTGGCACCAGGAGCACGGCGCCGACACGTACGGCCTCATCGCGGACCTGGAGGCCCACTCGGCCCGTGGGATGACGTGGGCGGAGATCGACGAGCACGCGAGGGACTACCTGCTCTCGCTCCTCGCGCTCGGGTTCGACGCCGAGGAGGGGACGCTGTACCGGCAGTCCACGAACCGGGAGCTGCAGGATCTCGCGTTCGAACTCGGCGCCAAGGCCCGCTTCGCGGAGTTCGAGGGCATCTACGGCTTCGGCGGCGGCACCTCCGTCTCGCACATGCAGTCGGTCGTCACGCAGATGGCCGACATCCTCTACCCGCAACTGGTGGACGAGCCGAAGCCGACGGTCATCCCCGTCGGTCCGGACCAGGACCCCCACGTCCGCTTCTCGCGGGACATCGCGGCGCGGATGCGCTACTTCAAGGTGACCGACGCGTTCGCCAGCTTCGAACTCGACGACGACGAGCGCCGGGTGGTGGCCGTCGCGTACGACGACCGCGAGGAGTACGCTGCGGACGCGGACACGCCGCGGTGCGAGGAGGCGGCCGAGTACATCCGAGGCGACCCGGGGGGCCTCGACGCGGCAGCCGACGTGATCGACTCGACGATCGAGAAGCTCGAGAACGCCGGGATGGAGCCGCTCCGCCCGCGCGTCCGCTTCTTCGACCGCAACGCGACCGACGAGGCGTTCGAGGCGCTCATCGAGGCCGTCGACGGGGAGAAGCGCGTCTTCGAGGCGCACGTCGACGCCTTCGACCTCGACCGGACGGCGGCCGAGGAACTCGCCCGCGAGATCGAGGTCGACCACGACGGGTTCGGGTTCGTCGCGCCCTCGTCCATCTACCACCGGTTCATGACCGGCCTCACGGGCGGGAAGATGTCCTCCTCGGTGCCCGCCTCGCACATCTCGCTGCTCGACGACCCGGAGGACGGCTACGACAAGGTGATGGCCGCGACCACCGGCGGGCGGGACACGGCCGAGGAGCAGCGCGAACTCGGCGGCCGGGCCGACGAGTGCCCCGTCTACGAGCTGTACGCCTACCTCCTCGCGGGCGACGACGACGACTTCGCCGAACTGGTGTACGACGAGTGCGTCGGCGGCGAGCGCCTGTGTGGCGACTGCAAGGAACAGGCCGCCGGGCTGATGCGCGAGTTCCTCGCCGAGCACCAGGAGAAGCGCGAGGAGGCCGAGGAGGTGCTCGCCGACCTGGACATCGACCTCGACGTGGACGCGAGCAGGCGGGGCATCGCGCCGACCGCAGAGGAGTAGAGGAGCGTCACGTCGGCCGTCGGTTCGGTTTCCGTTCGGGTTTCTCGGGGGTTCGAAGGATCCGGAGCGTCAGCGACGATCGGCGTCCCACCCGTCGTCGGTCCGACTGTCGCGGCCGCGAACGTCCGCGTCGCCGGCGGCGGCGTCCCGCTCGTCGACGCCGGCGGGCGATCCCTCGAACGCCGGGCGTTCGGAGGCGGGGACGCGCTCGTCGCGGGCGGACTCCGGCTTGCGGTGGACGGGTTCGGGCGAGGTCCGCGCCGACCCGTCGAACTCCTCGTTGAGGTACGCGCCGAGGAGGCCGCCGAGCGCGCCGAGGCCGACGCCGTACAGCAACGCGACGAACAGCACGACGACGAAGAACACGACGAACGCCAGCGCCGCCCGACCCGGCGCGGCGATGACGAACACCGCGGTGACGAGCACCGCGAGCACCGCGAGCGGGACGGCGGCGATAGCGCCCGAGAGCGCACCGACGCGGAGCCCCTCGTCCGTGTCGCCGCCCTGGAGGTAGCCGGCCAGCGCCCCGCCGAGCGCCGGCGAGAACGGGAGGAAGAACAGGACGATGGAGGCCACCGCGCCGATCGCGGCGTTCTTTAGGGTGTCGTCGGCGGGCATGACGTGGAGTGGGCGACGTGAGAGGATAAAAACGCCGACGGCGTCGGGCCGGTGCCCAGCGAGGACGAGTCGCGCCCACGGCAACGCTTTTGTTCGAGAGGGTCACAGTCGGCGGTATGGCGCCCGAACCCGCCGCCGACCGCATCGCCCCCGAGACGACCACCGGCGGGTTCGGCTTCGACTTCTTCCGCGCCTGAGGGCGGCGGACCCGAGCGGGACCCGGGAGGGCCCGCGGCGCGAAACCGTCCCGTTCGGCGCGGCGCTCGGCTGAGGGTCCCCTCCCTCGCCCGGGCGGCTCATCGTCGGGCGGCGTTCTACCGCCGCCCGAGCTACTAACGGAACGCCTATCGGACGACACGCCACACACCAAGCCAAGAAGATGCCACGCTCAGAGGCAGAGGTCACGCTCCTGCAGGCCGCCAGCGCGACCGACGCGAAGACGGTAGAACAGCTCGCCGCGGAGACGGACCTGAAACCGGAGACAGTCACCCGCGCCGCCTTCGACCTCCGGGACGACGGGCTCGTCGCGGTCGAGGAGGCGACCGAGGAGTCCGCGACCATCACCGACGAGGGCCGGAGATACGCCGACGACGGGCTCCCCGAGGTCCGGCTCTACCGGGCCGCCGTCGACGCGGACGCCGACGAGGACCCCGTACAGATGGGCCAGGTCATCGGCGCGTCGGGGCTGGAAGGCCCCGAGGTCGACATCGCGCTCTCGAACTTCGCCCGGAAGGGGTACGGAACCATCGACTCCGGCGAACTCTCGGCCGACCCGGACGCCGACCCCGATTCCGACGCCGAGGCAGCCGCGCTCGCCGCGCTGGCGGCCGACGAACCCGTCGCGGACGACGACGTGCTCTCCCAGCTCGACCGCCGAGGGCTCGTCGAGGTGACCGAACGGACCGTCCGCTCGGTGACGCTCACCGACGAGGGCGTCACCGCCCTGATGGAGGGCGTCGAGGTCGCCGAGACCGCCGACCGCCTGACGCCCGAGATGCTGACCTCGGGCGAGTGGACCGACGCCGAGTTCTCCGAGTACAACGTCGAGGCCGACGCGCCCGACGTCGAGGGCGGGCGCAAACACGTGCTCCGCGGGGTCGCGGACCGCGTGAAGGACGTGCTCGTGGGGATGGGCTTCGAGGAGATGGAGGGCCCGCACGCCGACGCGGACTTCTGGATCAACGACTGCCTGTTCATGCCCCAGGACCACCCGGCGCGGACCCACTGGGACCGCTTTGCGCTGGACGTGCCGCCGGTCCGGGAGCTCCCCGAGCAGCTGGTCGAGCGCGTCGAGGCGACCCACCGCGAGGGCGTCGGCGAGGACGGCGACGGCTACCACTCGCCGTGGTCCGAGGACTTCGCGCGGGCCATCGCGCTACGCGGCCACACCACGTCGCTGACGATGCGCTACCTCTCGGGGTACGCTGGAGAGAACGTCGACCCGCCGAAACGCTACTTCTCGCTCGAGAAGGCGTACCGGAACGACACGCTGGACGCGACCCACCTGCTGGAGTTCTTCCAGATCGAGGGGTGGGTGATGGCCGAGGACCTCTCGGTGCGCGACCTGATGGGTACCTTCGAGGAGTTCTACCGCCAGTTCGGCATCACCGACATCGAGTTCAAGCCCCACTACAACCCGTACACCGAGCCGTCCTTCGAGCTGTTCGGGCGGCACCCCGAGACGGGCGAGGTGATCGAGATCGGTAACTCCGGCATCTTCCGCGACGAGGTGCTCGAACCGCTCGGCGTGGAGTGCGACGTGATGGCCTGGGGGCTCGCGCTGGAGCGGCTGGCGATGCTCACCACGGGCGCCGAGGACATCCGCGACCTCCACGGCACGCTCGCGGACATCGAGTTCCTGCGGAACGCGGAGGTGACCTACTGATGCCCGTCGTCGACATCGACACGGACGAACTGCGCGAACT